>CAWDSD010000001.1:0-19283 GCA_963804935.1 uncultured Actinomycetes bacterium
CGAAGGACGCCCCTCTCGGGGCGCAACGGGCGAGCCTCAGGAGAACGCGCTCCCTAGCGGGCGCGGCCGGAGGCTCGGGCAACGGAAAACTCAGTCATCGTCGAGAATTCCTCCTTTCGTCGCGGGTCTTCCCCCAGGGTACGCGACAAAGCGGCCGGGATCAATTTCCGGGCAGATCATCCAGCGGGACGGCCGTCGGCTCGCTCCCTGTCCACCAGACGAATACGCGCCCCGCGAGGCTCTCGTCCTCGATCAGGCGAGCGACCAGGTCGGCGATCTCCTCCGGACTGGTCAGGGCGTCAGGCACTCCTTCCTCAACGCGCTCCTCCGGCGTCATCGCCTCGATCTCCGCGAGCACCTCATCGGTGCCGATCCAGTTGGGGACGATGCAGTTCACGCGGACGCTGTCGCGCTCGGCGAGTGGGGCGAGGGTCGCGGTCAGTCGAGCGAGCCCGGCCTTGGCGGCCGAGTACTCCGGCGAGCTGTGCGGCTGCCAGCCGATGCCCGCGACCGACGAAATGTTGACGACGGCGCCACCGCCGCGGCGGCGCATTGCGGGGAGGGCATGTTGGATCGCGAGCATCGGCCCGCGGAGGTTGAGGTCGAGCGTGCGGCTCCAGTGCTCGGTAGGTGCGTCGGGGAAATGTGGTCCGGGCGTGCCGCCCGCGTTGTTGACGAGGATGTCCAGCCGCCGAACGTGCTCTCGGCAAAGCTGATCGCCGCCCCGATCTCGTCTTCGAGCGTCATGTCCGCGCGGACGAACGCGGCTCGGCCGCCCACACTTTCGATCAGACGGACCGTCCTTCCGCCGCCTTCGTCGTCGACGTCGTTGACGACTACCGCAGCCCCGTATCGAGCCAGGGCGCCCGCGATGGCGCGGCCCGTCCCACCGGAGCCGGCGCCTGTGACGAGCGCGACCTTCCCCTCGATCTCCATGCGCGAGAACTACCCCGCCTTCGTCAGGCCCACGCGCGCATTAGGAGAAGCCGTCCAAGGCGGCGGCGACCAGGCGGGAAGCGTGCTCAGGTTGTAGCCGCCCTCCAGGACAGCTGCGCAGCGCGGCGCGAGGGCAGCGCTGCGGCGTGCCAGCTCGCGGAACCCGTCCTCGGTGACGTTCATCCCCGCGAGCGGGTCCTCGGTGTGCGCGTCGAACCCGGCGGAGACGAGCACGAGATCCGGCTCGAACGCGCGAACGGCGGGCTCGACGACGTGGTCGATGTGCTCGTAGTCCTCGTCGCCGCCCCGAGCGGGACGTTGAGCGTCGTGTCGGCCTGGTCCTGGCGGTCCGCCGATCTGGATAGAACGGCCACTCGTGCATCGAGACGAAGAAGACCGAGTCGTCGCACCGGGAAGATCTCCTCGGTGCCGTTCCCGTGATGGACGTCCCAATCGACGATCGCCACGCGCTCGATCCCGAGCTCGGCCTGCGCGTGACGGGCCGCGATCGCGACGTTGTCGAAGATGCAGAAGCCCATCGCCGCGGCCGGACGAGCATGGTGCCCGGGCGGCCGGCCGAGCGCGAAGCCGCCGTGCTCGACCGCGGCGATCGCGGAACCCGCGGCGAGGAGCGCCGCCTCGAAAGACGTTTCGGACGCGATCGTGTCCCCGTCCAGCCACGTCGGCGCGCTCAGGGCCTGCACCTGCTCTATGTAGTCGCGCGCGTGACAGAGCTCGATCTGCTCGACCGTGGCCTTCGCGGCCTCGCTCCAGTTCGGAATCGCCTCCAGAAGCACCTCGAGGCGCCTGGGCGTGTCCGGATGGTGTCCGGTCGGGTGCAGCCGGACCATGTCGGGATGCGTGAAGACCTCGATCGCTACTCCGCGCGGGCGGCCAGCCGCTCGGCCATCTGATTCATGCCCCAGTCGGAGAGGAGAGCGGACGCCTCCGCCCATAGAGGGGACTGATCTTCGAGGGGAGAGAGGAGCGGAGGCGTCTAACGTGGCAATTCGGCGATAGAGCCGGAGCTCCTCCGCGATCGGGGCGAATCTCCCTGCTTTCAAGGCTTTTTCGAGCGTGCCGTACTGCGCGATGACCTGCGCCGCACCCTTCGGCCCGACCCCGGGGGCGCCCTGCAGCTCGTCCGACGGATCGCCACGGAGCGCGATGAAGTCCGGCACCTGCTTCGGCTCGACGCCGTAGCGCTCGCGCACCTCGTCCGGCCCGATTCGCGCGAGCTCGCTCACGCCTGCGGTGGGCGTGAGGATGGTCACGGTCTTCGCCGCGAGCTGGACGAATCCCGGTCGGACGTGACGACGAGCGCAGGCCAGCGCTTCTTCTTCGCCGCCGCGACCGCGGCCGCCAGGAAGTCGTCCGCCTCGTAGCCCGACGCTTTCCCCGCCGTGAACCCGAGCGCCCGCACGAGCTCGGGAAGCATCGGAAGCTGCTCCAGCAGGGCAGGGTCGAAGACGCGCCCGCTTTGGTACGGCTCGTACGCCTCGTGCCTGTAGGTCGGCACCTCGAGCGTGTCCCACCCGACGACCACGCTCCGCTCGGCCGCTCCGCCTCCCAGAGCCGGACGATGAAGTTCGTGAAGCCGACGATCGCGCCGGACTGCTTGCCTCCCGCCCGCTTGATCGTCTTCGGCAGCGCGTGGTAGGCGCGGTGCGCGAGCGAGTCTCCATCGACGACGAGCAGCGGCTTCACAAGGACCTCTCCAGCTCCCCGATCGCGGCCATGAGCGGCTGAACTCGATCTGCGCCGCATCGCGCAGATCCTGGTCCCGAAGGTCATCGAGCTCGATCGGAGCACCGTACGCGACCCGCAGCGGCCCGAGCCGCGTGATCCGGTCCGTCCCCGCGATCGCAGCCGGAATCAGCGGCACGTCCGCCTCCAGCGCAACCCGGGCCGCGCCGGCGTGCGCCCCGCGCCTGGTGCTTCTTCACGAGCCCCTTCCTTCTTCGCGTTCCTTCCGGAAAGATTGCCACCACCTCACCATCCTTCGCCAACTGCACCGCGGTCTCGATCGCCACCGTATCGCCCTCGCCGCGGCGTACCGGAAACGCTCCTCCGAACCTCCAGGACCGGCCACAGAGGCGAATGAAAGAGCTCCACCTTCGCCATGATTGAATCTGCCTACGCGGGAAGAGTGGCAATCGGAGCGGCCACGAGTCGAGATTCGAAAGATGGTTCGGAGAGAGGACGTAGCCACCCTCGCGTGGAAGATGCTCCGTTCCGGACGCCTGCAGCCGGAAAAGCAGCTTCACAGGCGGGCCTGTGAGGTATCCGGCCAGGCGGTAGAGAGGTGAAGTTGACACGCAACGCTAAGGTCAGGGACGAAATGAAGACGCTCATCATCGCCGAGAAGCCGTCAGTCGGCCGCGACATCGCGGGCGCGCTGGACGGTGTCTTCCAAAAGCGCACGCTCGCCGACCTGAGCCCGAAGGCGAAGAAAGCGACGAAGGACGAGCCGACCTTTCTCGAGTCGGACGACTACGTCATCGCCTGGGCGGTCGGGCATCTCGTGCAGTTCGCCGAGCCCGAGACGACGAGAAGTGGAAGAAGTGGCGCATGGCCGACCTTCCCATCGTCCCGCCCGACGGGTTCAAGCTCGTCCCCCGCGACGCGAAGTCGAAGAAGCAGCTAAAGCTCGTCGAGACGCTCCTCAAGCGCGACGACATCGACCGCGTGATCAACGCTTGCGACGCCGGCCGCGAGGGCGAGCTGATCTTCGCGTACCTCTACGAGTCCGTCTTCGGCACCCCGCCGACGAGCGCGGACGCGCCGAAGCCCGTGGAGCGCCTCTGGATCAGCTCGATGACGAAGTCGGCGATCCGCGACGGGTTCGAGCAGCTTCGCCCCGGAACCCAGCTGCAGCCGCTCGAGTCGGCCGCCCGAGCACGCTCCGAGGCCGATTGGCTCGTCGGCATGAACGCGACCCGCGCCGCGACCATCCGCGGCCGTGCGTGGGTCGGCGGCGTCGTCTCGCTGGGCCGTGTCCAGACTCCGACGCTCGCGATCATCGTTGCCCGCGAGCGCGAGATCCAGGCTTTCGTCCCCGAGCCGTACTGGCTCGTCCACGCGAGCTTCGACCCGCGCTATGAGGGGCTCTGGTTCGATCCGATCCGGGCGGACGACAAGGACACGCCCACTGGCCAGGAGACGTGGCTCAAGGAGGCGGAGCGCGCCGAGGAGATCGTCGCGAAGGTCTCCGGCAAGACCGGCACCGTCGAGGACGTCGAGCGCAAGGAGCAATCGGAGCGGGCGCCGCTCCTGTACGACCTGACCTCGCTCCAGCGCGATGCGAACCGCCGCTTTGGTTTTTCCGCCCGCCGCACGCTCTCGGCCGCCCAGTCCCTGTACGAGGGCAAGAAGGCGATCACGTATCCGCGCACGAGCTCCCGCTGGCTCTCCGGCGACCTCGTGCCGCAGCTCAAGCCGACCGCGGCGACACTCGTCGACATCCCCGAGTACGCGGCGGGAGCGCATTTCGTGCTGAAGCTCGACTCGCTCCCCCTCGCCCGGGTCGTCAACGACGCCAAGGTCGACGACCACCACGCGATCATCCCCACAGATGTCGAGCACGACGTCAGCGAGTTCTCCCCGGACGAGCGTCGCATCTTCGACCTCGTGGCTCGCCGCTTCCTGGCCGTCTTCCACCCGCCTGCGCGTTACGCGCGGACGACCGTCGTCACCCTGGTCGAGGACGAGCGCTTCCGCACCCGCGGCAAGGTCACGCTGGAAGCCGGCTGGCGTGGCGTGTATGGGCTCGAGGCCGACGCCGAGGGTGTATCGAAGGAAGACGACCCCGAGAGCACGGAATTGCCGCCTCTCGAGAAGGGCCAGCAGATCAAGGTCGTGTCCGCCGAGAGCGAGGCCAAGGAGACGCGGCCGCCGCCGCGCTACACCGAGGCGACGCTCCTGTCCGCGATGGAGACCGCGGGCAAGCTCGTCGACGACGAGGAGCTTCGCGAGGCGATGAAGGAGCGCGGCCTGGGCACTCCGGCCACGCGTGCGGAGACGATCGAGACGCTGATCCGCCGCGAGTACATCGAGCGCGGCGGCAAGGATCTGATGCCGACCCCGAAGGGCCTGCAGGCTGATCACGATGCTCGAGGAGAACAAGCTCACCTCGCCCGAGCTGACGGGCGACTGGGAGAAGCGCTCGGCGACATCGAGCACGGCGACGGGCAGAAGGACGACTTCATCAAGGGGATCGAGGACTTCGCTCGCTCCACCGTCGAGGCGATCGCCGCCCTGGACAAGGAAAAGCTCGGCCGGAGCGCGTGGAGCTGGGCCTCTGCCCCGCTGCGGCGGGGCCGAAACCGGCGAGATCATCCGCGAGAACTCGAAGGCCTACGGCTGCACGAGCTGGAAGTCCCGAGAGGAGACCGGCTGCGGCTTCGTCATCTGGAAGCGCGTCGCGGGAAGGACGCTGACGCCTGAGGTCGCGCGGCAACTGCTCGAGGAGGGCAAGACGAAGGAAGTTTTGTCAGGCTTCCGTTCCAGAGCTGGCAAACCTTTTCGGGCGCGGCTCGTCTTGAATGATGAGGGCAAGGTCGAGTTCGAGTTTCCGGCTCGAGCGAGATCAAAAGAACCCGCCGCAACGGAATAAGCAGGTACGAACACTCGTTTTCGTAGGCAAGCCGCAATAGAGGGCCGCTTCCTCCTGGCATCACGAGGAAAGGCCGCCTACAGTAAGAAAGCTGAATGACCGCTCGCCGTCTTACAGTGCAGATGAACCCGCAGGGACGAAAGGAAGAGGAACCGCAGTTGACGCACCAGCAGATTTCCGAGCTACTCGAGACTGAGGGCGCCCGGTCACTTGTCGAAGCCGCCGAGGAGCGTGGTCACGTCGAGCCGACCGAGATCGAGGCCTTCGCGGTCGAGCACGACCTCGACGACGGTGATGTCGAGCAGCTGATGCGCGAGCTCGAGGCGATCGGCCTCGAGGTCAGCGAGCGCGCGCCGAAGAGGAAGCCAAGCCGGCCGCCGAGCCCGCCCAGAAGGCGCCGGATCCCGATGCGATCGTCGGGTCCGCCGACTCGCTCCAGCTCTTCCTCGCCGATGTCGGCCGCCACAAGCTGCTCACGGCCTCCGAGGAGGTCACCCTCGCCAAGGCGATCGAGCGCGGCGACATGCTCGCCAAGCGCCGGATGATCGAGTCGAATCTTCGGCTCGTCGTTTCGATCGCGAAGGGCTACCGAGGGCTCGGCGTTCCGTTCCTCGACCTGATCCAGGAGGGAACCCTGGGGCTGAACCGCGCCGTCGAGAAGTTCGACTGGCGCCGCGGCTTCAAGTTCTCGACCTACGCCACCTGGTGGATCCGCCAGTCGGTGCAGCGCGCCGTTGCGAATCATGCGCGGACGATCCGCGTGCCGGTGCATGTGGTCGAGCGCCAGCAGAAGCTCTCGCGTGCAGCGCGCCGGCTCGAGGTCGAGCTCGGCCGCGAGGCGACGAAGGAGGAGCTCGCCGAGGCGACCGGACTGCCGATGCAGCACGTCGACGAAGCACTCGGCGCCGCCCACGCGTCGGTCTCGCTGAACCAGACGGTCGGCGCGGACGACGAGGGCGAGCTCGGCGATCTCTTCGCGGACCGCGAGGCTGCCGATCCGTTCGACGAGGCGGAGGAGTCGCTTCGCCGCCAGGGCGTGCGCAAGGCGCTCGACGCTCTTCCCGAGCGTGAGCGGCGCATCCTCGAGCTGCGGTTCGGGTTCGAGGGCGAGCCGTGGACGCTCGAGGCGATCGGGCACGAGCTCGACCTGACGCGCGAGCGCGTCCGGCAGCTCGAGGCCCAGGCGCTGGCGCGCCTGTCGGCTCTGCGCGAGCTCAGCTCTGTCGCGGTCGCCTAGGCGGTAATCGCGCCGCGGCGTTGACGCGCGCCCGGCTGCGCGCGACACTGAGTGCGGTTCAGGAGGAGGTCCCGATGGGACGACCGCTCTTCCTGCGGCTCATCATTGCGGCTCTTGCGCTCGGCGCTTTGACGTCGGCCGCCGGCGCGTCGGTCGCCAAACCGAGGCTCGGCGTGAGCGTGGACGGCGACGGCAGAGTCGCGAGCCGTGACGGGCGAATCGACTGCGGCCGACGCTGCTCGGCCCGGTATCGCCGCGGAGCCGTCGTCTCGCTCGGAGCGACTCCCGAGAGCTTCTTTGCGTTCGGCCACTGGAGCGGCGGCTGCGTGGGAACTTCATCGAGGTGTTTCGTGTCCGTCGACGGAGCGAGATCCGTCCGAGCGGCCTTCGTCAGGAGAACGACAAAGGTTGCGCTCACGGTCAGCGGCCCGGGCACGGTGACGAGCGACCCGCGCGGGGATCGTCTGCGGGAAGGGCGGCGATCAATGCTCTGCCGACTTCCCGGCCGGGACCTCGTTCACGCTGACTGCCACTCCCGATTCCGGCGGCCTCTTCGGCAGGTGGAGCGAGCCCTGTGGCATCGGCGCACAGTGCTCGATCGTCCTCGACCGGGACATCGAGCTGCTGGCCGCGTTCGCGCACGACGATCCCGATCCCGACGAGCCGCAGCTGACCGTGGTTCCCGACGGATCGCACGTGACCAGCGACCCGCCGGGCATCGAC
Source organism: uncultured Actinomycetes bacterium (assembly GCA_963804935.1). Classification (GTDB taxonomy): domain Bacteria; phylum Actinomycetota; class Thermoleophilia; order Gaiellales; family Gaiellaceae; genus 3-1-20CM-4-69-9. Next base: position 7,512 of record CAWDSD010000001.1, read on the forward strand.
TGCCCACCGACGTGCCAGGCGGAGTTCCCGAGCGGCACGCTCGTCACGATCCGGGGCGACATCACGAAGTGGAACGGCCTGTGCGTGGGGGTCGCCCGCGAGTGCGCGATCATCCTCGACAATTCCGACGGCACTGGGACGGGAGGTCCTCCTCCCCCGCCGGCGCCGCCTCGCCTGGGCGTCAACGTCTCGGTCTCGGGCCCCGGGATGGTCTCGGCGGGCGGTGGAATCCGCTGTGGCCGGACGACGCTCTTCGACTGCGAAGGGCTGTACTCGCAGGGCGCGACCGTGACCCTCAAGGCGAAGCCGGGACGGCGCGGCAACTTCGTCTTCTGGAGCGGCTTCTGCACCGGCAAGAAGAAGACGTGCACTCTGCGTGTGACCGCGCCCAAGACCGTCCAGGCCGTCTTCCGTCGCCGCCGCCGCTGACGCCGGTCCCATGCCGATGCGGATCGTCAAGGCGCTGGCCGTGATCATCCCGCTCATCGCGGCGACGCTCGCCCTCGTCTTCACGGTCCGGCCCAGCCTCAAGCCATGCGTCGGAGCGTCGGGCGCGGAGTTCACCGGCGTGCCCGTCTTCCCGCACGTGCGCTTCCGCGACCATCTCTTCCGGTCGGGCGCGTCCCGGGCGGAGATGCGGAGCGAGCCGAACATCCTCGGCGCCGAGGTCCGCTTCAGCTACAAGACCGACGACCTGCGCGGGGCGAAGCTGCCGATCAGATGGACGCTCGTCTCGGTCGAGAAGGACGGGACGCTCGGGGCCGTCGACCGACCCAGGACCGGGCGCTCGCGATGCTCGTCACGCCGGACAGATGTTCGGAGACGGGGGCCAGGACATCTTCGTCCCGATCCCCGACAGGCGCAAGCGCTACCGCGTCGTTCTCGAGCTCTATCGGAGCAGGACCTGCAGGATCGGCTCGCGCTCGAGGAGACGCCGATCTTCAGCGGCTAGCGGCGACGATCTTCGCGGTTCCGCTTGCCGCCTGGGTCAGGCGTGGCGATACTGGCGTTTCGCATCCAGCACCCAGGAGGGCAGCATGAAGTTGAGCAGGCTTTGGTTCGTCTTCCCACTCGCTGCGTTAGCGCTCGCGTTTGTCGCGGCGGGCTGCGGAGGAAGCAGCAAATCGGATAGCAGCAGCGGTGAAGGAGGCGAGCTCGTCTTCGGCACCGCATCCGATCCGGTCGCCCTCGACGGCGCACTCGTTTCCGACGGCGAGTCGCTCCGCCCGATCGACCAGATGTTCGAGGGTCTCGTCACGCTCAAGGAAGGCACGACCGAGGTCGTCCCAGCGCTCGCGACGAGCTGGAAGGCCGACGCGGCCGGCACCTCGTGGACGTTCGACCTGCGGGAGAACGTGAAGTTCCACGACGGCACGGACTTCAACGCCGACGCGGTCTGCTTCAACTTCGACCGTTGGTACAACTTCAAGGGTCCGTTCCAGCAGCAGAGCGCGACCTACTACTGGCAGACGGTCTTCGGCGGTTTCTCGGACAAGAAGACGCCGAGCCTCTACAAGAGCTGCGAGGCCAAGGACGACCACACGGTCGTCATCAACCTGACGAAGCCGTCCGCGTCGTTCCTCGGCGCGCTCGCGCTGACGAACTTCACGATGGCGAGCCCCGACCGCGCTCAAGAAGTACGACGCCGACAAGGGCTCGGTCGACGAGGAGACCGGCTTCAAGCCGACCGGCTCCTACGCAACGCAGCACCCGACGGGCACCGGCCCGTTCAAGTTCAAGTCTCGTGGACCCGTGGCGATCGGCTCGTCATGGAGAGGAACGACGACTACTGGGGCGACAAGGCGAAGCTCGACCAGCTGATCTTCCGGCCGATCGCCGACAACGCCGCCCGCCTGCAGGCGCTGCAGAGCGGCGAGATCGAGGGCTACGACCTCGTCGAGCCGCAGGACATCAAGACGATCGAGGGCGACGACAGCCTCCAGGTCCTCGACCGGCCGGCCTTCAACGTCGGCTACGTGACGATCAACCAAAAGGTCCCGCCGTTCGACAAGATCGAGGTGCGTCAGGCAGTTGCGGCCGGTCTCGACCGCGAGGCCGTCGTCAATAACTTCTACGCGGGCCGCGGCCAGGTGGCGACGCAGTTCATGCCGCCGTCGCTCTTTGGCTACTCGGACAACGTCCAGAAGTACCCGTACGACCCGGCGAAGGCGAAGTCGCTCCTGAAGAAGGCGGGTGTTCAGATGCCGCTCAAGGTCGACTTCTGGTATCCGACCGACGTGTCACGGCCGTACATGCCCGACCCGAAGCGGAACTTCGAGGCCTTCGCGGCGAGCCTGAACAAGTCCGGCTTCAAGGTCGTGCCGCACAGCGCGCCGTGGAGCCCCGACTACGTCGGCCGCGTCGACGAAGGAAAGGCCGGTGCTCTGAACCTGATCGGCTGGACCGGCGACTACGGCGATCCCGACAACTTCATCGGGACGTTCTTCCAGCAGCCGACCGACCAGTTCGGGTTCCAGAACGAGGAGATCTTCAACACGCTCAACAAGGCCGAGCGTGAGACGGATGCCGCGAAGCGAACCGAGCTCTACAAGGAGGCGAACGAGGAGATCATGAGGTTCCTCCCCGGCGTCCCATACGTGAACACGAAGCCCGCGCTCGCGTTCCAGTCGAGCGTGAAGGGCTACGTGCCGAGCCCGGTTTCGCTCGAGCCGTTCTCAATCGTCTCGATCGAAAAGTAGGGATGTGAGCCAGCAGAGGCCGGCGGACCGATGTTCAAGTTCATCGTCCGCCGGCTCCTGCTCCTGGTCCCGATCCTGCTCGGGCTCTCCTTCCTCGTCTTCATCTGGATCCGAGCACTTCCGGGCGGGCCGGCCGAGGCGCTTCTCGGCGAGCGCGCGACGCCCGAGGCGATCGCCCAGATCGAGCGCGACTACGGGCTCAACAAGCCGATTCACGTCCAGTACTGGGATTACGTGAAGACGACGGCGAGCGGCGACCTGGGAACGAGCGTCACCACCCGTCGCCCGGTGACCGACGAGCTGAAGCAGCGCTTCCCCGCGACGATCGAGCTCGCCTTCGCCGCGATGCTCTTCTCGCTGCTGGGCATACCGCTGGGCTTCTTCGCCGCGAAGCACTACGGACGGGCGATCGACAGCGCGAGCCTGTTCGTCTCGCTGCTCGGCGTCTCGATCCCCATCTTCTTCCTGGCGATCCTGCTCAAGTACGTCTTCGCCGTGCAGCTCGGCTGGTTACCGACGACCGGCCGGGTCGATGCGCGCATCGACTTCGACCACCCGACGAACTTCTACTTGATCGACTCGCTGTGGACGGGCGACTTCTCGATCTTCTGGGATTTCGTCAAGCATCTGATCCTGCCGGCGATCGCTCTCGGCTCGATCCCGCTCGCGATCATCGCGCGCATCACCCGTGCAGCCGTTCTCGACGTGCAGAACGAGGATTACGTCCGGGTGGCGCGGGCCAAGGGTCTTTCACCGCGTGAGGTGGACTCTCGCCATGTGCTGCGGAACGCGATGCTGCCGATCATCACGATCATCGGGCTCCAGACCGGGCTGCTCCTGTCGGGGGCAGTGCTCACCGAAACGGTCTTCGCCTGGCCCGGCATGGGGACCTGGCTCGTCGACGCGATCAGGAGCCGGAACTACGCCGTCCTGCAGGGCGGGATCTTGTTCGTCTCGGTCATCTTCGTTCTCGTCAACCTGGCCGTCGACGTCACGTATGCCCTGGTCAACCCGCGGATCCGCGTCTCATGAGTGTTGCCGAGATCGAAGCCAGAGAAGTCGGGCTCGAGGCTCCTCCGAGCGGCCTCTGGTCGGAGGCCTGGCGGCGGCTGCGCCATAACCGCGGTGCCGTCGTCGGGTTCGTCATGGTGGGGACGTTCGTCTTCGTCGCGCTCTTCGCGCCGTTGATCGCCCCCTACGACCCGCTCCACCAGGATCTGTCCCTCCTCAACGGGGGTTGCTGCCCGGGGCCGTCCGCCGAGCATCTCTTCGGAGTCGACCCGCTCGGTCGCGACCTCTTCTCGCGGGTCGTGTACGGCGCACGCTACTCGCTTCTGATCGGGGTCGTCTCGGTCGCCGTCGGCCTCTCGATCGGGCTGCTCATCGGCGCGGTCGCGGGCTATGCCGGCGGCTGGGTCGATTCCGTGCTGATGCGGCTGATGGACATCATGCTGTCGATCCCGGGCCTGCTGCTGGCGATCGGTATCGTCGCCGCGCTCGGCCCGGGCCTCGTCCAGATCATGGTCGCGGTGGGCGTCACTCAGATCCCCATCTTCGCCCGGCTCCTCCGCGGCTCGATCCTTGGGACGAAGGAGGCGGACTACATCCTCGCGGCGCGGTCCGTCGGCATCCGCGGCCGGGTGATCCTGTCCTCGCACGTCATTCCGAACTCGATCTCGCCGGTGATCGTGCAGGGGACGCTCGCTCTGGCGACGGCGATCATCGACGTGGCCGGCCTGGGTTTCCTCGGGCTCGGGCCGCAGGATCCGTCGACTCCGGAGTGGGGGACGATGCTCACGGACACGACCCGCTACCTCCAGACCGCGCCGTTCCTCGCCTTGATCCCCGGTGCGGCGATCGTGATCTCGGTGCTCGGCTTCAACCTGATCGGCGACGGCCTGCGCGAGGCCCTCGATCCGAGATTCCGCGGGAGGGCTTAGTGGCCGAGAGAGGCGCTCTCCTGTCGGTAGAGGACCTCCGTGTGGAGTTCTGGACCTCGCGCGGGACGGTCCACGCCGTCAACGGGATCACGTTCGACATCGCCCCCGGCGAGACGCTCGGGATCGTCGGCGAGTCCGGCTGCGGCAAGAGCGTGACCGCGCTGGCGCTGATGGGGATCCTGCCCAGGGCGGGTCGCGTGACCACCGGCCGCGCGCTCTTCGGCGATCGCGACCTGATCCAGCTCTCCGACAAGGAGATGCGGGACATCCGGGGCCGGGAGATCGCGATGATCTTCCAGGACCCGATGACGAGCCTGAACCCGGTGCTCACCATCGGGCGCCAGCTTCGCGAGTCCATCGAGACGCACTTCGACATGAGCAAGCGCGAGGCGGAGGATCGCGCCGCCGAGCTCATCGACCGCGTCGGCATCCCGAGCGCGCACCAGCGGCTCCGCGACTACCCGCACCAGTTCTCGGGGGGCATGCGCCAGCGAGCGATGATCGCGATGGCCCTCGCCTGCAAGCCGAAAGTCCTGATCGCCGACGAGCCGACGACCGCGCTCGACGTGACGATCCAGGCGCAGATCCTCAACCTGCTGCGCGAGCTCGTCGCCGAGGAGAACGCGGCGCTGATCATGATCACGCACGACCTGGGCGTCGTCGCCGGGATGTGCGAGCGCGTCAATGTGATGTACGCGGGCATGTTCATGGAGACCGGTACCACGCGGCAGCTGTTCGCCAAGCCGCGCCACCCGTACACGCTCGGTCTGCTGCAGTCGATTCCGAGGCTCGACGCCGCGCGCAAGACCCGTCTGCACCCGATCGAAGGCGCTCCTCGAGACATGCTCCGTACGCCGGCCGCGTGCCCGTTCCAGCCGCGCTGCCGCTTCGAGGTCGAGGCGTCGAGCCAGGAGGTGCCGCCGCTCGAGGAGATCGAGCGCGGGCACAAGGTCGCGTGCTTCAACCCGGTGCCCGAGGACGAGTGGCAGAACTTGCGCAAGCAGGTCGTCGCGCCGTGAGCGTCGACGGCAATCTGCTCGAGCTCCGCGACCTCAAGGTCTACTTCCCGATCAAGAGCGGCATCGTCCTCGACCGCCACGTCGGTGACGTGAAGGCGGTCGACGGCGTGTCGCTGGACATCACGCGCGGCGAGACGCTCGGGCTCGTCGGCGAGTCGGGCTGCGGGAAGTCGACGGTCGGCCGGGCGATCCTCCGGCTGTACAAGCCGACCGGCGGCTCGATCGTCTTCGACGGGCAGGACATCACGAACCTCGGCGAGGACGATCTGCGCCCGCTGCGCCGACGGATGCAGATGGTCTTCCAGGATCCGTACGCGTCGCTGAACCCGCGTCACTCGATCGGCCGGATCGTCGGCGAGCCTCTTCGCACGCACGGCCTCGCGAACCGGCGCCAGGCCGCGTCGCGCGTGCGCGAGCTACTCGGGATCGTCGGCCTCCCCGCGGACGCCGCGAGCCGCTACCCGCACGAGTTCTCGGGCGGCCAGCGTCAGCGCATCGGCCTTGCGCGCTCTCTGGCCCTGAATCCCGACTTCGTCGTCGCCGACGAGCCCGTCTCGGCGCTCGACGTCTCGATCCAGGCGCAGATCATCAACCTGCTCGAGAACCTCCAGGACGAGTTCGACCTCACGTATCTCTTCATCGCGCACGACCTCGCGGTCGTCCGGCACATCTCCGACCGGATCGCAGTCATGTACCTCGGCTCGATCGTCGAGATCTCGCCGGCCGACGAGCTCTACGACAACCCGCTGCACCCGTACACGATCTCTCTGCTCTCGGCGGTGCCGATCCCCGATCCCGAGGTCGAGATGCAGCGCGAGACGATCCTGCTGGCCGGCGACCTGCCCAGCCCGGCCAACCCGCCCCCCGCGTGCCGCTTCCATACGCGCTGCCCGTACGTGCAGGAGACCCGGTGCAAGACGGACGTGCCCGAGCTGCGCAAGCTGGGGGATGGGCACGTGGTCGCGTGCCACTGGGCGGAGGACATCAAGGCAGGCCGGATCCAGCCGAGAGAGATCACGCCGGTGTTCGATCCGGGCGTCGTGCGCCCGATCGAAGGCCCGCCTCCCGACTAGCCGGGCGAGTACCGCAAACCGGTAACCCTCGTTTTGGGGGCGAAAGACCTAAAGCGCGGGACAGGCGGAGCCGATAGGCGGTGAACTGTGGACGCTGCAGAGCGCAAAGAGATCCTGTCCCGATACGTAAGCCACTCGAAGCGTTTCGACGAGGTGGCGGCCAAGCGAGGACAGGGCAATGCCGAGGTCATTCCGTTCGCCGCTCCGCTCCGGGAGCTCGAGCAGGAGCCGACCGCTCGCGAGATCGAAGTCCTTCAGCTGATCTCCGAAGGTCTCGTCAACCGTGAGATCGGCCATCGCCTCTTCCTGTCGGAGGAGACGGTGAAGAGCCACGTGCGGCATCTGCTGGCGAAGCTCCAGGCTCGCTCGCGAGCCCACGCAGTCGCCGTCGGCTTCCGCCGCGGCCTGATTGCCTAGCGCCTTCCGCTTGCAGCTTCCTTCGTGTGGGTTTCCACACCGTGTGGATATCCCTCAACAGGGGGATGCCCGTTGGCTGTGGAAAACGCAAGCTGCGTTGCGAGAGCTACCAAGCGATGATGCCACCGGGGTTTGCTGCCCGGGAAGCGATTCGGAGCACGATTCTCCGCATCTGTAACTCCTTCTTCTGTGGGGACTGACGGCAAATTCAAGGTAACCCTTTCGGGGGAGGAAACAAGAGGTTGACTGAAATTTCGCTGAAACAGATCGGCGAAGGCGCTATTGACCAGGTGCGCACGGGCGCGATGAACCCGGAAACGCGCGTCCGGGCTCTATGCGGGTCTGTTGGCTGCCTTGAACTTCATCTTCGCGTCTGCGTTTCTAGCCGGTGGTTACGGGATCGAGAGCCCGTTTGCGGTCGGGGCCCTTTGCGTAGCCGCAGCGCTCGCTCAGCGCGGGCAGGTACAGGTTTCTGGGGCATTGAAGGTGTCGATCTCGCTGTTCCCCATCCTTTTGGCGGCTGTCTTGTTCGGCCCGATCGGGGCGATGGCGGTATCCGTCGCCTCGATGTTGGGAGAGCCGACCACGCCGGCCACCAGATGGGTCGTTTATGCATCGAGTCGCTCATTGACGGGCGCCGCGGCTGGCTTGATCGCGCTGAACTTGGGCGGCGAGAGCCTCGCGTCCGTTCTGGGCGCCACCGCCGCTGCAGCCCTTTGTATGCAAGCACTCGATCTCGTCTTCGCTGCGACCGTATTCACGCTTAGGGGGCATGGGAGTCCGTTCGCAGTCGTTCGCGAAATGGCGCCCCTTTCGCTGACGGCGCTCCCGGTCTACGTCCCAGGGGTTGCGCTGCTGGCGTTTGGCTATCAATCGGTATCCCCCTGGGTTCTTCCTCTTTTCCTAGCTCCAGCGCTTGCTGCTCAGCGATCGTTCGTCCTCTACCAAGCGGAACGGACACTCGCAAACGATCTCGCAGAAGTGAACAAGCATCTGGAGCGAGCTAACCTCTCCTTTGCGACAGCTCTTGTTGCAACCCTTGACGCCCGCGATCGGTACACGGCCGGCCACTCCGCTGCAGTGGCGGTCTACGCGAGAGATATCGCCGAGCGAATGGGTCTTCCTCCAGAGAAGGTCCGATTAGCGCATGTATGCGGGCTAGTCCACGACATAGGCAAGATCGGGCTTGCATCTGGTCTGCTTGAGAAGCCGGGTGCCCTTACTCTCGACGAGCGACGTGAGATGGAGCGGCACTCCGAGATTGCGGAGGGCATTCTGACGAACGTCGACGATTACGCGGAAATCGCGAATATCGTTCGCCATCACCATGAACGAGTCGACGGGCAGGGCTACCCGGATGGGCTTGTCGGTGATGCGATTCCGCTCCTCTCCCGGATCATCGCGGTGGCGGACGCCTATAACGCGATGACGTCCGATAGGCCTTATCGCGACGCGATGCCGAGCCAGGTTGCGCGGTTGCGTCTAGCTCAGGCGGTCGAGAGCCAGTTCGATACGAGTGTTGTCGCGGCTTTCGAAGCGATCTTGGCTGGAGCCAGCGAGGAATATCGGGCTGGTCAGCGGTTCAATTTCAAGCCCGCCCACAAGGCCGGGACAGCGGCCGCTGACGCCGCTTGACTGAAGCAGCCCTATTGATCCACATCTTGTGACGCCGCTTCAGTTCGGGTGCGAACGCCAAGCTTCTCGAAAATATGGCGCACATGAACCTTCACGGTGCTCACGCTCAGGAAAAGCGTCTGGGCGATTTCGGGGTTAGTCAAGCCCTGGCGAAGGAGATCTAGGATCTCTGCCTCGCGGGGAGAAAGCCGACCTCTCGGGCGCGGGCTGGGGGCGACTGGAATCTTGGCGGTGCGGGCGAGCGATGCGTCTCCCGCTCGCTCTATCGCTTCCAGCAAGAACTCGGTCTGCTCGGATTGTTGCCAGATCTTTGTCAGGAGGGGTGGATAAGCGCGATACGCAGAAACAAGGCCATCCACGTTGTGATCGCGCACAGCTTGCGAATAGGCTTGGCGGGTGGCTTCAGTCTCTTCGCGAGGCCGGTCCTTGACATTCGACGACCGCCCGTGCGAATGAGCTCAAGCCTCTTGCTTCGACCGCGATCGTTGACTCGTCCGCGGATTCGGCAGCTCGCAAAGCCTCCCCAGGATTTCCTATTACCGCAAGGGCCAATGCCCTCGAAGCGAGATACTCACCTTTCCAGCTAGGTGAAAGGGACGTCGAAGGCTGGCGTTCAAGTGATTGCAGCGCTACGAGTGGGCGAGCCTGTTGGAGTTCAACGTGGGCTCGAGCAATTTTGAGGGAGCTCATCAAGCCACTATCGCTCGCGTTGCCAGCTGCAGCGTCTGCTTTGTCTAGTGCCACCTGTGAGTCGCGAAAGCGTCTCCTGCCTCGATGCGCGGCAGCTTCTCGCAAATGAAGATGGGGAAGAACGAAATCGAGGCGATACTCCTCGATGAGCTTGCGCTGGCGTGAGGCCATCTCCAGAACCTCGCCGTACTGGCCGAAGTAGATCGCCAACGCCATCCATGCGTTAAGGAAAGACGATTCGCTTAGGCAGTCATTGACGTTGTCAGCGAGATGAATGGCCGAAAGAAGTTCTGGTGTGACATCCCGTAGGCCGCGAACTCCTAGAAGGATCTCACCGGCTTTGATTCGCATGAGATCGCCTGGGTCATGGTCGACTGCCTCTTCAAACTGAACGAGTAAAGAGCATCCCTCCGGTCGCTCGCGCTCGACCGCGCACAGAAACTCGCCCCACAGAGCCTCTCTCAGATCGCGTTTTACGAGAGCTGTCTCAAGCGCCTTGCTAAGAAGCGACGAGGCTGCATCGACGCTTCCCGACAGGAAAGCGCTATGGCCCGCACGCGCATATGCTCGGGACGTGAGGCGATGGTTTCGGCCAAATCCAGCGGCCGCCCGCGCGGCGAGGACCTCCGCCTTGGTGTAGGACGCGCTGCGGAAAGCCACCTCAGCCTCAGCAAAGTCGAGCACCTCGTTCCTGAGGTGTCTTTCGGCGGCGTAATTTAGCCACTGTTCGAGGGTCGACACGCGACCGTCAGCCAGCAGAGGATCGGTAGGCTTTGTCGATGAGCTCAAGAAGCAGCTCGTCCGACTCATAGTCTCGAACCAGTGTGAACGCCTCGTGCCAAGCCTCTTCAGTTAGAAGAGCATGTCCCACAGTCCTCACTCTCTCCGCATGATTTCTTCGTTCCACGCTTCTCTTAACGAGGAAATCTCGCAGCGCGGGGTGCAACTCGTACGACGCACCGTCCCAAGAAAGAAATCCGAGATGTACTCCTTCATCGAGGAGTCCACGCCCGTCCGTTCCGGTGAAGAGATATCTGATCAAGCGTGGACTTGGCGCCAGCGCGAGATCACAGAGACTCTCTCGAAGGTGCGGACTCGCAACGTCATACAACTCCTCAGCGAAATACTCGTCTGGCGACGCGGAAGCCGACAATCCCACTAGTGATGTACCGCTCGAAAGAGCTGCAAGGCCGATCAACGCCGGCCAACCTTGCGCGGACGACAGGAAACCGGGCGTTCCAGCATCGTCCGACCGGAGAAGTGAGAGGGCTTCGCCTTCCGTCATGGCAAGCATCGAGCGATCGACTTCCTCAAGCTCGCCATAGATCCGTCTTCGCGCGGTCGCCCACTGAGGTCGGCGACGACTCGTAACGAGCATGGTCAGTTGATGAAGCTCAGTGAGCACGCGGACGAACTCTTCTGATGCTGAGGAATCCATTGCGTACTGGTAGTCATCCAGCACCAGCCATGCGTCCTCGGGCCAAGCTGCGAGGTCCTCGGCCAGCATCTCGGCCAGGATCCCGACGTCTTCGTCGGGACGGTCGCTAGCACGCAGGCGCTCGCGCATGCGCTCTCCAGCGCCCGGGACGATTTCGGCGGCCGCGCTCGCGAGACCGACTGCCAATGCCGCCACGTCCGCCGACGCCGGCGTGCCTCGGTACCAGGCTGCGCGCTTCGAGTCGAGCCACTCGTGCGCGAGCGTCGTTTTTCCGTACCCAGCGGGCGCGACGAGGAGGATCAGCCGCGCCTCGCTCGCGTCGAGTATTCGCGTCAGCCGGGGTCGCTTGATGATCCGACGACGGCTGGCAACGGGCTCCGGGGTGGCCTCCATCACTGTGTCCGCGTCGAACGCTAATCGCGGCGCCCCGAGTTTTCGAGCTGACAGGGGAACCTGTACCTGCGCCCGGGACGCAGGTACAGGCCGTCAGTCCCCGGATGCGGAGGCTCCGGATCCGAGGCTTCTCGAGAGCGGGTCGTCACCGGTCAGCAGTCGATAGGCGACAGGAATCTGTCGCCGTCGCGAGACGCCGAGCTTCTGGCGCAGGACGTCGCAATGCGCCTTCGCGGTGCGGGGGGAGATGCCCAGACGCTCGCCGACCTCGTCGTTCGAGAGGCCGGCTGCGATCAGCTCGACCACCTCGCGCTGCCGCTCTGTGATCTTTAGCTCCCGCTCGGTCAGTACTTGTGCCATGCCGCCGACGCTAGCAACGCCTTGGCTCCCTGAACATTGACCGAAAGGCGTATTCGCGTGGATTACCACCTGAGGCTGTTATGGGACACCCGATTATCGGTGCATCCA
>CAWDSD010000002.1:0-159044 GCA_963804935.1 uncultured Actinomycetes bacterium
CCAGCCGCTGAACACGACGACCTGTGGGCTACGCGACGCGGCAAGCCGGCCGGCGTGGCCGACGGCACCGCGGCAGGCTCGGCTGATGGAGTAATCGCCGTTGCGGGTACGCCGACTGCTTCCGAGGACGATGAGCGCGAAGGGCTCCATCTTCCAAGCGTACGCATCGGCCCCCGGACCCTGGCTACGAGTGGCGATGCACGCGAACAGACGGCAAGTCTTCTACCTGAGCTTTGGAGAGGCTCAGAGAGACCGCATCGTTCTCGACCTTGGCGACTGCGCCGATCGGGATCGTGATCTCGCGCTTCCCCCAGAGGTGCCCTCGCTCCAGGACGAAGTGAGTGATGTGGGTGTCGTCGACCACGAACCCGTCGACCTTGCCGAGGAAATGGTCATCAGCCGCGATGACCGCGCTCGAGCGCCTGACCTCCACGTCTCCTTTCGGGACGCGGTCGTACTGCACACTCGAATCGCCGACCCCTCCGCCGTAACCGATGATCTCTGGGCTCTCGTAGTAGGGCAGGGCGAGCACGTCTTCGATCCCGACGTCCCAGTCCGGATCGCTCGTGGGAGTCTGGCCCATGCGAAGGTAGGCGAACTCATGGACGTGCTCGAGCTGGCGTACGTCCTCCGCCGTGCAGCGCAGTTTCACTTCGTGCGCGTCGTCGCCGCCGTTCTCGACGAGGTCGATCGGGACGAGGCGGGCAATGTCGTCGCCGTTCTTCGGCTCGACGACGAGATGAGTCACCTGTTTTGCGATCGGATCGATGACCACGTCCGCGAGCTTGCCGTAGACCTCGTCCGTGCAACGAATCGACTTCCCCAACTCGAGTCGCATGCCCTGCTCCTTCCCGCTCCGCGAGGCACGCGAGAGCGCAGACTTCGGCGGCCGAGCGTTCAGCCTCCCGCCGACGGAGTCGTGCCTGCATCATCCAAAGTGGGCGATTCCCGACTCCGCGGCGTGCCCAGTTCAGCTTTCACCCCCTCGGGACGATGCGAGGATCGTTCGAGCTGGAAGCATCGGCGGGAGATGCCGTTGCTCGCGGTCACCGCCCGGCCTGGTCTGCCCGGCTCGAGCCTGGGTCGGATGCGATGAACGCGCGCCTATGGGTGCCGCTCGTGATTGTCCTCTGGGTGGTGGTGTCGATCTGCCTGCTGTTGATCGCGCTCGGGCCGCGGGCATGACGGTCGATCGCGTCCATGAGCCGGCCCACGCCGCGCAGCACGACTAGAAATCCGGCCAGGCGATGAGTCTCCTCTGGGCAGGCCTGGTTGTCGCGCTCGCCGTCGGGGTTGCGGTCTCGGCGCTGTTGCTTGTCCGTCGCCGCGCCCCGGACGGCAGCTTCTTCGCCGATGGGGACCGGGCCGCGGGCGTCTTCGGTGTGCTGGCCACCGGCTTCTCGGTTCTGCTCGGATTGATCGTGTTCCTCGCGTTCTCAAGCTATGACAAGTCCAGCAGCGGTGCGGAAACGGAGGCGCTGCTGGTCGCGCAGCAATTCGAGACGGCGCAATTCTTCCCGGTCGCCGTTCGGCAGCAACTCGGGAACGAGCTCATCTGCTACGGGCGCTCGGTCGTGCACCAGGAGTGGCCGAGGATGCGGTCAGGCACGCAGGGGACCGAGTTCAACCCCTGGGGCGTGGCGATGTTCAGGACCTTGAAAATCACAACCCCGAGGACCGCCGTCGAGCAGACGGCCTACGACAAGTGGCTCGACCGCAGCGCGGATCGCGAGCTGGCGCGTGAGGACCGGATTCATGGTACGGAGGGGGTGATACCGGCGTCCCTCTGGGTCGTTCTCTTCTTCATCGCCGGGGTGATCTGTGTGTTCATGCTCCTGTTTGCCGACAGTGGCGAGCGGGCGATCGTCCAGGCCGTGCTGATCGGCTCCGTCGTTGCGGTCATCGGCGTGACGCTCTTTCTGATCCGATTCCTCGACGATCCCGTCAAAGCCGGATACGGGGCACTACAGCCCGTCGCGATGGAGCGCACACTGGGCGTGCTCGCTCGGGAGCGTCGGCTCGTGGGCCAGAGCGGGCCCCTCCCCTGCGACGGTAGCGGGGCCCCGGCTCGGTGAGCCGCGCGCCGATCATCCCCATCGGACGATGCCGGACGGCGGCCCCGGCGCGATCGTTCACAGGGTGAATCTGGACACCGAGACGCGTGGGGGCGCGGGCTGCGTGATCGAGCTCGCCCATCGGGAGAGCGGCAGCACGCACATCGCGCTGTTGTGGTCCAAAGAGGACGCCACGCTGACCGTCTCCGTCGTCGGTTCCAGCCCAGACGATTCGTTCGAGTTGGAGGCGGCCGAAGCGACCGCCCTCGACGTCTTCTACCACCCGTATGCGTACGCCGCGCTTCGCGGAGCTGCTTCCGATTCACCCGAGCAAGAGGAGCGCCCGCGAGCTCGGCTCCTGCCGCACAGACCGAAAGGGAGACGATGACTGATCCAACCGGAGAGTTCTTCGACGAGCTCGGCAGAACGAGGGCACGAGCCGATGCTTCGCAAGGCAACCGGAGTGTTGAGCTTCGACATCAGTGACGGTACGAGCACGGCGCACTGGTCGGTGGTGGTGAAGAAGGGCGACGTGTCGGTGTCCCGGGCGCATGATGAGGCCGATTGCACGGTGACGACCGACCGCCCGCTGTTCGACGCCATCGTCAGCGGCGAGAAGAATGCGATGGCCGCGATCCTCCGGGGCGAGGTTGGCGTCGAAGGAGATCCCGAGCTGCTCGTCCTCTTCCAACGTGTCTTCGCCGGGCCGGCCGAATCGATTCGACGGCGAGAGCTCGCCGTCGCCGGGAGGTCATCATGAGTGACGGGCTGGTTCAGATTCTCGACGGCAACACCTTCGTCGTGAGCGACTCGCGCGGAGACATCGAAGCGTCGCTGACCGATCCAACGGGACTGTTCTCATTCGATACCCGCTTCCTCTCGAAGTGGATCCTCACGCTGGACGGCGAGCGGCTGAATCCCTTGTCGGTCGACGACCTGCAGTACTTCGAGACCCGCTTCTTCCTCGTGCCCGGCACGGGGACCGTCTACGTCGATGCCAAGCTGTCCGTGATCCGCCGGCGCGCGGTCGGTGACGGCTTCCACGAGGAGCTCACGCTCCTCAATCACGACGAGAAACCGGTGGAGATCACGGTCCGGATCGAAGCCGCTTCCGATTTCGCCGATCTCTTCGAGGTCAAGGACGCGCTCAAGAAGAAAGGGAAGTATTCCGGCAGACGTCGAGAAGGGCTCGTTGCGACTCGGCTACTCACGCGAGACGTACCGGCGCGAGACGTCGATCTCCTCGTCGGCCCCTGCGACCTTCGACGAGACCGGCCTCACGCTCCTGGCTCAGATCGAGCCGCACGGTGCTTGGACGACCGACCTGGACGTCGTCACGGCGGCCGGCATCGGAGGGACGTACACGAGGCCGAAGTACCACCGTGAGGGAAGTAAGGCGCGACCGAACATGGAACGCAGCCTCGACAAGTGGCTGGAAGACGCGCCACGGTTGGAGTCCGACTGGGAGCCGTTGAAGACCACGTACAGGCGTAGCCTCGTCGACCTCGCTGCGCTTCGCTTCGCGCCGCCCGTGATGGGCGGAAAGAGCCTCCCTGCCGCCGGGCTTCCGTGGTTCATGACGATGTTCGGCCGCGACAGCATCTTTACAAGCCTTCAGTCGCTGCCGTTCACGTCCGAGCTCGCAGCGACGACTCTGCTCGCACTCGGAGACTGGCAGGGCAGCCGTCTGGACGATTTTCGGGACGAGGATCCCGGCCGGATCCTGCACGAGATGCGTTACGGCGAAATGACTGCGTTCGAAGAGCGACCGCATTCCCCTTATTACGGAGCCGCCGACGCGACCATGCTCTACGTCGTCCTGCTTGACGAGTACGAGCGGTGGACCGGGGACAGAAAGCTCGTCCGCGATCTCGAGCAACAGGCTCGGGCTGCGCTCACATGGATCGACGAGTACGCCGACCTCATGGGCAACGGCTACGTGTCGTACAAGCGTCGCAACGAGAAGACCGGGCTCGAGAACCAGTGCTGGAAGGACTCATGGGATTCGATCTCCTCCAGCAACGGCGAGATTCCCGGCTTCCCGCGGGCGACGTGCGAGCTCCAGGGATATGCCTACGACGCGAAGGTCCGCGGGGCCCGGCTCGCTCGGCTCGTGTGGAAGGACGAGGCGTATGCGGACCGGCTCGAGCATGAGGCAGCGGATCTCAAGCGCCGCTTCAACCGCGACTTCTGGGTCGAAGACGGCGAATACTTTGCGCTCGCTCTCGACAGCGATGGAAAACAAGTCGATGCGCTGTCCTCGAACAACGGCCACCTTCTGTGGAGCGGCATCGTCGACAAGAAGAAGGCGAAGGCCGTCGCCGCCAATCTGATGGGACCGAGGCTCTTCAGCGGCTGGGGCATTCGCACCCTTGCCGAAGGAGAGGGGCGCTACAACCCGATCGGCTACCACGTCGGCACCGTCTGGCCTTTCGACAACTCGTTCATTGCATGGGGACTCCGTCGCTACGGCTTCAAGGACGAGGCGGCGCAGATCGCCGCAGGCATCCTCGACGCCGCCGACTACTTCCAGGGACGGCTACCCGAAGCGTTCGGCGGTTACGCGCGCGAGCTGACGAAGTACCCGGTGCAGTACCCCACGGCGTGCAGCCCGCAGGCCTGGTCGACCGGTGCGCCGCTGCTGTTGCTCCGGACGATGCTCGGCCTCGAGCCAATCGGCGACAACCTGCTCATCGATCCAGTTCTGGCGCAGGGAATCGGGCGGCTCGAGCTGCTCGACATCCCCGGCCGCTGGGGAAAGATCGATGCGTTCGGCCGCGGGCGGGTCCATGTCGCCGGCCGCCGCTCGCAGCCGGCAGCTGGGCCTGGCGGAGGAGATCATGCCGAAGCAGAAGCGAAAGAACGGAAAGAAGGCTCGCGTGACGGCCTGAGCGCGATGTCACGGAGTCGAAGCAGATGAGCCATCGAGGCGGGCGATGAAGAGGCCGGGCACGGCGCGCATCTGGGCGTGGATCGCGCTCGTCGCCGCAGCTGGGCGTGCTCGCGACGCTCGTAGTCCTCCTGG
Source organism: uncultured Actinomycetes bacterium (assembly GCA_963804935.1). Lineage (GTDB taxonomy): Bacteria > Actinomycetota > Thermoleophilia > Gaiellales > Gaiellaceae > 3-1-20CM-4-69-9. The sequence goes on from CAWDSD010000002.1 coordinate 5,080, forward strand.
TCGACGACGTGGTCGCGCTCCTGCTCGTGTTGGCGGCGCTCGGCTTGGCAGGCGCAGGCCTTTGGCTTGCGGCGACTAGGCGCGGGATCGCGCGACTTCTCGGCATTGCGGTCGCGGTCGTGGCGTTGGCGGGCGGCGTGGTCGCGCTCGTCGCGCAAGACCTGATCGACGAGCTGGTTGCCCTGGTGGTCGCGATCGCCGCGTTCGGCGCCGCAAGTCGCATGGCACTGCGCCGCAGGCAGATTCCCGAGAGAACCGACTCCACGCATCCCGCGGCGAGACCAGCCAGAGCGAAGTCGGGGGTCTTGCTGATCAACCCCAAGTCGGGCGGCGGCAAAGCCACGCGCTTCGACCTGGCGGGTGAGGCACGAAAGCGCGGAATTCGTGCGGTGGTGCTCGACTTCGAGCGTGGTGACGACCTCCTGGAACTGGCAGAACAGGCCCTGAGCGACGGGGCGGACGTGATCGGCATGGCCGGCGGTGACGGCTCGCAGGCGCTCGTCGCAACAGTCGCAATGCGACACAACGTTCCGCATGTTTGTATTCCGGCAGGGACGCGTAACCACTTTGCGCTCGACCTTGGGCTCGACCGGGATGACGTGATCGGTGCGCTCGACGCTTTCACGGACGGAGTGGAACGGCGGATCGACCTTGCCCGTGTCAACGAGCATGTCTTCGTCAACAACGCATCGCTGGGTGTCTATGCCGAGGTGGTTCAGTCGGACGCTTATCGCGATGCCAAGCTCGAGACCTGGACGCAGATGCTCCCGGAGCTGCTCGGACCCGGAGCGCCCCCGATCGATCTCGAGTTCGAGGGTCCCGACGGGACCGAGCTCAGCGATGCGCCACTCGTGCTCGTCTCGAACAATCCCTACCAGCTCACCAGCCTTGCCGGCGCCGGAACACGCGCGCGCCTCGACACCGGCCGGCTTGGCCTCGTCGCTGCGCGCATTACCGCGGCAAGCGACATCGCCGAGTTCGTCATGCTCGAGACCGTCGGCCAAGCGCAGCGCTTCCACGGCCTGCTGGAATGGTCGGAGGCCCGGTTCGAGGTCCGGTCGAGCTCGCCGGTCGCGGTCGGCCTCGACGGCGAGGCGCTCATGCTCGAACCCCCGTTGCAGTTCGTCTCGCTCCCCGGTGCGCTCCGCGTGCGGGTCCCCGAACGTGCCTCCAACGGGGCTGCGGCAACCTCAGCGTCATTCACTCGAGACAACCTCAGGGCGCTGTCCAGGATCGCAACCGGCCATCCACGTGCATGATCGGCGGGTCATCCCAACCGGATGACGCCGCTTCCGGTGGGCATTACTACGTTAGAAGTGCTGATCATGTACGGGCTGCTCGTCCGTTCCGGACGTCGCTCCAAGATCCCGGCCTAGCCCAAACCCACGCTGGGTCGAGGGGCCCTCGGCGCGTCGCGAAAGTAAGGGGGACTCGTGACGCGCCGAGGTAGGCCATGGCCCCTCAGTCGCCGCTCGGCGAAAGCCTCGCACATGGCATCCCCATGCGTCCTGACCCAAGTCGGTCAATTCGCAGCGTTCGTCGATCTCGCAAGAACGTGTCAGGACCTCACGCCCCACAGAGGGTTACACCCGCGCGCGCGAGTACCAGATCCGCACCGGCGTCGCGGCCGGCCGCGACCTCAGCCGGCTTCGCGGGCTCTCTCGAGACCGTCGAGGATCAGATCGAGCCCGAACTCGAACTCGCGTGCGCCGTCACCGCTCGGCGCGGCGACGTGCTGGCGGGCGTGCTCGGCGAGATACGGGTAGTCGGCGGCCGGCAGTTCCGAGAGGAACCGGTCGACGAGGTCTGCAAGGTCACCATCGCCGAGTTCCGTCGCGCTGATCGCATGACCGAGCTGCCAGAGCGTGAACCCGAGGATGTGGCTGTCGAGTGTGTGATACGCGTGATACGTCAGCTCGGGTGAAAAGCCGGCTTCGCGCAGTCGTTTCAGCAGCCATTCCATGTAACGCAACCGCGGCGTCGGCAGTGCGCGCATCGTGCCCGGCGACAACACGAGGCTGCAGGCCCACGGGTGACGGAGCAGAGCTTCGTGGGCGGAGACGGCGCAGGTCCGGATATCGACGTCCCACTCCTCGCCCGCGGACGGCAGCTCGATCTCGTCGACAACCAGATCGACCATCGCCGCCACGAGGTCGCCTTTGTTCGCCACGTGGTTGTACAAGGACATCGCCTCGACACCGAGCTCACCGGCGAGCTTGCGCATCGTGAGCGACTCGATTCCGCCTTCGTCTGCGAGGCGGATCGCAGCCTCGAGCACGCGGTCCCTCGTGAGGGGGAGGCGGGGCTTGGACTCGGGGTCGGCAGCCATCGGCATTGACAAGCTTACGGTGTACGTCTAACCTTACACCGTAAACTTACAGTGTAGGGGAGCGAAAGCATGATGCAGGCGATCGTCAACCACGAGTACGGCCCGCCCGATGACCTGAAGCTTCAAGAGCTCGAAAAGCCCACCGTCGGTGAGGACGGCGTGCTCGTTCGGGTCCGAGCGGCTTCCGTCAATCCGTACGACTGGCACGTGCTGCGAGGTCTCCCGTACTTCGTTCGCCTGAGCGAGGGTCTTCGCCGGCCGAAACACCCCATTCCGGGCGTCGACGTGGCCGGGCAGGTCGAGGCGGTCGGCGACAACGTGACGCGGTTTCAGCCAGGCGACGAGGTGTTCGGCGGCCGCAGCGGGGCCTTTGCCGAATACCTGTGCGGCGTGGAGCGAAACTTCACGCCCAAGCCGCCGGCCCTTTCGTTCGAGCAGGCTGCCGCAATCCCGATGGCAGGCTGCACAGCCCTCCAGGCTCTTCGGGACGCCGGTCGGCTCCAGGCCGGACAGAGGGTTCTGATCAACGGCGCCGCGGGCGGGATCGGCACGTTCGCCGTCCAGATCGCGAGGGCTATGGGTGGCAATGTGACAGGCGTCTGCAGCACGCCGAACGTCGAGCTCGTCAACTCGATCGGTGCCGACGCGGTCGTCGACTACACGCTGGACGACTTCGCCCAGGGGAAGCAGACGTACGACCTGATCGTCGATCTCGTCGGTAACCGTTCGCTGGCAGACCTGCGACGCGTTCTCACGCGGGAAGGAGCGGTCGTGCTCGTCGGCGGAGGGGGCGGAAACTGGCTCGGACCGCTGGCCGGCCCCGCAAGGGCGTTCATCGTCTCTCGATTCGTGAGCCAGCGCCTACTCCCGTTCCTCGCAAAGCTCCGCACGAGTGACATGGTCTTTCTGACAGAGCTGAGCGAAGCCGGAAAGCTCACGCCGGTCATCGGCCGCACCTACCCGCTGAGCGAGGCGCCGGACGCCATCCGGCATGTTGAAACCGGACACGCTCGAGGGAAGATCCTCATCACCGTGTAGGTTCGCCTGCTCCGGCTTGATCTTCGCCGCCGGGGGCATGAAGATACGGCGTCCGCAGATGCTTCGATTCCTCCCTCGACCGGTGTGGACGGCAACGTGGCTCCTCGGAGGCGCACTGGTTGCGTGGATCGTCACAGTCGACCGGATGCGGGGGATGGACGGGGGCCCCGGCACGGATCTCGGCGGCCTCGGTTGGTACGTCGGGATCTGGGTCACGATGATGGGAGCGATGATGCTGCCGTCGGTCTTTCCGATGGTGCTTCTCTTCGGGCGCGTGTCGAGTGAAGGGGGCCGCCGCGGGGAGCCGGTCGTGCCGACGTGGGTGTTCGTCGCGGCCTACCTCGCCGTCTGGACGGTGTACGGGCTGGCCGCCTACGGTCTCTACCGTGTCGTGCGAACTTTCGATTTCGGCTTCCTCGGCTGGGACCGGGCGGGTCCCTATGTCGTCGGCGGTGCTGTCGCCGCGGCGGGTCTCTACGAGTTGACGCCGCTGAAGTCGATCTGCCTGCGCCACTGCCGCAGCCCGTTGCACTTCGTTCTCGGAGGCTGGCGTCCAGGCTGGCGTGGCGCGTTGCGGATGGGCTCCGAGCACGGCGCCTACTGTGTCGGGTGCTGCTGGGGCCTGATGATCGTGCTCTTCGCGCTTGGAGTGATGAGCCTCTTCTGGATGGCTCTCGTCGCGGCCGTCATCTTCGTCCAGAAGATCGTCCCCTGGGGCGAACGCTTCACCACCGCGCTCGCCGTTGCCCTCGTCGCGCTCGGGATCTGGGTCGCCGCCGCCCCTGGGAGCGTGCCCGACCTGACGCAGCCGGGGAGCAACCCTGCGATGAACATGAAGATGAACACCGACAAGACGAGCACCGACAAGATGAACACCGACAAGATGAACACCGACAAGATGAACACCGACAAGATGACGCCCTAGCGGGCGGCGAGCGGCGATTCGGCCTAGTCCACATCGTCGCCTGCCTCCGGGACTCCCTGCTCTTCGAGCCACGCCTTTGCAACGCGTTTCTGCGCCCGGGTGAGCCACGCCTCGATCACGAGGTCGCCTAGCTCCTCCTGATCGAGGCCGGCAAGGTTCGGGATCCGAAGCAGGACGGCGGGGTAGCCGTCGAAGTGCGGTGTCGTGAAGAACACGCCGCGGTCGTCGGCGAGCAGGAGCTCCTTCACTCCCAGATCGGCGACGCGAAACATGAGCACGTCATCGAGCCGCTCTCCGCTTTCTGAATCGACCGCGTCGCGCCTTCGACCGCGGTGGCAGCAGAAGAGCTTGCCGTGGACGGAGTACGCGGGCCGGCCCTCGTCGGATACCTCCTTGGTCGTGTGTGGCATGGCGCGCGCGAGCCGGTCCAGGTCACCCATCGTCGCCATCGGCACCGGCCGCCTCGTCGCTCGAGCTCGTCCTCCGACCTAGGCGAGCGCCGATCTCACCTTCTCGATTGCGCCGCTCTCCGCCGCCTCGCCGCCGCCGGCGGCGTCGGAGACGGACTGTGCGATCCCGAGGACGAACTGCCGATAGGGCTCGAGCTCGTCGGGCGCCTTCGACTCGAGCGTCGTCTTCGCGGTGTGCAGGGCCTCGATCGTCTCGCGTTCGACGACTTCAGGCGAAGTCGTCACCCCGAAGCCGGTTCCGTGGACGTCCGCGAGCTCGCGAACCAGCTCGCTGGACCCGGTCTCCTTCGCCTTGGCAACGTGCTTGCCGAGCGCTCCTGCCTCCTTGAAGGTGTCGAAGAAGCTGCGGTCGCTGAGCGACACCAGCAGTCCTGCTCCCGTCACGCCTTTGTGCAGCGCGTCCCACTCCTGTTCGCTGAAATCGGCTTTCTTGGCCATGACTCCTCCTTCTTCGTTGGTCCGTCGACCACGCTAGCGTTGGGGGATGCCAAAGACAACGTTGTACATAACTACGCTGACCGCCGTTCTCGTCTCTGCGGTTCTCCTCGCGGCAGTGCCTGCAGGCGCATCTGCGCCTCCGGTCGGCCCGCTTCCGCCGGGACAGGTCACGACGGTCAGCGCGAAGCGTGGGACATTCGTCGCAGTTGCGCTTCCCGCGCAGACCTCTTCGTCCGGTCTCGTGTGGCGCCTCGCGCGAGGGAATCCTGCGATCGTGCGGGAGGTTGCCGAACGCAGCCTTGGCCCCACTGTCGTGATCGTCTTCAAAGCGGTCGCACGGGGTAAAGCCACCGTCTCCTACGGCCTGACGAAAGGCGAGTCGAAGAAGGCCTACAAGTCGGTCACGTACAAGATCACGATCTCGTAAGAGTCCACGCGGTCATGCTCTCTTTCACGAGCTGACTACGCGGAGTTGACTACGCAGTTGACCGTGTAGGTCACTCCGTTGACGACGATCGTCGCGGTGATCGTGGCGGTCTTGTTGGCGCCGTTGTTGAGCGTGACCGTGAACGTCGCTGCGCTTGCGGATGCATTCTGAGCGATGGTCACCGACGCCGGGGCGCCCGTGCCCTGGCCGCCGGTCACCTGCGTTACGGTGATCGTGCTTCCGGTCGTGTTGGTCACGGCGGCGTGGGTCGCGTCGATCAGCATCACCTTCGCGGTCCACGTTCCGCCGTTCCCGACCGCAGCCCACGGTGCACGTGACAGCGGTGATGACCGTGTACGTGCAGGTGGGCGCCTTGCTGGTCGCCGTCCAGTCGATGCCGGCGAACGGAACCTTCACGAGCGTGTTCACGCTCGCCGCGTTGCCGACGTTGTCGGTCCCGGTGAGCGTGTAGAGGTAGCAGTAGCCCACCGTGATGGCCGGGTTGGTCGTCCCGGCAATCGTCGTCGGCGATGTATACGGCCCGGCGGACCCGGCGGCACCACAGCTGTTGTTGTTTGTGAGCGTCGCCGACTGAACCGTCAGCGTGCTCGACGCAAGCCCTGACCCGGATGCTTCCGTGTAGTTCGTCCGCGTCCCGATCGTGAAGCCCGGATTGCTCGTGGTGCTGGTGGAGCCGGCGCCGGTTGCGTTGGTGCCGTTGACGGTGAGGGCGCCGCCGGTGGGGGCGGTTGTGTCGGGTGTGATGGTGAAGGTGTTGGTGTTGGTGAGGTTGGCGTTGTTGTAGGCGGTGGTTGTTTGCGAGCCTGTGGCTGCGACGGCGCCGGACCAGTTGTAGGTGGTCTGGTAGGGGGAGCTGTTGCTGTCGCCGCCGCCGCTGGAGAAGCCTGTGGGGCTGGGGAAGTTGACCTTGAGCAGGCCGGAGTCGTTGTCGGTGCTGGTGGCTGTGGCCTGGAAGCTGCCCGATTTGCCGGCCTGCGCGTTGATGTAGGCGGTCGTGCCGTTGATGTAGGTGTTGCCGGTCGCGCTCGAGAGGCTCAGCGACGGCGCCGACGGACCGGTCGTGTCGACCATGACGGTGGTGGTGATGGTGACGGTGTTGCCGACGTTGTCGAGGCCGGTGAGCGTGTAGAGGTAGCAGGTGGGGCCGGTCAGGGTCTGGGCGATCGGGGTGGAGCGGCTGCCGATCGTGGTTGCGCTGCCGAAGCTGCCGCAGCTGCCGGCGGCGATCCCGTTGGAGGAGCTCAGGGTTGCGGACTCGCGCGTCAGGATCGAGGAGGTGAGGCCGGAGCCGGAGTCGGTGTAGTCGCTGATCGTGCCGATCGTCCAGTTGCCGCTCGCGTTGTAGCTGGTGGAGCCGGCGCCGGTTGCGTTGGTGCCGTTGACGGTGAGGGCGCCGCCGGTGGGGGCGGTTGTGTCGGGTGTGATGGTGAAGGTGTTGGTGTTGGTGAGGTTGGCGTTGTTGTAGGCGGTGGTTGTTTGCGAGCCTGTGGCTGCGACGGCGCCGGACCAGTTGTAGGTGGTCTGGTAGGGGGAGCTGTTGCTGTCGCCGCCGCCGCTGGAGAAGCCTGTGGGGCTGGGGAAGTTGACCTTGAGCAGGCCGGAGTCGTTGTCGGTGCTGGTGGCTGTGGCCTGGAAGCTGCCCGATTTGCCGGCCTGCGCGTTGATGTAGGCGGTCGTGCCGTTGATGTAGGTGTTGCCGGTCGCGCTCGAGAGGCTCAGCGACGGCGCCGACGGACCGGTCGTGTCGACCATGACGGTGGTGGTGATGGTGACGGTGTTGCCGACGTTGTCGAGGCCGGTGAGCGTGTAGAGGTAGCAGGTGGGGCCGGTCAGGGTCTGGGCGATCGGGGTGGAGCGGCTGCCGATCGTGGTTGCGCTGCCGAAGCTGCCGCAGCTGCCGGCGGCGATCCCGTTGGAGGAGCTCAGGGTTGCGGACTCGCGCGTCAGGATCGAGGAGGTGAGGCCGGAGCCGGAGTCGGTGTAGTCGCTGATCGTGCCGATCGTCCAGTTGCCGCTCGCGTTGTAGCTGGTGGAGCCGGCGCCGGTTGCGTTGGTGCCGTTGACGGTGAGGGCGCCGCCGGTGGGGGCGGTTGTGTCGGGTGTGATGGTGAAGGTGTTGGTGTTGGTGAGGTTGGCGTTGTTGTAGGCGGTGGTTGTTTGCGAGCCTGTGGCTGCGACGGCGCCGGACCAGTTGTAGGTGGTCTGGTAGGGGGAGCTGTTGCTGTCGCCGCCGCCGCTGGAGAAGCCTGTGGGGCTGGGGAAGTTGACCTTGAGCAGGCCGGAGTCGTTGTCGGTGCTGGTGGCTGTGGCCTGGAAGCTGCCCGACTTGCCGGCCTGCGCGTTGATGTAGGCGGTCGTGCCGTTGATGTAGGTGTTGCCGGTCGCGCTCGAGAGGCTCAGCGACGGCGCCGACGGACCGGTCGTGTCGACCATGACGTCCGGGCTCGTATACGTGGTGGTATTCCCGACGTTGTCGGAGACGACGTACTCGTAGCGATAGCAATGGCCCGTCGTGATGCCGCCGGCCGCGTTGTCCGTGTAGGGGGAGCTCGGATCGTTGGAGCCGACCTGGGCGTAGCCTCCGTAGCTACCGCAGCTGCCGGCCGCGATTCCATTGGACGACGACAACAGCGCCGAAGCACGCAGCAGCTGGGCTCCGGTCGTTGCCAGCCCGGATCCCGAGTCGGTGCCCTTCACCAGCGAGATGTTGAGGGTCGTGGACGTCGAGTAGCGACCGCCGGTGCCGCCGAGCCCCGTGGCGTCGACGGATCCGCCGCTCGGACCGGTCGAGTCGTCGGTGAAGTTGAGTGTGGTCGAGGCGAAGTTGGTGGCGACATCCCGGCCCGTCACGGTCTCGCTCGGCGAGCTCGTCGAGCCCGGGCTCCAGCTGAACGCCGCCGAGACGTAGGGGCCACCTGCGGGCGTCGTCACGAGTGACGGTGTATGCGACCAACCGCTCGAACCGCCTGCGAAGGAGCTCGTGGCGCTCGAGGCTGGGCCGGACAGCGCGTCGGCGACTGCGTTCGTGATCGTGAACGACCCCGCAACAGCTCCGCGGTAATAGATGGTGCTGCCACTCGCGAGCGGGCCTGCCGTCGGGTAGAGCCCTCCACTGACGCTGGTGAGGGAAACGGCGTTCGTCGGCGGGGTGGTGTCGATCTTGACCAGTTGTGTCTGCACCGCCGATGAGTTGCCCGCCACGTCGCCGGCGAAGTACTTCACGGTTGTCGTCCCCTGCGCAGAGACGTTGAACGGCGATCCCGTATAGACCTGGGCCGTTCCTGATGTCTTCGGATCGGAGCCGTCGGTCGTGTACTTGAACTGACTGACGCCCGATCCCGTCCCGTCGTCGGCGCTCAGGGCGACGCTCACGGGAGACGTGTTGTTCCAACCGCCGGCGCCGGGCGTCGGCGAGAGCTGCGCGCTCATGGCAGGGGCGGTCGTGTCGATGACGATGCCCGCGCTCGCCTGGGACGGCAGGTAGGCCGCGTCACCGAGCGCGTAGATGCTGTGCGAGCCGTCACCTGCACTCTTCGGAATACCGAGCGAGGTGATCGTCGCATTCCCGTCCGTTCCAACGTATGCCGGCAAACCGGTGAGCATCGTGCTGCCGTCGAGGCGGTAGGTCACGCCCTCGCCGTGCCCGCCGCTGCCCGTCCCCGAGAAGCCGCTGATGGAACCCGTCGTGACCGCGATCGCCGGAGTGAACAACGAGTCTCCGAACGGGGACCCGTTGACCGTCACGCTCGCCGCCGAGACCGTGGCGACGCCACTGAGCAGGCTCTCCGCGCCGCGCCACGCGCCGATCACCGGCGTGATCGTGTAGCGCCACGCTCCCGCCGGGGTGTCTTCCTCGGTGCAAGTGACTCCGGCGACCGTCCCGGTGCAGTTCCCGATCGGGCTGATCGTGGCCGCTCCGCCTCCAGCGGGATACCGCTTGACGAGGTAGCCCTCGAGCGCAGCCCCGTTCGAGAGGGTCGAGACACCCCAGCTGATAGTGACCGCGCGTCCGGTCGCGCTGGGAGCGGCTGACGGGGTTGCTCCCTGGTTGACGGTGGCCGCCGCGGCTGATCCGTTGCTGCCGGCGGAGGATGTCGCCGTCCAGTAGGCAAATGCGCTCGCCGTGACGACGAGGAGCGCGACGACGGCAATGACAGAGATTCGCCGTGGCTTCATCGTGCGCTCGTTTCCAGTAGCGCCTTGTAGCGAAGGTCGAAGACAGCTCCCTGGCACGCATTCGCAACCGTGTTCGGCATCGTGAGCAGGAAGACGACCCGGCGGCTAGCGCCCGATCGGAGGCGGAACGCGCGAGACTTCTGCCTGCGGATCGTCAGATTGCGGCGAGTGGGGGCGCAGCCGCGCTTCGTCGTGCGGAGGTTACGAACGCGCAGAGCGCGAACCCGGACTGCGTGCTTGAAATTGTTGTGAATGGTCAAGGTGAGTGTTCGCTTGGCGCCCGGATAGAGGTTGCTGATGCGGTTGCTCCTGATCCGCAGCGAGCCCGTCCCGCGACTGTTTGCAGTTGCGAGCTGCCAGCCGGCCGGAGCCCTTGCAGCAACGACGGCCACCGGAATGCAGACGACGAAGGTCAGCAGGGCCAGCGCGGTCAACCGGCTGGCCCTGCTACTGAGTTCGAAACCGCTTGCCATCGTCCGGCACTTCGACGACGAGTCGAGCGGCGCGTGCCGAGTTCTACGGCCCGCTCGCGCCCGTAGCGGTCAGCGCTACCGTGAACGTCGCGCCCTGGCAGGAGTCGTTCGCGGCATTGCTCATCGAGATCGCGTTCGCGAGGTCGAGGTTCAAGCTGCCGTTCACGGCTCCGCTCTTGGCGGGGACATCCCAGCCCGTGCCACCGTTGTTCTGTGGTGAGGTGACGGTGACGCTGGCGCCGGTGTTGCAGGCGCTGTGCCCACCGTCGACGGTGACCGCTCCGAGCGAAACAGAGCTGACGTGCACCATGTACGGATTCGGGATTGCTGACCACAGCGGCGACATCGGCCGACGCGGTCGGATAGAGGTTCGTGCTCGGCGTTCCGGCCGAAATCGTCATCGAGGCTGCCGTGCCTGCCGAGGCCTGGCCGGAGCCGCTGCCGCCTGTCGTCCAGGCCGCGATCGCGACGCCGATCACAGAACCTGCAATCACCAGCGCGAGGATGATGACCGCGCGCGTTTTCTTGCTGCCGAGTTTCAGTGTCCGCATTTTTCAGTCCCTTCTTCAAAGACTCCAGTCCGGGTACGCCCGGCCTCTCGGGAACCAGTTAGCTCGCCGAGATTGATGTCGGTACGCCGGCGGCGGGCGCATACCCCGACAAAGGGGGTTACCCAAAGACCACTGGGTGTTGCCAAAGCTGGTGGGAAACCGCTCCCGGAGCCCTATGAGCCCAGGGACGCGTGCTGCTCGATCTTCCGCTCGAGCAGCCCCTTCACCCGGGTCCAGTCGTCGTCGACAATGGCGTACCAGGCGGAGTCGCGGATCGAGTCGGGCAGCACCATGTGCTTGCGGAAGATCCCTTCGAAGGTCGCGCCGATGCCGAGGAGCGCGCCCCGAACGCGGAGATTGCGGGCGTCTGTCTTGAACTCGACGCGCATGCCACCCCAGGTTTCGAAGGCGTTTCGGAGCAAGAGGTACTTCGTCTCGATGTTCGCCCCCGTTCCCCACTGAGGGCGCTCGAGCCAGGTCCAGCCGATCTCGGTGCGGCCATGGAAGGGCTCGATGTTCAGGTAGCGCGTCGAGCCTACGGGTCGTCCATTCACGTGGACGACGAACGGCACCTCCGTTCGGCTTCCGAGCGCATCGTCGAACCAGCGATCGAACCCCACGGAGTACATGCCCGTGTAGCGGTGAATCTGCGGCTCCTGCTCGGCCGCCTCGCGCAAGCCTTCGCGGTGGCGCCCCGCGATCGGCTCGACGCGCACGATCCGGCCCTCGAAGGCTTCGGCGGGCCGCAGCCCCTCGGTGGAGCGATCCATGCCGCCAGTATCGCGTCGGGACTGGCCCTAGGCCCCGTTCAGCCAATGTTGCCGTTGGGTTAACCGATTCTCATGTGGCGCTGGCGTGACGCCTCGCACGGCTACGTTTTTAGCGGCTTGATCGAAGCGCGCAATCTCTCCAAGGATTACGGCGACAAGCGCGCCGTTGACGATCTGACGTTCACGGTGCGGCCCGGCGTCGTCACCGGTTTCCTCGGCCCGAACGGGTCGGGGAAGTCGACGACGATCAGATTGATGCTCGGGCTCGACGCGCCGACGGCCGGCGACGCGAAGGTGAACGGCAAGCACTACCGCGATCATGCAGCGCCGCTGCACGAGGTCGGCGCCCTGCTGGAGGCCCGCTCCGTCCATAGCGGTCGTTCTGCGTACAACCATCTGCTCGCTCTGGCCCAGACGCACGGCATCCCGCGACGCCGCGTGGACGACCTGATCGATCTCGTCGGTCTGCGCGAGGTGGCGCACAAGCGCGCCGGCCAGTTCTCGCTCGGCATGGGCCAGCGGCTCGGGATCGCGAGCGCGCTGCTCGGCGATCCCGAGACGCTGATCCTCGACGAGCCGGTCAACGGCCTCGACCCGGAAGGCATCCACTGGATTCGGAACCTGCTCAGAAGCCTGGCGGCGGAGGGCCGGACGGTGTTCGTCTCCTCGCACCTGATGAGCGAGATGGCGCTGACCGCGGATCAGGTGATCGTGATCGGGCGTGGGCGTCTGATCACCGACATCAGCGTCGACGAGTTCGTGCGACAGGCGTCTGGCAAGGTCGTTCACGTGCGATCGCCGCAGGCCACCGAACTGCGCGAGCGCCTCGACGGCCCGGGGGTGACGGCCACGGTCGTCGACGAGCGGGGTCTGCTCGAGGTGACGGGATTGACGGCGGCCGAGATCGGCGACGCCGCTGCGGCGAGTGGGATCCCGTTGCACGAGTTGACGCCGCAGCAAGCTTCACTCGAAGAGGCATTCATGACGTTGACGCGGGACGACATCGAGTTCAAGGCGCTTCCGTCCGTCCGCGAGAAAGAGGAGGCCGCAGCGTGAGCAGCGTCGCGACGAGCACGGCACTGCCCCGCCTGCCGCACACCGGCAAGGTGACACAGCTGAGGGTCTGCCTGTCGGAATGGACGAAGCTTCGCTCGGTGCGCTCCACGCGCTGGTCGCTCGCGGCCGCCGTGGTGTTCACGATCGGGATTGCCGCGCTCGCGTGTGCCGTCGTCTCGCATCACTGGCCTCATATGAGCGCCGCCGATCGCGCCGACTTCCATCCGCTCGAGGTCAACCTCGCCGGGGTCCAGCTTGCGCAGCTTGCGCTCGGCGTTCTCGGTGTCCTCGTGATCACGGCCGAGTACTCCACCGGGATGATCCGCGCCTCGATGACCGCGGTTCCGCGGCGGCTCCCCGTTCTGTGGGCCAAGGCGATCGTCTACGGCCTCGTGACGCTCGCGCTGACGATCCCGGCCACGCTGATCGCATTCGTCGTCGGCGAATCCATCTTCAAGGGACGGCACATCAACATCGCCTTCTCGCATCCGGGCGTCGCGCGCGCCGTGATCGGTGCCGCCCTCTATCTCACCGTCGTGGGGCTGTTCGGCCTGGGACTGGGCGCGATCGTCCGGAACACGGCCGGCGGCATCGCGACGTTCGCCGGGATCATGTTCGTGCTGCCTCCGCTGATGAACGTCTTGCCGACGAGCTGGAACAACGCGGCCTCGCCCTATCTGCCGCTGGCTGCGGGGCAGGCGATCATGTCGATCACCCCGGGGAATCACCTGCGTCCCTGGGTGGGCTTCGCGCTTCTCTGCGGTTACGCAGCCGCTGCGCTCGTGATCGCGTCGATCCTGCTCGTCCGCCGCGACACCTAGCCGGCGATCCCGGTTACCAGCGCCTGCCTTTGGTGCCTTTGGCCGGCCGGAGCCGCAACACGAGCCAGACCACGAGGGCGGCAAGGCCGAGGAGGGTGCCCACGGCGAAAACGATCAGGTTGCTCGTCACGGCGTTGGTGAGGGTAGCACCGCCTACGGCGCTCATCATCCCCCGAACAGCGATACTTCGACCGGTGCGCGCGAAGATCAAGGAGAAGCGTGAGGTCGCCAAAGGCACGTTGCTCGTGGTGTTCGACCTGCTCGGGGCCGAGGTCGACTTCCGCGCCGGCCAGTACTTCTGGGTAACGCTGCTCGATCCCCCCTATGACGACGAGAAGGGCCCGCGCCGACACATATCGGTCGTCACCTCTCCGAACGAGCGTGGAGTCCTGGGCCTCTGTACCCGCCTCCGCGACAGCGCCTTCAAGCGTTCGCTCGCAGAGCTCCCCGTCGGAACCGAGGTCGACGTGGAGGAGCCGAAGGGAAACTTCCTGCTTCCCGAGGACACCGATCGTCCATATGTCTTCATCGCCGGCGGGATCGGTATCACCGTCTTCCGGTGCATGCTGCGCTACATCGCCGAGGAGCAGCTTCCTCATCGTGTGACGCTCATCTACTCGAATCGCGACCGTGCCTCGTCGGCGTTTCTCGAGGAGCTCGCAGAGCTCGAGCAGAAGGAGAACCTTCGCGTCGTTCTGACGATGACGGACGATCCGGACTGGGACGGGGAATCGAGGCGGATCGGAGCCGATCTGTTGCACGAGCACCTCGGCAGCGACCTCGGCTCGTTCGAGTACCTCGTCGCCGGGCCGCCGCCGATGGTCGAGGGCGTCGAGGAGACGCTGCGCACGGTGGGCGTCCCGGAAGAGTCGATCCACCCGGACCGCTTCAGCGGCTACTGAGCCGGGACCAACCGGCTGTCAGGCGGCCGAAGCGGTGGCCATCCGGCGGAGCGTGGCCATAAGGCGTTACGAACGGGAGCAGAGCCAGCGGGACGGCGAGCATCAGTGGGAGCATTACTTGGCCCCCGTTCCGAACATCACGCCGTAGAGCGCGAGCAGCAACGCGGCGAACACGAGAGCGGAGATGAGGAGTCGCTTCTTCATGGGGCAAGTCTCGACGAGGCGGCCTGCTGCGTCTCTACGGCCTGCCCCCACTTGACGGGCGGCCCACAGGTGGATCGAAAGGGGTTGGAGTCGGCCCGACACGGAGGTATCCTGGTGTGAGACGCCTCCTTTCATCCCTGCCCGTTTTGCGCTGCTCCGTTGAGCGGACGCGCCTGGAAGGTTCCGTCCCGAAGACGGCAGGTGAGGAAAGGACGGTGAGAAATGGCCGCTTCAGGTCTTGCGTCCATTGCGGACGCGGGCGCTGCCCGCGGCCCGCCCACGGTCCCTGTTCGCTGGGCGCTCGTCCTGCTCGGATTGGCTGCTGCAGCGACGTCCTTCACGCTCGCGCTTCTGAGCGAAGACGTCAGCGGCACTCTTGGTGAGCCTCTCCTCATTGCAGCGCTGACCGCGTGGGTCACGCTCTCCTACGTGGTCTGCGGTCTCGTTGCGTGGTGGCGAAGACCGGCGAACCGTTTCGGCCCGTTGCTGATCATGGCCGGATTCGTCAACTTCCTTTCGACGCTGGTCTGGTCGAGCCGAGACGTCTTGCACACCCTTGGGCAGGTGCTCGACCTGGTGCCGCCGGTTCTCTTCCTGCACGTCTTTCTGGCATTTCCGGATGGGCGGTTGAAGGGCCGATTCGTGCGGAGCTTCGTCGCGACCGCGTACGTCGTTGCGATCGCGCTCGAGCTCGTTCGGATGTCCGCCGGTGACTTCGGACCGCACAATCTGCTTCACCTCTACTCGAATGCCGGCGTGGAGGATGTGGCCTGGAAGGTGCAGCTCCTGACCGTGAGCGCGTGTTGCCTCGCCGGGGTCGTTGTCCTTGGAGTGCGCGGACGCCGTGCGGGCAAGCCGCTTCGACGCTCGGTCGCGTTGGTCGTCGATGCCTTTGGCCTGGCACTCGTGCTGATCGCGTTTCTCTTCGTGTCGGCGGTTTTTGATTGGCCCGCCGTAGCTCAGATCCGCTGGGCCGCCTTCATCGCCCTGGCGCTTGCGCCGACCGTCTTCCTGATCGGCCTTCTGCAAGCCCGTCTCGCCCGGTCGAATCTGGGTGAGCTCTTTCTCGAACTACGACTCGATCTCACTCCATCCGACCTCCGCGACGCTCTTGCGCGCACGCTGCGTGATCCATCGCTCGAGCTCGCGTACTGGCTGCCCGAGTACAGGACATATGCCGACGTCGACGGTCGAGCGCTGACTCTTCGACAATTGGCGCAAGGACGGGCGACAACGCTCATCGACCGGAACGGGAAGCACGTCGCCGCGCTGATCCACGACCCTTCGCTGCAGGACGAGCCCGAGTTGCTCGATGCAGTGACCGCAGCTGCAGGAATCGCCGTCGAGAACGGTCGGTTGCAGGCCGAGTTGAAAGCGCGGCTCGTCGAGCTCCGAGGGTCACGTGCAAGGGTGATCGACGCTGGGCAGAAGGAGCGCCAGCGACTCGAGCGCAATCTTCACGACGGTGCGCAGCAGCGCCTGATCGCGCTGTCGCTCGAGCTGAGCCTGCTCGCGCAGCGTGTTGCGGCAGATCCCGATGCACGCAAGAGAGTTGTTCAGGCGCGGGAGGAGATCGCGATCTCGCTCGAGGAGTTGCGCGACGTCGCGCGCGGAATTCACCCTGCTGTCCTCAGCGGGCACGGCCTCGAGGTCGCGCTCGAGTCGATGGCGGCCCGGGCCCCGGTGCCCGTTCGCCTGCTCGTCGACCTCGACGGCCGCCTGCACGAACGGTTGGAGGTGGCTGCTTACTACGTCGTCTCGGAGAGCCTCGCGAACATCGCCAAGCATGCGCGCGCAACCTCGGCCAGCGTGAACGTCACGCGAAACAACGGGCAGGTCCTCGTCGAGATCGTGGACGACGGGATCGGCGGAGCCGACACCGAAGCCGGCTCGGGCCTGCGCGGGCTCGCGGACCGCGTCGAGTCGCTCGGCGGCCGGCTCAGAGTCTGGACGCCGCAGGGCGGCGGTACGCGTGTGAAGGCCGAGATCCCGTGCGGGTAGCGATCGCCGAGGACAGCGTGCTGCTGCGCGAGGGCGTAGCGCGTCTCCTGGGAGAGGCCGGCCTCGAAGTGGTCGCGCAATGCGACAACGCAGACGATCTGCTGGTCGAAGTTCGAAACGATCGGGTCGATGTCGCGATCGTCGACATCCGGTTACCGCCGACACACAACGACGAGGGCCTGCGCGCGGCGCTCGAGATTCGAGCCGACCATCCAGCGGTCGGCGTCCTCGTGCTGTCTCAGTACGTCGAGCTCGGGCTCGCGATGAAGCTGCTCGCGAATTCCGCCGAGGGTGTCGGCTACCTGCTGAAGGACCGGATCGGCGATCTCGACGAGTTCGTCGGCGCCGTCGAACGAGTCGCGGCCGGCGGCTCGGCCCTCGATCCGATCATCGTCTCGACCTTGCTCTCGAGGCAGCGAAGCGAGGACCCGCTCGACGAGTTGACGCCGCGTGAGCGAGAGGTCCTCACCCTCATGGCCGAAGGCCGATCGAACCAGGGAATCGCGGACAAGCTCGTGATCACGCTTCGAGCCGTCGAGAAGTACGTCTCGACGATCTTCGGCAAGCTCGGGCTCCCCTCGACGGGAAGCGACTCGCGTCGCGTGCTCGCGGTGCTGCTCTACCTGCGTTCCTGAGCCTCTTCCCGAGCGGCCAGACACCAGAAACCCGCCCCCTGATTCACCGGTCTGCCGCCTTATGCGCGCCGGCGGCGCCTGCGAGTGTGATCTCGATCCCGGAACTCGAGAGGAGATTGCATTGAAGACCCGCGTCATCCAGGACGAGCCGGAAACGGACGACCACGCGATCAACGGGCAGGCGCCCGTGGTCGGCGTGAGCGAAACCGAGATCTCTGCCGCTCCCGAGGTCGTCTGGGACGTCCTCTCGGGAATCGAGGCCTGGCCGACCTGGAACCCTGAGGTGCGGGCGGTCTCGATGCACGGAGGCCTCGCCGAGGGATCGGACTTTCGCTGGAAGGCTGGGCCGGGAACGATCACCTCGACGCTCCAGCGCGTCGATCGGCCTCGCGTGCTCGCCTGGACCGGCTCAACGTTCGGCATCAAGGCGATTCACGTTCATGTGCTCGAGCCTCGCGGCGGCAACACGCTCGTCAGGAGCGAGGAGTCCTACGACGGGCTCGTCGTCCGCATGTTCCGCGGCCTCCTCCAACAGAGGCTCGACACGGCGCTCGCCGACGGCCTTCGCCACCTGAAGGTCGAGGCCGAACGCAGAGCCACCCATCAAGCTGACAAGAGAAGGAGCTGATCATGGCAACAGTTGCGATTCCCGTTCCAGCGACCGTCGACGTCACTCACCGGGGGCCCGTGGTCACCGCCCAGGGCCTCACCCGCCGCTACGGCGAAGGGGAGACCGCGGTCGATGCTCTCCGGGGAGTCTCGCTCGACGTGTCGACCGGAAAGCTCACCGCAGTCATGGGGCCGTCCGGCTCCGGCAAGTCCACCCTGATGCACATCCTCGCGGGTCTGGACAAGCCGACGGGAGGAGAGGTCTCGATCGCGGGCACAGGCCTCACCGATCTGAACGACACGGATCTGACGAAGCTGCGGCGCGAGCACATCGGCTTCATCTTCCAGTTCTTCAACCTGCTGCCCATGTTGAACGCGGAGGAAAACGTCCTCCTGCCGCTTTCGATCGCGGGTGAGAAGCCCGACAAGGCCTGGGTTGCCGAGCTGATGAAGAAGATCGGGCTCGAGGACCGTCGGACGCATCGTCCCTCGGAGCTCTCCGGGGGACAGCAGCAGCGAGTCGCAATCGGGCGCGCTCTCGTGAGCAAGCCGACGATCGTCTTTGCCGACGAGCCGACCGGGAATCTCGACTCGACCACGAGCGGCGAGATTCTCGAACTGATGCGCGACTCGGTCGACGGCTACGGCCAGACGACGGTGATGGTGACGCACGATGCCCGTGCCGCCGCCATTGCCGACCGGATCCTGTTCCTCGCCGATGGGAAGATCGTCAGAGACGTCGGCCCGTCCGATGCGAGCGAGGTCATCGCGGTGATGGAAGAGCTCTCACGATGACCGGCGTAGCCATCAAGGGACTGCTCGGCCGAAAGCTCCGCACCGTCCTGACCGCGCTCGCGATCATCCTCGGCGTCGCGATGATCAGCGGCACCTACATCCTCACCGACACGATCACGGGCGCGTTCACGTCGATCGTCGACAAGTCGTACGAGAACTCGGACGCGGTCATCAGCGGCAAGGTCGCATTCAAGAACACGAACAGCAACACCCAGCAAACGCCGGCCTTCCCTGCTGCCGTGCTGACCAAAGTGCGACAGCTGCCGCAAACGGGCTCCGCTGCGGGTGTGATCACCGACGAGGCCCATCTCGTGGGCAGGGACGGCAAGATCATCGCCAGCGGCGGGTCGCCTCCGATTGCCTACAGCGTCGACGCCGCCGGAGACCAGCGGTTCAACCCGCTGACGCTCACGACCGGCAAGTGGCCCGTCGGCAACGGCCAGATCGCGATCGACGAGAACACCGCGACGACGAAGCACTTCGCCGTCGGAGACAGCATCGGCGTCTCGACGGTCGACGGGCTTCGCTCGTTCGCGATCACGGGAGTCGCAAAGTTCGCATCGGTGTCGTCGATCGGCGGAGCCACGATCGCAATCTTCGACCTGCCCACGGCTCAGCAGCTGTTCCACAAGCTGGGCAAGCTCGATGAAATTCAGGTCGCGGCGAGCAAAGACGTCGCGCCTGACCAGCTCGCGTCGGCAATCAAGCCGCTGCTCCCGCCGACGGCCAAGGTCGAAACCTCGCAGGCCAAGACAACCTCCGAAATCAACGACATCAACAAGTCGACCGGCGTCGTGCAGAAGTTCCTGCTCGGCTTCGGGTTCATCGCTCTGTTCGTCGGCAGCTTCGTCATCGCCAACACGCTCTCGATCACCATCGCGCAGCGTGTTCGCGAGTTCGCCACGCTGCGGACGATCGGTGGTTCGAGACGGCAGGTTCTCAGGGTGGTGATGCTCGAAGCGTTCGTCGTCGGAGTCATCGCGTCCATTCTCGGGCTGGTGCTCGGACTGGGTCTTGCGAAGGGCCTCAACGCGCTCTTCAAGGCACTCGGCGTCGAGTTCCCCGCAGGAGGGACCGTCGTCGCCACCCGGACGATCGTCGTCAGCATCCTCGCCGGCGTCATCGTCACGCTCCTCGCGAGCCTCCGTCCGGCGATCAAGGCAACCCGCGTTCCGCCGATTGCAGCGGTGCGCGAGGGCGCGACGTTGCCCCAGTCGAAGCACAGGCGTCTCGGTGCCGTTGCGTCGGTTCTCACCCTCGCGCTCGGGATCGTGCTGCTCGTCTACGGGGTCTTCGGATCCGGTCCGACGGCAACCCGCCTGCTGGCGCTCGGAGTCGGCGTGCTGGTCCTGTTCATCGGCGTATCGCTGAATGCCAAGCGAGCTGTTCGGCCGCTCGCCCTGGTGCTCGGCTGGCCGGGCGCACGGATCGGCGGCACCGCCGGGCGGCTTGCTCGTGAGAACGCGCTCCGCAACCCGAGCCGGACGGCCTCCACGGCGTCTGCTCTGATGATCGGGCTCGCCTTGATCACCTTCGTGGCGATCCTGGGCTCCGGTCTCCGCTCGTCATTCGGAGACGCGGTCGACAAGCTCTTCGTGGCCGATTACGCACTGACGGCCTCGAACGGCTTCGATCCCTTCGTCAAGCAGGCCGACGACGCGGCCGCCCTGACGCCCGGCGTCACCGCGGTCTCTCCGATCCGTGGCGGGGACGCCCGGGTCTTCGACAAGAACGTCCAGGTCACCGCGGTCTCGCCGAACCTCGCGCAGACGGTGCGAATCGACTGGCTCGAGGGCGGCACGGACCCGGCCGCCAAGCTCGGCAAGGACGGCGCTTTCACGGACAAGGACTATGCGAAGAAGCATCACCTGGCAATCGGTTCGCCGATCGCTGTCGGGACACCGACGGGACAGACTCTCCACCTCCGCTTGAAGGGCATCTTCGATCCACCCAAGGGTGGCTCGCCGTTCGGGTCCGTGACGATGTCCACGGCGACCTTCGACGCCAACTATTCGAAGCCGCAGAACTTCATGACGCTGATCAACATGAAGGGAGGCGTGAGCGACGCAAACACGTCGCGTCTGAACATCTCGCTGAACTCGTTCCCCGACTCGAAGATCCAGACTGCCGCGCAGTTCAAGAAGACCCAGGAGGACGACATCAACAAGCTCCTGAACGTCCTCTACGGGCTGCTCGGCCTCTCCGTGATCATCAGTCTGTTCGGCGTGGTGAACACACTCGTGCTCTCGGTCTTCGAACGGACACGCGAGATCGGGATGCTGCGAGCTGTGGGGATGACCCGCAGGCAGGTACGCCGAATGATCCGTTACGAGAGCATCGTCACCGCGTTGATCGGAGGCGCGCTCGGAATCGTGGTCGGCCTCTTCCTTGCCATCCTCACGACCCAGGCACTCTCCGACGAAGGGATCGTCCTCACCATCCCGTGGAGCACGATCGGGATCTTCGTGCTTGCGACGATCCTGGCGGGAATACTCGCGGCGATTCTTCCGGCACGCCGTGCTGCACGCCTGAACGTCCTCAAGGCGCTGCAGTACGAGTGACCGTCGCCGACGGATCCGTACGCCCCTCCGGTCGTTCCGTCCGGAGGGGCGTCGGGCTCGGCCGGTTGGCCCGGGCCTGCACGCGAGAGTCGGTCCTTGCGCCGGTTGCCCTGGCGCTGATTGCGGTTCACATCGTCGACGACAACTTCCTGCAACCGCAGCCCGGCATGTCGGCCGGCGACCACCTGGTGAGCGGCCTGGTACCGCTCGCCGTGCTCCTGCTCGCGGCGTCGGTGTACGGCCGCCTCCGTGCCGGCTCCCGAGCTGCGATCGCCATTTTCCTCGGGGCCTTCGGGATCGTCAGTGGAGCATCCGAAGCCGTCTACTACTCGCTGAAGGTCGGCCCCTCAGGCGACGACTACACGGGCTTCGTCGCACTCGGCGCAGGCCTCCTCCTTGTGTCTGTGGGCGCAGCGACTCTCTGGAAGAGTCGCCGGAGAGACGACAACCTGTGGTGGCGCTACCTTCGCCGGCTGTTGCTGACGGCTGGAATCGTCCTTGCGGGATGGATACTGGTGCTCCCCTTCTTTCTCTCGTACGGCTTCACGCACGTGACGCGGGCCGTCGTGCCGGCGGCCAGGCTCGGTGCGCCATACCAGCAGGTGTCGTTCACGACGAGCGACGGGCTCACGCTCGAAGGGTGGTACGTCCCTTCGAGGAATCGTGCGGCGGTCATTGCCTTCCCGGGCAGGGCGGGACCTCAGAAGCACGCGCGCATGCTCGCGCGGCACGGGTACGGCGTGCTGCTCTTCGACCGTCGCGGTGAGGGAGAGAGTGACGGCGAGCCGAACGCGTACGGTTGGGCGCTCGACAAGGACATCGCCGCGGCGGCGGCGTTCCTCCAGCGTCGTCCCGACGTCGATCGAAGCCGAATCGGCGGCATCGGGCTCTCCGTCGGCGGGGAGATGATGCTGCAGGCCGCCGCCGAATCGAACGACCTGAAGGCTGTCGTGTCCGAAGGCGCGGGCTCTCGCTCTGTTCGCGAGGTCATTGAGAAGAAGGCCTGGTTCGACGTGCCGACCTACGCGGTGCTCACAGCCGGCACCGCACTCTTCTCGAACCAGGCGCCGCCGCCGAACCTCAAGGACCTGGTCGGGCGGATCGCCCCGCGCTCGGTCTTCTTCATCTACTCGACCCATGGAGTCGACGGCGAGGAGAAGCAGCTGAACCCGAAGTACTACGCGGCTGCCGGCCAGCCCAAGCAGAGCTGGGAGATCCCGGAGGCCTCGCACACGGGTGGGATCGTCGCCCGGCCGAAGGAATACGAACGGCGCGTGGTCGGCTTCTTCGACAGAGCCCTCCTGGGAAAGGGCTGAGTCGACAACATCAAAGGGAGCATCGCGGCGGCCCGGGCTAAGCGGGTTGCTCGAGCGACGAGGGTGGTTCCGGGCCGGGCGGCAGCAACAAAAGATGGCTGTCGACGATCGCCTGAGCCACGTCGACCAGCTTGCGGCCGTTGTGCTGTGAGTGGTCGCGCAGCATCTCGAAGGCTCGATCGGCATCCACCGCATTGCGGGCCATCAGGATCCCTTTCGCCTGTTCGATCAACGCCCGGCGCCCGAAGGCGCCCTGCAAGCTGTGGTACTCCGCGAAACGCTGCAACGTGATGTCGATTGCGCTCTGCAGATCCTCCGGGGTGCTGTCGACGATGTAAGCGAAGACGCCGCGCTTGGCCGCTTCGTGGACGTAGCTCGGATCCTTGGCCGTCAGGAGCGCGATCACCGGGCAAGAAGACTCGCGGACGATCTCCGAGATCAGCTCGAGGGCATGGTCGGAGTGGAGGCCGAGCCCGACCAGCGCGACGTCGGGGCGCTCTCGGGCCGTCACCGCGCCGACTTCCGTGACCTCGATCTCGCGAGCGATCACTTCGTGGCCGAGCCCGGCGACGACCCGGGCGAGCAGCTCCAGTCGGTCCCGCCGCTCGTTCGCGATCAGGACACGAAGGTGAGGGTGCCCGTCCTCGATCATCTCCAGAGCCAAATTTAGCGCGGGCCGCGCCGGGCCGCGCCGGGCCGCCCGAGGGTCGCCGCGCCGTCGAGCCAGCGCGGCACGAGACGGGCCCGCGCCCGGTGGTTTTGAGCCAGTGCCGGTCCACTTAGTCCCGACATCAGCGCGCCGGCGTCCCGGTTCTTAGGGGCGGCTTGTTTCTTGCGTCGATCCGCGAAAGTAGAGCTAACGACCGGTCGCGTACCAGACGTTGCCCGGGCCGACGTAGCTCGGGCCCTCGCCCCAGATCGCCTGCGTCTGTCCCGCACCGTCGATGTCGAGCTCGAAGTAGTCGCCGTAGGGCTCGGCGAAGCCGTCCTTCGGCGTCGCGTACTTGTATGCGTAGCCGGGGACGTACTGGGAGAGCTTCGCCTCGGCGGACCACGTCGCACCGCCGTTCGTAGACGACCGGTAGTAGACGTTCCAGCGAGCGCTCGGATCGTCGGCTCCGGGATCGAAGCCGTTGCGGTCGTCCATCCAGGCGATCCGCACGTCGCCGTCGCCGCGGGCCGCGAGTGCGGGGAAGAGATTGTTGGAGCCGGCCGGCGCGAGCGACACCTCGCGCGCAGCGCTCCAGGTGGCAGCGCCGTCGTCAGAACGGGCCAGGTACATGCGCTGCTTTCCGGAGCTCGTGTGCGCGGCGTTCCACAGCACGTAGATCCGGTCCTTGCCGTCGACTCCGAGCGCCATCTGCGAGCCCCAGTAGTCCCACCCGGGACAGCTGCACGAGAACAGCGGTTGCGAGACGTCGACGAGCGATGTCGTCCAGGTGGAGCCGCCGTTGGTCGAACGCGTGACGTAGAGATTCTTTGTGCCCTTCGCCTGGCCGGGATTGTTGGCACCGTTCCAGGCGAAATAGGCGTTCCCCTTCGAGTCGATCGCGCCACCGCTCGGTAGCGACACACCCAGGTCGGAGTTCGTTGTGCCAACGAGATTGTGGATCGACCAGGTCTTGCCGCCGTCGTGCGAGACCGAGGCGAAGATCTTCTGCTGGGTGTGGTAGACGAGGTACACGTGTCCGCCGCGCGCGGCGAGGATGTCCTTGTCGGTTCCGCGCTGAAGCGGCTCGACGAGCATCGTCCGCCACGTGTTGCCGTAGTCGTCCGAGCGCGCGACGTACTGGCTCGACTTGTTGTTCTGCATGAACGCTGCGTACACGGTGCGCCCGTCCGCGGCATCCACGACGATCTGCGGATCGTCCTGGCGTGTCGTCGAGGGTGCGAGCGCCCGGGGCGGGGACCAGGTCTTACCGCCGTCGCTCGACACCTGCAGGACGGTGTGCGGGCTTGCGCACGCCGGGCAGCTCGGATCGGGCTCGCCCGTCTCTGTTCCGGCGTAGCCGGTGTAGTGCGAATAGGCCGCATAGACATGACCGGAGCGGTCCGCCGCGATCGCCGGTTCCCAATCGTCACCGAGCGGGAAGCCCAGGCGGACCGAGGGCGCGAAAGAAGGCGACGGCGCTGCTGCGGCAGCAACGCCCATCACGAGCGCCGCCATGAGTGCCAATACGAAGAGCCTGACCCCCGACCGCATCGAGGTCATGTTGTCAGGGCGGCTCGCAACCTTCAAGCCCTGCGCGAATCCCCCGTCCGGGTGACCGCCACTTTTCTTTCCGGCCCGATTTGGGTCTGGTGGACTGCGGCGCCGATCACACGACCGCCGATTCGGCGGAGGAGGGCGAAGCTCTGGAAGTCGAGCGGCGTTACCGCACGCTCGTCGAGCAGCTGCCGCTCGTGGTCTATGTCGACGCGCTCGATGAGGGCAGCTCCAACATCTTCACGAGCGATCACATCGAACCGCTGCTCGGCTACACCGTCGAGGAGTGGCGTGACGATCCGGATCTCTTCGTTCGCACACTTCATCCGGACGACCGAGACCGCGTACTCGCTGCGCACGCCCACACGCATGAGACTCACGAGCCGCTCAGCCTCGAGTACCGCCTCCTGGCCAGGGATGGGCGGGTGGTGACGATTCGAGACGAGGGCGTGATCGTCCTCAACGAGGCCGGCGAGCCGTTGTACCTGCAGGGCTACATCCTCGACGTCACTGCGGAACGCGAGCTCCAGGAGCAGTTGCGCCAGCAGGCGCTCTTCGACCCACTCACGGGCCTCGCGAACAGGGCTTTCTTCCACGAGCAGCTGGAGCATGCGATCTCGATCCGCAAGGATGGAGACCAGCAGACGGCGCTCGTTTTCGTCGACCTCGACGAGTTCAAGCAGATCAACGACCAGTTCGGCCACAGCGTGGGTGACCAGGTGCTCGCCACCCTCGGCGACCGGCTGAAGAAAGTCATCCGCGCGGGCGACTCGGTTGCGCGGCTCGGAGGCGACGAGTTCGCCGTGCTGCTCACCTCCGTCAACGAGCCGGCCGAGGCGGCCGTCGTCGCCGAGCGCCTGCTCGACCAGATCGGCACCCCCATCGACGTCGGTGAGCGGCACCTCCTGATCTCCGCGAGCATCGGCATCTCGCTGGGGGAGACCAGCGCCGAGCTGTTGAAGCAGGCCGACGCCGCCATGTACCGCGCGAAGGGCCACGGCAATGCCAACTACGCGTTCTACGACGACGACCTCGACGAGGCTGCGCTCAACCGCTTCAAGCGGATCGCAGAGCTGCGCGGGGCGCTCGACCAGAAGCAGTTCACCCTCGCCTACCAGCCGGTTGTGAAGCTCGAGCCTTTCGAGGTGGTCGGGCTCGAAGCGCTGCTTCGCTGGCAGCACCCGACCCTCGGCGAGGTTCCGCCCCTGGACTTCATCCCGCTGGCGGAAGAGTCCGGCCTGATCGTCCCGATCGGCCGCTGGGTCCTGAACGAGGCCTGTCTGTACGCAACCCGGTTGCGCCAGACGCTCGGTCGCGACGTCGGCATCGCCGTCAACGTCTCGGCGCGGCAACTGCAGCACCCCGAGTTCGTCGACCACGTCGACGCCGCGCTCGAACGCGCCGGGTTGCCTGCGGCGCTCTTGACGCTCGAGCTCACCGAGAGCGTTCTCGTCGCCGCCGGCGATCGTGTCGAGCTGCAGCTCACCGCTCTCAAGAAGCGAGGCGTCAAGCTGGCGCTCGACGACTTTGGCACCGGGTACGCATCGCTCGCCTACCTCCAGCGCCTGCCGGTCGACATCGTGAAGATCGACAGGAGCTTCACCGCGAAGATCGACTCCGGGCCGGAAGATCTCGCGTTGCTGGAAGGAATCGTCGGGCTCGGCAAGGCACTCGGCCTCCAGCTCGTCGCCGAGGGCATCGAGCGTGACGCCCAGCAGGGAATCGTGCACGGGCTTGGCTGCGACGGCGCACAGGGCTTCCACTTCGGCCGTCCCGCACCGGCCGCTGCGGCGACCGAGGCGTTGTCGCGCTCGGCCGCGTCCGCAGCCTGAGCGAATCCTCTAGTCGAGACCGCCGACGTCGAGCACGACCGTCTTCAGGTCGCTCATGTCGAGCATGGTGTAGCGGCCGCCGATTCGGCCCCAGCCGCTCTGGGTCCCGGAGGCTCCGCCAAACGGCTCGTGCGCTTCCCAGTAGTCGGTCGAGTCGTTCACCACGACGTTCCCGACCCGCAGGCTGTCGACGAAACGGAACGCGCGCTTGAGATTCGAGGTGTAGACGGCGGCCTGCAGGCCGAGGTGTGAGTCGTTTGCGACGGCCAGCGCCTCCTCGTCGGAACGCACGCGGATCAGGGGGACGATCGGACCGAACGTCTCCTGCTGGTTGATCAGCGTGTCGACGCCGACGTCGGTGACGACGGTTGGCTCGTAGTAGAGGGAGGTGGGGCGGTCGCCTGCGCGCGAGCCGCCGAGGACCACGCTCGCACCCTTGTCGAGTGCGTCCTCGAGATGGCGGTCCATCTTGGCGGCGGTCGGCTCGTTGTTCATCGGCCCGACGCGAGTGGTGTCGTCGAATGGATCGCCTAGCCGCCAGTCGGAGGCCGCCTTCATCACCTCGTCGAGGAAGGAGTCGTGCACGCGTTCGTGGACGAGGACTCGCTCGGTTGCGCAGCACACCTGCCCGGCGCAGAAGAATCCGCCGAAGACCGCGCCCTGAGCGGCGCGCTCGAGATCGGCGTCCTCACAGACGATCACCGGCCCGTTGCCGCTCGCTTCGATCAGCGAGCGCTTGAGACCAGCGGCCCGGACGATCTTCTCCGCGGTCGGGTGTGAACCGACGAAGCCGACGCAATCGACGCCGGGATGCGTCACGAGCCGCTCGCCGACGTCACCGCCGCCGTAGACGACGTTGACGACTCCCTCGGGAAGTCCGGCGTCCGCCATGATCTGCATGAAGTTCGCCATCGCGATCGGCGTCCACTCGGAAGGCTTCATGACGATCGTGTTGCCGACCGCGATGCCGGGAGCGATCAGCTCGACCGGGATCAACGTGGGGAAGTTCCAGGGCGTGATTCCCGCGTAGACGCCGTTCGGCTTCCGGAACGTGAGGATCCGCTTGTTCGGGTCTTGCGACGGGATGATCGCGGTCTCCATTCGCTTCACGTCTTCAGCCGCGATGCGGAAGTTCTCGGCGGTCTCGTCGATGTCGCCCAGGGCCTCGGCCGCGTACGGCTTTCCCTGCTCGAGCGAGAGCTCGCGCGCGAAGTCCTCGCGACGCTCGACGATCAGGTCGGCGATCGCATGGCAGATCTTCGCCCGCTCCCAGGCGGTGAGTGCGGCCCACTTCGGCTGTGCCGCCCTTGCCGCCGCGACTGCGCGGTCGACGTCGTCGACACTCGCATCGGGCGCGTCGGCGAGCGTCTCGCCGGTGACGGGGGAGACGACGGCGCGAGCGCTTTCGCCTGTCGAGGCTGCCCATTCTCCACCGATGAAGTTCTCGAGCGTGCGGACCGTCACTGCCATCTCAGACCTCCAATTTGATCGCTGCGAGCTCGTGCTCGAGCTCGGCCAGCTCGCGGCCTCCTGCCATCAACCGAACGAGCTCGTCGCGGTCGATCTGCGACTTTTCGTACGTGCCGAGGCTCTGGCCGCGATTCAGGATCACGAACCGGTCGCCTACAGGATAGGCGTGATGCGGGTTGTGCGTGATGAAGATGACGGCAACGCCGCGTTCGCGCGCCTGCAGGATGTACTTGAGCACGACGCCTGCCTGCTTCACGCCGAGCGCCGAGGTGGGCTCGTCGAGGATCAGCACGCGCGCTCCGAAGTAGACCGCGCGCGCGATCGCGACCGATTGGCGCTCGCCGCCCGACAGCGTGCCGACCGTCTGGTCGGGGTCGCGAATGTCGATTCCCATCTCGCTCAATTCGCGGCGCGCGATCCCCTTGGCCTTCGCCGCGTCGAACCACTGAAACGGCCCGTAGCCCTTCCTCGGCTCGGCGCCGAGGAAGAAGTTCCGCCAGATCGACATCAGCGGGACCATCGCAAGATCCTGATAGACGGTCGCGATGCCCTTCGCGCGCGCGTCTCGCGGTGATGCGAACTCGACCGGCTCGCCGTCGACGAGCAGGCGCCCGTCGTCCTGCCGGTGGACGCCCGAGAGGATCTTGATGAAGCTCGACTTGCCCGCACCGTTGTCGCCGAGGATGCACGTCACCTCGCCTGCGTCGACGTACGTCGAGATGTCGTTCAGCGCGACGACATTCCCGTAGTACTTCGAGATGTGGTCAGTTTCGAGCAGGTGGGCCATGGTCATCTCGCTCTCTGGGCTCTGCTGCGGATCCACGTGTTCAGAAGGACGGCCGCGAACAGGATCCCACCCTGGAACGTGAACGTCCAGTTGCTGTCCCACTGCGCATCGACGATGCCGAGCTGCACCATGCCGAGCATTGCGGCGCCGAAGAAGGTGCCGATCACGGAACCGAAGCCGCCGGTGAGCAGGCAGCCGCCGACGACGGCGCAGATGATGAAGATGAACTCGAGGCCGATTCCTTCTCCCGCCTGCATCGAGCGGAGCTCCAGCGCTTCGATGATCCCCATCAGCGCAGCGGTGGCCGAGGTCATCATGAACAGCAGGATCTTCGTGCGCGCCACGGGGACACCGACGTTGCGCGCGGAGTTCGGGTCGCCGCCGGAGGCGTAGATCCAGTTCCCGAAACGGGACTTGGCGAGCAGCCATGCTCCAATGAGCGTGAGCCCGATCCACCAGAGCACCTTGGCCTTGAACGCGTAGTGGGTCAGATCGCCGGCGAAGATCTTGTGCGCCGTGTTGAACCCGCTTGCCGAGTCGATGTTCTGGATTGCGGTCTGCCCGGTGAGCTTGAGGGTGCCGGCCGCGTTGACGCCCTGGAGGATGAAGAAGGTTGCCAGCGTGACGATGAAGCTCGGCAGCTTCGTCTTGATCACCGTCAGTCCGTTGATGAACCCGATCGTGAGGCCGAACAGCAGCACGAGCACCATGGCCGGCCAGATGTTCAGGTGCTGGAAGGTCGTGAGATAGCCGAGCAGGAGGCCCGAGCTGCCGATCATGACGCCGGCTGAAAGGTCGAATTCGCCTCCGATCATCAGCAGCGCGACGGGAACCGCGACGATGCCGTACTGCGCGGCCTGATCGGTCCACCCGGCCGCGATCGCGGGATCGCCGATCCAGTTGACCGCCCGGGCGAAGTATCCGAAGGCGAAGAAGACGGCGATTGCGCCGACCAGCGCGCCGATGTCCGGCCGGGTCAGCAACCGCGCCAGCGGTCCGACACTGACGACTCGTTCGTCCGGCGGCGCCTTCGGAGCTGCGGTCTCGGCCATAGCGCTCAATCCGCTCAGGTGGGGCGGGCGGCCTAGAGACCGCCCGCCCCACCTGCGTCTAGCGAGTTCCCTTTGCCGCGAGCGCCGCCACCCTCGAGGCGTTCGCCTTGTTGATGATTCCCGGGCCGGTCAGCACCGGCGCGCCGTTACCGACGGTATTGAGGTTCGTCACGTAGAGCATGGCGAACACGACCGGCAGATAACCCTGCAGGTACTGCTGCTGGTCGATCGCGAACAGCATCTTGCCCTGCTGGATCTGCTTGATCGCGCCGCCGACGTCGAACGTGCCGATCTTCGTGCCCTTCGGGCACGACGCGATGCATGGAATGGTCACGTCGGGATCGAGACCGAGAAACGAGTCGAGGCTCTTGTCCGCGTTGAAGGCGGCCTTGACCTTGGCCTTCGTCCCGGGGATGTCCTGCTTCGCGTTCGGGATGGTCAGAACCTTGACCTTGCTCGAGCCGAGGACCTTCTTGACCCCCGCTGCGCGCTGCTGCAAGCCGGAGTTGCTCGCCTCGTGGATGACGATGAGGACCTTCTTCGTTCCCACCTTCTTGAATTGCTTGCCGGCGCCCTGGCCGGCGATGCCCTCCGTCTGTCCCACATGGACCATGTAGTTGGGGAGCGAGTCGAACGCGCCGAGGCCCGAGTTGACGGTGATGATCTCGATGCCTTTCGACGAGGCTTTCTTCAGTGGATCCCGTAGCGCGCTCGCATCGGGGACGGACGTCGCGATCACCTTTGCCCCCGCTGCGATTGCGGCGTTGATCCCGGCGACCTGCTTCGGCACGTCGTTGTTCGCGTAGACCTGCGTCACGCTCACGCCCCGGCTCTTGAGGTCCTTCTTCGCCTGGTCGACGCCTTTCTTGAACACCGACCAGAATGAGCCGGTGTCGCCGTGCGTCACCACCGCGACCTTGATCGTCGCCTCGCTGGCGGCGAATGCCCTCGACGGCACACCAAGTACCGAGAGCCCGGCTGCGGCGGCGCCTCCCTTGAGGAGCAGGCCTCTGCGGGTGACCTGGGTCAACTCCTCCTCGATGAGGTCGTTGTCCATGACTCTCCTTTCCCGTGGCTGGCTCCTCCGATTCTCAACCGTCCGGGGGTGCCTTCGCTAGTGCCACCGGTCTGTGCTCGGCCAGGGAGCGATCGGCGGCCAGGGCGGCGCGGAGCGCGGAGCGTGCTTCCTCCAGAGAACAAGCGCTTTTCCCTTCGGCCCGAACGCTCGTGACGAACGCCCCGAGCTCGGCGCGGTAGGCCGGCTCGAAGCGGT
The DNA here is from genome assembly GCA_963804935.1 of uncultured Actinomycetes bacterium. Taxonomy (GTDB): domain Bacteria; phylum Actinomycetota; class Thermoleophilia; order Gaiellales; family Gaiellaceae; genus 3-1-20CM-4-69-9. Next base: position 36,218 of record CAWDSD010000002.1, read on the forward strand.
CCCAGAAGTCTCGATAGGCCGGGCCCGGGCGTCCGGCGAGCGGCGTGCGCTCATCGAGCCCGGCAACGAGGCTGTCCTTCGTGCCGAACACTTCGAGGCGCACGTCGTAGCCCAGAGGATCGTGCCGGGTTCCCGACAGGATGACGAGGCCGCCGCCTGCCAGTCGCAGAACGGCCGCCGCGACGTCGACGTCGCCATATTGCTCGAGCCAGGGAGTCTCGACTGCCGACCCGTCTGCGTACACCTCGACGATCTCGTCGCCGCTGACGAACCGGATGGCGTCGAAGTCGTGGATGTGGAGGTCGCGGAAGATCCCACCCGACGCCGCGAGGTACTCCTCCGCCGGCGGATAGGGGTCATGGGTCGCAGCACGCATCGCGAGGATGCGCCCGACGCTTCCGTTCGCGACGGCATCGCGCAGCTTGCGGTAGCCCGCATCGAACCGGCGCTGGAAGCCGACCTGGACGAGAATTCCGGCGGAGTCGGCGGCTGAGATCAGCGCGTCCATCGTCGGTAGGTCGAGCGCGACGGGCTTCTCGCAGAACACCGGCATGGAGGCGTCGACGCCCAGGCGCACGAGGGGCGCGTGTCCGGCGGTCGCGGTTGCGATCACGAGCCCGTCGACGCCTGCGGCCACGAGCTCCTCCGGCGTTTCGGCCGCCTCGATCCCGAGCTCTTCCGCGACCTTGCGGGCCCGGCCGGAATCGGCGTCGGCCACCGTGAGCGAAACGTCCTCGAGCGCCAGCAGCGTGCGGGCGTGGAGGACGCCGATCCTGCCCACACCGACAAGGCCGAGAGCGAGTCGCGTGGCCACGACGTGACAGTACGCTTCTGCGAGAGTTGCATCGATGCCTCGGATAACCGCTTCACAGGCGCTCGTCCGGTTCCTCGCCGCGCAGCACGTCGAGCGCGACGGAGTCGAGCACCGGTTCTTCGAAGGGTGTTTCGGGATCTTCGGGCATGGCAACGTCGCCGGAATCGGACAGGCCCTGTACCAGTACCCCGATCTGCTGAGGTACTACCAGGCACGCAACGAGCAGGCGATGGTTCACACCGCAGTCGGTTTCGCGCGCATGAAGAACCGGCTCGCGACGCTCGCATGCACGACCTCGATCGGCCCCGGCGCGACGAACCTCGTCACCGGCGCCGCCTTGGCGACCGTGAACCGGCTGCCCGTGTTGCTGCTGCCCGGAGATGTGTTCGCATCGCGGCGTCCCGATCCGGTCCTGCAACAGCTGGAGGACCCCAGGCGCGGCGACGTCTCGGTCAACGACTCCCTGGAACCGGTGTCGCGCTACTTCGATCGCATCGAACGGCCGGAGCAGCTGATCCCCGCGGCACTGTCGGCGATGCGCGTCCTCGTCAACCAGGCGGAGACGGGTGCCGTGACGCTCGCGTTCCCGCAGGACGTGCAGGCCGAGGCGTACGACTTTCCCGAGGGCTTTCTCGCGCGGCGCGTCTGGCACATTCCGCGGCCCGTCCCGGACGCGGCGTCGATCGCCAAGGCGGTCGAGCGCATCAGGGCGGCGAAGCGTCCCTTGATCGTCGCCGGCGGCGGGGTCATCTACTCCGCGGCTACCGATGCGCTCCGCCGCTTCGTCGAGCAGACGGGCATTCCGGAGGGCGAGACGCAGGCGGGCAAAGGCTCACTTCCGTACGACCATCCATCTGCGCTCGGCGCGATCGGCGTGACGGGAACGTTCGCCGCCAACCGCATCGCCGCCAAGGCCGACCTCGTGATCGGCATCGGCACGCGCTGGTCGGACTTCACGACGGCGTCGAAGACGGCATTCGCACATGCCGGAGTGAGCTTCATCAACGTCAACGTGGCGGACTTCGACGCCGCGAAGCAGGAGGGGCTCGCGCTGGTAGGTGATGCGCGCGCGACGATCGAGCTGCTGGGGAATGCGCTGCAGGGGTACGAGGTCGAGGCGAGCTATCGCGACGAGGCTGCGCGGCTCAACAAGGAGTGGAACGAGGAGGTCGAGCGCCTGTATCGGCTGCATCACGAGCCGCTCCCCGCCCAGAGCGAGGTGATCGGCGCCGTCAACGACGCGGCGCAGCCCACGGATGTCGTTGTCTGTGCCGCAGGCTCGATGCCGGGCGACCTGCACAAGCTCTGGAGGACGCGGGACCCGAAGGGCTACCACGTCGAGTACGGCTACTCGTGCATGGGCTACGAGATCGCCGGCGGACTCGGCGTCAAGCTGGCCGCCCCGGAGCGCGAGGTCTACGTGATGGTCGGGGACGGCTCCTACCTGATGCTGTCGAGCGAGATCGTCACCTCGATTCAGGAAGGGCTGAAGCTGACGATCGTCCTCGTCGACAACCACGGCTTCAGCTCGATCGGGAACCTGTCGCGGTCGCTCGGGACGGACGGCTTCGGGACGCAGTACAGGTACAGGCGAAACGGGTCGCTCGGCCTCGACAGTGACAGCCCGCCGGCGCCGTTGCTCCCCGCCGATCTCGCGGCCAACGCGGAGTCCCTGGGTGCAAAGGTGATTCGGTGCGGGAGCGTCGAAGAGCTGCGGCGTGGGCTCGAGGCGGCGAAGGGCGAAGATTCGACGGTCGTCCTCGCGATCGAGGTCGACCGCTACGAGGGGGTTCCCGGCTACGAGAGCTGGTGGGACGTCCCGGTCGCCGAGGTCTCGGAGGCGCAGGCCGTCCAGGCAGCACGACTCGCGTATGACCGGGCGAAAGCTTCGCTTTCGCCCGGTGATCAAGTACGCCTGGAACGTGTCGATCAGCGCGAAGCGCCCACCGTCGATCCGGGCGAAAGCGCAGCTTCGCCCGGGGCAAGCTTGATCGCAAACGATTTCATGTCCAGAATGGGCGGCCGGATGACCGCGCCAGCCCAGGCTCAAAAGGACCTCACGCTTGCCCGTGACGGAGGGACGCCCGCCCGCACTCGAACAGAGGCGCCGATGTTCCCGGGCGGGATGGAGGTGGGGCAGGAGGAGCTCGAGGCCCTCAGCCGCGTGATCGAGAGCAAGAACCTCTTCCGGTACTACGGCGTGGGCGAAGGACCGGACGAGGTCGCCTCATTCGAGCGCGAGTTCGCCGAGCTGATGGGAGCAAAGCACGCGCTCTGCCTCAACGCCGGCTCGTCCGCCCTCATCTGCGCGCTCATCGGCGCGGGCGTGGGGGAGGGCGACGAGGTGATCGTGCCCGCCTACACCTGGAACGCAACGCCGAACGCCGTGCTCGCCTCACGGGCTATTCCGGTCCTTGCAGAGGTCGACGAGTCGCTGACACTCGATCCGCAGGACGTCGAGCGGCGCATCACTTCACGGACGCGCGCCATCATTCCGGTGCACATGCGCGGCGCGCCGGCCGACATGGCCGCGCTGACGGCAATTGCGGAACGCCACGGCCTCGTCCTGATCGAGGACGTCTGCCAGGCAGCGGGCGCGACCTTCCGCGGCCGCCGGCTCGGCACGTTCGGTGACGCCGGCGCCTTCAGCCTGCAGTTCAACAAGATCATCACCACCGGAGAAGGCGGCGTCATGATCACCGATCGCGACGATCTGCTCGATCTCGCGCTGGACGTGCATGACTGCGCCAACTCGGTGCGGCGTGGGGTGGGGCTGCCGAGGTTCGCGGGCTACAACTTCCGCGCGTCCGAGCTGACCGGTGCAATGGCGCGGGTGCAGCTCTCCCGTCTCGACGGGCTGCTCGAGCGGATGCGCAGGAACCATGCCCGGCTGAGCGCCCAGGTCGGAGGCCTGCCTGGGCTGACCTTGCGGCGTGGAAACGACGACGACGGCGACGCGGGCATCGCGCTGATCGCCTTCGCAGAGGATCCCGAGCGTGCACGCGACGCCGTCGACGCGCTGAACGCGGAAGGCGTGCTCGCAATGCGAATCTACGCGCCGGACACTCCCGACCTGCACGTCTACCCGTTCTGGGCGCCGGTCCTGGCAGCGATCGAGGCCTCGGGTGGAGTTGCGCCCGAGTGTCCGCGCACACTCGAGTTGCTGGAACGCTCGATCCACATCGACGTGTCGCCGCTCTGCGAGGAGCAAGACCTGGACGAGATTGCGTTCGCCTTCGAGAAGGTGGCCAAGCAGGTCCTCGCATGAGGTCGCTCGCCTTCGGCTCGCTCCCGTGAGGGAAACCATGTTTCCCTCACGGCCCTTCTTTAGGATCGCCTCAGCCCTCGCGCCGCTGAGATCGCCGCGCCGGCTGAGGAGAAACGGAGGGGAAACCTCCCGGTTTCCCCACGCCCCTTCCACTCCTGATAGGCCACAGGGCGGCCTATGAGGCTCCGGATCGGCGTCGTCGGCGGCGGGCTCGTCGCTCAGGCGATGCATCTTCACTTTCTGGCCCAGATGCGCGACCGGTTCGAGCTCGCCGCCGTCGTCGACCCCAGTGCCACGGTCCGGACTGCACTGCAGGAGCGTTACAACCTCGAGTCGACGTACTCGGACTATCGAGAGCTGCTCGACGGGACGAAGCTCGACGCGGTCGTGATCTGCTCGCCCGCGCAGACCCACGCCGAGGTGACGCTGGCCGCGCTCGACCAGGGGCTCCACGTCTTCGTCGAGAAGCCGATGTGCATCACGCTCGCCGACGCAGACCGGATCGTCGAAGCGCGGGAGAGAACCGGCAAGGTCGTGCAGGTCGGCTACATGAAGCGCTTCGACCGTGCCTGGGAGCGGATGCTCGAGAACCTGCCCGAGTCGGCCGAGTCGCTTCGTTACATCCGCGTCATGGTGCACGACCCCGAATTCGTGCCGTTCTTCGCGCCCGGCGAGATCGTTCGCGGCTCGGACATCCCGCCGGACGTGCTCGAGGAAGGTCGCGAGCAGATGCGTGCGCAGGTGAAAGCCGCGGTCGGCGACAACAGCCCGGCGGTGATCACCGCATTCGAGGGCGCGTTCCTCGGCAGCCTCGTCCACGACGTCAACGTCGTGCACGGCTTGCTCGAGCGGCTGGGCGAGCCGCTGCCCGCCGAGGTGCTCGACGGTGATTGGTGGAACGAAGGGCAGGCCGTGACCGGAGCCGTGCGCCTGGCAAACGGCGCGCGCTGGGACAGCGCCTGGATCCAGCTCCTCGACGTCTACGAGTACCGCGAGTCGGTGGCCTTCTACTTCGCCGAAGAGGTGCACACACTCAGCTTTCCGTCACCCTGGCTCAAGCAGTCGCCGACTCTCTACGAAGCCTCGCGTGCGCAGGACGACGCGCGAGTCGTCGAGTCGTTCGAGTCGTACGAGGAGAGCTTCGCCCGCGAGCTTGCGCACTTCCACGACTGCGTCGTGAACGGGACCGAGTGCCGCACCCCACCGGAGCAGGCCCGTCTGGACATGGCCGTACTGACGGAGATGTTCTTGAAAGCGGGCTCCCGCGACTTAGTGGCCCACAGCCGCTAAGTCGGTGACCGAGCTCCGCACCGCAATCGTCGGCTCCGGGTTCGTCGCGCGCGTGCACGCCGCCGCCGTCCGCGACCTCGGCGGCACTGTCGTCGCCGTCTGCAGCCGGACGACGTCCGGCGCAGAAGCGCTCGCCGCGGAGATCGGCGGAAGCGTCAGCGCGTACGACTCACTCGCCGATTTGCTCGCCGAGGGCGGGGTGGACGTCGTGCACGTCTGCACTCCCAATGCGCTCCACGCGGAGCAGACGCTAATGGCACTCGAGCACGGCGCGCACGTCGTCTGCGAGAAGCCGCTCGCGACGAGCGTCGAGGAGAGCGCGCGCATGCTGCAGGCACTCGAGGCAAGCGACCGCGTGGGCGCCGTCGCCTACCACGTGCGGGGCTACCCGCTCGTGGAACACATGCGCGCCGTGGTCGAGGCGGGAGACCTGGGGGAGCTGCGCGTCGTGCACGGGCGCTACGTCTGCGACGACGCGCTCCTGGTCACGGCAGGCTGGCGCCTCGAACCGCAGAGCTCGGGCCCGACCTACGTGACGGCAGACCTCGGCGCGCACTGGTTCGACCTCGCCGAGCACGTCACCAACGCCCGCATCGTGGAAGTGCTCGCAGATTTCCGGACGTTCGTGCCGGGTAGGGCGCTCGAAGACCATGCAACGCTGCTACTCCGGTTCGACAACGGCGCCACCGGCAGCGCCACCTTCAGCGCACTGGGCGCAGGACGCAAGAACCAGCTGCTCTTCGAGCTCGAGGGTAGCCGCGCCGGCTTCACCTGGGACCAGGAGTCGCCGAACGAGCTACTGCACCGCCACGCCGCGACGCCGACCGAGGTCGTCGTCAAGGACCCCGGGACGAACGCCGGCCGCGCGCCGGAGTTCGCGCGGTATCCGGCCGGCCACGCCGAAGGCTACGGCGACGCCTTTCGCGTGATCCTGCTCGACGCGTACCGCGCGATGGCCGGCGAAGAGCACGGTCCGTTCCCGACCTTCGTCGACGGTCACCACGGCATGCAGATCCTCGCCGCGACCCTCCGCAGCGCGCGTGACGGCGGCTGGATTCCGATCGACTCCTAGCCCGCGCGTCGGGGCACGAGGCGGAGGGCCCTGCGCACGATCCCGGGCAGCACGAACGCCAACGCCATCAGGCAGAGCGACGCGGCGAGCAGCAGGGCCGCGAGAGCGTTCACCTCGGGGGTGATCCCGAACTTCACCTGTGTGTAGATGTAGATCGGCAAGGTGTTGTGGCTGCCGATCAGGAACAGCGTGATGATGAACTCGTCCAGCGACAGCGTGAACGCGAAGAGCGCGCCCGCGAGGATCGCAGGGGCGAGCAGCGGCAAGACGACATAGCGCAGCCGCTTGAACGTGTTCGCGCCGAGATCGCTCGCGGCGCGCTCGAGACTCGCATCGAAGCCCTGCAGCCGCGCCGCGACCAGCAGCAGGACGAACGGCGTCGTATAGACGCTCTGCCCGATGACCGCTGTGGTCGGCGAAAGCTCTTGGTGGAACACGTTCGTGAACAGGACGAGGAGGCTGACCCCGATCAGGAGGCCGGGGATCATGATCGGCAGGACGAGGGCAATCCGGACCCCGCTGCGGAACGGCAGGCGCGATCGCACGAGCGGGAACGCGGCGGCCGTGCCGACGACGGTGCTCACGAGCGTGACCTCGAGAGCGATCCGAATCGTCGTCGTCAGCGCGTCGCGGATCTGGTAGTCGTGGAAGACCTGGCCGTACCACTTGGTCGTCCAGCCGGTGATCGGAAACGTGCCGTAACGGTTGGCGTTGAAGCTGAATACGACGAGCAGCACGATCGGCGCGAAGAGGAACACGTAGATCAGAAGCGCCCAGACGCTGAGCGCACCCCGCGTCAGCCGGCCGCGGCGCGAGACGATGTCGAGGTCACGTGCCATACGGGTCCTCGACCTCGAGCGAGCGCCGGAAGACGGCGAGCAGGACGACGATCAGCGCCGCGATCAGCAGGGCAGCGGCGGCGCCGCGCGTGTACTGGGCGCCCTGGAAGAAGTTGACGATGAGATTCCCGATCATCACGCCCCTCGCGCCGCCGACGAGCTGAGGCGTCAGGTATTCGCCCAGGATCGGGATGAAGACGAAGATGACCGCGGTCGTGATGCCGGGCTTCATCTGAGGCAGGAGGATGCGCCACATTGCCGTCCCCGGAGTCGCGCCGAGGTCCATCGCCGCGCGAAACTGGTTCCAGTCGAAACGCTCGAGCGATGCGTACAACGTGAGCGCGGCGAACGGGAAGTACAGGTAGACGAGAACGAGGATGACCGCCGGCCGGTCGTAGAGGAAGAACGAGACCGGCTGCGACGTCGCTCCGGTCCACTGGAGGAAGCGGTTCATCGCGCCCTGCGGGCCGAGGATCGTCAGCCACGAGTAGACCCTGAGCAAGTAGCTCGTCCAGAACGGCAGGATCACGAGGATGAGCAGAAGCTTCTGGTAGCTCTTCGGCACGTACCGTGCGAGCCAGTACGCAAACGGGAACGCGATCACGAGCGTCAGCGCAGTCGCCGCCACCGACACCCAGACCGTCGCCCACAGCGTCCGGACATAGGTCGGGACGCTGAAGAAGTAGCGGTAGTTGTCGAGCGTCCAGTCGTGGACGACGTTGTAGTCGACGGTCTGCCAGAAGCTGTAACAGACGATCAGCCCGAGCGGGACGAGGAAGAACAGGCCGAAGAGGATGAGGGCGGGACCGAACCCCGCGTATTCGCCGAGCCGGCTCGCCCACGCCCGGCGCCCGGGGCGACCCAGCGGCAGCGCTGTGTCTGCCGACTGGGTCGCCTCAACACCCGGGCTCGAGCCGGGCATCTAGGCGCCGAACACCTCGTTGAACGCGTCGGTGTACGCCTGCTCGTTGCCCGAGGGGCCCTTCAGCGTCATTGCAAGCGCCTTTTCGGGCTGGTCGTAGAGCAGCCTGTGTGCGCGGTCGCCGTGACCCTGGTCGACGAGCATCTTGTACGCCTTTTCGTTGAACAGCGGACGCCCGTTCGTCAGGAAGTTCTGTGCGATGAACGGGGCCTGCTGCATGGCGTTGATGAAGCGGGCGAAGGAGTCCTGGTTCTTGGACGCCTTCACCATCTGCTCGGAGTCGATGAACCCGACGGTTCCTTCCTTCGGATACGCCGGCTTGACCACCGGGCCGCCCGCGTCCTTGACGCGGTCGTCGGTGCCGAGGTTCGTGATCCCGATCCACGCGGAGCCGTCCGCGAGCGCGCGCACCACTTCGTTGTTCTGGGACGCGAGCTTGAGGACGTTCGGCTTGAACTCCTTCAGCCAGCCCTTCGCATCCGCGATCTCCGCGGTGGTCATGCTGTAGGGGTCCTTCGCACCGGTGGCTTTTCCCGCGATCGCCATCATGTCCGTCGGGATGTTCTCGAGTGAGATCTTGCCCTTGTACTTCGGGTCGAGGACCGCGTGCCACGAGTCCGGAACCGTCTTGACGTACTTCGGGTTGTAGTAGATCTGCACCGTCGACCACGAGAACGGATACCCCATGTAGTTCGAGCCGTCTTTCCAGAACGGGAAGGTCCGTGCGATCGAGTACAGCTGTGACGAGACGGGAAGCGACGAGAGGTCGAACGACTCCGTCAGCCCGTCCTTGTTGTACTTCGGGACCCAGAGCGCGTCGCCGGAGACGATGTCGAACTGGCTTCCCGTCTGCTTGATCTTCAGATAGGCGTCTGCGTTGTCGCTGAACAGCTGTGGCCGCCCCTGCTCGTTCGTCGTGTTCTTCACGGCCGCGAGCTGATCGTTCGCGTAGTGATCCGACCAGGTCAGCCAGTTCAGCGTGACCGCCTCGTCGCTTCGGCCGGTTGCCGAGCCCGCTCCGCTCGAGCTCTTCGAAGAGCCGCCGCAACCTGCCGCGATGACTCCGACGGCGCCGACTGCCCCGAGTCGCAACACGCGACCTCGGCTCATGCGCTCGTCGAACAAGCGCTCGTCAATTGACGTCACTAACGTCGTCCTCCCTTCGGTTGGACCCCTCCAACAGCACCACGTCCGCCGGATCCCAGATCAAGACGACCTCGGTCTCCGGTTGCAAGTCGCTCGCGGCAGCACCCTCGGTTCCGAACAGCGCTGCGGTGACAGGCGCCGAGACGCCTTCACACGTGACCGCAACGCGCGTGTGACTGCCGAGAAACGACGACTGGGCAATTCGTCCCCGCAACCCCGTTCCGTTTGAATCGGCCGGGCGCTGGATCTGGATCGATTCAGGCCGGACCATCAGGGTCGCCCTTCCGCTTGTCTTGGGCGCCGGGGCAGGGACTTCCGCACCGTTGTCGAGGGCGGCCTTGCCGCCGGCTCCGACCTCGACCTCGATGAAGTTCGACTCGCCGATGAAATCGGCGACGAAGGCGCTCTTCGGCTGGTGGTAGATCTCGTGCGGCGTGCCCACCTGCTCGACGCGACCCTCGTTCATGACGGCGATGCGCGTCGCCATCGACATCGCCTCCTCCTGATCGTGCGTGACGTAGACGAACGTCGTGCCCACGTCACGATGGATCTGGGCGAGCTCGATCTGGAGCCGCTTGCGGAGCTTGAGATCGAGCGCTCCAAGCGGCTCGTCGAGCAGGAGGACGGCCGGGCGGTTCACGAGTGCACGCGCGACGGCGACACGCTGCTGCTGTCCGCCCGAAAGCTGCGCCGGCAGGCGGTCGGCAAACTCTTCGAGCCCGACGAGCGCGAGCGATTCCTCGATGCGACCGCCTGCATCGCGCTTCGGTGTGCGCGCCATCTTGAGCCCGAAGCCGACGTTGTCGCGCACGGTCATGTGGGGGAAGAGTGCGTAGTTCTGGAAGACGGTGTTCACGGCGCGGCGGTAGGGCGGCAACCGGTTGACGTTGGCGCCGCGGATCAGGATCTCACCTGCGCTCGGCGCGATGAACCCGCCGACGAGGTTGAGCGTCGTCGTCTTGCCGCAACCCGAAGGCCCGAGCAGGCAGAAGAACTCGCCCTCCTCGATGTCGAGGTCGGTCGGCTGCAGTGCCTCCTGTGTCCCATAGCGTTTCGTCACGCCGCGGAAGCTGATCGCAGGCGATTCGCTCATGCGGTCCCTTCGCCGTTGCAACCGCACGAACGGCGGCGAACGAGCTCGACCGGAATGCGCACCTCGCGCGGCTCCGTCCCCGACCTCATTGCATCCACGAGCAGATCCGCGGCGCGCGAGCCGATCAGGCGCGGGTCGTACGCGACAGCGGTCAGGGAAGGCTCGAGCAGGTCACCGAAATACGGATCGTCGAACGCAACCAACGCGATGTCGTCGGGAATGCGCACGCGCCGTGCGGCGGCGGCCGACATGAATCCGAGCGCGAGCTCCGCGCTCGAGGCGATCACGCCGGTCGCCCGGTCCGGGTCTGCGAGCAGCTCGAGTGCGGCGCGCCGCCCGTCGGCGATGTCCCATTCACAAACCTTCACGTAGCGTTCCTGCCGAATCACGCCGTGCGCCGCCATCGCCTCGTCGAAGCCCTGCAGACGCGCAGCCCCCGCGCTCTCCCGCTGCGATCCTGCGAGAAGGCCGATCCGCTCGTGCCCGTGCTCGACGAGATGCTCCACAAGCAGCGCGATTCCGAGCTCGTTGTCGAGCGTCACCGCGCCGTCGCCGGCGTCCTCGATGACGCCGTCGAAGAAGATCGCAGGCGTTTGGCGCGAAACCGTGCTCTCGAAGAGCGGGCGCGACATTCCTGCGCTCGCGACGAGGAGGCCGTCGACCTGGTGTGAGAGCAACGTCTCGACCGCCGCCAGCTCACGCTCGACGTCCTGATTCGCGTCCATGAGCATCACGCGGTAGCCCGCCTGTTCGAGACGGCCCTGCGCTCCCTTCAGCGCGGCTGCGTAGAACGGGCTCGACACATCCGGGACGACGAAGCCGACCGTGAAGGTCTGCTGCGTGCGGAGCGAGCGGGCGAGCGCCGAGGGCTGGAAGTTCAAGATGGCCGCTGCATCCTCGACCGCGGCTCTGGTTGCCGGGGCGAGCCCCGCGTGTCCGTTGAGGGCGCGGGAGGCAGTCGACGTCGAGACGCCGGCCCGCTCCGCGACATCGGCGAGCGTGGCCTTGCGTCGGGGGGCGGGCGCGGTCGCAGGAGACTCCTGCAGCTCGCTGGACGCCAGGCTTGAAAATCGATTGCGCAAGCGATTGCGACGCTGCCATACTCGCTCTTGCAGTGTCAAGGGCCCGGGCTCCTCTGCGGCTTGGCGTGGCCGGCCTCGGTGGGATGGGGACGGTCCACGCCGAGAACGCCCAAAGGGCTCCAGGGGTCGAGCTCGTAGCGGTCGCGGCAGCTCGGGAAGGCCGCGCCGAGGAACTGGGGCGCGCCCTCGGAGTCGCCTATTGCAGCTACGCGGAGCTCTTTACGAGCCAGGAGGTCGACGCGGTCGTCCTGGCGGCCCGTTCGGTCGACCACGGGCCCTTGGCTGTCGAAGTGCTGCAGTCGGGAAAGCACCTCTTCCTCGAGAAGCCGGGTGCAACCACGCTGGCGGAGCACGATGCCCTTCTCCGGGAGAGGGCAGCCAGGCCGGACCAGGTCGTGCAGGTCGGCTACATGCGCCGCTACGACTCCGGATTCGTCGATGCCGAGCGGCGAGTGCGGGCCGGCGAAGGCGGACAGCCCCTGGTGATCCTGATGACGAGCCGCGACACGGAGTGGCCGGCGGGCGAGGATCCACAGGACACGGGTGGGTTTCTGCTCGACATGGCGTCGCACGACTACGACGCCGCGTGCTGGCTGTTCGAGGACGAGCCGGTCGAGGTGTCGGTCGCCAGGCAGGCGCTCGTGTATCCGGAGCTCGTGGACCTCGGAGACCTCGACAATGCGCTCGTGACGATCCGCTTCGCGCGTGGCGGGCTCGCGGTCACGCACGTGTCGCGGACCTCGCCGTTCGGCCACGACATTCGCTGCGAGGTGGTGGGGACCGAGGGTTCCGTCTTCGTGCGCGGGCCCGGAGACGGTGCTCTTGAGGTCATCGACCGAACGGATGCGATTCGCTTCCCCGCCGACTATCGCGCCCGCTTCAAGGATGCATACGTCGCCGAGCTCACTGCGTTCGCCCGTGCCTGCAGTGGTGAGGGTCTCGCGGGTCCGACGCTCGAAGACGATCGGAAGGCGGTGGCGATCGGAATCGCCGCTCGTGCGAGCGCGGTTGCGGGGGGCCGTCCGCTCGAGGTCGGGACGGACTGGCCCTGGCCATGAGACACGGCTCCCGTGGCCAGAAGCTGGGCACAGCGGCGCTCCTGCTGCTTGCGATTGCAGTCGTCGGTGCCGCCGTTGCCGACTCGATCGGCAAGTCGCTCTCTCATGGACGTTCGAGCGAGCAGAAGCAGATCACGCCGGAACTGCGTGGTGTGGTGCTCCCGGATCGAGCGCAGCTCGCCGCGAGTCTGCGCGGCAGCGGTGTCGACGGCGTGCTCTATTTCGTCGACCGGTCGTGCCGACTGCACGGCCTGCGCCTGCCGGGGCTGACGACCGCACCGGCTCCCCGCGGTGGAGGGTGCCGCGCGCTCGTCTCACCGGCATCGGCGCCGCCGGGTTGGTCGCTCTGGCCTCGAAAGACGCCGCTCGTGGCGCGCTGCGAGCACCGACGCGTGATCGTCAGTGCCACCGCCGGGCTCGCGCTCCCGATGATCGGTGGCTGCGCACCGGCCTGGCGGCCCGACGGGTCGATGACGTACATCCGCCGCGGGGCGATCGTTCAGTTTCCGCGCACGGGACGTGCGGAAGTGCTGCGCAGCCGCGAACAGCTGGCCCGGGCGCTCGAGCTTGCTCCAGTGCTGAAGGGGAGCGCGGGCTGGCGCGCGAGTCGGGTCGCATGGCTCGGTCCCGGGCGGTTTGCGATCGTCGCCTCGGCCGGCCCGAGGACCATCCTCGCGGTCTTCTCGGGTCGGCGCATCGTCTCCATCAGGACGCACGTCTCCGATTCGGTTACGGAGCTACGCGCGAGTCCGAAGGGGGACTACCTCGTGGTGCGTACTCCGCGCGGGCTGCGGGTGTACGACGTGCGCCGCAGCACGTTGCCGCGCGTTCTTCGTTTCGGCACACCGACGGCGATCGCGTGGTCCGGCGACGAGCGGTGGGTCGCGCTGGCGAGATCGGATCGTGTGATCCTGCAGAGCGCCCGTCGGCGAGTACAGCTACAGCTGGTCGCAGTCGATCTCGCCTGGACCCAGGCCCTGGACTAGAGACCCGCGTGCTCGGCCAGCCAGGCACGGTTGCGCACCTGGGAGGCTGCCGCGTCAGCGGCGTCCTGCGGTGACTGCGGCACCATGTCCTGCTCGACGACGAGCCAGCCCGAATAGTCCGAGCGCGCGAGCTCTGCGAAGAAGCTGTCCAGATCGACGTCGCCGGTCCCGAGCTCGCAGAACACGCCGCGGCGCCAGGCCTCCGGCATGTCGGCCGCTGTCTGCGATCACGCCCGCCAGCACCTCGTCGTGCACGTCCTTGATGTGGATGTGGTTGATCCGATCGCCCCAGTCACGCAGAGCGGTTGTCGGATCTCCGCCGCCGAGCCTGAGATGTCCGGTGTCGAGCAACAGACCGACGTCGGTGAGCTCGAGGACGCGCTCGATCTCCCACGGCGCCTCGACGAACGTTGCAGTGTGGTGGTGGAACGTGGGCTCGAAGCCACGTGTGCGTGCGAGGCCGCAGGCCTGGGCCACACCGTCGGCGAAGCGCGCCCACCCGGCGTCGTCGAGGCCGATCGAGCGGTCTGCCGCGGCGCGGCCGGGAAAGCGAATCCGCTCCGCCGAGCCGCCGTCTGCGAGCACCGGCTTTGCCTCCGTGCCACCGGCGGCGGCGAAGAGATCGAGTGTGGCGTCCATGACGGCGAGGTCTTCGGTCCAGTGCTCCGGCTCGCTGAACCGAATCGGGATGTAGCCACCGACGAGCGCGAGCCCGTGGTCCTCGAGGCTCTTGCGAAGCGTCAGTCGGTCCCCGAGATAGCCGGGCGGGCCCAGCTCGGTCCCCTCGTAGCCGGCGCTTGCGATCGCGCTCAGCACGCTCTCGGCCTCCGGCACGTCGGGCAGCACGCCGACTGTGATCTCGAAGGCGCCGTAGCTGCACGGCGCGTTCGCCACGCGGATGCCGTTCAGCGCCGCCGTCCTTCGAGCGTCACGAGCGGTACACGCGAATCCGGCTCGAGGTCAGCCCAGGCCGGCCTGATCCAGGCGAGCTCCGGGTCATCTGCGGAGGCCATCGAACGCCGGTCACCCGCAAGCCCGTTGAGGTAGTACAGGTCGTAGCCGTGCGCCGCCGCGGTCGTGTGGTAGCCGTGCGGCACGAGCATGATGTCGCCGTCGCGCACCGTCTCGGTCAGGTCGGTGCCGTACTGCGGGCTGTACAGCCTCTGCACGGCGAACGCCCCCGGCGGCTCGCTCTGCGTGCGGTAGTAGTAGACCTCCTCGAGCACGACCTCGCCGGGTGGATCGTCTACGTCGTGCTTGTGCGGCGGGTAGCTCGACCAGTTCCCTGCGGGAGTGAACACTTCGACGACGAGGAGACGCTGCGCGGGAAACTCGGGCTTGAGGATGTGGTTGATTTGACGGGTTGCGTTGCCGGAGCCGCGCACCTCGATCTCTACGTCCTTGGGTGTGACGAGCCGTGGCTCTAGACGTTCGTCGGCGAGCGCGCCGGAAACTGCGACCTCGACATCGCCGAGCGCCGTCATCGTGTACTCCGTGTCGCGGGGTAGATAGAGCGCCCAGGGCATCCCGTCGAAGACGCTTGCTCGTCCGCCGAGCTCGTAGCGCTCCCCTCCGGTGTCGACCGCACAGCGGCCTCCGAGCGGCACGAGTGCGAGCTCCTCGCCGACGGTGTTACGGGTGACATTCTCGCTGTCGCGCAATCGATCGACGCGGAACGACAGGTAGCGCCAGCCGGCCGACCCGGGATCGACGACGTCCCACTCACCGTCGCGGAGGAGCAGATCGCTCACGTCAACTCCGCTTCGAGCTCTTCGAGTCGCGGCATCGCTTCCGAGCATGCCAGCTGCGACGCAACGATCGCACCCGCGACCGAGCCGCGCCGCACTGCTTCCTCGAGCGGCTGTTTCGTGTGCAGGCTCTGGACGAAGGCGGCGACGAACGCGTCGCCGGCGCCGAGGCCGTTGACGACATCCACCGGATGTCCCGGTACGTCGACCTCTCGACCTTCGTGGAAGAGGAGCGCGCCGCGCTCACCACGCTTGAGGACGAGAGTGCGTACGCCGAGCTCGAGCAATGTGCTCGGATCACCCGCGGCCGCTTCGACTTCCTCCTCGTTGCCGATCACGATGTCCGCGTGTCCGACTGCGGTTCGGGCGAGCTCGCCGTATTCGTCTGCCCGCTCCCAGAGTGCCGGGCGCCAGTCGAGGTCGAAGATCGTCGTACCGTGGTGATCGGCGAGCGCCGCGAGGGTCGTCTCGCGACTCGGTGACTGTGCGAGGCCGGTTCCCGTGGCGAGCAAGAACGGCGCAGCGGCGACCTCGGCGCCGTCGAAGTCTTCGGGTGCGATCTGCCAGTCGGGCACCGTCGGATACCGGTAGAACGTGATCGGGAAACGATCGGGCGGCCAGACCTCACAGAACGTCGGCGGAGTCATCAGCCGTTCGTCGATCGCGAGGAAGCGCACGTCCACGCCTTCGCCGGAGAGAAAGTCCCGCACGAACTCTCCGTGTGGGTCGGGGCCGACACGAGAGACGATTGCCGGCGTGAGCCCGAGCCGGGCGAGGCCGGTCGCGACATTGCCGGCGAATCCGCCGACGAAGCGGGTGTACGTGCGGACCTCGCGCAGCGGCGTTCGCAGCTGGTTGGGGTACAGGTCGATGCCGACCCGGCCGAGGACTGCGACGTCGATGGGTTTGGCCGTCGCCATGCCGCGATCTTCGCATGGACGAAGCAACGGGAGCCCGGCCCCTGTGCGGCAGAGGGGCCGGGCTCGTGATCTCGGAGGTCAACCTCCGAGTGCTCTAGTTACTTCTTCGCCCAGCTCTCAGCGTTGAAGCTGGGGCCCTGACTACTCGGGTTGTCGACCATGCCGCTGATGTTCGACTTGTA
Source organism: uncultured Actinomycetes bacterium (assembly GCA_963804935.1). Taxonomy (GTDB): domain Bacteria; phylum Actinomycetota; class Thermoleophilia; order Gaiellales; family Gaiellaceae; genus 3-1-20CM-4-69-9. The sequence continues at coordinate 52,638 of CAWDSD010000002.1, forward strand.
GACGAAGTACGTCGGCCGCTGGAACAGCGGGATCATCGGGACGTCGTTGCCGAGGATCGTGCCGACCCTTGCGATCAGCGCCAGCCGTTTGACCGGGTTCAGCTCTCGGTCCGACTGCGCCAGGAGCTTCGTCGCCGTGCGGTTGCAGTACTCCGTGTAGTTCCCCGGAAGACCGCACGAGAAGACGCTCACGACGTAGTGCGGGTCGACCGTGACGAGCTGCGTGAACATCGCCAGGTCGAAGTTGTGCTCGGGCAGGTGGCTGCCGAACAGCGTCCCCGCGGGGATGAACCCGTTCCTCAGCTGGATCCCTGCTCTCGCCGCCTGATCCTGGAAGATCGTGAAGGCGAGCTCGCGGAGCCTGTTCCCAACCGTGGACTCGAGCAGGAACGACACCTTCGTGCCGTTGCACGAGTAGATGCCGTCCGAACCCTTGGTGCAGTTGTGGGCGCGCATCATGTTCGCGACCTTGGTCGCGTTGTAGTTCCACTTGTTGAAGTTCTTGGGGTTGTAGGTCGGCTCGTTCGTCAGGCGGACGAGGCTGTTCAGCACGCCGACCTTCGGGTTGAGCGTGCCGTAGAGCGCCTTCGCCGCCGCCTGGCGGTTGAGCCCCGTGATCAGGGCCTGGCGGAGCCACTTCTGCTTCGCCAGCGGATTGCCCTTCGCACCCTGCTGGATCTCGATGTGCTCCCAGGAAAGGCTCAGGTGCGTCTGGATCTTCAGCCCGGCCTGGCCCTTCAGGTCGGCGAGAGCCAGCTGCGGCTGCGGATAGATCGCGTCTACCTCGCCGCCACGGATCGCCTGGATCTCGGAGTTCGTGTTCGTGATGAAGCGGAACACGATCGAGCTCAGTTTCGCCGGCTTGCCGTACCAACCACGCGTGTTCTTCTCGAGCGTGATACCGGAGCCGCGATCGAACTTGGTCAGCAGGAACGGCCCGTCCGCGATGGGAGCGTTCCCCTTCTTCGGGTTACAGATGCAGTCGTTCCAGACCGTCAGCATGTCGGTGCCCGCCAGCGCGTGCTGGGGAAGCACATAGCCGAACAGCTGTTGCCACGCGGCGAAGTTCCGCTTGAACGTGACCGTGACGACCTTGCCGTTCCCCTTCACGCTGGAGATGTCCTGCCAGCCGAGTGGGTCGATGTGGTCCTTGTACTTCGTGTTCATGGCGGTCTGCCACGTGAAACGCCAGTCCTTGCCTGTGACCTGCACGCCGTCGCTCCACTTCGCGTTCTTGCGGATGTAGTACGTCACGCGTTGTGGGCTGTGCTTCAGCGTGTACCTGCTGATCAGGTCCGGCTTGTACTTGAAGCTGGGCGTGAACAGGAACGCGCCGCGGATCACAGGCGTCTGGAACACGACGTTCCAGAACGCGTTGCAATCGACGTCCAGGATCAGGTTGAGACACCAATCCGGACCGCCGCCCTGCTCGGCTCCGAAGATGAGCGTCCCCGCCTTGGCGGCCGAGACGCTGCCAGCTCCATTCACCCTCGCCGAGCCGGTGGCCGCGAGCGCAAGCGCTGCGAACACCACCCCGGCACAGAGCCAGAGCTTCCGTCGATGCATCGATCCCTCCTTCTTAGGCTTCGATCTGCGAGCCCGAACGACGTGGCTCCTTGCGAGCACCAGAACTCACAGCTCTCCGCATTGCACCAACCGAGACTTGAGAACCGAACGCGAGTTAGCGGCGATTTCGAGAACGAATCACGTGATCAGAAAACGCACAGCACGTCGTGACGAGCGAAAGGGGCAGCCGAAGACGCCCAAAGCGGGTGTGCGTCTTCAGCTGATGAGTAGATGCGTCGACGGTCCGAGGTAGACGCAGTCACTCGAACATAACCCAACGCAAGAGTCGTACCGTTGCGTTTTCGTAATCGCCGGTTTTCAGATTGCGATCGTTCTGTCTCTGCGCGCTTCGAGCTCGTCTTCGGGAGTGATTTCACGATCGCCCCACAGTCGAGCAACGACACTCCGGGTAGACGAGACGAACGCTGCGGCCGGTGACGACACCTCGAGCTCGCGAACCCACGCGAGCCCGATGACCCGCGGAGGCAGCGGCGACTCGAAGGTCAGCACCGCGAGGTCGCGGGAAAGAAGGTCGGCTGCGAGGCCGGGAATCAGCGCTGCGCCGAAGCCTGCGGCGACAAAGCCCTGGATCATGCTGTTGTCGTCCGAGCGAAGCGCGAACTGCAATTCGATGCCTCGATTTCGCAGGTGGGTGATGACCCGCTGCGTGCTGCCCGACGACTTGAAACCGATCAGCTTCAGCTCGCTCAGCTCGGCGAAGCGAATCGGCCCGCCCTGTGACGCGCGCTGCGAATTACGCGGCAGCACGAGGACGTAGTCGTCCTTCGCCAGTGCTTCGGTCTTGAGCTCTCCCTGAAAGCGGAGCGGCAAGTCGACGAACGCGAGGTCGAGCTCTCCCTGGTGAAGAAAGCTGACGAGGCGCTCGTCTCCCGGCGTGTCCGTCAGCACGACGTCGACGCCCGGCGCCGTCTCCGAGAGCTCGCGCAGAACGTGAGGCAGGAGGTGCGCTGCGATCGTCTGGTACGTCCCGATCCTCAGGTGTGCAGCGGCAGTGGTGTCGAGGTCGGCTTCAGCGAGCGCGAGATTCGTCTGGATGGCACGAGCGTGCACGAGCAGACGCTCGCCCGCATCCGTGAGGCTCAACGGCTGGGACGCGCGGGGGCGGTTGACGAGCTGTCGTCCCACGATTCGCTCGAGGGCTGCGAGCTGCTGGCTGACGGCCGGCTGCGAATACCCGAGGCGGCGCGCCGCCCGGTTGAACGACGACTCTTCTGCGAGCGCAAGCAGAGCAGCGAGATGGCGGACCTCGATTCCCTGCCATGCGCTGCGCCCGCCCTCTGTCATCTCGTCTCCCGAGTGACGCTGCTATTACGCGGAGGCCTACGTAACCGCGATCACAACCTTGGACGGCGGCAGGGCAAAATAGTTGGTCGGCTATCGGGATCGGAGGAATCGAGCATGTCGAAAGAAGGACGCCGGGCCCGCTTTCGGGCGATTCACGAGAGGGAGAAGCTGTTCGTGATGCCGAACCCGTGGGACGCCGGCTCTGCCCGCCTCCTCGAATCGGCCGGTTTCGAAGCCCTCGCGACGACAAGCGCGGGATTCGCCTGGTCGACGGGAAAGCTGGACCAGCGGGTGCCGAGAGACGAGCTCGTGGCGCACGTTTCCGCGCTGACCAGGGCCACCGCGCTCCCGCTCAACGTGGACAGCGAGCGCTGCTATCCGGATGACCCGGGCGGCGTGACCGAGACGGTGGCCCTGCTGGCGGCGGCCGGAGCGGCAGGCTTTTCGATCGAGGACTACGACCCGGCGACCGGTGCGATCGACGACATCGACCTCGCCGTGGCACGGGTGGCCGAGGCGGCCGAAGCCGCACATGCTCTCGACGAGCCGCTGGTGCTGACGGGGCGCGCCGAGAATCACATCCGCGGAGTCGACGATCTCGACGACACGATCGCCCGCCTGAGCGCCTACCGCGACGCCGGCGCCGACGTCGTCTACGCCCCGGGGCTGACCCGATCGGCCGACATCGCGAAGGTCGTTGCCGTCGGCATCCCGGTGAACGTGCTGGCTCTGCCCGGTGGCCCGAGCCTGCGGGAGCTCGAGTCGATCGGCGTTCGGCGGGTCTCCACCGGGAGCCTCCTCGCCGGCGCGGCCTATGGTGCGCTCCTCGCCGGCGCGCGAGAGCTCCAGCAGGACGGGACGTCGCACTATGGCGCGAACGGGCCGTCGCGTGAGACGCTCGAGGCGGCCTTTGGTAGAGAAGGGAGCCGGAGATGACCTACGTCGCGGCAGAGAATCGTTACGAGCGGATGGATTACCGCCGCTCCGGCCGGAGCGGGCTCAGGCTCCCCGGCGTCTCGCTCGGGCTCTGGCAGAACTTCGGACACGACCGGGCACTCGACACGAGTCGCGCGATCGTGCGGCGTGCCTTCGACCTCGGCATCACGCACTTCGACCTGGCGAACAACTACGGGCCTCCCTACGGCTCGGCCGAGGAGAACTTCGGCCGGCTGCTGCAACAGGACCTCGGCCCGTATCGCGACGAGCTGATCATCTCGAGCAAGGCCGGCTACGACATGTGGCCGGGCCCGTACGGGGAGTGGGGCTCGCGGAAGTACCTGCTGGCGAGCCTCGACCAGAGCCTGCAGCGAATGGGGCTCGACTACGTCGACATCTTCTACTCGCACCGCTTCGATCCGGAGACGCCGCTCGAGGAGACGATGGGTGCGCTCGACTCGGCGGTTCGCCAGGGGAAGGCGCTCTACGTCGGCATCTCGTCCTACTCGGCGGCGAAGACGCGCGAGGCGCACGCGATCCTGCACGAGCTCGGGACACCGCTCGTCATCCATCAACCGTCCTACTCGATGCTCAACCGCTGGATCGAGCCCGAGCTCCTCGACGCGCTCGGCGAGCTGGGCGTCGGCTGCATCGTGTTCTCGCCTCTTGCCCAGGGAATGCTCACCGACAAGTACCTCGATGGGATTCCGGAGGGCTCGCGGGCGAGTCGTGACGGTTCGCTGTCACCGAGCTTGATCGACGAGCAGGCCCTCGCCAAGATCAAGGCGCTGAACGAGATCGCGGCCCGTCGCGGCCAGACGCTCGCGCAACTGGCGCTGGCGTGGACGCTCCGCGACCCGCGAGTGACGTCGACACTCGTCGGCGCCTCCAGCGTGGAGCAACTGGAAGCCAACGTCGCCACGCTGGAGAAGCTCGACCTCACCGAGGACGAGCTCGCCGAGATCGACCGCTACGCAACCGAGGCCGACATCAATCTCTGGGCTGCTTCCAGCCGTACCTGACCTCACACCAGAAGCAGCAACCCCGTTTCAGCAGATGTGCAGCGCATCGTTCAGCTTCGCGGGGGCGAGGCTCCAGCGCTCGTTGCTGCGCTCGGCACCGTCGTCCTGTGGTCCTCGGCGTTCGTCGGGATCCGTTCGGCAGGGCGCTCGCTCTCGCCTGAGGCCCTGGCGCTCGGACGGCTCCTGGTCAGCAGTGTGGCGCTCGGTGCTTTCGCCGCGGTTCGACGCGAACGGCTGCCGGCGCGGCGCGATCTCGTGCGGATCGGCTGTTACGGCGTGCTCTGGCTCGTCGTCTACAACATCGTCCTGAACGAGGCAGAGCGACGCGTCGACGCAGGCACGGCGGCGATGCTCGTGAACATCGGGCCGATCCTGATCGCGTTGCTCGCAGGCATGCTGCTCCGCGAAGGCTTCCCGCGCGGCCTGCTCGCCGGTTGCATTGTCGCCTTCGCCGGCACCGCGACCATCGCCCTGGCAACGTCCGACGGTGGTGGCGCGGCGAGCTGGGGAGCAGTGCTCTGCGTCGTCGCAGCCTTCGCGTACGCCGCCGCCGTGATCGTGCAGAAGCCGGTGCTCCTGCGCGCCTCGGCCTTCCAGGTGACGTGGATCGCGTGCACCGTCGCAACGATCGTCTGCCTGCCGCTGACGCCGCAGTTGCTTCACGACCTGCGCGACGCCGACAACGGCTCGATCGCCTGGACGGTCTATCTCGGGATCTTTCCGACGGCCGTCGGCTTCGTGCTCTGGGCCTATGCGCTCGGGCGAACGACCGCCGGCCGCATGGGCTCGATGACGTATCTCGTCCCCCCGATCGCCATCGCGCTCGGCTGGGCGTTCCTCGGTGAGACACCGGCTCTCCTGGCCGTCGCCGGCGGAGCGCTCTGTCTAGGCGGCGTCGTGCTCGCCCGGCGCTGATCCGCTGTAACGCAACCCGGCAGCCTGAGACTGTGGCGGTATGCGACTCCCCCTGCTGCTCCTCGCCGCGACGTGCGCGACGCTCTGGATCGGCCTCGACGTCCCAGCGGCCGGCGTGCCACGCTCGACCTTGACCGCGGGCTCGTCTTCCTTCGGACGAATCCTCTTCGACGGTCGCGGGTACGCGCTCTACGGCTTCACACGCGATCCGCGGAGAAAGAGTGCATGCAACGGCTCATGTGCGAAGGCCTGGCCGCCCTACCTGGTCACTTCGCGCGCGCAGGCGCAAGCAGGCAACGGCGTGAGGTCGCGGCTGCTCGGCACGACGACACGTGCCGACGGAAAGCTTCAGGTGACCTATGCAGGACACCCCCTCTACTACTACGTCGGCGATCGACGCCCGCGCGAGATCCTGTGTCAGAACGTGAGTGAGTTCGGCGGGGTGTGGCTGGTCGTTCGCGCGAACGGCGCGTTCGTCCGCTAACCCGACCTCGTCAGCGTCCGGGAGCGCGGCCGATCCCGGCCGCTGCTCTTCACGGGGCGGGCGAGGATGAACACTCGGCCACCAGTCGGGAGACTCTCGGTCCGCGTTCGTCCGAACAAACCGGCCAGCAGAAATGCGACGGGAACCGAGACCGCGCACCAGGTCCCGAGCCCGACGAGTGTCCAGAAAAGCCAACCGGGCATCAGTGCCTCCTCGTCGTGTTCGCACGTGCGATCTGACTGCCGAACATCAGCTCCTCCTCTGACTCCTGCATGAGGGAAGAGCGCGCAAGGACAACAAACCCTGCGCGGAATCACTCGAACGAGGGACGTCTACTGGGCCGCGGGCACGGCGAGCTGCGTCCACACCGTGCCGTCCTCGACCGGTGCGGGGCATTCGGGATCACGCGTCGAGATGCTGGCCACGACGCAGACGTCGGAATACGCGCGTCCGACGACCACCGCCAGGCTGCGGTCGAACTCGCCGCCGGCGTTCGGGGCGAGCGACCACTCGGCGAGGTTTCGTCGCGGCTGGCCCGCGGCGATGCCGAACACCCGCAAGGTCATCGACCGCGCCGGACGCTGCGGCAGATTGCGGGCCTTCAGCCTGACGAGCAGGCGCGGCGCCCTGACGAACGTCTCCCAGACAACCGACAGCTGCGGCCGCTCCTGCGGTCGCGGGACGTGCACCCGGACGCAGCCGGTCGTGTTGCCGCGCGTGTAACACGGACGGGGCTCGTCACCGACCCAGGCACGTGCGCCGACGTCGTCGAAGTCGCCTGCCGGGAGGGCGAGGTTCACGGTCTGGTCGATCTCGCCGGAGCTGTTCGGGCCGAGTGAAGCTCCGTAGAGCGGTTGGCCTGGCTCCCAGCTCTCGTGTCCGGCTCCACCGGAGGTGTGAAGCAACTGCTCGACCTCGACGACGATGTGGTCGGTGGAGCGCAGGCCGATCCCGTGGACCGAGACGGCCACGAGCGAGCCCGACTTCGGCGTCACCGTGATGCTCGGCTGAGCCCGGTCGCCCCAGGTCGCGACGCCGGCGTAGACGCCGAACACGAGCGCACCGCCGAGTACGAGGATGCCCGCGGCGACGACGCCGCGCTCCTCGTGCGAGCCCTCCTGCAACCCATATGCGGCGACCGCCCCGAGGAACACCGCAATCGCGGCGCACCCGAATGCGCCGAAGCTCGCGAGCGGATGGTTCCGCGCCATTCGTCCAATGAGATCGCCGCTGATCGCAAGTGCGGTCAGCAGAGCACCCAATGCTGGCAGTGCGGCGAGAAGAAAGCCTGCTGCGCCCTTGGCCTCCTTCCCGATTGGGAGGAACCTCGGCATGACGGCCCAGGTACCGTTGCGCGCTTGCCGGGCGAAGTCAACGTGGCCGAACGAACCTTTTACACGGCGGTTACACGCCGCGAATACGGGACCGGCGGACCGCGTTTGAAGAGAGTCTGCCGATGAGCACCAGATCAGACACGAACCGCTGGCTCGTCCTCGTGATCGTCTGCGTGGCGCAGTTCATGGTCGTGCTCGACGCGACGATCGTCAACGTCGCACTCCCGTCGATCCAGCAGGCACTTCACTTCTCGCCCTCGAGCCTGCAGTGGATCGTCAACGCCTACACGCTCGTCTTCGGCGGCTTTCTCCTCCTCGGTGGACGTGCTGCGGATCTCTTCGGGAGGCAGTTGCTGTTCGTCGTCGGCGTGGTCGTGTTCACCGCAGCATCGCTCCTGAACGGGCTGGCGTCGACGTCGAACGTCCTCATCGGCGGTCGAGCCCTGCAAGGACTCGGCGCTGCGCTCGTCTCACCGGCCGCACTCTCCATCGTGACGACGACCTTTGCGGAGGGCCGCGAGCGAACGCAAGCGCTCGGCGTCTGGAGCGCAATCGCAGCGGGCGGTGGCGCGGTCGGGCTTGTCGTCGGCGGGTTTCTCACCGACGTGCTGTCGTGGCGCTGGGTCTTCTTCATCAACCTGCCGATCGGAATCGCCGCGGTCATCCTCGCACTTCGTTACGTGCCGAACTCGCGCGCTGCCCAGCGGCCCGAGACCGTCGACGTCGCCGGTGCGGTGTCGGTCACGGCCGGGCTGCTCGTCCTCGTCTACGACATCGTCAAGGCGCAGGAGTACGGCTGGACCTCGGCGCGCACGCTCGGGCTTGGCGGCACTCGCCGCGCTCCTGCTCGCCGCCTTCGTCGCGATCGAGCACCGCTCGCGGGCTCCGCTGATCCGGCTCTCCATCTTCCGCACCCGTTCCCTCACGGCGTCGAACGGGGCGATGCTCTTCGTGATCGCCGGCCTCTTCGCGATGTTCTACTTCGCGTCGCTGTACGTGCAGGACGTGCTGGGCTACAGCCCGCTGACGGCGGGTCTCGCATTTCTGCCGGTGACTGCCGGGATCGTGATCGGCGCCGCGCTCTCGCAGGTGGCGATCAAGGCCATGAGCGTCCGGTACGTGCCGTTGATCGGGATCGCGCTCGCCTCCGGCGGTCTCTTCCTGCTGGGTCGCGTCCCGACCCACGGTTCGTATCTGCCCGATCTGCTGCCCGGCCTCCTCCTGATGTCGATCGGCATCGGCCTCGTCTTCGTGCCGCTGACGCTGATCGCGACGACGAACATCGAGTCGGAGGACGCCGGGCTCGCTTCAGGGCTTCTGAACACGACGCAACAGGTCGGTGGTGCGCTCGGGCTCGCGATCCTTTCGACGCTCGCCACCAGCAAGACCAATAGCGTCGTCGATGCGCTCGGGCATCCAGCCTCGGCCGCAGAGCACACGGCGGCGCAGGTCGACGGCTATCAGACCGCGTTCACGACGAGCGCCTTCCTGATGCTCGCCGCCGCCGCGGTCGTGATCTTGCTCATCCGCCGCAGTGACGTCGCGACGATCGACGAAGGGGAGTCGGAGTCGGTCACGGTTCCCGCCTAGAAGGGAACACGCGCCGGCAGAAGATAGGCGGCGACGGCGACTGCGAGGATCTGGGCCGCAGCGTCCTCTTCGACGGCGGCCAGCGCGATCGGCCAGGTCGCGTACCACGGGAGGAGCCACGGGGTCGTCAACACGAGCAGGCAGGCACCGAGAGCCAGGCGTGGCCGACCGTTGCGAGCCTGCCAAAAGAGCCAGAGAGCGCCCAGGAGCAGAACCGCGAGTGCGAGCAGATGCGCCAGGGCGTCGGGCACGCCGAATTGCTCCAGGCGCACCGGAATCGCGTAGCGCGCCTCGTGCCGGCCGATCCGGCCGAGCGCTGTCAACCAGGCGCTGCCGAACAGCGCCGAAGCTGCGATGGAGCCCGCAACGGCAGTCAGCCCGACGCCAAGCCAAAGCCGACGACGGCCACACGCGAGCTCCAAAGGGATGAGCAAGAGCGCGGGCGCCTTCACCGCTCCTGCCAGCACCCAGAGCGCGCCGGCTCCCACGTCGCGTCTGCGGAGCGCGAGCGCGAGGGCGCCGAGCATCAGGACGAGCATCAACGCGTCGTTGTGCCCGCCGCCCGCGAAGCTCACCGCGAGCAAAGGGTTCCAACCGACGAATGCAGCCGCGAACGACTTCGCTCGCGCGATGCTTGCGGCCACAACGGTTGCACCGATTGCCGCCAGCGCAGCGGTGATCCTGAAGATCAGAGCGACTCTCTCTGCCGATCCGCCCGCCGCCTGGTCCGCGGCTATCGAGGAGACTGTGAACCCAGGGCCGTACACCGACGTCGTCCCGCGCCACCCCGGTGCCACGGCCCGCGTGGCCGGATCGGCCGGGAAGCTCGCGGGCGGGACGGTGTACGGATCCTCGTCGTGTTGCGCTGTGATCCGCGCGTATGCCCAGTAGCTGTAGACGTCGTGGGAGAGCAGGAGCGGGCCTGCGAGTGGGATGAGTTGAATCGCTGCGGCAATCGCGCACACCGCGAAGAGGCGGTGAGAGTGGCGACGGAGTAGTAACAGGCCGGCGGCGTAGAGAACGAAAGCGGTGGCCAGCGCGGCGACGAAGACGATACTGGTCCCGTCGCCCCGCTCTACTTCGCCGACGCGGACCGGCGATCCGGGCAGCGACGCGGCGGCGATTGCAACGGCGAGCGCCGCGGCGGTGGCTGCACCGAATGCAAGCGGGGGGATCCTGCTCATCCGGCCGCGGACGGCTCGGCGTAGGCCAGTGCCGCAGGCAGCTGCCTGCGGCCGAAGCCGCCGAGCCCGGGAGGCTGTGCCCACAGCCGCTCGGTGATCCCGAGTGCCCGCAGCTCACGGGCGAAGTCGAACGTCCAGCGGCGCTTCACCGAACCATGGCTGCCGCCGGTCGAGAGAAAGAAACGCACGCGATGCGACCGGATCGCGGTGGCTTGCCTGCGAGCGAGGAGGGAGGGGTCGTGAGCTGCGAGCGTCGTGCGCGACGCGTGAACGAACGGTCCATCGGGGAAGGGGTGGAAGTAGCCCTCCCACGATTCGGCTGTTGCAAAGACGCCGAGATGGCGGAGCGCGATGTCGACTGCGCCGTAGCCTCCCGCCGAGACACCGGCGATTGCACGTCCAGCGGCGACTCGTCGGGTAGGGAGATGCGTATCGGCCCACGGAACGACCGTTCGGACGACGAAGTCCTCCCACGCTCCGGCCCATTCGCTCGCCGCACGCTCACGCTTCGAACCGACGGGAAGGCCGCCCGGAGGCATGACTGCGATGAACGGTCGCGTGGTCCCGGCCCTGATGAGGGAGTCCGCCACGTCGGCGAGCCGGAGGCTGATGACGAACGACGACGGCGCTCCCCAGAAACCGTGCAGGAGGTAGAGGACCGGATAGTGCGTCGACGACGAGTAGTCCGGCGGCAGATAGACGTCGGTGTCGCGTGTGTCGGACGGGACGAAGGGATTCGGGATCCGCCCCGACCAGACTGTTCCGCCGGCGGAGCCCTGGTCGATCTGCCGGAAGTTCGCGAGCGGCGGATCGGTCGAGGCCCGAACCGTCCCGGCGGAGACGAGCAGAATGACCGCCGCGCCGACGCCGGCAACGATGCGCGGGCCCTTGCGTTGCGGGTCCGAGGCCTTCGGCGCTTCCTCCTCTCCCGATCGGGCGAGCAGCGCGGCACCGACGACAACGGCGACGAACGCGGCGACGCGCGCGACACCGCGGGCTCCACCGGGCAGCGGCTCGCCGAAGATGATCATCCCGGCGAGGATCGGCAGCGCGTTGGTCCAGAGTGTGGCGATGCCGGCCGTGGCCAGGGCCCCGCCGCGCTGAAACGCAAGCTGAAGCGCAACAAAGGCGAGGCCGTGGCACGCGAGCAGCGCGGGCACGAACGCGATGTGAAAGCCGTTCGTCAGCGCAGCCTTCGTTCCGACGTCACCTGCCGCATAGAGAACACCGGCTGCAGTCCCGAGGCCCGCGCCACGCGCGAAAACATCTGCCGCCGGCCCGGCCGAAACGGCGGCGGCTGCAGCGGAGACGAGCATCCACACGGCGGCGTCCCGGAGACTCGCGTGGTGCGAAACCGTGACAGCTCCGGTGAGTGAGATCGCGAGCAGACCGAGGCCTGCGATCGACATCGCCACTGCGAGCCGCTCCCTGCGCGACCGCATGCCCGCAAGCGCGGCAAGGACTGCCAGGCCCCCCGCGGCACACGCCTGTACCAGAGAGAGCGGCGCGAGCGTCAGCGCGAGCACATACAGGATCCAGCCGCCGATCCCCGTCCAGAAGCCGACGAGCCAGCGCCGGTTGCCGAAGAGCGAAGCGAGAGAATGCAGCGGCCGGCGCAATGACAGCGCCGGCAGCGCCGCTGCCGCCCCGTGCTGGACGAAGTAGCTCCAGTTCAGGGCAGCCGCCGACGCCAGCGCGAGCGCGAGCCCGCCTGCCTGCTCCCAGGTCACTCGCGGTCTCGTCCGCTGAAGGGCAGATACGCCTCGGCCGCCAGCGCCGCGATGCCGACGCGTGGAAGGTCGAGCCGCTTCTCGTAGACGACGAACCGGCGTTGCCACTGCGGGAAGAACTTCCGGTTGAAGAGCAAGAGATTGTCGAGCTGGAAGTGGCCCTTGAGCCGCAGGAGCGCGCGTCGCTGGAGCCGCTGCGTCCCGGAGAGGTCGGCTTCGGGCGCGAGCAGCGCCGCGAACGGCGCGAAGTTCAGCGAGACACGCTCGAACCCCTCTCGTCGCGCCCACTCGATCGCGACGCAGACCAGCCACTCGTTGAAGCCGTTCGGCGTCGTGCGAAGGCGCGGCATCGACGAGAGGGAAAGAGCGGAACCGCAGCGGCAGACCGCGAAGTGCAGGAACCCGGCGACCGAACCGTCGGGTGCGCGGCCGACCACGAACATTGCGTGGTCGTCGTCGAGCCGAAAGAGCGTGTCGAGCGCCATCACGAAGCCACGCTCCGGCTGCGCCCCTCGCCAGGCTCGCGCAAGGTCCTCGAGCTCGTCGCGAAGCGACTGGTCGATTTCACTCGGGCGAACGGAAGCCGCCGTGTAGCCCGCGCGTTCGAGCCGGTGCACCGACTGCCGGACTTTCCGGATCGGCCGTCCCTCGAGCGAGAAGGTCGCGGTGTCCACCACTGCTTCGTCTCCGTGATAGAGCGCGTGCAAGCCGTGCGCGCGGTAGACGTCGAGGGCCCCTTCGGACACACCGAGGATGGCGACGCGCCAGCCGCGTGCATGCGCGAACAGCAGGAAGGAGCCGATGAGCCCGCCGAAGCGCTCACGGGGACCGATCGGGTCCCCCGACACGATTGCCACTCCGCCGACGACCTTGTACGCAAGGAACGCGGCTTCCTCGTCGTCGAAGAAGTACGACTTGTCCCCACGCAGGACGAAGGGCGCCAACGTGTCGACTCCCCAGACCGCCACCAGGTCGCGTGTCAGACGGCGGTGGTGTACCTGGAGCGCATGCCGGTAGCGCCAGGGAGCAAGCCACGCCACGAGCAGGAGACCGGCGGCGCAAACCGTGAGCAAGAGGACGGACAGCGGAAACCACTCGCCGAACGCGCCGGAAAGGTGCCCGGAGCCGCCGGTGTTGATTCCCGCCGCCGCGCGGCCCGTCTCGCGCAATGCGAATCCGAGCGTGAACGGCTGGTCGGCCATCACACGGTTCACCCAGAGAGCGATGAACGAATAGCCGAAGACGACACCGCCGAACAGCAACGCGCGAGCTGCGAGGCGGGGATGGACGTCCGGATCGCCCGGTGTGTCGAAGTCGCTGCGTCTGGCGAGCAGCGCCACCGCAACGAGGCCCGTCGCGATCGCGCCGTAGCCGAAGCGATGTTGCAGATGGAGCGCGACGAGCGAAAGAAGCAAAACGACCGCTACCTGCCAGGCACGCCGCTTCCTGCGTGCAAGACCACGCGCGGCCAGGAGGAGAGCGAGACCGAGCGGCGCGACGAGTGCCTCCGAGATGCCGTGCACGTGCTCGGGCGCGAGTGCGGACACGAGGACCGACCGCCGATCCGGGACGATCGCGTCGATGAGCCCGAGCGCCCCCGCGGCAGCGACGAACCACGCCAGCACGAGCGGACTGCGCGGTCGCGGCAGGTCATGCGCGCGGCCGCCGAGGGCGCCGGCGAGCCCCGCGAGCGTCGCCGGTAGATAGACCGCCGTCTGCCCGGCCGCGGCGTGTAGGGCCTGGTGGGCGGGGATCTGGCGCACGATCAGCAGGGAGAGGCCGGTTTGCAGATACGCCCAGCCGCCGACGCCCAGGGCGAGCAGGAGCCCGGCAGTCAGGCGTTCGGCTCGCATGATGCGCGCGATCAGGGCGAGCGAAAGCGCAGCGATTGCCCAGACTCCGAGGAAGACGATCAGCGGCACGGCGGATCGCCGTGAGAGCTCGTCAAGCGGCAGTGCGTCCGTCACCGGCGGCCCCGGCAGTGCCGAATGCGGCTGGATCACGTACAGCCATCCGGTCGCGGCAAGGACGACGCCGAAAGACAGGAGCGCTGCACTCGCGATTCTTGCGGCCCTAAGCATGCTCCAGCCTCCGTGCTGCAGCGAGATACGAGCGCCGCGCCATCCCACGCCACAGCGCCCAGTTGTGTCCGCCCTTCAACTCGAGGTAGGTGTGCGGAACGCGGGCCGAGCTGAGGGCAGCGGCGAACGCTCGGTTCTGGTTCCGCAGCGAATCGTCCGTGCCGGTGTAGAACCAGAAGTACGTGTGCGCGTTGCGCAGGGTCCCCGCCTCCTCACTCAGCTGGTCGAGGGGAGTGTTCGACTCAACACCCTGGAGCCGGTGTCCGAAGATCGAGTGGTTGTGCGCGGCCACCTGGTAGCCCGACCAGCTCTCGACGAGCGAGAACTCCAGCGGGTTGTGCACCGCGATGTTGATGGCGCCGTAGCCGCCTTCTGAGAGGCCACCGATTCCGCGCCCCGCGGGCGAAGCAATTGTCCGGTAGCGCGCGTCGACAGCCCGCACGACATCACGTGACACGAAAGTGGCCCACCCCTCATAGGGCCCGAGGCCGTCGGCCCATTCCTTGTCCGTGAACGTGCCGGTCGAGCCGTAAGGCATCACGAGGATGAGCGGCTGCGCCAGGTGGTTCGCGACGAGCTCGTCCTCGACGACACCCATCCGAACTGTCAGCAAGAAGGCGAGCGGTCGGCCTGGAAAGCCGTGTAGGAGGTAGAGGACCGGGTAGCGCTTGGCCGGGTGGTCGCCGTAACCGGGCGGGAGATAGACGTACACCGGCTGGCTACGGCCCCCGAGCGCGGCGCTCACGACCTTGAACTGCTGGGTGCTTCCTCTCTGGGTGACGTACGCCGGATCATGCGGCGGCGGGAAGCCACGGTAGAGCCAGTAGTTCTTTCCGTACCGGTTGACTCCGACGAATCCGACGGCGATGAAGACGCCGACCAGTGCGGCGGCGACGAGAGCGAATCGGCGCGCGGCCGAGCGCGGCGAGCGACGCGCAATGGCCATCGCGCTCGTTCTACTCGACCTCCGGTTAAGACCTGGTTAAGCGATGGAGAAGATCGCTACCGTCAAAGGGTGCGCGTTCTCGTCGCCCTTCTCGTCGTCGTGACGCTCATGGTCCTTCCGGCCGACGTCGGGGCCCGGGTTCGAAGCCAACCCGATCAGGTTCGGCGGACGATCTACTCGCCGGCGGTCGAAGGCAGGTTGCGGCTCGCGGTCTATCTCCCGGACGGTTACTCCGAGAGCGCCAAGAGATATCCCGTCGTGTACTTCCTGCACGGGCTGCCGGCTGCCGCGACGTCATATCGTGGCGCCGACTTCCTTGCGCGCGCGCTGGAGTCGAGCGGCCGCAAGGCGATCATCGTCGCGCCCCAGGGCGCTCGCGACGGAGACTCCGACCCCGAGTACCTCGACTGGGGCACCGGGCGGAACTGGGAGACGGCGATCACGCGTGACGTCGTGCACTACGTCGACAGTCACCTCCGCACGATTCCGACCCGGCGCGGGCGCGCGATCGTCGGCCTCTCCGCAGGCGGATACGGCGCGGTGATCCTTGCGCTCCACCACCTGAAGGCGTTCTCGGTGATGGAATCATGGAGCGGTTACTTCCATCCCACCGACCCTGCCGGAGTGCAGGCGCTCGATCTCGGATCGGCGCAGGCCAACGCGAAGGCGAGTGCGCACTCCTACGTCGGCACCTTGAAAAGAGGCTTCGCGCATCACCAGACGTTCTTTGCGTTCTACGTCGGCCGCGGCGACGCGCGCTTCCGCGCCGAAAACCGCCGTTTCGATCGCGAGCTCACAGCCGCGCGTGTCCCGCACCTGTTCCGCGTGTATCCCGGCGGTCACGAGCAGAGCGTGTGGTCTTCGCACGCGCAGACCTGGCTCGCGCTCGCCGTCGACCATCTGGCTACCGGCTGAAGAGGGCGTCTAGGCCGTGACGATCTCGGCTGCGACCTGTTCTTCTTCCGTGTTCCGCTCGTCGACGTAGCGCTGCGCGTCGCCGAGTGCCGTGAAGAAACGGAAGAACGCGGCGATCGCGATCGTCAGGACGCCGATGATCCCGTAGACGAGCGCGACGTTTCCCGTGGCGCTGACCACCCAGCCGCCGACGAGCGCGCCGGCCGGGATCGCCGACCACGCCAGCACGCCGGCGATCGACAGGACTCGCGACAGCATGTGGTTCGGGACGATCGCCTGCCGCAGGCTCCCGGTGTTGATGTTGAACAGGATCCCGAGACCGCCCGCGGCGGCCCAGAACGGCAGTGCGACCCAGAACCAGCGCATGCCGGCGAAGATGATCAGGCAGAGGCCCATCAGCATCAGCGACGTCATCGCGAGCGCCGTGAAGCTGAAGCGCTTCCGCAGGCGTCCGGCGAGGAGGCCGGTGACGACAACGCCGGCGCTGCCCGCGGCGAAGAGCAGGCCGATCTGGCGTTTGCTCGCGTCCAGGCGGACGTCCGCGAAGAGCACGAGCTGCGCGTACGTCGACGCTCCGACGAAGTTGATCAGTGCCATCATCACCGAGATGTTCCGCAGGATCGGGATGCGACAGCACGTAAGCGAGGCCTTCACGGACGTCGTGCAGGATCTTCGTCGGCTCCTTCGCCTCGTCGATCGGTGCGTTGAAGCTCGCGCGAACGAGCGCAAGTGACAGGGCGGAGACGGCAAACGACGCGGAGTCGAACGACATCACCCACGTCAACGGCATGACCGAGAGGAGCGCGCCGGCGAGGAGCGGCCCCGCAACCTGCGCTGCCGAGAAGGTCGCCTGGATCCGGCCATTGGCCGTCACGAGATCGTCGGTTGAAACGAGGCTCGGGATCGCCGCGAACTCTCCCGCGCTGAAAGCGATGAAGATCGTCGACTGGATGAACGTGACGACGTAGATCCACCCGACCGTCAGGTGCCCGAACTGTGCGACCAGCGGAATCGAGAGGATCACGATGGCGTTCACCGAGTCGAGCACGATCATCGCCTTCTTGCGGTCGACACGGTCCATCCAGGCGCCGATCAGCAGCCCGAACAGGAGGTAGGGCACGAAGGTCGCTGCCGTCGCGACGCCGAGGCTCAACGCCGAATGCGTCAACTGGTAGACGAGCAGCGGTACCGCCCACTGCGTGAACGAGCTGCCCAGGTTCGAGATCGTCTGGCCGATCCAGAACTTCTTGAAGTCGGAGCTCACGACACCTCACGCAGGATCTCGAGGAACTGGTCCTGCTGCTTCGGCGCGAGCGCGTGGATCGCCGGGTCCTGCGAGATGCAGGCGACCAGGCGGCGGCGCAGCCGAATCCCGTCGGCGGTCAGGCGGACGATTCGAATGCGCTTGTCGTGCGTCGCCGGACGGCTCCGGACGAGGTTCCGCTCGGTGAGCTGGTCGACGACGCCGGCGAGGTTCGAGGGATCGACGCCGCAACGCTTCGCGAGCTCCTTGAGCGAAGGCGTGTCGTTTGCCTCGAGGCGCCAGATGAGCTTCGCCTGCGAGTAGGTAAGGCTGAGTGTCTCGAGACACGTCCCCTGATGGTCGAGGAGGCGCGCGAAGAGATTCATCAGCCGGCTCATGATCTCCTCCTGCGGCGCGGATTCGCCACCCATTACCGGTACTTTACCGCTGTTTAGGCGGTTGTCTAGCTGCGCTGCTGGCTTTGCCGCCAGCGGTGGAGCACCTTGGACTTCGTCGCCGACTTTGGCGGTTGCGGCTTCGGCTTCGGATCATGCTCGTCGAGCCAGCGCGCGGCGGCGTCGTCCGGCTCGAGACCGACAGAGCGCTCGCGTTCCGCGCGCTTTTGCGCGCCACGGTGGGTCAATTGCTGCTTCCGGGCCACCGCCGAAGCCTAGCGGCCCCTAGCCCGTCTCTTAACGGTTCGCTAACTAATCCAGGCGGCCGGGCGTCCAACCTCCTGCGCGACCCCCCTACAATCGAGGAGGCCATGGAACCTACGGAGGTTGCTCGTCTAGAGGGGTCGGACCTGTTCCAGCGCGCGACCGCCACGGCGGATCGCTTCCTGGAGAACATCGAGACCGTGGTCCACGGCAAGCGCGACGAGGTCAAGCTCGTCTTCGCCGCCATGATCTGCGGCGGGCACGTCCTGTTCGAAGACGTTCCCGGAACCGCCAAGACCGTGCTGGCGCGTGCGATCGCCCAGACGATCTCGGGGGCGTCGCCGTCGCGCATCCAGTGCACGCCGGACCTGCAGCCGACTGACGTCACCGGGCTCTCCATCTTCAACCAGCGGGAGCGGGACTTCGAATTCAGGCCGGGGCCGATCTTTGCCAACGTCATCCTCGTCGACGAGATCAACCGCGCCATGCCGAAGACCCAGTCCGCGCTGCTCGAGGCGATGGCGGAGCAGCAGGTGACGGTGGATGGACAGACGCGCGTGCTTCCCGATCCGTTCCTCCTGCTCGCGACTGAGAACCCGATCGAGTACGAGGGCACGTTCCCGCTGCCGGAGGCGCAGCTCGACCGATTCTTCCTCAAGACCGCTCTCGGCTATCCCACCATCGACGAGGAGATGCAGATCGTCGAGGAGCAGCGCCACGGTCACCCGCTTCGCTGGCTCGAGCCGGTCGTCGACGTGGACGACATCCGCGCGGTGCGCGATGCAGTCACGACCGTCTACGTCGATCCCTTGCTGCAACGCTGGATCGTCGAGCTCGTTCGCACCACGCGCAACCTCGACGAGGTGGCGGTCGGCGCTTCAGTGCGCGGCAGCCTCGCGCTCGAGCGCGCCGCTCGTGCGTGGGCGTTGCTCGACCATCGTCCGTACGTCGTCCCCGAGGACATCGATCGGCTCTTCGCGCCGGTGCTCTTGCACCGTGTCGTGTTCCGTCCGACGTTCCTCGCCGAGGCGCGCCGCGTCGGCTGGAACGAGGCCGTCGAAGGGATCGAGCGCAAGTGCTTCACAGCCGCGCCTCGGCCTGAGCCCGAGCCGGTCGAGGTGCAGCCGGCTCCGGAGCCTGTGCCGGTCGCGCGTGACCAGCACTGACGTCACCTTTCCGCTGGCACCGCGCCGGCGGTTCGCAGGTCTCCCGTTCGGCGGCATGAACAGCGTTCGTCGCGGCTCGGGCTCGGACATCGCGGGCTCGCGCCCCTACCGCCCCGGCGACGATGCGCGCTCGATCGACTGGAACGCGTCCGCGCGCCTGTCGTCGGCGCACGGCGCCGACGAGTTCATCGTCCGCGAGTACATCGCGGAAGAAGCGCCGCGGGTCGTTCTGCTCTGGGACCGCCGTCCGGCGATGTCGCTCTTCCCGAGGCCGTTACCGTGGCTCGCGAAACCCGAGGCCGTGCGCGTTGCGGCGGATCTCGTCTCCGAGGCGACTCTCGCAGCGCGCGGCTTTCTCGGCTACCTCGATCTCGACGACGAGAAGGCGACGTGGGTCGCGCCGCGGTCCGAGCACGAGCTGCCCGACGCGGCACGCGGCGGAGCCTTTCGCGCATCCGAGGACAATCTCGCGCACGCGTTCGACTTCCTCGCGCGGCAGCATCCGCCGCTTCCAGGCGGAACGTTCATCTTCGTCTTCTCCGATTTCCTTGCACCGGTCTCCGACGACACCTGGGTGTTCACGCTCGAGCGCGGCTGGGACGTCGTCCCGGTGATCGTGCAGGACCCTGTCTGGGAGCGAAGCTTCCCGGAGGTCGGCGGTGTCGTCGTGCCGTTGCACGACCGGTCGACTGGGCGTTTCGTCTCGGTTCGGCTGACCGACCGCGAGGCCATTCGCAGGCGTGAGGAAAACGAAGCGCGCGCGGAGGACCTGCTCCTGCGCCTGCGTGCGCTGGACCTGGGCCCGGTAGTCGTCTCGACCACCGATCGTGAGCAGATCTTCCAGGCGTTCCTCGAGTGGGCGGACGAGCGCATCATTTCGCGGGGTCGCTGGTGGTGAGCAGCCGCCGTAACTGGATCGTCGTTGCGGTCGCTGCGCTCACGGTCGCCGCCGCGATCGTGCTCGCGGTCGTGCTCACCGGCAGTTCGACCCAGAAGGCCGTCCCGGAGCACGCGCTGACCGCCGAAACTTCCCTGTCGCAGTCGGGCGCGCTCTTCGCCGACCCGCTGCGCGCGACGATCGAGGTGCTCGTCGACCGAAAGCGCGTCGATCCTGCGCGCGTCGGTTTCAGTGTCGGCTTCGAGCCTTACTCACGGATCGGTATCCCGCGTCTCGTCCGTCACGACACCGATCGGCTGACCCAACTCGTGTTCACCACCGATCTCGTGTGCTCGACCGACGTCTGCCTGCCGAAGGGCCGCAGCAGCAGCATGAGGATCCGCTTCGCGCAGGCCCAGGTCTTCTACTTCCCGCGGGACGGCAGTGGGCGGAAGACGCTCAAGCTCAACTGGCAGCCGCTGACGCTCGGCACCCGGACGACCCCAGCCGATCTCGCCGGCGACGATCCGTTTTCGCAGCCGATCTGGCACGCGTCGACCGATCCACTCGCCGTCTCGTACCGTTTCTCGCCGTCCGTGTTGAAGACCGTGTTGCTCGTGGTCAGCGCGCTTCTCTTCGCGGGCGCGGCCTTCGCCCTCTGGCGGGTCTTGCGCGCACTGCAGGGGCGGCTGCGGCTGCCGCTCCCGAGTGCGCTGGAACGGGCGGTGCGGCTCGTCGAGCGGACCGAATCCAAGGAAGACGCAGCTGCGAAACGCAAGGCACTCGAGCTGCTGTCACGCGAGCTGACTCGTAGCGGCGAGAGCCAGCTGGCCCTCGCCGCCCGCGAGCTCGCCTGGGCGGAACCGACGCCGATTCCTGCAGCCACTCAGCCGTTGACGCTGGACGTCCGGCGTCTGATCGAGCAGCGGTCGAACGGACATGGCGCGTAGCCCGCTTCCAGCACGCACGCGCGGTCCGGCGATCCCTGTCGCAAGCACTGCCGAGCTGGCCGGCCCGGCGCGCCGCACGCTCGTGCTGCGCGTCGCGCTCGCGGTCGTGCTGCTCGTGCTTGCGCTGCTCGCGAGCGAGACGGGCCGAAGCAACGCGGCGGCAGCACGCGGGCTTTTGCCCGGTGGAGGAACCGGCATGCTCGTGCTCGACGTGTCGCGCAGCATCAAGCCGGAGGCCAACCGCACGATCACCAACGTGTTGCAGCAGCTGATCAGGTCGCAAAGCCGGCTTGGGCTGGTCGCATTCTCGGACATCGCCTACCAGTTGCTGCCACCGGGAACGCCGTCTCGGGAGCTGCGCTCCCTGCTGCGGTTCTTCGCACCCGGACCGCCGCGGCCCGGACCCGACGGGCCTCCGCCAAATCCGTGGTCGAGCAGCTTTTCCGGAGGCACTCAGATCTCCCTGGGGCTGATACTCGCGCATGACGCGCTCGTTCGAGCCGGCAATCCTCGCGGCTCGATCCTGCTCGTGAGCGATCTCGACACGGCACCCGACGACGTCCCGCGCGTTGCCCAGACGTTCAACACGTTCCGAAGTCAGGGCGTGAAGTTCCGGATCGTCCCGCTCACGCCTCGCGCGGACAACCTGTCTCTCTTCCAGAATCTCGCGGGACGCGACGCATTCGTGCCTCACGTCGGCTCTGTCGCTAGCGGCGTCGGGGACACGGAGGGTGCGTTGCAGGGCCGGACTCCCTGGTCGCTCATCTTCATCGCCGTGCTCGTGCTGGTCGCGCTCGCCGCAAACGAGCACTGGAATGGGCGCCTACCGGTGCCGAGGACGCAGTCATGATCCGGTGGGCCACGGCCTGCGTCGTCGCCCTGACCGTGGCGATTGTCGCGCTGCTGCTCGCACTCGACGTCGGGCGCTGGCAGACGACGATCTCGCGTGACGACGTGCGCTTCAAGGCCACGCCCACCCGCGCGAATCTCTGGCAGCCCGACGAGCTCCTCCCGTTTCACGCGGCGCGATCCTTGTTGCGGCTCGACGACGACATCGAGTACCGCCAGACGCTCCGGAACTTCTGGCTCGCCCGCCCACATGCGAGCTCCCTCACGCAGCTGAATCTCGACGCTTTGCGTAGCGAGGCGATCGTCACGCTCGCGAACTTCGCACGGGAGCAGAAGGAACCGCTCCGCCGGGGCCAGACCGCGAATCTCCTCGGCGTGATGGGACTGGGCCTCGCAACGACCGACGACCCGGGCCAGCGCCTTCGCTTCCTCCTCTACGCGTCGCGGGCCTTCCGCGGTGCTCTCACTGCAGATCCGAACAACGAGGACGCCAAGTTCAATCTCGAGCTGACGTTGCGCCTGCTGCAGCGCCAGCCCACGCGGACCGGGGGCGGCACCGCGCACGGGCCGGGGCGCGCATCGGGCGCAGCCCTCGCGCAACCCGGCAGCGGCTACTGATGACGTTTCTCACGCCACTCGCGGCCCTGGTCGCTCTGGTCGTGATCGTGCCGCTTGTCGCGTACGTGCTGCTCGAGCTGCGCGCTCGCCGCGTTTCGCGCGTCTTGAAGTTGACACCGCCGTCTTTTCGCTCGCGGCCGGGCATTCCACTCGCGATCGTCGCAGTGGCCGCGCTGCTCGCCTTTGCGGCCGCGCAGCCCGTCGTCGCAGGCACGCAGAAGCGGGTGGGCCGGTCGGACGCAGAGGTCTTCTTCATGTTCGACTCGTCGCGGTCGATGCTCGCCAAACAGAGCTTCGACTCGCCCACGCGTCTCGCGCGCGCGAAGGATCTTGCGCTGCACCTCCGCCAGAGCCTCGCGGACGTCCCCGTCGGTATTGCCTCACTGACCGATCGCGCGCTCCCGGATCTCTTTCCAACACTCGATGCGCAGGTCTTCGCGTCGACGCTCGAGGACTCGATCGGAATCGAGCGCCCTCCACCGAGCGGCACGGAGAAGCTTGCGACCGATTTCGGCGAGTTCGGCTCGATCGGCGCGAACAGCTACTTCAAGCCAGAGGTGTCGAAGCGGCTGCTCGTGATCTTCAGCGACGGCGAGAGCCGCTCATTCGACGCCAACAAGCTGGCCGGGAAGCTGCGCGCCGGGCACGTCCGCGTGCTGTTCGTTCACCTCTGGGATCCGCGCGAGAGGATCTTTCTCACCTCGAAGGCGCAGGATCCTGGCTACCGGCCCGATCCGGCGAGCCAGCGTGAGGCGGCCCAGGTCGCAGCCGCCGGCGACGGCAAGGTGTTCCACGACGGCGACGGCGACTCGCTTGCCTCGGCGGCGAAGGGCGTGCTCGGCAGCGGTCCCGCCACGACAACGAGAGAGCAGCGCACGCGCGTCTCGCTTGCGCCCTACGTTGCGCTGTCGGCTCTGTTCCCACTCTCGTTCGTGCTCTACCGGCGGAACTTCGCCTAGCTCAGGATCCACTCGTCGGACCACGTCCAGGTGTCGGACATGGTCACGGAAGTGTGACGAACTTTCCACAGTGTTCTCGATCGGCGGCGTCTACCATCATCTGTCGAATATGACCGGCCGGACGGCCAGGGGGCTCGGAGCCGCTGCCTGCATCGCGGCGATGCTCTGCGTGTCGCCGCCGGCTCACGGCGGCGTTCGCGACGACACCGCGTGGCTCCAGGCGAAGCTCGATGCCGGTGGCCGTCTCTTTCTGCCGCGCCTTCCGAACGGGGAGTGCTACGAGACACGCGGACTCTGGGTCTCGCACGACGACACGACCGTCACGTCCGACGGAGCGTGCGTGGTCGCGCTCGGGCCTGGCGAGGGTCGGATTCCGAGAGGGGATGGGACGTTCGTGCGCGCGAACGCGGTCTTCTTCGTCGATCACTCCGACGTGCGCAAGCCCTTGCCCGTCAGGATCTCGATCAGCGGGTTGCATCTCACCGTTCCGGCGGCAACGCGCATGCACGGGATCAGCGTGCTCGGACACGAGGTGACGCTCAGCGGCCTTACGATCGACGGCGCTCCGCTCACCGATGTGCGCATCGGCGCCGGCACGAAGGGCTCAGGGGGAATGTCGGGCCGCGTCGAGCTCACCGACTCGGCGCTCTCAGGCGGGCAGCGCGACGTCGTCTCGATCTTCGGTGCAGTGGGATTACGCGTCGCCGGCAATCTCCTCTCTGGTGCACGCGAGGCGGGCGCCGCCGGCCTGCATATCCGGGCGGCCGATCGCGGCCAGCCGACACTCGACGTGCACGTTGCCGGGAACAAGGTCGTCGGCAACGCGGGGCCCGGGATCTTCCTGGACCTCGCGCCGGCGAACGGCTTACCGGTCATCGCATCGGGAATCGAGCTCGTCCGCAACGAGCTCGTCGGGAATGCGCGGAAGGCCCCGCCTGACCGCCGCGCCGGCGTCGTGATCGCCGGCGGACAGAACGACGGCAAGGGTCAGGTCGTTCTCGCAGAGAACCTGTTTCGCGGCAACCGCGGCGGGGCGCTCCTGACGCGCAAGGGACGGGCGGTTGCGGTGGCCGCGGGCCCGCGGACCACGGCGCCGACCGCTGGCGGCGCCGAGCGCGACGACACGGCGTGGCTGCAGGCGCGACTCGACCGCAGCGCGGGAACCATCTTCTTGCCGAAACTGCCGAACGACAGCTGCTACGCCACCCGCGGGTTGTGGGTGTCGCGCGACCGGACGACGATCACCTCGGACGGCGCGTGCATCGTCTCGCTCGGCCTCGGGCCCGTCCGTCTGCACTCGATCGACGGCGACCCGATCGCGGCGAGCGCCGTGTTCTTCGTCAACCGGTCCAAACCGTCGAAACCGGCGCCGGTGGGGGTCACGATCTCGAACCTGAAGATCGTCGTTCCCGATGGTCAGTCGATGTACGGCGTGGCGGTCTTCGGTCACCAGATCACGCTTAGCCACCTCGACATCGGCGGAGCTCCGAAGGACGACGTCACGATCAGCGGACGGGGCAACGGCAACTCGTATGCGGGCAGCGTGTCGGTCCTGGACTCGACGCTCAGCGGCGCGAGCC
Source organism: uncultured Actinomycetes bacterium (assembly GCA_963804935.1). Taxonomy (GTDB): domain Bacteria; phylum Actinomycetota; class Thermoleophilia; order Gaiellales; family Gaiellaceae; genus 3-1-20CM-4-69-9. The sequence continues at coordinate 77,547 of CAWDSD010000002.1, forward strand.
GGAATGCGATCTCCGCCACCGCCGTGATCGGGCTGCACATCGAGCGCAACACCATCGTCGGCGTGCGGGACTCGCCCCCCGGACAGCCTGCGGCCGGCATCGACATCGAGCCGGACGATCGTGGCCAGCCGGCCCTCGACGTGCACATCGTCGGGAACACGATCCGAGGAAACGCAGGCCCGGGCGTCATGCTCGAGCTCGAGTCGAACGACGGCCCGGCCGTCGTCGCGACGAACCTCGAGATCAGCGGCAACACGATCGTCGAGAACGCGCTCAAGCGCTCACCGCCGAAACGCGCCGGCATCGTGCTTGCAGGCGGGCAGGATGGAGGCCAGGGGACTCTTGTCCTCAAGGACAACACGGTGCGGGGTAACGGTGGGCCCGGGATCCTCGGCAGCCGCCTTCGTCTGCTCGTGCAGGCGAGCGGTAACGATCTCGGCGGCAACGAAGGCGGTCCTTCGCGCGGCTTGTAGGTAGGTCGCGCTTACGCGGTGGCGACGCGCGGCCGGTTGACGAAGACGTTGTCGAGCGCCGAGCGCAGGCCGACGGCCAGGGCGCCCATCAAGACGGCCGACTCGCCGAGCGTCGAGATCTCGACCCGCGGCGCATAGGGAATCCAGGCGGCCAGCAGTCTCCGCACCGGCGTCAGGAGGAGATCGCCGTTCGTCCCCAGACCCCCGCCGAGGACGACGAGGGCAGGGTCGGCAACGGCGGCGATCGGAGTGATGTGCGCTGCGATGCGGCGGGCGACTTCCTCGACGATCGTGCGCGCGAGTGGATCGCCGCTCCGAGCAGCCGTGAAGATCGCACGCGGGTCGTACGGCGGCGTCAGCGAGGTCGCGGTCGAGCCGGACGGGGCGATGCGCGCCGCCAGCGCTGCAACGCCGTCCGCGGAGGGATCGACCTCCTCCGCCATTCCGGCCAGTGCCCAGTCGACCTCGCCGGCCGCGCCGTGATTGCCGCGATGAAGCTCCCCGCCGAGTACGAGCCCCATGCCCATGCCGGTGCCGACGGAGAGAAACGCGAAGTCGTCGACCCCCTGCGCGACACCGGCCCAGTGCTCCCCCACAGCCGCGAGGTTCACGTCGTTCTCGAGCGTCACGTCGATGCTCAGCTGCTCGCGAAGTTCGTCGCCGAAGGCCCGGCCTTCCAGCCCGGGGATGTTCGGCGTCGTCAGTTGCAGCGTGCCTTTCTTTGCGTCGATCACGCCCGGAACGCCGAGAACGACACCATCGATGCGCTCGACCGGAAGATGCGCGGACGCGATCAGGGATTGGTGCAGCCTGCAGATCGCCTGCAGCGCTCCGTCGGCGTCAGCGCCGCGCAGCTCGACGTCCTGGCGCGCACGCACCTGACCGGCGAGGTCGCAGACAGCTCCTCGCAGGAACCGCGTACCGAGGTCCAGGCCGAGCACGTACGCCGCGTCCGGGACCGGCTCGAAGAAGACGGCCCCGTAGCTCGGCCCTCCGGGGGCGTCGGCGGCCTCCCGGACGAGCCCCGCCTCGAGCAGCGACTGGAGGGCCAGCGAGACGGTCGGCTTCGAGATGTTCGCGCGGCGGGAGATCTCGGCCCGTGAGATGGGGGCGAGGGAACGGATCGTCTCCAGCACCGTTCGCTCGTTCAGGTGCTTGAGCAGCGGCGGCGTCGCGCGAGCTGGTGGGGCAGTTTCCGCCATCTTGTCAAGGAAGTTAACTCAGCAAGCCCGATTCTCGTCAAGCTTGACTCCATTTCGAGACAGTCGTAGAGTCCTCGTTCGGAAACCTTACGAGATCCAGGATGCCGGCTAGAGCGAAGAAACCGGGACTGGAGCGGGAGACCGGGGTCGACGACAATCACCCCAAGAGGAGGGCAGGGTATGAGACGCGTGGGGATCGGGTTGCTCGTGGCGCTTGTGCTCGGAGCCGCCGTCATCGCGGCAACCGCGAGGACCTCGGCCAACGCCGGTACGTCTGCGGCGAAGGCCAAGAACATCACGATCTGGGTGGGCTGGAGCGCTGCGGAGCTCAAGGCCTTCAAAGGCGTTGTGGCCGAGTACGACCGAAAGCACTCGGACGTGACCGTCAAGGTCGTCGGCGGCATCAACGACGACAAGATCACCGCCGCGATCCGCAGCGGCAAGGTGCCGGACGTCGTCAGCTCGTTCACATCGGCGAACGTCGGCAGCTACTGCAACTCGGGTGCGTGGATCGACCTGAAGCCGTTCCTGTCGAAGGACAAGATCGACGTCAACATGTTCCCGAAGACGTCGCAGTACTACACGCAGTACAAGGGCAAGCGCTGTGCCTTGCCGCTGCTCGCCGACGTCTACGGCTTCTACTACAACAAGAAGATGTTCAAGGCGGCCGGGCTCACGAGCCCGCCGAAGACGATGTCGCAGCTCACCGCCTACGCGAAGAAGCTGACGAAGAAGAATTCGGACGGCTCGATCAAGGTCGCCGGGTACAACCCCTTCCTCGGTTTCTACGCAGGCAATGCTCCCGACCTGAGTGCCTACGCGCCGCTCTTCGGCGCCAAGTACGTGGACGGAGGCGGCAAGTCGATGATCTCGCGGGATCCGGCGTGGAACCGGATGCTGAAATGGCAGAAGAGCCTCGTCGACTGGTACGGCTACAAGAAGCTCCAGAAGTTCAACGCGGGAGCGGCGGACGAATTCTCCGCGTCTCACGCTTTCGAGATCGGCAAGCTCGCGATGATGATCGACGGCGAGTGGCGGGTGGCGTTCATCGGACGCGAGCATCCGTCGCTCACCTACGGCACGGCGCCGGCGCCGGTCGACGATGCCCATCCCGAGCTCTATGGGGCCGGTTACGTGAACGGCACGATCATTGGCATCCCGAAGGGCGTGAAGAACAAGGACGAGGCGTGGGCACTGGTCAAGTACCTGACGACCGACAGCCACGCACTTGCGATCTTCTCGAACGGCGTGCGCAACGTTCCGACGACTAAGGCATCGTTGTCGTCGAAGGACATCAAGCCGGACGCGCACTTCAAGACGTTCCTGAAGATCTTCGCGAACCCGAACTCGAAGACGACGCCGATCACGGCGGCCGGAAACGCGTACGGATCGCTGATCCAGGCGTTTGCGGTCAAGTATCAGGCCGGTCACGCAGGCGACCTGCAGGGCGGCCTGAAGAAGCTCGACAAGCAGATCGACGCCCAACTGAAGCAGGCACAGGCGGGCGGAGTGCCGTAATGGTGAGCGTCGTTACGGCTGCTGCTGTACCGACCTCGGGGCGCGCGGGCTTTGCCCGCGCGCCCCTTTCCAAATGACCGGGATAACCGTTCCGGCAGTCCGCGCACAACCGGTCGACCGGACGCGGGCGAAGCGAAAGGCGGCCTGGCGTCGACGTCGCCTCGTCCTGCTGTTGATGTCGCCGTGGCTGATCGGCTTCTCGGTCTTCTTCGGTTACCCGCTCGTGATGAGCGTCTACCTGTCGTTCACGCACTACGACCTGCTGTCTCCGCCGAAGTGGATCGGGACCGCGAACTACCAGTACCTCTTCACCCAGGACCCCCAGGTCGGACAGGCGGTGAAGAACACCCTCTGGATCATCGCGATCATGGTCCCGTTGCAGGTCCTCTTCGCCTTCGGCGTCGCGACGATGCTCGCGCGCGCGCGGCGCGGCGCGGGCTTCTTCCGGACGGTCTTCTATCTCCCGGCGCTCGCGCCGCCCGTCGCCGCAACGCTCGCGTTCGTCTACATCCTCAACCCCGCGACGGGGCCGGTGAACATCCTGCTCCAGCACCTCGGCATCGAGGGCCCTCTCTGGTTCCAGTCGCCGGGGTGGTCCAAGCCGTCACTGACGATCCTGGGACTGTGGGGCGTCGGGAACATCATGATCATCTTTCTCGCCGCCGTCCTCGACGTCCCGAGGCACCTGTACGAGTCGGCGGAACTCGACGGTGCAGGCCCGTTCCAGCGCATGCGCTGGGTGACCCTGCCGACGATCAGCCCGGTGATCCTCTTCTCGGTCGTGATCGGCGTCATCGCCGGCCTGCAGTACTTCACGCAGGCCTATGTCGCGGCGAACGTCGCGTCGGGCCAGGCCTCCCAGGCCGGCGATCAGACCGTCAACAACCTCGGCTATCCGGAAGGGTCGACGCTCTTCTATCCGGTGTTGCTCTACCAGCACGGATTCCGCTACTTCAACATGGGCTACGCGTCGGCGATGTCCGTGATGTTGCTGCTCGTCGCTTTCACGGTCACCGTCCTGATCATTCGCAACTCCCGGCGCTGGGTGCACTACGTGGGGGCCTCCAAGTGACCAGCGCCACGGTCCCCACCGCGGCGACAGCCCTGGTGAGGCGAAAGCCTCCGGCCGCCGTGCGGAGGCGCCGCTTCCTGCTGGCCGTGGCGAACCACAGCCTGCTCATCGTCGCGGCCATCGCCTTCCTGGCGCCGTTCGTGTTCATCGCACTGACCGCGCTGATGACGAACAGCCAGGCGCTGTCCTCGCACATCTGGCCGCATCCGTTCCGCTGGCAGAACTTCGTGGACGTGTTCCACCAGGCGCCGATCTGGCGCTGGGCCCTGAACACGATGATCTATTCGTGCCTCGCCACTCTCGGCGTGCTGGTTTCGAGCATTCCCGTTGCGTATGCGCTGTCCCGGATCCGCTGGCGTGGACGCAACCTCGCGTTCGGGACCGTGCTGATCGCTCTGATGCTGCCGCCCGTGGTGTCGGTGGTGCCGCTCTACGTCATGTGGGCGAAGCTGGGCCTCGTCGGCGGCCTCGGGCCGCTCATCATCCCCAACTGGTTCGGGGACGCCTTCTCGATCTTCCTGCTCCGCCAGTTCTTCATGACGATTCCCGAGGAGTACCTCGACGCCGCCCGTGTCGACGGCTGCGGCGAGCTGCGCATTCTCGGCACGGTCGTCCTCCGGCTCGCGAAGCCCGCGATCGCCGCGGTTGCGCTGTTCTCGTTCCTGTACACGTTCAACGACTTCTTCCTGCCGCTGCTGTACACGCGCGAAAACCCGAGCAGCTGGGTGCTGCAGATCGGCCTGTCGGAGTTCCGCTCGCTCCACCAGGTGCAGTGGAACCTGACGATGGCGGCCACGCTGCTCGTGATGGCGCCCGTGATCATCATCTTCTTCCTCGCGCAGAAGGCGTTCGTCGAAGGCGTCACCCTCACGGGAGTAAAAGGATGAAAATTGCCGTCATCGGCGGAGGCTCGACCTACACGCCGGAGCTCGTGTCCGGCCTCTCGCGCGAGCGGGGCCGCATCGACGTCAGCGACCTCGTCCTTCACGACATCGACCCGGAGCGGCGTGAGGTCGTCGGCGGGCTCGCGCAGCGGATGCTCGACCGGCAGGGCTACGAGGGCAGGCTCGAGATCACGGACGACCTCGATCGCGCGGTCGACGGTGCGGACTTCGTCCTGATCCAGATCCGGGTCGGCGGGCAGGACGCCCGGCTCTCGGACGAGACGGTGCCGCTCGCCTGCGGCTGCATCGGTCAGGAGACGACAGGTGCCGGCGGCCTCGGGAAGGCGCTGCGCACCGTCCCGGTCGTTCTCGGGATCGCCGACCGCGTCCGCGAGCGTGCAGCCGACGGTGCATGGATCGTCGACTTCACGAATCCGGTCGGCATCGTCACACGGTCGTTGCTCGATCACGGCCATCGCGCCGTCGGTCTCTGCAATGTCGCGATCGGGTTTCAGCGGACCTTCGCGAAGATGCTGGGAGCGGAGCCGGAGCGTGTGCAGATCGACCAGGTCGGGCTCAACCACCTGTCCTGGGTCCGCTTTGTCCGCCTCGACGGGGAGGACGTGCTCCCGGAGCTCCTCGCGGCGCACGGCGATGAGATCGCCGAGATGTCCGGCGTGGCAAGGCGCTTGATCGACGAGCTCGGCGTGATCCCGTCGTACTACCTGCACTACTTCTATGGACACGACCAGGAGCTCGCCGAGCAACTCGACGGAGTTCCCCGCGCGACGACCGTCGCGGAGATCGAGCGCAAGCTGCTGGAGATGTACCGCGACCCGAACGTGGTGGAGAAGCCGGCACTCCTGGAGCAGCGCGGCGGCGCGTTCTACAGCGAGGCCGCCATTGGGCTCGTCGGCGCGCTCGCCACAGACAGCGGTGAGGCGCATGTCGTCGACGTGCGGAACAACGGAACGGTCGAGGGTCTCGCGGACGACGACGTCATCGAAGTGCTGTGCGCCGTCGGCGCGGGCGGCGCGAAGCCGCTGCCGCAGCCGGCCGTCGCCCCGGAGCTGCTCGGGCTGATGCAGCACGTGACCGCCTACGAGCGTCTGGCCGCAAACGCGGCCGTGACCGGCGATCCGGCAATCGCGCGCAAGGCACTGCTGACGCATCCCCTGATCGGCCAGCATCCGTTGTCGGAGGAGCTCGTCGACCGCCTGCTCGAGGCGGGCTCGGAGCATCTCCCGCAGTTCCACGCGGAGACCCGCGCATGAGCCGCGCGGCGGTGCTTGCCGTGGACGGCGGCAACTCGAAGACCGACCTCGCACTCGTGGAGGCGGATGGCTCGGTGCTGGCGCTCGTCCGCGGCCCGCTCAGCTCTCCTCACCATCTCGGCATCGACGGAGCTCTCGCGGTTCTCGAAGACCTGCTGGCCGAGGCGCTGCGCGAGGCGAGGCTCAGCGATCACGCCGGACGCGTCGCACAGGTCGCCACGCTGTTGATGGCCGGAGTCGACTTCCCTGTCGAGGAGGACGTCGCGCGCGAGGCGATCGAGGAGCGCGGCTGGGCCCAGCGGGTTTACGTCGGCAACGACACGTTCGCCATCCTGCGAGCGGGGACGGAGCGCGGCTGGGGCGTCGCGGTCACGTGCGGCGCCGGCATCAACTGCGTCGGTGTGTCGCCGGACGGTCGGCACGCACGCTTTCCCGCGCTCGGTGCGATCACCGGCGACTGGGGCGGGGGGTACGACCTCGGCCTCGCCGCCGTGTCGGCCGGCGCACGCAGCGAAGACGGCCGCGGCCCGCGCACGAGCCTGGAGCGCGCGGTGCCGGCCCACTTCGGCCTCACGACGCCGAGTGAGCTGGCCGAAGCGATTCACGCCGGCCGAATCGCACAGCGCCGCGTCATCGAGCTCGCGCCCGTCGTGCTCGCCGAAGCCGCGGACGACGCCGTCGCGGCGGAGATCGTCCAGCGTCTCGCCGCGGAGGTGGTCGCGCTCGCCCGGGTCGCGTTGGCCCGCCTGGATCTGCTCGACGAATCGGTGGAGGTTCTCCTGGGCGGAGGAGTCCTGCAGGAGGCCGCCGGCGCTCTGCTAGCCGCGATCGACTCGGCGTTGCACGAGGTCGCTCCCAACGTCACCGTTCGGCCTACCGCATCTGCGGCCATCGTCGGCGCAGCGCTGCTAGGTCTCGACCAGATCGAGGCAGGGCCCGACGCGCAGGCCCGGCTCCGCCGCGAGCTCGGCACGGCGTTTTCCCAGCTCGAAGGAGTGGCGAGCATTGGCTGAAGTCCGATTCGTCCAGGCGACCAGGGTGTATCCGGGAACGGAGGCGCCCGCAGTCGACGCACTCGATCTGGACATCGCCGACGGGGAGTTCATGGTGCTGGTGGGCCCATCCGGCTCCGGAAAGACGACGGCGTTGCGGATGCTCGCCGGACTCGAGGAGGTCGACGCCGGGTCGGTCTTCATCGGCGACCGCGACGTCACCGACCTCGCGCCCAAGGAGCGCGACGTCTCGATGGTCTTCCAGAACTACGCGCTGTATCCGTATCTCACGGTGGCGGCGAACATCGGCTTTCCGCTTCGGATTGCGAGGGTGAAGAAGAGCGTCCGCGAAAAGCGCGTCAAAGAGGTCGCCGCCTTGCTCGGGCTCACCGAGTACCTGGAGCGCAAGCCCGGGCAGCTCTCAGGCGGGCAGCGCCAGCGCGTCGCAATGGGACGCGCGATCGTGCGCGTCCCGAGGGTCTTCCTGATGGACGAGCCCCTCTCGAACCTCGACGCAAAGCTTCGCGTCCAGATGCGGGCGGACATCGCGGCTCTGCAGTCCGACTTCGGCATTACAACGGTGTACGTGACTCACGACCAGTCGGAGGCGATGACCCTCGGGCACCGGGTCGCCGTCCTGCACGAAGGCCACCTCCAGCAGGTCGGTCCGCCACGTCAGCTCTACGAGCGTCCGGCGAACGTCTTCGTCGCGGGCTTCATCGGCTCGCCTGCGATGAACCTCTGCACCGTGCCGCTCTCGAACGGAACGGCCTCCTTCGGCGGTGTCGACGTCCCCTTGCCCACCGGCGTCGCGGGCAACGGGAGATCGACGCTCGTGATCGGCGTGCGGCCCGAGTCACTCGAGGTGGCGGCAGACGGGATCCCCGCGAAGGTCGACGTCGTCGAGGACGTCGGAGCCGATGCGTTCGTCTTCTGCAGCACCGAGCTTGCAGGGGAGACCACCAAGCTCGTCGCACGCACCGAAGTGCGCAAAGCGCCGAAGCAGGGTGAACGCGTGACGCTTCGTCCCCGTCCCGACGAGGCGCACCTATTCGACTCCGCGAGCGGCGAGCGGCTGGATCACTGATGGCGCCGGCCGCCGTTCCGCAGCCCGACCCGCACACTCCGGGCGAGCTGTTCCGCGGCGAGATCAGGGAGCAACCCGCAGCGCTCCTCCGGCTGCTCGACCACGAGGCGGAGTTTGCCGCCGTGACGAAGGCCATGGTCGACCGGGCCCCCTCTGTCGTGCGTCTCGTCGGCCACGGCTCCTCCGACGCGGCGGCGTCGTACGGCGTCTACGCGTTCGGCCTGCTGCCGGGCTGGACCGCAATGCGCGACTCGATCTCGCTCACCGTGTACTACGACGCGAAGCTCGACCTCTCCGACTCGGTGGTCATTGCTCTCTCGCAGTCGGGCGAGACACCCGACGTCGTCGAGTACGTCAAGCGTGCGCGTGCGAGAGGTGCGCTCACCGTCGCGATCACCAACGGGGAAACCTCCGGTCTCGCGCAGGCCGCGGATGCGACGTTGCCGCTCGCAGCCGGCCCGGAGCGTGCCGTTGCCGCGTCGAAGACGTTCCTCAACACGCTGGCCGCGCTTGCGCTGCTCGCCGGCGGGGCTGCGGGCAGAGGCGCCGAGCTCGGCGCCGGCCTGCGCCGCGTGTCCGAACAGCTGGCGGAATCCATCGAGCCCCTCGAACGGGCCGTGACCAACGTCGCGATCGCGTTCGCCTATGTCGGCCGGATGTACGTGATCGGACGCGGCATCGAGTTCGGGACCGCACGCGAGGTCGCCTTGAAGCTGACGGAGACCTGCCGCGTCGCGGCCGAGCCTCTGACCGCAACCGATCTCGCGCACGGGCCGATCGCCGCCGTGGATGCGCTCTTTCCGGTCTGGACGATCGCTTCTCGCGACGAGAGCCTGCCGATCGTGGTCGATGCGGCCAACCGATTGCGCGAGGCCGGCGCGACCGTCGTGGCGAGCGGCAATGCCGCTGCCGAGATCGAAGGCGCTGCCTACGTGCTGCCGGTCCCCGAGCCGCCGCACGCGATTCTTTCGCCGCTCCTCTCGGTCGTGCCGGGCCAGCTCTTCGCGGGGGCGCTCGCCCATGCCAAGGGCCTCGACGCGGACTATCCGGTCGGGCTGAGCAAGGTCACGCGTGTGCGCTGACCACCGGCCCGGCGGCCTTTGGTTTCAGCAGTGCGGCTATCCCCTCAATTGAGGTAGCTCGATCGGGGGTAGACGCGCAGCGCAGATCTGACGACTCTGTCAGAGGAGAACTGCGGCACCATGACTATGTTCGAGACCAGCCAAGCGGCGTCGGCGACGCCCACCGCACCCCCGTTCAGCTCTGCAGAGATGCGGAGCTATCCACTAGGCACGCTCGTGTACCGGTCTGGCCTGATGCCGCTCGAGGCCGTCAATCGCGCACTGGCCGAAGCGGCCGAGAGCGGACGACGGCTCGGCGAGGTCCTGCTGGACTACGGTCTCCCGGAGCGAGACCTCACGCGCCTGCTCGCGGCTCAGCATGGACAGGAGTTCGTCGATCTCACCGAGGTTCCGATCGACCTCGAGGTCGTCCAGCTTCTGCCGCGCTCGGTCCAGCAGATGTACTGCGCACTGCCACTCTGGCGTGAAGGCGACTGCACCATCGTCGCGGTCCCCGATGCGGACAACGCGTCGCATCTCACTCGATTGCGGGAGGCGCTACACGGGCCGATCCGGCTCGTGACCGCGGCGCGCTCCGACATCAAGGACGCGATCCAGCGCGCACACGAGCCTCAGGGGATGATCACGCAGATGGCTCTGGCCGAGGCGACGACACCGCAGGCGCCCGAGCCGGAGGCCGTACCCACCACGATCTACCGCGTCGAGGTGACGCTCGCGAGCGGTGCAACCCTGCTAGTCGCCGAGGCGACCGATTTCGAGTACGCCAAGCAGGTCGGCATGCGCGTCATCGACGAGGCCGAAGCCGGCGGGACAGTTGCGATCGGTGACGCGACGATCGACGGCCGCCAGGTCGTCTCGGTCGACGTCCTGGGACGAAACAGCGCATGAGCTTCCCTCCTGCCGCTGTCCGTGAGCTCGTCTCGTCGGTGAGCAAGGACGGCAAGCCCGTCGTGCGGCTGAGCTGCGCCGACTACGGGTCGGAATGGGTCGTTGCCGCGGACGTCTATCCGGTCGACCGGCTCGAGGTCGAACCGCGGGGCGCCGGCCCCTACGTGTTCGGCTCCGCGCAGGAAGCACGGAGCTTCGTCGAGAGCTCGCTCGTCGCACTGCAAGTCCTCGGCTGCGAAGTCGCCTAGCCCTCTTTCACCGGCGGCTCCTTTGCCGCGTGACTGACGCCATTTCCTTCCAACGCTTCTTGCGTGCGATTCGAAGTCGATGGTCGGTACGTGCGGCGATCGTTTCGAGCTCTCGCTGCAGCTTGCGCCACGAGCGAAGCCGGTCGAGCTCGAGCGAGCCGTTGTCGACCGCTTCGAGGACGGCACAGCCGGGCTCGCTTGCGTGCGCGCAGTTGCGGAAGCGGCACGTTGTGCCCAGGGCTTCGATGTCCTCGAAGGCTGCACTGACGTCGCCCTCCCAGAACTGGAGCTCGCGCAGGCCGGGCGTGTCGACGACGAGGCCGCCGCCGGGCAGCTGGAAGAGCTCGCGGTGCGTCGTTGTGTGACGTCCGGTACCGTCCGCCGCCACGGTACGCGTGCGCATGACCTCTTCACCCGCCAGCCGGTTGAGCAGCGTCGACTTGCCGACACCGGACGAGCCGAGCAGCACGACGGTTCGACCAGGTTGAACGTAGTGCTCGAGCGCATCGAGCCCGTCGCCGGACACGTTCGAGATGGGATGCACGGGCACGCCGATCGCGACGGATTCCACCGCCAGCACAGCGTCCTCCACGTCCGGGCAGAGATCGGCTTTCGTCAGGACGACGATCGGCGCGGCGCCGCTCTCCCAGGCACTGGTGATGTAACGCTCGAGCCGTCGCAGGCTGAAGTCGTCGTCGAGCCCCGCGAGGAGGAATGCCGTGTCGACGTTCGCCGCCAGCACCTGCTCGGTCGAGTCCTTGCCTGCGGTCTTGCGGATGAACGCGCTCCGCCGCTCGAGGATTGACGTGATCGTCGCGGGAGGAGTGACTCCCACCCAGTCGCCGACAGCGGGAAGCTGCCCGCCGACCTCGTGGTCGTGGAACATGCGGCCGGCCGCTCTCGCGCGCAGCTCGCCCTCCTCCGCGAAGAGGACGTACTCACCGCGGTGCTGCGCGGCGACGCGGGCAGGTAACAGATTGTCGTCTTGCAGTTGGTCGAATGCGGCCGCGAATGCGGCGTCCCATCCGAGGGAATCCAGGGGAAACAACGCGAGTCTCCTTTTGTGAGTGAGTGAACGACGAAGGACCACCGCCCGTTGCGGTGGTTCAGCTCACGGGACTCGCGCTAGTCGAAAGTAGGTGTCGGCTAGCCGACGAGCCGCGTGGCTCTTCGGGCGGAGGCAAGCTCAATCGTCATTTCTTCGACCTCCTTGTCGCCGGGAACGAACTGACCGTAGCACGCGGTCACGGACAGCACCAGCCCGCGATCCTGGAATCGGCGCCGAAGTTCGCGCGGATGTTCGAGACCGCGAGGACCTTCTTCACCGGGGAGTGGATGAACAGCCACTGGTCGGCGCTGCTCCAATCGAGCAGCAGCCAACGACCGTCGGGCGACCAGTCGACGTTCGCAAAAGAGCCCGCTCCTCCGAAGATCGGGCCCGTCGGGCCACCCATGACACCCGTCAGCTGGAGTGTGCTGCGGCCACCTCGTGTTTCGACAAACGCGATTCTCTTTCCAGTGGGCGAGATGGCAGCAGCGGACACCTGCGCTATTCCCCTGTCGAGACCGCCGATCCGCAGGCCACGCTGCGAGAAGATTTCGACGGCATGCGGCTCGACGGCGACGAATGTCTTCCCGTCGCTTGCCCAAGAGAGTTGACGTGGTGCCGTGCGGGTCTGCACGGTGGCGCTGCGGTTTCGTTTGTCGACGTTGATGATCTCGATGTCCCCGGCTCGGTTGACGTACGCAAGGGTGTGTGCGTTCGGCTGCCACGCGCCTGGTCCTGGTCGCACGTCGCGCGTGAGCAGCCTGTCCCCGGTGCCGTCGCCGTTGACGACTCGGAGAGAGCGGCCTGCGAAATACGCGACCCGGAATCCGTCGAACGACCAACGTGGGTTGCGGAGCCGTCCCGTGCGCCCGAGCGACCAGTGAACTCGCCCGTTCGGTTCCAGTGCGCGAAGTTCGTTCCCGTGAACGGCGGCCACGTAGAGACCGTGCGGCGACCACGCCGCGTCTCGGTAGCCGGCGAGCAGCCGCTTCGACCCGTCGTTCTGCACGATCCAGATCCCCGAGCTCGACTCGGCGAGGAGACGCCCCGGCGCCGGTAGCGAGGCGAGAGCCGGTTTCGCGTTCTGCTCGCCACGGACAGCGTCACGCAAGGAGCGGAAGACTGCGTTGCCCGGTGGACTGAAGGCCGCTGCGAGGACAACTGCCGCCGTCGCCGCGACCGCGAATGGACGCCAATCGCGCTTCCGCGGGCTGGGCAGGCGTTCCTCGAACGCTGTGCGCACCACCTCCCAGGACCGTTCGCCTGCCTCGCGCTCGCCGGGTGCCGAGTCATGCAGATGCTTCACGTCAGATCCTCGTCGAGCTTTCCGGCGAGCTCGTCGAGCCCGCGTCGCAGTCTCGAGTTGACGGTGCCGCGTGGCAATCCGAGCGTCTCTGCGATCTCCCCGGGCGTGTAGTCGAGGAGGTGCCGCATGACGATGACGGCGCGATGCTCGGGTGAAAGGTCCGCGAGCGCGGCTGCCAGGGATTCCGTGTCGTGGCGTTCCGCTGGAGCGGTGGCCGCGACGAGTGCCAACGCTGCGTCTCCGGATTCACGGCGGAGCGCCCGCGACCGCGACCAGTCGATCGCACGGTTGACGACGATCCGGTGCAGCCAGGGTCCGAAGGGGCGGCGCCGGTCGAAGCGGTCGAGGCTGCGCACCGCCGCGAGGAATGCTTCCTGTGCGATGTCCTCTGCGGCGCCGGAGTCGTGCACGACGAGATACGCCGCCCGGTACGCACGGGGCCAGTGGTGCTTGAACAGGGCTTCGAGGTCGGGAACCGATCCCGACTGTGCGCCCCGAATCCAGGCGCGCTCGTCGCCTCGGGAGCCCGCCACCACGCACCGACTCTACGAGCCCCAAACGCCTGGAGGTCCACGCCCGGGTTACGCGACAGGGAGCCGAGCAGGTCCCGGCGGCCGCAGCACTGCGAACTGATCGGTGATCTCCAGCTCGCTCGTACGGAAGCGGAAGAGGGACCCAGGACGGCCGCCCGTCGGGCCTGACGCCCGCCGGCGGCCTATGGGCTCGAGCACTTCGCGCCGGAGCAGGACTCGCTGGAGATTCGTCGCCGACACGTCGTGTCCCAGCGCGGCCGCGTAGAGGTCGCGGAGCTCGGAGATCGTGAACTCCGCAGGCGCGAGCGCGAAGCCCAGGTTCGTGTACGACAGCTTCGCCCGCAGACGTTCTCGTCCGGCGAGCACGATCGAGTCGTGGTCGAACGCGGGGGTGGGGAGTTGGTCGACCGGGTGCCAGTTCGTGTCGCCGGGAAGCTCGGGGTCGACGTTGCTCGGCACGAGTCCGAGATAGGCCGTGGCCAGCTGCCACTCCTGCGGCGAGCGCTTCGGATCGCTCAGCGTCTCGAGCTGCTCGAGATGCGAGAGCTCGCGCACGTCGACCTTCTCCGCGAGGTGCCGGCGGATCGAGTCCTCGAGCGTGTCGCCCTCGTTGAGGTAGCCGCCCGGCAGGGCCCAACTCCCCTTGAACGGAGCGCGCGCCCGCCGCCACAGGAGCGCTTGCAACTCGCCGTCTCGCACCTGGAGGACGACGGCCAGGGTCACGTGGGCGGGCATCGGGTGCCTCGTGTTAGTCTCCGTCACAGTTTTCGCCCCATAGTCGTAAACCTTAGCGGAAAGGTCCGGAATGAAGAGATCGCTCGCACTGATCGGCCTCATCGTGCTCGTCGCCGCAGGCTGCGGCGGAAGCGGCAAGAAGTCCTCCGCCAACACCACGACCTCCTCCTCCGGCAAGAGCGGCAAGAAGATCGGACTTGTGACTGACATCGGCGGCCTGAACGATCGCGGCTTCAACCATCTCTCGTACGTCGGGCTGCTGCGAGCACAGTCCGAGCTCGGGATCCAGCAGCAGGTCTTTCAGGCGAAGTCGACGCAGGACTACGTCCCGAACCTCTCGACGTTCGCGCGCCAGGGCTATGACCTGACGATCGGCGTCGGCTTCACCGAGGCGACGGCGATCGACACCGTCGCGACGACCTTCCCGAAGTCGAACTTCGCGATCGTCGACGTGGACCAGAAAGAGGAGCCGCACAAGCCGGCAAATCTCCTGGGCCTTCTGTTTCGCGAGCAGGAGACGGGCTATCTCGTCGGTTACCTCGCGGGGCTCGAGGAGAAGCGCCGGCCCGGCAAGGACGTGATCGGCTCCGTGGGTGGCCAGAAGCAGCCGCCGGTCGACCGCTTCATCGCCGGCTACCAGGCGGGCGCGAAGGCCGCCGATCCGGGGATCACCACGTTGAACGGCTACTCGGAGGACTTCTCGGATCTCGCGAAGTGCAAGCAGATCGCGCTGAACCAGATCGAGCAGGGCGCGGGTGTCATCTTCCAGGTTGCGGGCGGGTGCGGTCTCGGCGCGCTCGACGCCGCGAAGGAGAAGGGCGTCTGGGGCATCGGCGTCGACGCCGACCAGTCGTTTCTCGGCCCGCACATCCTCACGAGCGCCGTGAAGCGTGTCGACACCGCGGTGTTCGACGCGATCAAGCTCGTCGTCGACGGCAAGTTCAAGGGCGGCAACATCGTCTTCGGCCTCAAGGACAACGGTGTCGGCCTCGGCAAGATCAGCCCCAAGGTGCCGAAGTCCGAGGTCGCCAAGGTGATGAAGGTCCGCGCCGACATCATCGCCGGCAAGATCAAGAACATCCCGACGGAAGTGCCCTAACTCGAGGCCTGATGTGAAATTCGGCCGGGCCGGATGACGCACCAGACACGGCGCCGGATCAGCACGTTCGCCCGCGGCACGTAGCGCCGCTACGCACCGCGAACGACCGCACTGCCCGGCTTGGTCTGGAGCGCCCCCGACGGCGGCCCAATTTCACATCAACCCTCTAGGGGAAACGGCTCTGCTGCGGACGGAGGTCCAACGGGCCTCCGTCGCGGCACTGCGACGACTGGTATTCCGCGGGCTCGTTCGGGTAGCCCCGCTTGAAGAGCCAGGCCTGGATCACCTCGGCCTGTCGTGTCGGCACGCCCAGCCGCTCCGCGACGTACGCCGTGTTCTGCAGCGCATAGCACTCGGTGACGCCTTCGTCCTGGAAGCCGCGCAGATGGAACGCCTCGTGGGCCAGCGTGTGCGCCGCCCAGCCGGCACTGAATTGCGAGAGACCGCAGTCGCCGCGCTCGAGGCAGCCGAAGTCGACACGGTCGAGATGCCGGAGCGCCTTGCACGTCTCCGGTGAAAGGTCTGTGTGGTCGGCGGGGCGACCGGAGTCGTCGAACTGGACCCGACCGGCCTCACCGTGCACGTCCACGAGTCCCGCCAGAAAGCTGGGGCAGCGAACGGCGACCTTGCGGCCGGCGAGGTCGCTTGCGATCGACGCCAGCTGATCCTGCTCGCGGATGCGTTGCTCGTGCCGAGCGAAGCCGAGCGCCGAGAGAGCGCCGACGACGACGAGCAGAACCGCAAGGCCGCGCACAGGCAGAGAATCGGCAGCCCTCCGGACGGCCTTGATTCCGAGTTAGTGGCTCAAAGCCACTAACTCCCCGGCGACGGCGCCAGGACAGGCCCTTCCTGGTCCCGACGGGTAAGAGCGCGGCCAGCGGGGAAGACGGTAACGGCTCCAGTCGTTGCAGGTCAAAACAACCGGAGGTGAGGAATGGCAAAGCTCGAGGAGAAGCAACGGAAGTTCCTGGACGAGAACCCGTTCGTCGGCACGGTGACGACATTGCGCGCGGACGGCTCGCCGCATTCGACGATCGTCTGGGTGGACGTCGACGACGGCAAGGTCTCGTTCAACACGGCCCGCGGCCGCGCGAAGACGGAGCACCTGGAAAAGGATCCGCGTGCCTCACTGCTCGTCGTCGACCCGAAGGACACGCACAAGTGGGTCGCCGTCAGCGGGCCTGCGGAGGTCACGGAGTCCGGTGCCGACGCCCAGATCGACAAGCTCGCGAAGAAGTACCTCGGCAAAGACGAGTACCCGTGGCGGAACCCGGCGGAACAGCGCGTCAAGGTCGTGATCGAGCCGGACAAGGTCGACGCGTCGGGCTTCGACGACTGAGTCGTCCGTAAGATCGGCGCGTGAGCGTCGACCATCCGGAGCTCGCGGCGGCGGCAGAACGCCTACGCGTAGAACAGACCGTCCCCGGCCTCCTTGGCGCTTTGGCGCGGGCGTATGTCGACGTGGTCGGTGCGCGCTCCTGCACGATTTCGCGGGTCATCGGCGATCTGCTGGTCGACCTGATCCAGTACCAGCCGGAAGGCGCGTCCCAGCGCCTCGGCCACGGGTACCTGATCTCCGACTATCCGCTGACGCGGGCCGTGATCGAGGAGCACGAGCCCCGCACGGTTTTCGTTGGAGACACGGACGCGGACGCGAACGAGGTCAAGCTCCTGCGTGAGCTCGGGTTCGACTCCGTCCTGATGGTTGCGATCGAGGCGGAAGACGGCGTCTGGGGCCTGGTCGAGGTCTACGACCAGGACGGACGTCGCTTCGGCGACGAGGACGTCCGACTCGCGCAGGCACTTGCAGCCGAAGCCGGTCAGCGTCTCAGGCAGCTCGAGCGGCCGGCTTGACCATGTCCGTCACGATCTGCGACGTCGGACCGCGCGACGGCCTGCAGAACGAGCCGGAGACGTTCGAGCCCGCGTTCCGTGCAGAGCTCGTCAACCGGCTCGCTGCCGCCGGCCTGCCGCGCGTCGAGGCGGCGAGCTTCGTGCGCGGCGACGCGGTGCCGCAGATGGCAGGCGCCGAGGAAGTCGTCGCGGCGATCGAACGCCGGGACGGCACCGAGTACTCCGGGCTCGCGCTGAACGAGAAGGGTTACGAGCGGCTCGCCGCCTCCGGCCTCGACCGCGTGAACTTCACGCTCGCCGCAACCGAGAGCTTCAGCAAGCGAAACGCGAACCAGTCGATCGTCGAGGCGCAGGCGGCGGCGGAGAACGTGATCGCCCGGTCCGAGCTCCCGGTGACGCTGACGATCAGCGTTGCGTTCGGGTGCCCTTTCGAAGGACGTGTGGACCCCGGAGTCGTGGCGGAAATTGCAGCCCGCTTCCCGACGGCGGAGATCGTCCTGGCGGACACGATCGGCGTCGCGACCCCGAAGCAGGTGCGAGGGCTCGTAGAGCGCACCCGCGCGCCGGGCGTCCACCTGCACAACACCCGCAACACCGGTTACGCCAACGCGGTCGCGGCGCTCGAGTCCGGCGCAACGCTCTTCGACGCATCCTGTGGAGGCCTGGGCGGCTGCCCTTATGCGCCGCGCGCCACCGGCAACATCGCGACCGAGGATCTCGTCTACCTCTTCGACGGCGAAGGAGTCGAGACCGGAATCGACCTCGACGCGCTCGTCACCGTGTCGCAGTGGCTGGAAGGAGCTCTCGGTCGCCCGCTCGAGGGCCAGGTCTACCGCGCGGGAGCGTGGGCCGGCGACTGACTCGCCGTCCGGAAGGCCTCGAGCGCCAGGTCGATCTCGTCGTCGTCGGTCTGCCAGTTCGAGACCGAGACACGAATTGAACGTTGGCCGTCCCAGACCGTTCCGCTCATCCAGACGTCGCCTGCTTCCTGCACGGCCTTCAACACCTCGTCGGTGCGCGCGTCGCTCTCGAACCGGAACAGGACCTGGTTGAGGACGACGTCGTTGACGAGCTCGACGCCGTCGAGCTCGACGATGCCGTCGGCGAAACGTCGCGCGCAGGCGCAGGTTCGCTCGACGAGCTCGGCAAGCCCGCTGCGACCGAGCGAGCGCAGCGCTGCGTAGACCGCGAAGCCACGTGCGCGACGTGAGAACTCCGGTACCCAGTCCACCTGGTCGCGAACGGTCCGGCTGTCGTCCTGGATCAGATAGGACGCGCTGATCGTCATTGCCGCGCGATGCGCTTCGGGATCGGCGCAGAGGACGAGCGCAGAGTCGTAGGGGACGTTCAACCACTTGTGGGCGTCCGTGATCCAGGAATCCGCCCGCTCGACGCCGTGGACGAGGTGACGAAGATTCGGGCTCGCAGCCGCCCAGAGACCGAACGCACCGTCGACGTGCAGCCACGCACCGTGCGGAGCAACCGCATCGGCGATCTCGTCGAGGGGATCGAATGCCCCGGTGTTCACCTCGCCAGCCTGCGCGCAGACGATGGTCGGCCCGTCTCCTTCCGCCAGCGCCGCGCGCAGAGCTTCGATGTCCAACCGTCCCTGCCCGTCGGCAGTCACGACCTCGGGCAGGCCGAGGCCGAGCAAGCGGAGCGCACGGTCGATCGTGACGTGGCGCTGTGCGCCGACGAGCACACGAACGCGCGGTGCTCCGGAGAGACCGTCCCGGCCGACGTCCCAGCCCACGCGTTCGAGCACACGGAAGCGGGCGGCCGCAAGCGCGGTGACGCTTCCCATCTGGGTGCCGGTGACGAGACCGAGCGATGCATCCTCCGGCAGCCCGAGCAGGTCGCACACCCACTCGCGCACCACTTGCTCGACGACGGACGCCGAAGGGCCGCCGACGTAGAGGCCCGCGTTCTGATCCCACGCGGAGGTCAACCAGTCCGCGGCGAGCGCCGCGGGGAGGCCGCCGCCGATGACGAAGCCGAAGTAACGCCCGCTCGGGATCGCCACGATTCCCTGATCCGCGGCCGCCACGAGGCTCTCCACGACCTCTTCCGGAGCCGTCGGATCCTCGGGCAGCGGCCCGCCGAGCGCCTCGCGGAGCTCGTCGACCGATGTATGCGGGAAGACCGGCCGGTCGTCGATCGACTCGAGGAAGTCCGAGGCAAGCTCTGCGGTTCGCCGAAGAAGCGCGCGGA
The DNA here is from genome assembly GCA_963804935.1 of uncultured Actinomycetes bacterium. Lineage (GTDB taxonomy): Bacteria > Actinomycetota > Thermoleophilia > Gaiellales > Gaiellaceae > 3-1-20CM-4-69-9. The sequence goes on from CAWDSD010000002.1 coordinate 97,053, forward strand.
TGTCGCTCATGAGCTCGACTCTACGCGCCGGATCACACCCTCCGCGGACAGCCGGCCGAGCTCCTCTTCGTCATAGCCGAGGTCGCGCAGGATCTCGCCCGTGTGCTCGCCGAGCCGCGGTGGGTGCCTTCGATGCGAGACGCGCCGGCCGTCGATGGAAAGCGGCAGCGCGACCGTCGGCTCGGGTGTCGGCTGAATCATCCCGAGCGCCTTTGTCTGCTCGTGGTCGGCCGCGTCACCGACGTCATTGACGGGTGAGGCAGGAACGCCGGCAGTCTCGAGGCGCTCGAGCAGCTCCGCGAACGGCTTGTCGCGGATTCGGTCCTGAAGCAGCGTCGCAAGCTCTTCGCGATGCGCGACCCGATCGGGATTCGTGGCGAAGCGTGCATCCGCCGTGAGCTCCGGGAGATCGAGCGCCGCGCACAACCGGGCGAAGAGCCCGTCGTTTCCCGCGGCGATCATCACGTCGCCGCCGTGGGCGTGAAACACCTGATAAGGCGAGATCAGCGGGAAGGCCGTCCCGTGGCGACCGGGCGCGCCGCCGCCGGCGAGGTACGCGGTGACCTGGTAGGGCAGGAGCCCCAGCGCCGTCTCGAAGAGCGACACGTCCACCGTGTGCCCTCCGCCCGAGTGGAGCGCGGCGACGATGCCGAGCGCTGCCCACATTCCGGTCCCCTGGTCGATGATCGACGCGCCGACGCGCACGCCGGGCCGGTCCGGCTCCCCGGTGACGCTCACGATCCCGCTGAACGCCTGCAGCAGCGGGTCGTACCCCGGATGCTCGCGCAACGGTCCGGCGCGTCCGAACGCGCCGATGTCGCAGTAGACGAGCCGCGGATTACGGGCACGCAACTCCTCGGCGCCGAAGCCGAGCCGCGTCGCCGTTCCGGGCCGCAGGCTCTGGAGAAAGACGTCCGCCGAATCGACGAGACGGAGCAGAACCTCGCGCCCGCGCTTGAGATCGAGGGCAACTGACCGCTTGTTCAGGTTCGCCGCGTAGAACATCACGCTCGAGCCCTCCCAGAACGGTGGGCCCCAGGCGCGCGCCTCGTCGCCGCGGTCCGGATGCTCGACCTTGACGACGTCTGCGCCGAGCGCGCCCAGGATCTCCGTACAGTAGGGGCCCGCCAGTGAGCTCGTGACGTCGACGACTCGCACACCGTCGAGCGGCAGAAATCCGTTGGCCATACGCGCGCGACCATACGAGAACAACGGCGACCTTCGGCGTATGCAGGCGCTGCAGCAGGAGCTGTGGGCGCTCGAAGGCCCTTGGGTGCTCACCCATGTCGGTGACCTCGCGTGGTGGTTGCACCGCGGGGCGGAGGAGGACTGGAACCGGCGGTTGTGGCTCGACGGCGATCGTTGCGTCGCCTGGGCCTGGCTCTGGCCGCCTGCGGCGCTCGACTACGACGTCCATCCCGAGCACCGGGGCGGCACGGTGGAGCAAGAGGTTCTCGAGTGGTTCGAGTCGGAGGCCGGAGGAATCGATGTGCTCACGACCTTCGTCCTGGATGGTGACGCGGACAGGCTCGCGCTTCTGACTGAACGCGGTTACGGCGCTTCCGAGCCGCTTTCGTGGTACGCGTATCACGTCCAGGAGCTCGATCGTGAGCTTCCCGACCCGGTTGTGCCCGACGGCTTCACCCTCCGCACCGTTCGCACCGCGGCCGACTTCCACAAACGTGTCGCACTCCATCGTGCCGTCTGGGCACCATCGCGGCTGACGGAGGAGGGCTATCGCAAGGTCACGTCGGCGTGGCCTTACCGAGCCGATCTCGACTGCGTGGTGGAGGCACCCGACGGGAGTTTTGCGGCCTATGTTCTCTGCTGGTTCGACGAGGAGAACGGCGTAGGCGAGTTCGAGCCGGTCGGCACGCATCCCGACTACCGGCGGCGCGGTCTCGGGGCGGCCGTATGCCGGTACGGGTTGAGGCGCCTGCAGGAAGAAGGCGCACGCAGCGCGATCGTGTACGGAGGCGGGCGCGACGAGGATCAGCGTTCGCGTGCCTTGTACGAGAGCATCGGCTTTCGCCGGCACACGCGGGCGATCGAGTTGCGGAAGGAACGTCAGTGACCCTCGCTTTCCTGCAGAACCTCATCGACCTGCTGACGGGGTCGCTCTGGACCTACCCGATTCTGTTCGGGATCTGCGTGGGTGACGCGATCATCCCGGCCTTTCCCAGCGAGACCGCAGTGATCGTGACCGGGATCCAGGCCGCCCGCGGTCAGTTGTCGCTCGAGGCGGTGATCGCGATCGGCGCGGCCGGGGCGTTCGTCGGTGACAACCTGTGTTATTGCCTGGGCCGCTGGCTCGGTCTGCCGGTTGTGGATCGGTTCTTCCGCGGCGAGGTGGCCCAGCGCCGGCTCGACTGGGCGCGGAACTTTCTCAAGGAACGCGGCAGCTACGTCCTCATCGTCGCCCGGTTCATTCCCGGAGGCCGCACCGCGACGACCTTCACCGCCGGTCTCGTTCACCTACCCTGGCTGACCCGGTTCGTGCCGTACATCTTCATCGCGGCCATTGCGTGGGCGTCCTACGCCGCGTTGCTCGGCTACTTCGGAGGGATGCTGTTCAAGGATCGGCCGATCCTCGCGCTGCTCGTGGCGTTTGGTATCGCGGCGTCGGTTACGGCCGCCGTCGAGGGCTGGCGCCGCTTCCGCAGGTAGCTACGGTGCCGGTGTGAACCACCTCGCCGGCGAAACCAGTCCGTACCTTCTGCAGCACGCCGGCAATCCCGTGGCTACGGCATCGCTCGCGATGCCGTCGTGGAGGTCGCGCCGGCTTTGCCGGTGCGACCGTCTGGGTGTAACCGGATGAACCGGCTCGCCGCCGAGACGAGTCCGTACCTCCTGCAGCATGCGAACAACCCGGTTGACTGGTATCCCTGGGGTGACGAGGCACTCGCGCGCGCGCGAAAAGAAGACAAGCCCATTCTGCTCTCCGTCGGGCTACGCGGCCTGTCACTGGTGCCATGTCATGGAGCACGAGTCCTTCGAAGACGCGGCGACCGCGGCATTGATGAACGAGCACTTCGTTTCGGTCAAGGTCGACCGCGAGGAGCGCCCCGACATCGACTCGGTGTACATGGACGCCGTCGTTTCGCTCACCGGCCACGGGGGCTGGCCGATGACCGTCTTTCTCACGCCCGCAGGCGCGCCGTTCTTCGGCGGGACGTACTACCCACCCGAGCCGCGGCATGGGCTGCCGAGCTTCCCTCAGCTGTTGCAGGCGATCGCCGACGCGTGGCGCGAGCGCCGCTCCGACATCGAGCGCGACGCCGGCGCGATCACGGAGCAGCTCCGCCGCACAGCCGAGCCATCACGCGAGCCGCTGACTTCGTCCCTGCTGACGGACGCAGTCGCGCGGGCTTCGTCAGCAGTTCGATCCCGAGTGGGGCGGGTTCGGGCCGGCGCCGAAGTTCCCGCCGGCCTCGGTGCTCGAGTTCCTGCTCCGCCGCGGCGAGCTCGAGCTCGCGACGAAGACGCTCGACGCGATGGCCGCCGGAGGCATGTACGACCTCGTCGGCGGCGGCTTCCACCGGTACTCCGTCGATCGGCAGTGGCTCGTGCCGCACTTCGAGAAGATGCTCTACGACAACGCGCTACTCGTTCCCGTGTATCTGCACGGCTGGCTCGTGACGGGCAACGAGCGCTACCGCGAGATCGCCACCGAGACGCTCGACTACATGCTGCGCGAGCTGGCCCTCGACGAAGGGGGATTCGCCTCCGCCGAGGACGCCGACACGGACGGCGTCGAAGGGCTCACCTATACGTGGACGGAGGAGGACGACGTCCCGGAAGAGTTGTTGCACCCGTTCGAGCACGGACGTTTCATCATCCGCGGCGCCCTCGACCCCGAGCTGCGCGCACGGCTGTTCGAGGAGAGAGAGCGTCGCCGGAAGCCGCTGCGTGACGACAAGGCGATCGCGTCCTGGAACGGCCTTGCGCTCGCGGCCCTGGCCGAGGCCGGGCGCAGGCTCGGGCGTGACGACTACCTGGACGCGGCTCGCTCGCTCGGCGAGTTCCTGCTCGGACCGCTTTCCACCGCAGAGGGCCGTCTCTACCGCAGCTGGCGTGCGGGCCAGGCGAAGCATGCGGGCGTGCTCGAGGATTACGCCGACGTTGCGAACGGCCTGTACGAGCTCCACATCGCAACGGGAGAACTGCGCTGGCTCGAAGAGTCGCGGCGGCTTGCAGTGCTTGCCGTCGATCTCTTCGGCGACCCCGCCGACGGCGGCTTCTTCCTGACGCCGAGGGACGGAGAGGAGCTCGTGGCGAGGAAGAAGGACTTCGACGATCACCCGACGCCGTCGGGAAACTCGATGCTCGCCTACGTGCTGCTCCGCCTCTCTCGGCTCTGGGGCGACCAGGAGCTCGAGCGGCAGGCGGTCGGCGTCTTCCGGTTCGTCGCTCCACTCCTTCCGCGCGCCCCGTCCGCGTTCGGACATGCACTCAATGCGCTCGATCTCCATTTCTCGCCGCCCCGTGAGATCGCGATCGTCGGACCGTCGGACTCCGAGGTGGCGCGGGCCGCGCTGGCCCCGTTCGACCCGAACGCCGTGGTCGCTTTCGGGCCAAGCGACGAGGTGCCGCTGCTCGCCGGGAAGGACCTGGTCGACGGGCGTCCCGCGGTCTACGTCTGCGAAGCCTTTGCCTGTCAGGCACCCGTGACGGAGGCAAGAGCTCTAGGAGGGGGCGCAGCCGCGACTGTGACTTCCTAGCAGGTCGACAACCGCGGTCGGCGCGCCCCCTCTACGAAAGAGACTCGCCCGGGCGGAAAACCCTGCACTCGACTTGCGAAGTTAGGAAATCTCTTTGATGTGGGCGTCGGGAATGGCGCCGATCAGCGCTTCGGTCGCCACCGGGAAGACCGCGTGCGGCGTGCCGCCGGCGCACCACACCGTCTCGAAGCGGCGGAGCGAGGCGTCCACGACGGTGGGGATCGGCCGGTCGTGCCCGACGGGTGGAACGCCGCCGATGGAGTAGCCGGTCGCTTCTCGCACCTCGTCGCCGTCGGCCTGGCGCACGTTCACGCCGAGCTTGCCCGTGTCCACCCGCCGGTCTCCCGCGCACAGGCAGAGGAGCGGGCCGGAATCGTCGACGAAGACCAGCGACTTGACGATCTGGCCGACCTCGACGCCGACCGCGGCCGCTGCCTCCTTCGCCGTCCGGGTCGAGTCGGCGAGCTCCCGCACCTCGGCGTCGAGGCCGAGCTCGCGGAGGCGCTCCTGGTATCGCTCAGCGGTTGGGTGCATCGTTGCCGCACTTTAGGGTAGGCGGGCCTTGCCCCTCCTCGAAGTCGAGAACGTCTCAATGCAGTTCGGAGGCATCGTCGCGCTCGACGCGGTCTCGTTCGACGCGGACGCCGGCGAGATCGTCGGGCTGATCGGCCCGAACGGTGCCGGGAAGACGACCGCGTTCAACGTGATCACCCGTCTCTACACGCCGGCCGAAGGTGATGTCCGCTTCGACGGCGAGAGCCTCCTCGGCACTCCCCCGAGCGGCGTGATCCGCCGAGGAATCGCGCGGACGTTTCAGAACGTCGAGCTCTTCCGCGGCATGTCCGTCATCGACAACGTGCGCGTCGGTGCGCACGTGCGCCAGGGAGAACAAGCGGCGGACGACGTGCTCTTCTACGTGAATCTCCACTCGGTCCGCGACCGGCCGGCGTCGGAGCTGCCGTACGGGACGCAGAAGCGCGTCGAGCTGGCGCGCGCGCTTGCGTCCGGGCCGCAGCTCCTGCTGCTGGACGAGCCCGCCGGCGGCCTGAGTCACGAAGAGGTCGACCAGCTCGGCAAGTTCATCCGCCGGATGCGAGACGACTTCGAGCTGACGATCCTGCTCGTCGAGCACCACATGGGCCTCGTGATGAGCGTCGCCGACCGCGTGCACGTTCTCGACTTCGGCAAGAAGATCGCCGAGGGGACGCCGGCGCAGGTGCAGGCGGACAAGGGTGTGATCGAGGCATACCTCGGAGCCGAATCGTGAGTCTGCTGGAGCTCCGAAACGTCGAGGCGCGTTACGGCCCGGTCAAGGCGCTGCACGGTGTGTCGCTCGCCGTCGGCGACGGCGAGCTCGTCGCGGTGCTCGGCGCGAACGGCGCGGGCAAGACCACGACACTGCGCGCAATCTCGGGAACCGTGCGCCGCACCGGCGACCTCGTCTTCGGCGGAAAGGCACTCCCGCGCCGTCCCGAAGGCATCGCGCGCGCAGGAATCGCGCACGTGCCTGAAGGCCGGGGAACATTCAGCGATCTCAGCGTCTGGGAGAACCTCCGCCTCGGTGCGTACACGCGTCGCGGCGGCATCAAGGACGACGCGCGGCGTGTCTTCGGATTCTTCCCCCGGCTGGAAGAACGCCGTCACCAGCAGGCGGGGACCCTTTCCGGCGGCGAGCAGCAGATGCTCGCGCTAGGCCGCGCGATGATGGCGCGGCCGAAGCTGCTGCTGCTCGACGAGCCCTCGCTCGGTCTGGCGCCGATCGTCGTCAACGAGATCTTCGAGGCGCTCGAGCGCATGAAGGGCCAGGACGGCATGTCCGTGCTCGTCGTCGAGCAGAACGCCACTCTCGTGCTTGCCCACGCCGCCCGCGCGTACGTCCTCGAGGTCGGCACCGTCGTCGTCGAGGGGACGAGCGACGAGCTGCGCGCAAACGAGTCCGTCCGGAAGTCGTACCTGGGTTACTGATGGCGATCGCCGCCTTCACCTGGACCGAGTTCGCTCAGCAGCTGGCGGCGGGCATTCGTGAAGGCGCGATCTACGCCGGGCTCGCGCTTGCGATCGTGATCATCTACCGCTCGACAAGGGTCATCAACTTCGCGCAAGGCGAGATGGCGACCTTCACGACCTTCATCGCCTGGTCTCTGATGAACCAGGGGCTCACGTTCTGGGAGGCGTTCCCGATCGTGCTCGCCATCGCCTTCACCGGCGGCGTGGTGATCGAGCGAACCCTGATCCGTCCGGTCGAGAACGCCCCAGTTCTTACGATCGTGATCATCACGCTCGGTCTCGCCCTGCTGCTGAACGGGTTGATGAACCTGATCTGGGGTGGGGCCAACGTGCAGTTCCACGGTCCCTTCTCGACGAGGACGATCGACGTCGGCGGCGTCCCGGTCAGCGTGCAGGACATCGGCATCGTCGCCGTCTCGATCTTGCTCGTCGGGTTGCTCGCGCTCTTCTTCCGCTTCACGAAGCTCGGGCTCGGGATGCGCGCTGCGGCTGTGAACCGTGATTCGTCACGGCTCGTCGGAGTGCGCGTCAGCTGGATGTTCGCGCTCGGCTGGGGGATCGCGACGGTGCTGGGCGCGGTCGCGGGAATGATGATTGCACCCGTCGTGTTCCTCGACCCGAACATGATGCAGACGATCCTGCTCTACGCCTTCGCGGCTGCCGTGCTCGGCGGGCTCGACTCGCCGGTCGGCGCAGTCGTCGGGGGGATCCTCCTCGGCGTCACGATCACGTTGCTCGGCCGCTACGTCGGGTTCATCGGGTCGACGCTGAAGCTCCCGGCGGCGCTCCTGCTCATCCTCGTGCTGCTGCTCGTGCGGCCGGGCGGCCTCTTCGGGAAGGTGGCGGTGCGGCGCGTATGAGGACGAAGCTCTGGCTCGAGCTTTCCGCTTTCGTCGTGCTCGCGGCCGTCGTCGCGTTGCTGCCGCGGTTCGTGAGCGACTTCCGCGCCCGCGAGCTCGCGATCGTCGGGATGTACTTCATCGCCCTGCTGGGCCTCTCGGTCCTGACCGGATTCAACGGCCAGATCTCGCTCGGTAACGGCGCGTTCATGGCAGTCGGCGGCTACACGACCGCAATCCTGAGCGTGGACGGCTTCTACGGACACCAGGTGCGCGACCTCTGGACGATCCCGATTGCAGGCGTCGTCGCCGGAATCGCAGGCCTTGTCGTCGGCCTTCCCGCGCTGCGTCTCTCGGGGCTCTATCTCGCGCTGATCACGTTCGGCATCGCCGTCTCGTTCCCGCAGCTGCCGAAGGAGTTCGACCACTTCTTCGGCGGCACGACGGGCAAGATCCTCAACCTGGCGAAGCCGCCCTTCGGGCTCAGCACGACGACGAACAACTGGATCTACTACCTGACCTGGGGGATCGCACTCGTGCTGCTGGTTGCTGCCTGGCTGCTCGTGCGCGGAAAGACGGGACGCGCCTTCAAGGCGATCCGCGACAGCGAGGTCGCAGCGGTGTCCGCCGGAATCAGAATCGGGAGATACAAGACGCTCGCGTTCGGGATCTCGGCCTTCTACGCCGGCGTCGCCGGATCGCTGTACGCGATCGCGAATGCCTACGTCAATCCCGACGTCTTCCCGATCATCCTCTCGGTCTACCTCGTCGTCGGCCTGGCGGTCGGCGGGCTCGACTCGCTCTTCGGGATGATCGCAGGCGCCGCGCTGATCTATTTCCTGCAGAACCATGCCGACACGGTTGCGCGCTGGCTCAACCACCTCCCTGCGCTGAGCCTCGATCCGCAGAAGCCCGGGATCCCGAGTGTCGTGTTCGGGATCGTGCTGATCGTCGTGATGATCCTTCTCCCGACGGGCGTCGGAGGCCTGGTGCGACGGCTCTTTGGGCCGCTAACAACTCGGCTATACACTCGGTCTTAGGTGAGCAGGTGGGCGTGAGGGTCTTTGTCGTTTGTGCCGCAGTGGCCGTCATGGCCGCTGCGTCTGCCGGCGCGCGCCCCGTCGCCACTCCGGGTGTCTCGTCGGACGAGATCCACATCGGCTCGAGCGTCCCGCTGAGTGGAGAGGCCGCGATCGCCGGGAACGTCGCGCGCGGCATCGACGCCTACTTCAAGTACGTCAACGACAAGGGCGGGGTGCTCGGACGCAAGCTGAAGTACACGTACCTCGACGATGGGTACGACCCTGGTCGCGCCGTGAACAACACGATCCGCTTGATCCAGCAGGAGCAGGTCTTCGCGGTCTTCAGCTCGCTCGGGACGAACAACAACCTCGCGGTCCGCAAGCTCCTGAACGACGCGAAGGTTCCGCAGCTCTACGTGTCGTCAGGCGCGACGACGTTCGGCCGGGACTACAAGAAGTACCCGTGGACGATCGGGTACATCCCGCCGTATTCGGAGGAAGGCGAGATCTACGGGCGCTATGTCGTGAAGAACATCAAGAAGGCGAAGGTCGCTGTTCTGTACCAGAACGACGACTACGGCCGCGATCTCCTGGCCGGCATGAAGCGCGGGCTCGGCAAGAAGGCGAAGTCGATCGTCGCAAGCGTGGGCTACGACCCGACGTCCTCGGATGTACAGCCGCAGGTGACCCAGCTGAAGGCTTCGAAGGCGAACGTGCTGATGGTGTTCGCCTTCGGCAAGTTCTCGCTCCAGGCGTTCAACGCCGTGTCGCGGCTCGGCTGGAGGCCACAGATCTTCGTCAACGACGTGTCATCGGCTGCGTCGCTGATGGCGATCGTCCCGCAAAAGGCGGCGAACGGATCGATCTCGATCGTCTTCGGCAAGGACCCGGCCTCACCTCAGTGGGCGAACGACAAGGGCATCAAGCTCTTCCAGTCGATCCTCAGGAAGTACGGCAACGGGGCCAGTTCGCGCGACCTGAAGGACGGCTACTTCACCGCAGGTATGGCAACGGCCTACACGCTCGTCAACACGCTCAAGAAGGCCGGGAAGAACCTGACCCGGCAGAGCTTGATGAACGCAGCGACGCACCTGACCGAACGTGGGAATCCCTTCGTGCTGCCCGGCATCGTCATCCATACGACGCCGACGAGTCGCTTTCCGATCACGCAGGTGCGACTGCAGCGGTGGTCGAAGGGGGCGTGGCGCACCTTCGGTCCGCTCGTCTCGGCCAAGCCCGGCTAGCGCTCCTTCAGCGACAGTCCGAGTTGTCGCCGACAACCGCGGCGAGCGCTCGCCCGGCCGTGACGGCGAAACGCAGCGAGACGATGCCGGGATGTCGAACCGTCAGCTCCGTCATGCCGTCGGCGCTCGGGCTCAGGCAACCCGCAGGTGTGTGCCAGTAGGGCGCGTAGGTGACGTCGAGCCGGTACGTGCCCGCCACGGGAGCGGCGATGCGGATCGACGTGTAGCCGAGCTCGAGCACACGTGCCGGCGGGCTGACGAGCGGGCGTGGTGACGGAACGGCGAAGACGGTTGTCGTCGCAGTCCGGTGGACGACTGCGAGGCCCGAGCGGCCACTCTCGAGCAGCCGTGCTTCGGCACGCGCGCTGTAATCCGGCGTCGCAGTCGTGAGCACGACGTAGCGGACGCTGAGCTTGCGCAGCCAGTTCACGTAGACGGCCGGTCCTAGCTTCCCGTACAGCACGCGGTTCTGCGGAAAGTCCTCCTGCCTGAACCAGCCGCGCACCAGCGGGATCCGCGCGCGGGCGAGAAAGTCGGCGGGCCAGTGACCTCGCGTGTCCACGGCCTCGACGCGATACGAGGGCCGCACGTGGCCCTGGAGGTAGGAGATCGTCGGCTTCCAGTAGGCGGCGTGCGCGGTGGGATCCCCGGCGCCGTGGACGAAGCTGGCGGCGAGCGGCGTCAGATTCCACGAGAGGGCAAGTGCGAGCGCGACCGCGCAGACGGGCCGCGGACGCCAGTGGCGGAGCGTGAGCGTCAGGATCGCGATCGGCGCCGCGGCGAACCGAAGCCGCGCGATGTTCTCGCCGATCGGCGAGGCGAACGCGAACGCGGCCGTGCAGGCGGCGAAGTAGACGATGTACGTCCAGCGAAGGACCCGTGCGCTTGCGATTCCCCACGTCAAGCCGATCCCGAGCACGCAGAAGACCGTCGCGGCGAGGAACTCCTGGACCGAGAAGGGGAAGGTGCCGCGGCCCGGGAACATCCTGCGCAGCACGAGCTCGAGCGCTCCCACGGCCGCGATTGCGAGGGATGGCCACAGAAGCCGGGCCCGCTGATCGCGACGAGCGAGTGCGACTGCGGCCAGGAGCACGACGAGGAGCGCGAACGCGAGCGGGCTGGCGGCAAGGGTCAGGAGCGCGAAGCCCGCGAAGAGCGGGCGGCGTCCGAGTTGCAGGAACCAGAGAGCGACGAGGGCGAACGCGCTTCCGAGCATGAACGGATAGGCCGCGGAGACGACGAGTAGCGCCCACACGACTGCGAAAGCGCGGATCGACCATTTGGCCTCCTCGCCCCACTCACGTCGCACGACAGCTGCAAAGGCGGCGACCGCGACGGCAACGATCAAGACGGCGAGCAGCTTGATGCCGATCGCCGCGGCCAGCGGGTAGTACAGGACGCTGTAGGTGACGAAGCTGTAGCGGCCCGCGTACCAGAAGTTGTTCCAGAGAACGAAGCCGTGCTCGAGAAAGAGCGTCCGCTGGTAGACATGCGCGGCCAGGTCGGTACCGGGTGGGCCGAACCAAACGAGCAGTGCCGCGAGGGATGCCGCCGCGGCTGCAGGCATCAGGAGGTCGGCGCGCGTGCGAAGCCAGACGCGCGGAGTCATCAGCGCATGTTCCCCGTGTGACCGAGTGAAAATCTCCCCGGCTGCGGCCAGACGGACAGGCCGTGTGGACTCGGACCGACTGGAATGCGCGCGATCAACCGTCCGCTGCGCGTGTCGATCGCATAGACCTCCGAGTTGTAGCGTCCCGAGAGCCAGAGCACCTTGCCGTCCGCGGAGACGTCGCCCATGTCGGGGCTTCCGCCGCCCGGGATGTGCCACTTGTGAATGACCTTGCGGGCCCTGAACGAGATCACGGACACGCTCCCCTCGCTGCGATTTGCGACGTAGAGCACCTTTCCGTTCCGTCCGACGACGAGACCGTGCGCTCCTGCGCCGGTATGGATGAACCCGATCACCTTCAGCCGTTTGGGGTTGATCTCCCACACTCCGCCGGCAGCGAGGTCGGCGACGTAGAAGACCTTCGCGTCCGGCGACGAGCGCACGTCCTGCGGAACCGAGAACCGGCGCGGCAATGTTCGCACCGCCAGCACCCTGAAGTGGCGCACGTCGACCTTCAGCAGACGGCCGGAGAACTCACAGCTTGCGATGACATAGCGCCCGTTGGGAGAGAAGTCCATGTGGTTGACGCCGGCGCAGGGAACGCTCAGCGCCCGCACGAGCCGGAACGAGTGTGCCGAGCGGAAGTCGAGCCGGTGGAGACGCTCGGCGACCACGATCGCGTAGCGCCCGTCGATCGTGAAGTAGAGGTTGTAGGGATCGTCGACGTGGATCGGCTTGCCGGGGCGACCCGTGCGCGCATCGATCGGCGTCAGCGTGTTGCCGACGTCGTCGTTCACATAGAGCGTCTGCAGGTCGTGCGACGGCGTGACGTGCTGCGGCAGCGCTCCCACGCCGAAATGTCCGACGACCTTGTACGTCTGCGGGTCGATCACATCGACCGAGTCTCCCGCGCTGTTCGGGACGTAGACGCGGGCCGGATCCCGCCGGGCGATCGCGCTGATCATGCCTGCGCGGTCGTGCGCATAGAGGTTCAGCGGACGGACCTGAGCGAGGTGGCGGACCTTGGCCTTTTCGTGAACCGGAGGCGGCAGTCTGGCCGCGGCAGCTGTCTTTCCCTCGTCCCCCTTCCAGTCTCGATACTCGAGGCTCCCGACCAGGGCGACCAGGGCCAGCAATCCGATCAGCGCCCCGCTCGAGGCCGGCCGTCGCCTTCGTCGGGAGGTTCTCACCGCGGGCCATGATGGCACGCAGGGTGCGGCCGGCCCGGCATTCTTAACGTTGCTCTCATTTCGTGCCGATAGCGTTTGTGGCGTGCAGAGCGAGCGGACCAACGGCGGCTTCATGAACGAGCTCTCGCTCGGTCAATTCGGGTCGATGCGCCGCAGCTACGCCGTCGGTTTTGGAGCCCTCGTGATCGCCGGCATCGCCCTCGGAGCGACCAGGATCGGCCGCGGGACGTTCGACGGTGCCGTCGCGAGCCTGTCGCATGCCCAGCCGAAATGGCTGGTCGTCGCAGCGATTGCTTTCGGGCTTGGCCTGCTCGCTTCGGCGGCGGCCTGGCGGACCGGGCTGCGCGCATGTGGCGGCGAGGCGTGCTTCAAGCAGGTGTCGGCGTGTTATGCGATCGGCTCGCTCGTCAACTCTGTCGCCCCGGCGCACCTCGGCGGGGCTGTTCGGATCGGTCTCCTCTCACGCACGCTGCCGGGAGACGACCGTTTCTGGCGTGCGGGCGGCGTGGGCGCGTTGGTGGCCGCGGCACGGACGCTCGTGCTGGCCCTGCTCATCGTCGTGGCCGCATCGGTGGGTCGCGTCCCGTTGTGGCCGGCTCCCCTGCTGATCCTCGCCGTGGCGTGCGTGGTCCTCGTGTCCGTCCGCATCAGCCGACGAGCGGCAGGCCGGCTCGGCAGCCTCCTGCAAATCTTCCGCAGCGTCGGGCAATCGCCGCGCGCAGGAGGGACGATCTTCGGCTGGATTGCCTTCGCGGCGATCACGCGCGTGTGCGGCGCGGTCGCGATCTCGCTCGCTCTCGGCGTGTCGAGGCCGGTCTGGGTCGCCGTCGTGCTGCTCGCCGCAATGGCGCTTGCCGGCCTGCTGCCGCTCACGCCGGGCAACTTCGGGGCAGGGGCAGGCGCAGCGACAATCGCTTTGCACGGGACCGGTGTCGGCCTCGGCGCCTCACTCGCGCTCGGAGTCGCGTTCCAGGCGGTCGAGACGTTTTCGGGGATGACGCTCGGTCTCGCCGGGGCAGCCGTCCTGGCCGCGCCGGGAACACGCACAAGGCGCTGGTCGATGGCCGGAGCCGGGGTTGCGGCAGTGGTCATGGCGGCGGCGCTCGGCGTCGCGTCGATCGACTTCCTCTGAGCCTTCGTAGCCCGCGCGCGTAGACGTAAGCTCCCGGCATGGAGCTCCTCGGCCGTCCGCTCGACGAGCTGTGTGCGGAGGCGCGGGCGCTACGGGCCGAAGGGCACGGCCGGCTCGTCACCTACTCGCCGAAGGTCTTCATCCCGCTGACGAAGCTCTGTCGCGACGTGTGTCACTACTGCACGTTCGCTCAGCCGCCACGCCGCGGCGAGCGGGCCTACCTGACGATCGAGGAAGTCCTCGAGATCGCGCGTGCAGGTGCGGCCGCCGGCTGCCGCGAAGCCCTCTTCACCCTCGGGGACAAGCCGGAGCTGCGCTACCGCGCGGCCCGGGACGAGCTGGGCGCGCTCGGCTGCAGCACCACCATCGAGTACCTGGCCCGTGCAGCCGAGGCGGTGTTGACCGAGACGGGTCTCCTGCCGCATCTCAACCCTGGCGTCATGACGCGAGAGGACGTGCGGGAGCTGCGGCGCGTGAGCGTCTCGCTCGGCCTGATGCTCGAGACCACCTCGGAGCGTCTGTCAGCGCGCGGAGGTCCGCATTTCGGCTCTCCGGACAAGCTGCCGGCCCGGAGGCTCGAGACGATCGCGGCGGCCGGGGAGGAGCGAATCCCGTTCACGACGGGCCTGCTCATCGGCATCGGCGAGTCGCGCGAGGAGCGCATCGACGCGCTGCTCGCGATTCGCGAGCTCGCCGACACGTACGGGCACGTGCAAGAGGTGATCGTTCAGAACTTCCGGGCGAAGCCGGGAACGCGGATGGCCGAGTCTCCCGAGCCGGCGCTCGAAGAGCTCCTCTGGACGATCGCGGTCGCGCGGATCGTGCTCGGCCCGCACGCCCATCTGCAGGCACCTCCGAACCTCTCGTACACGGACTTTCCGCGACTGCTCGACGCGGGGATCGACGACTGGGGAGGCGTCTCGCCGGTGACGATCGACCACGTCAACCCGGAGGCTCCCTGGCCCGAGCTGGAACTGCTCCGGGCCGGCACCGAAAGCCGCGAGCTCGAGCTCGCCCCGCGGCTCGCGGTCTATCCCGAGTGGATCTCTGCCGAGTGGATCGACCCGTACGTGCTGCCGTCGGTTCTGCGCGCGTCGGATTCGCTCGGGCTCGCGCGCGAGGACCGCTGGTCACCGGGCGAGGACGCTGGGATCCCGTTCGTTCCGCGGGACGCGCTGCCGATCGACACTCGTGCAGAGCTCGGCGAGGAGGAAATCGTGCGCCTGTTCCGCGCGCGGGGGCACGAGCGCGATCGTGTCTTTGCGGCCGCCGATCAGCTCAGGCGCGAGGTCTGTGGCGACGAGGTGACGTACGTCGTCACGCGCAACATCCAGTACACGAACGTCTGTTACTTCCGCTGCGGGTTCTGCGCCTTCTCGAAGGGGAAGCTGGCGGCGAACCTGCGCGGCGCGCCGTACCTCGTGCCGCACGAGGAGATCGTGCGCCGCTGCGAGGAGGCCTGGGAGCGCGGCGCGACCGAGGTCTGCCTGCAGGGCGGAATCCACCCGGCTTTCACCGGCGACTACTACCTCTCGGTTGTGCGTGCGATCAAGGAAGCGGTGCCCGGCCTGCACGTGCATGCGTTCTCGGCGCTCGAGGTGTGGCAGGGGGCTGCGACGCTCGGCCTGCCGCTCGACGAGTACCTCGTGGAATTGGCCGAGGCCGGTCTCGGGTCGCTGCCTGGAACGGCGGCCGAGATCCTCGATGACGACGTGCGTCGCATCATCTGCCCAGACAAGGTCACCACGGCGCAGTGGCTGGAGGTGCACGATGCGGCCCATCGTGCGGGCCTGCGCTCGAACGTGACGATGATGCTCGGCCACGTGGAAGGACCGCTCAACTGGGCGCGCCATCTCATGCACGCGCGCGAACAGCAGCGCCGAAGCGGCGGGTTCACGGAGTTCGTGCCGCTCCCGTTCGTGCACATGGAGGCGCCGATGTGGCTGCGCGGCCAGGCGCGCTCGGGCCCGACGTTCGGCGAGACGCTGCTCGTGCACGCGGTGGCGCGTCTCGCGCTTCACCCTTGGATCACGAACATCCAGGTGTCGTGGGTGAAGCTCGGTGCGGAAGGTGCAGCGGCCGCCCTTCGCGCCGGTGTCAACGACCTGGGCGGCACGCTGATGAACGAGTCCATCTCCCGCTCGGCCGGAGCCGAGCATGGCCAGGAGTTCCCGCCGGAAGCGATGGAGGGGCTGATCAGCTCGTGCGGCCGCGTGCCGCGACAGCGGACGACGCTCTACGGCGACGCGCCGGAGGACAGGCGACTCGCCTCGTTCGGTGCGGCGCCGCTCACCGAGCCGCGGAATCCGCCGGTGAAGGACGCACGCCTCGTTGCTCCTCCGCGTCTCGTGCGGCCCGGCTTCGCTACGAACTAGGTCTCGAACGCGAGCAGGTCGTCGAGCGACTCGCGCCGGCGAATCAGCTCGGCGTCGCCGTCCGTCACGAGCACCACGGCCGGGCGAGCGACGCCGTTGTAGTTCGACGCCATCGCCAGGGTGTAGGCGCCGGTGGCGGGAACCGCGAGCAGGTCGTCCCGGCGAGGCTCCGGCAGTTCGACGCTCTCGATGAGCACGTCACCGGACTCGCAATGCTTGCCGGCGATCCGGAACGTCGCCACCGGTTCCTCGCCGGCACGGTTCGCAAGGAGTGCCTCGTAGCGCGATCCGTAGAGCTGCGGGCGCGGATTGTCGGACATGCCGCCGTCGATCGCCGCATACGCCACGCCTGTCGTGCGCTTGACGACGCCGATCCGGTAGAGCGTGAGCCCGGCCCGGCCGACGAGCGAGCGGCCCGGTTCGAAGATCGTACGCGCCGGCTCGGGCCAGTGTGCACGCAGACATGAGAGCAGCTCCCGTGCGAACTCCTCTTCCCGCGGGACGGTCTCGCTCAGCGAATGGCGAACCGCGAGGCCGCCGCCGAGGTCGAAGAGGCGCGGCGTCCAGCCGAGCTCCTCCCGGCAGTGCGCCGCGACATTGGCAAGCCGCTCGACCGCGAGCAGGCTCTCGGCGCTTCGGGTCAGCTGAGAGCCGATGTGCACGTGGAGCCCGGCGACGTCGAGCCCCGAGGCGAGCGCGTCGCTGACCGCTGCGAGTGCGTCATCGGCGACGAGCCCGAACTTCGATTCCGCATGGGCGGTCCGGATCGCACTGTGCGTCTCCGCGTCGATGCCCGGAGTGACGCGGACGAGCACGGTTCGAACGCCTGCCGATTTCGCCCGCGCAACCTCGTCGAGCGCATCGATGACCACGATTGCCCCGGCCTCGGCCGCCGCCTGGAGCTCATCGTCGGACTTGTTGTTGCCGTGGAACAGGATCCGCTCGCCCCGCATGCCTGCCCGCAACGCGAACTCGAGCTCACCGCGCGTGGAGACGTCGGCCCCCAGACCCTCCGCGGCGAGGAGCCGGAGCAGCGCGACGTTGGGGAACGCCTTCGTCCCGTACACGACGAGCGCTTCAGGATCGACTCCCGTATACGCGCGCGCCCGGGCGAGAATGGTCTCCCGGCAGTACACGAGGAGCGGCGTGCCGAACTCCTCGGCGAGGGCCGACGCACGGACTCCGCCCACCACGAGCTCGCCGTCGTCGACGGCTGCCGTGTCGGGGAAGAGCTCGATCAGCCCGTTAGTCGCTCCACCACTCCTGAACCATTTCGGCGTCGCCCGGGCCGGTGTTCGGGGCGCCGACGATCAGGAACACGGCACCCTCGTCGCCCGCTTCCATGCTCCGCATCGTGTCCTTGTGGACGCGAACCGCGTCCCACGGCTTGAGGTCTCGCACCTCGTCCTCGATCTTCATCCGTGCGCCGCCGCTGACGAGGACATAGATCTCCTCCTGGTTCTTGTGCTTGTGGCCGAACGGCAGCCGGAATCCAGGCGACACGCGGCAATAGCTGATACCCGAGTGCTCGAGGCCCAGCGGGACGCGGGCCATGCGGAACTCGAGGTCCGGCGAAAGCCCGAAGTTCGGCGCCTGATCGTCGGCGTCCTTGAGATTGAGATGGGTGTAATCGCTCATGACCCCGACTGTAACGCTGCTAGAGTGCGAAGCGATGAAGGAGCTGCTTCTGTAGGGAAGGGAGCCACCGTGGCGAAGGCCGCGCCAGCTCCCCACGGCCTCTCACATGAGAGGCTTTTTCGTTTCTAGAGGACGGACATGGACAGGTACGACGCGCAGACAGTCGAGACGAAGTGGCAGCGGATCTGGGACGAGAGCCGCGCCTTCGAGGTGCCGAACCCGAAGCCGGGTGCGCCTCGCAACGACCGCAAGTCCTACGTCCTGGAGATGCTGCCGTACCCGTCCGGGACGCTGCACATCGGCCACGTACTGGTGTACACGCTCGGCGACGTGCTGGCCCACTTCTACCGGCGCACCGGTTCCGAGGTCTTGAGGCCGATGGGTTACGACTCCTTCGGGCTGCCAGCGGAGAATGCTGCGCTGAAGGAGGGCGAGCATCCTCGTGACATCGTCGAGCGGAACATCGTGTCGATCCGCCGGACGATGAAGCGGCTCGGCTGGGCGATCGACTGGTCACGCGAGTTCTCCACCCATCAGCCGGAGTACTACCGCTGGACGCAGTGGCTCTTCCTGAAGTTCTTCGAGGCGGGTCACACGTACCGGAAGGCTGCGCTGGTCAACTGGTGCCCCAACGACCAGACGGTGCTGGCGAACGAACAGGTCAAGAACGGCCGCTGCGAGCGTTGCGGCTTCGAGGTCGAAGCGCGCAAGCTCGACCAGTGGTTCTTCCGCATCACCGCCTACGCCGACAGCCTGATCGACGAGATGAAGGACCTGGACTGGCCGGAGCGCGTCCTGGCGATGCAGCGCAACTGGATCGGCCGCTCCGAAGGCGCGGAGATCCTGTTCCGCGTTGACGAGCTCGACATCGACATTCCGGTGTTCACGACTCGCCCGGACACGTTGTTCGGCGCGACGTTCTTCGTCCTTGCTCCCGAGCATCCGCTCGTCGACCGGCTGGCCGAGCAATCGCCGAATGGCGACGAGATCCGCGCCTACGTCCGCAAGGCGGGCGCCAGGCCCGCTGCAGAGCGGGCCGCAGGAACCAAGACCGGAGTCTTCACCGGCTTCTTCGCGACGAACCCGGTCAACGACGCTCGGATTCCGATCTGGGTCGCGGACTATGTCCTGATGGACTACGGCACCGGCGCGATCATGGCCGTGCCCGCGCACGACGACCGCGACGGGGAGTTTGCGGAACGGTTCGACCTGCCCATCAGGGCCGTCGTCGCGGACGACGGGAAGCTCGTCGACTCGGCTCAGTTCTCGGGCCGGCCGCACGAACAGGCGGCGAAAGCGATCGTCGACTGGCTGGGCGGCCGGGGGCGTGGCCGGGCTGCGGTGAGCTACCGCTTGCGCGACTGGGGCTACTCGCGCCAGCGGTACTGGGGCTGTCCGATTCCGATCGTCTACTGCGACGACTGCGGGATCGTTCCCGTGCCGGAGGAAGAGCTGCCAGTGATCCTGCCGGAGGTCGAGGACTACAAGCCGAAGGGAATCCCGCCTCTGGCGCAAGCCGAGGACTGGGTTCGGGTTCCGTGTCCCCAGTGCGGCAAGGAAGGACGCCGCGAGGTCGAGACGATGGACACCTTCGTCGATTCGTCGTGGTACTTCCTGCGCTACTGCGATCCCGACAACGACGAGGCGCCGTACGACCGGGAAATGGCGGACTACTGGATGCCGGTCGACCACTACACCGGTGGGGTCGACCACTCGACGGTGCACCTGATCTATGCCCGCTACTTCCAGAAGGTGCTGAACGAGCTCGACCTGAGCGCTCACCGCGAGCCGTTCAAGCGCTTCTTTGGCAACGGCTTCGTCACGCAGGGCGGCGCGAAGATCTCGAAGCGCGTAGGCGGCGCTGCGACACCAGACGAGCTGGTCGAGGTGTACGGAGCCGATGCGACACGGCTCTCGATTCTGTTCATCGGTCCTGCCGACCAGGACATGGAGTGGACTCCGACCGGAGTCGAAGGGATGCAGCGGTTCCTGCGGCGGGTCTGGCGCCTGGTCGGCGAGGTGGCCGAGAATGCGCCGGCCGCAGGCACACCCGGCGATGGTCCACTCGCGCGTCGCGTCCATCGCACGATCGCGCGGGTCACGGACGACCTCGGGCGGCGGCAGCAATTCCACACACCGATTGCCGCGGTGATGGAGCTCGTCAACGAGCTGTCGAAGTCACCGGACGACCCCGCAGCCCGACTTGCTGCGGAGACGACGGTGTCGCTGCTCCAGCCGTACGCGCCGCACGTGGCCGAGGAGCTGTGGGAGCGCCTGGGGCACGAGCGTCTGTGGGAGTCGCCGTGGCCGCAAGCCGATCCTTCGTTCCTGGAAGACGACACATTCGAGCTGGTCGTCCAGGTCAACGGGAAGGTGCGTGACCGGTTCCGGGTTCCGGTCGACCTGCCCGAGGACGAGCTGGTCGCACGCGCGAAGGAGTCGCCGAAGGTTCAGGCGCACCTGAACGGCGGAGAGATCCGCCAGACGATCGTCGTGCCCCGCAGGCTCGTCAACCTCGTCGTCGGCTAGCGCACTCTCGCCACAGCAGCGTCACGGACACGTGACTCTTTCGTTGCCACGATTGGCGACATGCCAGAGATCGCTCTCGATCGGCGGCGAATCGTCGTCACGGGCGTGCTGCTGCTGCTGGCGTTCGTGCTGGCGGGCAAGTTCCTGCTGCGGCCGGCGAAGCCGGCGGCCGTTGCGCCGCCGCTGCGTGTCGCGCCGGCCAAGACGAGTCAGCTCTCCTCGGCGACGCTGTACGTCGACGTCGTCGGGGCCGTTCGAAGGCCCGGCCTGTACCGCCTCCGCGACGGGTCGCGCGTCGCCGATGCGGTCACGCGCGCGGGCGGGCCGACGCCCAAGGCGCAGATCGAGCTCGTCAATCTCGCCGCCCGGATCGCAGACGGAGAGCAGATCGTCGTGCCCGGGCGTGGGGTGGCCGGCGCGGTCGCGCCGACACCGGGCGGCGGCGCGACCTCGGGCCCGGTTCATCTGAACAGCGCGACGCTCGAGCAGCTCGACGCACTGCCCGGAGTCGGCCCGGTAACCGCGCAGAAGATCCTCGACTACCGCCAGAAGCACGGGGCGTTCGGGTCCGTCGACGAGCTCGATGCGATCTCGGGCATCGGGCCCGCGCGGCTCGAGACGCTCCGCGACCTGGTCGCGCCGTGAGCGAGCTCGTCGCCGTTCGCCGCTCCCCGCAGCTGCTCGCGGCTGCGCTCTGTCTCGGTCTCGCTGGCGCGAACGCGGTGCGCGTGAACGGCGCCGTCGCGCTCGTCCTCGCCGTTCTGGTGGGGTCGGCCGCCCTTGCCGTCGGTGGGCCGCAGCGGTTGCTGCTCGTCGCAGGCGCGCTCGCGCTGCTCGGCTGGTGCTGGGGTAGCAACCGTCTCGACGCGCTCGATCGCAGTCCGTTGAGCCCGCGAATCGACACGGCGGAGCGTGCACAGCTGGTGGTAACAGGCCCTGTGCATGCCGGCAAGTTCGACATTCGCACGCCGGCCGTCGTCAAGCGCTTCGGCCGGTTGACATTGCGCGAGCCGGTCTTGCTCAAGCTACCGCGCGGACGCGCACCCCCTCAGGGAGCCATCCTGGAGGCGCTCGTGGTCGTGACTGCGCCGCGCGGCCCCGAGAACGGGTTCGACGAGCGAACCTGGCTGCGCCGGCACGGTGTCCACGTCGTCCTGCGTGTCGACGACTGGCGGATCGTCGGTCGTCGTGGCGGAATCGGCGGGGTCGCGGACGCGGTTCGACGACGTTTGCGGCATTCGGTCGCGCGAGGGCTCCACGGTGAACGTGCCGCGGTCATCGAAGGCGTGGTGCTCGGCGAGGACAACGGTCTCTCGGACGAGTTGCGCCGCAGCTTCCGCGCATCGGGGCTCTATCACCTGCTTGCGGTGTCCGGGCAGAACGTCGCGCTCGTCGCAGCCAGTGCGGTGTTGCTCACCTGGCTGCTCGGCCTGCCGCGCCTGCTCGGCGAGCTCGGCGCGCTCGCGGCGATCGGGGCCTACGTGCTCGCCGTCGGTGCCCAGCCTTCGGTCATCCGTGCCGGGGTCGCCGGTGCGCTCGGCTCGCTCGCCTGGCTCACCGCGCGCGCGGCCGACCGCTGGCATCTGCTGCTCGTCGGGGCGATCGTCCTGCTCGCCTGGAATCCGTACACGTTCCTCGACGCCGGCTTTCAGTTCTCGTTTGCGGCAGTGGTCGCGATCTTCGTCCTCGTCCCGCGCTTCGAGCGCTTTCTCGAGGGATATCCGCTGGGCCCGCGGCTTCGGACCGTGGTCGCCGTGTCGGCCGCTTGCGGTCTGGCGACCGCGCCGATCGCCTGGCTGCAGTTCCATTCCCTCCAGGTCCTGACCGTGCCGGCGAACGCGCTCGCCGCGCCGGCCGTCGTGCCGCTCCTCGCTCTGGCGCTCGCGGCGGCGGCGGTCGCGCCGTTCTCGGGTGGCGCGGCGGCCACGCTCGCCTGGCTCAACGGCTGGTGCGCCGCGTACCTGGTCGCGGTCGCCCGGGCCGTCGGCGGCCTTCCGATCGCGCAGATCACCTCGACGAGGACCCTCGTTCTCGTGCTCGCAGGGGTCTTCCTCCTCGGCGCCTATGCTTGGCCGAGGTGGCGACGACGGAGCTCAAGCCTGTCTATCTGATCACCGGCGGAGACCGGCCGAAGATCCACCGTGCACTCCGCCGTCTGCGCGACCGGATCGGGGAGGAGGGCGTCGAGCTCCTGTCCGCGAACGACGCCGACGGCGACGATGCTGTCGCGGCCTGCAACTCGATGGGCCTCCTCGCCGGCGGCCGCCGGCTCGTGATCGTCGAGGAGGTGGAGCGATGGAAGGCCGCGGACACGAAGGCGATCGCTGCGTACCTCGGCAGTCCCGCGCCGGACACCGTGCTCGCTCTGGTGGCAGCGGAGCTGAAGAAGGACTCGGCACTTGCCAAGGCGTGCGCGAAGGCCGGAGACCTGCTCGTCTACGACGTCCCGAAGCGACGCGTGGCCGAGTGGGTGACGAAGCAGTTCTCGGAGCGCCGCGTCACGATCGACCAGGAAGCCGTCCGGCTGCTCGTCGAGGTGGTCGGGGAGGATCCGGAGGAGCTCTCCAGCGAGGTGGACAAGATCGCGACGTGGGCCGGGGCGGACCCGGTCGGCGTCTCAGTCATCGAGCAGCTTGCGGCAGGGTGCGCCGAAGTGCCGGGGTACGAGCTCACCGACGCGTGGGGCCGTCGCGATCTGGCAGCCGCCCTCACTTCCTGTCAGACGCTGATCGAACGCTCGGGCGACTCGGTCTCACGCACGGTGCCATCACTCATCGGCCTGCTCGTCGCGCACGTCGGCCGGGTGCGCGACTGCCAGCTGCTCGCCGAAGAAGGGCTGAGCGCCCGCGAGGCGGCGACGCGGCTGAAGCGGCATCCGTTTTACGTCGAGAAGCTCTTCGCGCAGTCCCGTAACTACGACTCCGATGAGTTGCGCGGAGCGGTCGTGAGGCTCGCGGAGCTCGATCACGCCGTCAAGGGTGGCTCTCGGCTCGCCGTCGACCTCGAGCTCGAGCGTGCGCTGATCGACATCACGCGGCCGCGCGAGGCCGCGCTCGCAAGCTAGCGCTTCGGCGTAGAGACGAGCCGGGCGGCCTGCGCCTTGCGGCGCGCGGCGGTGTTCCGGTGCAGTGCGCCCCGGGCCGCGGAGCGATCGAGCCAGCGCACGAGGGCGCGGTGCTCGGCCTCGACCTGGTTCTTGTCTCCGGCTGCAACCGCAGCTTCGAGCCGCTTCGCCAGCGTCTTCGCGGTCGAGCGGTAGCGCAGGTTCTCGAGCCGCTGCCTGGCGGCCGAGCGAACGCGCTTCTTTTGTTGGTTGATGTTCGGCATCGCGTGAAAAGGCCCGCAATCCGCGGGCGCGAGGATGGTACCAAAGGCGCTTAGAGCCCCGGCTGCGCCGTTCAGCGCCCTCCCTATACTCGCCGCGTGGACGAGCACTCAGGCCGGCGGCTCGCGAGGTCGACGGCGATCTTCTCGCTCGCCACGGGCCTCTCCCGGATCGCCGGTCTCATCCGTGAGGTCGTGGCCGCGTACTACTTCGGCGCCGCCGGCAAGATCAACGCGTTCACGGTCGCCTTCCAGGTGCCGAACCTGATCCGGGCCCTCGTCGCCGACGCGGCTCTGTCGTCGGCGTTCGTCCCGGTCTTCACGGAGCTCCAGGAGAGGGGCGAGCGCCAGCGGGCGTGGCGTGTCGCCGCGAGCCTCTTCTGGATCGTCTTGCTCGGGCTGAGCGCGCTCACCGCGATCTACATCGTGATCGCGCCTTGGGTCATCGGGCTGTTCGGCGATCCCGGCGGCGACAAGCAGCTCGCGATCGGCCTCTCCCGGGTGCTCTTCCCCATCGTCACGCTGCTCGGCGTGTCGGGGATCGTCGTCGGGATCCTCAACAGCTACGAGCGCTTCACGGTTCCTGCGCTCAGCCCGATCTTCTGGAACCTCGCGATCATCGTCGGGCTCGTGCTCGGCGTGCCGAACGCCAAGACGATCGATGCGAAGCTCTACGTGTACGCGATCTCGATCGTGATCGGCACGGTGATCCAGGTGTTACTGCCGATGCCGTGGCTCCGCGGTCTCGATGGAAAGCTCCGCGTCCTGATCGACTGGCGGGACCCGGCGGTCTGGCGGGTGCTCAAGCTGATGTTGCCGGTCACGCTCGGCCTCGGCCTGATCAACTTCAACGCGGTCGTCGACTCGATCTTCGCGTCGCGGCTGATCGATCCCACGCTGTCGCCGACGGCGATCGACAAGGCGTTTCGCCTCTACATGCTCCCGCAGGGCATCTTCTCCGTGGCGATCACCACGGTCCTCTTTCCGTCGCTCTCGCGCCTTGCGGCGCGTCGAGACCTGGCGGGGTTTCGCAACACGCTTGCATCGGGACTGCGGCAGATCGCGTTCCTGCTCATCCCGGCAGGCGTGATCAGCGCCGTGCTGGCCGAGCCGATTACACGCCTCGTCTACCAGCGCGGCCAGTTCGAGCCGTCGCAGACGCCGGTGGTCGCGGCCGCGCTCGCCGCTTTCTCCGCGGGCCTGGTTTTCAACGGGGTGATGTTGTTGCTCAACCGCGGCTTCTTCAGCCTGCAGTCGAACTGGATCCCGACGTCGGTCGCGCTCGCAAATCTGTGCCTAAACGCCGCGCTCGATGCAGCCTTCTACCGGTTCGGGACGTGGGGGATCCCGCTCGCGACCTCGCTCGTCAATGTTGCAGGAAGTGCGGTCCTGATGGTGCTGATGCGCCGCCGCCTCGGGCGGCTCGGTTTCGGCCAGATCATGGACTCGGTCCTGCGAATCGTGACGGCTTCAGCCGTGCTGGCGGGAGCTGCCTACGGAACGTGGTACGAGCTCGAGAGCGCTCTCGGACGCGGGTTCCTTGGACAGGTCGTCTCGGTCGTCACCGCGCTCGTCGTTGGCACTGCCGTCTATCTGCTCATGTGCCGGGCGCTCAAGGTTCGTGAGCTCGGGGCGTTGCTAGCGTTGCGAAGCCGCTTGAAGCGCGCCTAAACCATGGCCCAAGACCGCATTCGCAACTTCTCGATCATTGCCCACATCGACCACGGGAAATCCACCCTGGCCGACCGGATCCTCGAGCTCACGCACGCCGTCGCCGACCGCGACATGCGCGCGCAGGTCCTCGATTCGATGGATCTCGAGCGCGAGCGGGGCATCACGATCAAGGCGCAGGCCGTGCGGGTGGAGTGGAAAGGCCACCAGCTCAACCTCATTGACACGCCGGGCCACGTCGACTTCACCTACGAGGTTTCCCGCTCCCTGCAAGCCTGCGAGGGAGCACTGCTCGTCGTCGACGCCGCCCAGGGAATCCAGGCCCAGACACTCGCGAACGCGTATCTCGCGATCGAGAACAACCTCGAGATCGTTCCCATCGTCAACAAGATCGACCTGCCGCAGGCGGACCCCGATGCGGCGGCGGCGGAAGTTGCCGACCTGATCGGCGACGACGCGTCGCACGTGCTGCGGATCTCCGCGAAGACCGGCGAGGGCGTCGAGGACGTGCTCGACGCGATCATCGAGCGCGTCCCGCCTCCTGCAGGCGACCCCGATGCGCCCGCGCGTGCGCTGATCTTCGACTCCTCCTACGACCAGTACCGCGGAGTCGTCGCGTTCGTTCGCGTCGTCGACGGCCGTTTCTCTGCACGGGAGCCCTTGCGGGCGATGGCTCTCGGCACTCGTTTCGAGGCTGAGGAGCTCGGCTTCTTCGCGCCGACGCGCCGCGAGACCGGCATGCTGGAGGCCGGCGAGGTCGGCTACGTCATCACGGGGTTGAAGGACGTGTCGCGCCTACGCGTCGGCGACACGATCACGTCCGAGCGGCGGCCGGCGAGCGCGCCGGTGCCCGGCTACAAGGACGTCAAGCCGATGGTCTTCTCGGGCCTCTTCCCGACGGACTCGGACGACTACCCGGAGCTCCGTGACGCACTCGAGAAGCTCAAGCTGAACGACGCGGCGCTCTTCTACGAGCCGGAGACGTCTCAGGCGCTCGGCTTCGGCTTCCGCTGCGGCTTCCTCGGTTTGCTGCACATGGAGATCGTGCGCGAGCGCCTCGAGCGGGAGTTCGACCTCGACCTGATCGTCACCGCCCCGAACGTCGCGTACCGCGTCAAGCCGCCGAACGGCGACTGGGTCGAGGTGCACACGCCGTCCGACATGCCGAACGAGATCGAGGAGGTCGAGGAGCCGTACATCAAGGCGTCGATCATCGTTCCGAAGGAGTACGTCGGAGCGGTCATGGAGCTGAACAACGACCGCCGCGGCCGCTTCGACCACATGGAGTATCTGTCGGAAGCCCGCGTCCATCTGACCTACGAGCTCCCACTCGCGGAGATCGTGCTCGACTACTACGACGCGCTGAAGTCGCGCACGCGTGGCTACGCGAGCTTCGACTACGACATCATCGGGTTCCGACCGGGGAAGCTCGTGCGCGTGGACGTCCTCGTCGGCGGCGAGCCGGTCGACGCGCTCTCGCTGATCATCCACCGCGATTCCGCCTACGACCGCGGGCGCATGCTCGTCGAGCGGCTGCGCGAGGAGATCCCGCGCCAGCACTTCGACGTCGCGATCCAGGCCGCGATCGGTGCACGTGTGATCGCGCGCGAGACGGTGAAGGCCCGGCGAAAGGACGTGCTGGCGAAGTGCTACGGCGGTGACATCTCCCGCAAGCGCAAGCTGCTCGAGCGGCAGAAGGCGGGCAAGAAGCGGATGAAGCAGGTCGGCATGGTGGAAGTCCCGCAGGAAGCGTTCCTCGCGGTGCTCAATCTCAACGACGAGAAGAAGTCGTGATGACGCGTCATCTCTACGTGCATCTGCCCTTCTGCGCCCACCGCTGCGGCTACTGCGACTTCGTGACCGCCGTCGGGCGGCAGGAACAGCACGCGCCGTATGTCGACGCGCTGCTGTCGGAGCTCGAGCTGGAACGGGAGCTCCTGGCGCCGGAGCTCGAGACCGTGTTCCTCGGCGGCGGCACGCCGACGTTCACCGAGCCGCACGCCCTCGAGCGGCTGCTCGCTTCATTGCCGCAGGCCGACGAGGTGACCGTAGAGGCCAATCCGGAGACGGTCACGCAGGAGCTCGCCCGCAGGCTGCGCGCGCACGGCGTGAATCGTGTGTCGCTCGGGGTGCAGAGCTTCCGCCCGCGGCTGCTTCGAGTCCTCGACCGTGTTGTCCAACCGGACACCGTCCGGCGCGCGTTCTACCATCTGCGTGATGCCGGATTTGACAACATCTCCTTCGACCTCATCTACGGCATCCCCGGCCAGAGCGCCGCCGACCTCGAGGCCGACCTGGCGGACGCACTCGAGCTCGGGCCCGAGCACCTGTCGTGCTACGAGCTCGAAGCGAAGCCCGGAACGCGCTTCACCCACGCCCACGGCGACGAGCTCGCGCGCCAGGCGGACGCGATGGAGACCTACTTCGAGGTCGTCGTCGACCGGCTGACCGAGGACGGATACCGCTGGTACGAGACGGCGAACTTCTGTCGCGCCGGTGACCGGGATCTCCGCTCCCATCACAATCTGGCGTACTGGCTCGGCCGCGACTACCTCGGTCTCGGTGTCGGCGCGGTGTCGACGGTCGCGGGCCGCCGGTGGCGCAACACGCCCGGGCTGTCTCGCTACCTGCAGGCGCTTGCGCAAGGCCGGCGACCCGAGCGAGAGCTCGAGCAGCTCTCCACAGAGGTCCAGCAGCGCGAACGGGTGATGCTCGGGCTGCGGCTGGACGAGCCGCTCATGCTCGGAGGGCTCGCCGGTGTTCTCGACAGGGAGGCTCTGCTTCGGCTCGAACGCCTCGGTCTCGTCGAGAGCGATGCGCTGACGCTTGCGCTCACGCAGCGGGGCCGGTTTCTCGGCGGCGGTGTGACCGCAGACCTGCTCGCTTGAGGCACAGCTAAAATTCCTGCAAATGGCCTCTGATCCAATCGCGAATCTCAGTGACCGCCAGCGCGAGCTGCTCGCGCTCGTGATCGAGGAGTACGTTGCGACCGGCCAGCCGGTCGGCTCGCGGTACCTCGTCGAGCGCGGGAGCCTGAGCGTTTCGGCCTCGACGGTGCGCAACGAGCTTGCGGAGCTCGAGGGCCGGGGGTTCCTCACGCATCCGCACACGTCCGCCGGGCGGATCCCGACCGAGCAGGGTTACAGGTTGTATGCGGGCGTCATCCTTGCTCGACAGGACCAGCGGCCGGGCGTCTTCCCGCTCGACCTCTCGGAGCTGCGGCGAGAGATCGACTCCGCTCTCGAGGCGACGACCGACGCCCTCTCGCGTGTAACCAGTCAGCTCGCACTCGTTTCGGCGCCGCCGCTCGAGACGACTCTCGTCCGGCACGTCGAGGTGCTGCTGCTCAACCCCCGCACGGTGATGGCGGTTGTGATCACGTCCACGGGCGGTGTTGCGAAGAGCGTCGTCACCTTCGACGACGCCGTCGACCCCGGGCTCGCCAAATGGGCCGGCGAGTATCTGAACGAGCGCGTCGCCGGACTGCAGTTGGGCACGAGCCGTCTTCGGCGTGAGCTGGAGGACGCGAGCCTCTCGCCCGGCGAGCGGCAGTTCCTTGCTGCCCTGAAGCCGGTGTTCACGAACCTGCTCGGAGCGGAGCAGCGGCTGTACGTCGGTGGCGCTGCGGGGCTGCTCGACGCCGCGCGTGACGACGAGCTCGGGATCTACCGGCACGTCCTCGTGACGCTCGAGCGAAGGGCTGCGCTGCTCGAGATCCTCGGCGAGGCGCTCGACCCGCGGCACGCATTCGTTCGCGTCGGCGGTGAGCTCGAGCATCCGGCATTTCAGGATGCGGCGCTCGTCGGCGCGACCTACGGGCTCACGAACCGGCCGCTCGGCGCCGTCGGCCTGCTCGGGCCGGCACGAATGGACTACGACAAGGCGATCCGGTCGGTGCGCGGAGCGGCCCAAGAGCTGTCGCGCTTCGTCGAAGAGGTCTACGAGGACAACTGAGGCCCCCGCTACGCTTGACGCGTGGCGACAACCGAGCGCGATTACTACGAGCTCCTCGGCGTGCCGCGTACCGCGAGCCCTGACGAGATCAAGAGCGCATTCCGGGGGCTCGCGCGTGAGCTCCATCCGGACGTGTCGGAGGCACCGGACGCCGAGGATCGATTTCGCGAGGTCGTCGAGGCGTACGAAGTCCTCTCCAGCTCGGAGCGCCGTGAGCTGTACGACCGTTTCGGCCATGCGGGGCTGCGTAGCGGCGGCTTCCAGCCGAGCTCGTTCGACCTCAGCAGCCTTTCCGATCTCTTCTCGGCCTTCTTCGGCGACGACCTCTTCGGGATCGGCGGGCGCGGAGGCCGGGGGCGTGGCGCGGACATCGCGGCCAGAATCGAGATCGACCTCGCCGAGGTCGCGACCGGGACGAAGCGAGAGGTGCCGTTCGGCGTCGCGGTGCCGTGCGACCGGTGCGGCGGCAATGGAGCGGAGCCCGACACGACGGTCAGGACCTGTCCGACCTGCGCCGGGAGCGGACGGGTGCGGCAGGTCTCTCGGAGCGTCTTCGGCGAGTTCGTGCGGACCGGTGGCTGTCCCACCTGCAACGGATCGGGGCAGCTGGTCGAGCATCCCTGCGAGCAGTGCAACGGCGCCGGTCGTGTGATCCAGGACCGGACGCTGGAGGTCGAGATCCCACCCGGAATCCACGACGGGCAGCGGATTCGCCTCGGCGGCGAAGGTCATGCGGGCACGCCCGGTGGGCGCGCCGGCGATGCCTACGTCGAGGTGCATGTGCGACACGACGATCGTTTCGTCCGCGAGGGCAACGACGTGTACACGACCGTCGACCTCACGATCACGCAGGCGGCACTGGGTGCGACCGTGCAGGTCCCCACGCTCGAGGGAGAGACGGAGGTCACGTTTGAACCCGGCACGCAGCCGGGTGAAGTGCGGGTCCTCCGCGGCCGCGGGCTTCCCGTGCTGCAGGGATTCGGGCGAGGCAGCCAGCGCCTGTTCGTGAACGTCACCGTCCCGCGGCAGCTGAACGAGGAACAGCGCCGGCTGCTCGAGGAGTTCGAGCGCAACGCGACCGCCGAGACCTACGAGCCGGACGAGGGGTTCTTCGACAAGCTGAAGAGCGCATTCCGCTGAGCGTCATGCGGCGGGTCTCTGTGGCCGTGCCCGTCGAGCGTGCGGAAGAAGCGAGGGCGCAGATGCTCGAGCTCTTTCCCGAAGGCTTCGAAGAGGTCGAGTCGTCGGACGGCGTCGAGTTGATCGCCTACACCGATCCCGGTGGCGAGGAACGGCTCTGGCAGGCATTCGGCGGCGCCAGAGGTCAGGACGTGGCCGCTGACTGGCGCGACCGCTGGAAGGCTTTCCACCACCCCGTCCGCGTCGGAAGGCTCTGGATCGGCCCGCCGTGGCACGAGCCGCCGGACGACGCAACCGCGATCGTGATCGATCCGGGTCGCGCATTTGGAACCGGCGCGCATCCCACCACACAGCTGCTCGTGGAGCTGATGCTCGAGATCGAGCCCGCGAGCGTCGTCGACTTCGGCTCCGGTTCCGGCGTGCTCGCAATCGTCGCCGCGAAGCTCGGCTTCGATCCGGTGATCGCGCTCGACACGGAGGAGAGTGCTGTTGTCGCGACGCTCGCGAACGCAGCCGCGAACGGCGTCGAGATCGAAGCGCGCCGGGTCGACGTGCTGAACGACGAGCTTCCCGCCGCGGAGGTCGCCCTCGCGAACATCACGCGGCCCTCGGTCGAGGCGCTCGCACCGAGATTGCGGTCACAGCGATTGTTGTCGTCGGGATATTTCCCGACCGACCCGCACGTGCTCGCCGGCTTCACTCACGTCCGCCGGATCACCCGAGAGGGCTGGGCGGCGGATCACTACGAAAGAACGTGAAACGCTGTTTTCGGCGCAGTAGCATCAGGCGGATGACGACGTTCTCCGTTCGTTTCCTCGGTTGCAAGGTGTCGCATACCGATGCGCAGGACGTGCGCGAGCGGCTCCTCGGCGACGGTCATGTAGAGCGCTCCCACGACCTCGGCGCCGATGTCGCCGTCGTCAATACGTGCTGTGTTACACACGAGGCCGTCCGCAAGTCGCGACAGGCCGCTGCACGCGCGGCGAGGACTCACAGCAAGGTGTACGTCACCGGCTGCGCGGCGAACCTCGCGGGCGACGCGTTCGCCGGGCTCCCGGAGAACGTCACCGTCGTCGGGAGGCGAAGCGAGGAGACGCCTGCCTTCGTGGCGGGCGACGTGGGCACGATCGGCTGCGTGCAGGCTGACGCACGCCTCGATCGAGTGCGTGCGTTCGTGAAGATCCAGGACGGCTGCAGCTTTTCCTGCAACTTCTGCGTGATCCCGCTCGTGCGCGGCGGCTCGCGCAGCCGCACTGCTGCCGCGGTGCTCGGCGAGGTGCGCCGGCGGGTCGCGCAGGGCCACCGCGAGATCGTCTTGACCGGGATCAACCTGGGCTGCTATCGCGACCGGGACGCCGGCTACGCGCTGCCGCGGCTCGTCCGGGAGGTCGGCGAGATCGACGGCCTCGAGCGCCTGCGCCTGTCCTCGATCGAGATCAACCACGTCGATGCCGCCCTCATCGCGGCGCTCCGGGAGACGCCGGCGGTCAGCCCGCATCTGCACGTCCCGCTGCAGTCGGGCGACGACGGCGTGCTCCGGGACATGGCGCGCCGCTACTCCACGAAGACGTACCTGCGCCGGCTCGAGCCGCTCGCGGACTTCAACCTGACGACGGACGCGATCGTCGGCTTCCCGACGGAATCCGAGCATGCTTTTAGGAACACCCTCCGCGTCGTCGAGGCGGCCGGCATCACAAAAGTCCACGTCTTCCCGTACTCGCCCCGGCCCGGGACTGTCACGGCTGGGGACGACTCCGTTCCATCCTTTGTGAAGAAGGATCGGAGTGCCCGGCTGCGGGCCGCGTCGGAAGCGGCGTGCCTCGCTCGCTGGCGTGAGAAGATCGGCGCAGATGACGTCGTCCTCATCGATCGCCCCGGCCGCGGCTACGGGGACGACTACTCGCCATGGCTCGTCGACGCCCCCGTCGGCGAGTTCGTCCGCGTCCGCGGCGCCGAGGTCTCCGAGGAGGGGATCGTCGCTGCCTGACGATTGCCTGTTCTGCCAGCTCGTCGATGAAGGCGATCACGTCGCGAAGAGCGACGGGTTCGTCGCGATCCGGGAC
This sequence comes from uncultured Actinomycetes bacterium, assembly GCA_963804935.1. Lineage (GTDB taxonomy): Bacteria > Actinomycetota > Thermoleophilia > Gaiellales > Gaiellaceae > 3-1-20CM-4-69-9. The sequence continues at coordinate 129,511 of CAWDSD010000002.1, forward strand.
ATCAACCCCCGCGCCGACACGCACCTGCTCGTCCTGCCGGAGCGTCACGTCGACACGTTTCGCGACGTCGGTGAGTTCCCGGCGGACGAGGCGAAGCGCATGCTCGACTTCGTGGCCGAGACAGCGAAGCAGGCGGGCCTCGAGGACTACCGCGTCCTCGTCAACGTCGGCGAGGGCGGCGGACAGACGATCTTCCACCTCCACTGGCACATCCTCGGCGGCCGCGTGAAGGGACTCCCTTCGTGAGCGTCGCTCGCCTGCGGCTTGCTCCCTGGGGGAAACCAGTTTCCCCCAAGAGCCCCCTTCTTAGGAGACGCCTCAGCTTGCGTGTCGGTCAATGCGACGCGCACGCTGAGGAGGCGGAAGGGGAAACCTCCCGGTTTCCCCTTCGCCCCCCCGCTCATCGGACGCGGTGCGCCCGATGAGCTTGATTGCACGGATGGAGGACGAGGTAAAAGCGGCAACGCTGGCGCGGGACGCTCCGCGGCGCGACGCGCTGCGCCTCCTGTTGTCCAGCCTGCGCTCCGCGGAGAAGGAGCTGCAGCGCCCGCTGTCGGACGAGGAGGAGCTGCAGGTCTTGCAACGGGAGCGCAAGCGGCGGATCGAGGCGGCCGAGGCGTTCCGAACCGGTGGCCGTGAGGAGCAGGCGGAAGGCGAGGAGCAGGAGCTCGCGGTCCTGAAGGAGTTCATGCCGGAGCCTCTGTCCGAGGACGAGCTCGAGGAGATCGTGGACGACGCGATCGCCGAGAACGGGGCGACCAGCATGCGCGATTTCGGCCGGGTGATGGCCGACGTCATGCCTCAGGTGTCAGGTCGTACAGACGGCTCGGTTGTGAGCCAGCTCGTGAAGGAGAAGCTGGCGTGAGTACCCAGGCGGAGGCGCGGGCGCACCTCCTTGACGCTCGACGCCGCAGGCGGAAGGCCGGTCCGGCCCGCGCCCTGGTGGCCAGCTCGTCAAGAGAAGCTCGCCTGGTCGACGCCCGAGGCACACTAGCGCGTGCAAGAGGGAAACAGACCCTCGACGTTTCGAACGACGTGGCGGCGGAGCTCGCCACGATCGGCGACGGCGTCCTCGAGGCGCTCCGGGACCGGCTGGAGTGCACGATCCTGCTGCGCGGGAATCGCCTGACCATCGCCGGAGACGACATCCACGTCGCCGAGGCCCGTGCGGTCGTCGAGGAGCTCGTCGAGCTGGTGGAAACAGGCCAGGAGATCGGCCCGGCGACCGTCGACGCGGTCCTGCGGGCGATCGACCAGGCCGAGAACGTCCAGGACGTCCTCGGCGACGTGGTCTGGCGCCACCGTGGCAAGCAGATCACTCCGAAGACCGTGACCCAGAAGCGTTACGTCGACGCGATCCGCAAATCTACGGTGACCTTCGGCATCGGCCCGGCCGGCACCGGGAAGACGTACCTCGCGATGGCCGCCGCGGTCGCGGCGCTGCAGGAGCGGCAGGTCGCCCGGCTCATCCTGACCCGCCCCGCGGTCGAGGCCGGAGAGCGGCTCGGCTTCCTCCCGGGCGACATGCTGGCGAAGGTCGACCCGTACCTGCGCCCGCTCTTCGATGCGCTCTACGACATGCTCGACGCCGAGCGGCTCAACACGTACATGGAGCGGGGGACGATCGAGGTCGCGCCGCTCGCGTTCATGCGCGGCCGCACGCTCAACGACTCCTTCATCATCCTCGACGAGGCGCAGAACACGAGCCCGGAACAGATGCAGATGTTCCTGACCAGGCTCGGGTTCGGCTCGAAGATGGTCGTCACCGGAGACGTCACTCAGATCGACCTGCCCCGCGAGCAGGCGTCCGGCCTCATCCAGGTGCAGGACATCCTCCGCACGATCGACGGGATCGAGTTCATCCAATTCGGTCACGAGGACGTCGTGCGCCACAAGCTCGTGCAGCGGATCGTCGAGGCCTACAAACTGCACGCGGAGGAGACCGGCACGTTACGGCGGAAGTAGCTGCGATGGTCGAGATCGAGGTGGCGAACCGTTCGACCGCGGCGCTCGATCTCGAGGCCGCTGCGCAGCTGATCCGCGACGTGCTTCGCGAGGAGGGGATCGACGAGGGCGAGCTCGGCCTCGCGCTCGTCGGGCGCGACGAGATCCGCGACCTCAAGCGCGAGTATCTCGGCATCGACGAGGAGACCGACGCGCTCGCCTTTCCGATCGACGGCCGCGAGACGATCCCGGCAGGAGTGCCGCGGCAGCTGGGCGACGTCGTCATCTGCCCGGAGGTCGTCGGCGACGCGTGGCGCGGGCCGCTGGTTCATGCGGTGCTGCACCTGGTCGGCTACGACCATGGCGCCCAGATGGAAGCCAGGGAGCGTGCACACGCATGAGGACGCGACCGAACATGATCGAGAGCTTCAACTACGCGATCGAGGGCGTGATCCATGTCCTGCGGACGCAGCGGAACATGCGAATCCACTTCGCTGTCGCCGTTGCCGTGATCGTCGGAGCCGTCGCCGTGGGCGTCTCGAAGATCGAGCTGATCGCCCTGTTGCTCGCGATCGCGTTCGTGCTCGTCGCCGAGATGATCAACACCGCGATCGAAGGCGCGATCGACGCGGCAACGACCTCCTTCGATCCGATGGCGAAGCTCGCGAAGGACATCGCCGCCGGAGCGGTGCTGATCGCTTCGGTCAATGCCGTTGCCGTCGGCTACCTCGTGTTCGCGGGCAAGGCGGCGGACAAGACGGCCCGAGTCCTCGACAACCTCCGCAACGCGCCGGCCAAGATCACGGTGGTCGCGCTCGTGCTGACGGTGATCATCGTGATCGCGACCAAGGCCTGGACGGGCCGCGGGACGCCGCTGCGTGGCGGGCTTCCCTCAGGCCATGCAGCCGTCGCGTTTGCCGGGTGGATGGCGGCCACCTATATCGTCGGTGACTCGCACCGTTTCGTCGTCAGCGGACTGACTTTTCTGATGGCTTTGCTCGTGGCACAAACTCGCGTTGAATCCGGCGTTCACTCGGCCCTCGAGGTCGCCTACGGTGGCGCGCTCGGCGCGCTCGTCACCCTTTCCGTCTTCCAGCTGTTGTGAGCAAGGATCTCTACGACCGCGCCGTCGCGATCTCCGCGCGAGCGTACGCTCCGTATTCGAACTATCTCGTCGGCGCGGCGGTGCGGACCCGTGACGGCAAGGTCTTCGAGGGAGTGAATGTCGAGAACGCCGCCTACCCGCTCGGTGTCTGCGCCGAGAAGACGGCGCTCGTCAAAGCGGTCAGCGAGGGATACAAGCCCGGCGACTTCGAGGCGATCGGGATCACGGCCTCACCCTGCGGCGGTTGCCGCCAGTGGTTGTTCGAGTTTCGGATCGACGAGGTCACCTTCCTGAACCCGGCCGGCGAGCTGGTCACCTATTCGGCGGCGGACCTGCTGCCGGATACCTGGGACCTTCCGACTTGAAGTCCGGCTTCGTTGCGGTGGCCGGGCGGCCGAACGTCGGCAAGTCCACGATCGTGAACGCGCTCGCCGGCGGGAAGGTCGCGATCGTGTCCGACAAGCCGCAGACGACGCGCCGCCGGATCTTCGGGATAGCAAACGGGGACGACTATCAGCTCGTCCTCGCCGACCTGCCGGGGTTCCAGCGTCCGCTCGACTCGCTGACGGAACACATGCAGCGCACCGTGGACACTTCCTTCGAGGACGTCGAAGCCGTCCTCCTCGTCCTCTCCGCCCGGGAACGAATCGGAGCAGGCGACAAGTTCGTTGCGCGCCGCGTCTTCGAGCTCGGTGTGCCCGTGGTGATCGCTCTCAACAAGGTCGACCGGCTGAAAGGCGGACACATCGCCACGCAAATGGAGACCGCGTCGAGACTCGGCGACTTTCATGCGCTGCATCCCATCAGCGCCAAGACCGGCGACGGCGTGCCCGAGCTGCGCGACGATCTCGTCACGCTTCTGCCCGAAGGACCGTTGTACTTCCCGCAGGAGCAGCGCACCGACCTGCCGCTCGAGGTGCAGATCGCAGAGCTCGTGCGGGAGCAGGCGCTGCGGTTGACGAAGGACGAAGTGCCGCACGCGATCACGGTCGAGGTCCAGGAGCTGGGCGAGCGCGTGATCGAGGCGGAGATCCTCGTCGAGACCGACTCCCAGAAGCAGATCCTCGTCGGCAAGGGCGGGTCGATGGTGCGGGAGATCGGCCGCCGCGCCCGGCCGGAGATCGAGGCGATCGTCGGGCATCCCGTCTATCTCGAGCTCCGCGTGAAGGTGAAGGCCCGCTGGCGTCGCGACGAAGCCTTGCTTCAGCGACTCGGCCTGTAATCAGATATCGAAACCGCGGCTACACTCACGCCCGGCGGGAACTACTAGGGGAGGAGCAATCTTGAGGAGAGCTATCCGCCTATTGGCAGTTCTAACGGTGTTCGCGGCGGCCGCGTTCACCACTGGTTCGGCTGGCGCGTTCACGATCGGCGCGCCCGTGAACGTCACACAGGACACGCTGTCTCAGAACGAGACACCGCTCGCCGTGAACCCGGCGAATCCGCAGATGCTGCTGTCCGGTTCGAACGACTGGAACTACAACGACGGCTGCGGGATGTACGTCAGCATGAACGGCGGCGCCTCGTGGACCGGGGCACTGCCCGAGGGCTATCTCCCTGGGATCACGAAGTACACGAACGACCCGAACGTCCCGGGCACTGGCGCCTACGACGCGGGCGGCGATCCGGTCGTGGCGTTCAGCCCAGACGGCAAGACGGCCTACTTCGTCTGCCAGTCGTTCAACTTCACGCCGCCGTACCAGATCCAGCTGCTGCTGAACCGCGGCACGGTCACCACGACGGGCATCACGTGGCAGACCACAGGCCTGACAGCGATCTCGACCTGGAACGGAAACGGCAAGACGAAGGGCGGGAACGGTCAGTTCCCCGACCACGAGTCGATCCACGTCGACGCGTCGGGCCGGATCTACGTCACGTGGGCACAGTTCAACGGCCGGGGAACGCACTCACCGGTGCTCGTCGCGACGTCCACGAACGGCGGCAGCTCGTTCTCGACGCCGGTCAAGGTAACGGTTGGAAACATCCGGAACAATCAGGACCAGCGGATCGTGACGGCGCCGAACGGAGACGCGTATCTCACGTTCGACAACGGCGTCCAGGGCGGCAAGGGCACCGTTTTCTATGTATCCAAGTCCACCGACGGCGGTGCGACGTGGTCGGCGCCGATCCTGTTCGCCACACTCGTCAACCCCGTCTGCATCTTCCCGACGTACTGCTTCAACATCTCGGGTGGGCAGTTCCGCGCCGGCGGCACATACCCGGTGCCCGCCTACGACGCTCTACGGAAGCGGCTCGTGGTCGCCTACGCCGACATCGTCGGCCCGTACGGGCAGATGTACGTGACCTCTGCGGCAGCGAGCGATCTCAGCAGCTGGACAGCTCCCAAGGCGATCGCGCCCGCATCGGCCGATCAGTTCATGGGTGAGTTCGGGATCGCACCGAACGGACGCTATGACGCGTCGTTCTACGATCGCCGCTACACGAACAACCTGTTGGTCGACCTCACGTACGCGACGAGCAGTGACGGTGGCGCGACCTGGAGTAACGCACGGGTCTCGACGTCGTCGTTCGACCCGTCGACTTGGGGTGTTCCCAGCTCGAGCGCCCTGGGCTATCGCCCGTTCATCGGCGACTACAACGGCCTCGTCTCCAGAGACGACTGGGCCGGCCTGACGTGGACCGGGGTTGCGGCGCCACAGCCGTACAACCTCGAGATCTACTTCGCGAAGGTCACGCAGTAGGGCGTAGCCGTTGCGAGGAGTGCGTGGGCAAGCGGCCTGCGCACTCCTCGCGTGGCGCGGTTCGGCCCGGACGAAAGGAGAGCTTTCGCCCGGGCTACACTGAAGCAATGGCGCAGACTCCCGTTCTGCCAAAGGGTTTCGAGCTTCCGCTCGAGCCGAGGCTGCCGCGGATCGGCTCCATCGACGCCGTGGCACTCGAAGAGCGCGCCGCTTCGCTCGCGAAGCGCTCGATCAAGAAGGAGGCGAAGGTCTTCGCGCTCGAGCTCGCCGTCCGGATGATGGATCTGACCACGCTCGAAGGGCAGGACACTCCCGGCAAGGTGGCCGCGCTCGCCTCGAAGGCGATCCGGCCGGACCCGAGCGAGCCGGGCGTGCCGTCGGTCGCGGCGATCTGCGTCTACCCGAACCTCGTCCCGGCCGCCGTCGCGCGAGTCGAAGGCTCGAGCGTCAAGGTCGCTTCGGTCGCCACGTCGTTTCCGTCCGGCCAATCCCCGATCGAGCTGAAGCTCGAGGAGGTCGCGTGGGTTATCGACCAGGGCGCCGACGAGGTCGACATGGTGATCGACCGCGGCGCGTTCCTTTCCGGGCGGTACGCGAAGGTCTACGACGAGATCGTGCGCGTGAAGGAAGCCTCCGGCGACGCGCACCTGAAGGTGATCCTCGAGGTCTCGGAGCTCGGCACCTACGACAACGTCCGCCGAGCGTCGCTCCTCGCGATGGCCGCAGGCGCGGACTTCATCAAGACCTCGACCGGCAAGCTCCCGGGCGCGGCAACCCTCCCGGTGACGCTCTGCATGCTCGAGGCGATCCGCGACGTCTACGAGGAGAACGGCCGCATGGTCGGGATGAAACCCGCCGGCGGGATCCGGCAGGCCAAGCAGGCGGTGCAGTACCTCGTTCAGCTCCACGAGACGCTCGGCCCGGACTGGCTGACGCCGGACCTCTATCGCCTGGGTGCCTCGTCGCTTCTGAACGACGTCCTGATGCAGTTGCGGAAGGAGAAGACGGGCGTGTACCAGAGCCCGGACTACTTCACCGTTGACTGAGTTGACACGCCACCGACTTTTCGCCGCCTCCGGCGGGCTTTGCCTGTCGGAGGCTCACGTTCGCTATCCCTTGCGAAACCAAGAAGGAGGGGGCTCACGGGGGAACCATGGGTTCCCCCGTGCTGAGAGCCCGGATTACTTCACCGTTGACTGAGCTCGACCGCAAGAAGGAGCGAACGCCGGTACCGAAGGAATGGGCCTACGCGCCCGCGCCGGAGTCACGCGACGTCGTCTCGATCGAGGACCGGTACGGCCACTTCGTCGGCGGTCAGTGGCTCGAGCCGAGCGAGACCTACACGACGATCTCACCGGCGACCGAGGAGACGCTTGCAGAGGTCGGTCAGGCGACTCCCGAGGAAGTCGAGAGGGCGGTCGCTGCAGCGCGCGAGGCGTTCGAAAACGGCTGGTCGGGCATCACACCCGCCGAGCGGGCGAAGTACCTCTTCCGCATCGCGCGGATCCTGCAGGAGCGCTCGCGCGAGTTCGCCGTGCTGGAGTCGCTGAACGGCGGCAAGCCGATCAAGGAGTCCCGCGACGTCGACCTCCCGCTCGCCGCCGCACACTTCTTCTACTACGCGGGCTGGGCCGACAAGCTCGAGTACGCGTTTCCCAATCGACGACCGCGCCCCATCGGCGTGGCGGGGCAGATCATCCCGTGGAACTTCCCGTTGCTGATGCTCTCCTGGAAGATCGCGCCCGCCCTGGCCGCGGGCAACACGGTCGTCCTCAAGCCGGCGGAGACGACGCCGCTGTCCGCGCTTCTCTTCGCGGACGTGCTGAGGCAGGCGGAGCTGCCGCCGGGAGTCGTGAACATCGTCACCGGCGACGGCCGGGCGGGAGCCGCGCTCGTGAAGTCGGAAGGCGTCGACAAGATCGCCTTCACCGGCTCGACCGAGGTCGGCAAGGCGATCCAGCGCGAGCTCGCCGGCACCGGCAAGCGGCTGACCCTCGAGCTGGGCGGCAAGGCGGCAAACATCATCTTCGACGACGCGGCACTCGACCAGGCCGTGGAGGGAATCGTCAACGGGATCTACTTCAACCAGGGCCACGTCTGCTGCGCCGGCTCACGGCTGCTCGTGCAGGAGTCGATCTACGAGCCCGTCGTCGAGAAGCTGAAGCGCCGACTGACGACGCTGCGTGTCGGCGATCCGCTCGACAAGAACACCGATGTCGGCGCGATCAACTCGAAGCAGCAGCTCGACAAGATCCGCGAGCTCGTCGAGGCCGGCGAGGACGAAGGAGCGGAGATCTACCAGCCGCCGTGCCGCCTGCCCGAGAAGGGCTACTGGTTCGTGCCGACGGTGTTCACGAACGTCGCGCAGAGCTATCGCATCGCGCAGGAAGAGATCTTCGGCCCGGTTCTCTCGGTGCTCACGTTCCGCACGCCCGAGGAAGCGGTCGAGAAGGCAAACAACACGCCGTACGGCCTGAGCGCCGGTGTCTGGACGGAGAAGGGCTCGCGCATCCTCTGGATGGCTGAGCGTCTCCGCGCGGGCGTCGTGTGGGCGAACACCTTCAACCGGTTCGACCCGACGTCGCCGTTCGGCGGCTACAAGGAATCCGGCTTCGGCCGCGAAGGCGGACGCCACGGGCTGGAGCCGTACATCGACTTCGACGGATCGGAGCCAAACGGTGGCTGACCGGCTGCCGGTCAAGAAGACGTACAAGCTCTTCATCGGCGGTGCGTTCCCGCGCTCCGAGTCGGGGCGGACCTACGAGGCCGAAGGCCAGAACGTCGCCAGGGCGTCTCGCAAGGACGTTCGCGACGCGGTGCGCGCCGCGCGGTCTGCGCTGCCGAAGTGGGCAGGGATGACTGCCTACAACCGTGGCCAGGTGCTCTACCGCATCGCCGAGATGATCGAGGCGCGCGGCTCCGAGTTCGCAGAACTGAGCACCGGGCTCGACGAGGTCGAGCGCACGGTCGATCGGATCGTCTGGTACGCAGGTTGGGCCGACAAGCTCGCGCAGGTGCTCGGCTCCTCGAATCCCGTGGCCGGGCCGTACTTCAACTTCACGGTTCCCGAGCCGACCGGAGTGGTTGCGGTCGTTGCGCCCGACGAGCCGCCGCTCCTGGGGCTCGTCTCACGCGTGCTGCCTGCGCTGACCGGCGGGAATGCCGTCGTGGCGGTGGCCTCGGAGGCGCATCCGCTGGCCGCGATCGAGCTCGCAGAGGCGCTGGCCACCTCCGATGTGCCAGGCGGGGCGGTCAATCTGCTGACCGGTCACCGCGACGAGCTGGCCCCGTGGCTCGCCTCGCACATGGACGTCAACGCCATCGACGTCACGGGCGCCGACGGCGGCTCCGCAGACCTCGAGCGGGCGGCCGCAGACAACGTGAAGCGCGTGGTCCACGGGAATCCGGACACGCAAAGCCCCTGGGAGATCGCCTCGTTCCTCGAGCTCAAGACCGTCTGGCACCCGGTCGGCCAGTAGATACTTCGCGCGTGAGAAGCGACCGCCGCTTCAGCCAGGCCATCTCCGAAGGCGACGGCATCTCCCTGATCGCCGACGTCGGCGACTTGGCGACCGCCCGATCGGCCGCGGGAGAAGGCGCCGAAGCCATCACCGTCCGGGGCGAAGTCGGCGATCTGCGCGAAGTCACCGAGTTGCCCATCCTCTGGCGCGCGGTGGGATCGCCTTCGGAAGCGGCGCTCGCGGGCGCTGACGCCTGGCTCGTGACGGTCGCGAACGCCGGCGAGGACACAGAGTGGCTCGTGCGCCAGCACGCGGAGGCGATCGAGCTCGGTCTTGACTGCGTCGTGGAAGTTCGAACCGAAGAACAGCTCGAGCTCGCCCTCGAGCTCCTCGACCCCGAGATCTTTCTCCTTGCTGCCGGCGACGATCACGACGGCGACGCGCTCGACGGCGCACTCGAGCTGCTCCCCGATGTTCCCGCGGGCAAGCTCGCCGTCGCGGATGTCCCAGTGTCCAGCCGTGAGCAGGTCGAGGAGCTCGAACGGGCGGGAGTCGATGCGGTCATCGTCGGAGCGCGACACGTCGCCGACCTCGCCGGTGACGTCCCGCCGCCGGTCTAGCGCCGGCGACCACCGGTCCGGAACCCGGTGGGGCGGGCCCGCTGCCGCACTCGCCGCGATCCTGGCCGGTGCCGCTGCGCTGCGGCTCGTCGGGATCCAGTACGGGCTTCCGTTCGGCAACCTGCTCAATCCCGATGAGCAGTCGATCGTGCCGCGTGCGTGGAAGCTCGTGCACGGTGGCGGTGGAGATCCACACTGGTTCGACTATCCGAGCCTGCTCATGTACGTCAACGCGCCGTTCCAGCTCTGGCACGACGAGCCGTCGTATCTGACCGCGCGGATCGTCGGCGTTGCGCTCGCCCTCGGCGCGATCGCGGCCTCCTGGTGGCTCGGCCGTCGAGCCTATGGCACCGTGTCGGCCGGCGTCGTCGCAGCCTCGGTCGTGGCGGTGTGCACGATCCACGTCGCCTATTCGCGAGCCGCTGTGACCGACGTACCGCTGACACTCGGCGTCGCCGCTTGTCTTGCGCTGCTCGTGACGGGCCGGCTCGAGCTGGGCGGCCTCGCGGCAGGGCTCGCAATGGGATTCAAATACCCCGGCGTGTTCCTGCTCGTGCCGCTCGTCGTCGCGGGCTGGAAGCAGTGGGGACGGGTCGCCGTGTCCCTCGGGCTCGCTGTGGTGGCATTCCTTGCGACGAGCCCTTTCATCCTCGTGCACCGTCACCAGGCCTGGCACGAAGCGTTCCGCGTGCAGCGCCTGGCACGTGAAGGCTGGCTCGGCTTCGAGCACGACCACATCGCGCCGATCGCGTTCACCGGTCGGCTGTGGGAAGGCCTCGGCCCCGTCTTGATCGTCTGCGGGGTCGGCCTCGTCCTCGCGCTCATACACCGGACCCGTGCCGACCTCGTCCTCTCGTCGTTCGTCATCGTCTACTTCGCGGACCTGCTGACTCTGAGCGCGCACTTCGACCGCTACGTGTTGCCGCTCGTTCCGGCACTCGGAGCGCTCGCGGGGCGCATGCGTTCGCTGGCGCCGGTCACGCTCCTGCTGCTCGTCGTCCCGCTGACCTGGTCGGTTCGCGACGCGAAGGAGCTCACGCGTACCGACACGCGCGTCGTTGCGCAGCGCTGGGTCGAGCAGCATGTGAGTCGTGGGACGCAGATCGCCGCGGACCCGTCGACTCCCAGCTTCGTAGGGCTTCGTGTGCTGCCTCTCCTCCTGCCGGGCCCGAAGCGCGGGTTCGACCCGAACCGCGACATCGCCCGCCTCCGAAAGATCGGCGTCAGAGACGTCGTCGTGACGGGTGCGGTGACGGACCGGGTTCTGGCCGCGCGCGATCGCTATCCGCGTGAGGCTCGTTTCTACGACGACCTGCAGAGGAGCGCGCAGCGCGTCTACTACGTCGAGCCCGGAGGCGACCTGGCCGGGCCCTGGGTCGCGGTCTACCGACTACGTGCGTAGAAGCGGACGCGTGAGACAGGTCGGGCCACCGTCGCCCTTGCGCGAGATCTCGTCGCCGCTGTAGACCGTCACGTCGACGCCGGCCCGTTCGAGCCGCCGGCGGGTCTCGTCGTTGCCTTCGAGCGCGAGTGCGACACGCGGCGCGAGCGCGAGCACGTTCGCGCCCATCGTCTCGAACTCGTCCCCCGGAATCTCGACGATCTGGATCTCGAGCTCGGTCAGGAGTTGCACCAGGCGCACCGGCAGTAACGGCAGGTAGGCGACGACGAGGTCCTCGTCGAGCGGGCTCAGCAGTGAGAGCAGGTGCAGCACGACGTCGGAGCCGTGCAGATGCGGGAGATCGAAACCGAGCACGCTGACCTCCGGAAGCGCCGCTCGCAGCGCGTGGATGCCGTCGTCGCTCGTCCTGTAGCCGCGCCCGACCAGCAAGGTCTGCTCGTCGAGCCAGATCGTGTCGCCGCCGTCCGCGGTCGCCGGTGCATCGAGCCGCGCGACGACCGGCACCCCCGCACTCTCGAAGTCGGCCGCGATCGCGTCTGCCTCCACGAGCCGGCCTTCCTTGCCGGGCCGAAGGACGATCGCGCCGCGGTCGGACACGATCGCCGGATCGAAGACGTAGATCGAATCGGGGTCGGTGGGAACAGCGGTGTCTGCAAGCACGACCTCGGCGCCGGCCGCGCCGAGCGCCGTACAGAACGCATCGTGCTCCGCGGCCAGCTTCTTGGGGTCGGGCTCGGCCCGCCAGCCGTACTCGCGCCAGGTCGCAAAGCCAACCGCGCGCGGCGAGCGGACGAGCACACGCTGCAGCTGTTGCGTCATGTTCTGGCCCCCGAAGAGTCGCGGCGACGTCGTGCTCATCCGAAGAACGCCCGCGCCACGGACCACAGCTCGGGCGGGACCGTCTTCAGCTGCGCAGTGGCATCGGCGAGCGCGACGTCGACGATGTCATCGCCGTGCAGCGCAGCCATGCGACCGAAGTTCCGGGCTTCGACGAGGTCGGCTGCCTTGAGGCCGTAGCGCGTCGCGAGCACGCGGTCGCGCGGAGTGGGCGAGCCGCCGCGCTGAACGTGTCCGAGAACCGTGACGCGTGTTTCGTAGCCGGTGCGCGCCTCGATCTCTTTCGCCAGCGCGGCGCCGACGCCGCGCTCGGACAGCCGTGCATGACCGAACTGGTCGACGTCGTCGCTCTCCGGCATCCCCTCGAGCTCGTAGCCCTCCGAGACGACGACGATCGAGAAGTCCTTGCCGCGCTCGTGGCGGCGGCGAAGCTCCTTGCAGGCGTCGTCGATCGAGACCGGCTGCTCGGGGATCAGGATCATGTCGGCGCCGCCGGCGATCCCGCTCGCGACTGCGATCCAGCCGGTGTGCCGTCCCATCACCTCGACGACCATGACCCGGTTGTGCGACTCGGCCGTGGTGTGCAGCCGGTCGATCGCCTCGGTTGCGATCCAGACGGCGGTGTCGAACCCGAAGGTGTAGTCCGTCGCCGAGAGGTCGTTGTCGATCGTCTTCGGGACGCCCACTACGGGGAAGTCGTGTTCCTCGTAGAGCCGCGCGGCCACACCCAGCGTGTCCTCGCCGCCGATCGCGACGAGCGCGTCCAACCGCTCCCGCTCGAAGTTCGCGAGCACACGCTCCACGCCGCCTTCGACCTTGTACGGGTTCGTCCGCGACGTTCGCAGGATCGTGCCGCCCCGCGGCAGGAGCCCGGAGATCTCGCGTGGCCCGAGCGGCTCGAAGAGGCCTTCGACGAGGCCCTTCCAGCCCTCGAGGACGCCGATCACCTCGCCGCCCTGCGTCAGCACGCGCCGGCTGACAGCTCGGATGACCGCGTTCAGGCCCGGACAGTCGCCGCCCCCGGTGAGCATTCCAACCCGCATAACCGCGATCGTAAAGAACGCCGCGACGGGGGCTACGATTGCCGAGCGGGCCGAAGTGGCGGAATTGGCAGACGCGCCGGACTCAAAATCCGGTTCCCTTCGGGGAGTGTGGGTTCAAGTCCCACCTTCGGCACTCACCGGTTTGAGCCATTAGGGGCCGCTCGGGACGAGCCGTCGCTGGGGCTCGCCCCGATCTTCGTTGATGGCGAGCCGCGGTTACGTCCTCGAGACCGGCAAGGTGGCGCTCGCGGACGACGCGAAGGCGCTTCTCCGGAACGAACAGGTGTGAAAGACGTATCTTGCGGAGACCGATTAGCGAAAGGAGCTCCCCCGTGTCCCGGTCGAAGACTTTTGTCCTGGCAGGCGCAATCGTCCTTCTCCTCGCTTTCGCCGGCAGCGGTTGCGGCGGCAGCAGTAAGAGCAGCGAGTCGACAACCACGACCACCGCCGGCAGTGGTGCGTCGATCACCGCCCCGGCGTCGATCGCGAGCGCGGGCAAGCTCGTCTTCTGCAGCGACATCACGTACCCACCCGAGGAGTCGTACAAACAGGGCACGACTACTCCAGAAGGATCCGACATCGACATCGGCAACTACATCGCCAGCAAGATGGGCGTGAAGGCGCGATTCGACAACACAGGCTTCGACGGAATCATCGCGGCGCTACTTGCGAAGAAATGTGATGCCGTCATCTCGGGGATGAACGACACGCCCGAGCGGAAGAAGCAGGTGGCGTTCGTCGACTACCTCAAGGTCGGGCAGTCCTTCATGGTCAAGAAGGGGAATCCCGAGAACATCACCGGCATCGACAGCCTGGCCGGCAAGTCCGCGTCGGTCGAGACCGGCACGACGAACAAGGACTTCCTCGACGCACAGAGCAAACGGCTCACGTCCCAGGGCAAGAAGGCGATCAAGGTCGTCACCTTCCCGAAAGACACCGATGCGGCGAACGCGCTTCGAACCGGCCGGGTCGATGCGTACTTCGGAGATGCCCCCGTCGTGGCGTACTACATCGAGAAGACCCCGGACGCATTCGCGCTCGGAGGAACGCCCGTCAATCCGATCTCGATCGGTATTGCGATCAACAAGTCGAATACGGAGCTTCAGTCGGCCGTGACCAAGGCGATCGCCATGATCTATGCCGACGGGACGATGAACACGATCCTGACCAAGTGGAAGCTCGCGGGGGCGGTCGCGAAGCTGAAGTAAGGGAATGCTCCTCGCCGCTCTCGACTGGCACATCCTGTGGCAGCGGATCTTCCACCCTGACCATGTGTTCGTTCTCGCGCTCTGGAGGACGATCTACATCTCGGTGTTGGCGCAGCTCCTGGGGGTTGTCCTCGGACTGATCCTCGCGTTCATGCGCATGTCGAGGTTCCTGCCGTTGCGCTTGCTCTCGGGCGTGTACGTGCTCATCTTTCGTGGGACGCCGCTCATCGTCCAGATCTTCTTCGTCTACTTCGGCGCGAATCTGCTCTTTGGCTTCAACCTGATCCCACGCACCGTGAACTTCGGGGTATTCGTCATGGACGGCGCAGCCTTTGCCGGCATCCTCGCACTCGGTCTCAACGAGGGTGCGTACATGCGCGAGATCATCCGCGCGGGAATCGACTCGGTCGACAAGGGCCAGATGGAGGCGGCCAAGTCTCTGGGCATGCCGCACCGGGTGGCGATGTGGCGGGTCGTCCTGCCACAGGCGACGCGCTTCATCATTCCGCCACTCGGCAACGAGTTCAACAGCATGATGAAGAACTCCTCGCTCGTCTTCTTCATCGGTGTGACCGAGCTGTTCGGCGACGCGGAGATCCGCTATTCGACGACGTTCAAGCCGGTCGAGTACTTTCTCGCGGTTGCTTTCTGGTATCTCGTGCTCACGAGCGTGTGGAGCGTGATCCAGGCGCAGATCGAACGGAAGCTGGCCACCAGCGAGCGGGGTGACGAGCTCAGCTTCAGGGAGCGTGTCTTCGAGGCCTGGGCGCCCGTGGGTGCCTGGGCGAGAGGCGCGCGGTGACGGAGGACGGCAACGTCATGTTCGCCGAAGACGTGCACAAGAGCTTCGGCCGCCTCGAGGTTTTGAAGGGTATCTCCCTCACCGTCAAGAACGGCGAGCGGGTTTGCATCATCGGCGCCTCCGGATCGGGAAAGTCGACGTTCCTTCGCTGCATCAACCACCTCGAGAAGATCGATTCCGGCCGGATCGAGGTGAACGGCCATCTCATCGGCTACCGCGAGGAGAAGGGGCGGATCGTCGAGGACACCGAGAACAACATCGCCAAGCAGCGGTCCGAAATCGGGATGGTCTTCCAGCGCTTCAACCTCTTTCCGCACATGACCGCCCTCGAGAACGTCATCGAGGCGCCCGTTCGTGTTCGTAAGATAAGCAAGGCGGTTGCCGTCAAGCAAGGCGAAGCGCTGCTCGCTCGCGTCGGCCTCGCCGACAAGCGGGACGTCTACCCGGGGAAGCTGTCCGGGGGTCAGCAACAGCGCGTGGCAATCGCACGCGCGCTGGCAATGAGGCCCGCGCTGATGCTCTTCGATGAGCCCACGAGCGCGCTCGACCCCGAGGTGATCGGCGAAGTGCTCGACGTCATGAAGGCGTTGGCGTTCGATATGGGGACGACGATGATCGTCGTCACGCACGAGATGGGCTTCGCGCGCGAGGTGGCCGATCGCGTCGTGATGATGGACGACGGCAGGATCATCGAAGAGGGGCCTCCTTCGCATTTCTTCGACAATCCGCGAGAAGATCGCACGAAGCAGTTTCTCTCGAAGATCCTCTAGGTCTCGGCTCGGCTGACTCGAATCGGAAAATAGGGCGGCGCGAGGAGGAAACCGATGCGCGGCGGACGCTCGGTCCAGCCGCGGGCCATCGTCAACGCAGCGCCCGCTCCATGGGTGGGCACGAAGCCGAGCTGACGGGCGGCGCTGTGGTCGCGGCAGCCGGCGATGATGACGTGTCCGAGGCGCCCGAGTGCGGGCCGGCAGGCGTCCCAGTCGACGAAGGGCAGCAGTGGATGGCACGACCGGCCGGCGCGGTATGCCTCCAGCCCACGCACGTCGCCACCGGCTGCACGCTCCGCTTCGGCGAGCGCTGCCTCATCGGCGCCCGTGGCCCGCGTTGCGGCGAAGAACGCCCGGTACGGCTGTTGCGTGGGATGTGCGAAGTGGCGCTGAAAGCGGTGAAACAGAATCGCCGTTCCGCCTTCCGCGACGGGAAACGAGTCGCGCCAGAGGCGTAGTGCGAGCCCCAGCCCGAGATGCGCGCCCAGGAGGGGGTTCGGCCGCTCGCGAGGCAGGTAGGGAGTCGTGCGTGGGATGCCGATGCAGACGGCGTCCAGCTCGCGATCGAGCGTGATCCCACGCAGCTCGACCCCGCGTAGCAGCGCTTCGGTGTGCGCTACCGAGGGCGGACCCGCGAAGACGCCTGCCACCGTGCGGTCGAGCGGGAGAGAGCGCAGGACGTACGCGCGGAGTGGACCGGGAAGGGCGCGGAAGATCTGGCGAAACGGTGAGCGGACGACGCGCTCGAGCGCCTCGGCCTCATAGGGGTAGCCGCCGAGCGTGCCCCCGAGTCTCGGATGGTTGAGGACGAGGGAGACGCCGATGACCGGCACACGCCGCGCGAGGGCGCGCTCGAGCTCGAGGCCAAGCCGCCAGCCCTGCGATGCCGAGGTCTCGAGCAACGAGTACGCACCGGCGGCGCGCAGAACCTCCTTGCCCGCCGCCCCGACGAACGCGGCGGGCCCGCCGTGCAGAACGGTCTCGGCTGCCGTCACGACGACGACCACGTCGGTGCGTGCGAGAGACGGATGGACGCGCAGGGGGATCGAGCCCGAGCTGCCGACGTCCACGAGATCCTCGCGCTCGACGTCATGCACCTCGACGTGACCGTGGAAGCGGCGCGCAAACTCCGGCGAGACCAGCGTCTCGAGCCGATCGCCACCCGCGCGCCGTGCGAGCCCGCCGGCGACGAGCAATGTCTGGTAGCCGGTTGGAATTCCCAGCCGCTCGAGCTCCGCAACTGCGGCGGCGATCGCGGCATGTCGCGGGTCCCGTTCGACGCCCGGAATGGGAAGGGCCGGTGGCTCGACGACGATCGTCGCGCGTGCACCACGGGACACGATTGCCTCGAGCGGCTGGCCGGCGAGCGGGAAGCGCAACGCGTCTCGCACCGCTGCGCCGACGTCGGCGACCGAGTCGCCGGGTGGAGGAGGCCGGAGCACGAGCGCGTCGTCCTCGGCGGTGACGACTACGAGCTGCGAGCCCGCCAGCAGCGGTACGCGTTTCACGGCACGTGCCGGTAGAGGCGAGAGAAGGTCGGCCGGAATCCACGTGCCGTGAAGAAACGGTCCGCGAGGAGATTCACGACACGCCAGTCGATCGTCATCGCGCGGTAACCGCTCTCATGGGCCCAGCGCATCGCGTGTGCCATCAGTGTGCGGCCGACGCCCGAGCCGCGCACGTCCGACTGCGTCGTCGCGAGCGCGAGGTCGATGCTTCCCTCTGGAATCCGCAGGTCGCCGCCTTCGCGGCGATAGAGCAGCACATGGCCGACGACGTTGCCGCCTCGCTCCGCGACGAAGTGCGTGAACCTCTCGTCGTCCCACGTGTCCGCCCAATCCGCTCGAACCTCCTCGTCGCTCGCGACGACTCGTCCCGAGAAGCTCGGAGCTGCGCGTAGGTGCTCGCTGAACGCACGCTCCAGCGCCGCGACGGCATCGAGGTCCGAAGCGCGGCCCTTACGGATCTCCGCATCTGTGTCAACCGGGGGTTCCGGGAGCGTCTCACGGACCGCATAGGTGAACTGCAGGCCGAATGCGAGCCTGAACCACGCGTCGACGAGGCCGGCGTCCCCGGCGGGGACGTAGACGCGATGACGGTCGAGGCCTGCTGCCGCCCAGTCCGAGCCAAGATGTTCGTAGAGATCCCGGATCAGCTCGGGCTCGCGAGCGGCGCAGCCCGCAAGCCCGACCTCGCTCGATCCGTCGTCTTGCGGCGAGCCGATCAAGTAGGCAGCAACGTCACCGTCGACGAGCGCGACAGCGCCCGCGGCCCCCTCGGCGGACAGCGCTCGCTCGATGTGGGCCTGAAAGTCCCCGCCGTCGGGAAGGAGCGCCTCCGCTGCGCGATGGCGGGCGTGCCGCTCTTCCAGCAAGCGCGCAGCGCCGGCCAGGTGGGTCTCGGAAAGTGGATGAATTTGGAGCGCTTGCATCGGCGCCGGACGATAGCGTTGGCGGTCGATGCCGAAGACCCTGACAGGCGCCGAGCTGCAGCTCGACGATGCGCCCGTCCGCGACGCCGAGCTCTTCCTCGTGGACGGCAACAACCTCGCCTACCGGGCCTTTTTCGCGCTGCCCGAGGAGCTCGCGACGACCGAAGGCTTTCCGACGAATGCGCTTCTCGGCTTCACGAACATGCTCTTCAAGCTGCTGTCCGACTACAAGCCCAAGGGGGTTGCGGTCGCGTGGGACACGCGCCCGGCCGAGCGGCTGGAGGTGGCAGGTGACTACAAGGCCGACCGCCGCCCGACGCCGGACCTGCTCTCCGAGCAGTTCCCGTACTTCCGCCCGATCGTCGAGGCGTTCGGCTACCGCAACCTCGAGTTCGAAGGGTGGGAGGCAGACGACGTGATCGCGACGCTCGCGACCCGAGCGGACGAAGCCGGGATCCGGACCGCGATCGTGTCGACCGACCGCGATGCGTTTCAGCTCGTCTCCGACAACGTCAGCCTGATGATGACGCCGCGGGGCGTCTCGGACGTGCAGGTGTACACGCCGGACCGCGTCGAAGCTCGCTACGGCATCCGCCCGGACCAGATTCCGGACTTCATCGGACTCAAGGGCGACACGTCGGACAACATCCCGGGGATTCCCGGTATCGGCGACAAGACCGCCGGTCAGCTGATCGCACAGTACGGGTCGCTGGAGGAAGTGCTCGAGCACGCGGACGACCTTTCGCCCGCGCGCCGAAAGAACGTCACCGAGCACGCGGACCAGGCGCGGCAGTCGAAGCAGCTCGCGACGATGCGCCGAGATCTCGAGCTCAACTGCGACCCGGCCGAGCTCGTGCTCCTCCCGCCCGACCGCTCGGAGCTCCGGGAGATGTTCAGGCGCTTCGAGTTCCGCAATCTGCTCGGGCGCGTCGACATCCTCGACGAGGCGGTCCCTGCGCAGCCGATGCGCGTGCAGGGCACCGAGGTCGCATGGCGTGAGGGCGAGTTGCCGGAAGTGCGCTCGCGTGCTTCGCTCGCGATCCACGACGGGCGCTTTGCGCTCGCTCAGGAAGACGGCGTCATCATCGGCGCCTGGGAGCCGGGGCTCGAGCGCCGCCTCGACGACGCGGAGCTGATCGCACACGACTTCAAGGCCTTGCCGCGGCTCACGATGGAACCGGCGGAGGACACGATGCTGCTCGCGTACCTGATCGAGCCGGGACGGGCAGCGTACGAGCTCGACGATCTCGCGCAGGAGTACGGCGTCGAGCCGATCCCGACTCCTGCGACTGAAGACGAGACCGCCGCGCTCGTGCGCCACGCCGAGACACCACGGCGACTGGCGGCAACGATGCTCGACCGGGTCCGCGAGCGCGGCGCCGAGGATCTGTACCGCAACATCGAGCTTCCGCTCACTGCCGTCCTCGCAGCGATGGAGGACGCGGGCGTCAAGATCGACACGTACCGGATGGGCGAGATCACCGCGCGCCTCGCCGACCGCGTCGAGGAGCTCGAGGCGAAGGCGTACGAGCTCGCCGGCGAGGAGTTCATGATCGGCTCGACGCAGCAGGTTGCGCGGATCCTCTTCGAGAAGCTCCAGCTGACGCCCGGTCGCAAGGGCAAGACGGGTTACTCGACCGACACGCGTGTGCTGCGCAGCATCCGCGGCGAGCACGAGATCGTGCCGGTGATCGAGGAGTGGCGCGAGTACTCGAAGCTCCTGAACACGTATCTCGGGCCGCTGCCCTCGCTCCTCTCCGAACACGACGGGCGCCTGCACACGACGTTCAACCAGACCGTGGCCTCGACGGGCCGCCTCTCGACGACGAACCCGAACTTGCAGGCGATCCCGATTCGCACCGAGCTCGGGAAGGAGATCCGATCCGCGTTCGTCCCCGAGACCGGTTCGCGGCTCCTCTCCGCCGACTACTCGCAGATCGAGCTGCGCATCCTCGCGCACGTCTCCGGGGAGCCCAAGCTGCGTGAGGCCTTCGCGCGCGGCGACGACATCCACACCGCCACAGCCGTCGAGGTGCTCGGCAAGGACCCGTCCGAGTTGACGTCCGGCGATCGTTCGATCGCCAAGATGATCAACTTCGGGATCGTCTACGGAATCTCGGCATTCGGTCTCTCCGAAAATCTCGAGATTCCGCGCGACGAGGCACAGGCGTACATCGACGCGTACCTCGCGCGCTTCCCGCTCGTGCAGGACTTCATCCAGCGGACGATCGAGCAGGCGAAGCGGGACGGCTATGCGACGAGCTTGCTCGGCCGGCGCCGCCCGACTCCCGGAGATCCGCGCGTCGAACAGGGCGACCCGCTCGCTGGGCGAGAGGCTGGCCGTGAACTTCGTCATGCAGGGCTCGAACGCGGACATCATCAAGAAGGCGATGATCGCGATTCATCGCCGCCTGCGCGACGAGGGCCGCGGGGCCCGACTCGTCCTCCAGGTCCACGACGAGCTCCTCCTGGAAGTGCCGGAGGCCGAGGTCGGACCCGTGCGGGAGCTCGTGCGGGAAGAAATGTGCGCGGCTTACCCCCTGGATCCCGCGTTGGCCGTGGAAATCGGAGTGGGCGACGACTGGAGCGAAGCCAAGAGCTAGCCCACAAGCCCGCAAACCGAGCCCCGGGCGAAAACGCAGCTTTCGCCGGGAAAAAGCCCCTGGCTATACTGACCGCCGCCTCATGGCCACCGAGCAAACCGAACAGCGAATCGCCGGCGACGGCGTCTGGATCACCGGTCCGGACGGCGACCTGATCCCGGACTACGAGTCAACCTTCCCGACGATCAACGAGGGGGAGGTCGTCCACGGCCAGGTCGTCCGGGTCGACAAGGACGAGGTCCTCGTCGACATCGGCTACAAGTCGGAGGGCGTGATCCCGGTCGCCGAGCTTTCGATCCGGCGTTCCGTGAACCCGGCCGACGAAGTCTCGGTCGGCGACGAGATCGACGCGCTCGTGATGACGAAGGAGGACGCCGAAGGCCGGCTCATCCTCTCGAAGAAGCGCGCCCGGTTCGAGCTCGCCTGGAAGGCGATCGAGCAGGCGGCCGAATCCGGCGAGCCGGTGAACGGCCGTGTGATCGAGGTCGTCAAGGGCGGTCTCATCCTCGACCTCGGCGTGCGCGGCTTCCTGCCGGCGTCGCTCGTCGACATCCGCCGCGTGCAGGACCTCGACGAGTTCATGGGCAAGGAGCTCCGCTGCAAGGTGATCGAGCTCAACCGCTCGCGGAACAACGTCGTGCTCTCCCGTCGCGCCGTCCTCGAGGACGAGCGCAAGGAGATGCGTCAGGCGATCCTCGACCGGCTCAACCCGGGCGACGTCGTCGAGGGACAGATTTCCAACATCGTCGACTTCGGCGCCTTCGTCGATCTCGACGGCATGGACGGCCTGATCCACATCTCCGAGCTGTCGTGGTCGCACGTCAACCATCCGTCGGAGGTGCTCGAGATCGGCCAGACCGTCCAGGTGAAGGTGCTCGACATCGACCGCGAGCGCCAGCGCATCTCGCTCGGCCTCAAGCAGACGCAGTCCGATCCGTGGCAGCAGGTCCTCGAGCAGCACAAGGAGGGCGACGTCGTCGAGGGCAAGGTGACGAAGGTCGTCACGTTCGGCGCCTTCGTCGAGATCCTTCCCGGCGTCGAAGGTCTCGTTCACATCTCAGAGCTTGCGCAGCATCACGTCGAGAACCCGCGCGAGGTCGTCTCGCAGGGCGACACGGTCCCCGTGCTGATCCTCGAAGTCGATGCGGAGCGCCGCCGGCTGTCGCTCTCGCTGAAGCGGGTCGACGCGGACCGGCGCGACGAGTCGGAGGGGCCGATCGAGGGGACGCCTCATCTCGACCTCTCGGAGGACGTGTTCAGCGACTCCGCCTCGGCGCCACTGGCGCCCGAGCTCGACGCACCGAAGCCGGAGCTCGATGCACCGCCGGCGGCCGACGACCCCGTCGAGCGCGAGTCCGCGCCTGTCGGTGACGAGATCGACCCGGCGGCGGCCGACGAATCAGCCGTTCCCGCCGAGCCTGTCTCCGACGAGCACTAACTCGAAGCCTCCACTCGCGGTGGCGATCACCGGCGGAATCGGCGCCGGCAAGAGCGCTGCGCTCGCAGCCTTCGGGCGTCACGGCGCCGCGACGAGGTCGAGTGACGAGATCGTGCACCGCCTGCTGAGCGGCGATCCCGATGTCCGTGACGCGCTCGCCGAACGGTTCGGCTCCGAGGTCATCGGCCCAGACGGTGCGGACCGCGAGGCGATCGGGCGCATCGTCTTCAACGATCCGGAGGAGCTCGAATGGCTCGAAGCGCTCCTCCATCCGAAGGTGGTGCAACAACATTCCGCATGGCGCCAGGAGCTCGCCGAGCGTCCGAATCCACCTGCGGTGTCGGTGACTGAGGTGCCGCTCCTTTACGAAACCGGTGGCGACGGTCGCTTCGACGTGGTGGTGGTGATCACGGCTTCCCCTGAGGTGCGCGCCGCACGACGGCCGGTCACGGACACGAGGGAGCAACGGCTGATCCCGGACGACGAGAAGCTGCGGCTCGCTGACTATGCGTACGTAAACGACGGCACTCTCGAGGAGCTCGATGCTTTCGTGGCCGGCGTGATGAGCAAGCTCGCCGCGTGAAACGCCTGCTCGGCGTCGCCGCGCTCGCGGTTGCCTTGATCGTGACGTTCACGACCCTGCAGTCCGCGAAGCCGGGATGGTGGGAGCGACTCTGGTATCCGCTCTCCTACGGACAGATCGTCCGCGGGCACGCGCGCAACTACCAGCTGGATCCTGCGCTGCTGGCGGCAGTCATCTACCAGGAGTCCAAGTTCAAAGCCAATGCGAAGTCGAGCTCCGGAGCGATTGGTCTGATGCAGCTCTTGCCGGACACGGCCGAGGGCATCGCCTTGCACACGGGCGGATCGAAGTTCCGCGTCGAGGATCTCTACGACCCGGAGATCAACGTGCGTTACGGCGCCTGGTATCTCCGGCACCTGCTCAACAAGTACGGCGACGAGCAGGATGCGCTGGCGGCGTACAACGCCGGCCAGGACAATGTCGACCGCTGGCGTCGTGCCGGCACGGGGATCCAGTTCGCCGAGACGCGCGCCTACGTCAAGCGGGTCGAGGAGCTGAAGCGGATCTACCGCCAGGCCTACGGTTCCGAGCTCGGCGCCTGAGCGCAGCCGGTCTCGGTGCCGGCGTGGTTCTCGATCTTGAACCGCAGTGCGGCCTCTGAGCTGTTTCCGCGCATGTCGGTGGCCTGCACCGTCACCTCGTAGAGCCCGTTCGGATAGGAACGCGTGTCGACGCCGTTCGCAAGGTTGTAGAGGAACCGGCCCGCCATGAAGAATTGCTGGTTCGAGAAGCGTGGCGCGTTCTGATAGCTGCCGCGCGCGTAGACGTTCCAAAAGGTGCGCGCGGCCGGCAACGTGGTGCGGAAGTCGGCTGCGGGGACATCGCGCACATAGGTGCTCCCGCCGACCTTCGCGAGCGACCAGGTCAGGAACGCGGGGGCGAGCGGAAAGTTCGCAAAGACTCCGGGGACCGCCATCGGCGCCGTGTCGTCGGCCGCCGCCACGATCGAGACCATGCCACACACGGTCTCGTCGAACGACAGCAAGGACCCCGAGGGGCGCACGTTGATCGCCCTCACCTGCGGAACGGTCCGGTCGCGATAGGGCGCGATGCCGCCGCGCGCGAGGGGATTCCAGACACGCCCTCCGCGGATCCACGAAAGGTGCACGTGGTCGTACGCGCGCATGACGTAGCCGAGAATCGTGCGGCCGGCGATCACCTGTTCACCGTTGCGGACGGTGGCGATGATGTGGAAGTACTGGAAGACCCCGTGTCCTTTCGTGCGAACGGAGATCGCCGAGTCGTCGATGTAGTGGACCTTCCCCGAGACGACGGGATAGACGGGCGTGCCGTCGGCGGCTGCGATGTCGATGCCGTTGTGGAAGAGGAACGTGCCCGGCCCCTGCAGGCCGTCCGTGAGCATCGTGTTCAGGAAGCGCGTGCGTGGGTCGCCGAAGTTCGCCCGGATCGGATGCTGCTTGTTGAACGGCTTGATCGGCCAGGGGAAAGCCGAGGCGCCGGTGCTCGCGGCGAGCGCCAGGGCGAAGCAGGCGATGAGCAAGATGAGTCGGAGGCGCACGAGTCGTAAAGACGGGGAGGGCTGCCCAAGGTTAGCCGGGTCGCTTGACGGCGGCCTGATCGCGAGCCTCCGTCCACCAGCCGGCGAGGGTGAACGCGAAGCACCGGCTGCGTTCGCGCTAGGTCTGGCTCTCTGGGTCGGGCTCACCCTAGACGCGGCAGCGTTCGTCGGCGAGTCGTGCCCACAGGTTCTCCAGCACCTGGTCGGACGCCGGCCACCAGACCGAGCCGCGAGGGTGAATGCGCCTGCGGCGAACACCTTCGGCCGTTCGGCGTCTCGTAGTACGGACATCTGCGCGTCGTGACCCGGTCCCGAAGATGTTCGGAATCGCGCCGATCACCTGAGTGCCGCGCGGGGAGCTCGGCGTCGTCTCGTCGGCCTCGATCCCGCGCGTTCGCGAAGCTGCGAGCCGGCTGTCCAGGCCCGTGCCTGCGAAGATCCAGCGACCCGCGGAGCTGGTGCGGAGGATCCACGGCCTCGATGCTTCCCGGCGTCGTTGCCGAAGTACTGCACGCCGATCAGCGCGGACTCCGGGCGGCCGAGGTCTCGCCAGCTTGGCCGGTGCGAGTCATGACGATCGCCGTTCTTGACCGTGCGCTAGAAGAAGTTGTTGGCCGACAGGAACATCAGGCTCCCGCCGCGGTTCCGGTAAGCCGTGATCGACGTCGAACTCGTGCCGACGTCACGTATTCGTGGTGACCGGGGAAGACGATCAGGTCGTACGCGCTGCGAGCGCGCGTCCCGTCGTCGAGCTGCGCGTCGAGGTCCGCGTCGGCCAGGTAGTCGACGTCTGCGGTCGGTCGCGATCAGCCAGCGCAGGAACGGCTGCGTCGTAGTGCTTGTAGTGCGGAATGACACCGCGGTTCTCGTACGGGCGGCCCGAGACGGGCGTGCGGCTGGCCGGCGTACCAGGTGTCGAGCGATCCGTTTGGTCGTCGTCGTGGAAGTTGTAGGCCTGCCACGTCATCGTCGACAGGACCACGGCGACGCTGGCTGCTCGCCGAGCGTCCGCGGACGCAGAACGAAGGGTGCGTAACCGACCTTGCCGCCGCGTCCACACGAGCTTCGCGAAGTAGAGCCCGCTCGGCCACTCGCCGACAGGCATCCGGATTGCGCGCCCCGGTCGACGTCTCCGATCCGCGGGAGTCGCCGTCACGGCGGTGCCGAGCATGACGTCGCGCGCCGGACCGGGCTTCGTCCTCGGTTCCTGCGCGGAAGACCTGAAGGGACACGTGGCGAGCCGCCGGTCCAGAACGATCGAGCCGGGCGACGTTTCCAGGGGAGTAGCTCTCGCGCGGGAACGCAGCCTCGACCGTCGGCCGGTTCGTCGGGAGCAGCCGCTCGTACCCGGCCGTCCAACTCGTCGTTCTCGCCCGCTGCCGAGGAGACCGCGCCCACGGACGGGTGCGAGCCCCCGGCGCATGCGGAGGCAGATCAGGCCGAGGAGCGCGGCAACGAGCGAGGACGCTCCCGGCGGCGCGACGGCGAGCGTCGCGGCTCTGAGGATGTGTGGTGGTAGCCATGCGGCCACCGTCGAAGGCGGTCCGCAACTGCTCACCAACTGTCGCTCTAACCGCCGGCTAATGCGCGATTAGCGAGCGATTAGCGCGACGGCAGAAGGTTCGGGTGCGAGCCGCCGGGCCCCGCCGGCGCGCCGCTGTTCAAAGCGAGCGAACCGTGTTACAAACGTCACATGCTTGAGTTCCGGATCCTCGGCCCCCTCGAGGTCTCGGACGAGACCGGCCCGCTCCTCCTGGGCGGGTTGAAGCAGCGCGCGGTGCTCGCGCTACTCCTGCTCGAAGCCGGTCGGGTCGTCTCTCAGGACCGGCTGATCGATTCGCTCTGGGGTGAAGAGCCCGCCGCGAACGGCCGTCACCTCGCTGCAGAACTTCGTCTCGCAGCTGCGGAAGACGCTCGGGTCCCGAGATTCTCGAGACGAAGTCGCCGGGCTATCGGCTCAACGTGGCGCCCGGGAGCTCTCGACCTCGAGCGCTTCAACTCCTTGTTCGGACCGTTCCAAAGGCGCGGAACCGGACCGGCGCGCGGAGCTGCTGCGCGAGGCGCTTGGCGCTCTGGAGCGGCCCGCCGCTCGCGGATTTCGCGTTCGAGACGTTCGCCCAGCCGCACATCGCCCAGCTCGAAGAGCTCCGGCTTGCGACGTTGGAGGAGCGGGTGCAGGCGGACCTGGACGCTGGCGCGACATCTCGAGCTCGTGGGCGAGCTCGAGGGTCTGGTCGAACGAGCATCCGGTGCGTGAACGCCTGCGGGGCCAGTACATGCTGGCGCTCTACCGGTCGGGACGGCAGGCCGAGGCGCTCCATGCCTACCAGAAGGCACGCGGAATCCTCGTCGAGCAGCTCGGCATCGAGCCGAGCCGCGAGCTGCAGCAGCTACACGGGGCGATCCTCAGGCAGGAGGCCGGGCTGCAGGCACCCGACGCCGATCCTCCGTCCGAGGATCACTTCGAGGAGGTCTTGCTGGCGCTCTTCGAGGGCCGGCTCGTGGCGGTCCTCGGCGCCGAGGTCGCAGATCTCGCCACGCGCCTCGCGCAGCGTTTCGACTACGGCGAGAGACCGGCTCGAGCTTGCCACGCGTCGCCCAGTACGTCGCGGTGATGAAGGGATCCGGGCCCGCTCTACGACGAGCTGCACGCACTGCTCGACGCCGATGCGACGCCGACGCCGATCCATCGGTTGCTTCGCGTCGCTGCCCCCGTGCTTCGCGAGCGTGGAGTGCCGCATCAGCTTCTGGTGACGACGAGCTACGACCTTGCGCTCGAGGCGGCGTTTCTCGAGGCCGGCGAGGAGTTCGACGTCGTCTCGTACATCGCCGCCGGCCCGAACCGCGGGAAGTTCTGCCACATCAGCCCAGACGGAACCGGCGCGTTGATCGATCTGCCGAACACGTATGCGACGGAGCTGTCGCTCGACGAACGCACGGTGATCCTGAAGCTGCACGGCCAGGTCGATCGAGGCCCGGAGCGTGAGTGGGAGAGCTTCGTCGTCACCGAGGACGACTACATCGACTACCTGTCGAAGAGCGACGTCGCCGGCGCCGTGCCGGTCGGCGCTCGCAGCGAAGCTGCGACGGAGCCACTTCCTCTTCCTCGGCTACACGATGGCGCGACTGGAATCTGCGCGTGATTCTGAACCGGCTCTGGAGCGACCAGCCGCTGAGTTACCGGTCGTGGGCCGTCCAGCCGAGAGCGCAGCCGCTGGAGCGCGAGTTCTGGCGGCGGCGCGACGTCGACGTGCACGAGCTCCCGCTCGAGCGCTACGTCGAGACCCTGGCCGCATATGCACGGTTTCGCGACGGCGGAGGCAGCGGCATGAGCGTCCTGTTGCAGCCCGCCCTCGCCGTACAAGGGACTTGCGCCGTTCGAGGATTCGGAGCGTCGACGCGCTGCTCTTCTTCGGCCGCGAGCGCGAGAGCGAGGTGATCGCGGCGAATCTGATCGCCGTCGCGCGTGACCGTCCTGTTCGGACCGAGCGGGGTCGGGAAGAGCTCCGTGCTCCGTGCGGGAGTCGCTCATCGGCTTGCGTCAGGAGGAAGGCGTCGAGGTCGTCGTCTTCTCGACGTGGACCGGCGACCCGGTGGCCGGACTTGTCGAGGCCGGCGGCGGCAGGGGGACTCGCTCGCAGATGCGCTCGCCGAGGCGGCGGACGCGACGCCGGAGGCGACCTCTATCTGATCCTCGACCAGTTCGAAGAGCTCTTCCTCTACCACGACGGCGGGGGCGCATTCGCCCAGCAGCTCGCGCGAGGTGCTGCGGCGCACCGAGCTGCGCGTGAACGTGCTGATCGGAATCCGCGAGGACACTCTGGCCAGGCTCGACGTGCTCAAGGCGGCGATTCCCGAACTTGCTCTCGAACCGGCTGCGTCTCGACCGGCTCGACCGCGCGGCTGGGGAGGCAGCGACCGTGGGGCCGATCCACCGCTACAACGAGCTTGTCCCGGCTGACGAAGGCCATGTCGAGGTCGAGCCGGGGCTGGATCAGACGAGTTCTCGACGAGGTCACTGCCGGCCGCGTCGAGCTCGGCGTGGCCGGGCGAGGGGTCGCGGCCGGCGGAGCGGCACGAGACTCGCATCGAAGCGCCCGTATCTCCAGCTCGTCCTGGCCCGCCTCTGGGACGTCGAGAACGAGCGAGGTTCGCGCATCCTGCGGCGCGCACGCTTCGCGAGCTCGGCGGAGCCGCGCGCATCGTCCAGGACCACCTCGAACGTGCGATGGCGGATCTGTCGCCCGCGGGAGAAGGGCGCCGCCGCGGCGATGTACAACTTCCTCGTCACGCCGTCCGGCACGAAGATCGCGCACGGCGTGCACGATCTCGCCGGTTATGCGGCTGTCGACGAAGGCGAAGCCGCGGAGGTCTGCGCCGGCTTCCGCCCGAGCGCATCGTGCGCGCGAGCTCGGAGAACGGCCCCATCGACGACACGCTACGAGATCTTCCACGACGTGCTCGCCGACGCCGTCGTCGCGTGGCGCACGCGCTTCGAGGCGGAGCGACGCGGTCGAGGAGGAGCGGCAAGAACATCACCGGCGCCAGCGGCGGCTTCTGGTCTTTGGCGCCGTCACCCTGCTCGGTCTCGCAGTCATGGCTGCCGTCGCCGTGTATGCGCTTGCGCAACGAAGCGACGCGCAGCACCAAGCGGCCGTCGCGCAGAGTGCGCAAATCGAGGCTGAGCAGCAGAAGACCGTTGCCGATGAGCAGCAGGCGATTGCCGTTCAGAACGAAAAGGTGGCAAAGCAGAAGACGATCCAGGCCCAGAACGCGCAGACCCAGGCGCAGCAGTCTGCGCACGGCGCGCAGGTCAGTGCACAGACGGCGGACGCCGCGCGACTCGATGCGCTCGCGCAAAAGGCGCTCGCTGAAGGGAACAAGCGAAAGGCCGAGCGACTCGCGGTCGCAGCGGCGTCTGCGCGCAACGCTGCGCAACGGCAGACAGTCCTGGCCCGTGTGGCGGAGCAGAAGGCTGTGCATGCCGAGCAGAATCGCGACCCGGCAGAGGAAGATCGCGCGTGCGCGGGAGTTGCTGGCCTCGGCCCGGCGCGGCACTCGACCAA
>CAWDSD010000003.1:0-29107 GCA_963804935.1 uncultured Actinomycetes bacterium
GGCTATGCGGATGAGAGGACTTGAACCTCCACGGGGTTGCCCCCACACGGACCTGAACCGTGCGCGTCTACCAATTCCGCCACATCCGCGCGGACGAACAGTTTAGCCAGGCGTCGCGGGACCGATCGATTCACCCCGGCAGGCAGGTTCGCCCGCTCACCCAACGGGCTTAACAGTTTGGCCGTACCATTTTCGACCTGAAGAGGGGTCTCCTGATCTGCGGCCTGGCGAGTCTGGCGTTCGCCTCGTCGGCACATGCCGGCAATGTCGAGGTGCTCGTGACCTTGAAGCAACCTGCGCTCGCCGAGGTCTTCGCCCAGCGGAGCACGCTGGCCTACTCCTCGTTCGCGCGGCCGCAGCGCCTGTTGCTCGGCGCGCCGGCGAGCAGGGACTACCTCGGGCGCCTCGATCGTGCTCAGCGTGTCGTGCAGACGCGGATCCGCGCCTCGATTCCCAGCGCCGACGTTCGCTGGCGCTACGGCGTCGTCCTCAACGGCTTCGCGGTCGTCGTGCCCAGGAGCCGGGTGTCGACGATCGCCCGCATCACCGGGGTCGCACACGTCTGGCCGAGCGAGACCTACCACACGCTGCTCGACAGGACGCCGGAGGTGATCAGTGCGCCTCAGGTCTGGGGGCCCACGCTTGCCACCGCAGGACAGGGCATGAAGATCGCGATCGTCGACGACGGCATCGACCAGACGCATCCGTTCTTCGCGCCCACGGGCCTGTCGTATCCCGCAGGCTTTCCGAAAGGTCAGACGGCCTATACGACACCGAAGGTGATCGTCGCACGAGCCTTCGCACCGGCGACGCCCGTTTACCGCAACGCGCATCTGCCCTTCGATCCCGAGCTCTCCGATCACGGAACACATGTGGCCGGGATAGCAGCCGGTGACAACAACACGGCGACGCGGACCGGCGTGCGTCTTTCTGGGATCGCGCCCCGCGCCTATCTCGGGAACTACAAGGCTCTCGGAATCCCGAGCCAGTTCGGTGCGAACGGCAATTCTCCCGAGCTCGCCGCGGCGATCGAGGCTGCGGTCCGCGACGGCATGGACGTGATCAACCTTTCGCTCGGAGAAACGGAGATCGATCCGCGCCGCGATGCCGTGGTCAATGCGCTCAATGCGGCTGCGGACGCCGGCGTCGTTGCGGCAGTTTCGGCAGGCAACGACTTCGATCAGTACGGCTACGGGACGATCACGTCACCGGCGAACGCGGCGAAGGTGATCTCGGTCGCCGCGTCGAGCGGTGGGCACGGCAGCCCTGACGTGGATTTCATCGCAAGCTTCTCCTCTGCCGGCCCCACGCCCTATTCGCTGATGTTCAAGCCCGACGTCACCGCCCCAGGCGAAGACGTCGCCTCAGCCGCGCCCGGCGGCAGCTACGTCGAGCTCAGCGGAACCAGCATGTCGGCGCCACACGTCGCGGGAGCGGCGGCCGTGCTGCGCCAGCGGCATCCCATCTGGACACCGGAGAATGTCAGGTCGGCACTGGCGCTGACAGGCGATCCAGTTCACAACGGGAGCACGTTCGAGGTCAACCCACTTCGTGAGGGCGGCGGCCGAATCGATCTCGTCAAGGCCGATCAGCCCCTCGTCTTCTCCAGTCCGACCTCGTTGACGTTCGGCCTACTCAAACCCGGCTCCCGCGCAACGCGCAACCTGACCCTGTCGAATGCGGGCGGCGGCGCCGGTGTCTGGAACGTCGGGCTCAGCAATGGAGCCGCCTCCGTCTCGGCCCCTGCGCAGGTGACCGTGCCGGGCGTGCTCCCGGTACGCGTGAACGTGCCACGTGGAGCGCGCGAAGGCGATGTCACGGGCTTCGTGGTCCTCACCCGCAACGGCGTCCGTCGGCGGATCGCGTTCTGGTTCCGGACCGAGCGGCCGAGGCTCCGGTTCGATCGGCACACGTCCCTCTCCAGAACAGGGAACTACGCCGGCAACACATCGCGCGGCGCCACCCGCGTCACGTCGTACAGATACCCCGACGTCCTCCCGGGACACGCGCCGTTTCCGGTCCGGCTCACGGGTCGCGAAGTCGTGTATCGCGTGCACATTCGCCGCCGGATCGCAAACTTCGGCGTGGCGGTCACGTCGAGCGACCGAGGCGTCAAGATCGAGCCGCGGGTGGTCAGGGCGGGCGACGAGAACCGGCTCGCCGGCTACACGGCCCTCCCGTACGACCAGAATCCCTACCGAGCGAGCTACGGCCGCCACCGCCTCGTCGCCGGCGTCGCTCTCCCCGGCCCCGGGGCCTACGACATCGTCTTCGACACGCCCGCAGGTGGCAGGTCGGGTGGATTCCGATTCCGCTTCTGGCTCGGTGACGCGACCCCGCCGTCCGCACGGGTCCTCGGAGTGCGTGGTCGCTTTCTCGAGCTGGCAGTGAGCGACGGCGGCTCCGGCGTCGATCCGGAATCGTTGCAAGCTCACATCGACGAAGACTTCGTGCCGGTCTCGTATCGCGCGGGACGGGTGCGAATCCCGCTCTCGGGGATCTCTGCCGGCCGCCATGCGCTGACCTTCTCCGTCGCCGACTACCAGGAAACGAAGAACATGGAAAACGTTCCGCGCATCCTCCCGAACACTCGGACGCTGCGGACCTCGTTCGTCGTCCGCTAGCGCTTCCGGTCTGTCTCTTCGATCGTTGGCAGCTGGTCGAGGTCTCGCTCGACGCTCGCGGCGAACTCTTCTGTCTCGGTCCGGAGCAGCTTCAGCTGGCTCTTGCGCTGCGTGCGTTCGCGCCGCTGCCTTGCCTCGCTGCCGAACCGCGCCGAAACCCTCGGCCACTCAGCGCCGAGTACCGCCGCGACGGTGCCGATCAGCAGGGCGATCATCAACCAGCCCACGGGCTCAGTCTACCCGCCGTCGGCCGGTGGCAGGTTCGATGAGATTGTGGCTAAACCCGGGAGCGGCTCGAGCCGATACGGGGGGCATGACTGCGCAGCTCCTCGTCCCTTACATGGTCCTGTGGGCCGTGCTGATGCGGGCGTTGCTCGTGCGGGCCAAGATCGCCCCGCCGATGTGCGCGCGTTGCGGCCTCAAGCTCGAGCGCTCCCAGCTCGGCGAGTCCGTCTGTCGCTGCGCGCACTAGTCGTTCCACGCTGGGGGCCCCGGGCTACGATCTCTCGGTGAGGGAGATCCTCCAGGAGCTCGATCGCTGGCGTGCGGCCGGGGATCGCATTGCGGTTGCCACCGTCGTGGCAACGCGCCGCTCCGCCCCGCGGCCTGTCGGCTCGAAGCTCGCCGTCTCGGAAGCCGGAGAGCTCGCAGGCTCCGTTTCCGGCGGCTGCGTCGAGAGTGAGGTCGTCGAGGCAGCCCGTGAGGTGCTCGCCGGCGGCGAGCCCCGGCTGCTCACCTTCGGCATTTCCGACGACCTTGCACTCAGCGTCGGGCTTCCCTGTGGGGGCGAGATCGACGTCTGGGTGTCCGAGCCCGATCCTGGGCTCCTCGGCCGCCTCGCCGATGTCGCACGTGACGAACGCCGCGCGGTCGCATTCACGGACCTTGCTGACGGAAGAGAATGGCTCGTCCGCGACGGCGACGATCCGCTTGCGGACGATCTGATTCGAGGTGGCCACAGCAAGGTGGTCGAGCTGCACGGCAGGCGGGTCTTCGCCGACGTCTTCGGGCCACCACCGCGACTGCTCGTCTATGGCGCAGTCGACACTGCCGACGCACTCTGCGCCGCAGCACGCGGTCTCGGCTGGCACACGATCGTCGCGGATGCGCGCGGACGCTTCGCGACCCGGGAACGGCTCCCGAATGCGGACGAGGTGATCGTCGCGTGGCCGGACGAGACGCTTGCGCAGGTGCAGCCTGATCACGCCACCGCGGTCGTCGTCCTCACCCACGACGACAAGTTCGACATTCCGATGCTCGTCGGCACGCTGACGACCGACGCCTACTACATCGGGGCACTCGGCTCGCGTCGCAATCAGGAGCGGCGCCGCGAGCGCCTGCTCGAGGCGGGAATCGACGAGTTGGCCCTCGACCGGATCTCCGGCCCGGCAGGTCTCGACATCGGGGCTCACACACCGGCCGAGACGGCGCTCTCGATGCTCGCGGAGATCATGGCCGTGCGGGCCGGCCGCGACGGCGGACGGCTCAGAGAGTCGTCCGGCCGTATTCACGCCGAAGTCGGCTGAACGCGTCTAGGGCCGGGTCTCGCCGGCCTCGTAGATCCGCATCGGCAAGCCCGCAAGCGGCTCACCGCCGTCGGCCGTGACGAGCCAGGTGTCCTGCATGTAGAGACAGTCGTGTCCGTTGTCGGCGATGACATGTGGGTGCATCGAGAACACCATGTTCGCCCGCAATTCGGTCTCGATCGCTTCACCGATCTTCGGATGCTCGATCATCGTCATCCCGATCGAATGTCCGGTGACGTGGCCGAGGTGGTAGCCGCGATCGGTGAAGCCTTTCGAAACGGCGCGGTGCACATCATGAGAGGTCGCACCTGGCCTGAGAGCTGTCTTGGCCGCCTCGAAATACTCCTCGTAGGCTTCGAGCATCCTGCTCACCTCGGCGTTCGGCTTGCCGATCGAGCGCGACACCTCGACCCAGTGGCCGCCGGGCCCGGCGATCTCGAGTGACGGGATGCAGAACTCGCCGAGGATCGTGCTCTTCCGGGCGATCGCGAACTCCGCGCCGACGAGCACCATGTTCATCGTCAGCCGGCCGCAGCCTTCCTCGACGAACAGCTCCTCCGCGGGAGCGAGAACCTCAGCCGCTGTCTTTCCCGGTGCGTACGCCTCGAGGAACGCCCAGAATCCCTCGGTGTTGATCCGCACCGAGTCGCGCACGGATTCGAGCTCGGTCTCGCTCTTCACTGCGCGCGCCAGATCGAACTCGAGGTCGAACGGGACGAACTCGACGCGCACGTCCGTGCCGCCGAAATCACGGACTGCCATCACGTAGTCCAGCCCGTAGACCCCGACCCGCTGTGCGGCCAGTCGGTCGCCGATGTACTGGCCGGGGCGCTCTGCGAAGACCTGGTCCTCGATCCACGACGTTCCGTGCTCGCCGACATAGCGGGCCTCTGCCGGGAAGACAATCGTCGGGGCTCCCTCCCGCGGCAGGATCACGTATGCGTAGCGGTGGACGATCACGAAGCCGGACATGTACGTGACAGCGCCCTCGAACCCGGTGTACTCCGAGCCGCAGACGACGACTGCCTCGAGCTGCTGCTCCGCCATCGCCTCGCGAATGGCGCTGTAGCGTCGTTCGATCTCGGCCGGGCTCACCACGATTGCTCCAAGCCTTTCACGAGCGACCAGATCGCGCGATTCAACGGCGTCGGGATCCCATGCTCCTCGCCGAACCGGACGATCCCCCCGTTGAGGTAGTCGATCTCGGTCGGACGTCGTGCCTCGACGTCCTGCAGCATCGACGCCTTGTGACCGTAGGCGACCTCGGGCTTCGCCGCGTGGTCGATCAGATCTTCGGGATCGGCGTCGAGCACGATCCCTTGTGCCGCCGCGACCGCCTTGCCCTCGTCGACCAGCCCGCTCACGAGCCGGCGCAGCCCGGGGTCCTCGCAGACGCGGCCGTGCGTCAGCCGGGTGAGCGCCCCGACGGGGTTCGTCGCTGCATTGAAGATCACCTTCCGCCACTGAGGCCCGCGCGCGTCCTCGACGGCCTGAGCCGGCATCCCGGCACGGGTGCAGGCCTCGGCCAGCCGGGCGATCTCCCCGAACGGGGCCGGCTTGGGCTCGAATGGACCGAAGGTCGTGTCGCCCTTGACGTCCCACTGCACGTGGCCGGGCTCGAGCAGCTTGCCCGCAGGGAACGTCGTGCCCCGGATCACCCGCTCGGTGTGGTTTGCAATTGCTTCCTCGTTACCCAGGCCGTTCTGTACGGTCGCGACACAACCATCCGCGAACGCAGCTGCCGTGGCCTCGATCGCGGCCGAGGTGTGCATCGCCTTGGTCGCGACGATCCCGAAGTCACAGGCCGGAAGCTCGCCGGGATCCGACGTCGCCCTCGGCCGCCCGAGAGCCTCCCCCGCTCCGCTCAAACGTAGGCCGTCGCGGTTGATCGCGTCGACATGCTCTTGATAGAGGTCGTACGCCCAGACCTCGACGTCGTCGAGCTGTGCGAGCGTTGCCGCGAAGAGCGAGCCGACCGCGCCGCAGCCTACGACGCAGACCCTCACGAGTACGACGCCTCGCGAGCTGCTACGAGCCGATAGACCGCCGTGTGCAGCGGTACGTCGACCTCGAGGCGCGCCGCCTCCCGCACAAGCGCGCCGTTGATCAGCTCGACCTCGGTCGGCCGACGCGCTTCCACGTCCTCGAGCATCGACGGGTAGTGCGCACTACCTCGCCGCGTCGCCAGCACGTTCATCTCCCAGGGATCGTCGTACAGCTCCACGCCCGCCGCTGCAGCGACACGCTTCCCCTCGTCGACCAGGTTGTGCACGAGGTGGCCGAGATCCGATGGCTCTTCCTCGGCGGCGAAGTGGGCGTCGTGTGGCAGGCCGGTCAGCGCGGAAACGCCGTTCACCGTCGCATTGAAGACGAGCTTCGACCACTGAGCCGGCCGCAGGTCCGGCAATGCCTCCGCCTCGAGCCCGGAGTCGAGCAGGAGTTGCGCGATCTCCTGAACCCGCTCATACGACGAGCCCTCGTACGGACCGAGCCACGTCGGCGTGTCCAGGATGTACTCGACGTGCGTGTCGGAATGCTTCGTCCCGCTCATGAAGGTGACGGCGGAGACGAGTGGCCAGCCTCCCTGCGCTCGCACGATCTCCTCCGCCCCGAGCCCGTTCTGAACGGTCATGATCGTCGCTCCAGGGAACCGGCCGCGAAGGGATGCGGCCGCCCCTGTCACCCCCGTCGCCTTCGTCGCGATGATGCCGAGGTCGAACTCGGGAAGCTCGCTCGGCTCGGTAACTGCCGCGACCCGCGCGGTGAAGTCGTGCCGCCCGCTCACCCTCAACCCGTGCTCGTTCAGCGCCTGCGCGTGGTCATCCCGCCGCGTAAGCACGGAGACGTTCGCGACCTTCGCCAGATGAGCGGCCAGCAGGCTTCCGATCGCACCGGCACCGATGACGCAGACCTTCACGCGAACTTGGCGCGGAGATACTCGAGGTACGGATCCGGATCGATCTCCGAGGCGGTGACTCGGCGCAGGAGCTCCGGCGGCGAATATCGACTCCCGTGGCGATAGATCTGCTCGCGTAGCCACTCGCGTAGGACCGTGAACTCTCCGCGCGCGAACTGCTCTTCAAGGTCGCCGAGCTCGGACACCGCCCGCCGCCAGATCTGGACCGAGATCACGTTGCCGAGCTGATAGGTCGGGAAATACCCGAAGAGCCCCGCCGACCAGTGCATGTCCTGCAGCACGCCGTGCGCGTCGTCCGGTACTTCGACGCCGAGGTACTCGCGCATGCGCGCGTTCCAGACGTCGGGCAGGTCTTGCACCTCGACGGTCCCTGCAAGCAGCTCGCGTTCCAGCTCGAACCTGAGGATGATGTGGAGCCCGTAGGTGACCTCGTCGGCGTCGCCGCGGATCAGGCCGGGGCGCACGGCGCTCACCGCCCGGACGAACGAGCTTTCGCCGATCCCTCCGAGCGCGGCTGGGAGAAGACCCTGGAGCTGCGGGTAGAACCAGCGCCAGAAGCCGGCGCTTCGCCCGACGAGGTTCTCCCACGTCCGGCTCTGAGACTCGTGGATTGCGCTCGAGGTTCCCCCTCCGAGCGGCGTCCTCGCGAACGAGCGGTCGATGTCGAACTCGTACACACCGTGGCCGAACTCGTGCATCGTCGAGAAGAGCGACGTGATGTCCCGCTCGTCGGTGTGCGTCGTCAGCCGAATGTCTCCCGCCCCGGGCTTCGACGCGAATGGGTGCGGTGTCTCGTCGAGCCGCCATGAGCTGGGATCCCAGCCGAACGCCTCGAGCACCAGCCGTCCGGCCTCCTGTTGCGCAGCAACCGGAAACGGGCCTTTCAGGTCCTCGACGACGTCGTCGCGATGACGGTCGACGAGCTCGACGAGCTCGCCCTTCAGGCGCCCGAAGACCTCCTCGACCTTCGTGGTCGTGAGCCCCTCCTCGTATTCGTCGAGCAGCGCGTCGTACGGCTCGTCAACCTCCGGGAAGCACGCGATGTATTGATGCTTCAGCTCCAGCTGCCGCTCGAGATGCGGCCGGAAGAGCGCGAAGTCGGAGGACTTCTTCGCGTCGTCCCAAGCCGCGACGCCGACGCCGTTCGCCTGGGCCAGCTCGCCCGCGAGGTCCGACGGGATCCGTCGCGCGCGGTCCCACTCGCGGCGGGTGACGCGAACGAGCGCTCCGTCCGCCGAGTCGGGATCCTCGTCGGCGGCGAGCCGCTCCAGAAGCTCACCCACCTCGTCGGTGACGAAGCGCTGGTGCGAAAACTCCGCGAGGGTCGCAGCAACGTCAGCGCGCGCGTTGGCTCCCGCGCGAGGCATCGAGACACGCGAATCCCAATCGAGGATCTGTTCCGCGTGTCCGAGGTCGGCGAGCTCGGCGAGGATTTCCTTCAGCCGCTCGAGCGGCGACTGGGCAGGCGCCGTGGCGCTCAAACCGCCTGCGGCGCGAGCTTCTCGCGGAGGTAACGCACGTACGGCTTCGCGTCGATCGGGCTGCCCGTGACGCGCTCGATCGTCTCCTGCGGCGTGAACTTCCGGCCCATCCGATAGAGGTGGTCGCGCAACCACTCACGCACCTCCCCGAACTCGCCGCGTTCGAAGCGCTCGTCGACATCGCCGAGCTCCTCTTTCAGGCGTTCCCAGATCTGGACGGAGATGACGTTGCCGAGCGAGTACGTCGGGAAGTACCCGAAGCCGCCGCCGGCCCAGTGCATGTCCTGCAGAACGCCGC
Source organism: uncultured Actinomycetes bacterium (assembly GCA_963804935.1). GTDB lineage: Bacteria > Actinomycetota > Thermoleophilia > Gaiellales > Gaiellaceae > 3-1-20CM-4-69-9. Next base: position 8,847 of record CAWDSD010000003.1, read on the forward strand.
GCGCGTCATCGGGAACGTCGACGCCGAGGTACTCCTCCATGCGAGCGTTCCAGGCTCCGGGCAGGTCGCGCACGGCGACTCGCTCCTCGATCAGCTCCTGTTCGAGCTCGAAGCGGAGGATGATGTGCAGGTTGTAGGTGACCTCGTCCGCATCGATCCTGATCAGGGACGGGTGCACCTTGTTGACCGCGCGATAGAAAGCCTCCTCGTCGACCGACCGGAGTTGGCCGGGGAATGCCTCCTGCAGGCGCGGGTAGAAGAAGCGCCAGAACGAACGGCTCCGGCCGACGAGGTTCTCCCACGTCCGGCTCTGGGACTCGTGGAGACCGAGCGAGACACCCGAGCCGAGCGGCGTCCCTGCGATCGACTCGTCCACGCCCCACTCGTAGACGCCGTGCCCGAACTCGTGCATCGTCGCGAAGAGCGAGCTCAGGTCGTCCGGGCGGAAGTTCGTCGTGAGCCTGATGTCCCCATGTCCGGGGCTGGTCATGAACGGATGCTGGGTCTGGTCGATCCGCCATTCGTCGTCCGTGTAGCCGAAGCGGCGCAACACCTCGAGGCTGAACGTGCGCTGCGCACCCTCGTCGAAGGCCTGGTGGAGGAAGGAGTCGTCGACGTCGCCGGCAGCGCCGATCTCCTGGATCAGCGGCACGAGCTCCTCCTTCAGCTGGTCGAAGATCTGGCGGACGTCGGAGGTCTTCATGTTCGGCTCGTAGTTGTCGAGGAGCACGTCGTAGGTCTCGTCGGCCGGGTCGAAGCATTCGATGTAGCGGTGCCGCAGCTCGAGATTGGTCTCGAGGTACGGACGCAGCGCGTCGAAGTTGGACTCTTCCTTCGCAGGCCCCCAGGCCGACAGTGCAACCGCAGACGCCCTGTTCAAGTCACCGACCAGCTCCGGGGGAACACGCGTCGCTTTCTCCCAGTCGCGGCGCGTCACGCGGATGAGACTGGCCTCGAACGAGTCGTAGTCCGAGCTCTCTTCGAGATCGCGCAGCTCGTCGAGGAGCAGGCCGATGTCCGCATTGACGAAACGCTCCTGCGCGAGGGTGCTGACGGTGCCGATCGCCTCCGCCCTGGCGGCGGCGCCGCCCGGCGGCATCATCACCCGCTGGTCCCAGAACAGCAGCGTCGCCGCCTTCGTGAGGTTGGTCACCTCGGCAAGGCGCTGCTGGAGCTCTGCGAACCTGGGATCGGTCATCGAGCGAACTTTGTCAGAAGGCGCCGGGGCCGGGCCAGCCGGACCGAAAACTCACGTCCGCCGGTGAGCCCGGTCGGCCGCAGGATCAGGACGAGCGCCATGAGTGCGCCGACGACCACGATCCGCGTCCCGGCGGGCAGGTCGACGGACCGGCCGAACAGATGGATGCCGTTCTCCGCCTCGGCGAGGAACGAATCCATCGCGCTGACGGCCAGTGCACCGACCACGGCCCCCCACAGACTGGTTGCTCCACCGATCACCAGCATGGCGAGCGTGATGAACGTGAGGTCGAGGTAAAGCCCTTCGGTGTTCACGGGCAGCAGGTGGACGAACAGTCCGCCGGCGAATCCGGCCAAGGCCCCTGAGAGCACGAAGGCCACGAGCCGCTGGCGGTAAACGGAGACTCCGACGGCTCGCGCAGCGGCGGCGTCTTCGCGCGTGGCGCTGAGTAGGCGCCCGAAGCGCATTCGTTTGTATGCGAACGCCACGACGACGGCGAGCCCTGCGCCGAGCGCGGCCTGGAGGAGCCCAGTCGTCTCGGGCACCGCGGAAAACGTGTTCAGTCCCGGGCCGATCTTGTCCCAGTAGCGCAGCACGTTGTGGGTGATCTCAAGCACCCCGAACGTCGCGATGCCGGCAGCGAGACCAGAGAGGCGCATGAGCGGAAGGCCGACCAAGAGCGCGTACGCCGCACCGACAACCGCTGCCAGCGCGAGCGACCAGACGTTGCCGATCGTGTGGTTCCCGAGGATGCCGAAGAGATGCGGCATGATCGCCGGCTTTTCCTCGACCGGCATCGAGAGCACTCCCGCTGCCCAGGCACCCACGGCGACGAAGCTGATGTGTCCGAACGAGAGCACGCCTGAGTTGCCGATGAAGACGTAGAGCGCCACGACGATCGCGACGTTCACGAGGGCATTGATCACGTACGTCTCGGTTGAGGTGGAGACCACAGTTCCCACGAGCGCGGCCAGGGCGACGAGCCCGAGTGGCGCCAACAACTGCAGCGTCGAGTCGAAACGCCTCATACCCGCTCCACCGCGCGCTGTCCCTCGCGCGTGAAGAGACCACCGGGACGGACGAGGAGCACGAGGATCACTGCTGCGAACAGGAAGGACGGCAGGTACTGGCTTTGATTCGTCGGGAGCGCACCGCCGAGGAGTCCAGACGCAAATCCGATCGCGAAGCCGCCGAGAGTTGCCGAGCCCAAGCGATTCATCCCGCCGAGCACGACGCCTGCGAGGACGAGAATGGTGTCTCGCAACGCGAAATCCGGTGTCACGAGCGGGTTCTGGACAGTGAGGATCACGGCGACGACCGCTGCCAGCACTCCCGAGATCAGGACGGCAGCGCCAATTACGCGGCCTGCGCGCACGCCGAGAAGCTCCGCGGTGCGGAAGTCCATCGCGGCCGCCCGCATGTGCAGCCCTACCCGCGTGCGGCCCAGCAGGAGAACGAGCGCGAATAGGCAAGCGACCGCGAGGACGGTCGTGACGATCGAGATCTTCCGAATGTCGACACCCGAGATCGTGACCGGCCTATTCAGTGTCGCGAGCGACGCGGAGATCTTGCCGAGCGGACCGAACCAGAGCAGAGCGATGCTCTGCAGCAGGAAGGCGACTGCGAACGTTGCGACGAGCATCACGGCCGGCGACTGCCCACGTAATGGCCGGAAGACGATCCTGTCCATCAGCAGCGACAACACGAGAACGACCGCGAAGCAAAGTGGGATGCCCACCGATACGGGCCAGCCGTGCGCCGATGCGAATGCGAGCGCGTAGGCGCCAGCCATGATCAGCTGGCCGTACGCGAAGTTCACGAGCCGAAGTACCCCGAAAACGAGCCCGATCCCGACCGCCATGAGCGCATAGACCGCGCCGAGGCCCACCGCATCGGCGAACGTCTGCCAGGTGATGTTGAGGAACGCGAGCGTCATGCCAGGTACGCGCTGACGAGCGCCGCGGTGTCGCCGGCCGACTCGGGTCCGAGGGTGAGGCGATGCTGTCCGCTTGCAAGGACATGCGAGCGGTCCGCGAGGGCGACGGTGCGCTGTGCGCGTTGCTCGACGAGGAGGATCGCAAGCCCACGGTCACGGATCGCCGCGAGCGCTTCGAAGACGAGATCGACGACGCGCGGCGCCAGGCCCAGCGAGGGCTCGTCGAGTAGCAGCACTTCGGGATCCGCGACGAGCGCCCGAGCGATCGCGAGCTGTTGCTGCTGGCCGCCCGAAAGCGTGCCTGCCTTGCGGCCGAGCGACTCCTGCACGACCGGGAAGAGGTCGTAGACGCGCTTCAGATCCTCGTCGATGCCGGCATGGGTGCGCCGGCCTGAGAGACCCAGCTCGAGATTTTCCTCGACGGTCAGATCCGCGAAGATCCGCCGTCCCTCCGGCACGAGTGCGACACCGCGCCTGGCGATGTCTCCCGGCCGCTTGCCCACGACGGACTCCCCTCTCACGCGGACGTCGCCGCGCGTCGGGCGGACGGCACCCATGATCGCGTGCAACGTCGACGACTTCCCCGCGCCGTTGGGGCCGATCAGGCCGACGATCTCGCCGCGGCCGACCTCGAAGGTGAGCCCGTTCAGAGCGGTGACCGCACCGTGGCGTACCTCGAGATCCTCCACGGCCAACAGCGGGACTGTCATGTCTCGCTGTCCGGTTCGTGGACGGCGCTCTCGCCCAGATAGGCCGCGACGACGTCGAGGTTGTCGCGGATCTCACCGGGCGCACCCTCCGCGAGCACGCGTCCTTGGTCGAGCACGTAGATCCGATCGCAGATCCCCATGATCAGCGCCACGTTGTGATCGATCAGCAGGACGCCGGCTTCGTGCTCGTCACGCAGGGCGCCAACTGCCTTCGCAAGCTCGGGAACTTCGGCCTCGGGCAAGCCGGCCGCGGGTTCGTCGAGCAGGACAAAACGCGGCTGTGTCGCAAGCGCGCGCGCGACCCCAAGCCGACGTTCGTCGCCCTGGGCGAGGGCGTCCGCACGTGCGTCGGCTTGAGCGGCGAGCCCGAGGGTCCCCAGCAGCCCAGTGGCGCGCCGGCGCGCCTCGCGCGATGTCGTGCCGACACCGAGGGCAGCCACCTCGACGTTCTCACGGACGGAGAGTGAGCGGAATGCATGGCTGTGCTGGAACGTCCTTGCGAGCCCGTTCCTGCCGCGGCGGCTTGGGGTCCACCGGGTCACATCGCGCCCCTCCAGTTCGACGCTGCCGGCGTCCGGACGATCAAAGCCGCTCAGGACGTTCACAAGCGTCGACTTGCCGGCGCCGTTCGGGCCGATCAACCCGACGACCTCTCCGCGCCCGACCTCGAGTGTGACTTCGCGCAGAGCGTGAACGCCGGCAAACGACCGCCACACAGAGGAGGCCCGGAGTGTGTCTCCGGGCCTCCTGACTGTTTCGGCCGCGTTCGCTCGGTCCAAGTGAGGCTAGATCTTGGGAACCTTCTTGGCGACGATCGTCCCAACGACCTTCGGAACGTTGTTCTGGATCCGGATCACTCGATACCGACGCCCGAACACCGTGTGCAGCTTCGGGGAGAAGCTGACGAGGCCCGAGATCGTCGGCACCCTTCTGAACTTCTCCATCACCTTCGCGAGGACGATGCCCTTCGTCGAGCCGTGCGCCCGCTGGATCGCGACCTTGAGCCCGTCGATCGCCGAAGGCCCGGTGACGAAGCCGCCGGTCCCCGCCTTGACCTGCTTCGCCAGTGCGTTGACCGCTTTACTCGGATCGTCACCGAAGCACGACGCAAACGTGACGAACCAGTAGTTGCTGACCTTGGGATTCGTCGGCAGCCAATATGTGCCGTCGCCTGCCCACGAATTCAGGACCGGCGTATTGTTCCCGAGTGTCCGGAGACCCGTAAGGAGCGTCGACAAAGCCCCGAAAGCGCCCGCGGTCGACGTCACGATCACGGACGCCTTCACGTTGTTCAAGCGGCTTACGGCGTTCTGCACGTTGTTGCCGCCGAGGGATTGGTACGTCTCTTTCGCGACGATCTTGCCACCGAGTTGTTTGAACCGCGCCTCGAAAGCCTGAACCACGTTGTTGAAGTAGACGATGACCGTGTCCGTAGCGAGCGCCGCGGTCTTCCAGCCTCGATTCCACGCGTACTGCGCCATCGCAGAGCCTTCATCCTGCGCGACGTTGCCGAAGCTGAAGGCCAGGCGCCCTCTCGAGCCGAAGCGCTTTGGTCCCATCTGGTCCGTGCCGATGCATGGCGCGATTGCCAGAACACCGCGGTCGATTGCCGCCCTGACGACCGGTGCGGCGAGGTCCACGTCGCAGGTGGTGAAGAGCACGTTCGCCTTCTGGCCGAGCAGACTCAATGCGCAGGCCTTTGCCGTCGCGGGGTCGTTGCCCTGCGTGTCGCACGTGCGGATCTCGAGCTTGCGCCCGTTGACACCGCCCTTCTTGTTCAACTGCGCCACGCGCAGCTGAGCCGCCGCGAGTGCCGGATTGTCGAACGGGGCCATCGCGCCCTTACTATCGAATGCCCAGCCGATGATGATCGGCGCCTTCGCCTGCGGGGCCTGGTGCCCCGACGTCGCCGCCAGCGCGCTCCCGATCACGACGAACGCCAGCAGTCCAACTGCGGCGAACGCCCACCTTCCTCGAACTTTCATCTAGTGCCTCCTCTTGGGGTCGTCCTCATTGGTCGATTACACGGCACCGGGCGATACCTGGTCAAGCGGCGTCCGGTTTCGTGCCGACCAGGCACGCTCGAACGCCTCCTTCCCCCGACGTGCCAGCTCCTCTTCGGGAACATCCCAGAGGGAGCCGGGCCAAGCGTTGCCAAACGTCCCGTTGTCCGAAAAGATCTCCAAGTCGTAGAACCCGTTCCACCCCGCACGTTCGAGCGTACCGAGGAGCGCCGGGAGGTCTGCGACGCCGTCGCCGGGCAAAACCCGGTCCGCCCAGCCGCGCGTCGGATCGCGCCAGTCGGCGATGTGGACACCGACGAAGCGGTGTGCATGACGCTCGATCTCGTCCACGAGCTCTGGCGTGTTCCACACGTGCCAGCTGTCGAACTGGATGCCGAGCGCCGACCGGTCGGCGTCGTCGAGAAGCTCCGCCGCTTCCTGAAGCGACGAGATGCTCGTCCAGTCCTCCCCACCGAGGCGGTTGATGGGCTCGAGCCCGATGCGCACACCCGCACGTGCCGCTTCGTCTCCGATCGTGCGCAGGCCCTCGACGACGGTGCCACGATCGTCGCCGGGTCCCGTCAGGCACACGACCGAGCTCGGCTCGAATCGCGCGAGCCTGTGCACCGATGCGCAGATCGCGTCGATCCGCTCGCGCGGGTCGGCAGGGCCCTCCATCAGCGGCAGCGGCAAGATCGACGGCACCGCCGGGACCGCAGCCGCCCTACCGAGCCCGCTCGCCTCGAGTTGCTCGTGCGCCTGGTCGTCGCCACCTTCCGGAAGCTTGATCTCCCAGATGCCGATTCCGTCGACTCCCGCGGCGGCGTAGGCGCGGAGGTCCGCCTCGAACGTCGCACCCAGCGTCGTGATCTGTGAGATCGAGAAAGGTGGCCGCATGCAGGGGATTCTATGCCCGCCGAGGCCGCAGGAACGAGGTGATCCGCCCGGCGATCCGCTCTGCGACAGGTGGCTGCAGAAGCTCCTTCGCGACGAGCGTGCCCGAGCCTGCGCCGAGCCCGGGACCGGGCCACGTGCTCGCACCGATCTGGAAGAGACCGTCGATCGGCGTGCTGTGACCGGGTTGGCGCGCGAAGGGCCGCCAGAGAAAGTTCTGGTCGAGCGCGAGCGAACCGGAGTACGGGTCGCCCTGCTGAAGATTGATGTTCGCCGCCTGCAGGTCCGCGGGAGAAAGGACGACTCGTTTCAGAATCGAGGTCTCGAGGTTGGGGATGTGTTGCGCGAGCCGCGCCTGGATCCGGTCCGCATAGCGCTCGCGGAGTGATTCCGTCCACGTACCGTCGCCGGTGTCGAGCTCGCCGACCGCATCGCCTCTCACATGCCACGGAAGCTCTTGCAGCTGGATCCAGAGGAGCCCTTTGCCCGCGGGAGCGCGAGTGTCGTCGATCGTCAGCGGCTGGCCGACGACCACAGTGGCTTCGGCGGGCAGCAGACCTCGCTCGGCCTCGTTGACCGCCCGCGACACACCGTCGAGCCCGGGCGTGAGGTGAACGATCGCGGTGCGGCCGAGGCGGTCGTCGCCGTCCCAGCGCGGTGGCTCCGAGAGTGCGAAGTGAATCTGCATCTCGGACCGGCCGAAACGGAAGCGCTTTCCGGCTTCACCGATCTCGGCCGGCACGTCGCCGGGCCCGAGTAGGCGTCCGTACAGCTGCGTCGGTGTCACGTTGCAAACGACGGCGCGTCGGGCGTCAAGAACTTCTCCGTCCGTCAGCCGCACGCCTGTCGCGCGTCCGCCAGAGACGACGATGCGCTCGACGTCCTGTCCGGTCCGGCACGTACCGCCGTGGTCCTCGATCAGCCGGACGAGCGCGTCGACGAGGCGCGCGCCACCGCCGCGCGGGATGGGCATACCGCCGGCCTCGATTGCGAACGCGATCACCCTGGTCATGAACCCGGACGCGGCGGCGTCCGGCCCGAGGCCGGTGTGAAGCACCCACGGGGCGAGCAACCCGTGCGCGCGCTCGGAGCGGAAGGTGGTCGTCAGCCAGTCGCGGCTGGTCTGCACGAGCTCCCCGCCGAATTCCGCCAGACCTCTGCGTCCGAGTCTCCGGTAGGCCTTGACACCGAGATTCAGGCCGGCGCGTGACCAGAGCTCGGTTCCGAGGACTCCGAAGACGAGCTCCGCCTGGGCGGCGACGGCGGCGATCGTCTCCCGCCACGCATCGCCGTCACCGGGAGCGTGCCGGTCGAGCTCGGCGGCGTTTCCGTCGGTCCCGGTGGTCAGGAAGGCGCTCTCGCCGTCTGGAAAGAGCGTGCCGGTCGGGTGCACGGTGTTCAGATACTCGAGGCCGCGTTCCGCGAGCGCGTGGCCGAGCTCCGCATGTGCCGGACCGGCGACCCAGAGTGGATGCCAGGCGCTGAACACGTCGTGGTGGAACCCGGGCTCGGTCAACTCCGCCGTGCGGACCGCGCCGCCGAGCTCCGACTCGCGCTCGAGCACGGCGACTCGCCAACCCGCGCGCGCGAGGAACGCGCCGCAGGCAAGCGAGTTCACTCCGCTGCCGACGATGATCGCGTCGTGCTCAGCCACGTACGAGCTCGCGAAACTCGTCGTCCGTGACGAGCCCGCGCTTTCTCGTGCCCAACTCCTTGACGCGCACGAGGAGGTCGCGCTGTTCGTCGTCGGAGAGGTCGAGCCCGAGCTCTTCCGCCTTGATCCGGATCGAGTCGATCCCGCTCTTCTTGCCCAGGACGATGCTCCGCTTCGCGGAGACGAGCTCGGAGGAGTACGGCTCGATCGCCGGCGGGTCGTGGAACTGGCTCGCCACGGCTCCCGATTCGCGGCGGAAGAGGTTGTCGCCGACGAGCGGCTTGAACGGCTCGACCTCGTATCCCGAGACTTCGCGGAGCTGCTCCGAGAAGGCGCGGGCGCGGTCGAGCCTCAGGTTCGTCTCGATGCCGTAGAGCCCCCGCAGCGCGAGCGCGATCTCCGGGAGATTCGCGTTCCCGGCACGTTCCCCCATGCCGTTGACCGTGCCCTGGATCCACCTAGCCCCGGCGCGCACCGCCGCCAGGGCCGCTGCCGTCGCGAGGCCGAAGTCGTTGTGCCCGTGAAAGTGAATCGGGACGTCCGCGCCCAGCCACTCCCTGGTCTGGCCGATGAGGTCCGCAACCGCCTCCGGGCTCGCGATGCCGATCGTGTCGACGACCACCGCTTCCTGCGCGCCCGCTTCGACCGCCGTCTTGTACACCGTCTCGAAGTAACCGGGATCGGCGCGCGTCCCGTCGACGCCGAAGAAGGCGACTCGAACGCCCTGCTCGACGGCGAACGAGATCGCATAGACGATCCGCTCGAGCATCGCCTCACGATCGACGCCCAGCGCCTTGAGCTTCAGGTCGGAGATCGGCGATTCGATCACGCTCGCACCCACTCCGAGCTCGACGAGAGCCTTGACGTCGGCCTCGACCGCGCGCGAGAAACCCCACACCTCGGCGTTCAAGCCCGCGTCGCGGATCAGCTCGACGGCACGCCAGTCGTCCTTCGAGACGCGTGGAAAGCCGGCTTCGATTCGCTCGATCCCGAGAGCGTCGAGCCCTCGTGCAAGCTCGAGCTTGTCGTCGGGGGTGAGGACGACGCCTACGGTCTGCTCGCCGTCTCGGAGCGTCGTATCGTAGAAGCCGACCTCTGCCGAGAACGCATGCGCGGCGTTGAGCGCGCCGGTCCAGAATGCGCCGCTAGAAGACAACGGTGCGATTCTCGTGGACGATCACGCGGTCCTGCAGATGCCACCCGACCGCACGTGCAAGAACGATCCGCTCGATATCGCGGACGATCAGACCGATCGCGGCCAGCTCCTCGGTCGAGTGGCGGTGGGACACGCGCGCGACGTCCTGCTCGATGATCGGGCCCTCGTCGAGCTCTTCGGTGACGTAATGGGCGGTCGCGCCGATGATCTTGACACCTCGCTCAGCGGCCCGAGCGTAGGGCTCCGCGCCGGGAAATGCAGGGAGGAACGAGTGATGAATGTTGATGAAAGGCACTCCGACGCGCTCGAGGAAACCACCGGAAAGTATGCGCATATAGCGCGCAAGGACCACGAGCTCGACGTTTCCGGCCAACACAGCCGCCATCTGATCCTCGGCGCGGACGGGTCGTCCCCGAAGGGGATGTGCGTGTACGGAACGCCGAAGGCGGCGACGTCGGCCTCGTGGTCGGGATGGTTCGAGATCACGTGGACGATCTGCGCATCGAAATCGCCCCGCCGCGCACGCCAGAGCAGGTCCAGCAGACAGTGCTCCTCACGCGAGACCAACACGGCGACGCGACGCGGCTCGTCCGGATAGGCAAGCCGCCACTCCATGTCGAAGGGCTCGGCGACGTCCGCGACGAAGCTCCGCTCGAAATCGTCGGGCGAGCCGCCTTCCAGACGGAAAGCCATCCGCATGTAGAACGTCCCGCCCGCGGGCTCGGTCGCGTACTGGTCCGCCTCGACGATGTTCGCCCCTTGCTCGAACAGGAAGCGCGACACTCCTGCGACGATTCCCGGCCGGTCGGGGCACGAGATGAGCAGGTGGGTGGCGCTGCGGGTGCTCATCGAAAGTCGTCCGGGTAGGACGACAGCTTCTCGGCTCCGGCCGCGGTGATGAGGAAGTTGTCTTCCACTCGAAGCCCTCCTCCCCCCGGCCAGTAAGCGCCGGGCTCGATCGCGAGCACCATCCCCTCCTCGATGACACCGCCGCCTGCGCGGTGCGCATAGGGCGGCTCGTGGGCGCGCGCGCCCACCCCGTGCGCGATCGGATGGCTCGGCTGCCCCGCATAGCCGGCGGCCGTGAGACCTTCGCGGACCAGGACGTCGAGCTCGGCCATGCTCGCCCCCGGGCGGCAATGGTCGATCGCCTGCCCGTAGATGCCCAGCAGCGCCTCGAGCAGCTCCTCGTAGCGGGGGTCGAGGTCGCCGGGGCAGACGTTCTTCGTGTGGTCGCACCAGTAGCCGTCGGCGCAGACCCAGATCTCGAACAGGGTCGGCTCGTGCTCTTCCACGGGGCCGTCTCCAGTCGCCGTGAACGTCCGGATCCCCTGGCCCGACCAGACGAGCGAGAAGCCCAGAGCGAGCCCTACACGGCCTTTCCAGCCGGTCCCCTGGCCGTGTACGAACCCCTGCCAGAGCGCTGCCGCCTCGCTCTCCTTCATCCCCGGCCGGAGCTCCTTCGCGACGTGCTCCATCGCCGCCGCCGCGATCTCGTTCGCCAGCCGCATGCGCTCGATCTCCTGCGGCGTCTTGAGCGCCCGTGCCCGCGCCAGGAGCGGCGTGGCGTCGACAGCCGAGGGGAAGGCGTCGAACCAGGCCTTCGTGAAAGTGGTCGGCTCGCCCACCATCCGGTCGGAGGCCTGCGTGCCGAGCGAGAGCTCGAGCCCGACCTTCTCGTAGGGCTTGGCCGCCTCCCGGACCGCATCGAGCGTGCGTGCGAGCGGGGGGCGCGGGTCCTCCGCGTCGTAGCCGGGAACCAGCACGACGGCGGTGGTCCAGGCGGTCTCGGCTGCGTCCTCGGCCGACGGCTCGATCGTGATCAGGACCGGTGGGCCCTCCCGCGGAAACACCGCGGCGTCGTAGCCCTTCATCCCCCAGAAGTTCGTGAGATAGAGAACGTTGTCGGGTGCGCGGACGACGAGCGCGTCGAGATCCTCCCCGGCCATCAGCCCCTGGACCCGATCGAGCTTTGCCTGGTCGTACGGCCAGCTCACCGGCGCGAAGCGCCTGTCCGCGCAGCGGACCAGTGGAGGGGGTGCGGGGGAACCGGGAGGTTCCCGCGCAGGGGCAGTGGTAGTGCTTGATGTTCTGCCGGGCTCACCACGCGACGCGCGGCGGCGCAGGCTCGCCGTGGGCCTGCTGCCACGAGATCACCGGGTTGCGCAGGATCCCGATCTTCTCGATCTCCGCCTCGATCACGTCGCCCGGCTTCAGATAGAGAGACGCGGCGTCCTCGCTGAATCCGGCGACACCGCTCACGGTTCCGGTCGACACGACGTCGCCCGCCGAGTACCCGAGTGCCGAATAGTGCGACAGGATCTCCGGGATCGTCACGGACATGTTGCCGCTGTGCGACTCCTGCCGTGACTCGCCGTTGACCCGCAGCGTCATCTGCAGATCGTGCGGGTCGCCGATCTCGTCGGGAGTGACGATCCACGGGCCGAGCGGGCAGAACGTGTCGATCCCCTTGCAGAACGAGAACACGCCGGAGCGCATCTCGCGTCGCTGGATGTCGCGCGCGGTGATGTCGTTGAAGATCACGAATCCGCCGATGTAATCCGCTGCCTCTTCCGGGCCGAACCACTTACCGGCCCTGGAGATCACGACCGCGAGCTCGAGCTCGTAGTCGAGCTCCTCGGTCAGGTGCTCTGGATACACGATCGGCTCGTCCGGGCCGATGATCGCGTCGACGTTCTGAAAGAAGACGATCCACGGCGCGATCTCGTGTGACCAGCCGACCCGCTTCGACTCCTCCTCGTGCTCGCGGAAGTTGCCAGCGGTGTGGAGGAACTTTTTCGGAATGATCGGCGCGCGCAGCGTGACGTCGGCGAGGGCGGCTTCTTTCCCTGTCGGGGTTGCGCCACCGCGTTCGAAGTACTCCCGCATCGACGGAACGTCCAGCTCGACGACCATCTCGTCACGCAGCTCGCCAACGCGGCCGTCGTCGTAGGTGACGAGCTTCACGTTCGACCTCCTTTCAGCCAGTCGACGACGTCTTGCGCGTTCCGGTCGGGCGGGAATACGGGATAGAAGACCTTCACGATGCGTCCTTGCTCTGCGATCAGCGCGAGCCGCTTGTAGAGGGTCAGACCTTCGACCTCGAACGTCGGTAGCCCGGGGTCACGCGCCAGCTCGAGCCATTCGTCGCTGATGACCGGAAACGGCATCTGGTTCCTCTGTGCGAACTCGACCTGATCGTCGAGTGTCTGGGCGCTGAGTCCCGCGACCCGCGCTCCGAGCGCTCCGAGCTCTGCGCTGTGATCGCGGAAGGCGCACGACTGCGGCGTGCAGCCGCGCGCGCCGGGGATGTCGTCCCAGCCGGGGAGCAGGTCCCTTCCGGGCCGACCCGAACGCGGGTAGACGTAGAGGACATCGAAGTCGCGGAGGTTGACCGCGCCACGCGAGGACGGGAGCACCAGATCGGGAACCGCGCTCCCGGTCAGATGGTCGGCGGCGCCGTCGTCGACGGGTACCGGCAGGCCTTCGGGCAGCACGTAGGGGTCGTGCACGATCACGCCGCTCCGCAGACCCGCTGGGCGACCAGCGCGTAGACGTTCGCCATCTTCGCGAGACCGTCGATCTCGAGGTTCTCGCCGAGCACGGGATCGGGGAGACCGCTCGACGTGCCGTAGTTGACGCTCTCGATGCCGTAGCGCGTCAGCGCAGAGGCGTCAGAGAACCAACGCACCGTGTCGCGCTCCGGCTTCGCACCGAAGACCTCGCTGTGGCCGGCGTCGATCGCCTCGACGAGCGGGTGCCCCTCCGCGATCTCGGATCCGGGCGCCGTCACATAGACCTCGTGCTCGATCCCATGGTCGGGGAAGCGCTCGCGCAATCCGCGCACGAAGTCGCCCACCGCCGCACGTGCCTCCGCCATCGGCATCGTCGGTGGAACGCGGAAGTCGACGAAGAGGTCGGTCCGATGAGGCGTGCGGGATACGCGCCAGGCGAAGCCGCCGTTGATCGCGCCGACGTTCACGATCCCCTTCTTGCCGCCGTACGAGGTGCGCTCCTCCCACTCCGGCGCGAACTCGAGCACGGCGTCGAGAACGTCGCGCATTCGCACGATCGACGTCTCGTCGCGCCGCCCTTCGCTGAAAGCCGTGTGGATGAACGGCCCGCTCGTCGAGATCCGCACCCACATCGCGCCGTAGTGGCCGAGGACGATCCTCTGCTCGGTCGGCTCGCCGAGAATGCACATGTCCGTGACGCCACCGTGCGTGGGCAGGAACCGCGAACCGGCGGCGTAGCCTCGATATTCAGCTCCTATGAAGTCCGGGTGCCACTGCGTCTTTTCGATCTCGCCGGCAACGCAGGCGATCATCACGTCGCCTTTCAGATCGACCCCTGCATCCAGTAGCGCGTGCACCGCTTCCATGTAACAGGCGAGCGCGCCTTTCATGTTCGAGATTCCGAGGCCGTAGATCCGTCCGTCCTGGACGAAACCCTCGGGCTGGAAGCCGCGAATCCCTGTGAGCCAGGGCTCCTGCCCCGAGTACGAGGTGTCCATGTGCCCGTTGAACATGAGCGACTTCCCGCCGCCCACCTTTGTCTCCCAGAGGCCGACGACGTTCGGCCGGCCGTCCTCGACCTCCTGCCACTGCACCTGGAGCCCCATGTCGGCAAGCTCGTCGCGCACGCGCTCGCCCATCGCCTGCTCGTCGCCCGTCGGGCTCGGGATCGACACGAGGTCGACGGCCAGCGCGACGAGCCGGTCGGCGTCGATCTCAACGGAAATGGGGCAGCACCTCCTTGCCGAAGAGCTCGATCTGCTCGCGCCGGCGGTCGCCCCAGAGCTCGAGCATGATGTGCGTGCAGCCCGCGTCGCGGTACTCCTCGATCGCCGCGATGCAGTCGGCGGGAGTGCCGGCGATCGGCTTGCACTTGTCGAGGATCTCGTCCGTCACCTTCGCCTTGGCGGCGAGGCGTCCACCCTGCTCCATCGCCTCTGCGACAGGGCGAATCTCATCCTGGGTCAGGCCCGCAAGATCGAGCAGCGTGTCCGCCGACCCCTTGATGTTCTGCACCTTGTTCGCGAGGTACATGCCGGCGATCTCACGCGCGCCGTCACGACCGGCCTCTCGATCAGACCCGTGGATCGACGCGACGATCGTGCAGCCGATGTCGATGTCCGCCCCGACGTTCTCGCGCGTGTAGCGGACGAAGGGGGGCGTCGTGATGGACGGCGTCAGGCAACCGTCCGCGATCTCGCCCGCGAGCGCCTGCATCTTCGGCGCGGTTGCCGCCACATATACGGGAGGAACGTCACGTGGAGTCTCCGCTTCGTCCTGCAGGCCGGGCACGTCAGCGCTCCATGTATCGCCCTCGTAGGTGAACGGCTTGCCCCCGAGCACCCCGCGCACGATCTCGACGGCGTCTCGCATCGGCCCCAGCGTGCGCTTGCCGTTCAGGCGGGCGTTGTTGAGAAAGATCTTCGACGTGCCGAAGCCGAGCAGAAACCGCCCGGGCCCGGCCGCCTCCTGGACGACCCGCGCATCCATCGCCACCTGGACGGGGTGGCGCGTGAACGGGGAGATGATTCCCCAGCCGACCGTGAGCCGTTCGGTCTCCTTCGCGATCAACGCCGAGACGACGGTCGAGGAGCGAGCTTCCATCCCATGCTTGCGCCACCAGGGATACGCCTCGGCGAGCCAGATCGTGTCCATGCCGGCACGGTCCATGGCGCGCGCTGACTCGAGCATCTCCTCGAGCGGCTCCATGGTGAGCTGCATCACCCCGATGCGGAACGGCTGTGTCATCAGAGCGATCTTCTCACGCGGACAGCACCTTGAAGTAGAAGGCTCCCGGCCAGAGCGTCCCGTCCGGCCGCCGCGAGTACTCGGGCATCACCCCCAGCTTGGTGTAGCCGATCGCCTCGTAGAAGGCACAGGCGTCGGTGCCGTCATGTGTCGTCAGCCACAACAGGGTTAGCCGACTTTCGAGGGCGGCTGCTTCGAGCGCCTCCATGAGTTGACGCCCTGTCCCGCGGCCGCGCATCCCGCTCGCCACCCCGACGCGCTGAACCTCCGCGCGGTGGTCGGCGTTCGTCGCGCCGCTCGGGGCAAGCTGCCCCATCGCGACGATCTCGTCATCCTCCTCGCCGACGAGGAGGATGCGCGCAGACTCGTCGAGGCTCGCAACGACCTCGCGGTACCAGCGCTCGAGGGCGGCGAGCCCCATCGTGTCGAGCGCGCCGAGAGCCATTCCGGACCGCAGGGCGTCAAGGTGGACCGCCGCCAGGCTGCCGCAGATACCATCCGCCTCCGACGGGCTGACCCGACGAAAGCGCAGAGGCGCCCCTATGAGCCCTCTGTCGAGGTCGTCGGCGCGTCTGCGCCCGGGGCCTTCGCCTCCTGAACCTGCTTGTCGAGCGCGCCGAGCACCTGCGCCACCTGCTGGTTGACGATCGGCTGCAGCACGCGCTGGCCCATCGACGCGACAGGACCGAGCAGGTGCACGTCGGCCTCCCAGTTCATCTTGGTGCCGCCGCCCTCCTCGGAGAGGTGAAACGACGTGTCCATGTTCAAGACGGCGCCGACGCCGTTGCCCTTCGCATGCAGCTTTGCGAACTCCGGCTCGCGCTCTTCCATCTTCTCGAAGTCGATCGACATGCGCAGGCCGCCGAGGCCGAGCGGGATCTTCACGTGCGCACGCCAGTGCCTGTCGTCCTGGACGTCGAACGACTCGACCCCGGGCATCGTCTTCGCCATCTGCGCCGGGTCGTTCAGCACCTCCCACACCGTGTCGCGCGGAGCCTCGAACTGTCTTTCCCCCGTGACCTTCATCTGGTCTCCACGCTGACGAGCTTGCGCGTCTCCTCCGGCCTTTGCAACAGGTCCCACACACCTTCGTAGGGATTGCAGCTACGCCAGACGATCGGGCCCTCGCCCTTCTTGCCGAGGGCGTTCTGCAGGGCGGCGCAGACGGCGTGGATCCCGGCGCCGCCGCCTTCGCCCATGCCCTTCGCACCGAGCGGCGTGAACGGCGACGTCGACTCGATGTAGCCGGTCTTCATCGGCGGCATGTCGAGTGCGTGCGGCACGTGGTAGTCGTAGAAGTTGGGCGTGAGCAGGTTGCCCTCCTCGTCGTAGGTGAAGATCTCATGCGTTGCGGCGCCGAGTGCCTGCGCAGTGGCGCCGTGAACCTGTCCCTCGACGATCTGGGGATGGATGCGGTTGCCACAGTCGTCCACCGCCGCGTAGTCGACGATCTCGTAGACACCCGTGTCCGGGTCGATCTCGACCGCGCAGGCGTGGATCTGGGTCGCGTAGGTGAGCGTGAGGTTGCCGTACTTGCGCTCGAGGTCAGGCTTCTCGAACTGCGGCCGGAAGACGTACCGCACGTTCAACGTCACGTCGAGCTCCGGCGGTAGCCCCGCGTTGTTGGCATTGAGGATCGCCCCCAGCGCCATGAACGGCAGGGCGGCCTCGGGATTGCCCTTGATCCGGGCCTGGCTCTCGACGAGCTCGATGTCGTCCGGCCCGCAGCCGAAGACGGCCGCCGCGAGCTGCTTCATCTCGCCGGCGAGCTTGTCGGCGGCGCCCTTGACGGCGCCGAGCCCGGTGACGGCGAACTGCGACGCGTAGGTCCCGGAGAAGCCGGCGTTCGAGTTCCAGTACGTGTCGTGACCGGCGCGCACGTTGATCTCGTCGGGAGTGCAGCCGAGGATGTCGGCGACGACCTGTGAGGTCGTCGTTTCGTGCCCCTGGCCCTGCGGAACGGTCCCGAGCGTGACGACGACCTCACCGAAGATGTCGAGCTTCGCCGTCGCGACCTCGTTGTTCCCGGAGAACTGAAGCTCCGGGTTCAAGATCATCGACTGCCCGAAGTTGTTCGTTCCCGAGTCGAGCGTGGAGCCGATCCCGATCCCGAAGACCTTCCCCCGCGACTCGGCGTCCCGGCGCTTCTCCTCGAGCGAGTCGTAGCCGATCAGCTCGAGCGCGATGTCGAGACAGCGCGCGTAGTCGCCCGAGTCGTAGATGCAGCCGTTCGGCGTCTCGTAGGGGAACTCCTCGTGCTTGACGTAGTTCTTCTTGCGAACCTCGATCGGGTCGAGCCCGAGCTCGCCCGCGACGATGTCGACGATCCGCTCGGTCAGCCAGAGGTGCTGCATCCGCGAGTACCCGCGGTTGGGTGCCACCGGTGACTTGTTCGTGCAGACCTGGGTGAAGTCGACCCGGACGTTTCGCCAGCGGTAGCAGCCCGGAGTGACCTGGGCCCAGATGATGCAGCCGAGCGGCTCGTAGCGCGGGAAGGCGCCACAGTCGTCGATCGCGCGGACCGAGAAGCCGAGCATCGTGCCGTCCGCTTTGACCGGAACCGTGACGTCGAGGAAGGTGCGCTCGTTGCCGTGCGTGTTCGCCGTGTGCTGGTCTGTCCGCCACTCCGTCCACTGCACAGGCCGGTTGAGCTTGCGGGCGAGCAGGCAGCAAGCCGTGTACTGCGGGTGGAGCGTGATCTTGTTGCCGAAGCCCCCGCCGATGTCCTGGCTGATGAAGCGGAGCTTGTCGATGCCGACCCGCAACGCGGGCGCCATCCAGATCGCCCCCACTCCCGGCATCTGGTGGGTCCCGTGGATCGTCCACTGGCCCGTGCCGCGGTTGAACTCGACGAGGCATCCCGAGCATTCGAGCGGAGTCGAGGAGAAGCGGTCGAAGTGCAGCCGCTCGATCCGGACGACGTGGTCCGCATCTTCGAGAGCGGCATCGAAGTCGCCCCAGTCGAAGACACCCGACCAGACCGTGTTCGAGCCCGCGTCCTCATGCAGCACGACCTCGTCCTTCAGCGATTCCTCCCCGTCGAGCACGTGGGGAAGCGGCTCGTACTCGACTTCGACGAGCTCGGTCGCGTCGCGCGCCAACTCGCGGGTTCGGGCGACCACCGCGGCGACCGGATCGCCGACGTGCCGGACACGGCCGACTGCGAGGGCGTAGTCCTTGATATTCGCGCCGGGTGGTGTCGAGAGCTCAAAGAACGGATCCGTGAGGATCGCGACCTCGTCTCCCGTGAGCGTCCCGTACACGCCGTCGAGCTCGAGCGCCTTCGACACGTCGACGGACTTGATGCGGGCGTGTGCATACGGCGAGCGCACGAAGTGGACGAAACCCATCTCGTGCCGCTTGACGTCGTCGAAGAAGACACCTTCGCCCTGGACGAGCCGCTTGTCCTCTTTGCGCGGAATGTTCTGCCCGATGAAGCCGGCCTTCGACTCGCCCTCCTCGACGACGAGCGGCCGTTCCGGGGTAACTGTTGTCTCAGTCACTGTGCCGCTGCCTTGATCGCCTCGATGATGTTCACATAACCCGTGCAGCGGCAGATGTTCCCCTGGATGCCCTTGCGGATCTCCTCCTCGCTCGGGGAGGCGTTCTCGCGCAGGAGCGCCGTGGCGCTCATCAGCATTCCGGGAGTGCAGTAGCCGCACTGGAGCGCGTGGTGGTCGGAGAACGCCTGCTGAAGCCCATTGAGCTCGCCGTCGGAGGCGAGCCCTTCGACCGTCTCGATCTTTGCACCGTCGGCCTGGACCGCGAGCATCATGCAGCTCTTCACGAGCACACCGTCGATGAGGACGGAGCAGGCGCCGCAGTTGCCGGTGTCGCAACCGATGTGACTGCCGGTCAGGCTGAGGTCGTCCCGAATGAAGTGGATGAGCAGGCGGCGAGCCTCGACCTCGCGCTCGTACTGCACGCCGTTGACCTCCACGGTGATCGTCCTGCTCGAGACGGCTTCCATCTATGTCCTTCCTGCGGCCTCGGCGACCGCGCGTAGGGCGAGAACCTCGGCGAGGTGGCGCCGGTAGTTCGCAGAGGCATGCACGTCGGAGGGCGGATCCAGATTGGCCCCGCGGACCGCTGTGCGCACCGTGTCCTCCGCGGCCGAATCGGGCGTGAGGACAACGGGCACGGCATCGACGCAGCCGATCGCCAGCGTCGGCGCGCCGCCGTCGAGCGACGCAGCCACGTTGACGATGCAGGTTCCATCACGGCCGATCGGCACGGACGCAAAACCATCGCCTTTGCCCGGCGGCACAGAAATCTTCGTGAGTAACTCGCCGGGTCCGGCGGCCGTCATGTAGACGCCGAGGAAGAAGTCGCGCGCGGGCACGGACCGCTCGCCCTCCTGCCCGAGGATCGTCATCGTCGCGCCGACCGCCACGAGCAGCGGCGGCAGGTGGTTCGTCGGGTCGTTCGAGCACACGTTGCCGCCGATCGTGCCGCGGTTGCGAACCTGCACGTCGGCGATCTGGTTGCAGACCTCACCGAGGATCGGCCGCGCGCGTGCCTCCGCGGAGTCGACGATGTCGGTGTAGGTGGTCATCGCCCCGATCGTGAGCGTGCCGTCGGAGCCGAGCTCGATCCCCCGGAGCTCGCCGATGTCGGCGAGATCGACGAGGACGTCGGGTGAGGCGGCCCGCGCCTTCATGACGTTGATCAGCGTCTGGCCGCCCGCGAGCGCGCGCGCACCCTCGTGCGAGCCGAGCAGGCGCAGGGCTTCCTGGACGCTCGCGGGACGAGCGTATTCGACCTCCCTCAGGAGCATGCGCTATTCAGTTCAGAAACCCCTGCTCAGGTCAAGAATCAACCGCTACTAACCGCTTCTAGCTGAGGAGGTTCTGAAGACGTTGATGCTCCCGGGCGATCGTTCCCTGGAGCTTCGAGATCCCCACCAACCGATTGTCGTAAGCCATGACCGCGTTGTGCTGTGCCTGCG
>CAWDSD010000004.1:0-32964 GCA_963804935.1 uncultured Actinomycetes bacterium
CCGGCAAGCTCCGCGCGCTCTTTCAGCCACGCCTGGTAATCCTGCGGCGTATCGACGACGAGTGTGCCTTTCATTCCGTAATGGCCAAGCCCACACAACTGGGCGCAAATCACTTCGTAGGTTCCTGTCTTAACAGGCGTGAACCAGATTGGAATTAGCGAGCCGGGAATGGCATCGCCTGCAATGCGCATGTCCGGTATAAAGTAATCGTGGATCACATCTTTCGAGGAAAGCTCTGCAATCACGGGGCGATCCACTGGCACATGGAGTTCGCCGGTCGTTACGATGTCGTCTTTACCAGCCGGATCTTTTGGATCAATCCCGAGCGGGTTTGAGTTGGAGACCAGATTGACGTCGCGCCGGGCAAACTGTCCATCCGCTCCCGGCAGGTGGTAGTTGAAGCTGAACTGCTGCGCGACAACGTGCACAAGCAGCGCCTCTTTTCCGGGCGGAAATTGATTCACGCGTCTTGCCCATAGCGGGATCGCGAAGCCCAGCGGCGGTACCGCTTCAATCATGACAACTGAAAATTCCAGATGTGTCGAGACATGGCTGCGCACGCCACCATGATCGGCTCTCGGCTGGCGGCTCTTCCGAAACCGAATCAGGACGTAGATAAAAAAAGCCGACCACCCGACGAACAACGCGGCCATGAACCAGTGACAAAACTCAATGATATGATCGATCTGATAGCCGTGGGAGGAAGCGTTGGGCGGCTGACCCAGAAACTCGTTGATCAGCGCAAGGCTATTCATACTTGCTCAAGTCTTCCTCGGTCAGCTCCTGATGCGGCTCGACCGGCATGCGGCCATGGCGCCACAGATGAAAGCTGAACGCGCCGATCCCGCCGATGACCGACATCACAGCACCAAAAAGAAACCAAATCGCGACAGCCATGTGCTCGGTCGATTTGCCATCCTTGGCGCCGTAGCAAAACGGGCACGCCAAGGCTTGCTGTGTGGCAAACAGAACGGATACCAACAATAACGAGGCGACTCTTTTCATGTGAAGATGCGCAGCCGTTTCATTTTCCTGTAAAACCAGACGCCATATACCATCAGCACAATTGCGACCACGAACGAGGCGGTCGCGCCGGCAACGTAAATCGGGGCGCCTGCTACGAAGTTGACCCAGAGACACCACACGCCGGTCCCCAACGCAAGCAGCGTCGAGAAGATGATGAACACAATATGGAAAGCTTTAAGCGACATTTAGCGAAAGATCGGGTAGTCGTACCACGCCAAAAATGTAAGCCAGAAGAGGCCAAGCACAAAAAACCCGGTAAAAACCAGGATCCGGTAGATCAGCCGTTTCTCTGCGGCGAGATGCATAAAAATTGCCGCCACCAGCCCGGCCTTGAATGTAGCGACCAGCATTGCCACGGCGATGTTCGCCTTCTGCGTGCCGAAATGAACGTACGACAACGCGACCGTGACGCCGGTGAATACCAGCAGGGTGGCGCCGACCATCAAATACCCGCGAACGTGCTTGCGAATACCGTGCGCGTATTCTTCGTATTCCTTCGAATCTTGGGAAATGTCAGGCGGATTATTCATGACTACAGCAGGTAAAACAGCGGAAACACAAAAATCCAGATGAGATCGACAAAGTGCCAGAAAAGTCCGCTGACTTCGACACGATTGGCCAGGTGCTCCGGATTGCGCTGGTAAAGCCGCTTGCTCACCGGCAACCACATATAGATGAACACCAGCACGCCACCAAGCACGTGCAGACCATGTAAGCCGGTGATGGTAAAATAGCTGGCAAAATACGCGCTGTGCCTTGGCTCAAACATCGTCGCGTATTGCACGTCCTCTTTTTCAATCGTAGCGATTTTTTCCGTCGCAGGCTTCGGCCAGAAGTGCGGCCGATCCATCTCGGCGTTGGTTGGATCTGCGTTGATCGGATCTAGCGCGACTTCGTATTCCTTGATGTTCGGATCCTTTAACGCCGCGCGATTGTGCAAGTGACCCGTAATCTCGAGGCGCGGCGCCAGGCCTTTCTCCGCAGCGTACTCGTTGCCCAGATACTGTTCATATTTCCCCAGCGCTTCCGTTTTTATGTAAATGCCGAAGTGATCGAACTTCTGCGGCCATTCGTAAGCGAGTTTGACCGTGAGGAAGATTACACCGCAGATAATGGTGGCCAGCATGTACCACCAATAAGCGTTATACTTTCGCATCTTCAGCGATGCCCACGCCAGAACGACTGTCACTGACGACATGATCAGGATCGCGGTGTTCATCGTGCCGACCGGGACATTGAGCAAGCCGTGCGGCCACATCCCCGGCGGTGAGTCGATCCGCAGAAAAATGTAGGCGGAGAAAAGCCCGCCAAAGAGCATCACTTCCGACGCGAGAAAAAGCCAGATCCCGATCTTTGCGTTCCAAAGACCGGTGTCGGGGCGATTGGAGATTGTGTACGGAATTTCCATGATTCAGTAGATCCCAAAGCAGTTATGCGTGGACGAGCTCTGCGGGAGGTTTGCGACGCGTTCGCTCAGCAGGTTCCACCGGCTCATTTTGCATGGTGTAGTCGCGTTCGCGACCGGGCAGGCTGTATTCGTACGGGCCGCGATATGCAACTGGCGTGGTGACGAAATTGCCGTGCGGTGGCGGCGAAGGCGCAGTCCATTCGAGCGTCGTCGCTTCCCACGGATTGTCGTTCACTTTTTCGCCGTGCTTGATGCTCCAAAAGAAATTGATGATGAAAGGAATCTGAGCGAGCCCCATGATCCACGCTGCCCAGGAGATAGGCTTGTTCCATTGGAAGCCGGTCAATCCCCAGATCGTATGGTCATTCGACACGTTCCATCCCTGCCCGCCGTCATACCAGCGCCGATGCATCCCCGCCATTCCCTGCAAGAACATCGGAAGAAAGATCGCGTTCATGCAGATGAGCGTCGGCCAGAAATGCACTTTGCCCCAGAACTCGCTCATCTTTCGGCCGGTCGCTTTCGGGAACCAGTAATAAATGCCGGCGAAAAGCCCGAAGATTGTGCCCGGCGCTACGATGTAATGGAAATGCGCGATGATGTAGTAAGTGTCGTGCAGATAAAGGTCGGCTGAATTAAACGCCAACGGAATCCCGGTGAGTCCTCCGATTCCAAACATCGGGAGAAATGCAATGGTGAAGAGCATCGGCACGTTGAAGCGAATGGAGCCACCCCAAAGCGAAATGAAAAATGCGCTCAAGATGATCACCGACGGAATCGAGATCAGAAGCGTGGTGGTTTGGAAAAATGCGCTGACCGCACTGCCCATGCCCGTCATCCACATGTGATGGGCCCACACGATGAACGACAGGAATCCGATCACCAAAACGGAAAAGACCAGCGATTTATATCCCCAAAGCGGCTTGCGCGAATTGTTGGCCAGAATTTCGGCAACAATCCCAAACGCAGGCAAAATCAGCACGTAAACCTCGGGATGCCCGAGGAACCAGAACAGATGTTGCCAGAGAAGTGGACTGCCGCCGCCGCTGATATATGCCGGCGCACCATTCACGACCAAGCCGGCCGGCAGGAAGAAGCTGGTGTGCGCGACCCGATCCATTAACTGCATGACGATTGCCGCTTCGAGCGGCGGAAATGCCAGCAGCAACAGAAATGCGGTAACAAACTGGGCCCAGACGAAAAACGGCAGCCGCATCCAGGTCAGTCCCTTGGCGCGCAGTTGAATGATGGTCGTGATGAAATTGACGGCGCCAAGCAGCGATGACGAGATGAGAAAAATAAAACCGATCAACCAGAGCGTCTGCCCATTGAATACGGGATTGTGGCCGGGACCCGTATCGGAGATGTCGGCCAACGGCGTATAGGACGTCCAGCCGCTCTTGGCTGGTCCACCCGGCACGAAGAAACTGATCATCATAATCACTCCGCCTACTCCAAAGGCCCAGAAACTCGCTGCGTTGACCTTGGGAAACGTCATGTCGGGTGCGCCGATTTGCAGCGGCACGACGAAATTGCCGAACGCCGCAAAGGCGAGCGGCACGACGCCGGCGAAAATCATGATCGTGCCATGCATCGCGCCTAACGAGTTGTAGAAATCAGGCGTCATTTTCCCGTCCGCAATGCCCGCGCCGAAAATGTGTGGGAGCCATTTGCCGATGACCGGCAGCGCCTGGCCGGGATACGCCAGTTGCCAGCGCATCAACATCATCAGGCAAAACCCGAAGAACAGAAATGACAGGCCGCAGAGGCCATATTGAATTCCGATCACCTTGTGGTCGGTGGAGAAAATGTATTTTCGCCACCAGCCGAGCTCGTGATGCTCGTGCGCCGCGTCATGCGCGTGCGGTTCGTGATGGGTGTCAACGGAAGTAGAAGTATCCATTTCAGGAGAAAGTTACGGTGGTTAATATCGAAAGAGAAGCCTGATTGCAAAGCGAGAAATTTCAAATCACGCGAGAAAACGCCCGATGGTCTCCGGCTTGCGGTGTGCGAAATTTCCACGTGCAAAATGAACAGAACGCACGAGCGATCATCCACCTCGATATGGACTGCTTTTACGCAGCGATCGAGGTGCGGGATCGGCCTTCGCTGCGGGGCAAACCCGTCGGCGTGGGCGGCGCACGCGAGCGACGCGGCGTTTTGACCACCTGCAATTACGAGGCGCGCAAGTTTGGTGTCCGCTCAGCCATGCCGACGTTCATGGCGCTGCAACGCTGCCCGAACTTGATTGTGCTGCCGACGCGGTTCGATGTTTACCGGCGCGAAGCGGCGATCATCCGCGGAATTCTTTACCAGTTCACTTCGATCATCGAACCGCTCTCGCTCGATGAAGCTTATCTTGATGTCACCTCTCACCCGACCGCGCCGGCAGCGCTCGCGCAGGAAATCCGCACCGCAATTTTTCGCACGACGAAACTCACATCTTCCGCGGGGATTGGTCCAAACAAGCTCATCGCGAAAATCGCGAGCGAAATTAACAAGCCGAACGGCCAGTTCGAAGTGAGGCCGGAACAAGTCGCGGATTTCATGAAAGACTTGCCCGTGCGCAAGATCTGGGGAATCGGCGAGAAGAGCGAACGAAAACTCGAAGAACTCGGCGTCAAAACCTGTGGCGAACTCCAGCGATTCTCGCGGCCTGAGCTCGTTAACGTTTTCGGCAAATTTGGCCTTGAGCTCTACGAGCTTTGCCGCGGCATCGATGATCGGCCGGTCGAACCCGATCGTCCGCGCAAATCGCTGAGCACGGAGGAAACGTTCGCTGTCGATCTCGCCACGCTCGAACAATGCGAAGAAAAACTCGAAGAACTCTTCCAGGATGTGATGGCTGATCTGGCGCAAAAAGAATCAACGCGTGAGATCACAAAGATTTTCGTGAAACTAAAGTTCAACGATTTCACGCGCACGACTGCCGAGCGCGCGGGGCTTACGCCAACGTTGGAAGCTTTTCGCTCGCTCCTGGCGGAAGCATTCGGGCGAACTGGCAAACCCGTGCGCCTGATCGGCGTCGGCGTTCGTTTCGCCGAACCGATGCCGGAAGATACCCAAATGGATTTGCTTTGGTAGCACAGCCATCTTGGCTGTGGGCCGGCAGGGCTTCCGAGCCTGCCGAATCATGTCAGCCAGGCGAGACGCCCGGCTACCCCACAGGCTGGAAGCCTGTGCTACGCTTGCATCCGACCGTTGATTTGACCTCACAACATGACTTCCGCGCAGGAACGCAAGATCAGGCAGACCGGTTGCGATGCACGCTTTGATAACCTGACGCGTCAACTCTACTCGACTGACGCATCGATTTACCAAATGCACCCGGTCGGTGCGGCGTTTCCGAAAACCGCAGAGCAGGCGAGCCTTGTCATTCATGCAACAGCGGATGCAGGTCTTTCCATCACGCCTCGCGGCGCCGGCACGAGTCTGGTGGGCAATGCGATTGGTGAAGGATTAATCGTCGACTTCTCGCGTTACAACCGGCAGATCACTGATTTGGATCTTGAAAAACGCAGCGTCCGCGTCGGGGCCGGAGTTGTGCTGGATCAACTCAATGACTTTCTAAAACCGCACGGATTTTGTTTCGGTCCGATGTGCAACGAGTTCGCGTGCCACGCTCGGCGGAATGATCGCGAACAATTCGTCCGGCGCGCGTTGCCCGATTTACGGCACAACAGCCGATCACGTGATTTCACTGGAAATCGTGTTGGCTGACGGCCGCGTTGAAAAAATCGGAGCCAGCCATGAGTCGTTAGTCTGCGAGCGGGCAAAGATTGAGAAGCTCATTCGCGCGGCGAGCACCGAAATGGCCGAACGCTGGCCGCCCGGTTTGATCAAACGCTGGCCCGGCTAAACCTCGAGCACCTGCTCAGGGGTGAGCGACGCCTCGTCCGCGATCTCCTCCAGCGTCGGGTCGCGGCCGAGCTGCGTCCACAGGGAGCGCTCGGCGCGGTTGATCTTCTGCAGCCTCTCGACGATGTGGACCGGCATCCTGATCGTCCGGGCCTTGTCGGCGAGCGCACGAGCGACGGCCTGGCGGATCCACCAGGTCGCGTACGTCGAGAACTTGAAGCCGCGCCGCCAGTCGAACTTCTCGACGGCACGGATCAGCCCGAGCGTCCCCTCCTGGATCAGGTCGAGGAACGGTAGACCCTGGTTGCGGTAGTTCTTGGCGATCGAGACGACGAGGCGAAGGTTCGACTGGATCATCTCCTCCTTCGCGCCCGCGTCGCCGCGCTCGATCCGCTTCGCGAGCGAGACCTCCTGGGCGGCGGTCAACAGCCGATGGCGGCCGGCCTCTCGGAGGAACAACTGCAGGGCATCGGTCGTCGACTCCACCGGGGTCGCAGACACGGCCGGACGCTCGACGCGGCCCACCTCGACGATCTCGATGCCGCGCTTGTCGAGCTCGCGCACGAGCGCCTCCTGCTCGAGCCCGGTCAGATCGTGCGTCTCGACGATCTCGTGCACGTCCGGTGCGCGGATTGCGCCGCGCTGCTCACAGGCGTCGAGAAGCGCCCGGAGATCTTCCTGGGCGAGTAGGCCCTCGATGTCGACGGTGGTCACGAGAGGCGGGGGATTGGCCCGTGCGTCGAATCGCGCTTCCCGTCGAGGTTCCCACAGTTGAGAGGGCACCGCAACCCTTCTTCCACAGCGGCATCCTCTAGCGCCCGACCCGATTCGTCCATAGTGTGCGACTCGAGGGGGGATGAAAGAGGAACGCTACGGAGAGCGACGACGAGCTCCTGCGCGCTGTGACGGATGCGGGCGCACCGCGGACGAGGCGGGGATGACCGACCGCGGCTGGACGATCAGCCCGATCTCGGCTGCGCTCCCCGGGACCTACTGCATGCGATGTGCATCGGCGCTTCGGATGCTGGAGTGGTTCGTCCGCTGTGTCGACTGCGGCGCGGTCGTCGAGAGCGAGGTCGAGGCCGAGCGCCAGGGTTGGCGGTTCTTCGAGGACGAGCTCGGCCAGCTCGAGCCGCGCTGCGGGCTCTGCAGCGCCGAGCAACGCTGAGCCTGCCCAGAGCGATCGCAGTTTGAGCCCGGAGGTCCACATCGCCATCCGCGGTGGCGGCGACGAAATGGACGTGATCGTCGCGGGCGGTTCGTTGTCGTGCTTCGAGCGGCTAGAGCGGGAGCCGCTGCCAGGTCGCGTATGTCGCGTATGCGAGCAGGGCGACCCAGACGAGTTGCATGATCCCGACTCCC
Organism: uncultured Actinomycetes bacterium; assembly: GCA_963804935.1. Taxonomy (GTDB): domain Bacteria; phylum Actinomycetota; class Thermoleophilia; order Gaiellales; family Gaiellaceae; genus 3-1-20CM-4-69-9. The sequence goes on from CAWDSD010000004.1 coordinate 7,655, forward strand.
GCCACGACGAGTAGGGTGCACGCGCGTTGGATCAGACGTCCGCCCGATCCGAACGGCTCAATGTCGTTCCGCTGATTCTCCTGGTTACCCTCGTCGTGCTGCGGGTCGCGTTGTTCGCTGTCGCAGCGCGCTGGCTGATGTAGCGCAGCCGACGGCTGCGCAACCGGCAGGTATGCCTCCATATCCGATCCCTCCGTCTGCCTCCCCTGCGCCGCGTCCGGCCGGCGCCTCCAGCTCAAGTAATACCACGCCGCGACGCCCGCGCCTAGTGGCTCGACGACGTCACGCCGGCAGTGGCGGGGGTCGGCTGGGGGTGACGCGGCGGTTTCGCGCCCAGCGTCTCTCCGGCGCAACTCGCAACTCGACGGTGCCGGACGGGCTGGCGGCACTCGCCTTGCTCTCTCGGCACGAAACACGCGCTGCCGAGCCGCAGCTTATGACGACATGAGCTCTGAGGCTCGCGCGAGTATGCTCGCCGTGATGCACGTTCCGAAGGACGCTCCCTCGTGGCTCGTCGAGCTGGTCCGCCCCCACTGGGGCGCACCCGAGTGGAACGCATGGGAGGACTACCGGGAGCAGCTCGCCGCCCTCGGCGTCCCCGGACACATGCTCAAGCCGATCGGGCCTCTCAGTCACCCCACGGACATCTCGGCCCACGTCCCCAGCCTCACGCCGTGGGTTTCGGTACCGATCGATTGGCAACGATTCGGAGACCGGGACGCTCCGCTGCGCGCACTCGGTGATCTCGTCACCGAGATCGCAAAGACGACGACGTAGCTCATCGAGAGTGGGGCGGGCGACATACCGAAGCGAACCGTCCGAACCCGGGCCAGAGCGCGCTCTACTCTGGGTATTCCGCTGGTTTCCATCGCGCGTCGTGGTCGGGATGTTCATGCGTGAGCTCGTCGACGTGGCTGTTGACGACGACGGCAGTCCGTCGCCAACGTAGTGGGAGGCGCTGCAGGCCGGGTTGCGTTCAAGGTTTCGCCAGCGCGCCGCTCCGAGCCGGTGCTCAGCGTGAAGCGGCCGTGGATGAAGTGCCCGTCGAGGGGCGACACGCGCGGCTCGCCGCTGGCGTTCACGGTGCCGAAGGCGACGAACTAGTGCGTTTCGAACCGCGGAAGTGGGGCGGACGGCGCCGCCGGTTGGGCGGTGAGATGATTGAGCCGCGCCGAAACACTGAGGCGCGAACTGGAGGCCCCGGCCGCCGGAAGGTGACCAAAATTCGTGAGCGGCCGTGGTCTCGACCTGGCGCGCGAGTACGGCGTCGCGGATCTCGACGGCGACGGTGAGTGGGTCGTGGATGGATAATGCGCGGGCACGCGTATAGGGCGCGCGTCGTCGAGACGTGAGGAGACGCATGAGACTCCTGTTGGCGATGGCTGTGGTGGTGGTCGGCCTGGTGTGGGTCGTTCCGGGTGGCGCGATTACTGGTGGGACGCCGGACGGCGAGCACCACCCGTATGTCGCGTTCGTCCGAAACACAGAGTTCGCGTGCACGGCCGCGGCGATCTCACCGACCGTGCTGGTGACGGCGGCCCACTGCTTCACGTTCCCGCAAGACCACGTCTGGGTGACGTTCAACACCAACCGCCGGTTGGTTTCGTTCCCCGCCGGATTCCGAACGGGCACGTGGTTTGCGCACCCCGAGTTCTGCCAGGTGGAAGGCTGCGGTCACGGGCTCGTCGGGTTCGACAGTCACGACGTCGCCGTGATCGTCCTCGACGCGCCGGTGATGCTGCCTCGCTATGCGCAGCTCCCCTCGCTCGGGCAGGCGGACACCCTGCCCAACGGGTCGCAGGTCGACATCGTCGGCTACGGCGTCGAGGACTTCGTCATCGGCGGCGGCAAGCCCACCCCCGCGACGACAAGCGGGCTTCGCAACATCGCTCCGGCGGACATCATCCCCGGCGGTACCGGGTCAATCCGCGACGAGTACCTGAAGCTCTCCGCGAACCACTCGCAGGACAAGGGTGGCGCATGCTTCGGCGACTCGGGCGGGCCGAACCTCCTTGCGGGCACCAACACGATCCTGGCGATCAACTCGTTTGTCGGCAATGGCTGCAAGGGCCTGACGTACTCGAACCGCGTGGACATCGACTACGCGCTGGCTTTCATCAACGGCTTCCTCGACGACTAGACCCGGCGTCCTGCGGAAAGCGGTAGCGATCACGCTCTGTGGGGCAAGGCGTTTCGGCCGGTTGGGCGGTGAGATGATCCGGCCGAAAGCATGACTCTCAGGTCTCTCGGCATGCCAAGTCGGCTCATGCGTGTTCTGGCGCTTGCGACCCTTGCGGTCGCTGTGGGTGCGCTGTGCGGATGCGGAGCCGACTCGGACGACCTCTCCGGTCTCGCGGCAGATACGGCTGCGGCGAAGATTGATGACGGAGAGGTCTTGTCGCTCGCGGGTTCGTTGCGAACCAACGAGCCGAACTGCACCAAGAACCCCGTTCAGCGTTCCGGCGAGTCGATCTCGTATCTCTGCCGAGTCCACCTCTTGACTGGCGTCAATGCAACGAACGCGACGGTCGAAGTCGTCTGTAATCCGGAGAAACGACGCTGCGCCGTCTACGAGACGTAGAGCACGACCAGTGGATCAGATTTGTTGTAGGGTCAAAGGTCGCGACTGGCGGCCAGGGGGGCCGTCAGCGTTTACAACGGGGAGGAAGTAGATGAGCAAGACGCGATTGATTTTCGCCGCGTTCTGCGCAGTTGTCGTTGCGGCTATTGGGGCTAGTTCTGCGTTCGCCGGTGAGATCACCGGCAACGGCAAGCCACTCTGGACGAACACCGACCAGTGGGGCGTGCCTCACGCCTTGCACGGCAACTCGCCATGCGCGTTCTCGGGCCAGGAAGATAACCAGTTCCCGGGGACGGTCGACAACCCCAACTTGGAGTACAGCCCGGACGCGGGTCATGTGCAGAACTGGGGACACACCCCAGGCCATGTCCAGGGCGGAGGCGCGGGCCCCGCGGGCTGCAATCCGAACATCGGCGGCGAGGGGTAGCCGAACGCGGTAAACGAAGTCACGTCGGGTGGGGGCGGTTCGCCCCACCCGACGGTCGCGTTCGCTAAGACCTTGGTTCCGGTGGACGATGACCGTAAGCGGGCGCTGGGGCGAGACCCGATCAGAACCTCGGCGGCTAAGCGCCCGCCGGGAACGCGACGCTCCTGCCCCTGCCGTTTGCCAACGCGGGGCAGGGACTTTCGGATGCTGCCCTGGAGACGGCGCCGCCGGACGGATTCTCGGCGCCTACACGCCCCGTCCGGCGGCAGCCAGTTGGCCGGGCTGCGCCTCGGGCGAACGGTTGGCGCAAAGCCGGTCGCTGTCGACCCTACTCCGAAAACACACGTGCCGTAACGCGCGATGAGTCTCGTCGAGCAGGGCCACGGGTTAGCGTCGATGGTATTCCTCCGTGTTTCGGCAGATACTGGAGCACCGGCCGCTCCGGGATGGGCCTAACGCAACGACGGAGGTTGACGTGTTAGTCGCAACTCACGGCTGGTGGCCCTGGCTTCTAACGTTGCTCGCTCTTGTTCTCGTCGTGGGCGGAGCGGGCTACTACTTCGTCAGACGTCGCAGGGCCACGCCCACGGCGTAACTCCCGGTTCGCCTACCGCTTTTACGCCGCGCGGGGGCCGTAGACAACGCGACGCACACCGGCAAGAATCAGCGTTCGCGAATGAGCGAGCGCCGGATCGACCAGGCCAGGATCCAGCTGAACGCCGGCGACCTCGTCGTCATCTCCTGGGACTCCCGTCAGGCACTGCGCGCGGAGATGCATCTCCCGTCGATGCAGCCGACACGCAAGGCGTTCCGGGACGTCGGCACGTCAGAGCCCGTCAACCTGACGCCCGAGCAGAAAGGCGACGTGATCACCGTCCTCGAGACCATGGCGGCGGAGGTGGCTGGCGGCGACGATGACCTGCCAGCCGATCTTCGGAATGCGCTCCGGATTGACGTCGCCACGACCGGCTAGTCGGCGCGGGGAGCCGTTCCAACTACTCGGTTGAGGGAGGCAGTCGTCGGGTAGGCGACAGGAAACAAGAGAGAGAGGTGAGAGCCCTGATGAAGGCAAAGCTGTTGCGTGAGGCGGGTGAAATCACGGAAGGGACGGAGGTTGAGATTGCTTCGCGCGCCGGGACGAACGAGTCGCGCTCCGACGAGGACGAGGGAGGGCGGAGCTCTACCGTCGCGCCGGTCTACGAGGTGACCGACGACGAAGGACACGCGGAGAAGGTCGACACGCGAGACCTCAAGCCGTTGCCGTAACCCCGGCTGATCCCACGGGACTGGCGTCCCCGGCCGGTACGCGTGCCCCGCGGTCCCGGCTGCGCTGCATGTGCGCGCTCTCGCTGTCGCGGCGCCAGTAGCCGGGGTTCTTCACCTTCGTCCAGCCGCGGTAGCCCGAGCGATACGGGCCGGCGCGGCGCTTCGTCGCCACAGCGACGGGTAAGTCTTGCAGCTTCCGAGGCGTCTAGGCGGCCTGGCTTGAACCCCACTCAGTGGTGCTGAGACGCCTACCGAACAAACCACTGAGAGCGTCGATCGCCTGCTTGTAGGCGCGGGCTCGCTGTTCCGCCTCGAGGTGTTCGGCCATCGCCTGCCTGTGGCGCCCGAGCTTCACACTCTCGTTGGTCTTGTTGATCTGAGTCCGGAGCGCCCCGAGATGCCCCGCAACATCCTGGACGGGAATCGGGCCGAAGCTGAGCGTGTGTGCATCTTCCAGCTTCCATGGCACGTCTGATGGCGCGGACTGGTCGAACGCGGTTATCCAGTCTGCATCCACATTCCCGGTGAGATCAAGCACCAGGCTGACGTTGTTCTCAGCATCAAGCGCCACGTTTGACTCATCGAACTGTGCGTCCACGAGCCCCAAGTCCAAGTTGATTTCCATCGGCAGATCGTAAGCCGAAGAGACCCTTAAAGAACTCCCCGATAGTGGGGCATCGCCGGGTCGAGCGGCCGGTAAAGGAGCCGCCGTGGCAAGCGAGCGGGTGAGCCCCTGAGGCGCCGCCAGAGCGTTTATCCCGGACGCACGATAATCAACGTTATGTCAACTCGAAGGAAACGAGTTGACGGACAAGCGCTGGCTCGTCCCTCCCCGCCTCAGAACGTCGCGGCGCGCACGCCCGACACGATGAGGAGCACGATGAGGGCGGCGACGACGAGGCGGTAGACGACGAACAGGCCGTACGTGTGGCGGCGGACGTACCCGAGGAGCCACTCGATCGCGAGCAGCCCGGTACCCCACGCAGCGAGCACGCCGACGACGAACGGCCCCTTCCAGCCGGTGGGCAGATCGCCGAGCAGAACGTCCTTCACGCCCTTCAGGACGACGGCGCCGAGCACCGTCGGCACGACCAGCAGGAACGACAGGCGCGCGGCCGCGTCGCGATCGAGGCGAAACATGCGGCCGGCGGTGATGGTGATGCCCGAACGCGACACGCCGGGAGCGAGTGCGAGCGCCTGGGCGACGCCGACCACGAGCCCTTCCCGCAGGGAGAGCTCGTGCGCCTGCCGCACCGCCGGTCGGCGGTCGACGAGCCACAGAACGCCGGCGAACACGGCGAGCAGGATCGCGATCTGCCACGGCTCGCCGAGATGCTCCGTGATCGGGTCCTCGAACGCGAGACCGACCACCGCCGCGGGGATCGTCGCAACGACCACGATCCACGCGAGGCGCTCGTCCGGGGTCTCGAGCCGACGCGTCCGGAGCGTCCGGAAGAACGCACGCACCATCGCCACGAGCTCATGGAAGAAGTACCCGACGACGGCGAACAACGTCCCCAGGTGGAGCGCCACGTCGAACGTCTTGTTGAAATCCGGGTGGTCCTCCAGGTACGTCCAGTCGCCGAGCCACGGGACGAGCACGAGGTGCCCCGAGGACGAGACCGGGAGCAGCTCCGTCGCGCCCTGGACCACACCGAGGACGAACGCCTGCCAGTCGGGGAAGCCGGACGCGTCCCCCACGCCAGCGATCGTGAGGAGCGCCGCCACCGCAAGCAGCGCCGCGGCGAGGATGTACGTCGGTCTGCCGCGCACCGCGGCATCCTAGTGGAGCGACGGCGCACCGAGCGCTGAGGGAGCCGGCGAAGGAAACGGCGCAAATTGCGAAATTCTCGGCTACGACCACCTTGACCTCGCCCTCCCCTGCCCATAGGTTTCCGCGTGCACCGAGCACGGAGCGCGACTAGGTCGAAGCCCGGCACGCAGGCACTACGCGGAAGCGGAAGGTCGATGTGGCGGGGGGACGAAAGCGCCACCGGCTCGGTGAATTTCTTTCTGGGTTAGGATCGCCGCGTGCATCTGCGCATGCCGAGCATCGATCGCGGCGTCCAGAGCTTCATCTGGGCGGTCGTGTTCTTTCTCTTCCTCTACCTCGGCATGGTCGCCATCGCAATCTCGAAGGGCACCGCGTTCGTGCTCGCGCTGGTAGCGGGCTTCCTCGTCTTCCTGCTCGTGCGCACGCGCGGCGACGACGACCCGCGCGACGGCGCGTAGTCGCCGCCGCGCGCGCCGACGCGGTCAGTCTCGGGTTCCGGCCAGGCGGATGAGGAGCTTCCGCGTGAGCTCGGGGCCGAGCGTCTCCTCGAGACGTACCTTCGCGGGAGCACGCCGATGCTCCGGCTTGCCCAGTGCGAGGCAGTCGCGCAGGAGATGGAGATCGCGGGCGGTTGTGTCCGCGGAGGTGGGTTCGACGGCTGATCCCATGTTCTCGAAGATCGGCCTCCGACCCATGGCCGGGCGATCCCTCCCGGGAGGGAACGGGGCGTCACCCATCAGATCACGAGCCTCCTCTCGTCGAACGAGACTGAGCGGAGCTCCGCGCGAAAGGTGTCGATCGTGCGGAGCGCGTCCGTCTCGAAGCTTTCCGCGGCGACTCCCACGACCGCATCGGTGTGAAATGGGACGTCGACGTGCGTCGGTGTCACGACGTTGACAGAGGTCGAGTCACAGACGGGGCAGCGCACAGCCACGGCGACCGTCCCCCGGCCCGGTGCGAGCAGCCGGAACGCAGAGGGCGTGACCGGGCGCGCAGCGCCCTCCCGACGGCAGAAGAAGCACCACGGCCACTCCCCCCGCCCGATCCGCGCCGTCGCGAGCCCGCTGAGCTCCGTTGAGAGGTCCTCGCGCCGCGACGTCATCAGGTTGACGTACGTCGTGCCTTCATCGAGCCCGAGCGGCGCCCAGTCGAGCTCGTCGTGACCGACGAGCGCAACATGCTGGTCACCGCACCTGCACGAGAACACGACGCGGTACACCGCGGGATGCGCGGGCCCCGCCAGGCGCTCGATCTCCCGGAAGGACGAGAGCCGAACTCCCGCGGCCCCGGTCGCCGGGCAGTAGAGCCGGTAGGTACCGGTGAGAGCGTCGATGCCGCCCATGGTCATGGTGTAGCCGCCCCATCGGACGGCAGCCTGCCCGCGGTGCCGCTAGTACGCGATCAGCGCGTGAACGTCGGTGCCCTCGAGCCGCTCGCGGCCGTCGAGAAAGGCGAGCTCGATGACGAACAGCGCACCGACGACCTCCCCGCCGAGACGCTCGACGAGCTCGATCTTGGCCCGCGCCGTGCCACCCGTCGCGAGCACGTCGTCGAGCACGATGACGCGCGAGCCGGGCGCGAGGGCATCGGCGTGGATCTCGAGCGAGTCGCTCCCGTACTCGAGGTCGTACGTCGCGCGCACCTTCTCCCAGGGCAGCTTGCCGGGCTTCCGCGCCGGCACGAACCCGCAGCCGAGCTCGTACGCGAGTGCGCCGCCGAAGATGAACCCGCGCGCCTCGGCTCCGAGGATCACCTCCGGGCGCCGCGGCCTCGACCATTCGGCGAGGTGCTCGATTGTCGACCGGAACGCCTCGGCGTTCCCGATCAGCGGCATCAGGTCCTTGAAGACGATCCCCTCGGTCGGGAAGTCGGGAACGTCGCGCACGAGAGCCTTCAGGTCGTCCGTGGTCATCGCTCGGAGGCCTCCCGGAGGTCGCGGACGAGAAGGTGCTGGGCGAGCTCGGTGGCAACCGCCGCAAGCGCCTCGAGATCGTCGAGCGCCGCGCGCCGCCGGTCGTGGTCGCGCGACCGGAGCCCCGACGCGACGAGCTGCTCGAGGAGCGCGGACTGGCGCCCGGCGGCCGTGCGGAAGGCGCGGAGATGCCGCGCGTCGAGCCCGTGACGTGCGAGTCGGCCGCACGCGGCGGCGATCTCCACCTCGCTCTCGCGGTAGAGGCGCTCCCCCGCGACGATCCGCGGCGTGACGAGGTCGTACTCCTCGAGCCGGCGTGCGAAGTCGGCGGTGATCCCGGCCCGCTCGCACAACTCCCCCACGTCGATCTCGCCGCCCGGGTCGTGGAGAGCCGGTGCCCGCCGCTTCGTCGTGGTGGTGCCGTGGGCGTCGAGCTCCGTGCGGATCACGCGGAGCGGCAGGAACTCGTCGCGCTGGAGACGGAGGATCGTCTGCAGCCGCTCGATGTCGCCCTCGGAGAACAGGCGGTACCCCCCACGCGTACGTCGGGGCTGCAGCAGGCCCTGGTCCTCGAGGTACCGGATCTTCGAGATCGTGATGTCGCTGAACTCGGCCCGAAGCCGGTCGCAGACGGCCCCGATCGTGTGGAGCCGTTGTCCAGACGCCTGTGCCTCGGTTGCCGTGCTCATGGCAGCAAGAAGGTCATCCGGTACTTCCCGATCTGGACCTCGTCGTCGTCTGCCAGAGCCGAGCTCTCGATCCGGTGCCGGTTCACGAACGTCCCGTTCAGGCTGCCGAGGTCGCGGATCACGTATCGCTCGCCCTCGTGGGCGATCTCGGCATGGCGCCGCGAGACGGTGACGTCGTCGAGGAAGACGTCGCAGTCGGGCGAGCGGCCGATCAGCGTGCGCGGGCCCTCGGTCGGAAAGCTCTCGCCTGCACGGCCGCCGCCCGCGCGCACCACGAGTGCGGGGCCGCGCGGCTCGACGGCGGGAAAGCCCCCGTCGGCCAACTCGTCGGGTCCGAGGCTCAGGGTCGTCTCGCCGTGCTCGTCGCGACGGAGGTAGGCGCCGCAGCGAGCGCAGTAGTTCGACGCCTCGGGATTTTGAAAGCCGCACTCCGGGCAGTAGTCATGGCTCATCGAGGGCCGCCGAGGATCGAGCCGAGATCCTTCGGGTCGACGTGGTGGCCCCTGCGCCTGCGCTCGCGCTCTGCCCGGAAGATGTCGATCCGACCGTGGAGGACGCGACGATGGAGGGAGACGTCGTCCTCCTCGTGCTCGAGCGCGAGGATCGCCTCGCGCAGCGCGTCGTCCGACATCGAGGAGAGATCCGGTGCCGGCGCGTCGTCCTGGTCACCGGGCGGGTCGCCCGTCCCCTCGAAGATCGCGCGCTCGAGCCCAGACGGTGTGTTCAGGGGAAGCGTCCCGGCGGCGACCTGGTCGCGAAGCCGCGTCACGCGTTCCCCTCGAAGCTCGTCGATCCGCACGTGGAGGCGCCGTCGCCGCTGCGATACGGCGTCTTCCTCTTCCTCCGTCACGCGGATGAGGCGATCGAGATCGTCGTCGGTCAGGGTGGCAAGATCGGGAAGCGCATCCACGGCGTGCAAGCACCTTTCGTTTCGAGACGATCCGATTGAAGCAGGCGGGACGTCGAGGGGTCAACCTCAGCTTGAGGCTTGCTCCAGGGTTCGGTACTCGTTCGCGTCTCCCTGCACGACCGTGTCGACGAACGCCGCAAGCTCGTCGGCGAGCTCGGCGGTCAGCTCGTCGGTCTCGCCCTCCGCGTAGAGCTGCACGAGAGGCTCGTCCGGGTCGGGGACGACCTGTACCCAGCCGCGGTCGTCGAAGGCCTTGACGCCGTCCGAGAGATCGAGGCGCCGGCTCGCGAGACGCTCGTTCAGCAGCCGCATGACGATTCCCTTCCGGCCCCAGGGGCACGGGAGCGCGCGGTGGACGAGCGTCGGCCGGGGCAGCTCCGCCACCAGCTGGGAGACGCTCCGCTCCTGGCCGGCGAGAAGCTCGAGGATCTTGCACAGCGCCGTGACGCTGTCGTAGCCCGGGAGGACGTCGGGGAAGACGAAGCCGCCGGTCGGCGCGGAGGCGAGCACGACGCCGTCCTCGGTCGCCGCCAACGTGAGCCCCGTGATCGAGTGCGGGGTGCGGACGACCTCGAGACCGGAGCCTTCGACCAGGGCCTCGATGTGACCGGTGGCGGTGATCGGCACCGCGATCCTGCCCGTGCGGCCCGAGAGCGCCAGGAGGCGCACCACGAGAAGCAGCCCGAGCTCCGCCGGGACGGACGCACCGAGCTCGTCGACGAGCAGCAGGCGCTCGGCGGCGCGATCGAGCACGACGCCGAGATCGGCGCGGACGCCGACGACGATGCGCGATGCGTCGATGGAGTCGAGCTCCTCCGTCACGTCGTCCGCGTAGAAGCCGCGGGCGCCGATCGCCTCGACGCCGAGCGGCCCGAGGACGAGCGGAAGAGTGAACGCCGCCGGCGAGTAGCCGTAGTCGATCGCCACGCGAAAGCGCCGGCGCCGCACCGCTTCGACGTCGACCGAGTCGAGGATGTCCTGCGCGTAGCTCTCGCGCACCCGAGCGGGATAGGTCGTCCGCCCCACCTCCGCGAACGTCGCACGCCGCAGCTCGTGGCGGGTGAAGTGCTTCTCGACCTCCTTCTCGAGCGCTGCAGTCATCTGGCTCCCCGGCCACTCGAAGACGCGGACGTTGATCATCTCCGGGTCGGAGCTCGAGCGCCCGACGTGCACGCCTGCCTGCATCCCCTGCGTCTTCAGGACGTGGCGGGTGACGGCGGCCGGGGAGATACGCAGGTCGGCGACGTGCACGCCGGTGGACGTGAGGCCCGCGATGATCGCGCGCTGGATCATGCGGCACGCGTCCGCCGTCGCGCGGCTCGCGACGACGCGGTCGCCGCGACGCAGCGCTGTTCCGAGCGCGGCGGCGAGCCGGACCGCGGTCTCCGGCGTGAGGTCGACGTTGACGAGCCCGACCGCGCCGTCGCGTCCGAACGGCGAGGTTGCCGCGCGCGTCTCCCACACGACGCTCTCGTGGATCTGCGCGCCCGTCTCGATCTCCTTGAACGGATACACGCGCACGCCGGGGAAGATGCTCGCCTCCGGCCCGACCGTGACCTGGTCGCCGATCGCGACTCCTTCGTGGACGCGGACGTGGTCGCGCACGTCGCAGCCGCGGCCGACGATCGCACCCTCGACCACAGAGCTGCGCCCCAGGTACGTGCCGGCGTCGATCACGCTGCGCTCGACACGGGCCCCCTCCCGCACGATCACCCCGCGCGAGAGCACCGAGTACGCGCCGATCGTCGCGCCGGCTGCGATCCGGCAGTTCGCGCCGATGAACGCGGGGCCGACGACCCCGTCGACCTCCTCGATGTCGACTTCCTGGCTCACCCACACGTTGCCGCGCAGCTGCAGCCCGGGCACGTCGAGCCCGACCCGGCCGTCGAGCGCGTCGAAGTTCGCCTGGCGGAACTGCTCGAGGTTGCCGATGTCCTGCCAGTAGCCGTCGAGAACATGCCCGTAGATCGGGCGCCCCATCTCGAGCAGCAGGGGGAACAGCTCCTTGGAGAAGTCGTACGGCCGGTCGGTGGGGACGTGACGAAGCACCTCGGGCTCGAGCACGTAGATGCCCGTGTTGATCGTGTCCGAGAAGACCTGGCCCCACGAGGGCTTCTCGAGGAAGCGTTCGACCCTCCCCTCCTCGTCGGTCACGACGATCCCGAACTCGAGCGGGTTGTCGACCGACTTGAGACCGATCGTCACCGCGGCGCGCTTCTCCCGATGGGCAGCGACGAGCGCCGTGAGGTCGACGTCGCAGAGTGCGTCGCCCGAGATCACGAGGAAGGTGTCGTCGAGACGCTTCTCGGCGAGCTTCACCGAGCCCGCGGTGCCGAGGGGCTGTTCCTCGACGGAGTAGTCGACGTCCATGTCGAGCGACTCGCCGCGGCCGAAGTACGTGCGGATGGCCTGCGGCATGAAGGCGAGCGTGACGACGACCTCGTTCATCTCGTGCCGGCGCAGCAGATCGAGGATGTGCTCCATGCACGGCTTGCCGACGATCGGCACCATGGGCTTCGGCTGGTTGGACGTCAACGGGCGTAGACGGGTGCCCTCCCCGCCCGCCATGACGACTGCTTTCATCGGTGGACCTCCCGCACAGCCTTCGCAACGTACTGTGCGGCGGCAACCACGGCCAGCGCGAGGCTCACCCAGAAGAGCGCGAGAGGCCACCACGTGTCGCGCTCCGTCACGAGCACGAGTGCGAGCGAGGCGTACAGCCCCCAGGTGGCGATCTTCCCGAGACGGGACACCTCGAACTCGTAGCCGCGGGGAACGACGATCTTGTAGCCGCCGACAAGCATGAGGTCGCGCAGCAGGATCACGAGCGCGACCCAGGGAAGGCGGTCGTACACGACGAGGAGCACGACGCAGATGTCGATCATCAAGCGGTCGGCGAGGGGGTCGGCGACCTTGCCGAAGCCGGACTCGACGTGCCAGCGCCGCGCGAGCCACCCGTCCAGCTGGTCGGTGATGCCGGCGAGCCCGAACACGATGCCCGCCGCCCAGCTCGGCCCGTCCTGGTCGCGCACGAGCAGGACGACGAATACGGGGATCGCGACGAACCGCAGGATCGTCAGCGCGTTCGGCAGCTGGCGGAGCGGCTCGGGAACCGACCTCGAGGCCTGCATCGCCGGGTAGGTTAGTGTCGTCGCCCGTGGCGCGACTGGTGACGCTCCCCGGCTTCGTCAACGCCCACAGCCATGCGTTCCAGCGGGTGCTCCGCGGCCGGGCTGCGGGCGCCGACTTCTGGGAATGGCGCAGCGGGATGCTCACGGAGGCGGAGCGGCAGACACCCGAGAGCGTGCGGTCACTGTACGAGCGCACATATCGGGAGATGCGCGCGGCCGGGATCACCGCGGTCGGCGAGTTCCACTACCTCGGGCTCGAGACCGCCTGGGCAGCTGCCGAGGCGGCCGAGGCGGCCGGGCTTGCGTTCGTCTGCCTCCATGTCGCATACGCCCGCGGCGGGATCGAGCGCATGCGGCAACCGTCGGTGGCGGCGTATCTCAAGGAAGTCGAGCGCCTGCGGGAGGATGGCGTCGTGGTCGGGCTCGCCCCCCACTCCGTCCGAGCATGCCCGCGCGAGTGGCTCGTCGAGATCGCACGCTTCGCCGAGGCGGAGCACCTCGTTCTCCACGTGCACGCCGACGAGCAGCCCCGTGAGATCGAGGAGTGCATGGCGGAGCACGGCGTCCGCCCGATCGAGCTTCTCGCCGAGACAGGCTGTCTCGGCGAGCGGACGACGATCGTCCACGCGACCCACGCGAACGGCGCCGAGCTCGATCTGCTGCGTGACAGCGGAGCCGCGATCTGCGCCTGCCCGACGACCGAGGCCGACCTGGGAGACGGCTTTCTTCCCGCGGTGCGCGTGCGCCATCGGGGCATCCCGCTGTGCATCGGCTCGGACTCCAACGTCCGGATCGACCCACTCGAGGAGCTCCGCGAGCTCGAGGGCATCGCCCGGCGTCAGGACGGTCGCCGCGGCGTCTTCGACACGGACGCCCTATGGGAGATCGGCGGCCCGAACGGCGCAGCGTCGCTCGGTCTCGACGGGCCCGGCACGATCACGGTCGACCTGGACCACCCGTCGCTCCACGGGGTTGCGGACGTGCACCTCCGCGCGGCGCTCCTCGCCGGCTGCGGCGCAGACGTCGTGGCCATGGCCTGAGCCGCATGGCGCTACGCTGGCCGCAATGGACGTCACAGACCTGACCTTCGACGAGGCCGTGCTCGGTCGCTCGCACGAGGTTCCCGTGATCGTCGACTTCTGGGCCGAGTGGTGCGGCCCGTGCCACGCGCTCGCGCCGGTCCTCGAGGAGGAGGTCGCCAAGCGCACGGGACAGCTCGACCTCGTCAAGATCGACGTCGACGCCAATCAGGCGCTCGCCGGACAGTTCGCCGTCAGCTCGATCCCCGCGGTGAAGGCGTTTCGGAACGGCGCGGTCGTGAAGCAGTTCGTCGGAGCGCAGTCGCGTACGTCCATCTCCACGTTCCTCGACGATCTGCTCGCGCCGCCGCGTGCCGAGACGCTCGTGGAGGAGCTCCGCGCGAACGGCGAACTTTCCGAGGTCGTTGCGGCGCTCGACGCGAACGATGTCGAGCGCGCGCTGTCGCTGATCGTCGAGGCCGTGCCGGGTGCGGAGCCGTCTCAACGCGAACGCCTGCGCGAGGTCGCGGTGGCGCTCTTCGAGCTGCTCGGGCAGGACGACCCGGTCGCGTCGGGCTACCGGCGCCGGCTCGCGAGCGTGCTCTACTGACGACGGGCTCGGGCCCGGAGCGAAACGGCGCCGCCGTTTCGCAGCCGACCGACCCAGTACACCGTTCGGTCGAGGTACGAGCGCTCGGCCTGCGTGCCGTGGAGGCCCCACGCACCGTCGTACGACAGGTATCCCGCGCCCACGTCGCGCGCCGGCTCGATCTGCGTCCCCTCGTGCCACTCGTTGTAGCTCGTGATCGTTACGACGTCCGGCGCCGCACGCACCGCCGCCTGCCACATCTGGTCGTACGCCTGCCCGTTCTTGCGGTCGCGAACGCGCAAATCGCCCGTCGCGCGGGTCGCGTCGAAGCCGGGGCCCACGGAAGGCGCGCACAGGAGGCCCAAGCGCCGAGCGCTCGCGCACATCCGGCCGAACGAATTTCCGTCGTAGACGAGCACGTCGTACGTATAGAGGCCCTGGAAGCCGCCTCGGAGCGCCTTCCCCGCAAGCGGCGTGTGTGCGAACACCCTGTAGTCGGAGAGCCCCTGGAGCGCGGCCTTCCATTCCTCGTCCGGCGAGCTCGTCGAGTCGTACACGTAGACGTCGCGGATGCCGAGCCCGTCGAGCCCTCGAAGCGCGTCGACGACGCCCGCGGGCGTCCTCCCCGCCCACGGCTCGACGTGGAGCGCCACGCGCAGGCCCGCGGCGCGCGCGGCGGCCGCTACCGGTCGCAGCCGCGTGTCCTCGGCCGAGCCGGGACCCCACCACGAGACGATCACCGTGTCGACGCCCATGGCGGCAATGTCTCGCATCTGGGCGCGCACGACCTTCGCGGTACCGGACGAATACGGCCCCCTGGCCGGGTAGAAGTTCGACCCGATCATCTGGGGCGGCGCGTTCCCGCCCTGTGTCCAGTGGGCCCACGCGCCGTCCGTCGACGGTGTCCCGTACCACGCGTAGTAGAAGATCGCGACCTGCGGCACAGGCCCGTCGGCGGGCGTCATCGCCCCGCCTGCGACGCCAGCAGAGGCGAGGGCAACCACCGCCGCGATGAACGCCGCACGCCGCATGGAAACCGCGCGGATCCTACTCGTGTCGGAGGCTGTTGAGAAGGCCGACCTCGGCGACAGGACGCGTGACGCCCTGCAGGGCACGACGCACCGAGCGCGTCCTCGCGCTACGCGGCGACGATGTAGTCGTCGGTGGAGGCGGCAAGCGTCACGCCCTTCGCCTCGGTCACCCGGATCGGGCTGTCCGCGTCGGGGTCCACGCGGGTCACGTAGACGAGCGTCGGCTCGGTCGCCGCCTCGTCCGAGCCGGAGACCCGGTCGATCGTGATCAGGTCGCCGACCGCGGGAAGCAACGGGCTGACGTAGCGGTAGCCCCGCTCGAAGTACGGAAGCCCCGGACCGGCGCGCATCAACGTCACAGAGAAGCTCAACTCTCCCGTCATGGGTCGAACGCTACGCCGGCCGCCGGACGCTGCCCGCGCCGATCGTCCAGGTCCGACTCCCCGGTTCGGCGAGGTCGGCGCCTGGTCACGCCCGTCGGTGCAGTGTTTGGGACGCAGTGGGGATCAACAAGGACGGAGCGATTCGTGCCCCTCGATCGGTTCGACGAGCAGTCTGCGATCAAGGAAGGAAGCCGAACTCGGCCCACTCGCCGAACGGTCGTATAGGACGATCCTGGCCAACCGACCCGCCCGAGGGGGTTACTCGGTCGGGACAATTGTCGCGGGCCGCCAACCCCCTCGGCGGCCCACCTCATGGCCGGGACGTGTGCGGGCCGGGCGCGGCTTCCAGCGGAAAGCCGATGCTCGGCCCGCGCGCTTCGCTGCGCATCACGGATCGGGCCGCCTCGTTACCCCAGACCGTCGCGCTTTCCTGCCCCGTGCTCGACCTCGTTTCAGCGGACGACACTCGCGGCCGGCTGCAATGCGCCCGGGCCGTGGAGCATCTGGTGCTATTCGACAATCACCCGCGTGACGGCGAACACGACGAGCGACGCCGCCATCACAAGTGCCACCCGCTCGAACGGACCGGAGATCCGCTTGAAGCGAGCGGTCCCGTGGCCCAGCTCGATGAAGCCAGCTGGGCTCACGATCGCACCGCCGCCCCCTCCGCCGCCTGACCCGTCCGCGCTGCCACGCCCTCCGGCGCCACCGCCGCCCCCAAACCCGAAGCGTGCCTTCGCCACCGGAATAACCGTGATGCCATCGCGCTCCACGGCCTCACCAAACACGGTCGAGACGGTCGCCCCCTGTCCTACCGCCTGGCCGAGGCGGTGGAGCAGTTCGTCCGCGAGCGCTGTTCCCTCGTGCTTCGCTGCCGTCACTTTGGCCTCCCGTTGTCGGTCCGGCTATTGTCGCCCCTCGGTGATAGGAGGGCGGGCGGTCACCGCACGGCGGCCCTCGAGCACTGGCGCCAGCTCGGGATCGCAGCGCAGCACTCGGCACCTGGAAGCTCTCGCCCCGTCGACCTGGCCATGTTCGGAACCTAGGCCGCTGCGATCCACCCCGTCGACCAGGAGAGCAGCGTGAGCGACCGACTACCCGCGTTCGGCTTGCCGCGATGTTCGTCGAAGGTATGGAGACCTGCTTTGAGGCTGCTGGCCGCGGGCGATGCCTCGACGCCAGTTGAGTTCAGCGAAGAGCGCGGTCCGCAGTTCGATGAGCTCGCCGCGCGGGTGATCCAGCACCGCGAGAATAGCCTCGCGGTCATCGGCCGTGAGTGCAACGAACTCCCGGGCGAGTGTGACAGCGTCCAGCAGGACGCGAGCAGTGTGATCGGAACCGTCGCGCGCGAGCATCGCCGCGAGTTCGAGTGTGTGCCCGCGGGAAATGCGGGTGCCGGCGACAATCGGCATGGCAGAGAGATCCTACGGGATCGCAGGGTCTACACCGGGGCATGGCAAACCCAACCTGGCGCCGAGGGCGAGACGTTCTACGGGCAGCCAATCATCGGGTGACCCGTCGGCCAGGTGTTCGGCGTCCGGCAACGAGAAGCCGTTCTTGGACACGAGAAAGCAGCGCTGGGAGCGACCAAGGTCGCGCGAGTAGTGAACCCGACGTCACGTCGGCCGCGGGATCTGGCTCACGCGGCCCTCCAAGTGTTCTCGCCGGGCTCCTTGTAGTAGTACCCGTCGTCTTCGCCCGCGGGCGGCTCGACGATGGGTGCGACCTCCTCGGCCGTGGCCCTGACAGAGTGCGCAAGCAAGCCGTCGAGCTGCATCCTGCCGAACATGGTGTACGCGGAGAGCAGGTCCAAACGGGCCGTGGTCGGCTCGTCTTCACGGGTCGACCTCGACCTCGGAGTCGCTGTCGTGTGGTTTCGGCTTCGTCATGTTGACCTCCTGTGTGCCCCGATCCGGGACAGCATTCACGGTAGGCGCGGCGGGCGGAGCCGGATAGGACACGATTGGGTCAATCCCGAAGAGGTTGCGCGAGAGACTCGTCGGCAGGACGGGTCTCTCGCGCAACGATCGCGAGCCCGCCGCAGACCCCGCCTGCGGCAGGGGTGTGCCGCCAGATGCCCCCTGCGAAGCGGCACCGGGCTCGCAGAATCACGGTAGGTGCGGGCGGCGGAGCCGTACAGGACACGATCGGGTCAATCACCCCGCCTCGTATCTCGAGGAGTTACCCAAGAACCGCGGCGACGACGTCAGCCAGGCTGGCGACAAGGCCGACGCAGCCCGCTGCGTGCATCGGGATGCCGATCAGCAAGTAGCGCCGCACACGGGCCGGGGCCCGTCAGGCCTACCTCCCTCGATCTATCCGCCCCACCGGAAGCGGCCCGCCTCGCCATGAGCGACGTGGGCTGCACTGCGTTGTGGACCGCGTTCGTGATCGGCCCTGATCAATCGTCACCGAGGGGCGACTGCAGGAGAAGGACCACAGGCGCCCTCGGAGCCGCATCGCTCCGTCCCCCACTTCAGGCACGTTTGAGGACTGAATGTGGACTCGCCGCGCCCCTCAACCGGCCATCGAGTCGTGCAGCTCGTACCAGCTCTCGCGCGTGGGCGGTACGAAGTCCTCGCCGCTCTCGGCCGCCGCGGTGGCAAGCGACTCGATTATGGGCTCGAGTTTCTCCTTCATGAAGCGCTCGCCGTCCGCCCGCGTCTCCCACACGTCGAAGATGCGGAAGACGCCCGCGTCGTGATCGAAGCCTGCGGAATGGAGGAGCAGGCCCTGCGGGGCCGCCCCCTGGAGACCGAGCTTCGCGACGACGGCGTCGTAGTTCGTCGTGCTCGTGTCGCCGTCCACGATCGTGAATTCCTGGATGAAGGCGATGGCCACGTGTGCCCCTTCCTGTCGACGGTGCCGCACGGTCGAGCCTAACGCGGACGCCCCCGTCGTTGGCGCCCCACACGCCGGATAACGCGAGCACAACGCGGAGGCGCCCGGCCGACACCCGGAGGCCGCGGCGTACGTCCAGCCCTTCGAGCGAGAACGGCGCGGGTCGCGGAGGTCCTGGCCGAGCGGCACCTACCGGCGCGCGGACGTTAGCGCCGACTGCACCCGAGGAGCGCGGCGACTTGTGCCAGCTGCCGGCTGCGCGTCCACACGACGTCGAGATAGCCTCGAATGAATGTCGTCCCGGGCGGTGGTACTCGTGGCAACGATCGGCGCGCTCGCTGTGGCAAGTGGATGCACCGACTCTGGGACGGAGCCTGCCGGACGCGGCGCAGGAACCCAGTCCGGCGACGGTGTTGGCGCCGTCGAGACGACCGCTGCGGACGAGGCGACGGAGACCGATCCGGCGCAGACAAGACTCGGCTCGGTGTGCAGAGAACCGGAGTCGCGACTCAGGGCACTGGCGGAAGAGGCGAGCGCCTTCGAGGACGTGCACTCCGTCACCGAGACGCCTGCATCGATTCTCGCGGCCGTCACGGCGTTGGCCGCTGCCTCGAGCGTTCATCCGGATGACTGCGTGGCGCTGATCAAGGCCCATGCCCTCCGTCGCTCGGGTTGCCACCCCGGCGTTCGGACGTATCCATGGATGGGCTGCGACTTCAACGAGGACCGAGACCCGGCCTCCTAGCCCCCTGATCGGGAGTCGAGAGCCCGCCTCGGCCTCGAGTATGAGAACGTGTGTTCGTGACTGCGGAAGGGCGACCAGGGGCACGGTTCCGTAGGGCAGTCGAGCGCGGCAACCTCACCGCCGCCGAGCAAGCCGCGTTCGAGCTCGCGTTCGTGTCGCTCGCCGACGCCCGCGCCCTCCTCGAGCTGTACGCGGAGAAGGGCGACCGGAAGTACGAGCGTGCGGCGCTTAAGTACCTCAGGCGCTATCTCGACGAGGCCGGGCCGTCTCTGGCGGACGTGGCGCAGGTCGCGGCTGTGCTGGCCGAGCGCCATCTGCTGATGCGGGGCCGCTAGTCGCTGCTCAGAACAGCAGGATGTCCTTGCGGAAGCCCTCTAACGAACCGGCTTGGGGGCGCGGATTACCGACGCGCGAAGCACTCGTATGTCACCGAGATACGGCGAACCCCGCGGGGCGGGTGGCTACGAAGGCTGTACGAATAACACGCGCGGGGCGATGACCGCTTCGGGAACCAAGAAGCCTGCGCAGGAGACTCGAGGTTGGTTCGAGTCCCCTTGCGCAGTGACGCGAGCCTTTGCAGGCCCCAGCCTGCGCAGGGGTGCCGCCTTCGACCCCCTGCAGCGCGGCCCAGCCACCCTCGCTGCCCCCCGGGTGCTTCGGCGGCAAGGCTCGCATGTGTCACGGTAGATGCGGGCGGCAGGGCGGCAGGTGACACGTTCGGGTCAATTCCGTGATAGGTGCCACGGGACATGTGGCTCAGCGAACGCCGCGGATCGGTCCGATGGGACCGGCGCATGACCGGGCCGCCGAGGATGGCCTCGCCGCGCCAGCTCCACGCCGAGCTAAAGGCAACGAGCCGTTGAACTGCCGCGAGCCGTTGAACTGCCTCGAGCCGTTGAACTGCCACGAGCCTTCGTCACTGGCGGCGGACGTCAGTCCGCATATTCATGCCGTGTCCGCGGGAGTCGGCAGCTCCGCGCCGGCCCGCGACGTGTCAAGAGCCGAGGTGTGCCGGGACGAGAGGAAGGACGTCGTCGGGGTCGGGATAGCGGCCGATCATCGACTTCGTGAACACAAGCCTGCCGTCGACATGGACGTCGAATATGCCGTTGTCGCCGGGGACGATCTCGACTGCTGCGAGATCGTGTTCGTAGTTCTCGAGCAGTCGCGCCGCCAGACCGGCGACGTTCGGTCTCGCGCCTCAGGGGACGCAGTACTCGATCCGGATGCGGTGTGAGTCAGCCATGCTCCGATTCTGTCGGTGGGACATGAGTGCGTGCGCCGATCAAGCGGGCAGGGGGAAGCACACGACGGGACGGGGAAGATGGACTGTGTCCCACGACGCCAGGTTTGGGACTGGTTGGCACCGCGAGCCGCGTGCCCGGATTACTCCTCCTGGCGGTGGAAGCGGCGGCCCGTGTCGCCCGCTCGCGAACCACGCGACTGCCTCGTCGAGCGGGAGGTTCGCCTCGAGCGCCGCGGCGGCCGCGCCTCCCCCGCTTCCGGGGCCGCTTCGACCTCGACGTGCGGTGGGGCCGCGGCCACGGCGGTCTCGATGTCCACCGGCCTCACCGGGATCACCATGTCCACACCCCGCTCTTCCGGATTGCTATGGATGAGAGCGAAGGATCAGGCAGTCATCGTTGATTGACTACAAAGACCGAAGGGAAGCACGCACCGACGTGCGTACGCCCCGCTTGAACCGCTATGTGGCCACTCTCGGTGGCCTCTACAGGGCAGCGTAGTCGCGTTCGTGGTCGACGTACGTCTCAGCGAATGACGCCGTAGCGCCCATGCGCTTCGTTAGCCGTCGGAGAGCCTGTGAACCGCGTCGCGTACCGTGTCGAAGACCCTGTCCTTGCCGATCGCGTCGATCGCGCCGGCACGTTCCCAGAGTGCGAGAACCGGTGGATGGACGCGGGCGAGTGCAAGTGTCACCCCTCGCGAGCGCAACTCCTCCTCGACCTGGATCAGCATGTCGGCGCCGTCGGTGTCCGTCAAGTGGACGGCTTCGGCATCGACCACAACGCACGACGGCGCTTCCTCCTCCAGGACGAGCTCGTGCAGTCGCTCACGGAACCGATCGGCGTCGGCAAAGAAGAGCGGGCCGTCGACTCGCGCGATCACGATCCCTGAAATCGGCTCCAGCCCCTCGTGCCGCGAGACGTCGTGGTAGCTGCCGGATGTGGGATCGCGATGGAGGCGCCTGATGTTGGTGCGCGAGGAGCGCGCGATGAGCATCACCAGCGAGAGGATCACCCCGATGAGGATTCCGGCCATGATCCCGAAGACGAGAATCCCGAGCCCCGCGCCGACGAAGAACACCCAGTCGACGCGGTTGACCTGGTAGTAGCGCTGGAACGCCTCGAGCGTGATGAGGCCGACCATTGCGTCGATCACGATCGCGCCGAGCGTCGCTGCAGGCAGGTTCTCGAACAGCGTCGCCAGGACGAGCATCGTGGCCAGGACGAACGCCGCGTTGATCAACGACGCCAGCTCGGTCTTCTGGCCCGCATCGTCGGCCACCGACGTTTTCGACAGGCTGCCGTCCACGACGAATCCACCGACGAGCCCGGCCGCGCCATTCGCCATCCCCTGCGCGACGAGCTCCTGATTCGTGTCGAGCTCGTAGCTGTACTTGCGCGCCAGGCTGCGCGCCGCAGCGAGCGTTTCCGAGTAGCCGACGAAGACCACCGCCAGCGCTCCAATCAGCAGCGCCCCCGCGTCACCCCAGTCGATCCCCGGCAGGCCGATCGAGAACAAGCCCGTCGGGACGTCGCCCGTGATCGCAACGCCGTGCTCGGCGAGGTCGAACGCCTCGACCGCGATGATCGAGAGCATGACCACGATCAGCGCGCGTGGCAGCTTCGGCAGGAGGTAGCGCATCACGAGCAGCACAGCGAGCGACGCGGCACCGACAGCGAGCGTCGTGCCGCTCGTATCCGGGATCGCCTCGACCGTTCCCCAGAGCTGCTGCACATACGAGCCTTCGACCACGGGCACGCCGAGCAGCGAGTGGACCTGGTTGATCACGATGCCGACGGCGAACCCGAGGATGAAGCCCGACATCACCGCCTTCGAAAGGAACGTCGAGATCCAGCCCATCCGCAGCAGGCCGAGCGCGAGGTACACGGCAGCGGTGGCGAGCGCAAGCGCCGCCGCATACGTCGCAGCCTTGTCCGTACCGAGCGCGGCCGTCCCGATCAGCGGTGCGACGACTGCCGCCGAGACCGCCCCAACCGTCGCGCTGGGCCCGACGACAAGGTGCCTCGAGGTGCCGAACAGCGGGTACACGAGCAGCGCCGCGAACGCCGTATAGAGGCCGTACTGCACAGGGACACCGACGATCGTCGCGTACGCCAGGCTCTGCGGAACCAGAAGCGCCCACACAGACAACCCCGCCACGAAGTCCGCCACCAGCCATCGGCGGTCGTAGCCGCGAAGCCAACCGAGGACCGGCAAGTATTTCTTCAGCAAGCGCAACCGTCGGCGGTCGGAGAACCGACGTCACGCGACCGCGACAACGGCCAACGGCGTTCGCCTCCGCTTGCCGGACCGCCTTCGATGGCCGGGCCACGTCTCACCCGCCACTCCGAGTTCCACGCTCGTCGCAGGGGATCGTCAGCTTCTGGTCGATGGCCGCCGACTCCTGGTCGAGGATGTGGAGTCGTTCGCTCCATCGCGACGGGCTGGAGGCCGCCGGGGCCGGAGTGGTAGGGGCGGTCGAGGAACCACAGGAGGAGCAGGGTCGAGGTGATCACGATCGCGACGCCGCCCATCATCGTGGCCTGCACGACGGCGCGCTCTGCGCTGTCGGCAAAGAACAGCATGAACACGAAGATGATCACGGCGCTCAGGAGCAACACGATCCATAGCGGCAGCGGGATCACCCCCTCCGCACCGTGTG
Source organism: uncultured Actinomycetes bacterium (assembly GCA_963804935.1). Lineage (GTDB taxonomy): Bacteria > Actinomycetota > Thermoleophilia > Gaiellales > Gaiellaceae > 3-1-20CM-4-69-9. Next base: position 30,860 of record CAWDSD010000004.1, read on the forward strand.
TACGGTCACCCCGCGCCGTCTCGCGGTCGGAACGCTGGTCGAGCCATTTCGCGTAGGCCGCCTGCTCGGCGGCTGAGCGTGGCTCAACCGTCTTGGTGATGCTGAACATCGCGGGCGTCCAGGGATTCTCGGTGTCGCCGAGCGTGCCCGCCCGCATCTTCGGCCACTCGCCGTGGACGACCGTACGGGCGTAGCAGACAAGCTCCCCCATGAGGCTGGCACGCACCGCCACGGGGAATAGTTGGGCTGTCTCGAACTGTTCTCTGACGACCTGCGCTTCCGTCTCGGCGCCGCTTCGCGAGGTGTCGAAGCTCTCGAACGCCAGGAAGACGACGAACCCGAGGAGCACGGCGAACCCGGTCGCGAGGACGCCGAAGACTCCGGCCGCACGGTCCCCGTCCTCGAAGTAGCTTCCCGCAGGAGCCTGGCGGCGAACGAGCAGCATCGCCGTGATCGCGACCGCCGTGACCGCCGCAACGATCAGACCGGCCCAGAGGAGGCTCACGACTTCCTCACGACCATCGGCCCTCGGAGTTCGGCTCTGGCACTTCGCGGCCCACGATCGGCATCCTGACGCTCAGAATGCTCGGCTGCTCGGGGGGATTTGACGAGGCCGCGGCGAGCCAGCTCTCTCGACCAGCCGCCAACAAGCGGCTAGAGCTTGGTGGCGGTCGCCTTGACCGTCCTCGATGCCCCTCGTCTCGGTAAGGATCTGGTGACGGGAGCGGTCGCAGGTGTTCCCGCCAGAGACGAGAAAGGGCTGCCGTTGCAGCCCTTTCGTGTGATCGGGGCGCCGAGATTGAACCCGGGACCTCTAGTACCTCAGACCTGCTGGGGGTGCAGGGGGTGCACAGAAACGGCATGAATCCCAGGATTTGGCCGGAACAAGTCGTCCTCTGCGCAAGGGTTGCCTCGGACTTGGCGACAGCGGTAAATGCCTATGACACGAAGTCGATAGTGATCGGCGGCTGCAACGCGACGCACGCAAACGTGGCCAAGAACGACCGCGCAGACGCTGATCGAGAGCGCCGTCGAACCGGCTTCGTGGGGCGCACGCCCGATGGGGCGGTCGCACCTTGCGGAAGCTCGAAGAGTCGGGCCGAGAGCAGTTGCGCGTACCGTGCTGCGGCTACGTCTCCGATCTCACCAGCGGCGTCGAAGCGAGGCCGTAGATGACGAGCACGGCTAGTGCGATCATCGCCGCTGCAAACCAGGGGGCGATGCCGATGATCAGAAAGCTGTTCACGATCACGAGGATCGCCCAGAGGTACGCGATGACCCGGCCGAACTCACCGCCGCCAAGCAGCGAGTAAAAGGCCCAGAACGCGAGCGCTGCGATCCCGAGATCCCAGATCCCCCAGAGCCACATGTTGTCCCCAAACAGGCCAACGGTGAGGTCGTTCACCTTGTGGCTGTCGACGAGGTAGCTGATGCCCGAGATGAGTCGCAACGCGCCGACCGCGAACATCACGATCGCCGCCAACATGATCCAGCCAGTCCGGCTGGCGTAAGCCTGCACCGATGACACCACTGCCTCCCTTGGCCGTAGAGCAGCGAATCTAACACCGGCTAGCCGAGAAGTCTCGCGACGGGCCTGTCTACCTGCGCTACGCCAGCCTGCCTCCCGAGGAGCGAGGAGTCGACCCTCGTGGCCGAGACGAAAGCGATGGAGGTGCTGGGTCCGCCCCTGGCGCAGTCAGAGCCGCGCTGACCCCGGGCGGCCCACGACGTTCGCGACGGCCCGCACCCTCCCGGCGACCCGCCAGCCCAGCCATCGCACAAAAAACAGAACCGCTAGGCGCGCGTTCGAAGATCCTGAACAGCCGCCCAACCGAGATCCCGCGCGACGAGCTCGTGAATCGGCCCTACCGGGATCCTCGAGCACGAGGCGACCGGAGACTGGTACCGCGAGTTTCGGGAGGCGGATGATGTCGCCGTTTATCGGCCGGCGACGCGGTCAACCTACAAACGACAAGTCGAAGCGCCTCGAGAGGAATCCCCCCGCCGCGGGCGTCCGCGCCGTCGAGGCCTCGGCCGATTCCGGCACGGCACGGCGCGGATCGGTGCTCGATGTCCGACAGGCGCAGAAGCGCAGGCCTGCCGTC
>CAWDSD010000005.1:0-84854 GCA_963804935.1 uncultured Actinomycetes bacterium
ACAAGCAGGAGGTCGGCGGTTCGATCCCGTCACCGCCCATACGCCGCGTCGCGGTGCTCTAAGTGGGAACAGATGTCGGTAGTGCCGTAGCAGGAAGGCGCCGCCGTCTTCTCATTCGACCGCCGGCAAGGGTAGAGCGTGGTCTGATCGTGCTGGACAATCAGCTTGATGACCTTCGGCGTTCTCGCCCTGATCTCCCTGGCCGGCTTGGCGGGTCCGCTGCTCGCGTCGGGGAAGCGGGGGCTCATCCCGGTGGCCGTCGGCGAGCTCGCCGCTGGGGTGGTGATCGGGTTCAGCGGTTTTCGCTGGCTCGATCCGGCGCAGCCGACGACGGCCTTCTTGGCCCAGGTCGGATTCGCGATGCTGATGTTTGCCGTGGGCATGAGCGTGCCGCTTCGTCAGCCCGGACTCCTCTCGGGACTTCGGCGCGGCGGCCTCGCGACCGTGATCGCGGCTCTGCTCGCGGTGCCTTTCGGCGTCGTTGTCGCGCGGGCGACCGGGACAGACCATGCAGCGATCTACGCGCTGCTGCTGGCGAGCGGATCGGCGGCAATCTTGCTGCCAGCTTTGAAGGAGCAGCGGCTGCTCGATGATCCGCGCGCGCTGACGGTGATGGCGCAAGTGGCGCTTGCGGATATCGCCGCGATCGTCGCGCTTCCGCTCGTGCTCCAGCCGAGCCGCGCGCTGAAGGCCGCGCTCGGCGGAGTGCTCGTCGCCGTCTGTGTCCTTCTGCTCTTCGCGCTGACGCGCCTCCTCAATCCTCGGCCGTGGGTGCACCAGGTGCGCCGCTGGTCGAAGAAGCGCGGCTGGGCGCTCGACCTCCGTCTTTCCCTGCTCGTCCTCTTCGGGCTCGCCTGGGTAGCGGAGCGCGGCGGCACCAGTGTGCTGATCGCCGGCTTCAGCGTCGGGCTGATGGTCGCTGCGATTGGCGGGCCGAAACGGTTGTCACGGCAGGTCACCGGAGTCGCGCAGGGCTTCATGGTGCCGCTCTTCTTCGTCGTCCTCGGCGCGCGCATAGACCTGCGCGCTCTCGGTCAGCACCCCATTCTCATCGCGCTCGCGGCGCTGCTGGTCGCGTTCAACATCGCCGTGCATGTTCTCGCGGCGCGTCTCACTCGGCAGCCGCTCGGTGCCGGCCTCGCCGCGACCGCGCAGCTCGGGGTCCCGGCCGCGGTCGTCACGCTGGGCCTGGAGCGCCACATTCTCACCAACGGCGAGGGCTCCGCAATCGTCGCCGCAGCGCTCGTATCGCTCGCGCTGACCGCCGCTGGAGTCACCCTGCTCGGCCGCCGAAGCTCGGCCCGACCTGTGGAGGACCGGGACCCGCAGCCCCAACCCGGCTCATGAGTCTCATCAGGGCGAGCTACCTCGTAACCGACGACGGCAGCTCGGAGTCGCCTTGAAGAGACTCCCGATCTTCCGTACAGTCGGGTTGCGGCGTCACCAACTTCAGGAGGGTCATTCCTTTGGACACGTACCACGTGGTTCTCTACCTGCACTTGCTCGCGCTCTTCATCGGGATCGGGGCGGCCTCGATTCTCCTCGTCTGCATCTTCCAGCTCCGTAGCGCGCAGACGCTTGCGGATGCGATCCCGTGGGGGAGAGTCGCTGGCAAGATCGGACGCGCATTCCCGATCGCGGTCATCGGGCTGTTCGCCACCGGTGCGTACATGACGTCGGACATCTGGACATGGGACACCGGCTGGATCTACGTGTCGATCGTCGGCCTCGCGGTTGTGACGCTACAGGGGCCGATCGTTGCCGAGCGGACCGCGCACAAGCTCGGGGAAGCACTGCAGGAAAACGGCCCCGGCCCGCTCGGCGAGCACGCGCGGCGAATGACACGGCATCCGGGCCTGTGGGTAGCCGAGTTCACAAACCTCGCGCTCGTGCTCGGGATTGTCTGGAACATGACGCAGAAGCCCGGGACCGCGAGCGCCGTCGTCACCCTCGTCGTCGCCTATGCCGTCGGTGCGGCTGGTGCCCTTTGGTTCTCCCGGGCGCCTGCGCCCATGGACGCGCCGGTTACGGTGACGGAGCCGGCCGCTTAGCCCGAGCGATAGGGCGTTCCGTTGTGCCCCGGCCAGGCACAATCGCCTAGTGGCGTCGATGAGCTCAGCTTCTGCGGAACTCATCCCGTTCGTTCCGCGGATCACCGTCGAGTGGCTGCAGGAGAATCCTGAGCTTCGGTGGCTCGAGGTAGACGGGACGATTTCGTTCGTCGACATCTCCGGCTTCACGGCGATGTCGGAGCGGCTGTCGAACATTGGTCGCGCCGGTGCCGAGGAGGTGACCGACGTCATGAATGCGACCTTCTCGGCGCTGCTCGATGTCGCGTACGCCGAAGGCGGCGGATTGCTCAAGTTCGGGGGCGATGCGCTGCTGCTGCTGTACGACGGCGACGACCACGCTGCGCGCGCCGCTCGGGCTGCGTTCGAAATGCGCCGGACTCTGCGCGCGATCGGCCGGCCGCGAACATCGGCGGGGTCGGTGATGCTGAAGATGCACGCCGGGCTCCACTCCGGCCGCTTCCAGTTCTTCCTCGTCGGTGGCTCTCATCGCGAGCTGCTCGTAACAGGACCGGCCGCGACGCGGGTCGTCGAGATGGAGGCAGCGTCGGAAGCCGGCGAGATCCTCGTCAGCCCCGAGACCGCCGCGCTGCTCGAGCCGGAGACCCTTGGCGACGACAAAGGCTCTGGCAAGCTTCTGCAGGCGGCCCCGGCCGGCTCCGCGAAACTGATCCCGATGCCCGATGTGGGCAGCACGCCGATCGAGGTGGCGGTGCCGGCGCCGCTGCGCGCGCAGCTACTCGAGGTCGGACCACTCGAGGGCGAACACCGGCATGCGGCCGTCGCCTTCGTCCGGTTCGCGGGAACCGACGAAATCGTCGCGACCGAGGGCGCCGCGGCGGCGGCGGAAGCACTCCAGTCGTTGATGGAGACGATCCAGGTCGCCGCAGACGAGCACCAGGTGACGGTCCTCGAAAGCGACATCGACCGCGACGGCGGCCGGATCATCCTTGTGGCGGGGGCGCCGCAGACGTTCGGAGACGACGAGGAGCGACTTCTCCGGACGCTCCGAGCGGCCGTCGACCAAGGTCTGCCGCTCCCGGTGCACGCAGGCGTCAGCGAGGGTCGGGTCTTTGCGGGTCAGGTCGGCGCGACGTTTCGCCGCACGTACACGATTCTCGGCGACACGGCCGCGCTTGCCGCGCGCTTGATGGCTCGAGCAGGCGAGGACGAGATCTGGGTCTCCGCGCAGGCGTTCTCGCGGGGAGGCGGATCGTTTGCTGCCACGGAGCTCGAACCGTTCCAGGTGAAGGGAAAGGCTGATGCCGTTCGTGCAGTGGTGCTCGGCGACCTGTTGCCGGAAACCGAGCGGACGAGCGAGACGGCCGACGATGAGCTTCCGTTCGTCGACCGCGAGCGTGAGCGCGCAGTGCTCTCAGCGTCGGTCGCGCCGGTGCGCATGGGGTTCGGGACGCTCGTCGAGCTGATCGGCGAGCCCGGTATCGGCAAGTCACGTCTGACCGAGGAGCTGCGGACGCACTGCGCAGACATGGAGCTCGTGACACTCCGGTGCGAGCAGTACGAGTCGTCGACGCCGTACCACGTCTTCAGGTCCTTCTTCCGGTCACTCCTCGATGTGCCGCTGACGGATGCCGGCGCGTCGAATCGTGCCGCGCTCGGCGAACGCCTGCGCGCGGTCGACGAGAACCTCGTCCCGTGGGCGCCGCTGCTCGGTGCGCCGCTGGATGCTGAAGTCGAGTCGACTCCGGAGGTCGACGATCTCGACCCCTCGTTCCGGCGCGCGCGGCTGCACGGCGTGCTTGGTTCGCTGCTCGGGAGACTGCTCGACTCGCCGACGCTGCTTGTTGTCGAGGACGTTCACTGGATGGACGACGCGTCCACAGAGCTTCTGCGCTACCTCGGCACCCAGCTGCCGACGCGTCCGTGGCTCACCTGCACGACTCGTCGGCCGAGCGAGGGCGGATTCCTCGCGGCCGAAGGGGTGCCGCCTTTGCCCGCGCTGACACTCCGGCTCGAGCCGCTTCCACCAGACGACGCGAAGCTGCTCATTCGGGCGGCCGCCGGCAGCCGAGAGCTTTCGGACGAGGAGCTGGGTGCAATCTTCGACAGAGGCGCAGGCAACCCACTTTTCCTCCGAGAGCTCGCGGCTCCGGAGGAGGCGAGCGAGACCGGGGAGCAGCTGCCGGACACCGTCGAGGCGCTCGTCGCCACGCGCATCGACCGGCTCGCTCCTGCAGACCGCGCGCTCCTGCGCTGGGCGTCTGTTCTCGGTACGTCGTTCTCCGGTGCGGTGATCGCGGATGTGCTCGACGATGACCCAACGGCCGCGTCTGACTCCGAGGCGTGGAGCCGCCTGGGCGAGTTCGTCGAGCGCGATCCGGACGTCCCTGGTGTCTTCCGGTTCCGACACGCCCTGATTCGCGACGGCGCCTACGAAGGGCTCTCGTACAGACGCCGGCGGGAGCTCCACGGGCGCGTTGCGGATGTGATCGCGCGCAGCGAAGCGGGTCGGGCTGATGACTCGGCGGAGCTTCTGTCTCTGCACTACTACCGCGCCGAGCGTTGGGCGGAGACGTGGCGCTACTCGATCGACGCCTCGAGGAGGGCCGAAGAGAAGTACGCGAATGTCGAGACCACACAGTTCCTCGAGCGGGCTCTCGAGGCGGCGAACGCATGGTCCGAGGCACCAGCCGACGAGGTCGCCCACGCGAGGGAGTTGCTAGGCGACGTGCGAATGCGCATGGCTGCATACGAAGACGCGGCGAGCGCGTATCGGGAGGCGCGCGCATTCTGGCGCGGCGATGCCGTGCAGGAGGCGCGTCTCATGCAGCAGGAGGCTGTTGTGCGGCTGCGGCTCGGGAACTACCCACAGGCTCTGCGTCGCGTGAGTCAGGCACTTCGGCTGATCGAGGGCGTGGAGGGCGTCGCCGCTGCAGCACAGCGGGCGCACTTGTTCAACCGGTATGCAAGCGTGCTTCAGCACCAGTGGCGTCCGAGTGACGCAATCGCGTGGTGCAAGCGAGCGATTGCCGAGGCAGAGGCGTCGGGCGCCGAAGATGCGCTCGCGCAGGCGTACTTCAGTCTCGACTGGGCGTACCTGGCGCTCGGCCGGCGTGACGAGGCCGTCTACTCTCCTCGCGCCGTCGAGATCTACGAGCGCCTCGGCGCCCTCGACCGCCTCGCATGGGCCCTCAACATCATGGGCGGACGTGCGTACCTCGCGGGCCGGTGGGAGGAAGCGATCGAGCATGCCGACCGCGCGCGCAGAACGTTTCTACGGATCGGCGACGAGATGAACGCGACGGTCGCTGCTATCAACGTGGCGTGCATACGCTCCGACCAGGGAAGGCTGGAGGAGGCAGAACCGCTGTTCCGCAGCGGCCTCGAGCTCCGCCGCGCGGCCGGCAACCCGCTCAAGGTCGCCGACGCCGCCAGCGAGCTCGGCCGCTTCGCTGGACGGACGGGGAACTTCGAAGAATCGCACTCCCTGCTCGCCGAGGCACGTGAGCTGTTCTCGGCCGAGGGCGACGAGGTCGAAGCACTCGCTGCGGACGTGTGGCGTGTGGAGTCCCTCGTTCACCAGGGCGCGAGCACGGCGGCGCTCGAGCTCGCCGACGACGCGCTCACGCGAACGACGTCGACGCCGGGGGTCGCGATCCTCGCGGCGATGTTGCAGCGGCTACGCGGCTGGGCGTTCATGCAGCTGAGGGATCTCGAGCGGGCCGGAGCTGCGTTCGACGAGAGCCTCAAGCTCGCGCAGCTCGAGGGCGAGAACATCGGGATGCGAAGCGCCGACTACGAGATGGCGCTGACGCTGGACGCCTTGGGTCGGCTGGGAGAGATGGTGGGCGGGCCGATCGAGGACCTCGAGCGCGAGCGGGACGCGATCGTGGCGAAGCTGGCGGTTATGCAACTGCAGAGGCCCCCGCTCCCGCAATGAGCGGGGGCCTCCGTTTCTCACGTGTTCTCTAGGAGCCGCCCTTGTAGTCCCACTGCGGCGGCACCGCCATCGTGAAGCCGCGGTAGCCGATGCCGTCGATGGTCTTGCTCCCCCACGAGACCGTCGTCGGACCGGCCGCAGGATCTGTCTTGTCCTGGAACGACGGGACGATGCCCCAGTAGCGACCGTCGGACCGGCAGATCGCATGGACGACCGCCCCGGTGAAGCGGCCGTTGCCGTCGATCTGGTCGGCGGGCCAACCGCTCGTATCAGTCGGGCTGTTGTAGTTCGTGCAGGGCGTGATCACACCGTCCACGACCTTGAACGTGCCCGCGCAGATGGGAATGTACTGCGCGCCGACATTCTTTCCGTACGTCGCGTCGATGCTGTTCTGGTTCACGTAGTACGTGACCTTCAGCCCGGTCGGCACGCCGCCGTGGAATTCTTCGAACCCAGTCGCGCCGGCGATGTGGCGGAAGTTCGTCCCGCACGGAGCGGCCGTCCTGTCGTACGAGAACGGGTTCACGGCGAGGAACGTCAAGCCGCTGCTCGCCGAAACGTCGAGGCGCGAGTCAGTGTTGCCTCCGAGCAGCTCGTTCGAGAACGAACACGACGCACCCGGGTCGCAGGGCTTTCCGTCGATCGAGATGTTGAACGGTGGATCGCTGTTCGGCGTCGGCTGCAGCCCCGTCGCGCTTGCCTGCAGTGTGAAGCTGGTGCCGGTGAACCCGCTCGTGAGAGTCGGGAACGTCGCCACGCCGTGCTGGAACGTCGTCGACGTCAGCCCGCTGAAGCTCCCACACGACGAGCCGCAGTCGAAGGTGCCGCCCGTCGGGCTGAGGCTCGCTGTGCCGCTGTTCAGGTCGAGCGGCGTGACGCCGTCCGCCGCGACCGCTTCGACGGCGACGTTGTGCACGTTTCCGCCGACTGTCGGCGTGTAGGCGGTGTTCGTAATGGTGGCGTTCTTGTTCGCGTGGTTCGGTGGATACAGCCACACGAGCTTGCAGCTGCCGCTGCCGACGCTCGACGTCAGCCCGCCGGACTGGAGCAAGGCGAAGTCGTTGCCGCTGCCGAGGAAATTGTTCGACTGCTTTGCAGGAGCCTTCCACGTACCACTTCCCCCGGTACAGGAGGTCACGACGCTGAATGAAATTCTCAGCGGTGACGATCCTGGTGCAACGGTGAGGTTTCGAAGCTGGAGCTCGCCGGAGGTGTTGGTACCGAACGTCCCGGTTCCCGAGACAAACGTCGGCAGTGGGCCTTTGGCCGGGTCGAGGTTGATTGGGAAGACCGGCTGCCCATTCGAGCCCACAGGCCCGTCGACGTTCGCGGACCCGAGCGACTGAGTGCTGCTGTTGGCATTCGTGATCGTCAACGTCAGCGACACCACGGAGCCTCCGGCAAGCGCCGACGTGTCGCACGTGCCTGGAGTCGCAGACTGTGCGAGGCAGACGGTGTACTGCTTGATCCCGGACGACGGTGGGCTCGCGGATCCGGCCGGAGTCAATGCGATGGCCACCGCCGTCAGGGCCGTTACGACGACCGCCAGTCGCCGTCGTCGCGACGGCCGCCCGTCGCGCGTGAATAGGTCCAGCTTCATTTCTTTCCTCCCGCAGATAGACGCCATTAGCCACATCGGGACGGCGGACCCAGCCGCGCGCCGTCAGTGGGCAGAAACCTTTAAGTAAGGATATATAACGATGGAGCTAGACGCAGATTTGAGAAAGATCCACGGCTCCCGCCGAGCCGCTTGCAGCCCAGGGCCGCCCGCCTCATGGTTGAGCCAAAAGCAAAAGGCCCGGAGTCGTTACCAGCCCCCTGCTGACCCAGTGAACTGGCTACTACTCAGACCGGTGGAGCTCAGCCGAGCTGCCTCGGTACAACGTAATCGACGACCTCTGCCTCGCCAGGGCCTAGTGCACCCCAGCTCGTGTTGTGGACGACGAGGGTGGCAAGCGCACCGGTCGGGAACTTCTCCTCGAGCTGCGGTAGATAAGCACCCCGCGAAGCGAGCACGAGCGCGAGGTTTTGTAGGCCCGGATTGTGGCCGATGAGCATTACCGAACTGACGGGCTCGGGAAGAGCCTGCAGCCGTTCGAGCAGTTCCTGTTCGGAGGCGGCGTAGAGCTGCGGCACGATCTCGACCACGCAGCGCTTGCCGAGTGAAGCCTCGACCGCCTCGAGCGTCTGGCGGGTGCGAAGCGCGGAGGAGCAAAGGACAAGCGCGGGCCGGATCCTCTCCCGCCGGATGTACTTGGCAAGCTTCTTCAATGCGCGTTCGCCTCGCGGCGCGAGCGGGCGGTCGATGTCGGCAAGTGTCGAATCCGACCAGCTCGACTTCCCATGCCGAAGCAGGATCACCGTTCTACTGCTTGCTGGCTCACCCACGCGCAGAAGCATCGATCTGGACGCGGTAGCCGGCGCGTAACGCGGCAAGGGTCGAGGGCGGCGTGATGACGTCGACGGTCCCCTGCATTGGCCGAGCCCCTAGGCCTCGGTATCCCTCGCGCGTCCACTCTGTCAGTTGGTCACCGATGACGATGGTGGGGGACGTGTCGAGCAGAACGAAGGCACCGTCAGGCAGGTCGGCCCAAGGCAGCCGGTGAAGACGTCGGCGGTGGGTCCCCCGAACGATGCGCTCGCCATGCAATTGCCGGTTCATCGCCTTCGCCGACGGCACATCGACCCCGAGGCCCTCCGCCCAGGCCGCCCGATAGGCGTTGTAGCTATCTCGCCGGCATTCGGCGCACGGGCGATGTCCGGCAGCGAAGGAGACCGCTTCGTCGTGGAAGTACAGGAACGTGTAGTGATGCGGCTGCCATTGCTCATGCCAGCGCCCTTGGAACTCGAGCGCGCAAGTGATCCAGAGGTCGCTCGCGTGGAAGCGGACGATCTCGTGGCCGGAGTGAAGGATGCCCCGATTGCCCGTCCACGCACCCCGGAGCGGGATCGCTTCGATGTCCCCAGTTGGTGTTACACGATTACGGGCCGGCGCTTTCGCCCAGAGAGGCTCAGAGATCGGCGTCCGTGCCCTGGAGTCCACTTCGGCACTCACCTTAGAAGCAACGAGGTCACTGGTTCGAGGCCAGTACCGGCGATCCGCCCGGCCTTTGGGGCCTTGACTCTTGGCATCCAAGGCCTGATCCGACCCTAAAGCTGCCCCCAGCTGCGGTCGATGCCTAGGGGATGACTGCGCGCGCGTCCGCGAGCCGACGGCCTGCATCGGCCCCTCTCCCCTGGATCGACAAGTGGCTTGCCGCCTGTCACGACCTGGCCGAGCTCGAACGGTCAAATCCGATGACCGACGCGGTCATCCAGGAGATCGACGGCCGGATGATCCGGGTGGGCGACAAGTGGCTCGCCGACTTCGCCTCCTGTAACTACCTCGGATTCGATCTCGAGCGCGAGATCATCGACGTCGTCCCGTCGTATCTGGCTAAGTGGGGGACACATCCGAGTTGGTCGCGCCTGCTCGGTAGCCCGGTCCTCTACGAGCAGATCGAGGAACGACTGGCCGAGCTGGTCGGCGCCCCGGACACGCTCGTCCTACCGACGATCACCCTGATCCACATGTCCGTGATCCCCGTGCTTGCCGGGAGCGGCACGATCTACGTCGAATCGCGCGCGCACAAGACGATTTACGAAGGATGCCAACTGGCCGCCGCCCGCGGCGCGACGATCAAGAGGTTCATCTTCGAAGACGCGGAGGATCTCGAACGCCTGCTCCGCGAGGGCGGAGCGCAGCCGCGCCTGATCTGTGTCGACGGTGTCAACAGCATGACGGGCAACGCAATCGACCTGCCCGCATTCGCGAACCTCGCCCGTGAGTACGACGCACTTCTGTACGTCGATGACGCCCACGGCTTCGGAGTGATCGGCGAGCGGAGCGACGACGAGCTCAGTGTCTACGGAAATCGGGGCAACAGCATCGTGCGCTACACCGGCGAGACGTATGACCACGTCTTGCTCGTCGCCGGTCTGTCCAAGGCCTACTCATCTCTAGCCGCGTTCCTCACGTGTCCCCCGGACCTGAAGCGCTTGCTGAAAACCGCCGCGCCTCCCTATCTGTACTCGGGCCCATCTCCGGTTGCGTCGCTGGCCACCGTGATTGCCGGCCTCGACGTGAACGAGAAGCGTGGCGACGCGATCCGTGCCGGCCTGTGGCGGAAGACCGCCAAGGTGCTCGGCTATCTCGACCGCATCGGCGTGCACACGCCCAACCGGTCGGGCTTCCCGATCATCGAGGTGCCGCTCGCGCGACAGGAGGACATCGATGCCGTCGGCCGGTTCCTCTTCGACAACGGGATCTATGTGACGCTCGCTGCGTATCCGCTCGTTCCGAAGAGCGAAGTGGGATTCCGCATTCAGATGACCGATGCGAATACCGACGGTGAGGTCGATCACCTGATCGACGTCCTTGGGCGCCTGGTGAACGTTTTCGACCTCCAGCCTGCGCGGCCTAAGGAGCGTGCGGCGTGAAGGCGTCTGCCCTTCCCGGCTGGTCACGGGAGCGGGTGTGGATCTGGTACCTGGCCGTCACCGGTCTGCTTTCGGCTCTCTATCTGTTTGCGCCGGGGCTCTCGGGCAACGGCCCGCTGATCAACTTCCTCGGCCTGACCGGGGTCCTCGCCATCGTGGTCGGCATCCAGATGAACAAGCCCGCCGCCAGGGCCGCGTGGTGGCTGTTCGCGGCGGGGCAGTTCCTCTTCTTGAGCGGCGACCTCTACACGTACAGCTATCCCAAGCTACTGGGAGCCGACGTCGGCTTTCCCTCGATCGGCGACGGGCTCTATCTCCTCGTGTACCCGGTGCTCATGGCCGGCCTGTTCATCCTCGTCAGACGGCGAAGCCCGCGCCCCGATCGGGCCGCACTGATCGATGCGCTGATCCTGACGATCGGCATCGGCCTGCTCTCCTGGGTCTTCCTGATTGCGCCGAACGTTCATCTCGAGAACCTCTCGCTGCTTGCGAATGCAGTGTCGGTCGCCTACCCGCTCGGCGACGTCCTGCTGCTCGCTGCCGCCATTCGTCTCGCGGTCGACGCGGGCAAGCGCTCGCCCGCATTCTGGCTCCTCGTCAGCAGCATCGTCTGCCTGATGGCGACGGACTCCGCCTACAACTTCGCACTCCTGAAGGACACGTACAACCACCAGCTGATCTATGACGCCGGCTGGATCTTCTACTACCTCCTCTGGGGCGCAGCTGCGCTGCACCCGTCCATGCGTTCGCTCGAGGAGCCGGCGGCCGATTCGCGCACCCCACTGACGCCGTTGAGGCTCACCCTGCTCGGCGCCGCTTGCCTGATCGCCCCGGGGATCCGGCTTGCCCAGTCCTTCGGCAACCCCGACGTGCTCGTTCTCATAGTTGCGTCCGCAGTCCTCTTCCTCCTCGTCGTCGTGAGGATGGCCGGGCTCGTTCGGCAGGAGGCGCGCGTGGTCTCGCGCGAGCGCGCCCTACGAGGAGCGGGCGTCGAGCTCGTTGCCGCTGCGGGCCAGGACCAGGTGGCAACGGCTGCGATCTCCGCCGTCCATCGTCTGCTGGGAGCGGAGCCGCCGGTGCGCCTCGTGCTCATCGTGGAGAACCAGGCCGTCGTCGAGGCTTCATCCGACGGGGCCACCGGTGGGCTCGTGGGCGACGGCACGCGTGACTGGCTGAGCAACGGCTCCGGGTCGCTCCGCATCCTTCATTCCGATCCGCCGGCGTATGTGCGCGGCGACCTGAGGCTCCCCGAAGGGCAGACGACGATGGTCGCGCCCCTCACCGTCCGGGGCGACGTGCGCGGCGCACTGGTTGTCTCGTCGCCTGAGAGCGTCACGCGTGATCTCGCCGACGCGCTCGGGGCACTCGCGACCCAGGTCTCCCTGGCCGTCGAAGGCGCATCGCTCGCGGCCGACCTCCACCGCCGTCAGGGCGAGGCACGCTTCCGCTCGCTCGTCGCCCATGCCAGCGACCTGATCACGGTGCTCGACGGCGAGGGCGTCGTCACCTATCAGAGCCCCTCGATCGAGCGCGTGCTCGGATACCGCTCCCATGAGGTCGAGGGCCGGCGCTTCGACCGGCTGCTCGTCGAGACCGACAGGCCTCTCCTGGCACAACTGATCGCCCTCGACGGCCCGGGCGAAGCCGAGGGCCACACGATCGAGTGCTCGGTCCTCCACCGGGACGGCACGCCTCTCACCTTCGAGGTGCAGCACACCGACCTCCTGCACGACGAGCACGTCCACGGCATCGTGCTGAACAGCCGCGACGTCAGCGAGCGGAAGGCCTTCGAGGAGCAGCTGGCCCACCAGGCGTTCCACGACCCGGTGACCAAGCTCGCCAACCGGGCGCTGTTCTCAGACCGTGTCGAGCACGCCCTGATGCGTTCCACGCGGGGGATTCCCGAGATCGCGGTCATGTTCATCGACCTCGACGACTTCAAGACCGTGAACGACAGCCTCGGCCACACGGCCGGGGACGAGGTTCTGCAAGAAGTCGGGCGAAGGCTGAAGATCGCCGTCCGGCCGACCGATACGGTCGCGCGCTTCGGCGGGGACGAGTTCGCCGTGCTGCTCGACGGCGTCGATGGCTCGGCCGACGCGGCCGACGCCGCCTCGAGAATCCTCAGGGCCCTCGAGCTCCCCATCGAGATCGACGGCAAGAACGTGGTACCCCGTGCGAGCGTGGGCATCTGTCTGGTCGGCGAGGATCTGGAGACGCCCGAGGCGACCGAGTTGCTGCGGAACGCCGACGTCGCGATGTACATGGCCAAGCGCGACAGCAAGGGAAGCTATCGCGTCTTCGAGCCGACGATGCACGAGCGCGTCGTCGAGCGACTGGAGCTTCGATCGGATCTCCAGCACGCGCTCAGCCTGGACCAGCTCGAGCTGCACTATCAGCCGGTCGTCCGGCTCTCCGGCAGAGAGATCCTCGGAGTCGAGGCGCTCGTCCGTTGGAACCATCCGACGCGGGGGACGATTCCTCCCATCCAGTTCATCCCCGTCGCCGAGGAGACGGGTCTGATCATTCCCATGGGCCGCTGGATCCTCGAGACCGCGTGCTACGAGGGCGTTCGACTCCAGGAGCGCTTCACACGCGACGAGCCCCTGACGATGAGCGTGAACCTCTCGGTCAGGCAGTTGCAATCAGAGACGCTCGTCGCCGATGTGCGGAGCGCGCTGTCCCTCACCGGATTGCCGCCTTCTTCCCTGGTCCTCGAGATCACGGAGTCACTCATGCTCACGGACACCGATTTCGCCATGCAGCAGCTGCACGACCTCAAGGGACTCGGCATTCGTCTGGCGATGGACGACTTCGGTACCGGTTACTCCTCGCTCAGCTATCTCAGCCGTTTCCCGGTCGACATCCTCAAGATGGATCGTTCCTTCGTCGGCTCCGAGGACAACGAGGCGTTGACGTCCGCCATCATCGCGCTCGGCACGAGTCTCTCGCTCGAGGTGGTCGCGGAAGGAATCGAGCTTGCGGAGCAGGCGAACTCGCTCGAGGAGCTCGGCTGCGAGTTGGGGCAGGGCTACCTGTTCGCCCGTCCGATGGACGCTGCTTCCTTGTCGAACTTCCTCGCGCTTGACGGCCAGCCGGCTCAGGAGAACATCGAGTCGCCGTCGGCCTCGAATGCAGCATAGTTACGACTCGCTCGATCGACCCGGCGGCTTTCGTCGCGGCCACCTGCTCACTCCGCTCCGCCATCGCGACTTTCGCGTCCTCTGGATGGGGATGACCGTCTCGCTGATCGGCGATGGAATCTTTCTCGTCGCGATCGCGTGGGAGACCTACACGCTCTGGAACGCCCCGGCCGCGCTCTCGATCGTCGGTATCGGGATGACGGTTCCGACGATCGCCTTCCTGCTAATCGGCGGCGTCGTCAGCGACCGTTACGACAGGCGGCTCGTCATGGCCTGGGCGGACGGATCGCGCGCGGTGGCGGTTGGGGCGCTCGCCGCTCTCATCTTCACCGGCACGCTGCAGTTCTGGCAGCTCGTCGCGGTCGTTGCGTTCTACGGCATCGGCACGGCTTTCTTCATGCCTGCCTTCGAGGCGATCGTCCCCGATCTGATTCCGAAGCCTGAGCTTCCCGCCGCCAACGCCCTCGACCAGTTCGTCCGGCCGATCGCGCTGAGGCTCGTGGGGCCCGTGGCGGGAGGAGCGTTGGTTGCGCTCTCGGCCGGTCTCGCGTTCACGATCGACGCTGCGTCGTTCGCGGCATCGCTCGCCGCGGTGCTTGCCATCCCCAAGGTGAGTCAGCTCGACGGACACCTGCAGACGTCCGCGAGGACGGCGCTCAAGGAAGGACTGCGGTTCGTTCGCGGACGTGTGTGGCTCTGGGGAACACTCGTCTCTGCGGCGCTCGGATATCTCCTCTTTCTCGGTCCGGCCGAAGTGCTGCTTCCTTACCTCGTGAAGAACGAGTTGCACGCGTCGGCGGGCACACTTGGCCTGGTGGTCGCGGCGGGCGGGCTCGGGGCCGTCGGTGCGGCAGTCTTCATGGGGCAGCGTGGTCACCCACGACGCGACGTGACCGTCATGTACGTGACTTGGACCCTCGCGACGTTGGCGATCGCCGGCTACGGCATCGCGAACGCTGCCTGGCAGCTGATGGTCGCCTGCCTCGCGTTCAACGCCCTCGAGGCGGCGGGCACGATCGTGTGGGCGACGATCAAGCAGCGGCACGTCCCCGGCTCGATGCTGGGGCGAGTGTCCAGCCTCGACTGGCTGGTCTCGATCGCGCTGATGCCGCTGTCGTTTGCTCTCACTGCCCCGGTCGCGGCTGTCGTCGGAGTGCGCGCGACGCTGGTCGGTGCGGCGGTGCTCGGTGCGGCCGTCACCGCCGGTGCGTACTTCCTGCCGGGAATGACCGCGATCGAGCAGACGAATGCCCGAGGTCGCGGCGGCTGGCGCGTACCGGTCGATGTAACGGACTAGATCGTGCCAAAACGCCGGGCTACAAGCGTCACCTCCTGATGAATAGCGGCTTTGCTCGCCTGGGGCGACAGGCGTCGCCTGTTGTTGCACACCGTTCCAGTCACGCGAAAACGTTCGTCGAACATGGTTTTTTTTCAGTTGTCGGCGGCGTTTCGGAAACGTGCGAACACCTGAGTGTTTCGATCGTGTTGTCGCACCTCGGACCTATTGAATGTCCCAAGGTCGAGGAGTACGATCGTGCAACGAATCAACACTCGCCTTCTCGGGGGAGAGAGGCAAATGGGGAGCTTTTGCGGCTCGGTTTGAATGGGGAGCGGTCGGGGGCAGTCAGCACGCCGACGTGCGAAACGTCGACGCTCTCCACTCGCATCCATAACGCGCTCCTCGCACTCTCGATCTGCATCCTCGCTTTCGCCGCTTTCCTCGTGTCGCCAGCGCTTGCTCTGGCGGACAACGGCAACGGCAACGGGAGCGGGAACGCTGCCGCAACAAGCACCACGAGCGATGCCGGCCACCACGACCACGACCAGCAGCGGCGACCCAACGACGACGACCGGCGCGCACAACGCTTCCCCGGCGCCGAGCGCGCCTGTCACTCCGGATGCGGCAGCGCCGACCAACACGAGCGCCGCGGACACGGCCGGTGCGCAGAACAACGTGAACGGCAACGGGAATGGGAACGGCAACGGGAATGGGAACGGCAACGCGGCTGCCCCGGCCGTGACGCCGGCGCCGGATCCCGCCCCACCCGTAACCACCGCTGCAAATGCGCAGAACAACGGCAACAGCAACTCTCCGAACGGCACCGCAACCGGCCAGACGAGCTCCCCCGGCAACTCCGCCAATGCGCCCGGAAACAGCGATCCCCCCGGAAACTCGGATCACGCCGGAAACGCGAATGCGTCGGCCAACGCGAACCAGGACAAGCCGAAGAACGTGAATGTCGACGTCAGAGTCGGAAACCCGGGCGACAACGGCCCGGTCGTGCAAGGAAACGGCGCAGCCGCTGCTGCAGGTGCAGGCTCGGCGGGCGGCTCGGGATCAGGCTCCGGTTCGGCTCCGACAGCTCTTGCGCCCGGCGGCGCGGCTACTGACGCAAACGCAGCCCCGGGAAGCGCAGCCCCAGCGCCTTCACAAGCAGATTCCACTTCAGGCGAAACGATTCCGAATGCCAACTCCCCACCGGGCGGCACTACTGGCAGCCAGTCTTGTGCAAACGGACTCGGTTCAACCGCCACGACAGCTTCACCTGACGGCCAATCGCCGACGGATTCGAGTACGAGCCCGTCGGCTTCGTACGTCAATGGGCAGTGTGGTGACACGCAGACGGGTGGTAACTCGGGGACGAGTACTGCCGGAAACACAGATTCCGACCCGCAGGCGACGGGTGTAACTGGGGAATCCAACCCAGGAGACGCGCAGGCGACGGGCGTAACCGTCGAAATCGACCCGGGAACGGACGATGGCAGCGGCGGCACGACGGTCGTCGACACCAATCCGGACGACACAGTCGAAGACGCGAGCCCGATGCCGACCGTCACCATCACCGCTCCGACCCCGACCTCGTCTGCTTCCCAGGACTCGGCAACGGCGACAGCAACCTCGACGCAGGTCGATCCGGCGAACATCAACACGACCGTCCGCGTGCTGAGCCCTGGAGAGAACGGGCCGGTCCACCAGACGAACACGTCGACCGCGACGGCGGCGGCAGGCGCCACCGGCCCGACGACAGGAACACAGGTTGCAACTCCTGCGGCCACCTCGACCCAGGTCACACCTGTGAACGTCAACGTGTCGATCCGCGTAGGCAGCCCGGGGAACGACGCGCCGGTCGCGCAGGGGAACACGTCGACCGCGGTCGCCGCCCCGGTCGACCCGGCCCTGATCGACGCCGCGGTCACCGACCTGCCCGTCAACGGCCCCAACAGCTCCGGCGACGTCGAGAACGCGAGCTCGGTCATCCAGGACCTCTCGCAGTGCTCCGCCGATGAGACCGACTGCATCTCTTCGTCCTCCGGTTCGCCCCAGGACAACACGGGACCCGGCGGCTCGGCTGCCGACAACTCGATCGCGTCGGCGACCCAAGACTCCCCCAGCAACGTCAACGTCTCGATCCGCGTCGCGAGCCCGGGCATGGACGGTCTGCTCACCCAGCTGAACGACGCGAGCGCCACGGGCCTGACCTCGGTCGAGACGGTGACGAACCCGGACAATCTCGGCGTCGCGATCGTCGTCCCGGGACTCCCCGAGGACGTCGTGATCCCGGCCGCCTCCGACACGCCGTGGAACTGGAACTGGAACTGGACGACCGGATCGGCCCCCACCGATCCGGGTGCAACGCCGACCTCGACGTCGGAATGGGCGTGGAACTGGACGCCACCGGCAGAGGGTTCTCCCGCTGCCACCTCGGCGCCCCAGGGCACGCCCGGCATGTGGACGTGGACTTGGACGTGGACGCGCGGCGAATGGTCGGTCTCCTGGAGCTACCAGCAAGCCTGTAACTGCAGCTGGACGTGGAACTGGACCTGGGTGTGGCCGGCAGACTCCCCGTCCGCGCCGAGCTCGCCCGCGTCTGCGCTGCTGCCGCCTCCGCCCGCGAACCCGCAGATCTCCCAGACGAACGACTCGACTGCTGCCGCCGCCGCCGTCACGACCTTCGACGGCAGCCAGGAGATGACGATCTCGAGCGACGGCGAGAGCGACGCGACGCAGTACCAGGGAATCACGAGCATCCAGTCTGCGACCGCCTCCGCTGACGCCGGCCAGGTCGACCCGCGGAACACGATCATCCGGACCGCCGGCGCGATCCAGGGCATCAAGCAGGAGAACCGCGTGGCCGCCGCCTCGACGGCCGCCGCGTTCGACACGGCGACCCAGACCCTCGAGCAGACCCAGACCGGAACCGACGACGGCGCCGTTCATTCGGTCGCCTCGACGCAGGTGATCGGAACCCTCCAGACCGCCACCTCCGACACCGTCGCAGGCCAGGCACATGCACTGAACCTGGCTCATGTGTGGTCGCAGGCTTCCGGGAACCAGGCCTGGATCCAGAAGATCACGCAGACGAACGAGTCGGTGGCACTGGGCTTCGCCGCCGTCGAGAGCGTCACGAGCCAGTCGCTGAGCCAGACACAGACGGGGGCCGGCTCCGACCAGCTGGCCGATGCGCTTCAGGAAGCGGTGACGACGCAGCAGAACGTCGCATCTGCACACGTCGGCCAGGCGAGCGTGCGGAACAGGATCGAGATGGAGATCCCGTGGAACGGCGCCATGAACCCACCGATCGACCAGTCGAACGGCGTCAGTGCCGCATCGATCTCCGAGAGCTATAGCGAGATCACGCAAACGGCGGTCCAGGAGGCGAGCGGCGAGGGCGTTGAGTGGGATCAGCACGCGCAGCAGGTCGCGATCGTGAATCAGGGCGGTACGGCCTCGTCCAGCGCCTCGCAGTCGAACATCGACAATCTCGCCCACTGGACCGGCACGCTTGCAACGCCTCCGCCCGGCGTCCTCAGGGGTGGCGGCGGCTCGACCTTCGGCCAGGCCGGCGACGCACCGCTTGCTGACTCCCTGATCTTCGGAGCACCGCCGCTGCGCCCGTCCGGAGTGCTGGCCGGCAGCGTGGAGCTGTCGAGACTGTCCGCGGCCAGGATCCTGACCGCGCCGCACAGTCCGCGCGGTTTCGACAGCGCAGACGCTGCGCCGGGACCTCGGGCCGCCGCGACGGCGAGCGCGCCCATGACTCCATCGGAGCGCTTCGTCCACACACTCTTCAACCTTCTCGGCGCAGGTTCGAGCGCGCTGGTGTTGCTCCTCGGAACGACACCGTTCGCCGCGCTCCTCGCGCTGTTCATGATTGCAGCGCTCGGCGTTGGGCGTCTGCAATACGCCATGCCGGCCCTTGGGCGGTCGGTGGACTTTGCTCGTCGCGAACGACCTGGGTAGCCGCTTCGGTTGACCTCAACCCCGTCGGGTTGCTTGGGAAACCTGACGGATCGGCTAGCACCACCAAATCGTTCGTAAACAAAGGAGCAAAGAGGTGTCTAGAAAAACCCGATGGCTGACCGGCTTGGCCGTCGCGCTTGCCGCCTGCATCGCCGTTCCGACGGCGCTTGCAGGCATCTACCACCCGCCTAAGCCCCCGACTGTGAAGGTCACGCAGAACGGGACCCAGGGCGCAACGGTGGATCAAAGCAACGCGAACGCTCAAAGCGGTCCAGCTACATCAAGCGGAGGAACTGCCGTTGGTGGCAAGGCCTCCGGCTACGGCGGAGACGTCAAGAACTCCGTCAAGAACGCGAGCGGCAATGCCAAGAGCTCGGCTGACACATGCAACAAGGGCGGGGACTGCACCGCTAGTGGTGGCACCTCGTCCAACAGTCAGACGAACGCTGGCGGCGCCGCGAGCAACAGCCCGTCCGCGAATGGCGGCGACTCCGGCGGCAACTCGTCGGGCAACGCCAAGATCGATCAGGACGGCGGCAAGGCCAACACCGGCCAGAACGACACGGGCACCGTTGTCCAGAAGCAGGACACCGGCAAGGCCGAGTCGGGCAAGGCAATTGGCGGCGACGCCAATGCCAAGGGCGGTAACGCTGACGACGCCAAGGCAAATGGCGGCGACGCCAGCACCTCCAGCGGCAGCGGCGGCAACGCCACTGCTGACCCCTCCAACGGAACCGTCTCTGGCGGCTCCGGTGGTAACGGTGGAAACACCGGCGGCAACACCGGTGGCTCTGGAACCGGTGGCGCAGCAACCAGCAGTTCGTCGGCTGACGGTGGCGGTAGCACCGCCAGCACGTCGGCCAACACGGCGACGAGCGGTAGCCAGTCGGCTACCGGCGGCGCAAACAACTGCTCGGCTGCGAACGGCAACCCTGTCGTCGGTAGTAACGGCAGCAACACAGGGGCCGGCAACAACAGCGGTAACGGCGGTGGGGCTGACCCATCAGTCAACTGCCAAAGCCCAGCCGGCAACGGCGGAAGCGGCGCAGCGAGCAACGACGCCACCTCCACGGGCGGTGCTGGTGGCAGCTCCGGTAGCGGTGCTACCGGTGGTGCAGGCACCGGCGGCTCGAACGACACCGGTAACGCAAGCGGTGGCGACGGCGGCAACGCGCACGCATGTGCGGGTTGTGGCTCGACGACCACCGGTGGATCGGCTGGCGGCGACACGGCGACCGGCGGTGCCGGCGGCGAGGCCAAGTCGATCGGCGGCGACGGCGGTTGGGCTGACGGCGGCAACGCCAAGTCCGGCTCCGCGTCAACCGGCGGCAACACGCAGAACGGCACCAACACGTCCGGCTCCAACACGACGGGTGCCGCGACAGGCGGCTCGAACACCAATTCGGGCTCCGCAACCTCGTCCGCCGGTGGCAACGCCGCCAACGGTGGATCCGTGGGCTCCAGCGTGAACAGCGCTGACGCCATCGGCGGCAACCAGGGCTCCAGCGCAGACGCTGCTGTCCTTGGTGGCACGAGCGACGCCACGGGTGGAGACACGACGCTGAACACGACCCAAAAGGGTTCGGGTGGCACGGGCACGGGCGGCAACGCCAGCGCCAGCGCCAACGGCGGCGCGGCCACCAGCGGCCCCGCGGTTGTCAACAACAGCGCCTGGGTCGATCAGCACATGACCCTCAAGGCGAAGATCAAGGTCGCTTAAGACGAAGGACCAAAGAAGAAAGAAGCAACCCATGACCAGTAACTCCGAGAACACAGCGCTGACCTTCCGGGAGCCCGAGTCCCGGGTCGGTCGGCGCTGTGCCTCGACCCTGCCGGCTCATGGTTCTGCGCAGATTGGAGCGGGGGCCGCGCGATCGCTACCCAAGAGCGATTCGCTGCGCGGTCCACGTTTCCCCGGCTCGGGCGGGCTTGCTCGCGAGACGTACCTCGAGGTTCGCGAGCAGCTCGTCCACCGGGGCACTTTCCTAGCCACGCCTACGCCCGGCGCGTACACCGCTGATGGTCTTGCTGGTGTTCGCGCCGCGCGTGTGGGCGCCCTCGGCCCGGCTGCGACCCAACGCGGTCCGCAGCGCGGCAAAGCTCTCTACGAGAAAGCCGTGAACGAGGCCGCGTAGAGTCGCAGCCGGAGGGGCGTCTGCAGCTAGGCAGGCGCCCCCCGGCCGCGAAGGGCGCACAACCTTCTGAGCTCGCTAGGCCGCCAGGCCTCGGCTCAGAACGTCCAGGTCCAGATGATCGGAGTCGTCACGCCCACGTTGCCGACCTTGATGTCGTCGCTGCTGAACCTCGTGACGAACTTGAACACCGTGCCCGGGGTGGTCGCACGGAACGTCGTGACGCCGGTCGCCGTGCTACCCGGGAAGAGGTCTGCCGGCATCTGCGGATAGCTCCGATGCGGATGCGGCCGGATGCGGATCCCGTCGTTCAGGAGGTAGCTCTGCGCGACGTTGTAGTGAATCGTGTAGTCGGTGGCGTTCTTGATCCGCAGGAAGACGCGTGTCTCGTCGGCGGCGAAGTCGATCCGATAAGGCGTGAGGGTGACGTTGTAGACCGTGTACGGCTTCGCCCGGAGTCGTTGCCGCGCCGGAGATGCCGCGTCGACGAACGTCGCAGGACGCAGTTGAGAGGCGATGACGACGGGCCCGCGGAGGTCGATGCCCGCCGTGCTGCCGCTTTGCAGCGTGCCCTCCAGGATGCCGCGGGCGCGAACATAGTCGTCGGGCAGCAGCGGCAAGCTCGCGCGCGTGATGATCGTCGTCTCCAGTTGACTGTTCGTCGCGTCGGCATAGACGTGAATCCCCCGGAACTGTCCATCGCGCGACTTCTGCACCGTGGAGACACGTCCGACAAGGTCGACCGTCGCGCCTCTGTACGCATCGGGGTTGTCGACGACGTGGGGCCAGTCTGCGTTCGAGAGCTGTTTCCCGGCTCCCGGCGGCGGGCCCACCGGGGCCGACGAGTTCCCCGAGCTGCCGCAGGCCGTCGGTAGCAGCGCCAGCGCGACCGCGGCTGCGAGCAATGGGAGTCGGTGAGCAGCGAAGCGCACGGGGAAAAGACTAAGCCGTAGACGCAAGAGAGAGTTCGCCTGGCGGGGCGGCTACCCTCTACGGACGCACCGCGACCACTCACATCGCCTGGCCACGGATCGCCGCGCCCTGACCGTCGCTCTCTGCCTCGTGCTTGCACTGCTGGTCGGAGAGGTCATCGCGGGCCTGATCGGAAACTCGCTCGCCCTGCTCGCCGATGCGGGCCACCTGCTCACCGATGCTGGGGCGTTGGCGTTCGCCCTGGTGGCGTCGGCCATGGCCGCTCGGCCGGCGGCCGGTCGCTGGACCTTCGGCTACTCCCGCCTCGAGATCCTGGCCGCCCAGGCCAACGGGATCACTCTGGGCCTGATCGCGCTCTGGGTCGTCTGGTCGGCGGTGCACCGCCTCGTCGATCCACAGGACGTGCGCGGCGGGTTGGTTCTCGGCGTTGCGCTCGCCGGCGTCGCGGTCAGCATCGCGGCGAGCTTCGTGCTCGCGCGGGCGAGCCGCGAGAGCCTGAACGTACGGGGTGCATTTCTACACGTGCTCACCGACGTCGCTGCGTTCGGCGCCGCGGCTCTGGCCGGAGGACTGATCCTCGTCACCGGCTGGGACCGCTTCGACCCGATCGCCAGCCTCGTCGTCGCCGGCTTGATGCTCTGGTCGAGCGTCCAGCTCCTGCGCGAGTCGACCTTGATCTTTCTGGAACGGGCGCCCGGCGACATCGACCCCGAGGCGATCGGGCGAGCGCTGGTGGCAGAACGCGACGTCGTCGAGGTCCACGATCTCCATGTGTGGACCGTGACGAGCGGCTTTCCTGCGTTATCCGCCCATGTCCTCGTGACGCCGGGAGCCGACTGTCACGCGGCGCGCCGGCGGCTCGAGTTGATCCTCGGCGATCGGTTCGGCCTCACTCACACGACGCTTCAGGTCGAACATGCCGAGCCGGCGACTACCAAGGTCGAACTGGGTGAAGCCGTGGCGCGTCACAGCCCGCTCCGTCGTTAGAGTCCAGCGGTGCCCAGCCTGGAGGGAAAGTCGGCCGTCGTCACCGGCGCGTCGAGCGGTATCGGTGCCGCGACGGCCTTGACGCTCGCGCGTGAAGGCGCAACAGTCGTCGGCGGCGCCCGGCGGGTCGACCGGATTCCGAGCCCGATCATCGGGCTCGAGCTCGACGTCACTAATCCGGAGAGCTGCGAACGCTTCGTCGAGGAAGCTGTCGCAGAGCTCGGTGGGATCGACATCCTCGTCAACGCCGCGGGGCTCGCGCTCGGCCGCGATCTGTTCGACGAGAGCAGCGAAGCGGACGAGCGGACGGTGCTCGAGACGAACGTGAACGGCCTGATCCGCATGACGCGCCTCTGCCTCGCGCACCTGCGTGACGGTGGCCACATCGTCAACCTCGGCTCGGTCGCGGGAAGACAGGCGTACGAGAAGGGCTCTCTCTACGTGACGTCCAAGTTCGCCGTGCGCGGCTTCACGTACGCGCTGCGCGAAGACCTGCTCGGGCGGCCGATCCACATCACGACAGTGGACCCCGGTCTCGTGGAGACAGATTTCTCGCGCGTGCGCTTCCGCGGCGACGAGGAGACCGCGAGCAAGGTCTACCAGGGTGTCGAGGCGATGCAGCCCGAGGACATTGCCGAGTGCGTCCTCTTCGCCGTCACTCGACCGCCGCATGTGAACGTCGACGAGCTCGTGGTCAAGGCGCTTGCACAATCCTCCGGAGGCCGAATACTGCGAAGCGAGAGCTGATGCCCGAGCAGCTGCGAATCCTCGAAGGCGCGACCTTTTGCATCTGCGACGACGTCGGCGACCTCCAGCGTAGCGGGGAAGGGCTGTTCACGGAGGACACACGCTTTCTCTCGCGCTTCAGGCTCACGATCAACGGACAGCGGCCGTTGCTCCTCTCGTCGGACAAGATCGAGTACTTCTCGGCCGCCTTCTTCATGAGGAATCCGCTCGCCGGCGGGCTGGAGCAGGACGTCCTCTCGATCCGCCGAGAGCGCTTCGTCGGCGACGGGATGCAGGACCTGTTCGCCGTGCAGAACCAGGGAATGGAGCCGATCGAGTTCGACCTGGAGCTCGAAGTTGGGACGGACTTCGCTGACATCTTCGCGGTCAAGGACTACGACTTCGCGCTCGGTGACCCGCTACGTGCAAAGCCGTTGCCTTCGCTGAGGCCGATCGAGTACGAGGACGAGAGCAACCAGTTCCTGATCTCAGACAACGGCGAGCTGCCGCTCAAGACCCAGGTGATCTTCTCGCAACGAGGCGAGGTGAACGGATCGGGAGTGAAGTTCCATCTCGCACTCGAGCCGCGCGAGCGGTGGAACCTCGACGTCGAGATCATTCCTCTGCCGGACGGCGAGCCGGTTGCCCCCCGCTTCGCGCAGCGGCGTTTCGGCGAAGAGGTGGGACGAGTTCGCGACTCCCTGGCCGCATGGCAGCTGCGCGTCCCACAGCTGAGGACGTCGTGGGACGCTCTGGGCCATTCCTTCGGACAGTCGGTCTCCGATCTCGCGTCGTTGCGCATGCAGTCGGACGGCTACGGAATCGGAAAGCTCCCGGGCGCTGGGGTGCCCTGGTTCATGACCGTGTTCGGGCGAGACACGATCATCACGTGCCTGCAGACGCTCCTCTTCGGTCCAGAATTGGCGCGCACCGCACTCGAGGTCCTGGCGGAGCTCCAGGCGAAGGAAGACGATCCGGATATCGACGCCGAGCCCGGGAAGATCGTGCACGAGGTGCGACACGGAAAAGCCGCGCGCACCTGGCACGAGCGTTACTACGGCACGCTCGACGCCACTCCGCTGTATCTCATCCTGCTCTCGGAGGTCTGGCGCTGGACAGACGACGCGTCGCTCGTGCGCGATCTCAAGCAACCGGCTATGGCGGCGCTCGAGTGGATCGACCGCTACGGCGATCGCGACGGAGACGGGTTCCTTGAATACGAACGGCGCACCGAGCGCGGGCTCGAGAATCAGTCCTGGAAGGACTCGTGGGATTCGCAGCGCTTCCACGACGGCACCCTCGCTGAACCGCCCATCGCTCCCTGCGAGGTCCAGGGATACGTCTACGACGCGAAGCGACGCACCGCCGATCTCGCGCGCGAGGTCTGGCGCGACCGCGAGCTCGCCGCCCGGCTCGACCGCGAGGCCGAAGAGCTGCGTACCCGGTTCGACGAGGCGTTCTGGATCGAAGAGCGAGGTGGTTACTACGCGCTGGCGCTCGACCGCGACAAGCGCAAGGTGGACTCGCTCTGCTCGAACATCGGCCACCTCCTCTGGAGCGGAATCGTTCCGCCGCACCGGATCGACGCGATCGTCGACCAGCTGATGGGGGACGAGCTCTGGTCCGGCTGGGGCGTGCGCACGATGTCCACCGGCGACGCCGGCTACAACCCGCTCTCGTACCACAACGGCACCGTGTGGCCGCACGACAATTCGCTGATCGCGGCCGGGCTCGCCCGCTACGGGCGCTGGGCCGAGATGCAGCGGATCACGCAGCGCATGCTCACTGCCGCCCAGCATTTCTCGTACCAGCTTCCGGAGGTGTTCGCGGGCATGCGGCGCTCCGAGACGCCTTTCCCGATCGCCTACCCGACGGCCGCGCGGCCGCAGGCGTGGGCCGCCGGAACTCCCGTACTGCTGCTGCAGCTGTTGCTCGGCCTCCAGCCCGACCGCCGGCGCCACGCACTCGAGACGGTCGCGCCGATGGAGCTTCCTTCCTGGGCGGGAACGATTCGCCTCTCCGGCGTCCGCGCTTTCGGACGTGCATGGGACGCGCGGCTCCAAGACGGGCGCGTCCGGGTCGAAGAAGCGTAAAAATCGCAGCATGAAGATCGCTGTCATCGCGCCGGCCTGGTTCGCGGTCCCGCCCACCGGCTACGGAGGGATCGAGTGGATCGTCTCGCTCCTCGCCGACGGGCTCGCCGACGCGGGGCACGATGTGACGCTGTTCGCATCCGGCGATTCCCATACACGGGCAAAGCTCGTGGCCGTCTTTCCCGAGGCACCGAGCCGGCGGATCGGGCGGACGTTCTGGGAGTTGAAGCACGCGCTCTCCGCGTTTGGCCGCGCAGCTGAGTTCGACGTCATCAACGACCACACGGGGATGCTCGGCGCGGCTCTGGGCGCGACGACCTCGACTCCTGTCGTGCACACGGTGCACGGGCCGCTGGACGGCGAGCCCGGCGAGGTCTACGAGATGATCTCGCGCGTCGCGCCCGAGGTCGGACTGATCTCGATCTCGATGAACCAACGCAAGCCGAAGCCCGACCTGAACTGGATCGCCAACTGTCCCAACGCGCTCGACTTCTCGGTCTATCCCTGCAAGCCGCATCGCGGGGACTACCTCCTCTTCCTCGGTCGGCTCAGTCCGGACAAAGGCGCGCACCGTGCCGTCGCCGTTGCGATGGAGGCCGGACTGCCGCTCAAGATCGCCGGCAAGATGCAGGAGCCGAAGGAGCGCGAGTACTTCCACGGCCTCGTCGAGCCGCATCTCGTCGACGGCATCGAATACCTCGGAGAGGTCACGCACGGCGAGAAGGTCGAGTTGCTTCAGAACGCGCGTGCGACGCTCTTTCCGATCGAGTGGGAAGAGCCGTTCGGTCTGGTCATGATCGAATCGATGGCCTGCGGCACGCCGGTCATCGCGACCAGATGGGGTGCGGTCCCCGAGGTGATCGAGCACGGGCGGAGCGGCATCATCGTCGACAACTACCGACAGATGGCAGATGCGCTGACCGAAGCAGACGAGCTCGACCCCAACGAGCTGCGCCGCTACGTCGAGGAGGAGTTCTCGCCGCAACGGATGGTGCGCGACTACGTCGAGGCCTACGAGAGGGCGATCGGCTAGGCGGTCAGGGCCAAGGCCCCGCGTCGGACCAGCCGTGCCAGCGCTCCGGCTCGAGCCAGGCGCTCACACGTTTCGCGTCTCGCCGGCTGAAGGGCCGTCCCGAATAACGCACCGAGAGACGGTCGATGTCCGTCAGCTCGGCGTCCTCCTCGATCGAGACGACTCGTCCGATGAGGCTGACGTGCCGGTACCAGCTCTGCTCGTCGAGCGCGGTCAGCGCTGCACGCGGGTCTCTGCGCAGAAAGCTCAGCCGCAGCCTGGTTGCTTCCATGTTCACGAGTACGCGGCCGTCCTCCCAGTCGTACCACGTCGGAACCGTGTGCGGCGAACCGTCGGGGCGGAGCGTGCCGATCACGGCCGGGTTCGGACGCGAGAGAAACTCGGCGACCTCGGGTGGAACCGGCACACGCGGCATCCCTGAAGCCTACGAGGCGGGAACGGAGGCTGCGAGGTCGGGCTCCTGCAGGCTGGGCCGGAGCCGGAACTCGCGCACGTCTGGGACCGAGACGACGATCACGGTCGTCACGACGATCCAGATCGCGCCGACGAGCAGATACGTGGAGTTGCCTATGCCCGCGCCGACCCAGCCTGCGATCGCGTACCCGAGCCCTGCGAACGCGCCCGCGATTGGCGCGAGAGACGTGCCGAAGTACGAGACCGCGCGGGACGCGAAGAGCAACCGAAAGTTCGGTGCGTGCAGCGGGCCGGTGCTAGCCGGCATGCGTCCTGGTGTAGCGCTCGAGCCCGGCGTAGGACTGCCAGAACGGCATCGCACGCTCGTACAGCTCGACGTTGTCGGCGCTCGCGGTCACCTCGTTTCGCACTGACTCGCTGAACTGCTCTTGCGTTACGCCTGATTGCACCAGGCGCACCCACTCGACGAGACGCCTGCGCAACTCGCCCAGATGCGCGGCGGGCTCCACTACGACCCCGAAGTGGATCAGCGCCAGTCGCTCCGGCCGCCGCCGTTCGATCTCGTCGATCGTCTCGAGCCAGACGTCGAGGTCGAACTCCGGCGGCGGGGTGGGTGGGAGAACCGTGCGTTCAGGGCGGATGCGGACACCGGCCGCGTCGCCTGCATAGAGCGTTCCGGCTGCGTCGAGATAGGAGACGTGGTGACTCGCGTGTCCCTGCGTCGGGAAGCAATCGAGCCCCAGGACTCGAGCCGCGACGATCCGGATGTTCTCCTGCGGAACCGGCGCAAGCTCACCCCAGAGCGTGTCGAAGGTCTCGCCGTAGAGTCGCCGGGCACTCGCCTCGAGTCGGCTGGGATCGGCGAGATGCGGCGCGCCGATCTCCGAGACGTGCACCAGCATTTCGGGGTGCTCTCGCACGAGCACGCCTGCGGCCCCGGCGTGGTCGAGGTGGATGTGCGAGAGCAGGAGGTGGCGCACGTCGCCCAGCTCGACGCCGCGTTCGAGGAGCGCAGCTTCGAGCCGCGGGAGGCAGGTCGAAGGTCCGCAGTCGAAGAGGGCCGGCCCGTCGTCCGTCTCGAGCAGGTACGAGGCGATGACGCGGTCTGCGCCCTGGTGCATGAGGTCGAGAGGATCCGGGCCCATGTAAGCCCGGATCCTCCCATGAAGATCAGCCGGAGACTGAGCGGCGGCGATAGAACAGCGCGAAAACGGCTGCGGCCGCGGCGACGCCCGCGCCTGTCCCGAGTGCGACGCCGAGTCTGCCCGCATGGGCTTCTCTCTGGCTCGGCGCGCGTGCCGGTAGGCCCGCCTTGACGAGCATCTGCCTCAACTGGATGCCACCGCGGAACCAGCCGCCGGGAGTCTTCTGGGTTTCCCAGAACGTCTGGTTCGGCGCCATGTAGCTCGCGGGCCCGTTCGCGGCGTACGGGTACAGGTCCTGGTGCAGCGTCGAGTCACCGCTCGATCCGCCCGGTACGGTGTAGGTCACGACGTAGCGCGGGCCCAGCCGGGTCGAAGGTCTTCGCCGCGAGGTCGAGCTCGGTGTTTGCTCGAAAGCCTGGGCGAAGAATCCACCCTGTTCGACGAGGATGCCGAGTGGTGAGGAGTTGGCGCCCTCGCCGTAGCCCTGAATGCTGATCGCGTGGTCGAGACCGGGCCCCGAGATCGAAGCCGCGGATGGTCCCTTTGCGGCCGCCGTGCCGGGAAGCAGCAGCATCGCGGCGAGCGCCGCCACGGCGGGAAGTGCACGTTTCATGTCGCTCCTTCGGTCGGTTCGGTGTGTTACACCGAACGCGCCGAGCGGGTTCCGACCGGAGTGAGCGCCCGTTCGAGATCCTCGAGGAGGTCCTCGGGCGACTCGAGGCCGACGGAGAGCCGGATGAGATTCAGAGGCGCGGCGAAGGGCGCATCGGCCGTGGACGCGTGGGTCATGCGCGCCGGAAGCTCGATCAGGCTCTCCACTCCGCCCAGTGACTCCGCGAGCTTGAAGAGCTTCGTGCGCGCGACGATGGCGAGGGCTTCCTCGTCCGTTTCGGCGAGAAAGGAGATCATCCCGCCGAAGTCGTCCATCTGCCGGGCCGCGATCGTATGGCCGGGATGCCTGGGCAGTCCCGGATAGAGCACTTGCTGCACGCGCGAGTTTCGTTCGAGAAAGCCGGCGATCGCATGTGCGTTGTGACAGTGCTGGCGCATACGCACTGCCAGCGTCTTGATGCCGCGGAGCACAAGCCAGCAGTCGAGCGGTCCGGGTACCGCGCCGAGGGACTTCTGCAGGAACGTGAGCCGTTCGGCGATGGTTGGATCGTTCGTCGCCGCGAAGCCGCCGATGACGTCGGAATGGCCGCCGAGATATTTCGTCGTCGAATGGACGACGATGTCCGCGCCGAGCTCCAATGGGCGTTGGAGGAACGGCGTCGCGAACGTGTTGTCGACGACGAGGATCGCGCCGGCGGCGTGAGCGGCATCGGCCGCCTTGCGGATGTCGACGATGTTCAGCATCGGATTCGACGGCGTCTCGATCCAGACGAGCCGCGTGCGTTCGTCCAGATGTGACCCGAGGTCCTCGAAGTCGGCTGCCGGCAGGTAGTCGAAGACATAGCCCTTCGGCTCGTACACCTGAGACGTCATGCGGTAGACCCCGCCGTATACGTCCGCGATCAGCACGACGCGGTCGCCCGGATTGAGCAGGTGCATGATCGTCGTCGTCGCTCCGAGCCCCGAGGAGTAGGCGAGCCCGTATTCCGCGGACTCGAGCGAGGCGAGACACTGTTGCAACGCCGTGCGCGTCGGATTCGCGACACGTGAGTAGTCGTAGCCCTTGTGCTCTCCGACCGCGTCCTGCACGTACGTCGACGTCAGGTAGATCGGAGTCGTGATCGCCCCTGTCGCGGGATCGGGCTCCTGGCCTTCGTGGATGGCGCGCGTCTCGAAGTCCAGTGGTCGTTCCGGTGCCATTACCACGCTCCTGGGGCGCGAGAACCAAGCCAGACTAGGACGCAGGGAGTGCCCGTGCTGGCAGCACGGGTGCGACTGAGGACGACGGCTGGCGCCGCGTTATCGCGCCCCAGGAGCCTGGAGGATGGTGCCGGAACGACCACTACCAGTGGTCGATGCTATCTGCGCCGATGAACTTTGCGAGTTCTCGTAGCGGTCTCTGGAGCGAGACCGGCTTCACGTCCGGCTCCCAGTGCACCGAGTTGACTTTCAGGACGCCCGTCTTGCGGTCCAGCACCGGATCGATGCGGCCGATCAGGCGGTCGCCGCGGAGGATGGGGAGGACGTAGTACCCGTACTCCCGCTTCGCTTTGGGCACGTACATCTCCAGCCGGTAGCGGTAATCCCAGAGCGCTTCCGCGCGGTCGCGGTCGTGGATGAGGCGATCGAAGGGGGACAGGAACGTGACCCGCTTGCGAATTGGGGCGTCCTCGGCGTCGGGATGTGCGTGCCACTCGCCTTTCTCATATCTGACCCCGAGCGAGCGCCGGCGCTTCTCCTCCAGTTGTCTTCGGGCTTCGGGCCAGGGGATGCTCTCTGCTTCCGGATACCAGCGTTCGGCGAGGTCCCAGAGTCGTTGCTTGCCCTGGCGGCCGGCGACGGCGACGACGCCGCGGCCTTCGAGCAGCTCGAGCATCAGGCTGACCTTGCGGCTTCCCCACCAGTCGTGCGGGTCTCGCGACACCATCAGGTCGGCCTCGATCTCGCGTGAGGGCAGCGGCCCGCGCGTTTCGAGCTCGCGCAGCAGGTGCCGTTTGAAGCGGGTGTTCGTCCGCAGAAACTCGGCTCCCTGCTGCTCGAACTTGTACTTCCCTCGCCGCCGGCGCATGCGCGCGCGGATGAGCGGGAAGTCTTCGATCGGCCAGATGAACGCGCTCCACTCGAAGAGCTTGCGCTCTTTCCAGAGCAGGCGATCGAGCTCACCCGGGTCGTAAGGACCGAGCCTGCTCCACAGGACCAGGCGCTGCGGAGGTGCGACGGTGGAGATCGGGTCGATCTGGAGGAAGCCGAGCCGGCGCACGGTCTGGAGGACGCCCTTTGCGCTGCCGTCGAGGAGCTGTGAGCGCACCGCGATGCGCCGGGCCTGTGCGAGGCTGACCGTCGTGGACTTCAAGGAGTACGCACTTTCGCAGCTTGCGCCGCCGCCGGGACGGGTCCTCGAAGTCGGTTGCGGCCACGAGGGCGGCGTCGCGCCCGCGCTCAGCGCAGCGGGCTATGACGTGCTCGCGATCGACCCGAACGCCCCGGATGGTCCGCTCTACCGTCGTGTCACGCTCGAAGAGCTCGACGAACCGGGCCCGTTCGATGCGGTCGTCGCGGGCCGCGTCCTCCACCATGTGCAGCTGCTCGGCGCAGCGCTCGACAAGCTCGCAGGGCTGGCACCGCTCCTCGTACTTGACGAGTTCGCGTGGAACCACATGGACGAGCCGACGATCGACTGGTACGAGTCTCAGCGTCGCCTCCTCGCCGCGGCCGGCGGCGATCCGCACGGGCCGCACGACCTCGGGGAGTGGCGGGAGCGGCACCGTGATCTTCACCCGTACGAGACGCTGCGCGCTGAGGTCGACGCGCGTTACGAGGAACGCGACTTCGAGTGGCGCCCGTACTTCTATCTCTGGCTGCGCGGGCCCGCGAGCGAGGCGCTGGAGGCGGGCTTGATCGCCGCCGGCGCGATCCGGCCGATCGGCTTTCGCTACGCGGGCGTGAGGAGAGAGACGGTGCGCTCTCCGGCGGACGAGCGGTAGTCCGGGCCGAGCTTCTCCTCGAGCACACGGGTCAGCTCACCGGAGGCAGCCAGCTCCTGCGTGATGTCGGCGCCGCCGATCAGCTCGCCCTTGACGAACACCTGAGGGATCGTCGGCCAGCCGGAGATCTCCGAGAGCTCCTGGCGGATCGCCGGGTCGGCGAGCACGTCGATGCCTGCGACCGGCGCTCCGGCCTCGCGCAGCGCGCGCAGCGCGCGGTCCGAGTTACCGCACATCACGAACTGTGGCGTGCCTTTCATGAAGACCGCTACCGGTTCGTTCTCGATCACGTCCTGGATCCGCTGGCGGAGCTCGGTCATTCGCTTCCTTTCGTCTTGATTCGCAGTTCATGAATGGTGCCGTCACGAAGCGGCTCGGCGAGCGCCTCGTTGACGAGGCGATGCTGTTCGATGAGCGCGAGCCCTGCGAAACGCGGGCTCGCGACGGTCACCTGAAAGTGATCGCCGCCTCCGGTGCGATCCTCGACGCTCAGCTCGGTGGCGTCGGGGAAAGCCTCCTCGAGCAAGACCTGGAGGGGCTGGGTCGACATGCTTCCGATACTAGCCACGCTGGTGGGCCAGGTAGTCGAGGAGGTCGGAGCGCGTCAGCACGCCGATCGGCTTGCCTTTGCTGGCGATCACGACGGCGTTGGTCCTGCCGGTCAGCGTCGCGAACACCTCGTCGAGCGTGATGTCGGTCTCCACCGCCGCGAGCGGCGGCTGCATCGCGGTCGCGACGTCTTCGTGCAGCGCGTCCGGGTTCTTGAAGACGCGGTCGAGCAGATCGCGATCCTGCAGCGAGCCGATCACGTCGGCGAGGGACTGGACGTCGCCGTCTCGCACCACCGGGAGCTGCGAAATCGAGTACTGCTGCATGACGTCGATCGCCTCGCCGACCTTCTGGTGCGCTGCGATCGTGATCAGCGCCGGAACTTCGATCTCCTCGATGCGTTTCGAGTGCAGGAGCTCGGAGACGGTCGGGGCGGGAACTCGCCGTTCGGCGAAGCCGTGCTCGAGCATCCAGTTGTCGTCGTAGAACTTCGACATGTACGAGCGGCCCGAGTCGGGGATCATCGAGAGGATCGTCGCCTCCGGCCCGAAGCGCTTCGCGAGCTCGAGCGCTGCCCACACCGTGGTGCCGCCCGAGCCGCCGACGAGCAGGCCCTCGTCGCGGGCGAGCCGGCGTGCGGTCAGGAAGGAGTCGCGGTCGGAGACGCGCACCCACTCGTCCACCACGGTTGGGTCCATCGTCTTCGGCCAGGTGTCCTTGCCGATTCCCTCGACGAGATAGGGATGCACGTCCCGCTCGTCCTGCGCCGTATAGACGGAGCCTTCGGGATCGGCGCCGACGATCAGCACGTCCGAGCCACGCTCCTTGAAGTACCGCCCGACGCCGGAGATCGTTCCGCCGGTGCCGACGGAGATCACGATCGCATCGATCTCACCGTCGGTCTGTTCCCAGATCTCGGGACCCGTGTGTAGATAGTGCGCCTCGGGATTGGACATGTTCGAGTACTGGTCGGGCTTGAATCCGCCGGGGATCTCCTCGGCGAGGCGGTCCGACACGGAGTAGTAGGACTCCGGCGAGTCAGGCTCGACCGCCGTCGGGCAGATCACGACCTCGGCTCCGTAGGCGCGCAGCATCGAGATCTTCTCCTGGCTCATCTTGTCGGGCATCACGAAGATGCACCGGTACCCCTTCTGCGCGGCTGCGATGGCGAGGCCGACGCCGGTGTTGCCGGACGTGGGCTCGACGATCGTGCCGCCCGGCTTCAGCTTGCCTTCCCGTTCGGCCTTCTCGATCATCGCGAGGCCGATCCGGTCCTTGACCGAGCCGCCGGGATTGACGTACTCCAACTTGGCGAGGAGTCTCGGCTCGACGCCTGCGCCGATCGAGTCGAGACGGACGATCGGCGTGTTGCCGACGAGCTCGAGGACGGAGGGATATTCGCGGGGCATTGTCGAAAAGCCTACTTTGCAGACGGAAGCTGAACGGCGGCGGCTAGTGGCGGAAGTGGCGGCGTCCGGTGAGCACCATCGTCGCGCCGGCTGTCCGAATGGCCTCGACGACCTCGTCGTCGCGCTTCGCGCCGCCGGGTTGGATGATCCCCGTGACGCCGGCATCGAGTGCGGCCTGCGGGCCGTCGGCAAAGGGAAAGAACGCATCCGAGGCGAGCACGGCTCCCTCGAGGTCGTGACCGTGCTCTCGGGCCTTGTCGAGAGCGATTCGCACCGAGTCCACGCGGCTCGTCTGGCCCCCGCCGATGCCGATGGTCGCCAGATCCTTCACGAGGACGATCGCGTTTGAGCCGACGTGCTTGCAGACGCGCCAGGCGAAGACGAGATCGCCCCAGCAGGGCTCGTCAGGCTCGCCGCAGGCGACCTGCATCGTTTCCCGATCGTCAACGTCCCAGTCACGGTCCTGAACGAGGACGCCGCCGAGGACGCGTTTGAAGTCACGCTCACCACGTGCGAAGCCGCGCCGCTCGCGGTCGTGCAGGATTCGAATCGCCTCTTTCCGTTGCAGCGATTCGAGCGCCTGCGCGTCGTAGTCCGGCGCGAAGAGCACGTCGACGAAGCGCTCCGCGAGCGCCGCGCCGAGAGCGGCCGAGACCGGGCGGTTCACCGCACACACCATTCCGAAGGCGGACACCGGATCGGACGCAAGCGCCCGCTCGTAGGCCTCCTCGATCGTTCCCGCGACGGCAACGCCACAAGGATTGGCGTGCTTGATGATCACGCACGCCGGCAACGCGAACTCACGGAGCAGGAGCCTGGCGGCGGAGAGGTCGAGCAGGTTGATCAGAGACAGTTCCTTACCGTGAAGCTGCTCGACGCGTGACAGCAGATGTACACGCGCACCCTGTTCGGCGTAGTACGCGCCCCGCTGGTGAGGGTTCTCTCCGTAGCGGAGGTCGAGTACCTTGTCGAAAGCAGTGACTAGCGTCTTGGGGAACGCTTCGACGTCACCGAACCAACTTGCGATCGCGGTCTCGTACGCGGCAGTCGTCGCGAACGCCTCCGCGGCGAGATCGCGCCGGGTGGAAAGTGAAAGGTCTCCGTCTTCCCGCAGCTCGGCGAGCACGCTCTCGTATTGCTCGGGTCGGCAGACCGGAGCGACGTGGGCGAAGTTCTTCGCTGCGCCGCGCAGCATCGAAGGACCGCCGACGTCGATCATCTCGACGGCTTCCTCCTCGCGCACGCCGTAGCGGCCGGCGACTTCGCTGAACGGGTAGAGGTTCACGCAGACGAGGTCGAAGGGACGGATCTCTTGGTCGTTCAGGTCTGCGACGTCGTCGGCGTTGTCGCGGCGCGCGAGGATAGCTGCGTGGATCCGGGGGTGAAGTGTCTTGACGCGCCCACCGAGCATCTCGGCGACACCGGTGAGCTCCTCGACCCGCTCGACGTCCAGGCCCACTTCGTTCTCGAGGAAGTCCGCGGTGCCCCCGCTCGCGACCAGCTCGCAACCGAGGTCGGCGAGCCCGCGCGCGAAATCCTGCAGGCCCGTCTTGTCGTAGACGGAGATCAGTGCGCGCACAGCTCTGTCACCACCTCCGGAAGGATTCGATGCTCCACTGCGTGGATCCGTTCTACCAGCGTGTCGCGCGGCTCGACGCTGACGGGCACCTGCCGGATCACCGCGCCCGTGTCGAGCCCTTCGTCGACGTAGTGGACGGTGACGCCGGTCGTCTCGACGCCCGCGGCCAGCGCGTCGTCGATCGCCCGCGCGCCGGGGAACTGCGGCAGGAGCGACGGGTGCACGTTGACGATGCGATCGGGGAAGCGATCGAGAAACGCCGGCGTGAGGAGGTGCATGTAACCGGCGAGGACGACCAGATCGACCCCG
Organism: uncultured Actinomycetes bacterium; assembly: GCA_963804935.1. Taxonomy (GTDB): domain Bacteria; phylum Actinomycetota; class Thermoleophilia; order Gaiellales; family Gaiellaceae; genus 3-1-20CM-4-69-9. The sequence goes on from CAWDSD010000005.1 coordinate 35,740, forward strand.
CGCAGCTGGAGCCACTCGGCCAGCTCGCGATCGCGGGCCTCACGATCGGCATAGCGGTCGAGCTCGAAGACGCGGTTCGGAATTCCCGCGGCGTCGGCGCGCTCGAGTGCGGGTGCGCCTCGGCGGTTGGACGCCACGGCGGCGATCGGCAGGCCGGCGTCGATCAACGCCTGGAGGTTCGTCCCGGTTCCGGAGACGAGCACGCCGATCATCCGAGCTCGCCGATCACGAGCGCTCCGTCCGGCGCTTCGGGGAGGACCGCGCACATGCCGATCCCCAGGTTGAAGACGCGCCTGAGCTCGTCCTCCTCAACGCCGCGCTCCACGAGCCACGCGAAGACGGGCGGTCGGTCCCAGCTCTCCCAGTCGATGCGTGCCTCGAGACCGCCGGGCAGCACGCGCGAGAGGTTGCCGAGAATGCCGCCCCCGGTCACGTGCGCGAGCGCCCTCACGTCGGTGCGTGCCCGCAGGTCACGAATCTCGTCGAGGTACAGACGGTGTGGCGCAAGCAGGAGCTCGGAGTCGAAGTCGCCGTCACCGACGAGCGTCCGCACGAGCGAGAACCCGTTCGTGTGCAGCCCGTTCGACGGAAGTCCGACCACCACGTCGCCCGCCTCGCAGCGCGAGCCGTCGATCACGCGATCCCGTTCGACGAGGCCGACGCAGGTCCCCGCGAAGTCGAGCTCTGCCTCCTGATAGATCCCGGGCAGCTCGGCGGTCTCGCCGCCGATGAGCATGCAACCCGCGGCACGGCAGACCTCCGCGGCTCCCTCGACGAGCTCTGCGACCTGTTCTGCGTCGATGCGATTCGCGGCGACGTAGTCGAGCAGGAACAGCGGGTCGGCGCCGGTGCAGAGCACGTCGTTGATGCAGTGCGCGGCGAGGTCCATTCCCGCCCAGCGCAGCCGCCCGGCGCGCCGCGCGAGCATGAGCTTCGAGCCGACGCTGTCCATGGACGCGGCCAGGAACCGATCGGCGTCCAGTGGATAGAGGCCGGCAAACCCGCCGAAGCCCTCCGCGCCGGTCGACTCGACCGCGGCGCGGAGGCGTTCGACAATCGATTCGGCCGTCGCAAGCGAGACGCCGGCCCCTTCGTACGTCTTCCTGCTCCCGCTCAAGAGAGCAGGAGTCTAGTCCCATAACCGGCGGTCGAGTCTTACGGTGAGCGCCAGAGCTCCTTCCCGGAGCTGTCGTAGGCGACGAGGCCCGCGACCGGGCCGCCCGGAGTCGCGCCGGCCTCGTAGACGTTCGCGCTCACCGGCACCTTCAGGGCGACGGTGCCGTTCGGCCGCAGGAAGGCGATCGACACGACTCCGTCCGCGGCAACTCCCTCGGCGCGGTAGAGCGAGACGTCGTGACTGTCGTGGCTCGCGCCCTCGTAGACCGAGAGGTCAAGCACGGGTCGCTGCGAGGTGGGGAAGGGGCCGCGGGGACAATCGACCGTCCCGAGCTTGCCCGGCTCCTGCGCAGGACCGGCGCCGACGCAGGGGCCTCCCTTGGATTCGAGCCGGTAGACCGCGCGGGCTCCGCGCACCGCGAGCAGTGACGCACTCCTCAGGCCGAAGCTGCTCCACACCGAGCTGCGCTGCACGGCGACACGATGTCCCTCGTTCGAGATCCGCGAAAGTGGAGCGCGCTCGGACGCGTGCGTGCGCGTGGCGAGCACGGTGCCGGCCGCGGCCGCGACGAGGAGTGCGGCGACCGCGAGACCGAGCTTCGTTCGTCCGGTCATCCCGCCACCGCCACGTTGATCTGGGACGTCGTGCCCGCCCACCAGGTCACCTGTGCGCGCAGATAGCCACCCATCCCGAGCTCGCCCGGTTGCACGTAACGCTTGCCGTAGTAGCTCGTGAAGTTGCCGCGGATCCGGTCTCTGTTCTCGTAGCCGTAGAGAATCTTTCCGTTCGTGCCGTTGTAGGGATCACACCCCGGATGGCACGTCTTCGAAACGCCGTTCAGGTACCAGTAACCCCAGCCGCTGCACACTTCGCTGTAGTACCAGCAGCCGTTGGCGGTCGACGTTCCCGGGCCGAGCATCCCGTAGCCCGAGCAGCTCGGCCAGCACCAGCCCGCAGCTGCGCTCGACGGTTGCGCGAGCCCGATCGCCGCGGCCGCCGCAATCACTGAGAAGAGCAACGCAAGTCGTGTCATGTGACCGAGGATGCCCCGACACGAACGTCGCGTCAATTCGCACTTTTGGACAGTGTCGGCGTCGGCGACGGCTTACACGAACAGCTCTGCGTGGAGCTGCGGACGGCCTTGCGGGCCGTCCGGCAGGAAGCGCACGAGCGTGTTCCCGATCGTGACGCTGTCGGCCGTGTATGGGGCCTCGAGCAGCTCGCCGAGCACGGAAGCCTTGAGCTCGGGATCGTCTGCGCGTAGCTGCAGCTCCGCCAACGTCAGCTCCGACTGGCCCTCGAGAAAGTCGTCGAGCCACTCGCGGGGCGGGTGCAGCTCGAGACGGTAACCGGCATTCGTCGAGATGAACGTCCGCCGCCCGCCGTGTTCCTGGACGCGCAGCTCGCGTAGCGCGGCGCGCGCGAGCGTCGCGACGAAGTCGTCCTCGTCGAGCGCGAAGCCGAGGTGGTCGAGCCGCGGCAGCTCCCACTGGCCCGGCTGGACGACCACGTTGACGGCGCCGCGCTCGAGCTCGGAGAGCCGTAGCTTGAACCCGAGCTGGTCTAGCTCCTCCCAGCCGTGGCCGGACTCGAAGGAGGTCGTGTCCTCGTCGATCCTCCCGTGCCGCGCGACGAGCGTGAACCCGAGCTTGCCGATGTACCGCGCTTCGACCTCGCGCACCTTGCTCGTCACCAGGTGGTAATGGAAGAGGCGCATCAAGGCAGACTAGTGGCGTGCTTGCGCATCTGCCCGTCGATACGAGCTGGACGTTCGACCCGCTCCAGATCGTTCCGACGATCCTGCTGGCGGTGCTGTACGCCCGTCGTGTGCGCACTCTGCTCGCCCGCGGGACGCATGTGCCGGCCTGGCGCATCGCTTCCTTCGCGACGGGCATCGCGCTGCTACTCGTCGCGCTCGTCTCGCCGATCCATGCGATCGGCGAACAGCTCTTCAGCTTCCACATGCTGCAGCACGTCCTCCTCGGGGACCTCGCGCCGCTCGCGCTTCTCGCAGGGCTGACGGGCCCGATCCTGCGGCCGGCGCTCGCGTATCTGCACCGCCTGCGCTTTCTCGCCAATCCGTTCGTCGCCCTGCCGCTCTGGGCGGTGAACCTCTACGTCTGGCATCTCCCGTTCCTGTACGAGGCGGCCGTCCGCCACGACAGCGTGCACGCGCTCGAGCATCTCTGCTTCTTCACCGGCGGCACGATCATGTGGCTCCCGGTTCTCGAGACACTGCCTGCGCCGGAGTGGTTCGGGACCGGTGCAAAGATCGGGTACATCGCGGTCGTGCGCGGGGTCGAGACCGTTCTCGGGAACGTCTTCTTCTGGGCCGGAAGCGTCTTCTACCCGGCGGTCTACGTCCACAGGCAGCACCTCTGGGGGCTCTCGCCACTCGAGGATCAAGGCCTCGCAGGGGCGGTGATGATGATCGAGGGCTCGATCGTCACGCTCGTCGCGCTCGCGTGGCTCTTCCTGCGCATGGCGAGCGAGGGCGAGCTGCGGCAGCGCCTGCTCGAGCGCGGGCTCGATCCGCGGGTCGTGAAACGGGCGGTTCGGTACGGCAGAGCAGAGGAGCTCACACCTCCGCGCTGAACTCGTAAGCCTTCGTACAGGACGTCGAGGTGGAGAACGACGGGCGCGAGTACACGTATCTCCCGGGGTACACGCAACATTCTTCTACGATCCCGACGGTCTGAAGCTCGAAATAGTCCACGTCCCAGGTCTCGTTGCGGCCTGAGGAAAGGAGCTAGATGTCGACGACTCCTCCGGAGCAGCCCACGACTCCTCAGCAGCCGGGAGGCGGCTATGGGAGCGCTGGGCCCAACGTCAACTTCAACCTGTCGGCGTTGATGCCGACGCCCGGCAACGCTGAACTCGTCGTGTACATCCTCGCGACGATCGTGGTCGGGATCATCACCCTTTCGGATGGCAGAGTTGACGCGCCCGAGTTCGTCACGGCGTTCACGTTCATCACGATCGCCTACATCCTGTCGCGCGGCATCGCCAAGGCGAGTCGCGTGCTCGAGCGCTAGACCGGCTCGAACTGGAGCTTCGCCGCTTCGCGCGGGATTGCCGTCGGGTAATCCCGCGTGAGGCAGGCGCGGCAGAACTCCGACTCGGGCCTGCTCGTCGACGCCTGTAGGCCTTCGAGCGAGATGTAGGCGAGCGAGGTCGCGCCGATGTGCTCGCGCACCTCTTCGACGGTCTTGTTCGCTGCAATCAGCTCGTCGCTGCCGGCGAAGTCGATGCCGTAGTAGCACTGAGAGATGACGGGCGGCGACGAGACACGTACGTGCACCTCGGTCGCGCCGGCGTCGAACAGCATCTGGACGATCTGCCGCGTTGTGTTCCCGCGCACGATCGAGTCGTCGACGACGACCAGGCGTTTGCCGGCCACCTCGGCGAGCGGATTGAACTTCAGCCTGACGCCTTGCTCGCGCAGGCCCTGGTCCGGCTGGATGAACGTCCGCCCGACGTAGCGGTTCTTGATCAGCCCTTCGCTGAACGGGATGTTCGACGCGCGAGAGAACCCGATCGCGGCCGGCGTTCCCGAGTCGGGGATCGGCAGGACGAGATCGGCGTCCACCGGTGACTCCTGCGCGAGGCGCTCGCCCATCCGCACGCGCGCACCGTGTACCTCGACACCGGACAGTTGCGAGTCGGGGCGGGCGAGATAGAAGAACTCGAAGATGCAGAGCGCGCCGCCGTCGTCCTTCGGCACGATCTGGCGAGCCTCGACGCGCTCGTCGATCAGCATCAGCTCGCCGGGCCGGACTTCGCGCTCCAGTTCCGCGCCGACGAGGTCGAGCGCGCACGTCTCCGAGGCGACGACCCAGTCGCGGTCGAGCCGGCCGAGACAGAGCGGGCGCATGCCGCGCGGATCGCGGAAGGCGATCAGCTTTCCCTCGGAGAGTCCGACCACCGAGAACGCGCCGTCGAGCCGGCGCATAGTGTTCGCGAGCGCTTCGCCGAGCGGAGCCGGGTCGTTGGCGATCAGCGCGGCGATCACCTCCGTGTCCGCCGTGGTGGCGAGCTTGTGACCCTTCGCGGCGAGCTCCTCACGCAGCTCGCCGGCATTCGTCAGGTTGCCGTTGTGGCCGAGCGCGATCGTGCGCGCGCTGCCGTGCTGGACAAGAGGTTGTGCGTTCCACCATTGCGACGAACCTGTCGTCGAGTAACGCGTGTGGCCGATTGCGAGGTCACCGCGCAACCCACGGAGCTTTTGCTCGTCGAAGACCTGGGTGACGAGCCCCATGTCGCGGAGCGCCGTGACGCGGCCCTTGTCGGAAACGGCGATGCCGGCCGACTCTTGCCCTCGGTGCTGAAGCGCGAACAGCCCGAAGTAGGTCACGCGCGCGACGTCGCGGTCCGGCGCCCGCACTCCGAAGAGACCGCACATCAGCGCACCGTGCCGATGCGTTCGAGGCCCTTTGTGCCGAGGCGCTCGACATCCTCCGGCGCGCATGCGACCAGGATCTGGCCGCCCGAACCCGCTGCGGCGGGAAGCTCGACGTCCGCCTCGAGCTCGCTGTGCTCCTCTGCTTCGCGGAGGGCCTGCACGACGTCGCCGTAGGAGACGTCATGGGCAAGAGTGAGCACCGGGGCAGCCTTCCAGACGAAGCGGACGAGGGCGGCCTCGGCCGCCAGGTCGAGCTCTCCCGGAGCTGTGGCGAGGAGGACGACGTCGCCGCTCCGCCACGCGCCCGGAACGAAGCGCACGTCGGGGACGAGCCCGATACAGCCGACGACCGGCGTGGGCGGGATCGAACGTCCGTCGGTGTCGTTGTAGAGCGAGACGTTGCCGGAAACCACGGGGATGCCGAGCGCCTCCGCCGCCTGGGCGATGCCCTCGATCGAGCGTTCGAGCTCCCAACCGATCGTCGGCTTCTCGGGATTGCCGAAGTTGAGGCAATCAGTGAGCGCGAGCGGTTCGCCGCCGCCGCAGGCGACATTGCGTGCGGCGCCGAGCACGGCGAGCACTCCGGCACGGAACGGATCCCGCTCACCGGGCGGCGGCCCCTGCAGCGAGACCGACAGGCCCCGGAGCGACGGCCGGAGGCGAAGGACCGCTGCATCGAACCCGGGACGGCGGACCGTGCGCGAGCCGACGAGCTGGTCGTACTGCTCGTAGATCCATTGCTTCGAGCGGCCGTTCTCCGGCGACGGCGCGACGGACTCGAGCGAGTGGGGCTCGCGTGCGACCTCGTAGCGCGGGCAGGCGTCCGTGAGGAAGACGGCCGGGATCGCGCCGACGAGCTCGCCGGCGAAGAAAGCCCGCAACTCGCCGGTGTCGCTGACGTCGCCGATCGGCGTGCAGGGCAGCTCCCACTTCGCGCACACGCGCTGCACCGCCTCGAGCATCTGGGGCCGCACGACGGCGACCATGCGCTCCTGCGACTCGGAGATCATGATCTCCCACGGCTCCATCTCCGACTCACGCAGGGGGACGCGATCGAGGTGGACGTCGATGCCTGCCCCATCGCTCGCCATCTCTGCGAGCGAGGATGCGAGGCCGGCGGCGCCGCAGTCCTGCAGCGACTCGACGAGCCCGCCTTCGACCAGCTCGAGCGACGCTTCGATCAGCTTCTTCCCGCTGAACGGGTCGCCGATCTGAACGGAAGGGCGTTTGGCCCCGTCGTCGTCGCCGAGCTCCGCGCTCGCGAGCACGGAGGCCCCGCCGATCCCGTCGCGGCCGGTAGTCGCGCCGAAGAGGACGACGTGCGCTCCAATCGCCGTCGCGCGCGCGCGTGTGACCCGATCGGCCGGGAGCAAGCCAACGCACATCGCGTTGACGAGGCAGTTGTCGCGGTAGGCCTCGTCGAAGACGGCCTCGCCCCCGACCGTCGCGACGCCGACGCTGTTGCCGTAGTGGCCGATGCCGGCGACGGCACGGCTGAAGTGGTGGTCCGGGGCGCCGAAGCGCAGTCCGTCGAGGAGCGCAATCGGCCGCGCCCCCATCGCCACGATGTCGCGCAGGATCCCGCCGACCCCGGTGGCGGCCCCCTGGAAGGGCTCCACGGCGGACGGATGATTGTGGGACTCGACCTTGAAGGCGACCGCCTCTCCCTCGCCCAGGTCGATCACCCCCGCGTTCTCGCCCGGGCCCTGCAACACCCGTGCGCCCTCGGAGGGCAGTCGCCGCAAGAGGAGGGCAGAGTGCTTGTAGCCGCAGTGCTCCGACCAGAGGAGGGAGAACACCGCGAGCTCGAAGTCGTTCGGATCCCGCTCGAGCAGCCCGCGGATGCGATCGAGCTCCTCGTCGGTCAACCCCAGCGCACGGTGGAGCGGCTGTTCCGGCGCGACCTGCGTCAAGAGCAGGAGTCTACCCCGGGCAGAAGACGGGTCCCGGCTACGTTTTCCCTTCTGTGGGGCGCCGCCATCTCACCATGCTGCTCGCGCTGGCGGCGATCTGGGGCTCGTCGTTCATGTTCATCAAGGTGGCAGTCCGGGAGCTGGAGCCGGGGGTCGTCGTCTTCGGCCGCGTGTTCGTCGCCACGCTCACACTCCTGCCCGCCGTGTCTTTCATGATCGGGTGGCGGCGGCTCGTCACGGAGTTGCGTCGCTTCGCGCGGCCGCTTGTCGTGCTCGCGCTGTTCAACGCGTCGATTCCCTTCTGGCTGCTCGCGTGGGGTGAGGAACGGCTCGACTCCGGCCTGGCTGCCGTCCTCCAGGCGTCGACACCGCTCTTCACCGCGCTGCTCGCCTTTGGCTTCAGCCGGAGCGACCGCGTCGGCGGTGCCCGCCTGATCGGCGTCGTCGTGGGCTTTTTCGGCGTCGTCTTCCTGATCGGCGCACAGCCGCAGGGGGACTGGCTGGCCGCCGTCGCCGTCCTGCTCACCGCCGCGTGTTACGCCGCCTCGGCCCTCTATGCAGGCTCGCGCCTGGCTGCGGCGCCTCCGATCGTCACCTCGCTCGGGACCCTGGCGGTCGCGACCCTCACGACGCTTCCGTTCGGAATCGCGCAGCTTCCCGATCAGGTGCCGAGCTGGAAGGTGATCGGCTCGGTCGTCGCGCTGGGGTCGCTCGGCTTGTCGGTTGCCTATCTCCTGTACTTCGGCCTCATCGCGAGCGCCGGAGCCTCGTATGCGGTGCTGGTCACGTATCTCGTTCCTGCAATTGCGCTCGGGTACGGCGCGGTGTTCCTCGACGAGCCGATCACTGCGTCGGCGATCGGGGGGCTCGTGCTGATTCTCGCGGGGGTCGCGCTGGGCACCGGCTCGCTTCGCCTGCGCCGCCGTGTGCCCGTCGCGCAGGCGCCGTGATCTCGATCCGCCGGGCACGAGCGGACGACGTCGACTTCCTGCACGGCCTCGTCAACGACGATGATGTCGAGCCCTTCCTCGGCGGTCGTGCGGCTCTCGATCGCGAGAGCCTGCTCCGCGAGGTCGAGCGCTCCGACTCCGAGCCGCAGGACTTCGGTCGGTTCGTGATCGAGGCGGACGGCGAGAGAGTGGGGGCGATGGGCTTCGAGGTCGCGAACCGCCGCTCGCAGATCGCGCGACTCGAGCGTCTCGCCGTCCGACCTGTCTTTCGAGGACGCGGTATCGCCGACGAAGCTGCACGTCAGTTCCAGCGGCACGTGCTCTTGGACCTCGGCTACCACCGGCTCGAGCTCGAGATCTACGCCTTCAACGAGCGGGCGCTCGCCCACGCCGAGCGTGCCGGCTTCGTGCGGGAGGGCGTGAAGCGCAAGGCCTACCTCAGGCACGGCGATCGGGTCGACGCGGTCATGTTCGCGCTCTTGCGGGAGGACCTCGGGGAGTAGAGTCGCGCTTCTGAGCGAGCTTCTTCGACAACACGTCGAACGCTTCAACGCCGGCGTGCGCACCGGTGACTGGGAGCCCATGCTGGCGGGCTTCGACGACGACGCGGAGATGGAATTCCGGGGCGTTCCCGTCGGACCGTTCCACAGCCGGGCTGCAATCGCCGAGGCCTATCGCGCTCAGCCGCCCGACGACGAGCTGCGCCTGCTCGAGCACCGCGAGCGCGATGGGCGTACCGAGGCTCGCTACGCGTGGCTGGCCGAGCCAGATGTCGCCGCGGGCGAGCTGTTGCTGGCCGCCGAGGACGGCCTGATCCGCAAGCTCGTCATCACCTTCGACCGGGGCGTCGTCTGGGACTGACGGCTTAGGATGCAGGCATGGCTACCTATCTCCACACGATGCTGCGCATCACCGACCCCGAGCAGAGCCGCTCGTTCTACGAGGCGCTCGGCTTCACGTTCAGCCGGGACATGGACATCGTCCGTAACGGCGAGTTGGAGGCCACGAACTACTTCTACTCGCTCGGCGACGACGAGAACGTGCTCGAGCTCACCTTCAACCATGACGGACGCACCTATGAGCTGGGTACGGGCTACGGTCACATCGCGATCGGCGTCGACGACCTCGACTCCACGCTCGACCAGCTGAAAGGGCAGGGAATCGAGCCTGAACCGCGAGCCGTACCGCGTTCGCGAAGGCGGCTCCCGCATCTGCTTCGTGAACGATCCGGATAGCTGCTTTGCAACATTGAGCTGAGGTCGATTACGTCCGAGCCGCGACGCCTGCAGCCGCCTTGGCGAACGAGACAAGGCTGCCGTATGCCGCGCCGAGACGAACGGGGCGAGTGGCTCTCGCGACCTGCGGGTCGAACGCCGGATCTGCTCGATCACGGCCCCATGTTCGTCCGGCGCAGCGCGGTCCCGCGCCGGCATACGACTAACCTCTAGGCGGCGCGGGCGTGAATCCGCTCGCCGAGATCGTCCGCGACGCTCGGCTTCGAGTCGACCCGGACGAGCCGGCCAAGCCAACCACGCCGCTCCCACCGGTCGCTCACCGCAGCTGTGTGCGCGAAAGCCGCGGCGCACAAGAAACAGTTGCTGATGTGCTCGTCGAGGGTCGCGAGCTGATCGTCGGGCAGATCTCTCTCCGCGTACCGTTCGAGTGTCTCACCGTGCAGATGCATCGGTTCAGGGTCTCCTTTCGTGGTCTCGATGCACCGTAGGCGGGGGTTCTAAGAGCAAATTGAGAAAGAGACCGCGGCTGCTAAGAGTTTCGTAAGAGTTCGGAGGGCGTCACCGTGGGCACGCGCAGCGGAGCGCGGAACCGGGGGAGAAACAGGGCGAACGTCGTCTTCCCCTCGGCGACACGCACGCTGCAGCGACCCTCGTGCGCCTTCGCGATCGCGTCGACGATCGCCAGCCCCAGCCCGACGCCGCCGTGCGTCCGGCTGCGTGCTGCATCTGCGCGCGCGAAGCGATCCCAGATCTGGCCGAGCGCGTCAGGCGGAATCCCGCAGCCGCCGTCTTCGATCTCGATGACGACGCCGCTGCCGCTTCGCATCGACCTTAATGAGATCTCGTCACCCGGATCCGTGTACTTGACGCCGTTCTCGAGCAGCGCGTCGAGCGCGCAGCGCAGCCCTTCCGGGTCGACCTTCAGAAGACCGTCGGTGATGCGGCCGAGTCGCCACGCGCGCGGTGCGACCTCGGACCAGCGCATGAAGACGTCCTCGAGGAATGGCTCGAGGTCGATTTCTTCGAGGACGACGAAGTCCGGCTGGTCCGCCTTCGCCAGCAGCAGCAGCCGCTCCAGGATCTGCTCGATCCGCTGCAGTTCGTCGAGTGCGACGTCGATCTCGGGCGCGGGCTTGCCGTTCGCTCTCAGCAGCACCTCGAGGTGGCCGCGCGCGATCGTCACCGGGGTCCGCAGCTCGTGCGACGCATCGTGGAGGAAGCGTTCCTGCCGCGCCGCCTGGCTCTCGACGACTGCCAATGCGGCAACGCGTCGACGCGCGTGCCACACCATCGCGAGGAACATCGCGGACATCAGCGGCACTTCGAACAGTTCGCCCCACAATTGGTCGCCCATGAAGGCGTCCTGCAGAATCAGGGCCCCCGAGGCCGCGATGACCGCCGCCAGCGTGAGATTCGTCGCGGCCGGGCGCCAGACGCGGAAGCCGTAGACGAGGGTCAGGCTGATCCAGATGAAGTGAAAGGGAATCGTCTCCCATCCCGGCCAGAGGGCCATCGCGGCGAGGTTGGCCGCGGCGAAGGTCGCCCATGCGACCTCGACGGGACTACGCCGCAGTAAGGCGATAGCCGACATGTCGCACGGTTTCGATCGGTGCGCCCGTACCGAGCTTCTTGCGGAGTCGCCGGATGCAGACGTCGACGACGTTCGAGCCCGGGTCGAAGTGGTAGCCCCAGACCTCCGACAGCAGGCGCTCGCGGCTGAGCACTTCGCCGGGGTGCTCGGCGAGCTGGTGCAGGACGCGAAACTCCCTGTCGGACAGCTGCACGACGGCAGCGCCGAGGCGCGCTTCCCTGCGCGCCATGTCCAGCACAACCGTTCCGGCCTGGATCACGTGGCCTTCGTCGACCCGTCGTGACTTGCGCAGCTGCACGCGGATGCGCGCGAGCAGCTCGTCGAGCGAGAACGGCTTGCTCACGTAGTCCGCCGCGCCTAGGCCGAATCCGCGCAGTTTCGTCGGTAGATCGGAGCGGGCGGACACGATCACGATCGGCAGCGTGGGGTCCAGGTGCCCAAGCGCCTTCAGGACGCTGAGCCCGTCGATGCCCGGCAGCAGAAGGTCGAGGAGAACCAGGTCGTAGCGCTGTCGCCGCGCGGCACGCACGGCTTCGGCGCCGTTGTCCGCGACGTCGACGGAATATCCCTCCGCCGCCAGCCCGCGCGCCAGAAACCCAAGAATCCGGGGTTCGTCGTCTATGACCAGGATCCGCATGCTGCGCCTGCCGGGGCGACGATATAAGACTCGTGACCGCGATGTGACGCGCAAGTGACAATCTCGTCATGTCACGCGCGGCGACGGCGGCGTGCCGCTTAGCGTCACGCCCGAGATGGCGGACGCCCCCGGCTCCGTTGCCGAAGCTCCCGCGCCGCTGACCCCGCGCGCACAGCGCAGGTCGCTATTTCCGGACGGCGCTGCCCGGCATTGGATCCTCTCCTCGATCATTTGGCTGACGATCGTCGACCTGTTCGGCCTCGTCCTGGCCACGGAGTTCGTCACGCCGGAGGCCTTCGGCGGCATCTCGTGGCTCTCGTTCAGCCGTATCCGTCCGTCACACGTGAACGGCGTGATCCTGGCGTGGCTGACGATGATGTATTTCGGGGCGCTCTTCTACATGCTGCCGCGGCTCGTCGGGACGCGCGGTATGTGGAGCGAGCGGCTCGGCATCGTCTGCGCGTGGGCCTGGAACCTGATGTACCTGCTCGGGATCATCGGGCTGCTGACGGGACACAGCCAGGGCCGCGAGTACGGCGAGTTCATCTGGCCGATCGACGTCGCGCTGCTCGTGATCTGGTGCCTCAACATCGTCAACATCCTCGCGACGGTCTCGATCCGGACGATCAGACCGATCTATGTGTCCGTCTGGTTCTTCATCGCGAGCCCGCTCTGGCTGGCTGCCGACTACGCGATCGGGAACGTCATCTGGCATCCAGGTCACGTCTGGGGCGCGCCGTCCGGCGCGCTCGACGCGAGCCTGTCGGACGCGATCCTGAACTGGTGGTACGCCCACAACCTGTTCGGGCTCTGGCTGACGCCGATGCTGCTGGCGCTGACGTACTACATCGTCCCGCGCGTCACGAACACGCCGCTCTACAGCTACACGCTCTCGCTGATCAGTTTCTGGGGCATGGCGTTCTTCTACACGGGTGTTGGCGACCACCACATCCTTCAGTCGCCGACACCGTCGTGGCTGAAGACCATCGCCGAAGTCTCGTCGTGGATGCTGCTCGTGCCGGTTTTCGCATTCACGATCAACATCCTCGGAACGATGAAGGGCAACTGGGACCGCTTCTTCACGAACTTACCGCTGCGGTTCACGATGACGGCGTTCTTCTTCTACTTCCTCGTCAACATCCAGGGCGCGTTCGAGGCGATTCAGCCCTTCAACAAGCTGACGCACTTCACGAACTTCGTCGTCGCGCATGCCCACCTGGCGCTGCTCGGCGCGTTCACGATCCTCGGCATGGGGGTGATCGACTACATGATCCCCCAGATCTTCGGCAAGCCGTTATGGAGCCGCAGCCTCAGCGAGTGGATGTACTGGCTCGTGACGGTCGGCTTCACTGGCTTCTTCAGCGTGCTCACGCTCGCCGGCTTTCAGCAGGGCTTCGCCTGGCAGGACGGGATTCCCGAGGTCAACGTGCTCAACGAGCTGCACGCCTACTACATCGCGCGCGGGATCTTCGGCGCGATGATCGTCGTCTCCGGAATCGTCCAGATCGTCAACATCGGGATGACGATCTTCACCGACACTGCGGCGCGCCGCCGGCGCGAGACCTTCCGGGTCGCTGAAGCCGTAGCGCCGCCTGTGGCCTGATGAGCACCGGCTCCATCAGGCAGAGACGGGAACGGCGCGCCGCAGCTCCCGCGCGGCTGGGTCCGGCACCCACGAGAGCGCATGCTGATCACGCCCTTCGTGGCGGGGCTGGGCGGCTTGGTCGCGTTCTTCGTCGTCGTTGCGATCGTCGTCTGGCTTCCGATTCACACGTTCGATCCGCCGCCGTCGGCCGACTGGGCGCCGCTGTCCAACGTCGCGGTCAAGGGTCGCAACCTCTTCGCGCAGAACGGCTGCTACGTCTGCCATTCCGGCTACACGCGGCCGCAGGACGTGCGACAGGCGCTGTACTTCCTCTACCCGAAGGTGTCGCAGCCGGGCGACTTCTGGGGGAGCGACCAGTCGCCAAACCTGCTCGGGACGGAGCGGACGGGGCCCGACCTGTCCCAGGAGTCCGGCTGGCATCCGGACGACTGGCAGCGGGCGCACTTCTACGACCCACGGTACGTCGACCCGATGTCGCTGATGCCGGACATGAAGTCGCTCTTCTCGGACAAGCAGGTCGACCAGCTTGATCGCCTACGTCGAGCAGCGCAGCGGGAAATCCGGCCTCCTCCGCTATGCCGGCCAGCTGTACTCAAAGCACGTCGTACTCATCAACCAGGGCTTTCCGGAGCCGTACCCAGGCTTCCAGGGCGCGCACAAGCCGATCGTGGAGGCGAACGAGAAGGGCTTGAAGCCGCCGAGCGCGCAGCTCGAGGAGGCCCCGAACCTGTCGCAGATCGACCGCAGCTACTGGCTCTCGGGCAACCCGTTGCCGGTGACGACGGAGAACCTCAATCGCGGCAAGGAAGTGTTCCTGCAACGGTGCGTCGGCTGTCACGGGCTGAAGGGCGACGGCAAGGGGCCGGCTGCGCCGTTCATGTCGCCGCCCCCGGCCGACTTCACCGACAAGGACGACGCCTGCTGCGGCGGCGACACGGGTCCCGGCGACTTCTACTACCGGATCCTGCGCGGCTGGCCGGGCACCGCGATGGAGAACTTCGGCGACCGACTCTCAGTCGACGACATCTGGCGCGTCGTGCTGTTCGTGAAGACGATCCCGAACCACACACTAAAGCCGAACCATCTGCCGACGCCGGACGACTACATCGTCTGGCAACCGTCGAAGGAGCTGCTTGCCTGGGTGAAGACGCACCAGAAGCTCGCAAACAACGTCAGCTTCGACGAGAAGCAGAGCCGTGACCCGTACGTGCAGGAAGCAATGCGCGTCTTCCCCGGCCTCGCACCCGGTGACTCGATGAGGCTCAACGACGGCAAGACCGAGCTGTCGCTCGTGTCCGCGGCCGCCGGCATCAAGGCGCTCTACGAGGACATGCTCGATCGCGCGTGGGCCGATGCGCGCGCACGCGGCGAGAAACTGCCGCCCGAGGTGATCAAGGAGATCCCGCCGACCGTCCCGGGCGAGCAATGAGACGCCGCGCGTTCGCCTTCCTCATCGTCGCGGTCGCCGCACTGGTCGTCCCGGCCGCAGCGTTCGCGCACGACCAGCCGGAGACACAGCAGTCGCGCTGGGTCATGGCCGACTGGATGCTCGACACGTTCTTCGTCTTTGCCGGCGCCGCCGTCGTCGCGTTCGTCGCCATGTGGAAGGCGGGGCACTTCCAGGAGTTGGACAAGGTCGCCCAGGTCCCGCTCTACATCGAGGAGGAGGACTACTACACGCCGGAGTGGGCGCTCGACGAGGAGGAGTGGGAATGAGCCACGTGCCGGCTTCCATGCCCAGCGGCGAATCGCCTGAGCATGCACGCCGCTTCTACGACTACCTGCAGTCACATCAACAGACGATGTACAAGCCGGACACCTGGCACGTGCGCTGGGTCGACCTCTCGTGGTTGTGGGGCTTCTTGATCGTGCTGGCCGCAGTGCTGCTCTGGTGGGTCTGGCAGTACCGCTCCACGCGGCAGCAGATCTACGAGGTGGACACGTTCGGCGGATACACGACGGAGCTGGCGCGTCCGGCGTCGAGGTTCTTCATCCTCCTGACCGTGGTCCTCGTCGGCTGGGCCGTCGCGCTCATCGTCGGGCACCTCGTCTGGGGACAGAAGTTCTGATGTCCGCCGCCTCGCCGTCCGCGGAACCCTACGTCTCCTGGTCGAGCGGGACATTCGTTACCATCCCGGCCGCGCGCTGGCCGCAGGTGTACGGCTCGCTGCAGGCGTTGAAGGGTCACGTCCAGGAGTACCCGGGGCTGCAGCGGTTCGACGTGTACGCCTTCGTCGAGGACGCGGGCGACGTACGACTGCATTGCTACACGACGTGGGATACACCCGAGCAGCTCGAGGCGTTCGTGGAGCGCGGCTACACGATTCAGCGGCTGCTGATGGACATCGCCAAGATCGAAGCCGAGGTGATCGGGCCGATGGAGAAGATCTTCTGATGGCGGATAGGCCCGACGAGACGCCGCGCCCCGCCAGGCCGCTGTCCGGCTATCAGGACACCGGGGCAGAGGGGGCGCGCTGGTCGCGGGGGTCGGTGATCCGTGCCTGGATCATCCTGGCAGTGATCGCGCTCGTCTACCTCGCCTGGACGCTCACGGTCTACTTCCTCGAGCCCGGCCTGCGCTAGGGCCGCCCGGCGCGTGTATCTCCGCTACGTCTCGTCGCTCGAGTTCCTGACGTACTTCGCGTTCTTTGCAATCTTCGTCGGCTCGATCTCGTACATGCTGCCGGGGCGCAAGCCGCCGATCCGGACTGAGCCGTACACGGACGACGAGCTCCGAGCGCACGACCGCAAGCTCGCGAAATACTTCGTCGCCGGCGGGTTCTTCCTCGTGCTCGGCAGCGTGCACATGGTCGTCAAGAACGTGCCCGCAATCGCCGAAGCGCTCGCGCGCATGGGCTACGCCGGTCATCTCGTGCGCGACCTCTCGAGCACGCACGTGATGATCGTCGGCGGTGGAACGTTGCTCGCCACGGGCCTCACCTGGCGCGTACTGCCGAGGATCGTAGAGCGTCCACTCGCGAGTGAGGGCCTTGCGCAGGGGGCGTTCTGGCTGACCGCGCTCGGGCTCGCGGTGTTCTACGTCTCCCTCGTTGTGAACGGGATCGCGATCGGGCGACTCGTCGAGCACGGCTGGGAGTACCAGGCCGCGAAGGCGCACATGGGCAAGCTCTACAAGGTCCCGACCGGCATGGGTGCGGGGATCATGGGCCTCGGCTACTGGTGCTTCGCCGCAAACGTGTGCCTGACGATCTTTCAGTCTCGGCTCGTGAAGGTGCCGAAGCCCCAGTGGCATCTGTGGAAGTACCTCGCGACCGGCGCCGCTGCGCTCACGGTCGGCACGGTGCAGGGAGTCATTCAGGTACAGCCGGCCAACGCCAACTGGCTGTACAAAGCCGGCCACGCCGGCGAGTGGATCGACCCGATCAGCCACGCGCACATCAACCTCGTCACCGGGCTGACGATGCTCGTCGCCGGTGCGCTGTTCGCGCTCCTGCCTGTCCCGCCGTCGCGCAAGCTCGCCAACTGGACCTTCGGCTGTCTGCTCTGCGGCTCGCTCGCCTTCTACGCGACCGCGCTTTACCTGGGGGTTCACGAAGGTCGGCTCGTCCACCGCGGGCTGACGCCGGAGCAGGCCGAGGAGGCCACGCCGCTCCATCCCTTCCTGATCATGACCGCGGGAATCGCCATGTTCGCGGCGTTCTGGCTGCTGTTGTGGGTGATCGTCCGTTCGGTCCGTCATGTGCACGGCCCTCTGCGCGCGTTCATCCTCGCCGGTTCCGCGGCACTCGCAGTCGGGACGCTGCAAGGTCCGGTGCAGGCGTTCCCGGCGGTCAACGAGCTGCTCGATCGCGGCGAGGAAGCCGGCGACGTGATCGTGAACCTGCACGCGCAACTGAACATGCTCGGCGGGCTGATGGTGATCCTCATCGGGCTAACGCTCGCGACCTTACGTTCCGACGGCGCCGAGTGGGCACGCGGGCCTGCACGGCTCGCGTTGCTCTTCGTCCCCGCGGGTGTCGCGGTGTACTACGTCGGCGGGGTTGCCTTCTCGGCGGTTGAAGCGCACCGGGTCGCGGCCGGCGCGACGTTCGACGCTGCAGTGGCTGCCGTCGAGCCCTGGGAAGCCGTGGTGCTCATGCCTGCCGCGTTCGCCGTGCTGATCGGTTTCTGGGGCTATGCGCGTGCGGCCTGGGCGATGACCGCGTCGCAGCGGGCTGCCGGCCGCGAGGCCGTTCGCTCAGCGCCGGCGCGCTACAGCGGCAGAATTCCGCGCCGGGTGCGGCGCCGCAGCCCCGCGGCACTGGCCGGCTACGAGCTCCCGCTCGCACTAATGGGCTTCCCGGGCGTCGGCTGGCTTTTCGCAGGCTTTCCTTTAGCCGCATCCATTCTCTTGATGGTCGGGCCGGCGGCGGCCTGGGCCGGCGTTCCGCTGCTTTTCTCGCCCTACGGCGGACCGCTCCGCGGAGTCGGCTGGAAGCTGGAGTTCGTCTATCTCGCCGTGAGCGCCCTGCTCTCCACCGCATTCCTCTACCGCGCTCATTCCCGCCGGCGTGCGCGACTTGACGGCACTCCCCCGCGTGGACGGCGCCGCAGGTCCGCGTCGTACCGCTCGCGTGTCGGGATCGCGGTCGGCTCCATCGCGCTGTTGCTAGTCTCGCTGCCGTTCGTTCCGGCGGTTGCTGGTATCGGCACGAGCGGAGTGCGCTACGCGTACCAGACGTCGCTCCCGCGCGACGTGACGGGTCAGTTCATGCGGACTCCTCGCGGCCCCGTGAAGCTCTTCTCATGGGGAGACCCCCAGACGTCCTATCCGACCGACGCGCTGCGCGTGCACGCGACCGAAGTGCGCTCATTGATGGTACGGGCTGCGGCGGTGGACAACCCGAAGGCGTACGACGTCTACGACCTCGACGGTGGCGGGACCATCCAACTTGCGGTCATGCGCCGTACGGCCACGTCCCTCGAGCTCGTCCCGACGAGGCCGTTCCCTCCGGGAAGGTATGCATTCGTGGCGACGCACGAGGGCATGTTCGGCGGCCGCGATTTCGATTACTTCCGCGTAGTCGGAGCGAAGGAGCCGGTCACTGCGATCAGCTCGAACTCAACCGGCCATGCGCCCCAGATCGCCCGCGCTCTGCTGCCACTCGCTGCAGCGCTGCTCGCGTTGCTGTTCGCAGCGCGCCTCGGATCGTCCTGGTTGCGCAGGCGGGCAGCGCAGAAGCTGTTCTGGGCCCTCGGGTTCCTCAGCTTCGCGGTCGCGGCGGCGAGCGAGGCGGTCGCCTTCAGGCACGGATGGAGCGCGGGGCTGTTCCGTTTGTACTACGTGTGCGGCGGCATTCTGACGGTCTCGTATCTCGGGGCCGGGTCGGCCTGGCTTTTACTGCCGCGCCGCGCACGCGACGTCATGCTCGGCGTGCTGCTCGTGGCAACACCGGCAGCGGTCGCGGCCGTGCTGCTCGCGCCGGTCGACTCGGCTTCGCTCGCTGCCGTCGGCGGCGTGCAGCCGCCGCCAAACGCCGCGCTCGGCGGTCACGCCTTCCTCTGGGCCGTCGGCCTCAACTCTGCCGGGACGATCGCGCTGGTCGGCAGCTCGCTGCTCTCGATCCTGCGCCGTCAGCGCGTGCGTGCCAATGCGTGGATCGCGTCGGGCGCGCTTTGCGTCGCCGCGGCCACGGGCCTTTCGCGGGCCGGGGACACGTCGCTCGTCTACGTAGGCGAACTCGTTGGTCTCGCGCTGATGTTCTGCGGGTTTACGCTGCCAGCTCCGCGGGTGGGACGCTCGGCAGCACCCCGCGCGGCGGTAGTGACGCGATGAGGCGCGCGTTTCACGAGCATGCCAACGCCGTCGTCGCGGGCGAGCTGCGGCGCGTGCCCGAGGAGCAACGCGCGAGGATCGCTGCGCTCTGCGCCGGGGTCGCCGCGGCGGTCGTCGAGGGCGTCGTCGAGGATGCCCACGAGGAGCCGCGGCTGGCCGCCGCGCTCGCCTCCATCTACGGATTGGATGAGGTATCTACGACTGCAATCGTCCGTGGCTCGTAGAGGCAGCCCGGCGCGGCTGATCGTCGCACTGTCGATTGCGGCCGTGCTCGCCGTCTTCCTGCTGTACACGTCGATTGCCGGCGGCGGCACGCCGTCACTGCAGCCGAGCCAGCTCACGGGCCACGCCGGCCGCGTCTCGCTCGTCGGAATCGTGGTGGGACAGACGACAGGCGATGCACATGCGTCCGGCCTAAGGTTCCTGCTGCGCGACCTGCACTCCATGACCAGCGTGCCGGTCGTGTACAAGGGCTCCGTGCCGGACCTGTTCAAGACCGGCCGCGAAGTCGTCGTCGACGGGAAATTGCGGAACGGCGCGTTCATCGCCCTGCCGAACACGCTCGTGACGAAGTGCCCGTCGAAGTACACGCCCAAGAAGTAGTGCCCGACCTCCGGCGCGCGAGCATCAGTCGGAGTTCGAGTTGACTCGGATCTCCCGTAAGGGCTGATGCCGGCGTGGCTCGAGATCCTGCGTGAGCGTCATCCCTGTTGTCTTGGGTGTCTGTGCCGGATGCGATGGTGTGTGAGGGCGAACAACGAGCTGCGATGAGACGAACGCCGGACCTGGCGTCGGTGTAGAGGTGAGTCTGGGCGACTGTGTGGGACATGTTCCCTGGGCGGTTGCCCTCTCTTTGTCGCTACGCGTCCTGCTTCCGGAAGCGTCGCGTTCTCGGGCAGGGACGTGCGTCGCTGGCATGGCGTAAATGGTCTTGAGGGCAAGCTGGCGCGGTTGAAGGAGCTCGGGATCGAGCCGGGATCGGCCGGTCCCGGGGTCGCGGGGGTGGTGGCCGCGTTTGTCTTTCCTTCAGGCGGGTGGTCGCATACGGGAAGGAACCGAGGGCGAGTGGCCTTGTCGGCTCACGATTGCCAAGCTAATTACCCGGCGATTACGTTGCTCCCCTCGACTTGAGCCCGGGCCTCTAGGATGCTTGCATGGCCGACTTCCTGCACACGATGGTACGCATCACCGATCCGGAGAAGAGTCAAGCTCGTTCTACGAGGCGCTCGGCTTCGCGTTCAGCCGGGACATGGACATCGTCCGTAACGGCGAGTTGGAGGCGACGAACTACTTCTTCTCGATGGGTGACCAGGAGAACGTGCTCGAGCTCACCTTCAACCATGACGGACGCACCTATGAGCTGGGTACGGGCTACGGTCACATCGCGATCGGCGTCGACGATCTCGACACCACGCTCGACCAGCTGAAAGGGCAGGGAATCGAGCCCGAGCGCGAGCCGTACCGCGTTCGCGAAGGCGGCTCCCGCATCTGCTTCGTGAGCGATCCGGACGGCTATCGCGCCGAGTTGATCGACCGCAGCGGGAAATAGTCCGCTGGACCAGCGGATCAGCTTCCTGACGCTCGGCGTTCGCGACCTCGACACAGCGCGCGCCTTCTACGAGCGCCTCGGGTGGAAGCCCGGGCTCGACGTCAAGGAGACCGTGTTCTTCAACGCGAACGGGTTCGTCCTCGTCCTCTGGGGGCGCGAGAAGGTCGCCGAGGACAACGGCGTCGTCGACGCGGGCGGCTGGGGCGGGGTCGGCCTCTCGTACAACGTTGGCTCGACTGCCGAGGTCGACACGATGATCGAGGAAGCCCGGGCGGCCGGCGCGTCGATTCCGCGCGAGCCGGCGGAGCGGTGGTGGGGCGGCTACTCCGGAGTCTTCCTCGATCCGGACGGTCATCCCTGGGAGGTCGCGTACAACCCCGGCATGCCGCTGGGCTCCGACGGATCGCAGACCGTGGGAGAGTGACCGGCACAGAGTCGTCGCGAAGTCGTCACGGAGCCGTCGCACCCCACCCGCTACGTTGCCTGTCATGGCGACGAAGGCGACAACTCGCAAGAAGAGCACCGCGACGCCGTGGGGCGCTGCGCACCTGCTCGAGCAGCTGACGCTGCCGCAACGCTCCGGCGAGAAGCGATTCGCGTCGGTCGTGCAGCTGCTCGAAACGGAGAAGGGAGAGCGGTTCGTGCGCTTCGCCTACACGACGGGCGGCACGGCTCGGCGTGGCCCCGTGACGCTGCGGCTCCGTGATCTCGAGCGGCTCCGCGTTGCGCTTGCGGAACACCCGGGTCTCGCTGAGGCGTTCGGCTTCGGCTAGGCGGCTTGCAGAGCCCGTGTGCGCGCGGACTCGACGAGCGACGAGAGGATGAGTGCGCCGTCGGCGGAACCGAGCAGCGGATCGACGGCGTGTTCGGGATGAGGCATGAGTCCCATGACGTTGCCGCGCTCGTTCACGACTCCTGCCACGTCGGCTCTCGAACCGTTGACGGGCTCCGAGTAGCGGAAGACGATCTGGCGCCGTGCTTCAAGCTCCTCGTAGAGGTCGTCGTTCGCGTACCAGGAGCCCTCTCCGTGCTTGACCGGGATCAGCAGCTGCTCGCCTTCGGTGCAGCGAGTCGTGAACGGCGTGTCGGAGCGCTCCACGACGAGCGGCACGTCACGGCACACGAACGAGAGTGACTCGTTGCGGCGAAGCACCCCGGGCAACAGACCGGATTCGCAGAGAATCTGAAAGCCGTTGCAGATCCCGAGCACGAGCCCGCCCTCTGCAGCGAACGCGGCTACGGCCTCCATCGCGGGGGCGAACCGCGCAATTGCGCCGCAGCGGAGATAGTCGCCGTACGAAAAGCCGCCCGGCAGCACGACTGCGTCGAGGTTCGGCAACTCCGTCTCGGTGTGCCAGACGAAGACTGCCTCCGCCTCGAGCGCGCGGAGCGCCCAGAGCGCGTCACGGTCGTCGCAGGCGCCCGGAAAGCGCAGCACGCCGACGCGTGGCTGCGGGCTGTTCATTGAGCAGCCAGCTCGATCTCATAACTCTCGATCAAGCGGGTTGGCGAGCAGTTGCTCGCACATCCGCTCGACCTCGGCCTGGGCAGAGACGGCGTCCTTCGCCTCGACCTCGAGCTCGACGACCCGCCCGATCCGCGCTTCGCCGACGGAGAAGCCGAGCTGACGGAGCGAGGACTCGACGGCCTGGCCCTGGGGATCCAGGATCCCTTGCTTCGGGGTGACCAGTACCCGCGCCTTCATCGCAACACCACTTCAGGATCGGCGAGGTAGTCGTCGAAGGGGATGCCCGTCAACCGCTCGAACGCCTCGACGTAACGTGCTCGCGTGCCGGTTACGACGGCCTCCGGAAGCTCGGGCCCCGGCGGAGTCTTGTCCCAGCCGAGCGTCTCGCAGTAATCGCGAACAAACTGCTTGTCGAACGACGGTTGACCGCCGCCGGGCCGGTACTCGTCGGCAGGCCAGAACCTCGAGGAGTCCGGCGTCAGCGCCTCGTCGCCGAGTACGAGCGTCCCCTCGGCGTCGAGGCCGAACTCGAACTTCGTGTCGGCGATCAAAATGCCGCGCTCTCGCGCCCACTCCGAAGCGAAACGGTAGAGCGCAATCGACACGCGCTCCACTTCCGCGAGCATGTCGATCCCGACGAGCTCGGCCGCCTGCTCCCGGTCGATGTTCTCGTCGTGACCCGTGACGGCTTTCGTCGCCGGGGTGAAGATCAGCTCGGGCAGCTCGGCGGACTCCATCAAGTCTGCCGGCAATGTGTGACCGGAGACGGCGCCCGTCGCGGTGTAGTCCTTCCAGCCGGAGCCGGCGAGATAGCCGCGTACGACGCACTCGATCGGGAGCATCTCGAGTCGCCGGCACTCGGTCGACCGCCCATCGGCGTTGAGCGCGAGCAGGTGGTTCGCGCAGATGTCACGCGTTCGCGCAAACCAGAACCCTGCAAGCCCTGTCAGCACGCGTCCTTTGTCCGGGATGTCGGTCGGCAAGACGACGTCGAACGTCGAGATGCGGTCACTGGCGACGAGGAGCAGCCGCTCGTCGTCGAGCGCGTAGAGCTCGCGAACCTTTCCGCTACCTACATGGAGCGCGGCGTCAGGCATGGACGGGTTCCTCCTTCTGGACGAGGGCGTGTAGACGATCGAACACGGTGTCGACATGACGGACGGTTGCGGCGAGATCGAACACCGCGTCGAGATCGACGCGGCCGCTGATCTCCGGGTCGCTGCGGACGAGCCCTGCAAAGTCGGCCTCTTCCTCCCAGGCCCGCATGGCGTGATCCTGGACAAGGCGGTACGCATCGTCGCGTGGGAGCCCGGCCTCGATGAGCGCGAGGAGGAGGCGATGACTGAAGACGAGGCCGTGGCTCGACTCGAGATTGCGGAGCATCCGCTCGGGATGGACGACGAGCTCTTCGACGATCCACGTGAAGCGGTCGAGCATGTAGTCGAGGGCGAGGAACGAATCGGGGATGACGACGCGCTCGGCAGAGGACTGCGAGATGTCGCGCTCGTGCCAGAGCGGCACGTTCTCGAGCCCGACCAGCGAGTTGGCGCGCACGACGCGGGCGAGGCCGCAGATTCGCTCGGCCACCTTCGGGTTGCGCTTGTGAGGCATTGCCGAGGATCCCTTCATCCCTTTGCCGAACGGTTCCTCGACCTCGCGCACCTCGGTGCGCGCGAGATGGCGGATCTCCGTGGCGAAGCGGTCGAGCGACGTCGCCGCGAGTGCGAGGGCCGACAGCAGCTCGGCGTGACGGTCGCGGGCGATCACCTGCGTGGAGAGCGGGTCGGGCTCGAGCCCGAGCCGTTCGCAGGCGATGCGCTCGACGTCCGGCTCCACCTGCGCATAGGTCCCGACCGTGCCGGAGAGCTGGCCGACGCGGTTCGTCTCGAGCGCTCGGGAGACTCGGGTTCGGGCCCGGTCGAGCTCGAACGCCCAACCGGCGAGCTTCCAGCCGAAGGTGGTCGGCTCGGCATGAACGCCGTGCGAGCGCCCGATGCAGATGGTGTGGCGATGCTCTTCCGCTCGAGCCACCACGGCTGCGAGCGCCCGGTCGATGCCGGCGAGGACGAGCCGCCCGGCGTCCTGGATCTGCAGGGAAAGGGCGGTGTCCACCACGTCCGACGAGGTCAGCCCGTAGTGGAACCAACGTCCCTCGGGCCCGAGCTGCTCCGCGACGGCGTCGACGAATGCCGCGGTGTCGTGATCGGTGACACGTTCGATCTCGGCCACCCGCTGCGGTGAGGGCGCGACCGCCTGTGCCTGGATCTTCGCCACGTCGGCTGCGGGAACGGCGCCGACCTCGGCCCACCCTTCGAGCGCAGCGAGCTCGACCTCGAGCCAGCGCGCGAACTTGCTCTCGTCCGACCAGATCCCGGTCATCTCCGGGCGCGAGTAGCGCGCGATCACTGGGCCGATTCTAGAGAGGCCGTCGGCCCGAGAATTCGGGCTGCGAGAACGGCCGCATTCTTTGCGTTGTCGACGCCGACACATGCGACAGGAACGCCTGGAGGCATCTGGACGATGGAGAGCAAGGCGTCGAGCCCGTCGAGCACGCTCAGCGAGGAGCGAAGCGGGACGCCGATGACAGGCAGGTCGGTGTGCGCTGCGAGCACTCCGGGCAAAGCGGCGGCGAGGCCCGCGCCGGCGATGAGCACGCGCAGCCCACGGTCCCTTGCAGTTCGTCCGTATTCGGCGACAGCGTCGGGTTGCCGGTGCGCGGAGCGAACCTCGAACTCGTGTGCGATTCCTCGTGCGTCGAGCTCGTCCATCGCCGCCTGCATGCGGTCGCGGTCCGACTCCGAACCGACGACGATGCCGACCAGGGGGCTAGACATGTGTCACGGCCGCGATGTCCTTGCGATAGCGCATGTTGGGAAAGGAGATGCGATCGCACGCGCTGTAGGCAAGCTCGCGCGCGGCCATGACGCTGTCGCCGATGCCCGTCACGTTGAGAATCCTGCCGCCGTTCGTGACGAAGCGATCGCCCTTGCGTGCCGTCCCTGCGTGAAAGACGAGCGCCCCTTCCTCCTCGGCTTCGGCGATGCCGTCGATCGAGGAGCCGACGTCGTTGCCGGCGGGATATTCACCGCCCGCGAGCACGACGGTGACCGCGGCTCGGTCTGTGACCGTGAGGTCGACGCCCGACAGATCGCCCGCCGCCGCGGCGGCGAGGGCCTCGAGAAAGTCTCCTTCGAGGCGCGGCAAGAGCGACTGCGTCTCGGGATCGCCGAACCTGCAGTTGAACTCGAGTACCCGTGGCCCGTCGGGCGTGATCATGAGCCCTGCGAAGAGCACGCCGATGAAAGGCGTGCCGCGCTCGGCGAGCTCGGCGAGCACCGGGCGGTGGATCGTCTCGAGCAACTCCTCGATCTCTGCGGCGCCGAACCCGGGGACCGGGGAGTAGGAGCCCATCCCGCCGGTGTTCGGTCCCTCGTCGCCTTCGTCTGCGCGCTTGAAGTCCTGGACGACCGGCAACGCGAGCGCTCGCACACCGTCGCAGAGCGCGAACACGGAGATCTCCTCGCCTTCGAGGAGCTCCTCGATCACGATCGAGTCGCCGAAGGCGGCGGCCGCGAGGAGGGCGCTGTCGAGCTCCGTCTGATCGTGGCAGACGAACACGCCTTTGCCGGCTGCGAGGCCGTCGGCCTTGATCACGCAGGGCGCTCGCGCAATCGAGAGCGACTCGGCCGTGGGCACGCCCGCGTCACGCATGACGTCCTTGGCGAACGTCTTGGAACCTTCGATGCGCGCCGCCTCACGGCTCGGGCCGAAGACCGGGACACCGGCATGCCGGAGCTCGTCGGCAACGCCGGCGACGAGGGGCCCTTCCGGACCGACTACAACTAGGTCGGCATCGAGCGCTCCTGCGAGGTGAAGGAGCCCTTCGGCGTCCTCCGCGTGAACGGGGTGGCACTGGCCGAGGCCGGCGATGCCGGGGTTGCCCGGAGCGGCGTGCAGCTCGTCGAGGCTCGGCGCCTGGCTCAGCTTCCACGCGAGCGCATGCTCGCGTCCGCCCGAGCCAACGAGGAGCACTTTCACACGTGGACTGTAGCGAGTGCTCCCGACGGGTTTGAAAGCGGTCGGGAATGCGAAGGTAGGTAGCGAAATGGTGGAGCCCGGCCTCGACAAGCACGAGTGGGAGAGCTGGTGGCAGCAGTTCGAGGAGGACGTCGAGACGTCTCCGGCCGAGGCGCTGTCCGAGCTCGACCGCCTCACGGTCGAGATGCTCGAGGCTCGCGGTTACGCGCTCGACGACCCGGTCGCCCGCGAGGGCGACGACCGGGAGATCGTTGCCGAGTACGTCGCGGCGCACGAGACCACCGAAGCGGTGGAGCAGGGCAAGGACGTGAGCCGTGAGGACATCGACGCGGCGATCGACGGCTACCGCGTGCTGCACGACTATCTGCTCGCCGAGCGCGGCGCACCGTAGGTTCCGAGCACCGGCGCAGAATCGGCACAGATCCGTGCGCCGTCTCTCGGTATCGTCGACCGCGAGGGTGGTGGGCGTTTCACCCCACCCGGGTGGGGGTGTGGGCGAGGGACTAGGGTCGTGTCATGAACGAGCCCGCGGAGCTTGAACGGCTCCAGACTCGCATCGTCCCCTTCGAGCCGGTGCACGAAGCCGGCTTTCGCACGCTCGTCTCGGAGACGCTGCGCGAGTTCGGGTTCGAGCCCGACCCCGAGATGGATCCCGACCTTGCCGATCCGGCCGGCGCCTACGAGTCGCTTTGGGTCGCGGTGGCCGACGGCGATGTCGTCGGCTCCGTCGCGTTGCGCGAGCTCACTCCGACCGAGCGTCAGTTGAAGCGGATGTACCTGCGTCCGGATCAGCGCGGCCGCGGGCTCGGCCGACGGCTGCTCGAGACAGCACTCGAGCGCGCCCGTGCGGACGGTGTCTCGGTGATCCGTCTCGACACGAGCGAGCGCATGGAGGCCGCTCGCTCGCTCTACGAGGCGTATGGCTTCCGCCGCGTCTCGGGCAGTGCGCCGCGGCAAGGTCAGAACAGGTTGCTCTACGAGCTCGAGCTCTAACGCAGCGCGACGACGCTCTCGCGCTCGGCGCCCGTTCCCACAAGCGAGATCTCCACTCCGAGCGCACGCTCGATGAACTCGACGTACGCGCGCGCGCCCACCGGGAGGTCTTCGGTCAAGGGCGCCTCCCAACCGGGCAGCGTCTCGTAGACCGGCCGGCAGTGGTGGAAGTCACTCTGGTGGGCGGGGAACTCGGAGATCTCTCTGCCGTCGCGCAGGCGGTAGGCAACACAGACCGGGAGCTCCGAGAAGCTCGAGAGGACGTCGAGCTTCGTCAGCGCGAGTGACGTGATCCCGTTCACCCGGACCGCGTAGCGAAGCGCGACGAGATCGAGCCACCCGCAGCGGCGCTCGCGTCCGGTCACCGTTCCGAACTCGCCGCCGAGGTCACGCATGCGCTCCTGGTCGGGGCCTTCGATCTCGGTCGGGAACGGTCCCTCGCCGACTCTCGTCACGTACGCCTTCGTGACGCCGAGGACCCGGTCGATCCGGTTGGGGCCGATCCCGATGCCGGTCGCCGCGTTGCCGGCGACGGTGTTCGACGACGTGACGAACGGATACGTGCCGTGGTCGAGATCCAGGAGCGTCCCCTGCGCACCTTCCAGCAGAACCTCGCGCCCCTCGTGCAGGGCGCGGTCGACGAGCAGGGACGTGTCGGACACGTACGGACGAATCCGTTGGGCGAACGACTCGAGGTTGCCTGCGATCTCCTCCAGGTTCAGAGGAGGAACGCCGTAGACCCGTTCGAGCCACACGTTCTTCTCCGCGAGCGCGACCTCGATCTTCTGGCGGAGGATCTTCGGGTCGAGCAGGTCCTGCACACGGATTCCGAGCCGCGCGGCTTTGTCCGCGTAGCAAGGCCCGATGCCGCGCTTCGTCGTGCCGATCTGCAAATTGCCGAGTCGCCGTTCGCTCGCCTGGTCGATCGCGACGTGCCACGGCATGATCAGGTGCGCCTCACCGGAGAGATGCACGGTGCGCGTCGAGAGCCCGCGAGACTCGAGCTCGTCGACCTCGGTCAGGAAGACCTCGGGATCGACGACGCAGCCCGCGCCGATGACACACGTCTTGCCGCGGAGCACGCCACTCGGGATCTGCCGGATCTTGAAGGTCTCGCCGTCGACGACGATCGTGTGGCCCGCGTTCGGGCCGCCCTGGTAGCGACAGACGAGATCCGAGTCCTGCGCCAGCAGATCGACGATCTTCCCCTTCCCCTCGTCACCCCACTGTGCGCCGACGATGACTGTTGCAGGCACGGGACCGAGTCTGCCAGACCATGCGGCTAGGCTCCGCGGATGCACGAGGTGACGCACTTCGGAGCGATCGTGCTGCTCGTGTCCGGCGGCTTCGCCGTTGCCGTGCTGTCGAACAAGCTCAGCGAGCGGCTCCGCATTCCTGCGGCAGGTCTCTTCCTGGTCGCGGCCGCGTTGGCCTCGGACCTCTGGCCGCGGCTAGCTGATGCCCTCTCGATTCGCGATGTCGAGCGAATCGCCGTGATCGCCTTGATCGTGATCCTGTTCGACGGGGGCATGCGCGTTGGCTGGGGCCGCTTCCGGGAGAGCGCCTTGCCGATCGTGTCGCTCGGCCTGCTCGGGACGTTCGCGACCGCCGGGCTGATGTTGCTGGCCGCCCACTACTTCCTCGGGTTCTCGTGGCAGACCTCGGCCTTGCTCGGCGCAGCACTCGCCCCTACAGACCCAGCGGTGATGTTCTCCGTCTTCGGGCGGAAGGAGATTTCCGGGCGCACCGGCACGATCCTCGAAGGGGAGTCCGGCGCCAACGACCCTGTGGGAATCGCACTCATGCTTGCGGCAGTGAGTCTTGCTCAGGCGGACTCCACCTCCGTCGCTCATGCCGTCGGAGAGTTCGTCCTCGAATTGTGCGTTGGCACGGCAGTGGGGATCGCGGGCGCCTACGCCCTGCTGTTCTTGATGCGCAGAATCGTCCTGCCAAACCCCGCGCTGTATCCGCTTCGCACGCTCGCGTTCGCGGGGGTGATCTACGGGGTCGCGACGATAGCCCACGGGTCTGGCTTTCTCGCCGTCTACATCGCTGGGATTCTCATCGGCGACTCCGAGCATCCCGCCAAGCGCGGGATCGAGCGCTTCCACACCTCGCTCGCAAGCCTGGCGGAGATCGTCGTGTTCATCGGGCTCGGTCTCACCGTCGACCTCACGGCGCTCGGCGAGGATCATCGCTGGCTCGATGGTCTCGTCCTTGCGGTCTTTCTAGCAATCGTCGCTCGACCGCTCTCCGTCGGCCCGCTCCTGACGAGGTTTCATCTGACGCGGAACGAGCGTCTCTTCGTGATGTGGAGTGGCCTGAAAGGGGCTGTACCGATCCTGCTCGCAGCCTTCGCAGTGCTGGGCGGCGTGAAAGATGCGCGCGCGATCTACGAGATCGTGTTCGTCGTCGTTGCTTTCTCGGTGCTGGTCCAGGGTGCGAGCGTGCCATGGGCCGCGGAGTGGCTCGGGCATTCCGATGCGGACGACGTCGGCCGACTAGCGGCCGTCGCGCTCGATGCGAAGCTCGTGTCCGCGCGGGCACGAGATCGTGCCACGCGTGCGGTCGAGCGAGAGCGTTCCCTGCACGGACGGGAACACCTCGCCAAGCTCGGCGCAGCGCTCGCACACGACCGTGAAACCGGTGGCGAGCTGCGAGATCCAGACGACCTGCTCGGTGAGGACCGCCCACGACGCCATTACGACGCCGCCGCCAAATCGGCGAACTTCGCGTAGCGCTTCAGGAACGAGAGCTTCTCGATTCCGGTCGGGCCGTTACGATGCTTGGAGAGGATGATCTCGGCGAGGCCCTGCTGGTCGCTGTCCTCGTTGTAGTACTCGTCGCGGTACACGAACATGACCAGGTCGGCGTCCTGCTCGATCGAGCCCGACTCACGAAGGTCGGAGAGGATCGGCCGCTTGTCGTGTCGCTGCTCGACCGCGCGGGAGAGCTGTGACATCGCGAGGATCGGCACGTCGAGGTCGCGCGCGAGCACTTTCAGGTTCCGCGAGATCTGGGACACCTCCTGCACACGGTTCTCCGCGCTCGTTCCGGAGGTCATCAGCTGGAGGTAGTCGACGATGATCAGCCCGAGCCTCGGCTCGCGCGTCTTGAGCCGCCGGGCCTTCGACCGAATCTCCATCATCGTGATCGAGCCGGTGTCGTCGACGTAGATCGGGGCCTTCATCAACTTGTCGCCGGCGGCGACGAGCCGTGGCCAGTCGTCCTGGGCGAGCTTGCCGTTGCGCAATCGCTGTGACTCGACCTTCGCCTCGCTGCAGAGCAACCGCTGGGTGACTTCCGACTTCGACATCTCGAGCGTGAAGAGCGCCACGGGGATCTCGTTGCGCAACGCGAGGTTCGCAGCCACGCACAGACCGAGCGCCGACTTTCCCATGCTCGGCCTTGCTGCCACGATGATCAGGTTTCCGGGCTGGAACCCTGAGGTCAGCCGGTCGAGGTCGCGGAACCCGGATGGCGCTCCGGTGACGTCCGCGCCGGCTTCGTACAGAGCCGTGATGCGTTCGAAGCTCTCCTTCAGCAGCTCCTCGATGTGGCTGAACTCGGTCGAGACGCGACTCTGCGAGAGGTCGAAGACGACTTGCTCCGCGCGGTCGACGAGCATCTGCGTCTCTCCGGGACGTTCCCAGCCGAGCTGCGCGATCTGCTGTCCCGCCGCGATCAGCCCGCGCAGGGTCGCCATCTCGCGGACGATGCGCGCGTAGTGCGCGGCGTTCGCCGTCGCCGGCACGAGTGCAGCGAGCTCGTGCAGCCGTACGCGCCCGCCGACTCCCTCGAGCTCTCCGCGCTCTTCCAGCTCGTCCACGATCGTGATCGCGTCGACGGGCTCGCCCTTGGCGTAGAGCGCAAGCCCTGCGCGGTAGATCTTCGCGTGACTGTCTCGGTAGAAGTCCGAGGCGTCGAGGACTTCGCTCACCGCTCCGATCGCGCCTGGGGAGAGCAGCATCGCCCCGAGGACGGATTCCTCGGCCTCGAGGTTCTGGGGCGGCGCGATCGGAGCGGCTTGAGCGAGCTGGGCGACGGTTGTCACGTCGCCGGAGTAGACCACTGCGGGCGCTGCGTTTCCAGGTCTGGACGAGTTGGTTTTCGACATGTCAAAAGAGGCGATTTGCAGGCAGGAAAGAACACATGTTCGCAGACTCGCCGGACGGATCTGTGGACAGAACACTCGCTCCGAGCGGGAAATTCCTCGGGGTATTCACAGGAGGTGGAAAGTGCTGTGAAAGCTTGTCCCCAGGTTCTCCACAGGAATGCCCTGACGCCGC
This sequence comes from uncultured Actinomycetes bacterium, assembly GCA_963804935.1. Taxonomy (GTDB): domain Bacteria; phylum Actinomycetota; class Thermoleophilia; order Gaiellales; family Gaiellaceae; genus 3-1-20CM-4-69-9. The sequence goes on from CAWDSD010000005.1 coordinate 67,304, forward strand.
TTGAAAACAGGGACAGGATTGTGGACATGACACGCGTCGTCGAGGTCCTCGACGAGGACCGTCATGTCACTCGGCGGTTGCGGCTCTAGCTCTGCTCTTCGGTGCTGCCGGCGTCGACCGCACGGTCGAACTCGTCGTCCGAAAGCTCGCCCTCGACGTCGCTCTTCGAAGGCTGAAGCTCGCCGGCGTCGATCAGGCGCGCTTCCTGTGCCAGTGCCGCGGCATCGAGAGCGTCGAGATCGAGCTCGGGCTTCTCGGCCTCCGGGGCTGGAGCGGACTCCTCTGCCTGCTCGGCGGCTTCCATCGCCTCGAGCTCCTCTTCGGGTGGAAGCTCGCCACCCTCGGGGACGACGAGCGTTCGCACTTCGACGGTGACGTCCTGGAAGAGCTCGATCGGAACCTGGTAGCGGCCGATCCGCTTGATCGGGTCGCCCCCGATCTTGCGCCGGTCGACGCGCACCTTGTGCTTCTCCCACAGCTCGTCCGCGACGTCGGTTGCCGTCACGGAGCCGAAGAGCGAGCCGGTCGGTCCCGCCTTCACGTCGAAGCGAAGCTCCACCTTGCCGAGCCGATCAGCGACCGCCTGTGCGTCTTCGAAGGTCTTCGCCTCGTTCTGGGCACGGCGATCTTCGACCTTGCGCACCTCCGCGACCCGTGCCGGAGTCGCCTCGTCGGCAAGACGGCGCGGAAAGAGGAAGTTGCGCGCGTAGCCGCGCGGCACGCTGACGACCTCCCCGCGGAGACCGACCTTGTCGATGTCCTGACGGAGGATGACTTCCACTACTTGTCCGCGACGTAGGGCAGCAACGCCATCTCGCGCGCGCGCTTCACCGCGACCGCGACCTGACGCTGGTGCCGCCGGCAGGCCCCGGAGATCCGGCGTGACCGGATCTTTCCGCGCTCCGAGATGTACCTGCGCAGCTGGTTGACGTTCTTGTAGTCGATCTCGTCGACCTTGTCCTTGCAGAAGAAGCAGGACTTGCGCCGGATCGGCCCCGAGGACTGGCCCGGGACGCTTACGGCCCGGCTGCCGGTCTCGGTCTCTGTCTCCTCCTCCGCGTGGCGGCATCAGAACGGGATGTCGTCGTCTGTCGAGGAGGCGGTGAAGTCTTCGTTGCCGGCAGTTGCCGCGGCCGGGACGAACTGCCGCTCGCCGTCGCCCGCATTGCCGCCGCCGCCGCCGCCGTCACGGCTGCCGAGGAACTGCACCGAGTCGGCGATGATCTCGACCGCCTGGCGCTTGGTGCCGTCCTGGGCGTCCCACTCGCGCCAGTCGAGGCGTCCGTCGACGCCGACCGGGCGACCCTTCGAGAGGTACTGCGCGCAACTCTCGCCCTGGTTACCCCAGACGGTCACGTCGAAGTAGTTGGGCTTGTCGCCCCAGTTGCCCTGAGGGTCCTTCTGTCGCGTGTTGACGGCGAGCCGCAGCTTGCAGACGGCCGTGCCGCTCGGGGTATGTCGCAGCTCGGGGTCCTTGGTCAGGTTCCCGACGAGCACGACGCGATTGATGTTCGCCATGTCTTCTACTCCTCTTCCGAACTGGTGTTCGATTCAGCATAGGCGGGCTCGGGGACGGAACGCGCCGGCAGGGGATCCGGCTCGGGAGGCGGCGGGCCGGGCGCGGAGCCCTCGACGCGGCGCACCGCGAGGTGCCGCATGACGCCGTCCGTGATCCGGAGGATCCGCGAGAGCTCGGCGAGCGTCTCCGCGTCGGCGTCGAAGTTGAGCAGGTGGTAGGAGCCCTCGCCCTTGTGGCCGATCTCGTATGCGAGGCGTCGCCGCCCCCAGACGTCGTGCCGCACCCACGTGCCGTTCGCCTTTTCGACGAGCTCGCGTGCGCGCTTGATGATCTCCTCCTGCCGTCCTTCGGGCAGGTCTGGATCGAGCATGAGCAAGATTTCGTACGCAACCACGTTTCCCGAGACCTCCCTTCCTCTGGTCTGAATCGGCCTCACCGGCTGGCGCCGCTCGGGAAAGGGCAGCGCGATGGCAAGGCAGGAAGGCGGCCAGTGTAGCATCGCCGCGATGAAGCACCCGGTCGCCTGGCTGCTCGGTGGCTTCGCGGTCTTCGGGTTCCTTCGCCGCCGCCGTGAAGCTCCCGCGATGTCGCCCGATCCTCGCGCCGAGGAGCTCCGTCGCAAGCTTGCCGAGTCCCGTTCGATTCTCGCCGAGCGGGACGAGTTCGAAGGCGGAGAGGTGACCGTGGATCTCGCGGAGCCGGCTCCCGAAGACCCGGAGACGCGACGCCGCGCAGTGCACGAAACGGCGCGCGACACCGTGCAGCGGATGCGCGCGCGCTAGACCTCCACTAGCGGCGCACCGCCGACCAGGACTCCGCGAGCAGCACGGTTGCAGCGGCTACGAGCACGGTCGTTCCGCCCGGAGGAAGGTCGGCGTAGTACGCGATCGTGATCCCGGCGAGCACCGACCCGAGCCCGATTCCCATGCCGAGCAGGATCGTCGAGCGCATGCTCCACGCGATCCGCGACGCCGCGATCACCGGCAGCACCATCAGCGCCGCGATCAGCAGGATGCCGACGACGCGCATCGAGAGCGCGATCGTCACCGCCGCCAACACGACCGTGAGCGAGTTCAGCGCCCCGACCGGCAGACCCGCGACGCGTGCGCCCTCTTCGTCCACGACCACGGCGACGAGCGGGCGGTAGAGCATCGTGATCACGACGAGCGCGCCCGCACCCAGTGCGGCGATGACGGCAAGGTCGCTGCGCGTCACCGTGAGGATCGAGCCGAAGAGGAACTGGAAGAGGTTGACGTTCAGCGCTCCCGCAGCCGACACGAGCACGACTCCGCCCGCGATGCCGGTGTAGAAGATCAACGCGAGCGCCTGGTCCCCGGCATTTCGGCGCCGGGCGCGGATCCACTCGATCGACAGACCGCCGACGACCGAGACGACGAGCGCTGTGAGCACGAGCGGCAGGTTCAGCAGATACCCGAGTGCGACGCCGGCGAACGCAACGTGCCCGATCCCGTCGCCGACGAGGCTGAGCCGGCGCTGGACGAGGAAGAAGCCCACTGCGGGCGCGAGGAGGCCGACGACGATGCCGGCCCCGAAGGCGAGCCGCATGAACTCGAGATCAAGCATGCGTGTGGGAGGGGTCGTGCCAGACACCGGGCAGGGCCGAAGGCGGGCCGTCGAACACGATCTCTCCGCGCACGAGCACGATGCGTTTCACGAACTCCTCGACCGCGCCGAACTCGTGCGAGACGTACAGGATCGTCATCGCGAGCTCGCTGCGAAGCCGCTGCAGCAACGCCGCGATCGCTTCCTGCGCCTCCACGTCGACACCGGTCGTGGGCTCGTCGAGGACGAGGAGCTCCGGTTCGCCCGCGAGAGCCTTCGCGATGAAGGCCCGCTGCTGCTGGCCGCCGGAGAGAGTCGAGAGACGCCGGTCCACCTGTGGAGCCAGCCCGACCCGGTCGACGGCGGCGCGCACGGCCTCCCGGTCGGCACCGCCGAGCGGTCCGATCAGGCGGGTGCGGGAGGCCCGCCCTGCCGTGACGAGCTCGCGGACGGTCAGCGGCGCGTCGATTCCTGCCTGCGCCCGCTGCGGCAGGTAGCCGACGTTGTCGACGTCGAGCTCGACGCGGCCCGAGGTCGGGTGCTCGAGCCCGACGATCAAGCGCACCAGAGTCGTCTTGCCGCCGCCGTTCGGTCCTGCGATCGCGACGAACTCGCCCCGCTGCACGTCGAGATCGACGTTCCGCAGCACGGGCGGCGCGTGGCCGTAGGCGAACGTCACGCCTTGGAGGCGAAGGGCTAGCGACACGCGAGCGCCTTCCGCAACGCAACGAGATTGCGCCGCATGAGCGTGAGGTAGTCGTCGCCTCGCTTCTGTTCGTCCGGTGTCAGGCCTTCGATCGGATCGAGCACGGCCGTGCGCGCGCCGACCTCGCGCGCCACCGTCTCGGCCAGGCGCGGTGAGACGAGCGTCTCGAAGAAGACGGTCGTCGCATGTGTCTGACGCACGACCTCGACAACGTGCGCGAGCTGTTGCGGAGACGGTTCGGACTCGGGCGCAAGCCCGGTGATTGCCACCTGTTCGAGCCCGTACCGGGCGGCGAGATACCCGAACGCGGCATGACTGGTCACGATCTCGCGCCGCTTGCAGTCCCGTAGGCCGTTGCGATACGCCTGGTCGAGCTTCCGCATGTCGGCGACAAAGCCAGACGAGGGGCGATGCAGCGCCACGCCGATCTTGGTCCCGATGCGCGCGAAGAGGAGGGGGTCGAGCCAGACGTGTGGGTCGTCTCCGCGCAGTGGGAGCCCTGCAAGCACGTCCACCTTGCGCCCGCGGGCCTGCTCCACCGCCTTGTTGACCGCCGGCTGGAATCCGTGGCTCAGATAGAGGACGACCGACGCGTTGACGATCCGGCCGACCTCGCGCGGAGTGAGCTCCAGGTCGTGTGGCTCCGCGCCGGGCGGCGTCAGGTTCTCGACGTGGAAGCTGGGCCCACCGATTCGCTCGGCCGCGTAGGCGAGGGGATAGAAGGCCGCAACCACGGAGTTCTTCCCGCCCGAGCCTCCCGTGCCGCAGCCGGCGAGCAAGAGCGCCGAGACGAGAATGAGAACAATTCTCGAAATCACGCTCCGGAAGATACACTGCGAAGGTGGTCTGGACGGCTCATGCTCTGGAAACGCTCGACTCCGCAGGCTTTCGCAGCGGCGGTGCGCGTAGGGCCGTCGTCGAGTTCCTCGGCCGGCAGAACTGCTGCATGAGCGCCCAGGAGATCTTCGACAGCCTGCGCCGCGCACGCCGGCCGGTGGGGATCGCCTCGGTTTACAGAGCGCTCGAAACCCTTGCGGATCTCCGGCTCGTCAAGCGCATCGACGCCGGCGACGGGATCGCACGCTACGAACCGTCACGCCCCGACGGCGATCATCATCATCACCTCGTCTGCCGAGACTGCGGCAAGGTCGAGGCCTTCAGTGACGCGCGCCTGGAGCGGGCGATCGACAAGGTCGCCGACGGGCTCGGCTACTCCGTCGAGGAGCACGAGGTCGTGCTCACCGGCGCCTGCGCCGACTGCGCTGCTTAGAGAGGCGCGAAAGCTTCGGCGCCTGCGGTAAGGCCGCGGGCGATCTTCGACTGGTACGCGTTCGAGCGCAAGAGACGCGCCTCGGCGGGATTCGTCATGAACCCGCATTCGACGAGGACGGCCGGAACATTGGCCCAGTTGAACCCCGTGAGATCCGAGCGCTGCACCAGACCGAGATCGAGCGCACGCGTCTGCCGCACCACGGCTGACTGCACCTTGCGCGCGGCTCGAATGCTCGACGCATAGATGTCGTCGGTCCAGCCGCGATGCAACGCGGGGACGAGTGTCTTGACGCCGTGCAGGGACCTGTCGGTCGAGCCGTCTGCGTGGATCCGGATCATCAGCGCGGCGTGACGGACGTTGCAGAACCGCGCGCGCTCGATGTTCCCGCCGGCATAGGTCCGGCCCGTACGGGTCATTGCTACTCGGTAGCCGTCGCCCTTCAGCAGGGCTCGAGTCTTGAGTGCGATCGCAAGCGCAACAGGGGCCTCGCCGGCGGTTCCGCCCGCCGTCCTTGATCTTCAGCTGAGAGGAGCCCGGTCCGATCGGCTCGGTCTGGCGGCCGATGGCAGGGATCGTCCCATGCCCCGGGTCGATGCAGATCAGTGGGGTCGGCGGAGCGGCGAGCATGGGCAGGAAGTCTGCCTGTGACTGACGATTAGTTCTTCCTCGCACGGGCAACAGGGGGCGATGGCAACTCGCCGAGAGCTTCCTGCCGACGTCGCAGCGGCTTTCGATCGTGCCCCAGAGGCGCGCGACCGGTTCGCGGCCCTCCCCGCGGACCAGCAGGCGGCGTGGCTCGACTGGATCGACCGTGCGCGGGGACGCCGCGCACGTGCGGGGCGCATCGACGAGTTGATCCGGCGACTCCTCCCCTCCTCCGCCGCCGTCGCGGAGGAGGATGTCGCCGAGCCTGCAGGGCCGCCGCCCGAGCGCTATTGGTGGCTCTGGCTCGTACTGTTGCTGTTGCTTGTTGTCGGCGGACTGCTCGCCTGGTACTTCCTCAGCCGCGGTAGCGACAAGGCCGTCGTCCCCAACGTGATCGGGCTGCGCGAGCAACAGGCTGCGATCAAGATCCACGACGAGGGGCTCGACGTGCTGGCCCGCACTGCTCCGAGCAACCGCCCGCCGAATGTCGTCTTCGCCGAGAAGCCGGGTCCAGGGACACAGCTCGGCAAGGGACAGACGGTGACGATCTTCGTGTCGAGCGGGCGGCTGGCAGTTCCCAATCTGATCGGCCTGCAGGAGCCGCAGGCCGTGCAAAAGCTGCAGACGCTCGGCTTCAAGGTCGCGGTCAAACGCGTCGCCTCGACGCATCCGAAGGGCATCGTCATCGACCAGGAGCCCACGGCGGGCGTGACCGCCGTGAGCGGCACGACCGTCACGATCAGCGTTTCGAGCGGAGTCAAGCCCGTGGTCGTCCCGCGGGTCGTCGGTCAGACCCAGGGCGACGCCGTGCAGGCGCTGACGAAGCTCGGACTCAAGCCCGTACTCCAGAACGTCCCCTCCGACGAGCCTGCGGGAACCGTCGTCGGCCAGAAGCCCCCGGCCGGCAAGGAAGTCGACAAGGACTCCAAGGTGACGGTGAACGTCTCGACCGGCACGGGGCCGGCGACGACCACGACGGCGACGACAACGACGACCGCCACGACGACGACCGCGGCGGGACCCGTCCACGTGCCGCGTGTCGCCGGACTTGCGCAGACTCCGGCTCTGCGCCGCCTGAATACGCTCGGCCTACGTCCGACGGTCGTCTACGTTCGCTCGAGCCAGCCGGCGAACCGGGTCGTCTCGCAGTCGCCTGCGCAGGGCACGACGCTTCGCCGCGGCTCGCCCGTGCGCGTGAACGTCTCGACCGGCCCCAATCCGCAGCCGAATGCAAGTTTGCCGAACGTAGTGGGACAGGATCAGGCGGCGGCCGTGCAGAGCTTGCGCGACGCCGGCTTCAAGGTCGCCGTGCTGAACCGGCCGACGACCGACGAGTCGAAGGACGGTCTCGTCGTCGAGGAGCAGCCGCACGCCGGCTCGAGCATTCCCGGCGGCTCGCAGGTCACGATCTTCATCGGCCGCTTCACCGGTTGAGCTCCTGAACGGAGCCCGGCGCGCCTCCAGCCGGCGAACCGGCCACCACAGTTAGAGCGCGCCAGGCTCCGTTGAAAGAGACCCGCCTCGTTGCGGAAACTTGCTCATTTGTTCAGGAGGTTCGCGAGAACGTTGATCGTGACCGCGATGATCGAAGTCCCGAAGACGAACGAAACGAGCGCGTGCCTGATCACCGTGTGCCGGATCTCCCTGCGACTGATCTGGGTGTCCGACACCTGGTACGTCATTCCGACCGTGAACGCCATGTAGGCAAGATCGCGGTAGTCCGGCTCGCTCTCGAAGTCGATGCCGCCCTTGGGCGGCTCGTAGTAGAGCTTCGCGTAGCGGAGGGTGAAGGTCGTGTGGATCGCGGCCCAGCCGAGCGCGATGCTGAGCACGGCGAGGATGGTCAGAAGCAAGGCGTGCACGCCGCTGGCCTTGCTTGCCTCGTGGAGCGTGAGACCGACGGCGACAGGCTGGCGATACTCGCGCTCGATCAGGGTCGCGTCCGCGGCAGCGCGGGAGTCGTCTTCGGCAAGCGCCGATCGCGCCGTCTTCCTCGCATCCATCGGCCCAATCGTTACCCAGACCCAGGTGAGGAAGACGAGCGTGGCCGCGTCCCACCCGATCAGGACGGAGACCGACCACGGAGCGCCGGCCAGCCCACGCGACGAGGAACGCAACCGCTCCGACGGCGCCGCGACGGCAAGCGTCGCAATAGCGAGGCCCTGGATCGTTCAGAGGGGGTGGACTTGCTCATCTCAGCCATGCTTCGAGCAGTCTGACCTGGGTTAGGTCAACCATCCGGCTTCGTCGAGGTGGGACGAGGCTCGGCCAGGCGTGCATAGCGAAGCGCTTCCCAGAGCAGGTCGATCGTCGCCGTCAGGCTGCGGACTTCATCCGTCATGCCTGAACGCCAGAGATCCTGCCTTTGCTCGACGCACGACTCGATGGCGGTCGTGATCGCCGCGACGTCGTCGCCGCAGCCGCCAAGCAGATGATCGGCCCACACCGTTCGGAGTCGAGCGGCGTCGGTCGTCTCGGCGATGAATCCGCAGACCGGGCACGCAATGCTTTCCATCGTTTGCATGCTAGGCGTGACGCCTGGTCGTACGACGACTACGGATCGAACTCGTCGAGCTCGGCCGCGGCGTCGTCTGCTTCCCGCCTGCTCTTGTCTGCGGCCCTTCGTGCCTTGCCGGCTTCGGTCTCGGCGAGCTCGGCCTTCTTCGCGTCTTCCTTGGCACGCGCGGCAAGCTCGCGGGCGCGCTTCTCGAGCTCCCGCCGTTTGGACTCGCGTTCGTCCTTCTTGCGTCGCCGCTCGGCGAGCTCGTCGTCCTTGGCCGGCGCGCTTCGTCGGCTTGCTTTCGTCGGAAGCTCGAGCCCGGCGAATACGTCGAAGCCCGAAGACTTCACTTCTCCGGTCAGACGTCCAGCCTTCAAGGCGGCACGGCCGGCATCGTCAACGGCGGCTGCGCGCAACGTCGACGCGATCTTGTCGCGGACCGTGCTGCCGGCAGAACGTCCCGAGCGCTCGAGAATCCCCTGCGCCTGCTGGGTGAGCTCGCGCAGAGCCTTTCGTTCGTCGGCCTGCGCGCGCCGTAGTGCATCTCCCGTGCCGCCGCTTTTGAGCGCGTTCTCCTGAGCTTTCTTCAACCTTGCGGCCGACTCCAGCAGCAACTTGACTGCGCCCTGCTGTTCCCGCGCCAGTTGATTGATCGCCCAGGTGGCGATGCTCGGCTTGCTGAGCTGCTTGACGTCAGCGGCTGCGGAAGCGTCTCCGTCGTCTTTCAACCGGCGTGCCAGCTCGTTGCGCGCGGCGGTGAACTCCTCGGGTGGAAGCTCGAAGAGGCGATCGACTTCCTGTTCGCTCATCTGTGCTTAGTGGCGAGGCGCATAGCACTGGACCGACCGGCCGTTGCTCTCGGTCGTGCTCGAACGTTGGAAGTTCCAGACCTTCAGAAGCGGTAGAGGAATCGTCGGCGGGCAGATGTCGCCGCCGGTGTCGCCGAGATCGCGCCAGACACCAGCGGTGGGTCGTCTGAAGACTTCCGGTTGATCCTGCGTGCCGAGCCGTGGAATCGAGAAGACCGCGACCGCGTACTCGCGGCCTTGGTAGCTGCCGTAATACGTACGTCCGCGAAGGGGCCCGCGGATCGAGCGCGCCGTCAGGTTCGAGTGCGTTCGGATGAAGGCTCCGCGCAGGGCGGCCTTTACCTTCGGCGTCGCAGCGAGGTTACGCGCGCTGCCTGCACTCCATGCAACCGGCACCGCGACGGACGCAAGCACGGCAACGACTGCGATCGCGGTCGGGACCCTCACGCGAGATGCTGCCGCAGGAACTCGACCGTGCGCGTGTAGGCGAGCTCCGCGGCCGCGGCGTCGTACTCGGGTCGATCGTCCTCCATGAACCAGTGCTTCGTGCCGGGGTAGACGTGGGCCTCGCCGCGACCGGTAGCGGCCTGCAGCTCGGCCTCGGAGTTGACGAACTCGTCGTTCTCGGCGAAGTGGCCGAGGTAGGCAACGCCCTCGGGCCCTTCGAAGACGTCGCCGTAGATGGAGACGAGGGCAGTGACCTGCGGCCGCGCCTCGGCCACCTGCCTCGCATACCAGGCGCCGAAGCTGAGAGCGACGATCGCGGCGTGCTCCCCGCGCGCGTCCGGGTGAGCGAGCAGGTCGTCCAGCGCGGACCCCACGAGCCCCAGGATCCGCTCGTACTCGCTGTCCATCTTCTGGCCGTGCGCGTCCGCGTCCTCGATCGTCGTCAGGACGGTTCCGTCGAAAAGGTCGGGGGCCATGACCGTGAACCCGTCACCCGCGAGGCGGTCGGCGAGGTCCTTGATCGGCTGGTTGAGCCCCCACCAGGTGTGCAGCAGCAAGACCGGTGGGCCCGTTCCCGTTGGCGGTGAAGCGACGTATGCAGGAGCGTCGTTGGTCATGGGCTGGATTACATACCAATACGCCGCGATTGCGCGCAGGTTCTCGCGGGTAAGTTTCGGTTATGCAGGACTTAGAGGTGATCGCTCAGGAACTGAGCGCGCTCGGCCATAAGCTCGATGAGCTCGACAAGCGTCTCGCCGCTGTCGAGAAAGTGAACACGCGATTGGAAGAGGCTGCACTAACGACGGCTCGTGCGCTTGGAGAGATTTCCGGTCATTGGGACGCGGTCTATGAGGCGATGCGCCGCAGGGACGAATCCCAAGAAGCCGCCGAGACCTGAATCCCACCTAACTGCGAGGTGGACCCTTGCGCGCAAGCGCGGGACTGAGCCGCGCGACCATCGCGAGCTCGCTCTGAAGCTGAGCTCTCTTCAGACCCGAACGGGTGGCGGGTCGATTCGTCATGAGCGCCCGGGTGCTCTGCAACACAACCGCGAAGACGAGGACTGCGGTTCCGGTGAGGACACCGAGGGTCGCGATCGAGACCGCGAAACTGAGTGCCTGGGAGGCCCCTACGCCCGAGGCGATCAGGGCCGCAGCGCCGGCCCCGACCTGCGTCGCGGCGCCCCCAGGACCGATCGGGAGCGCGGCCGCTGCTGCGCCGGCGCAAAGGAAGACGAGCGCGAGTGGGAGTGAGTAGCCGATCCCGAGCGCACCCAAGAGCAAGAAGACTGCACCTGCGCGGACGACCCAGCAGGCGAGCACGAGAGACGCACGCTTGCGACGCGCGCCGTAGCGAGGTCGTGCGCGGGGTCAGCCAGCGGCCGAGCCGAAAGCGCGAACAGTGCCTGCTTGCGACCACGCGTGGCAGCGCGACGATGATTGCGGCGGCCGCCAGACCGGCGACCGCAACGACTGTCAGTCCTGCGCGCACGGCGTTTCCCGCGTCTCCGGAAACGGCTGCGGCAAGAGCAAGCGGCGCAAGGGCGACGCTGTCGATCAGGCCGAGCATGACGAGCGAGAGGCAGAGCACGCGCACGCCGGTAGGACAGGGTTTGTAGCGGCGAACGACCGCGATTCGCATGGCGTCGTCGAAGCGGCCAGGAAGCGCAACGCCGATCAGGGCTGCGCCGCCGTTGGCGGCAGCGAGCGCAAGGGGCTTGGGCCGTTCCTCCTTGGTGAATAGCCGTCCCCACCCGTACGCCTTCAGCCATTGCGCCAAGACAAGAAGCAGCCCTACGGCGAATAGCAAAGCCGGGTGTCCGGTCGAAAGCGGCCAGGCTGTCGTCGCGAAATGACGAGCCGCGAGCAACACGAGGACGATCACAACTGCGACCGAGCCCACAGTGAGTGCCCACTTGATCCGGCGCGAACGATGCATGCGCACCAGCGCTTGGACCAACAGGCGATACTTGCCGTCGATACGTGACGCTTCCACTGCTGCTTCAACCTCCGCACGAAAGCGGGAGGACGCAGGAGCGTCACCGACTTCGTCTAGCTACCCCACATAGTAACAGCCGAATTGCGAAACGGCGTCTCGCGGGCAGTCCAATGCTGCGAAAGGCAGCGTGCCCTGTCGTTCGCTAATCGGGCAGCGGACGGTCTCGTCGTGCGTGTGAGAACCAGCCGACCAAGGCACCGAGGAGCAATCCAGCCTCTGGCGCAAAGGGAACGTCAGTCGTCACGCTGACGAGGATTCCAAGCGCCAGGCCAACGACCGCTCCGACGGCGACAAACCAAGTCTTCGTTCGATCGCTGTTGCGTCTAACGGCCACTACAGGACCACGCTCATGCAGGCGTCCCGGTTGCGATTGCCCGCGGCATTACCGAGGCGTGCCGTTCGTCGTGACGGCCACCTAGGGCGAGACGCCCTGCGATGTGCTCGGCATCGTCCTGCACCCAGCCGAGCAGAGCCGATCCCCGCGTGTGTTGCCAGGGGAGGCCAATGAAGTAGAGGCCGGAGACGTCCGTCACTCCTCGCCGATGACGCGCTTCGCCATCGTGGTCGATGATCGGAAGCTTGATCCACGAGTGGTCGAGGCCGAATCCCGTTGCCCAGATCACGGCATCGACCGTGAGCTCGCTGCCGTCAGCGAATGTCGCCGTCCGGTCAGAGACGCCGGTCATTCTGGGCTTCATCTTCACGCCATGCTGCTCGAGCGCCTTTGGACTCGAACCGATCAGCGTGTCGCGTTGACTCAGCTTCTTCCCGAGCCGGGAGTCGATGTTCGCCTTGAACAGGCGTGTGGTCACGAGCCACCAAAAGAGGTCGCGGCCGAAGACCTTCTGTGGCAAAGGTTTCTGGCGACCGCCGACAGCGAGAGAGACGTCATGCGTCGCCGAAAGCTCGCCGGCGATCTGGTAGCCGGTGTTGCCGCCCCCAACGACCAGCACCGAGCCCTCCGGCACATCACTGGGCGCGCAACAAACAGCCACACACAAGAGCTCGCACGCAGTTGTCTGAGCAGCTGCAAACCATGCTTGGCGCTATGCGCTTTGTTCACGCTTGTGCTAGCCGGTCAGAGGCTCAGCGCGCCGGAGTCCCAGGTGCGCGGGGGTGCCACTCCCCGTCGGCCGCTTCTTGTTTACGCGCGAGGACTACGAGCTCGAAGCCAGCGCGTCGCCGGCCAGTACATGCTCGACCAGCGCCGTGAGGACGCTGTCGTCCATCGCCGCTAGCTTCACCAAAGCCCGCGTGCAAATGCTCCAGCCGTGCCTCCGACATGGCGTCGAGTACGGCGCGTTGCGCGGTCTCGCAAGCCACGCTCGATTTCCGCGTCGGTAGGCTGCTCCCCGTGTACGCCGCGTTGCGCGGACCTCCGTTTCGGTGCCCTACGCGAGCAAGCTAATCGCGGGGTGGTACGGGGGGCTCGTCGGCGGCTCGACGGCCGACCTCCCCGCCGCGGTACTGGAGTGTGCGGGAATGTCCCTTGAAGCAAGTTAGGAGGCGGCGAGCGAGCGCGCGAGCTCTACCGCCGTCTCGACGTCTAGTGCTGCGCCCGCTGCCCGCGCCGGGACGTAGCCCTCGTCGAGCCCTACGACTAGGGATTGCTCGAAACGATCCTCGATCTCCTCGTCCTGCTGCCAGAACGGCGTCCTCAACCCGCCTGCGTCCTCGCGCAGCTTCGCGATGGCTCCGGAAAGTCGGGCACCCTCGCTCATGTCGACCTCCTCAACCGCCCGAGCGAGGCCGCCCATGGCCAAGACGAGTTCTGGAGAGACCGTCTTGCTCGACCCGATTGAGAGCTCGAGCAGCTCGCCGAATGTCGCCCGAGCGGCACGACGCTGTCCAAGACCAAGGTACGCGAAGCCGAGCCATTGCAAGATCCACGCTTCCCACGGGTACCGACTGACGCTGCGAGCGTAGATCAGTGCAGATGTGAGAGCTTCGCGGGCAGACTCGTAGTCGGCATCGAGCACGTCGATGCATCCGAGCTGGGCCGCGGCGAGCTGCTCGTTCATCGCCAGACTGCCTTTCCGGGCTTCGCCAATCGCGTCGAGCATGACCGGGCGTGCTTCCTCGCGGCGACCCGCTTGGACGAGCAGCATCCCGAGATCGCCACGCGCTGAGATCCGAATCGCCGTGTCCAGCGTTGTCGCCTCCTCGACGGCTCGCTCGGCCAGGCGAATGCCGTCGGTCACATTGCCTCGGTTGACCTCGCTCGAGGACCCGATCAAGAGGGCCAACACACGCGCATAGGTTCCGGGAGCCGACAATCGCAATGCCTCTGCTGCCGTCGCACCCGCAGCGTCGAGATCGCCGACCAACTCCTGAGCCTCGGCGAGGTACGCCAGCGTCTGTGCCCGCAAGTCGTCCGTCAGATTCTCCGAGTCGAGCAGCGACTCGAGGCGCTGACTCGCCTCCGAGTAGGCGCCGACCGACTTCCAGAATGGGAAAAGCGCGTGTGTCGCGCGGGCGGCCTCGGCCGGCGCTTCGTCCATGAGATTGTCGAGCATCGCCCGCAGGTTGTCGACCTCGGCTCCGTACCAGGCGAGCACGTCGCCCCGTCGCGGCCCGAGGCGCTCGCCGTGCGCCTGCTCGACGCGCGTCGCGAAGTAATGCGTATGGCGGTGGACGTAGTCGGCGCTCTGGCCCGCGTCAGCGAGCCGCTCGCGCGCGTACTCGCGAATCGTCTCCAGCATCCAGTAGCGCTCCGTCGTGAACCGCAGGAGGCTCTTCTCGACCAGTGCCTGCAGGGTGTCGAGGTCGGCGCGGCATACCTCCGCGGCTGCATCGAGCGTGCAACCGCCGCGGAACACCGAGAGCGTGCGAAACAGGCGCTGCTCCTCGTTGGAGAGCAGGCCGTGGCTCCACTCGATCGTCGCACGAAGGGTCAGCTGGCGGGGGTCGGCGTCGCGGCCACCCTTCAAGAGGTCGAGGCGCTCGGCCAAGCGTTCGAGGACTTGGGCGGGGGAGAGCGCCTTCGTGCGCGCAGCCGCGAGCTCAAGCGCGAGCGGCAGGGAGTCCAAGCGAACGCAAAGCTCGGCGATATCCTCCGAAGGCTCGAGCTGCGCACGCTCGCAGAAGAGGGAGACGGCTTCGGGCCCGGCGAGCGGCGGCACCGGGTACTCGACCTCGCCGGAGATGCGCAAGAGCTCGCGGCTTGTGACGAGCAGGGTGAGGCTCGGGCAGGACGTAACAAGCGCCGACAGCTCGGGCGCCGACTCGATTACCTGCTCGAGGTTGTCGAGCAGAAGGAGCATTTCCCGCTCTGCGATGTGGTCGGGAAGCCCGTCCGTAGCGCCCAGCGTATGCGCGATTGTCTCCGTCACGAGCGCCGGATCGCGGAGCGAGGCAAGGCCCACCCAGAAGACCCCCGCCTTGTACTCGGGGACGAGCGAAGAAGCGGCCTCGAGGGCAAGCCGGGTCTTGCCGGCGCCGCCCGGCCCGGTGAGTGTCAGCAACCGTGCTCCGTCCTCGATCTTCGCGAGCAGCTCGTTCAACTCGCGCTCCCGGCCCACGAAGGAGCTCGCCGGGCGCGGCAGGTTCGTGTTCGAGATCGTCTTGAGCGGCGGGAAGCTCCCCTCGCCGAGCTGGTAGATGGAGACCGCCTCGGCGATGTCCTTCAGCCGGTGCTCACCGAGGTCAACGAGCTCACGTTCGGCGAGCCGAGCGGTGGCTCGGGAGAGGACGACCTGGCCTCCGTGGCCCGAGGCGGCCACCCGAGCGGCGAAGTGGACGTCGTCCCCGACGTAACCCTCCTCAGTCAAGAGTGGCGACCCAGTGTGGAGCCCGACGCGTACCTGTATCGGGCCGGACGCGAGCGCCTCAGTCAACGACGAAGCCGCCTCGAGCGCACCAGGCGCGCTCGCAAACGCAAAGAAGAAGGCGTCTCCCTGAGCGTCTACCTCGACGCCGCCCTCGGCCGTGCATGCGCCGCGCACAATGCGACGGTGCCCTGCGAGCGCCTCCGCATACGCATCGGCTCCAAACTCGTGCAGGAGTTGCGTGGACCCCTCGACGTCCGTGAAGAGGAAGGTGACGGTGCCGGTGGGGAGGTCCTGCCGCACAGCAGCGATCATCCGCCGTGGCGCGTCTTGCGTCCACTCCAACGCGCGGGCTCCGGAGAGACGGTGCCGCCGAGAGCCCGTCGCGCAACGTCTTCTCGCCCCGACGGCCGCCTGCCTGGATGCCGCATGACGGCGTCTCGTACCCCCTCTCGAGGCGATGGAGGGCGTGGGGATCCAAGTGCGGACGGGCCGTGAGGTACGCGGTCATGGCTGGCGAAGCCAGTTCGTCTCCGCGACGCTGCCGCTAGATCCCTTGGCGGCCGACGGAGGCAGGAGTACGGTCAGAACGTGAGGGACCGAGAGCTCAAGCGGAAGGCCAAGATCGCGGAGATCCTTCTTGCGGCGGCACGTCAATTGGCCGAGGGCCTAGAGCCGGAGCGGGTGTATGAGCGGTTTCAGGAACTACTTGCCAGGGTGATCCAGCATGATGGTCTCGTCATTTCGTCCTATGACGAGCTGGACGACCGCATTCGCTGCGATTACGTTTGGAATGAGGGCAACAAAGTCGACCCTTCGACGTTGCCCTCGTTGCCTCTGAACCGTGCTGGCGGGGGTATGCAGAGCCGCGTGATCGTCAGTGGCGAATCGCTTCTTTTCAACGACGTTCCACAGCAGGTCCGTGAACGCGAAGGCGAGTACTACAACGTTGATCCGGACGGGACGCTACGAAAAATCCCGGAGGCCGGACCAGCGGCAACGAAAGCGGCGATGATGGTGCCTGTCAAGCTCGAAGGCAGGGTCGCCGGCGTGGTCCAGCTGATGACGGATCAGGGTGTGTACACACAGGAACAGGTCGAGCTTTTCGAAGGGCTCGTGGCACAGATGGCGGCGGCTGTACGAAACGCGCGGCTCCAGAAGGAACGCAGGCGCCTGGAGGCGGCTGAGGCAGCGGCCCGGGCGGTTGCCGCCGAGCGCGAACAAGCCGCACAAGTTCTCGAAGCCGTCGGCGATGGGATCTTTCTGCTCGACCAGGCGGGAGTCGTCCGCTTGTGGAACAGAGCAGCAGAACTGGTCACGGGACTGCGGGGCGAGGCCGTTCGTGACCGGCAGATCAGCGATGCGATTCCTGAGTGGACGGAGCTGGCACGACGTATTCCGATTGCGTCGGGTCGAGCAAGAGCGGGCGCGGTGACGCTTCCCCTCCGGATTGCTTCCCGCGATCTTTGGCTCTCATTCGTCGCCGTGGACAGCGCTGGCGGGGTGATCTACGCGTTTCGTGATCTGACCAGTGAACACCGACTCGAGGAAGAGAAGAGCGACTTGGTAGCGACCATTTCCCATGAGCTGCGGACTCCGATCACAGCTGTCTATGGTGCCGCCACGACATTGCTTCACCGTGAGGAAGCGCTCAACCAGCAACAACGTCGGCAACTACTAGAGATGATCGAGTCGGAGGCCAGGCGCCTCGCTCGCATCACCGAGAACGTACTCCTAACGAGTCAACTCGATCGCGAAGATTTGCGGATCGAGCACGAACCCGTGGATGTCGCCGATCTTGTTCGGACCACGGTGGAGGCCATGGCCACTCGACTTCCAGACCCTGTGCTGATCGAGCTCGATCTCCACACGGAACTAAGTGCTGCATCAGGCGACCGCGACCGCATTCAGCAGGTGATCACAAATCTACTGGACAATGCGGTCAAGTATGGCGGTGCGAATGGCATCGCCGTTCGCGTCGGCGCGGAAAACGGCGCCGTCTGCATCGCTGTCACCGATAAGGGTCCAGGCATCGAGCTCGCCGACCAAGAGCGAATCTTCGAGAAGTTCTACCGCGCGGATCCGCAACTGGCGAAGGCCCCGGCCGGCACGGGACTTGGGCTCTACATCTCCCGTGAACTCGTAGAGCGGATGGGCGGAACGCTGCAAGTGATCTCTGATCCCGGCAAAGGAGCAACGTTTGCGGTCAGGCTGCCGCCGGCCTGACCG
This sequence comes from uncultured Actinomycetes bacterium, assembly GCA_963804935.1. Classification (GTDB taxonomy): domain Bacteria; phylum Actinomycetota; class Thermoleophilia; order Gaiellales; family Gaiellaceae; genus 3-1-20CM-4-69-9. Next base: position 84,760 of record CAWDSD010000005.1, read on the forward strand.
AGGAGGGTCAAAACCGCAGCAGCTCAACAGTCGCATCGACACTGCGACCGGCTTCCCATGCCCGCGCGAGCAGATCGAGCGTCGCCCACGCCTCT
>CAWDSD010000006.1:0-141268 GCA_963804935.1 uncultured Actinomycetes bacterium
AGTGCCGGGGGCGGGACTCGAACCCGCACGCCCCGCGAGGGGACACCCGATTTTAAGTCGGGCGCGTATCACCAGTTTCGCCACCCCGGCCGGCTCAGAATAGCGTCGTGTCAGCGCGTTATTCGCCGGCGGGGAAGGCGTAGCTCGAGGGGATCTTGGCCGGCGGTTTGCCGACGACGAACGCGATCTCCTGGTGTGGCTTCAGGATCAGAGTCTGGGGATTTCCCGTCTGCCGCTTCCCGTCCACGTACCACTTCAGCCCCTTGTAGCCGCCGATCGAGTTCGCGTCGAGGTGGACGGCCCACTCGGAGAAGAACTGGCCGACCGTGAAGTCGCGGCTCTTCTGCGCCTCGATGTGGATGACCCCGCTGTCGTCGTGCGTGTGGAGCTCGGTCAGGTAGCCGGCCCCGGGGTTGATGCCGACGAGCGCCGGAATCTTGACCTTCTTGCCGTTCACGAAGATGTCGAAGTGGGCGTGGAAGTGCTCGGTGAGGCCGTTGTGCCCGCCGAGGGTCGTCAGGTCGAGCGGGGCCAGGCGGTCGGCGAGGAAACGGTACTCGGGCGCCCAGGGCGCCTTCGTCTTCCGGACCCCCGGCAGGGCGTTGTAGTTCGTCGCGGTGGTCAGCGTCGTCGGGCTACCGCTGCCGCCCCCGTTGTCCCGTTTGATGACGATGCCGATGGCCACGGCCGCGACCAGGGCCGCGACGAGCGCGCCGCCTCCCGCATACAGCCACGGCGAGCGCTGCGGGGCTGTCGAGCTTTTCCGGGGATCGCGTTTCTGGGGCGCCTGGACGCGCCTCGGAGGCGGTGGAGTGCGGACCTTCTTGGCCACGGCGCGCAAGGGTACCCGCCGCCGTGCCGCCGGGGACGGAAGTACGCAACGTGCGCGTTTTTTCCGCGGTCGCGGCTCTTGACTAGTGGAGCGGTGCCAGCGTAAGCTCCCCGAGCCGAAGCCGATGAACCCTCGGGTTCGCCGGCTTCGGCGTTTTTTGTGGACCCGGCTTTCTTTTTACGGTTAGGACACGGGCGGCAAGGGCCGCCCCGATCATTCCGTCCGATCCCCCCACTACCGTCTGTCGGCTCGATGGCAGCGGTACTCCTCATCCTTCTTCTCGGCGTAGGCCTCGCGGCCGCGCTCGTCTGGCTCGCGCGGACCCTCCGCGAGCTCCGTGCCGACTGGAGCACCCAACTGTCGGACCGCAACGCCGAGGTCGATCGGCATCTGATCGGCGTGACCGAGACGATGGACCGGCGGCTCTCGGAGCTCGACACGAAGGTCGACCGCCGGCTCGAGAATGCATCGCAGACGACGAACAAGATCCACGAGCGGCTCGGCAAGGTGGACGAGGCGACGACGCAGATGCTTGAGCGCGCGAAAGATCTCGCCCGTCTCGAGCAGGCCCTGCGCCCCCCGAAGGCCCGGGGCGGTTTCGGCGAGCTCCTGCTCGAGAACCTCCTCCGCGACCGCCTGCCACCTTCCGCGTACGAGATGCAGTACACCTTCGACTCCGGCGAGCGCGTCGACGCGATCGTGCGAGCCGACCGGACGATCCCCGTCGACTCGAAGTTCCCACTCGACAACTACATCCGGCTCTCCGACGCCGAGACGGACGACGAGCGGCAGCTCGCGGAGCGGCAGTTCGGCCGGGACGTCAAGCACCACATCGACGCGATCGCAGCGAAGTACATCAGGCCGGACGAGGGCACCTATGACTTCGCCTTCATGTACATCCCGGTCGAAGGGGTGTACTACGAGCTCGCCTGCGGCAAGACCGGAGCGCTGCTCGCGTACGCGCACGAGCGGCGCGTCTTCCCGGTTTCGCCGACCACGTTCACGGCGTACCTGCAGGTGATCGCGCTTGGCCTCCGCGGCATGAAGATCGAGGAGCATGCACACGAGGTGATGGCGTACGTCGCCGATCTCCGCCGCGACTTCGACCGCTTCGCCGACGACTTCGACAAGGTCGGCACGCACCTTGGCCATGCGCAGTCGAAGTACCACGAGGCGGGGAAGCGCCTCGACAAGTTCGGGACGAAGCTCGAGCGTGCAGTGGAAGAGCAGGGAGAGATCGAGGGCGAGACCGTGCTCGAGCTTCCCGGCGTCTCCGCCGACGCTGCCTAGCTAGAACCGAAGCAGAGCGCCGATGCCTTCGACGGGCGCGAGATCCTCGTGGTGCCGGATGGCCCACACCGCGCCGCCGTGCGCGAGTGTCTGGTGCACAGCGAGGTCGAGCCCCGCGTCGGTCGGTTCGAGCCGCGTGCCGTCGAGCGGACAGCTTCCCTCCGAGATCGCAGCGCGGCCGCAGGCGGGGCAGCGGAAGGCCGGGCGGTCGACGCCCTGCTGGAAGAGCAACAGCTCCACGCGCGCGTCGGACGCTGCCTCGAGCGTCTGCTCCCAGCCCGACGCGGCGCGGCCGTTGCGGCCCGCTTCTTCACGCCAGCGCTCGATCGCCGCCGACTCACTCTTCGCCTCCGCTTCTTCGAGGACCGGCTTGACGGCGGCGAGCAACTCGGCCGGGCTTGCATGCGACTGCGCCGGGGTCCAGCCGACGAGCGACGTTCGCGCCTCGGCGGAGAGTGCATCCAGGAACTCGGTCCGCATGTCTTCCGAGCAGACGAGGACGATCTTGGGTCCCTGCAGCTGCCGCCGGGTGCGGTCGAGCTCCTCGGCCACGCCCTTCAGATGTTCGTGGACGAGCTTCTCGATATGTCGCTGATACCTCGCCTGCGACCAGCCGCCCTGGTCGTGCTGGCCCGGCGTCTCGTCATAGTGCTCCGCGATCTCTTCCAGCCGACCGCCGCGCAGCCGGTAGAGCTGACCCTCCTCGCGACTGACGACGGCCACAATCGTCCCGTCAGCCCGTCCGATCAGCGGCGCGAGCGGCGCAAGGAAGAAGTCACGCCCGACCTTCGCGCGGTCGTCGACCGGCGCCGGCAGGGCGAGCGTTCGCCAGGAGTTGTCGAGCCCGGCCGCGAACACGGCGAGCCCCTGAGAGCCGTCTCGCTCGAAATCGTCGTCGAACCACTGCGCGATCCGCTCGAAGTCGGCCTTGAGGCCCATGCGCTGCTCGTGGGTCAGGTCGGTCCGGTCGGTCCGGTCGGCCGCGTGGAGCATGGAGTTCATGCGGGTCTGCGCGTCGCCCGCGGTCGGGACATCGGAAGGGTCGAGGTTCAGGTAGAGGCTGATCGCGCAGCCCTTCTCGGCCCGAAAGCCCGCGAGCTCCCTGAGGAGCGACCAAGTCACCGTTCCAGCCATACCCCGCCCCTACCTACCATCGACGCGTCGATTCTAAGCATCGGGAGTGCTTCCGGGCCGTCCGGGCAAGGAAGGTTCAGCCGACCAAGATCGTTTAATACAGATAAAGAGGGAATCACTATGGAGGACCATGACTGACAACGACATCCGCGAGATGATCATCATCGGAGGGGGCCCGGCCGGGTATACCGCCGCGCTTTACGCTGCGCGCGCGAACCTGAAGCCGCTCGTGATCGAGGGCTTCAACTGGGGCGGCCAGCTGATGATCACGAGCGACGTGGAGAACTATCCGGGCTACGCCGACGGTGTGATGGGGCCGGAGATGATGCAGGAATTCCGCCGCCAGGCCGAACGATTCGGCACCGACTTCGTCACCGACGACGTGACCAGGGTCGATTTCTCGGCGCGCCCCCACCGGGTCTGGGTCGGCGACGACGAGTACCGCGCCGACACGGTGATCGTGGCGACCGGCGCCACCGCCCGCCAGCTCGGTCTCGAGTCGGAGCGGAAGCTCCAGGGCCGCGGCGTCTCGTACTGCGCGACCTGTGACGCAGCCTTCTTCCCCGACAAGCACGTCGTCGTGGTCGGCGGCGGCGACTCGGCCATGGAGGAGGGCACATTCCTCGCACGCTTCGCCGCCAAGGTGACGATCGTGCACCGGCGCGACGAGTTCCGCGCCTCGCAGATCATGATCGACCGCGCCCGCGCGAACGACAAGATCGAATGGGTTACGAACGCCGTGGTCGACGAGGTGCTCGGAGACGATCGCGTCACCGGTGTCCGGCTGCGCGACGTCAACACCGACGAAACCTGGGAGCTCGACGCCGACGGCGTGTTCGCAGCGATCGGGCACGACCCCAATACTCGTCTCTTCCTCGACCAGCTCGATCACGACGAGGGCGGCTACCTGATCACCAAGCCGGGCTCCACGGAGACGAACGTCGAGGGCGTCTTCGCCGTCGGTGACGTGCAGGACCACGTGTACCGCCAGGCGGTTACGGCCGCCGGCTCGGGCTGCATGGGCGCGCTCGACGCCGAGCGCTACCTTGCAGCGCTCGAAGGCCATCTGATGGCCGCCGAAGCAGCTCCTCGCAGCTGAGCATGCCGGAGTGGATCGACCTGCTCGACCCCTCGCCCGAGGAGTTGCGACGGCACCTGCCGAAGGACATCCACCCCCGCGCGCTCGAGCAACTGCTGGCAGACGCGAAGCACGACGACGAGCCGCGGCCCAAGCTCGAAGGTCACGGTAACTACATCTTCGGGGTGTTTCTCGTGCCCGTGCTCGTACCGAACGAGGATCGCATCTACTACCAGGAAGTCGACCTGATCGGAATGCGCGAGGGCCTGCTCACGGTTCGCAAGACACCGGAACGCGGCGAGCCGTTCGACATCTCACCGGCAAAGGCGGCCTGCCGACCCGACGAGGTCACCGGGATGAACGCGTACCACCTCATCGACGAGATCGCCGAGCGGTATCTCGATCTGATCGACGGCCTGAACGACGAGATCGACGAGCTCGAGGACAACGTCGAGGACTGGACGCCGGCGAAAACACGTGCCCGGTTGTCAGGGCTGAAGCACGATCTCCTTCACGTCCGCCGAACCCTGTCTCCGATGCGCGACGCCGTGCGAGGGGTCGTCGACGACAGGGTCGAGCTCGACGACGGCGGGCCGATGATGACGAGAGAGGTCGAGCTGAACTTCGCCGCCGCCTACGACAAGTTCCTGCGCGCCGTGGACGGGCTCGAGCTGTCGCGCGATCTCGTTGCAGGCGTCCGCGACTACCTGCAGTCCAAGATCGCGAACGATCAGAACGAGGTGATGAAGAAGCTGACGGTGATCGCGTCGGTGCTCCTCCTCCCCACGTTCATCGTCGGTCTCTACGGCCAGAACTTCAAACACCATTTCCCGGAGCTCGGCTGGCAATGGGGCTACGCCTGGTCCTGGGGCCTGATCGTCGTGACCACGATCGGGCAGCTCGTCTTCTACAGGCGGCGCGGCTGGATCTAGCCCAGCTACCTTGATTCGGTGCCGTACTTCATCTGCCCGAACTGCAAGAACCGGTCGATCGACCATGACCGGCTCCAGGAGATCGACAACGTCCCGGTGGCATGCGAGCGTTGCGGCTTCGGCTTCCTGTTCGAGCTGATGGACGACTACTACCCGGCTCCGAACACCGGCTTCGTCGTCTGCGACAAGGACGGCCGGATCCTCGCGAGCGGGCGCGGCGTGTTCGAGCTCTCCGGCTTCCGGGAGGAAGAGCTGCTCGGCGCGGACATGGTGACTCGATTCGGGCTGGGCGGATTCGAGGGCGAGCAGAATCCGGCGGCCGTTGCGCTCGAGTGGGGCGTGCGGAAGCTCGGAGAAAAGCTCGAGCTACGAACGCGCGCGGGTCAGCAGAAACCGGTGATCGGCGACTTCTTCCCCGCCTACGACGACGACGGCGGACTGCTGGTCGCGCTCACACCGCGCGGCTGACGTAGACCCTCGTCACGTACGAAAAGTCGACGAATCCGCCGAGCCGCGCGGCGACGGCGCGTAACTCCGCATCGAGTTGCTGCCGGGCCTCTGCCGGCGCGGCCGCGACGAAGCTGACCGAGGCGATTCGCTCCGCCAGGGCGTCGGCATCGAGGATCTGCGAGAACGGGAACCGCCGCTCCTCGAGTGCGCCGAAGAGCGGGCTGTCCTCGAGGGCCTGCGGCCATTGTTCGGCCGGCGGTCGATCCGCTGGAACGAACGGTGCGATCAGCTCGCCGACCTCCTGGTGCAGCGGGGCGTCATGGTCGCGGGAGTTCCAGACCAGTGCGATGGACCGTCCCCGACGCAGTACGCGGTGGAGCTCGGGAATCGCCTCGTCGTGCCGGAACCAGTGAAACGCCTGTCCGACGGTGATCGCATCCACCGTGTTGTCGCCGAGCGGAATCGCCTCTGCCGAGCCGCGTAGCGCGAGGGCCGAGGGCACCGCCCGTTCCAGCTCGGCCCGCATTGCGTCGCCCGGCTCGACCGCGATCACTCGAGCGCCGGTGGGAATCAGTGCGCGCGTCAGCTTGCCGGTACCGGCGCCGAGGTCGAGGACGGTGCGCCCCGGCCGAAGATCGAGTTTGGCTGCGATCCAGTCGACGGCTTCCGCGGGGTATTCGGGACGAGCGCGCTCGTAGACGTCGGCCACGAGCTCGAAGCTCCGCGAGTCCGGATGCTGCAGCTCAGACACGCGACGACGGGCAGAGGTCGGTCAGGACACACTCCTCGCAGCGCGGCAGGCGCGCGAGGCACACCCGGCGGCCGTGCCAGATCAGGAGGTGCGGAAACCGGCCCCAATCCTCGCGCGGCACGATCTTGATCAGGTCGCGCTCGATCTTCACCGGGTCTTCTTCCCTCGTTAGGCCGAGCCGCTGCGACAGGCGCCGGACGTGGGTGTCGACGACGATTCCCTGCGGCTCGCCGAGCTCGGCTGCGACGACGTTCGCGGTCTTGCGGGCGACACCGGGCAGGCGCACGAGCTCGTCCAGCGTTCGCGGCACCTCACCGTCGAACTCGGTGAGCAGCATCGCCATCGTGCCGCGAATCGCCTTCGCCTTCTGCCGGTAGAAGCCGGTCGCGAAGATGTCCCGCTCGAGCTCCTCCGGCGGCACCGCGAGATAGTCCTCGGGCTTGCGGTATTTGACGAAGAGCTTCTCGGTCACTCGGTTGACGTTCACGTCGGTCGTCTGCGCGGAGAGCATCACGGCGACCAGGAGCTCGAGCGGTGACCTGGATTCGAGCGCGATGGTCGCATCCGGATGGGCGGCGGCGAGGCGGTCGATGATCTCACGGATCCGGGCACGCTTTGGACCGACGCGGCGCCGCGCCTCCTTGACAAAGCTTCTCGGCATGCTCAGACCGTAGCGAGTGCATGTTCTGCGTAGCTCGCCCCGCGGAGCCCGGGACCGGCGCAGATGACGTCGAGCGCCGGGCAGCCGGCGCAGATGTACTCGCTCGGCGTCGGGCGGAACTCGCCCGCGTTGATCTTGGCGATCGCTTCGCTGAGCTCTGCCTCGAGCTCGGCGATCTGCTCGATGTGGAAGACGGTCGAGACGACTGCGTCGGAGCGCTCGAGGAAGTGGTAGACGACCTCCACTTCCCGGGCACCGGCTCGGAAGCAGGCGAGCGCGTAGACAAGCCTCTGCAACCGGTAGTCGTGCTCGACGATCTCTTCGGGCGTGCCCTCGGCGAGCGAGTTCGTCTTGTAGTCGATGACGATGGCCTGCTCGCCGTCGAGCTGGAGCATGTCGAGGCGACCGCGTAGAAGCACGCCGTCGTGCTCGAACGCGAACGGCCGCTCCGGTAGCGCACTGGGCAGCGTGGCCACGCGCCGCGCGAGCTCGGATTCGCAGTAGGACTGCACGAACCCGGCGATTCGCTCGAGCTCCTCGTCGCTCACCTTGGGATACCAGCCGCGAACGAGGCCGGTGAGATCTTCGGGCGGCAGGGGCTCCTGCAGGTTCACGAGCTCCAGCAACCGGTGGACGGCGTCGCCGATCTCGGTGGCGGCCAACCCGGTCGTGCCCCCGGCCGCGAGCCGCTCGTCGGTCGGGCGCATGCCCACGACACGCTCTGCGTAGTAGCGGTACGAACAGCGGTCGAAGAGCGCGAGCGCGCTGAACGACAGACGCCGAACTCTGTGCAGCGGGGGAGCCGGGACCTCTGCGAGCGGCGGCAGGGCCGGAACCAGCGCGGGCAGCGCACCACCCGCGCCGCTGTCTTCGAACAACGCGAGCTGGCCCACTTCCGCCGGCAACTCGACGATGGACGGCGCGGCTTCCTCGACGTGACGGTCGACGCGCAAGATCACGCGCGCGCCTTCGCGCTCGAGCTCAACCGGTTCGCTGCCGGCGCCTTCGATCTCGCCTTTGGCGTCGAGGCGACCGAGCACCCAGCCGATCGGCGTCGTCTCGTCCGACGTGCGGGTCGGGTCGATCGAGCCGGAGACGATCAGCCGATCGATCGCACGGGTCATGGCGACGTAGTAAAGACGCAGCCGCTCCGCGCGCTCCTCCTCCTTGCGCGCTTCCTGCACGGCGTCGTACGCGTAGGCGCCGCGCGGCTTGCTCGTGATCGGGTCGGCCACCCGGAAACCGAAGCGGCCGTCGGAGAGCGCGAGGATCTCGTGTGACGAAGGCGGCGCCCTGTCGCGACCGGCGTCGGCAACGACGACGACCTTGAACTCGAGGCCCTTCGCAGCGTGGATCGTCAGCAGCCGCACTGCGTCGGCGCCTTCCTCCTCGGCGACGGCCTCGAGCTCGCGCGCGCCGACCGACTCCTGGTCGCGCACGAATCGGACAAAACCCTCGACATCCGGCCCACGCAACTCTTCGTACGAACGCGCGAGCCGGGCGAGCTTGCGCAGGTTCGCGTAGCGGCGCCGTCCGTCCCAGCGTGCGAGCACGGCCAGGTCGTAGTCGTGCTCCGCGACGATGCGCTCACACAACCGCTCGAGCGAAAGCCGGGCGAGCGCCGCAGTCAGCCGGTCGTAGCGCTGGCGGAAGGCACGCAGGAGTTGCACGTCTCGGTGGGCCAGGGTGTCGGGCAGCTCGCGCTCGAGCGCGACGAAGAGCGGCCGCTTCGTTGCGGCGCGCCGCAGGAGAGCGAGCGCGTCGTTGGAGACCCCGACCAGTGGAGAGGCGAGCACGCTGACGAGCGCTTCGTCGTCGTAGCGGTTCCGCAGCAGTCGCAGGTAGGCGAGCAGGTCGACGACCTGCTGCTGGCCGAAGTACCCCCTCCCCGTCCCGCGGTAGGTCGGCACGTCGAGCGCGCGCAGCTCCTCCTCGTACCACTCTGCGTCCGTTCCGGCGGCAAACAGGAGCACGATCTCGCCCGCTACGGCGTCGCCGGCGTCGATCAGCTCGCGGATGCGCCGTGCGATCGCACGTGCCTCGCCACGGCGCCAGTGCAGGTCCGTGCCGGAGTACGTCGACTTGTCGGTGACGAGCAGCTCGACCGGTGCGCCGAAGACCGGGTCCGGAAAGTCGCCCGAAGCCGCAAGCGGCTGGAACTCATCGCCGAAGTCGGCGCCGAACAGGTGGTTGACGACCGCGAGCACCTCCGGCCGGGACCGATAGTTCATCGTCAGCGGCAGCACGCCGTCTCCGGCCTGCGCGCGCCGCTCGCGGAAGACCTGCACGTCTGCGTGACGGAAGCCGTAGATCGACTGGAACTCATCGCCGACGAAGAAGAGCTCGTGACCGCCCGGCCCGCCGGAGAGCAGGTCGATCAGCTCGCACTGGAGCCGGTTCGTGTCCTGGAACTCGTCGACCATGATCGACCTGAAGCGCAGCTGCTCGCGCTCGCGGATCGCCTCGTCGTCTCGCAAGAGATCGCGCGCGCGCAGTTGCAGATCCTCGAAGTCGAGCGCGGACTCGCGGTCCTTGCCCTCCTGATACGCAGCGGCAAAGCCGTTGAGCAGTTCCTGCAGCAGATCGCGGTCGGCCGCGGCGAGCTCGTCGAGCGCCGCTTGCTCCACGAGCTTTCGCGCCTCTTCGTACGAAGCGGCGCGCTCACCGCGCAGGCGTAGGTCGCCGAGATCGAAGATCCGGTCGGCGCGGGCGTCGGCGTCGAGATACGCGACGGCCTGCCGGGCTGTCTCGCGCTGAGCGTCGCCGGATCCTTCGTCGTCGGCGAGGCAGCGCGCGGCTTCGCGAAACTCGTCGACGCGACCGTTGAGACTCGGGCGCTCGCCCAGCTCGAGGACGAGCTCGCGGCCCGCTGATCTGAGCGTCTCGTAGACGCCGGTCAGCATCCGCCGCAGCCCGTCGGTCCCGTAGACGGCGAGGAGCCGCAGCCGCGCGGGATCGTCCGCGGCACAGAAAGCCGTCAATGCCTCCGCGAAGGCTTCGCTGCGGAGCACGCGGCCCTGGCTGTCGTCGAGCACGCGGAAGCGTGGGTCGACGCCTGCGGCGAACGGATGCGAGCGCAGCAACCTGTGACAGAAGCCGTGGATCGTGGAGATCCACGCCCCGTCGAGCTCGCGCGCGAGGTCGGGACGTCCACGCTCGACGAGTCCCGCACGGATCCGGCTGCGCAACTCGCCGGCCGCCTTCTCCGTGTAGGTGATCACGAGGATCGATTCGACGTCAACGCCTTCATCGCAGACCGCACGCGCGAAACGCTCCACGAGCACCTTCGTCTTGCCCGTCCCGGCTCCGGCCGAGACGAAGACGAGCCCGCGCGCGTCGACAGCGCGCTGCTGTTCCGGGTTGAGCTTCACGCGCGCCTCACGCGGCACATCGACCAGAGCTCGCACCAGGTCGGGCAGTCGCCGCTCTTCGGGTCGTGTTTGACGTCGCCCGTTCGCATTCGTTCGACGATGTCGACGGCGAGCTCGCGAGCGCGCTCGACCTGACCCCAGAAAGCCTCTTCGTCGAGGTAGTCGTTCTTCGCGAATCCGGGGATGCCGTCGTCCTGCGCCTCGGCGCGGAGCAGGCCGCGCGCCTTCCGCTCGCCGGACAGCGGCCGGTAGAGACCGCCGAGCGGCTCGATCCCGACGAGATCCCGCAGCACGAGCATGTAGAGGGGGATCTGGAGCTTCTTCTCCTGCTCGATCTGTACAGCCGAATGGGCGTGCTTGCCTGCCTTGTAGTCCTGGACGATGCCGCGCGCGCTGAACGGATCGACGTCGATTCGGTCGATCTTCCCGGAGAGCGTCACGCCCGGAGCCAGCTCGAGCCCGCGTTGCAGCTCGGGCGCCGACCGCTCGGAGCCGAACAGCACCTCGAAGCGGCGAGGGAGGAGCGGCATCTCCGCAGCCGCCTCTTCGCGGACGAAGGCTTCGAGGTCGCGCCACAGGCCGTGCCGAAGCTCGCGCGCCTCCAACTCCGTGAGCTCGAGGCGCACACCCTTCGCGACTGCTTCGTCGAGGCACCGCGAGAGGAACGCCACCGCGTCCTCGACGCGATCCGGTTCGACGCGGTCGGTGCCGAGCTCCTTCGGCAGGCCGGAGTAGAAGCGGTAGAGAACCTGGTGGGCGATCGAGCCGCGCAGGCGGGCGTCGACCTCCCCGTCGATGCTCTTCGGGTCGATCACACGGTCGAAGAACCAGATCGACGAGCACTCTGCGAACCGCTCGAGCTCGGTCACCCCGTAGGTCGTCTTGCGCGCCAACTCGGCGAGCACCTGCGGATGCGTCAACCGGGTCGGCCGCTCGAAGGCGTGCAGCGCGCGGGCGAGCCGTCGCTCCCAGCCGTTCGCCGTCGCAATCGCGTCGGCCGCACTCGCGTCGCCGGCGGCGCGCAGCGCGACAGAGCGCAGTCGCTCTCGCTCGGTGGGCGCATCTTCCAGCGGCCATGTCAGATCGGAGAGCGGACGGCGGCGCGTCCAGCGCGCGACGTCGTCCTTCGGGAAGACGGCCTGCACTTCGTCCCAGAACGGGCTCGGCTCTCGCGGGCTCCCCTCGTCGGTCGCCGCCTCGCGAACGAGATAGAGGCGGCGGCTCGCCCGCGTGCAGGCTGCATAGAAGAGGTACCGGTCGCGTGCGACCTGGTCGGGTCGCGTCAGTCGTGCGCGGGAACGCTCGTCGAGGTCACGGCGTGCGTCGTCGCCCAGGAACGGCGACTCGTGCCCTCGTCGCGGCAGGCTCCCTTCCTCGAGCCCGAGCACGAACACGATCTCGAAGCGGCGTGTGCGCGCGCGCAGCAAGTCGATCACCGCGATCCGTCCGGCCTCTCCCGGCGACGAGCGGCGCACCTCCGCACGCTCGAGTGCTGCAACGACTTCCTCCGGGGACAGCGAGCCGTCGAGCTCACTCCAACCGCGTAGCTCTGCGACGAGACGCATCACCGACTCGTGCGCGCGGACGTCCTGTCGCGAGAGCTCGCCGACGGGCGGCGCCTCGAGGCCGTAGGCGGAGCGCAGCATGAATGCGGCGAGGCCTGCGACCGCGTCGAGCGGTGTCGGCGCGCTGCGTAGAGCCTCGAGGACGGGCAGCGGCTGGCCGTCGCGAAGGCGCATCGTCTCCTCCTCCACGCGCTCCGGCATCTGTACGGCGCGCCCGCGCAGGCGACCCTCGAGGAAGTCGACGTTCTGGCGCGTGAGGCCCGAGTACGGCGAACGGAGGAATGCATAGAGGTCGGCGCGGCCGCCTCCGAGCCACGCGAAACGGAGCAGGCTCAAGAGCGCCTGGCCGAAGGCCGTTCTGTCGAATCGAACGTACGCCTCGAGCGCGTAGGGAACGCCGAGCGTGCCGAAGGCGGTCTCGAGCGGCGCCTGCCACCGTTCGAGCGAGGGACAGATGAGGCCGATCTGCTCCGGCTCGACGCCTGAGCGAAGCAGCGACAGCACCTCTTCACCGACGAGCTCGAGCGCCCCGCGCTTACCGGCGCTCTCGAAGAACCGCAGGGCGCCGTCGATCGGTGGTGCCTCCGGCAACGCCTCGGCGAAGAGCGTGCGTTCCAGATGCGCGAGCGCCGGCTCGGCGACCTGGTCGAACGCCGGAGGAAGCTCGTCGATCCTCCCGTCCGCAAGCGCGGCGAGATCCTCCATCGTGCGGCGTAGCGATGCGAACGCAGCGCGCCCCGGTTCGTAGGGCATCGACACGGTCACCTCGCTGCGTCCGGCGAGCGCCTGCAGGAGCGCCCACTCGGCTCCGGTCAGATCCTCGAAGCCGTACGCGAAGACGGGCTCGCCGCCCCAGGCGTCGAGCTCGCCGGCAACCCGGTCGGCGGCGTGCCGCCGAAGCAGGTCGCGGTCCCAGAGGTTGAGCCGATCGAGCTCGGCGCGATACGCGGCGTAGAGCCCGGCGAGCTCGCCTTCGAGATCGTTCGGATCGAGCAGGCCCGACTCGAGCTCGCCCACCGTCGAGAGCAGTGCGTCTGCGAAGCCGCCGAACCGAGCCGAGCGGCCGAGGCCGTTGAGCGACTGCCCCGCGAGGGCGCGCCGGACGATCAGCGCCTGCTGCGCCTCGGTCGCGACCTGCCGGCGCTCGCTCCCGCCACGCGCGATGCGCTTGAAGAGATCGTCGAAGGTGACGATCGAGCCGCCGAGGAGGGCCGGCTGAATCTCGAGCAGCTCACGCTCGCGCTCTTCGACGTCCGACCGGTTCGGCACGATGAGATACGGCTCCTGAGGGAGCGCGTCCAGGTATCGGCGGAGCAGGAGCGCCACCTTCCCGGCATTGGCCGGGCCGGTGATGAGGTTCAGACCCAACTGACCTACTCTAGTCGGGCGGTCAGACGACCCGGAACGCGCGAACGCTGGGAGCGGGAAAGCCTTAAGCCGCGGCGTTCTTCGGCCGGCGGCCGCGCCTCGCGACGGCCTGGCCCGGCATCTTGCCGGCGCAGGCGTCGCAAAGATCCGCCTGCTTCGAGCCACGCCGCGCGTCAGTGAAATTGATCCGCATGACGGCGCCCTTTGCCTCCTCGACCTCCTTGCCGCAATTGTCGCAGACAAGTCTCGTTACTCGTGCCACCCAATTCCTCCCTCGGAAAAACGATTCGACTGCGCCGACCTTACCGGAAAGATCCGGGAATTAGGCGGCGGCCTGTCCCTGCTTAATTCGCCACGAACGCAGCAGGCTCAAAAGGGCCTGTTCCTCGAGGTCGAGACCTAAATCGCGCGCACCGACCACGCGCAAATGCCGTGGCCGGAAATCCTCGATCGTTGTACCGTCGAGATACTGGTCGATGACCGCCGGGCTGACGTACGACCCGCGCGCAACGGCGGGCGTGTTTCCCAGTTGCTCCCCCACCCGGCGCATGACCGCGGTGACGGCCCGCTTCGCCTCGGTCTCGGACTCCGCCGGCCCGTGCTCGGCGAGGGCGATCGCCGCGAGCAACGTGCCGCCCCACGTGCGGAAGTCTTTCGCCGTGAAGTCCTCGCCGAGATACGTGCGAACGTACTCGTTCAGCTTCGCACCGGTGAGCGCGCACAGCCCACCGTCCCACTCATAACGGAAGAGACGCGCACCACGGGGTAGCGCGAGCAGCTCCTTGACCGACTCTGCGAGCTCCGAGTCGACGAGAGTCGTGCGGATCTCAGACCGGTGCTTCCCACGGAAGTGAAATGCGATCCGGTGGCCACGCACGGTCACGTGGTTCTTGCGGAGCGTCGTGATCCCGAATGTCTTCGACTCCTTCGCGTAGCGCTCGGTGCCGACCCGAAACCAGCCCCGGTTGATCAGCCGCGTCGCGATCGCCGAGACGCGGTCGCGGTCGAGGAGGTCGTTGTCCATGTGCTCGGCCATCGCCTCGCGCAGGTCGGGAAGCCCTTCGGCGAACCGGATCAGCTTGTCGAACTTCTCCTGCTCGCGCTGTGCACGAAAGCTCGGGTGGTAGAGGTACTGCTTCCGGCCGGCTCCGTCGACACCGGTGGCCTGGAGCTTCGACGACGCGCTCGCAGAGATCCAGACGTCCTTCCACGCGGGCGGGATCACAAGCGACTTGATCCGCTCGAGTGAGTCCTCGTCCGTGATCCGGTTGCCGCGCGCGTCGACGTAGCGGAACCGTCCGCGTGATCCTTCTCTTCTCCAACCGCCTTTTCGTGGCATCGTCCACCGCTAGTGTCCGGAGCCGTGGACGCCAAAACGATCGTGGTGCTCGAGGGCGACGAAACCGGGCAGGAGCTGCTCGAGGAGAGCCTCCGCGTCCTGGCTCCCGAGGTGACCGGGCTCGACCTCGAATTCCCGCGGTTCGACCTCTCGCTGGAGTCCCGGCGCGCGGGCCAGAACGAGGTCGTCCACGAGGCCGCGCAGGCGATTCGCGAGCACGGGCTCGGCCTGAAGGCCGCGACGATCACGCCCGAGGAGCGTGACGGCGTCGGCTCCCCGAACCGCATTTTGCGCGAGGAGATCGGCGGGAAGGTGATCGTGCGCACCGGGCGACGGATTCCCGGCGTCGTTCCGTTCGGCGGCGTGCACGCACCGATCTCGATCGTGCGCATGGCGGTCGGCGACGCCTACGGCGCGAAGGAGTGGCGTGAGGGCGAAGGAGACGACGAGGTGGCGTTCCGCACGGAGCGAATCGAGCGTCGAATCTGCCGCGCCGTCGCCGAGTTCTCGTTCCGCCAGGCGGAGCAGGCCGGCGCGAAGGTGTTCGGCGGCCCGAAGTACACGGTCAGCCCGACGTACGAGGGGATGCTGAAGGAGGAGATGGACGCCGCGGCGGAGCGGCACCCCGACGTACCGTACGAGCCACAGTTGATCGATGCGACGTTCGCGCTGTTGATCTCGTCGGCCGGCGATCCGCTCGTCATTCCTGCTCTCAATCGCGACGGCGACATCCTCTCCGACCTGGTGCTGCCGCTCTTCGGCTCGATCGCCGGGTCCGAGTCCATGCTCGTCGCCTTCGAAGAGGACTACGAGCCACGCGCGCTGATGGCCGAGGCCGCGCACGGCACCGCCCCCTCGCTGCGAGGCAAGAACGTCGCGAACCCGATGGCGATGATCCTCGCCGGCGCGGCCTTGCTCTCCTACGGCCACGAACGTGCGCAGCAGGTCGGCCGGGCGATCCGCGAGTCCTGTCTCGAGGCGGTCGGCCAGGGGTTCCGGACGGCCGACCTCGGCGGACATGCCGGCACGAGCGAGTTCACCGACGAAGTGATCAGGCGGACCCGCTCGAAGCTCGAAGTCTGGGCGACGCTCTAGGGCCTACGAGGCTGCTGCAGTGGCCTCGAGCGCACCCGCGCTCCAGGCCTCGAGAAACGCCTGCGCCACCATGGGGTCGAACTGCGAGCCGGCGCAGCGCTCCACCTCTTGGACTGCCGCGGCGATCGGGAGCGCGCGTCGATACGGTCGCATCGAGGTCATGGCGTCGAACGCGTCGGCGACTGCGAGCAGACGCGCCTCTTCGGGAATGTCCTCGCCGGAGCGACCGGTGGGATACCCGCCGCCGTCCCAGCGCTCGTGGTGGTACAGCACATAGGGCAGCGCTTCCTGAGCGGGCCAGACGGGCCCGATCAACCTCGCGCCCGCGGCAGGATGCTTCCGAATCTCTGCGACCTCGTCGGGCTCGAGGGGACCGCGCTTGTTGAGAATCGTCTCCGAGATCATTACCTTGCCGAGGTCGTGCAGCGGACCGCCGAGCGCCAGCGTCCGGAGCCGGTCATCGTCCCAGCCCATCCACACGGCGACGCGCGCGGCGAGCAGGGTCACGCGGGTGCAGTGCGCCGCCGTCGAGGGGTCACGCGCGGCGAGCGCTGCGGCGAGTGCGGTCAGCATCGGCCTGATGGAATTCCAGGCCACCGCGTCTTTCCCTGCAGGCTGCGCTAACGCCAGATGCCGGTGATCGGTCTCGCTCCGGCCGACCGGCCGAGCGCGGGAAGACCGAACGCCTGCTCGATCGTGCGAAGTGCGCCGTAGTGATTCGTGACGCCCGTGAAAGCCGAGCCCGGACGTACGGCGGTGCCGACAACGAGGGCAGGCGTATGGCCGCCGCCGCGCAACGCAGTGCTTCCTTCGTCGAACAGGACCAGGATTGCAGTTCTCGGCAACCGCAACAGGGGGGCGACCGTTCGGCGGAGCCAGGCGTCGCCGACCGCGACCGAGCAGTCGTGCATCGAGTGGCAGAGATCCGGGACGACGAGCGAGAAGTCGGGCAGGGCGCCTGCTCGAAGATCCGTGGCGAGCCGTGCCAGCGGGACGATCTTCGCCCGCCTGCTCGGACTCCCGGCGATGTCCTGGAAGTACGCGAACGGGTTGTGCTTCTTCGCGTAGCGCCGGTACGAGCCGCCGAGGAAGCCCGGAGAGGGAAGTCCCTCGGCGTATGTCTTCCAGGTCTTTCCGGCCGCCTCGAGCGTGTCGGCGAGGTTCGAGGCCGCGACGTTGCAGGTCGTGCAGTCGGAGGTGATCCCGTGCGTCGATCCCGAGACGAGAGCGAGGTAGTTCGGAAGGCTCGGGTGCGTGACGCCGTAGTACCGCGTCAGCCGCGCGTAGCGCCGCGCGTACGCGTTGAACGTCGGAGCGGCGCGATTGCCGAGCACACTGCTCGTCTCCTTGTTCTCGAAGACCACCACGACCACGTGGTCGAGCGCAGGGACCGGGACGACGACGGACGCGGCAGGTGCCGCAACGGTCAACGTCGTCACGACGGCTGCGATGAAGTACCTCACGCCGTCTCCGCGCGGCGACGCCAGACGTGAAGCGCGCCGATGCCGAGGACGAAGAGGATCGCGACTGCAATGCCGCCGTACACGCCGTAGCGCGCGACTGTATCGGCAACGGCCCGTCCGGCGTAGTACGCGACCAGTCCGACCGCGGTCGCCCACACGATCCCGCCCAGGGCGTTCCAGAAGAGAAACCTCCACCACGACATCCTCGTGATCCCCGCCATCCACGCGCCCGTCACCCGCACGCCCCCGAAGAAACGCGCGAGGAACACCGCCTTGCCGCCGTGCCGCTCGAAAAAGCGCTCGGCCTGGGGCATGACGCGATCGGCGAAGCGCTTCAGGTACGCGTAGCGTTCGATCAGCCGGCGCCCACCCTCGCGCCCGATCCAGTAGCCGATGTTGTCCCCGATGATCGCAGCGACGGTGGCGACCGCGATCACAGCGGTGATCGAGAGATGACCCTTGGAGGCGTAGACACCCGCGGCGATCAGCGCCGTCTCACCCGGAAGCCAGAGGCCCGCGGACTCCAGGCAGACGATGCCGAAGACGAACCAGAGACCGTAGTGGTGGATGAAGTGGGTCACCGGTCGGCCAGGGTACGTAAGATCGGCTGCGTGCTAATCGGCGTCCCGCGTGAGCTCGAGCAGGGCGAGCGCCGAGTGGCTCTCGTCCCCGAGGCCGTTTCGAAGCTCGCCGGCAGCGGGTTCGAAATCCTGGTCGAGCGCGGCGCCGGCGTTGCCGCCTCGTTTCCGGATGCCGCGTACGAGGAGGCCGGGGCGACGCTCGCCGACGACGTCTGGCAGGCGGAGGCGATCGTCAAGGTCCGCAAACCGAGCGACGCTGAAGCACAGAGACTTCGAAGCGGTCAGGTTCTGATCGGATTCCTCGAGCCGCTCACCGACACAGCCGGAATCGAACGACTGAGCGAGCGCGGCGTCCAGGCGTTCGCGATGGAGTCGATTCCGAGGACGACGCGGGCACAGTCGATGGATGCGCTCTCCTCACAGGCGACCGTCGCCGGGTACAAGGCCGTGCTCCTCGCGGCGGAACGCCTGCCCCGCTTCTTTCCGATGCTGATGACCGCAGCCGGAACCGTCGCGCCGGCGAAGGTGCTCGTGCTCGGTGCCGGTGTCGCCGGACTGCAGGCGATCGCAACCGCGCGCAGGCTCGGGGCGGTCGTCGCCGGCTTCGACGTGCGTCCCGTGGTGAGGGAGCAGGTGGAAAGCCTGGGCGCGACCTTCCTGGACCTCGGCGTGACCGGCGAGGAGACGGCGGGCGGCTATGCGCGCGAGCTCACTGAAGATGAACAACGAAGGCAGCAGGAGGCGCTGGCCGAGCGCATCCCCGACTACGACGTCGTGATCACGACTGCGCTCATCCCGGGCCGGCCCGCCCCGAAGCTGATTCCGGCGGCGGCCGTCAAACGCATGCGGCCGGGCTCGGTGATCGTCGACCTGGCTGCCGAGGCCGGCGGAAACGCCGAGCCGACACAGCCCGGCGAGATCGTGGAACGCGACGGCGTCACGCTCGTCGGCTTGACCAACCTCGCCTCCACGATGCCGTTCCATGCAAGCCAGCTCTACGCACGCAACGTGAGCGCGCTGTTGCAGCACCTGGCGCCCGAAGGCCAGCTGGCCCTCGACTGGGACGACGAGATCACCTCGGGTGCGTGCGTGACGCGCGAGAAGGTCGCGGCTGCATGAGTCACGGGCTCCTGCTCACGTTCGAGATCACGATCCTGGTGCTGGCGATCTTCCTCGGCTTCGAGGTGATCTCCAAGGTGCCGACCTTGCTCCACACGCCGTTGATGTCGGGCACCAATGCGATCCACGGAATCGTGATCGTGGGTGCGATGCTCGTCGCCGGGCTCGGTGACAAGGACACGCTGACGACGATCGTCGGATTCGTCGCCGTCGTGCTGGCGTCGGCGAACGTCGTCGGCGGCTTCGTCGTCACGGACCGCATGCTCGAGATGTTCAAGAAGCGGGAGAAGAACGACGAGCCTTGAGTCGCGAGGTTACGAATCTTCTCTATCTGGTCACGATCGTGACGTTCATCCTGGCGTTGCGGTTCCTGTCGAACCCGGCCACCGCGCGCCGCGGCAATCAGATCGGCGCCGCCGGGATGCTCGTCGCGATCGTCGTGACGTTCCTGCAGAAGAGCATCGACAGCTACTGGGAGATCGTTCTCGGCATGGTCGTGGGCGGCACGTTCGGCGCTCGTCGCGGCGCGCAAGGTGCGGATGACGGCGATGCCGCAGATGGTCGCGCTCTTCAACGGGGTCGGCGGTGGGGCTGCCGCGCTGATCTCACTCGCGGAGTTCCACCGGCTGGCGCCCGAGCCCGGCGGGCTCCAGGCCGACATCAGCACGGCGATCATGCTCTCGGCGATCATCGGGAGCATCTCGTTCTCCGGATCGATGGTCGCGTTTGCGAAGCTGCAGGAGCTCATTCGTGGGCGGCCGATCGTCTTCCCTTTTCAGAAGACGGTGAACGCACTGCTCTTCGGCGCCGTGCTGGCCGCGGGAATCGCGATCGCCGCGGGCTCCGAGCAGCAGTGGCTGATGTGGGCGCTGCTCGCCGGCGCGTCGCTCTTCGGGGTCCTGTTCGTGCTGCCGATCGGCGGCGCCGACATGCCGGTCGTGATCTCTCTGCTGAATGCCTTCACGGGCCTCGCCGCCGCCGCGACCGGCTTCGAGCTCGAGAACAACGTCCTGATCGTCAGCGGGATGCTCGTCGGCGCCTCGGGAACGTTCCTCACGATCATGATGGGCAAAGCGATGAACCGCTCGATCGCGAACGTGCTCTTCGGCGCGTTCGGGCAGATCGCTCCCTCCGCGGCGGCGGCCGGTGCGAGCGCAAACGGCGGCCAGGTGCGCTCTGCGACCACCGACGACGTGGCGGTGATGCTCGGCTATGCGCACAAGGTCGTCTTCGTGCCCGGGTACGGCATGGCCGTCGCTCAGGCTCAGCACGATGTGCGCGCGCTCGCGGACCTGCTCGAGTCACGCGGCGTCGAGGTGTCGTACGCGATCCATCCGGTGGCCGGGCGTATGCCGGGACACATGAACGTCCTGCTCGCGGAGGCGAACGTCCCCTATCCGCAGCTGAAGGAGATGGAGGATGCGAACGCGGAGTTCCCGCGAACGGACGTCGCGCTCGTGATCGGCGCGAACGACGTCGTCAATCCGGACGCGCGCAACAACGCCGGGAGCCCGATCTACGGCATGCCGATCCTGAACGTTGACAACGCTCAGGCCGTCGTCGTGCTCAAGCGGAGCATGAACCCCGGCTTCGCGGGGATCGAGAATCCGCTCTTCCTCAACCCGAAGACCGTGATGCTGTTCGGCGACGCGAAGGACTCGATCGAGAAGCTCGCCGGGGCCGTCAAGGGCCTCTGAAACTACGATTCGCGTGGTGATCGCGAAGGTTCTGTTCTGGTCCTCGCTGGGCGCGCTCGCCTGGACGCAGGCGGGGTATCCGGTCTTCGCGGCGGGGCTGGCGCGTCTGCGCTCGCGGCCGGTGCGCAAGGGAGACTTCACGCCCTCGGTGAGCCTGATCGTCGCGGCGCACGACGAGGAGGACGTGATCGCGCGCCGCCTCGAGAACCTCCTTGCGCTCGACTATCCACCCGAACGGCTCGAGATCCTCGTTGCGTCCGATGCGTCGGCGGACGGGACGGACGCGCTCGTCGAGAGCGTCGCCGCGACCGAGCCGCGCGTGCGGCTCCTGCGCTGCCCGCGGGAAGGCAAGGTTGCGGCCCAGAACCGGGCGGTGCGCGAGACGACGGGCGAGATTCTCGCGTTCTCTGACGCCAATGCGCAGTGGCAGCCGGACGCGCTGCGGAAGCTCATGCGCAACTTCGCGGATCCGGACGTCGCGTACGTCTGCGGCTCGAGCGTCTACGAGAGCGCCGACGGGACGAACCGCGAGGGGACCTACTGGCGCTTCGAGAGCTGGCTGCGACAAAGCGAATCGGAGCTCGGATCGATCACCGGGGGGATCGGCGCCATCTACACGGTGCGGCGTTCGGACTACGTCGACGTCGATCCGCGGTTCGGCCACGATCTTGCGTTGCCCTACTTGATGGTGCAGCGCGGGCGGCGCGCGGTCTACGACACCGAAGCGCTCGCGTCGGAGAAGCCGTCGCGCGACATCGAGGACGAGTACCGGCGCAAAGTGCGCATGTTCGAGCACTGCTGGCTGATCGTCCTGCGCGGGAAGATGCTGCGCGGACTCGGGCCGACGTACCTCGTCGAGGTCTTGTCACACCGCCACCTGCGTTATGCGAGCGGGCTGCTGCACCTCGTCCTGCTCGGCTCATCGATCGCGCTCGTGGGCGAAGGGGTCGTCTATCAGGTCGTGCTCGGCGCACAACTCGGGCTGCTCGCCGCGGCAGCACTCGGCGTCGGCATTGCGCGCTACTACGTGCTCGTGACCTGGGCGACCGTCGTGTCGCTCTTTCGTTATCTCCGCTTCGGCGTGCCTGCCGTGTGGGCCAAGGCCGAGGGAACGCGGTGAACCGTGCGCTCGACGCAGCTGCCGCCGGTCTCGGTCTGGCGGTGGCGAGCCCCTTCCTGGCCGTGGCGGCGCTGGCGATCAAGCTCGACGACGGCGGTCCCGTTCTCTATCGCCAACGGCGGGTCGGGCTGGACGGCGAGGAGTTCGAGCTGGTGAAGCTCCGGACGATGGAGGTTGGTGCGGAGCGGAAGGGTGCCGGCTTCGCGGTCAACGAAGGCGATCCGCGCATCACGCGTGCGGGACGGATGTTACGGCGGCTGTCGCTCGACGAGCTGCCACAGCTCTGGAACGTCGTTCGCGGTGACATGAGCCTCGTCGGTCCCCGCCCCACGCTCGCCTATCAGGTGGAGCGTTACACGCCGCGCCAGCGGCGCCGCCTCGAGGTGCGGCCCGGCATCACCGGTTGGGCGCAGATCCACGGGCGAGCGCGCTTGCCCTGGGATGACCGCATCGAGCTCGACGTCTGGTACGTCGAGCATCGCTCGCCGTGGCTCGACCTGAAGATCATCGCGCGGACTCCGCGCGCGCTCTTCGCCGGGACGTACAAGGGCGAGACGGGAGGCTGGTCTCGTTGATTCCCTTCTTCAACGGCGAGAACGTGCGCGCCGCGGTCTCGCCGGAACGGGCGCTCGACGCCGTTCGCGACGCATTCGTCGCGTACGCCCGCGGAGACTGGACGATGCCGCCGAAGGTCTACGTGCCCGCGTATCCGGAGGGCGACTTTCGCGCGATGCCCGCGCTCGGTGCCGGGCATGCCCTGCTCAAGTGGGTGACCTCCTTCCCCGGCAATCCGGCGCAGGGCTTGCCGACGGTGACCGGGCTCGTGCTCCTGTCGGACGCGTCGAACGGGATGCTGAAGGCCGTGCTCGACGCGGGCGCGGTGACGTCGCTGCGGACAGGTGCAGCCGCCGTGCTGGCGGCGGAGACGCTCGGCCGTCCCGACGCGGAGACGGCCGCGGTGATCGGAGCCGGAGTGAACGGCGAGGCGGCCGCGCGGACGTTCATCGCTCGAGGCCGCCGTGTCGAGCTGTGGGACATCGACCGTACGCGAGCGGAAGAGGTCGCCGAGCGAGTCGGGGCCGAAGTTGCGGCGGGCCGCGAAGAAGCGCTCGCGGCGGATCTTCTCGTCACGGTCACACCGGGCCGGCAGGTCGTGCTCGACGAAGGGTCCCTGCTTCGCGGCCAGCATGCGAGCCTGATGGGCGCGGACGGCCCGGGGAAAGCCGAGATCGCGGTCGCGGAGCTGGAACGCGTGCGAGTCTTCTGTGACGACTGGGAGCAGGCGAGCCACAACGGTGATCTCGTGCACGCGGTCGAAGCGGGCGTCCTCGCGCGCGACGACGTGTCGCAGCTCGGCGACGTTCTGATCGGTACGGCCGAAGGGCGGAAGTCCGACGACGACATCACCGTCTTCGATTCGACCGGGCTCGCGATCCAGGACCTCGCGATTGCGCTCGCCGCGCTCGAGCGCACCGACGAGCTCGGTCTGCCGGCGATTCCTCTCTAGACGAGCAACTTCTCGGAGGGGTGTTCCCGATCCCTGTTGGCAGGCGGAGCAGCGCGCGGTGGTAGCAGACCCGAATCGGGACAGGGCGAACGGGAGATACCCGTGAGACTTCATTTCCGTGGTGTGCGCCCAGGTGCCGACGAACTGTGTGACCGGCGCAAACGGATTGAGGCGCATGATGTCGCGGTAGAGGAGGCCCGACTCTCGAGTTTGATCGATGACAGTGGTGTCCCTACTGCTCCACCAGATCTGGAGCGGCACGCCCGAGAACGCGATCTTCCGTGCCCAGTCGAGCGGGCTCCGGATCTCGTAGCCCTCGGGATCGGTCGCCGGAGTGCCTCCGATCTCGCGGCGTGCCAACCTCTGCAGGCCCTCGCCGAAGCGCAAGTTGTCGAAGGCCCGGTAGCGGGCGGCCATGTTCGTCGGAGCATCGAACGCGGCGGCGCCCGCCAGCAAGTGTGGGAACCTCGCGACGAGTAGAAGAGTCTCCTGGCCTCCCATGCTGCCGCCGACCGCGTAGACGCGACGAGGATCGATCCGCAGCCACGGGACCGCGCGCTGGAGGGTGTTCGGCATTCGTGCGAGGTCGCGGATCTCTCCGGGGTCGCCCCAGGAGAAGAGGGTCAGCGCCCGGCCCTGCCCTTCGGGATTGATGACTGCGAACGGGCCAAGCGCGGGGAGATCGCCCCAGCGCCGAACGTTGGTGCGCGCTCCGACCCCGCGCCCATGCGGCGAGATGACGAGCGGAATCGGTGGGTCGTCCTGCGGGCCATACCAGGCTGGGAGGATCAGGTAGGCCCGTCGCGGACGGCCGTCATGGGCTCGGTAGGAGATGGCGAGGGTGCGAACGGCCGGAGGCTGCGCGGCGCTCGTCGCGAGCCCGGGATGCACGGCGATTCCCGTGCAGAGAACTGCTCCGAGGATCACCACACATGTGCGCGTGCGCATCTCGCACGGAACGTAAGCGTGCGCACGCACTTTTTCGTCGCCCGCAACCAACGCTTAACGACAAGACAACCGTGCGTACGCGTTGGCGAGCCCTAGAGCTTGATCAGGCCTGCATTCGTAGGCTCGAAGCCACAGGCGTCGAAGTAGAACTCGCGCAGGTGATCGTCGAAGTCGACGTGGAGCCACTCGCAGCCCGCCGCGCGCGACTCCGCGACCGAGACCGCAACAAGCTCGGTTCCGATTCCCTGCCGGGCGGCTCCGGCTCGGACCATCGTGTCGAGGACGAAGGCGTGCACTCCTCCATCCCACGCGACGTTGACGAAGCCGACGAGCCGGGCGCCGTCGCGGGCGCAGACCCAGCCCAGGCTGTGCTGCTGAACTTGAGCCTGCCAGTCGTCTTCGAGGGCCCGGTGCCCGAAGGCCTCGGCGTGCAGCTCGTTCACCTCGGCGTTGTCGAAGGCGCCGCGCCAGTGGAAGGAGACCGCCATGCCGGGCCCGGCCGGATCAGCTCGCAGCGTCTTCGGCTTCCTCGGCCTCCTCGCCGTGCTCGACGATGTCGCCGGGCTTGAAGAGAATCCGTTCGAGCGCGATGCGCCACTTCGGGCTCTGCCGGATCAGGAACTCGAGATCCATCCCGAAATGCTTGAACTCCTCCTGTTGTGCGTTCTCCATGATCGCCCGTGCGTCGGCATCCGGCTCGAGGGAGATGCGCTGCTGGTACCAGCCAATTGCCTCGGCCTCCTCGGTCAAGGAGGCGATCATCCGTGCGAACGTCCGCGTCTCGGCACTCAGCTCGGAAGCGGGCTCGTGGTATTGCTCGAATCCCATCGTCAGCTCCTCTCAGGATGAAAGCCGGCCCAAAAACGGCACGCACGTGAGCGTAACGACCTTTCCCACAGGCGACCGCTTCGACCACGGCCGTGGGGTCAGACCCCGCAAAGTTGGCCCCATGACGGCACACACAAGTGCGGAAGGACCCTTTTCCACAGTCGTACGCTTCGGCCACTGGCTGGGGTCAGACCCCAAGCGACGTCCGTACCGGACAGGGCCGCGGCTGGCTCGCCGGGATCAGCCGGACACGAGGAGTCGCGCCGCAGAGGGCGTATCCACCCGGCCGATGCTACGCGAGTCTGCGATAGATCCCGTCGCCCTCCTTCGCGAGGCCTGCCACGTCGAGCTCGGCAAGAGCGGCGGTCACCTGACCGGCGCTCAGCCCGGTCTTCCGGACGAGCTCGTCGGCCGTCGCCGGGAGGAGGTCGAGCAACGGCCCGCCTTCCGGCTCGCCAAGCAGCGGCGGCTCGAGCCCCAGCGACTCGAGCACGTCACCCGCCGCCGTCAGTGGCGTCGCCCCGAGACGGAGCAACGCATTGGCTCCCGCGGACAGTGCCGACGTGATCTCGCCCGGCACCGCGAACACCTCTCTCCCCTCCTCGAGCGCGAAGTCCGCAGTGATCAGCGCACCGCTTCGCTCACGCGCCTCGACGACGACCGTCGCGGCGCAGAGCCCCGCGATGATCCGATTGCGAGCAGGAAAACGCCACGGTGCAGGCTCGATGCCAGGCTCGTACTCCGACACGATCAGCGACCGCTCGGCGATCGAGCGGGCCAGCGACATGTGCGCGGCCGGATAGTCACGGTCGATGCCGCAGCCGAGAACCGCAACCGTGTGGCCCTTCGCCTCGAGCGCACCGCGATGCGCTTCGCCGTCGATCCCGCGGGCGAGACCGCTGATGACGACCACACCCGCCGCTGCGAGCTCCCGTCCGAGCATGCGCGCCACCTGGGCGCCGTACGGCGAGCAGGCGCGCGCGCCGACGATCGCGACCGCCGGGCGCGTAAGCAGCTCCGCGTCACCTTCACCTCGCAGGTAGAGCCGAGCCGGCGGATCGTGAATCGCACGAAGCAAGGGCGGCAGGTCACGCTTGGGTAGGAACATCACGGCGTTGCGAGCTCGCTCGGAGCGCGATACGCAAGCGCTTCCGCGACGTGCTCCGGGAGCACTTCGTCCGCTGCAGCGAGCGCGGCGATCGTTCTCGCGACCCCCGCGACCTTCGCCCGACCACGTCCCGACAGCGGTAGCCGCTCGACCGCGCGGGTCAGCAGCTCGTCGGCCGCGGCGGTTCGCTTCGGACAAGCGGCCGCAAGACGCATGCGCGCACCGACGACGCGCGCGCGAACCCCCTCCGACGCTTCCCCCGGTCCGCCCTGAAGCTCGAGCGCCCGAGCCCTCGGAATGGTGACGACGAGATCGAACCGATCGAGGAGCGCGCGGGAGAGCTTGTCGCGATAGTGAGCCAACCGCTGTGCGGAGCACGAGCAGTGAGCGCCCGGATCGCCACGCGCACCGCACGGACAGAGATTCATCGTCCCGATCAGCTGGAACCGCGCCGGAAAGCGCACACTGCCAACGGCCCGGGCAACGACGAGCTCTCCGTCCTCGAGCGGCTGGCGCAACGCCTCCAAGGCGGGACGCTGGAACTCCGCGAGCTCGTCCAACAGCAACACCCCGAGATGCGCGAGGCTCGCCTCACCCGGGCGCAGCCGCGGCCCGCCGCCGACGATCGCCGCCGTCGACGCGCTGTGGTGCGGCGCGCGAAACGGCGCGTACCCGATCAGCGGCTGATCGGGATCGACGAGCCCCGCCACCGAATGGATGCGCGTCACCTCGAGCGCCTGCTCCTCCTCGAGCGGCGGCAGGATGCCCGGCAGCCTGCGCGCGAGCATCGTCTTGCCGGTTCCCGGCGGCCCGCCCAGCAGGAGGTTGTGCCGTCCGGCCGCCGCGAGCTCGAGCGCACGGCGGCCACGCTCCTGGCCGCGCACGTCCGCAAGATCGAGCGGCCGGCGCCGAGGCTTTCCGTTCCCGATGAGGAACTCGGGCGGCTCGAGCTCGCCCCTTAAATACGCGACCGCTTCGGAGAGGTGACGCACCCCGACCGGCTCGACGCCGGCCAGCGCCGCCTCGGCGCAGGCGTCGTACGGACAGATGATGCGCTCGAGCTCCGCATGTCGCGCTCCCTCCGCCACCGCAAGCACGCCCCCGACCCGGCGCAGGCGCCCGTCGAGCGCGAGCTCCCCGCACGACGCGTGCTCGGCCAGCCGTTTACGCGGAATCTGGTGCGACGCGGCCAGCAGCGCGAGCGCGATCGTCAGGTCGTAGCCGGAGCCCTCCTTCTTCAGCTCCGCCGGAGCAAGGTTGACGGTGACGCGACTTCCGGGAAACTCGAGCTCGGCCGAGAGGATGCCGCTCCGCACGCGTTGCTTCGCTTCCTGACAGGCACGATCAGCGAGGCCGACGATCGTCAGAGAAGGCGCACCGCCCTGGATGTGCGCCTCCACCTCGACCCGCCGCGGCTCGAGTCCGACGAGGGCAAAGGTGACCGCGCGCGCGAGCACCTCGAGAAGCTACGCGGGAAGGTGCAACGTCTCTGTGTCGATTCAGCGCGCGATCAGCACGTCTTCGAAGAACTCCCCCGCCCGTCGCCCGGTTCGGCGATTGACGTGACGGCGCAGGCGCTCTTCCAGCTGGAGCCCTGCGCGGTCGAGAATCTCCGGATACAAGTCGCGCCGGTCATTGACGACGATCAACACCGGCGCCCCGTCGCGCAGGCTCGCCTTGGCGTTCAACAGCACCTGCACCATCCCGTCTGCGTACGCGGCTAGCGCCGCACGCGAAGACCCGGCAGCCGCGGCGCCCACCTCGAGCTCGCGGCGATCGTCGAGCCCGAGCAGCTCGTACGCATACCGATGCTGCTCGTGATAGTCGATCAACCCCGGATACGGAGGCGACGTAAGGATGCCGTCGAACCGCCCAACGAGGGGTTCCGCGCGCACGTCCGCGTGAATCACCATCGCCTCGCGCCCGCGACTTCGCACACGAGCGAACTCCTTCAGCCGCGCCAGCGTGTCGAGGGTGTAACGACGAAGGAACTGCGCGGCAGTTTCGACGGGACGGCATTCGCGCCGGTGCTTGTAACACCAATACGGCTCGAGCTGTGGCTCCTGCGGAAACTCCAGGTCGAAGTGCGTCGTGCGACGGGCAGACCGCGCCGCACGGGTGAGCACGACTCGCAGGACGTCGGCGTGCTCATAGTCGTCGACGATCGCGCGGAACCCCAAGAGCTCTCGCGCCGCCTGGGGTGCGTACCACCGCCGCAGGTATGCAGAGGGACGCGCGCTCGTCGTCTCGCCGATGCGCGCATGCGCTGCCCGCAGCTCTTGCTCCAACACGAACGGGTTGTACGACCGCGTCTTGACCTCCATGAGCAGGCAGTTGAACGCGGCCACGTCGACGCCGGTCGCGTCGAGCCCGCTCTCGAGTGCCTGCACGAGCGTCGTCCCAGACCCGGCGAACGGATCGAGCACGTGCTGTCCCGGCCGGAAGTAGCGGGAGAGCAGGATCTCGACGAGCTGCGGGATGAACTTGCCGAGATAGGGATGAAGCCGGTGCACGTGCTTCGTCCGCTCGCGTTCGGGCAGGTCCCGCTCGGACCACGAGAGGGCGAGATCGATGTCGGCGTAGAGAGCGTCCTGGGTCGGGGCCACTCGCGCCAGTTCGACGCCGAGGTCAGAAAGCCTGGGCCAGCCGCTCCAGCCGGCCGCTTCGGACGGCGATCACGTCGAAGGAGACCTCGAGCCCGGCTGTCTCCGGATGCCGAACGAGCCAGGCCTCCGCGGCCCACCGGATCCGGCGCTGCTTCTCGTCGTCCACCATCTCGATCGGGTCGCCGAAGCGGGGACCGAGCTTCTCCTTGACCTCGCAGAAGATCAGCCTGCGGCCACGCCGGACGATGATGTCGAGCTCGTAACCGGCCACCCACGCGTTCTGCGCCAGGATGCGATAGCCGCGCAGGCGATACCACCAGACCGCGCGTCGCTCGGCACGCTTGCCTCGCCGCCTGTCCATACGGCGACGCTACGCGGACTGACCGCGCATGGCCGTCACGAATCGGGGACGAAACTCAGGAGGACTAGGCGGACAGCGCCGCCAATTCCTCCTCGCTCCGGTAACAGAGAGCCTGAAAGGAACGGCGGTGGATGCGCGAAGGGCCGCGCTCGCGCACGATCTTCGAGTGACCGGGCGTGATGTAGCCGACGTGCGACGAGAAACCGTAGTGCGGGAAGAGCGCGTCCATCCGCCGCATGACCCGGTCACGCGTCACCTTGGCGACGATCGAGGCAGCCGCGATCGCCGCGCTCTTCTCGTCCCCGTCGACGATCGCCGTATGCGCGGGCGCCGTCGGGCCGAGGCGGAAGCCGTCGACGAGACAGGCCT
This sequence comes from uncultured Actinomycetes bacterium, assembly GCA_963804935.1. Classification (GTDB taxonomy): domain Bacteria; phylum Actinomycetota; class Thermoleophilia; order Gaiellales; family Gaiellaceae; genus 3-1-20CM-4-69-9. Next base: position 29,574 of record CAWDSD010000006.1, read on the forward strand.
CGGCCGGCGGCGAGAGGGCGTGCAGGATCTCCCGCATCGCAGCAAGATTCGACTTGTGTAGGCCGTTGCGGTCGATCGCGCCATGCGGGATGACACGCACAACCACCTGTTCCGCGCAGCCGAGCACGGCGTGGAAGAGCTCCTCACGCCGCTCCGCCGAGCACTGCTTCGAATCGTTCAGAAAACCGAGGGGCCGCACCTTGTGGTCCCGCAGACCGCCGTAGTCGAGGAGGACGCCCGCGACCACGAGCGGGCCGGCGAGACACCCCCGTCCGGCCTCATCCGTGCCTGCGACGAGTCGTGCGCCGAGCTTCCGGTCGAACTTCAGGAGCTTCTGGCCGGTGCGGGACGCCACGGCCGCGAGGATACCGAGCTACTCGGCGGGCTCTTCGGACGGCTCGGCGGAAACGTCGCTCGCAGCGGGTTCCTGGGCCTGAGCGCCTTTCGGCTTGCGCACGACGTCCTGGCGGAGCTCCCGGACTCGGGCTTTCTTGCCGACCTTGCCGCGGAGGTAGTAGAGCTTGGCCCGGTTCACGTCACCGACGGCTGCGACCTCGATCTTCTCGATCTTGGGCGTGTGGAGCGGGAACGTCCGCTCGACGCCGACGCCGAACGACTGCTTGCGGACGGTGAACGTCTCGCGGGCTCCCGAGCCCTGGCGCTTGATCACGATGCCCTCGAAGACCTGGATCCGCTGGCGCTGGCCCTCGATCACCTTGAAATGGACGCGAACCGTATCCCCCGCCTTGAAGCGGGGCACCTCCCGCAACTGGGCGCGCTCGAGTGTCTCGATGACTTTGCTCATGGCGTTTTCTCTTGAAGTCCGGTTTGGTCTCGACTGGTCATTTCAGACGGACGCACGAGCAAAGCTCGCACGTCCTGCAAACGGCACCGCAAGCGGCGCCGTAGGAAGTGCGGCCCCAAGGCCGCCGCGGAATGCTAGCGAACCCGGATCCGCCTAGTGGAAAGAGACCCGGCTCGGAGGCCAGTACGTCATGAAGACCGGGCCGATCAGGTTTTTTCGGGGGACGAGCCCCCAGCGGCGGGAGTCGCAGGAGGAGCTCCGGTTGTCGCCCATCATCAGGTAGTAGTTCTTCGGGATCCGGACGTAGGTGTGCCGGGGCGGGATGTCCATCAGCCCGTAGCTGTCGTGATCGCGCCGGTCGGCCTTGACGTACGGCTCATTCAGCTTCTTGCCGTTGATGTAGACGAACCCGCTCCGTTCTTCCCAGACCTCGCCGGGAAGGCCGATCAGCCGCTTGACGAACGTCCCCTGGGAACCGCAGGCTTCGAGTGCGAGCTTCGGTGTCTTGAACACGACGATCTCGCCACGTCTCGGCGAGCGGAAGTGGTAGATGAACCGGTTGGCGAGGACGCGATCGGACGTGCTCGCCTCGCACCCTGGTGCGGGCCGCGCGCAATGCAGCGTCGGCTCCATCGACGACGACGGAATCCGGTACGGGTTGACGACCCAGGCCTTGATCGCGAGAACGATCGCGATTGCGCCCGCGATCGTCACGACCCAGTCGAGCGCGACGCGCCAGCCGTGCGGCAGATTCGGGAACAAGCGGTCGATCGGGTTGTGCGACGTCTTCCCCTGGATCGCCGGCTGCGCGAAGCCGTCGCGCTCCGCGTCATAGCGGGCCCGCTGTTCCGGATCTCGTAGCGTGTCGTACGCGTCACGCAAACGGCGCCACCCGTCGTCCTGATAGCCGGCCTCGAGCGCGGTGCGTCGGTACGCGGACTCGATCTCCTGCGGCGACGCGTCGGAGCGAACTCCGAGCGTCGCGTAGTGATCGGTCACAGGACCGTTCGTCGGCGGCTCTGTTCGCGTCGCCATTCCTCGATCTTTCCGTGGTCGCCGGATAGGAGTACCTCCGGCACGCGCCACCCGCGGAACTCGGCGGGGCGCGTGTAGTGCGGATACTCGAGCCCGCCTTCGAGCTCGGCCGAGAAGCTTTCGAATGCACCCGACTCCTCGGTGATCGCGCCCGGGAGACGGCGCGCAATCGCGTCGACCAGAACCATCGCGGGCAGGTCGCCGTTCGAAAGAACGTACGGCCCGATCGAAATCGCATCGGAGGCGAGATGCTGGACGACGCGCTCGTCGAAGCCCTCGAAGCGCGCCGAGAGCAGCGTGAGCTTCTCTTCCTCGGCCAGCTCTTCGACGACATCCTGGGTCAGCTGGCGACCTTGCGGCGTGAGCGCGACGACACGATGGTCAGGCACGCCCTCGTAGATCGCGTCCAGCGCACCCGCGACGACGTCGACTCGCAGGACCATCCCGGCCCCGCCGCCGTAGGGCTCGTCGTCGACCTGCGCGGCACGGAGCGGCGTGCTGTCGCGATAGGAGAACAAGCGCAGATCGAGCTCGCTCCCGAGCACGGTTGCCACCGGCTTTTGCTCCGTCAGCCAGGCGAAAGCATGCGGAACGAGCGTAAAGACGTCGAGTTGCAAGGGCGAGCGACCCAGGTTAGCTAGGCATCACGAAGCCTGGCCCGATGAGGATGCGCCCTTCCGTCAGGTCGACCGCCCGGATGCAGTCCTCCACCATGGGCAGCGAAAGACCGGAGTCGAGCTGGAGCACGTCGTTCGCGACACCCGGCAGCACGTCGGTCACAGTGCCGAGCTCGCCGCCTCCCTCTTCCTCCACCTTCAGCCCGATCAGCTCGAAGACGTAGTACTCGTCGTCGCCGGTCGGCTCGAGCTCAGAGCGCCAAACTTCGAGCAGCGCACCGCGGGGAACCCGGCGATCGAGCCGGATGACCGGGCGTCCTCGAGCCTGCCTGCGCGACACGATCTTCGCCGGCTCGCCCGCGACGATCAACTCGGCGCCGACCTCGAAGCGCGCCGGCGTCTCACTCGCGTCCTCGACGACGAACGAGCCGTCGAGCCCGTGCGACTTGCCGACCCGGCCGACCGCGACCGTGTCAGGCACGCTAGTCGACGATCTCGAGCTGCACGCGACGCTGTTCTCGCGCGCTTCCGGCGCGGACGATCGTGCGCAACGCGCGGGCGATGCGTCCTTGCCGGCCGATCACCTTGCCGAGATCCTCCTCCGCGACGTGCAGGCGAAGGACGACCGTGTCGTCCTCGTCAACGCGTTCCACCCGTACGGCGTCGGGCTCGTCGACGAGCTGCCGCGCCAGATACTCGAGCAGCTCCGCCATTGCTACTTGCTCAGGTTCCTGATCTTCAGCAGCCTGTTGACCGCCTCGGAGGGTTGCGCACCCTTGCCGAGCCAGTCCTTCACCTTGTCCTCGTCGAACTCGATCAACGAGGGATCGTGCTGCGGGTTGTAACGCCCAACGATCTCGATGAACTTGCCGTCACGCGGCGAGCGTGAGTCGGCGACCACGACGCGGTACACCGGATTCTTCTTCGACCCGACACGCGTCAACCTCATGCGAACTGCCAAACCACTACCTCCTGGATCTCTGTCGTTTCTTGCGTTTGTTGGATTTTGTCGCTTTTCGCTGTCCCGGCTGGGGAGCGGCCGCGGGCGCGCCGCCGGCAAGGGCTCCGAGATCCGGCATCTTGCCCTTGCCCATGCCCTTCATCAGCTTCTCCATCTGCTTGCGCGCCTCGATCAGCCGGTTGACGTCCTCGACCGTTGTGCCAGATCCGCCCGCGATTCGCTTGCGCCTCGAGCCGTCGATCACTCTCGGTGCGCCCCGTTCCTGCGGCGTCATCGAGAGGATGATCGCCTCGACCTTGCCAAGCTGCTTCTCGTCGACGTCGTCCATCCCCTCGAGCTGCTTGCCGAGCCCGGGGATCATCTTGAGGACGCCCTGGATCGGCCCCATGCGGCGCAGCATCTTGTAGCTCTTCAGGAAGTCGTCGAAGGTGAACTGGCCCTTGAGCATGCGGGCCTCGAGCTCCTTCTGCTCGTCCTCCTCGACCGCCGCCTCGGCGCGCTCGATCAGCGTCAGCACGTCGCCCATGCCGAGGATGCGCGACGCCATCCGGTCGGGGTGGAAGTACTCGAGCTGGTCGACCTTCTCGCCGACCGAGATGAGCTTGATCGGCCTGCCGGTGACGGCCTTGACGGAAAGCGCGGCACCCCCGCGCGCGTCGCCGTCGAGCTTCGTCATCACGACGCCGTCGAAGGCAATGCGCTCCTGGAAGGCCAGCGCGACGTTGACCGCTTCCTGTCCGGTCATCGCGTCGAGGACGAGCAGCACGTTCGCCGGCTTCGCCTGGTCGCGCACGTTCTCGAGCTCCTGCATCAGCTCCTCGTCGACGTGCAGCCGGCCGGCGGTGTCCAGGATGATCGTGTCGACGCCTTCGTCGGCAAGCTTCTTCAGCCCGTCTCGCACGACCTCGACGGGATCCAAGCTGTCTCCGCGATAGACGGGAACCTGGATCTGCCGCCCGAGCTGCTCGAGCTGGTCGATCGCTGCGGGACGCTGGAGGTCGGCGGCGACGAGTCCCGGCTTCCGGCCTTCCTTGCGCAGCAGCAGGGCGAGCTTCGCTGCGGTCGTCGTCTTGCCGGATCCCTGCAGGCCCGCAAGCAGGATCACCGTCGGCGGCCGGCCCGTGAACGCGAGCATCGAGCTGCCGGCGCCCATCAGCTCGGTCAGCTCCTCGTGGACGATCTTCACGACCTGCTGTCCCGGTGTGAGGCTCTTCAGGACCTCCTGGCCGAGGGCGCGCTCGCGCACCTGGGCCACGAAGCTCTTGACCACCTCGAAGTTGACGTCGGCCTCGAGCAGCGCAAGCCGGATCTCGCGCATCGCACGCGAGATCGCTTCCTCATCGAGCTTCCCCCGCCCGCGGAGGTCGCCGAGGGCACTCTGGAGACGGTCTGACAGGGTGTCGAACACGGCCGGGAAGTGTACTTATGCCTTTTCCGGCCCAGACTTCTAGGCCCATTGAGGGCCGAGTCCTAGACTCAGGACATGGCCGTCAGCCGCCGCACGGTTACCGTCCTCTTCGCCGACATCGCCGACTGGACGGCTCTTGGCGAGCGACTCGATCCCGAGTCGCTCCGGCAGGTCATGACGCGGTACTTCGATGCGATGGGAGCGGTCCTCGAGAGCCATGGCGGCACACTCGAGAAGTTCATCGGTGATGCGGTGATGGCCGTCTTCGGGATCCCGGAGCTGCACGAAGACGACGCGTTGCGCGCCGTCCGCGCCGCGACCGATCTTCGCCTTGCCCTGGCCGGGTTGAACGAAGAGTTCGAGCAGCAGCTCGGGGTCCGGATCGGGATCCGCGTCGGCGTCAATACCGGCGAGGTCGTGGCTGGGGACGGCACCGGTGGGCAACGGCTCGTCACCGGAGATCCCGTCACGACCGCGAAGCGGCTCGAAGAATCTGCGCGAACCGGAGAGATCCTCGTCGGTGAGTCCACGCGGCGCCTCGTCGAGAACGCCGTCGTGCTCGAGCCACGCGATCCGCTCATCCTCAAGGGAAAGTCGGACCCTGTCGTTGCGTGGAACGCACTCGCGATCGTCGAGGGCGCGTCCGCCTATGCGCGGCGGCTCGACGCCCCACTGGTCGGCCGCGAGCGCGAGCTCCGCATGCTCCGGGAGACGTTCGACGCTGCGATGTCCGATCGAGCTTGTCGGCTCGTCACGGTCGTGGGCCCCGCAGGGATCGGGAAGTCGAGACTCACCTCAGAGCTCTGCCGCGCGGTGGAAGGCCACGCGCGCGTTCTCGTCGGGCCCTGCCTTCCCTACGGAGACGGGATCACATTCTGGCCGCTCGTTCGGATCGTGGGCGCCCTCGGCGGCGACGACGGAGTTCGCGAAGTGCTCGCGGGTGCCGAGGACGCGGACCTCATCGCCGATCGTGTCCTGGGCGCCGTCGGTCCGACTCCGACCGTCGCGCCGGGCGGCGAGATGTTCTGGGCAGTGCGCCGTCTGTTCGAAGAGCTCGCCCGCAAGCAGCCGCTCCTCATTGTGGTCGAGGACATCCACTGGGCGGAGCCGAAGCTGCTCGATCTGCTCGAGTACCTCGCGGGGTGGACCGACGACGCGCCGATCCTGCTTCTCTGCCTCGCGCGTCCAGAGCTGCTCGACGAGCGACCAGGCTGGTTGAGCTCGCAGGAAGCGACGAGCCTGGTGCTCGGTCCGCTGACGGACGCCGAGTCTGAAGCGCTGCTCGAGGAAATCGGCCGGGAGTGGCCGCTCGACGCGACCGCGCGGGCTCGGATCACTGAGGCCGCCGAGGGGAACCCTCTCTACGTCGAGCAGATGGCGGCGATGCTCGCCGAAGGCAGGACACTCGACGTGATCCCGCCCACGATCCACGCGTTGCTTGCGGCACGGCTGGACCGCCTCCCGCCGGAAGAGCGGAGCGTGCTCGAGCGCGCAGCGGTCGCGGGGAAGGACTTCACGCGGAACGCCGTCCTCCGCCTCTCGGACGAGCATGAGCACCCGGACGTCGACGCGCGCCTCCTCAGCCTCGTGCGCCGTGACTTCCTTGCCCCTCGTCCCGGTCGCGAGGACGCGTATCGCTTCCGTCACGTGCTGATCCGGGATGCGGCGTACGCCGGCATCCCGAAAGAGCAGCGTTCCCAGCTGCACGAGCGGTTCGCGAACCTCGCCGCACGCACGAACGCGGGTCGCGCCGGCGAGCTCGACGAGATCATCGCCTACCACCTGGAGCAGGCGTTCCGCTATCGAGCCGAGCTCGGACCGCTGAGCGAAGACGCACGCGCGCTCGGTCGACGCGCCTGCGACATCCTCACGACGGCGGGACGGCGCGCGACGGGACGCGGAGACTCGCCGGCCGCTGCGAACCTGCTCGAGCGCGCTCTCCGACTCGAGCCCGGTGTCGACGGTGTGCGGCTCGAGATCATGATCGAGCTCAGCGAAGCGTTGCAGGGCACCGGTGCCCTCGCGGAGGCACAGCGTGTCCTCGATGAGGCCGCCGCCGAGGCAGAGGCCGCAGGGAACAACCGGGTGCGCGCCAGGGCGAATGTCGAAGCCGCTTTCACGCAGCTCCACACCTGGGAGGGGCCGCTCGACATGTTCGTGCCGCTGAGCGACGAAGCGGCTGCCGTCTTCGAGGCAACCGGTGACGACGTTGGCCTGAGCCGGGCCCTGATGCTTCATGCGTACATCACCTTCATCCGCTGCCGCCTCGCGGAGACAGAGGAGATTCTCGACCGCGCAATCGAGCATGCACAGCGCACCGACAGTCGTCGCCTCGTGGCCGACCTACTCCATGTCCGGGCACGCGCCGCGCTTCGCGGCCCGACGACGGTGACGGCTGCGATGGAGTGGTGCGAGGCCGCCAGAGAGCTCGATGCCGGCGACCTCGGCCTCGACGCCTTCGTTCGCGGCGAACTGGCAGTCCTCGAAGCCATGCGTGGACGATTCGACGAGGCCCGCACGCTCTCGGCGGAGGCCGAGCGCATCCTGCTCGATCTCGGCCGTACGCTCGCGCTGGCATTCGTTCGCGCAGACGCGGGTGCGGTCGAGTTGCTGGCGGGAAACGCCGGCACCGCGTCGGCGATCCTCCGCTCGGCCTGCGACACACTCGTCGAGATCGGGGAGCGTGGGAATCTCTCGACCTACGCAGCACTGCTTGCGGAAGCGCTGGCGGATCAGGGTGACGACGACGGGGCGGACAAGTACGCGCTGCTGAGTGAAGACACCGCACTGCGTGAAGACATCCAGTCGCAAGTGCTCTGGCGCAATGCGCGGACACGAATCCTGTGCCGCGCCGGCGACCTCGCCGACGCACGGGTGCTTGCAGACGAGAGCGTGGCCCTCGCGGAGCAGACCGACGACCTCAACCTCACGGGCGATGCGCTCGTCGCGCTCGGAGGCGTGCTCGCGGCCGAGCAGAATCCCGCACAGGCGAGCAAGGCGTATCACCGCGCGGTCGAGCTCTACGAGCGCAAGGGCAACGTCACCTCGGCCGCGCGCGCCCGTGAGCTGGCTCAGGATCCGGCTGTTCGAACCTAACCGCTCGGCGCGCCGAGCAGTGCCGCCATTGCGGCGTCTTCCTGCCGCTCGTCCACGGGGGGTACGTAGAGCGTCGCGAGCGGCGCCGGCTCGAAATGAGGAAGCCGTTCGAGCGTGAGGGTCTGGATCGACGCCGCAGCGATCGGATACGGCGATGCCTCGTACAACGTCACGAGATGTTCGGCGTCGTACCACTGCAGGAGGTAGTCGACGAGCACCGAGAGCCGCCGCGGCGGCGTCTCTCTCGAGTACAGCCGCTCGCCGATCACGCTCACCTGCCAGAGGATCAACATCGCCGTCGGGTCGACCTGTCTCCGCCTGAGCAGAAAGTCCGTCGCCTCGTAGCTCTGACAACCCGTCGCGCCTGGATCGACGCCGAGGTCCGCGAAGAGACAGTCCTCCGCCGAAACCGCGGGCAGCATGCGTGCAGGGAAGCCTTCCGCACGCGCGCGGCGGATCGCTTCGTGTGACGGCGACACGAAGATCCCTGGATGGCCGTAGAACGCCGCGCAGACAGAACGGCCTTGCCGGACCTCGGCGAGGATCGTCTCGGCCATCCGGTCGTAGATGACCTGGCGGTGGACTCCGGGCTCGTAGTGGTCGTTGAGCGACCGAACCTGCGGATTGATCTCTGCCAGCAAGCCGGCCCCGATCTGGTCCGCTACGAGCGAGAACGCGGCGTCGGCATGCTCGAAGGCAGTCCGTGCCTCCGGCGTGAGTTGCGATCCGACGCGAATTCCTGTTCCGACGACGGTGAGCGAGCCGCGGTCGGCGATCGTTACGACCGCCGGCTAGATCCTGACAAGCGCCCAGCAGGTGGTGAACGTCTGCGACGCCTCCACCTCTCCCTCGCGGACGAGCGCATCCTGGATCTCTTGCAGAGTCGGCGGGCGGTCCATCGAGAAGAGCTCCTGACTCTCTGGGCTGAGCCTTCTCACACCCTTTGCATGTAAGAGCCCCTGGATGCCCTTGTCCGTCCAGACCTCCGATAGGTCTGTGTCGAAGAGCCTCCTCTGCAAGTCGTGGTCCCGACCAACGTCCCGCAGGAACTCGGCGAGAGGCTTGGTTGGTTCTGACGCCACAGTAAGGGGACCGTACTAGGGTGCCGTCAGCCGGTCAAGGTGTCCGAACTATCGGCGAGGGGTACGCCGAGGAGATCAACGGAGAAAGGAAGTCATGGCGAATATCGCAAAGGTGATCACGATCATCGGCTCGTCGCCCGAGAGCTTTGCCAAGGCGGCCGACGCCGCAGTTCAGGAGGCTGCCAAGACCGTGCGTGACATCAGCGGCGCGCAGGTTGTGTCCATGAGCGCCGAGGTCGACGGTGACCACATCAGCGTGTACCGCACCACGGTGAACATCGCTTTCGGGGTGGAGCGCAGCTAGCCGGAGACCCAGCTAGTCGGAGACGAGCGCCCGGGCGAAATCGTCCGAATCGAACGGCCGGAGGTCTTCGAGTCGTTCCCCGACACCGATCAGCTTGACCGGCAGCCCGAGCTCGTGCGCGATCGCGACTGCAATGCCGCCTTTCGCGCTGCCGTCGAGCTTCGTCAGCACGACGCCGGTCACGCCGACCGCTTCGCCGAACAGTCGCGCCTGTTGCAAACCGTTCTGCCCGGTCGTCGCGTCGACGACGAGCAGCGTCTCGTGTGGCGCGCCGTCGAGCCTCCCCTGAATGACGCGCCGCACCTTCGAAAGCTCTTCCATCAGGTTCGCCTGCGTGTGCAGCCGGCCGGCGGTGTCGACGATCACGACATCGCGGCCGTCGCGAGTCGCGGCCTCGATCGCGTCGTAGGCGACTGACGCGGGGTCCGCCCCGCGCTCGCCGCCGACGAACTCTGCCTCCGCACGGTCGGCCCAGATCTCCAGTTGCTCCTCGGCGGCCGCGCGGAAGGTGTCCGCGGCGCCGAGCACGACGGAATGGCCGTGCTGCCGCAGGCGCTCGGCGAGCTTGCCGATCGTGGTCGTCTTGCCCGTGCCGTTGACGCCGACGATGAGCAACACGCTCGGGTCCGCACGCACGTCGAGTGTCGCAGGCTCACCTAGCAGCGTCGCGATCTCGGCAGCGAGCGCCACGTTGAGATCGGTCAGATCAGGTCGCGCCTCGAGGCGTTGCACGAGCTCCGCCGTTGCGGGGACGCCGACGTCTGCGCGGATGAGCGCCTCCTCGAGCCGCTCCCACGCCTCTGCGTCGCCAGGATCGAACGCGGCGGACGCCAACTCGGCCGTGAGTGCCTGCCGGCTCTTCGAGAGCGAGTCACGTAGTCGCGAGAAGAGGCCCGCGCGCTCGGCCGCCGTGTCCGGCTCCGCGCCCTCCTCGCCGAGCAGCTGCCCCCAGCTACGAGGCAATCGCGGCGGCCTGCTCGCGTGGCAGGCGCCGGGAAACGATCTGCGAGACCCCGTCGGCGCCCATCGTCACGCCGTAGAGGATATCCGCGGCCTCCATCGTCCTCTTCTGGTGGGTGATGACGATGAACTGCGCGCGATCGGAATAGCGCCGCAGCAACTCGACGAAGCGTCCGATGTTCGTGTCGTCGAGCGCGGCCTCGACCTCGTCGAGCAGATAGAACGGACACGGCCGCGCGAGGAAGAGCGCGAAGAGGAACGAGATCGCACCGAGCGCCTTCTCACCGCCGGAGAGCAGCGACAGTCGCGTCACCTTCTTGCCCGCCGGCCGGAGCTCGACTTCGATGCCCGGTTGCTCCTCGTCGTCTTCCGGTTCGGTGAGACGCAGTCTTCCCTCGCCGCCGGGGAACAACGTCGCGGCGACTTCGGTGAAGTTCGCCTGGACTGCGGCGAACGTTTCCGCGAAGCGCTCCTCGACGGTGCGTGCGAGATCGTCGCGCAGCGTCTCGAGCTCCTTCAGGCTCGCTTCGAGGTCCGCCCTCTGCGTCGAGAGCTCGACCAGGCGCTCCTTCTCCTGGTCGTACTCCTCCTTCGCGAGCGGATTGACCTGACCAAGAGACTCGCGCCTGCGCTCGTGGCGGTCGATCCTGTCCGTGAGCTCGTCTCGGTCGTCGCCCTCCGCCGGCTCGGCCTCGGCCGCCTCGAGACGGCGCCGCGCCTCGTCTGCCTCCGCTTCGATGCGCGCGCGCTCCACGTCGACCGCGCTGAGCCGCTCGCCTGCCTCCGAGGCCAGGCGACGGACCTCGACCTCGTCGGCCCCGAGACGGCGAAGCTCATCGGCGAGTGCGCCCGTTCTCGACGCGCCTGCGTCGGCTCGTGCGCGCAACGGCGCTTCGAAGCGGTCGTCACCGATTTCCTCGAGCGCGTGGACGAGCCGCTCGGCGAGCTGTGCGAGCGTGACGGTCATGGGATCGTGGGCCGCGGAGTACGCCGCTTCCGGGATCGGAGCTTCGGCTCTCGCCTCGAGCTCCTCGACCTCCGCAGCGAGCGAGCGCCGCCGAGCCTCGAGCTCGAGCCAGACGGCTTCCGCGGTCTCGCCGGCGAACCAGATCTCGCCCCGGTCGGGATCGAAGCCGAAGCCCTCCGGCGTGACGGCCGGGACACGGGAGTGCAGTAGCTCTTCCTTCGGCACGACCGGCAGCTCGCGGACGAGCTCCTTCGGATCGCTCGTGAGGACGACGACGCTTCCGAGCCCTGCCGCACGGGCACGCTCGGCGAGCGCCAGAGCTGCACGCGCGTCGGAGGCGACGAGCGCGGAGGCGCGATGTCCCAGCGCGGCGGCGACCGCTCGCTCGTGGCCCGGTTCGACGTCGAGCAGGGACAGTGCGAGCCGCTCTCCCTCTTCGGCAAGGGCGCGCGCCGCGGGCGGCAATCCTTCGCGTTCGGCGAGCGCTCGCTCGAGTGTCTGCAGCCGCTCGCGCGCGACGCGCGCTTGTTCCCGCGCAGCCTCGCGCTCTGCGCGCACGCGTGCGTCGAGGACGCGCCGGGGCCGCGCAAGCTCTGCGCGGAGCCGTTCGACCAATGCTTCCGCGCTTTCCTTCCGCAGCTCCAGTCGTTCGCGCGCGCTGCGCAGGCGATAGAGAGTGGCGGTCGCCTCCTCCCTGCGGCCGGCGGCGTCGGCGAGCTCCTCTTCTGCGCGGCGGCGCTCCTCGAGCAGGGCGTTCAGCTTCTCGTCGGCGTGCTTGCGCGCGAGGACTGCCGCCGTGCGCCGGCTCTCCCCGTCTTCGAGCCGCTCGCGAAAGCCGGCGAGATCGAGCTCGGCCACGCGGGCACGGAGCGACGCGATCTCGCCGCGGAGCTTCTCTGCGCGCTCGGCTGCGGTGGCTTGCAAGGCAAGCGGCCGGAGCCGCTTCTTTACCTCGGCCTCGACGTCGCGGGCCCGCTCGACCTGGATCGCAACGCGCGCAAGCTTGAGCTCGGCGCGGTGCTTGCGGCGCTTGAAGCGCCCGAGCCCGGCGGCCTCCTCGAGCAAGGTGCGGCGTTCCTCGGGCTTCGAGCCGAGAATCTCCTCGACGCGGCCCTGGCCGATGATCGAGTGCATCCCTCCGCCGAGGCCGAGATCGGCGAGGAGCTCGACGAGGTCGATGCGGCGCACGGCCGTGCGGTTCAGGAGGTACTGACCTTCGCCGCCGCGGTGCAGCCGCCGCGCGACCGAGAGCTCGGAGTACGGCAGCGGCCCTTCGCCTTCAGGGTTGTCGAAGAGCAGCTCGACCTCGCAGAAGGCTTCGGCCGCGCGGCCGCTCCCGCCTGCGAAGAGGACGTCGTCCGGCTTCTCCGCGCGGAGCTCGGTGGGGGCCAGCGAGCCGGCCGCCCAGACGATCGCATCGGAGACGTTCGACTTGCCGGAGCCGTTCGGACCGACGACGACGGCAACGCCCGGCTCGAGACGGATCTCGACCGGTTCAGGGAACGACTTGAAGCCGCGCAGCTTGATGGCGCGTAGGTTCACGCATCGCGGAAACCTACCCGGCGACGCGGACGCCGCCGGGCAGTGAAACCAGGTCAGGCGTCGTGGGCCATCTCCAGGATCTTGTCGCGAGTCATCGACCCGACCATGTCCGGATGGTCGGACTGGACGTGTGCCTCGACATTCGTGACGAGCTCGTCGTCCGACTCGCCGCGAATCGTCTCCCCACAGGGGCAATCGACTGCTTTGGCCATTGCTCCTCCTTTGGTCCGCTCGAGTCTATGCGGCGGACAGCTCGTATGCCGAGCTTCTCGAAGGTTTGCTAGCACCCTGCGGAGGCCGTTCGCACCGTCCACACGCCGACCAAGGCCGGACGCTAAGACCAGGCGGAGCCGGGCTTAGCGGGAGGCGGACTGATGCGGGCGCGGCCGCGAAGCGCCCGTGCCCGCACGGAAGGGAACAGAGCGCCAACCAGCAAGCACCAGAGGAGTGCGCGGGCTCGGCCCGCGCACGTTCAGCGCGAAGCGCCGTACCCATTCCCGCGCGAAAGCGCAGCTTTCGCTCGGCTTAGGCGGCGGAAACCTCGACCCCGAGCTTCTCGAGGGTTTCTTTGGCAGCCTCCTGTTCTGCGGCCTTCTTCGACTCGCCCGAGCCGACCCCGAGCTGCTCGCCGTCGATCATGGCCGCGCACGTGAACCGGCGATCGTGCGGAGGCCCTTCCACCTCGAGCACCGAGTAGTTCACGGCCTGACCCCTGCGGGCCAGGGCTTCCTGCAGCTCCGTCTTGTAGTCCACATGAGAGGTCAGGGCGTAGTCGATACGGCCGGCGAAGGCCTCGACGATCGGTCGTTCGATCCTTTCGAAGCCGTGCTCGAGGAACAACGCTGCGAGCGCGGCTTCGAGCAGTGCGGCCAAGACGTTGCGATTGCGGGAGAGGCGCTCGAGCTCGTCCGGGGGGATGTCGACGCCACGTCTGGCGAGCTCGTTTCCGAGCTCGAGCTGACGAGCAACGACCGCACAGCTCTGACGCGAAACGACGTGCGAGCGGATCTTCGCGAGGCGCCCTTCGGTGAAGTCGGGGTAGCGCTCATAGAGCTCGCGTGCCATCGCAAGCTCGAGAACGCTGTCGCCGAGGAACTCCAGCCGCTCGTAGGAGGCCGACCGGTCGACGGCCCAGGACGCGTGCGTATAGACCTGCTCGGCCCGGGCGTCGGGCAGATCTTCGATCAGCTTCCGAAGCGGGGCGACGTCCCCCGCGGGCGCGCTACTGGTGCGAGGAGACGTAGTCGACGGCCTGGCCGACGGTCTGGATCTTCTGGGCGTCCTCGTCGGAGATCTTGATTCCGAACTGATCTTCGAGCTCCATGATCAGCTCGACGAGATCGAGCGAGTCCGCGTCGAGGTCCTCCTGGAACGAGGCCTCTTCTGTGATCGCACTTTCTTCCACGCCGAGCTGTTCGGTCAGAACTTCCTTGACCCGCTCGTAGACTTCCTCGCGCGACGCTGCCATGTCACCTCACGTTGGGGGTCGGGGTTGCAGAGGGGCCGGATGCTAACACGCTCCCGCCCAGATTCTCAGTGAGCCTGCCGACGACGTCGTTCTCGACGCCGCGGGCCGCGAGCCGGATCGCGTTCGTGATCGCGCGTCGGGAGGAGTTTCCGTGCGCGATCACGGCGAGGCCTCGCAGGCCGAGCAGGTAGGCGCCCCCGTACGCGTCCGGGTCGAGGCGCTCCCGGAGCTTCCTCGCTCCAGGCCTGATCAGCAGCCCGCCGAGCTTTCCCAGCGCAGTCGCGGTGATCTCCTCGCGCAGGGCTCCCAGCAGGCCCGTGATCGTTCCCTCGAGGAGCTTGAGGGCGACGTTGCCCGTGAAGCCGTCGGTCACGACGACGTCCCCGCCTGCCGTCAGGAGGTCCCGGCCTTCGGTGTTGCCTGCGAACGGGAGGTCGCTCGCGGCGAGGAGCGCATGCGCCTGCAGCGTTAAGTGGTTCCCCTTCTCCGGCTCCTCACCGATCGAGACCAGCCGGACTCGCGGCCTCGCGACGCCCAGGACCTGCTCGGCGAAGACGACTCCCATGTGCGCGAACTGGACGAGGTCCTCGGGTCGCGCGTCGGCGTTCGCACCTGCGTCGAGCAGCACCGATGGGCCTTCCCGGGCGGGGATCGTCACGGCGATCGCGGGCCGCCGGACTCCCTGAATGCGGCGAAGCTCGAGCAGGCAGGCCGCGAGCATCGCGCCGGTGTTGCCCGCCGACACGACAGCATCCGCCCTCCCTTCCGCCACGGCGCGGCACGCGGTCACGAGCGAGCTGTTGGGCTTCGACCGCACCGCCTCGGTCGGCTTCTCTTCCATGGCGATCACGTCGAGCGCGTCGATCAGCTCCAGCCCCTGTGTGTCGAGGTCGTTCGGCCCGACGAGGATCGGCTTGACGGCATCCGTGGCAGCGGCGAGTGCGCCGGCGACGATCTCCTCCGGCCCGCGGTCGCCGCCCATGGCGTCCACGGCAACGCGGATCATTGGGCTACGGGACGCGCGTGCGGAGCGGCTCGATCTCGCGGCCGCGGTAGGTCTCGCACGTCGGGCAGACGCGATGGGGCCGCTTGGGCTGGCCGCACTGCGGGCAGAGGTTCAGCCGCGGCGACTCGATCTTGTGCTGCGCGCGGCGCTTGTCTCTCCGTGCCTTCGAGGTTTTTTTCTTGGGGACTGCCATGAGAACGGCGGAGTGTAGCTAGAGCTGCTCGCGCAGGCTCTCCAGGGCCGACCAGCGGGTGTCGCCGGTCTCCTCCGCGTGCTCGTGCGGCTCGTCGTTCAGGTTCTTGCCGCAGACCGGGCAGAGCCCGGCGCAGTCGGCTCGGCAGAGGATCTTGTCGGGGAGCTCGAGGGCGATTGCATCGCGCGCCCACGTCCCGAGATCGAGGTTGTCGTCTTCCAGGTAGGCCATGCGCAGCTCCTCGACTCCCTCCGGATTCGACGCCGCCTGATATTCGCGGGCGTCGACCGGGACCTCGAGCACGGCATCCCCGAGGCAGCGATAACAGGGCCCGTGGAGCCGGGTGGTGAAGCGCAGGTCGAAGACCAGGCCGCTCGTCGCCTTCGTGATCGCGAGCAGCGCCGGCAGCGTGCCGGGCACGGGGAGATAGCGCTCGCCGCCGAGCTCGAACGGCTCGAGCTCCAGCTCGATCTCCTCGCGATGCTCCTCCCCGGGGCGAAGCTTGACCTGTCGCAGATTGAAGCTCCTCATGGAGCCCAGGGTACCGCGGGTCAGGCAGCTGCTTTGAGCCGCTCAGGGACCTCGCCGACCACCGGCTTCTGCGTCGGCGCACGTGCCGTGACGATCGAGACGACCGCGACGATGATCGCGGCGCCCGCGATGACAGTCGTCCAGCCGATGGTCTCGTTGAGGAAGACCGTGCCGAGCGCGACGGCGACGACCGGGTTGACGAACGCGTAGGTCGAGACGATCGAGATCCGGACGTTCTTCAGCAGCCAGGCGTACGCGGAGAAGGCGATCAGCGAACCGACGACGACCAGGTAGACGAACGCGATCAGCGGCCTCGTCGAGAAGGTGTCGCCATGGACTCCGCTCGCCTCGCCGGACGCGAGACCGGCAACGCCCAGGAAGACGGCGGCGGCGAGCATCTGCATCGAGGCCGAGAGCAGCGGGCTCTCGGGTAGGGCCGCACCGCGTGCGTAGAGGGATCCGCCGGCCCACGCCGCCGTCGTCCCGACGAGGGCGAGCATGGCCACGACGTCACCGCCGCCCCCGGGCCTGACGAGCAGAGCCACTCCGGCGAAGCCGACGAAGAGGCCGGCGATCGCGACCGGCGAGAGCCGCCGGCCGAAGACGACACGATCCATGAGCGCCACCCAGAGCGGGATGATCGCCACCATCAGGGCTGCGAGCCCCGATTCGAGGCGCGTCTCGGCCCAGGCGACGCCGCCGTTGCCGATCAGAAGGAGAGCTGCGCCGACGATCGCCGCCGAGCCCCATTGCCGAAGCGTAGGCCGGGCGTGTCCGCGCGAGGCGAATGCATACAGCGCCGCCCCGGCGATCAGGAACCGCACGGACGACATCAGGAGCGGGGGCATCGTCCGGTCGGTGACCCGGATCGCGAGGTAGGTCGAGCCCCAAACGAGATAGATCGTCGCCAAGGCGGCGACGACCGCTGCCGGGGAGCGGCGGGCGAATGCGGCGGTCACGACGAACTAGAGCGAGCGCCGGTCTTCAGGAAGACGCGAGTCGGCGCCGAAGAACACAGCCAACGGCCCGATCGCGAAGATGAAGACGAGTACGACGATCCCTGTCATAGACTCATGATCGGCATTCGCGCACCATTAGCGCAAATCGACTTATGATGGACATCGATTATGGAACCTGATAGCTGGCTCGGCGTCGAATTGCGTCATTTCCTGGCGCTGGAAGCCGTCGCCAAGGAGGGATCCTTCGGCAAGGCAGCGGCCTCGCTCGGCTACACCCAGTCGGCGGTCAGCCAGCAGATCGCGACCCTCGAGCGCATCGTCGGCCACCGGCTGGTCGAGCGGCCGGGTGGCCCGAAGCCGGTCTCGCTCACCGAGGCCGGCCGGCTCCTCCTCATCCACGCCGACGCCATCGCTGCGCGAGTGGCCGCGGCCCAGGCCGACCTCGCCTCCCTCGCGGAGGGGCAGGCCGGGACGCTCCGCGTCGGCGTCTACCAGAGCGTCGGCCAGCGCATCCTGCCCGAGGTGATGCGCCGCTTCCTCGAGGCCTGGCCGCAGGTCAACGTCACGCTGACCGAGTCGGGCGACGACGAGGAGCTCCTCAGGCTCGTCGAACGTGGCCAGCTCGACGTCACGTTCGCGGACCTCCCGCTCTGCGAGGGACCGTTCGAGTCAGTCGAGCTGATGCGCGACCCGTACGTGCTCGTCGTCGCGGCAGGGTCTCCGCTCGCCGATCGCGCGACGCCGCCGACCTGGAAGGACATGGCGGAGCTCGAGCTGATCGGCCACAAGCACTGCCGGTTGCTGGAGCGGATCGAGGGCGACGCGCGCCACCCGTTGAACTTCGTCTTCCGCTCGGACCACAACCAGACGGTGCAGGCGCTCGTCGCGAGCGGGGTCGGTAGCGCCCTCGTCCCCCGGCTGACGATGGACGACGAAGACGAGGCGACAGTGCTGATCGAGCCCCCGAAGGTCCAGCCGCGCCTCATCTCGCTGGCGTGGCACCGCGACCGCTACCGCACCCCCGCGGCGCGGGCGTTCATCGAAACGGCGCAGGCCGTCTGCGCCGAACTGGAGCACGAGCCGGTCTTTGCTTAGCGTCTAGGCGTACGGTTCGTCGTCCGGGACGCCGGCGGCGACTCCGGCGACGACCGATTCCTGCGAGCGCTCGTGCAGCCGCTCGCGGCCCCGCTTGACCGCAGTGAGGAACTTCTCGAGGTTGACCTCGAGCGTCGACAGGATCGAGTCGGCCCAGTCCTCCATCTCGAGCCTGGTCTCCCTCGCCTGCCGCCGCGCCTCGTCGACGATGTCCTGCGCCTGGCGCTCGGCGATCTTGACGATCTCCGTCTGCGATGCCTCGCGAACGGCCTGCTCGCGCGCCTCGCCCAGGAGCCGGTCGGTCTCGCGCTTGGCCTCGGCCAGCATCTCCTGCCGCTCCTTGACGATCCAGCGGGCCTGCTTGATCTCTTCCGGGATCGTCGCGCGCATCTGGTCGAGGATGTCGTAGATCTCCTCGCGGTCGATCCGGACCTGGTCGGTCAGGGGCACGGCCTTGGCGTTGTGAACGAGATCGTCGAGCTTGTCGATGAGTACTAGTACGTCCATCTGGCCTCCGAGTCTACCCCCGGCGCCCCGTGAGGCCGACGGGCTGGTGTTTTCAATTCTGACGAGCGAAACGAAGTCACTAACCCCTCCTCGGAGAGAGTGCGAAGCACTTTCTCCGATTTATTCTTGCGGATTCTCTGGGGTGCCGGGGCGACCAGCGGGGAAAAGCTGCTGGAAACGGCGCGCAACGGCCGCCGGGACGAGCTCGTCCACTTTCCCGCCGAACGCCGCGATCTCCTTTACTCCGCTCGAGGAGACGAAGCTGACGGCCGGGCTGGCCATCACGTAGACGGTCTCGATCTCGGGGGCCAGGGTGCGGTTCAGCTGGTTCATCTGGAACTCCCACTCGAAGTCCGAGATCACCCTGAGGCCCTTGACGATCACCTTCGCGTTCCACTTGTGGGCGAAGTCGACGACGAGCTCCGAGAAGACCTCGACCTCGACGTTGGGGAGATTCGTGAGCGCGTCCCGCAAGAAGCCGACCCGCTCGTCGAGCGCGAACATCGGCGTCTTGTGGGTCGGGTTGCCGACGACTCCGACGACGACGCGGTCGAAGATTCCCGCCGCGCGGCCGATCACGTCGATGTGCCCGTTCGTGACCGGGTCGTAGGAGCCTGGTGCGATCGCGGTGATCATTGGTGCTCGAACACCGTCACCCGCGTGGAGCCGTACTTGCGCGACGTGCGGATGGCGAGCCCGGGGAGCTCGGGCTCCGTCCTCGCGGAGGTCTCGAAGACCAGCAGCCCGTCGTCGGCGAGCACGCCGGACAGGTACCGGGATAGGGGCTGGTAGTCGGTCATCGTGTACGGCGGATCCGCGAGCACGAGATCGTACTTTCTGCCCGCCCCGGCTTCCTGCCCGAGACCTCTCACGGCATCCCCTCGCACGACGCGCGCGCCCGTGAGACCGAGCTTGTCGAGGTTGCGCTCGATCGCCCGCACGGCCTCCGGATCCGACTCGACGAAGACGGCGCGCTCGGCTCCCCGCGAGAGCGCCTCCAGGCCCATCGCCCCGGACCCGGCGTACAGGTCGAGCACCCGGGCCCCCTCGACCCACGGTGCGACGATGTTGAAGACGTTCTCGCGGACGCGATCCGACGTGGGGCGCGTGTCGAGCCCTTTCGGCGCCTGGATCGTGTGCCCCCTGCGCGAGCCGGCGATGATCCTCACGCTTTCACCGCAGCATTCTCGCACCCAGCAACTCGTGGAGGGTGTCGAGGTAGGCGCCGTAGCCCGACGGCGAGGCCCACTCACGCGCGCTCTCGACGGACGTTCCCTCGGGCCATTCGTTGAACGTGAGGACGAGCTGCCAGCGGGCGTTCGAGGCCAGCATCGCGTCGATGTCGCTTCGCCAGCGCGGGAGGTCTCTGGACAGGCGCGGCGTCGGCTCGCTCTCTTCATCGAAGCCGGGCGCGATCATGAACGAGTCAGGAGCCAGGTCGTACTGGGGAAGCGCGGCCGAGTACTGGTGCCAGGCGTCCGGTTGCACGGCGCAGGTGCGAAAACCGGCGAACGCCTTGAGGACGATGTACGCGCCGACCGTGTTCGCCTCGCGCCAGCGCCTCGCGGTCGAGTCGCAGCCGTCATCGGCGCTGCCGTACACGTACACGACGAAGCGCCCGTCGACCTTCAGGTACGCCGGCTGCGTCGCATACCGGTCGCGGATGTACTCGAGGTCGGAGCGAATCTTCTCGACGCTCGGGTTCTCGTAGCCCTCGCGCTCGTAGTAGACCGCCCAACGAAGCGGCGTGGTTCGCGCTGCGGCGAGGTAGCGCCAGAAGCGGAGGTCGGTCGGTGGATAGCCGTCGGGTCCCCACCACGAGTAGATCCCGGCATTGAGCCGCGCATAGAGCAGCGCGTCCGTGTGCGCGCGCACGACACGCGCATCCGCGTTGCTGTAGTAGTCGAGCGACGGGTGGAACAGGCTGTAGGGAAAGACGGGATCGCGGTACCACGCCTCGGGATACCACGCGTAGTAGAACGCGGCCCGAATCGGGAACGAGGGCTGCGACGTGTCCGCGGGCGGCCCACGGAAACGCGTGATACGACCCGGCCGCGTGAACGTGAAGTGGATAGGGACGTCGCTGTCGGTGAGCGTGTCGCGCGCGACACCGTTGAACACGAATCCCTTGCGCAAGGATCTTGCGGTTCGCGGCGTGAACCTGAGCTCGTACTGCGGCCGGTCGGGCTGACTCGCATCCGTCACCTCGTAGGGCCGGGAGGCGAGGACCTGGCGGGCGTGCGGGAGCGTCCAGCCGTGCGGGCTCGCAAGCAGGAGCAGGCTGACGAGGGCCGCAGTCACGCCCCGAACAGTAGGCGGGAATCAGGCGGTCATCACGAAGCAGGCGTCATGCGAGGACGGCGACACCTGCACGCGGCGGTCGAGACGTCCCTGACGGTCGAGCACACAAAACGTGCCACGGTCGAGCGACGGAGTGACGATCCAGCCGAACGCCTCCTGCACGTTGTACGAGCCTTCCGGCACCTTCGTCGTCCGCACGACACGGCCGTCCTTCAGCGACAGCACGCGCAGGGTTCCGTCCTCCCCACTCGTCACGTACGCGTGCGAGCCGAGGAACGTGACGTGCTGCGGCGGCGCATCGGCCGGCAACCGGCGCAACACTCTTCCCGTGCGCCGGTCGTAGACGGCAAGCGCACCCCGGTCGCCCGAGCTGACCCAGACGTGGCGGCCCCCGGGAGCCATGCCGACGTCGTGCGCGAGGAACGGCGGGGTGATTCTCCCCAGCAGTCGCGGCGCCGCGGGCTTCGAGACGTCGACGGCCACGACGTGCTCCGCCCTCGAGCCGAGCGACACCCAGAGGATCCGTCCGCTCGGGTCGATCGAGACGTGACGCGCCGGCCCACCGACTGCGAGGCGCGCGATCTTGCGGCCCTGGACGACGTCGATCGTCACGACTTCGTGGCGGCCCGAATCGGTGATGAACGCGTGTCTGCCGTTCGGAGCCGCAGCGGTGTAGCGCGGCTCGTCGAAGCCATGGAGGACGTGACGGACGACGAGCTTCGGTCCGTCGATGATCGAGACGGCACCGTGCACGGTGTGACAGACGACGCCGGCGATGCCCGAGACGGTCTCGATGCTGCGCGGTCCTGCGAGCGTGTGGATGGAACGCAGCACCCGGCCGGTGGCGAGCTCGACGACCGCCACGCGTGACTGTGTGTCCGCGGTAACGAGCGCGACCGGCGTCCCGCCGGCCAACGCTTCGGGAGCGAAACGCAGCGCGAGAGGCAGCGTCACCGCGCCGACGACGAACTCACGGCGGTTCATGGACGGGATACGGGCTCAGGCGGCGGAGAGGTCCCGCTCGGAGAAGGCCCGCTCGACCTCGTCGGAAAGCGGGCCTTCGGCGTCGACGAGCTCGTCGGCCAGCGCACGCGCGCGTTCGAGCAGTGGACGGTCGTTGCGCAGGTGCGCGAAGTGGAGATCGGTCAAGCCCGACTGGCGCGTCCCGAGCAGTTGACCGCTGCCGCGGATGTCCAGGTCGACCTCCGCGAGCTCGAACCCGTCGTTCGTGCGGACGAGCGCCTCGAGTCTCTCGATTGCGGGCTCCGTCAGGTCCTCGCGCGCGCGAGAGATCAGAAGACAGTAGGACTGCTCGGAGCCGCGGCCGACGCGTCCCCGGAGCTGGTGCAGCTGCGCGAGGCCGAACCGGTCTGCTTCCTGCACGATCATGATCGTCGCGTTCGGGACGTCGACGCCGACTTCGATCACCGTCGTCGCGACGAGCACGTCGAGCTCGCCGGCCTTGAAGCGAGCCATCAGCTCACGACGCTCGGCGGGGCGAAGCCGTCCGTGCAGCAGGCCGACGCGGTAGCCGCGGAGCTCGCCCTTCTGCAGGCGCTCGGCCTCGGCTTCCGCCGCTCGCGCCTGCGTCGTCTCCGATTCTTCGATCAGCGGACAGACGACGTAGGCCTGCCGGCCGGCGTCGAGATGCTTCCGCAACCGGCTGTAGGCCGCACCGCTGCGCTCCTCCGTCACCCACGCCGTCGTGATCGGCTTGCGATCGGCCGGCGGCCGCACGATCTCCGACACGGCGAGGTCGCCGTAGACGGTGAGCGCGAGCGTACGCGGGATCGGCGTCGCCGTCATGTGCAGGACGTGCGGCGAGCGGCCCTCGGTGAGGGCCTTGCGCTGTTCGACGCCGAACCGGTGCTGTTCGTCCACCACCGCGACCGCGAGATCACGGAACACGACGCCCTCCTGGATCAGGGCGTGCGTGCCGACGACAATGTCTGCGTGCGGGGCGAGGTCGCGCTCGCGCTTCGCCGTTGAGCTCGTCAGCAGCGCGCACGTCACGCCGAGCAGACGGCACGGCTCCTCGAGCGTGAGGAAGTGCTGCTCAGCGAGTGTCTCCGTCGGCGCCATCAACGCGCCTTGCCGTCCTGCCTCCACGGCGCGCAGGAGACCGTAGAGCGCGACGACGGTCTTGCCGGATCCGACCTCGCCCTGCAGGAGCCGCTGCATCGGCACGGTGCGCTCGAGATCGCCGTCGATCTCGGCGATGGCGCGCTCCTGATGCTCTGTGAGCTGGAACGGGAGGACGCCGCGGTAGCGCGCGACGAGCTCGCCCGGCGGTCCGAGTGCAGGAGCGATCTCGGACTCGCGCTCCCGCCGCCGGCGCGCGAGCCAGAGCTGCAACAGCAGAAGCTCGTCGAACGCAAGCCGGCGGCGTCCCAGCTCGGCCTCGGCGAGCGACCGCGGGCGATGTAGCGCCCAGAGTGCGTCGACGCGCGCGGGCAACGCTTCGTGCTGCTTCAAGTCTGCGGGGAGCGGGTCCGGGAGTGACGCCGGCAGCGCCGCACCGACGATCTCGCGCAGCTTCTTCGCCGCGAGGTCCTCGCTCGCCGGGTAGACGGGCGCGAAGTCCGCAGTCGCCTCCGCGTCGCCGATGTCGAAGCTGCGAACGTCGAAGCCGTACTTGCCTTGCCGCCCGCGCAGGCGCACCTCCGTTCCCGCCTGCAGCTGCTGCTGGAGCCAGGGCTGGTTGAACCAGGTCGCCGAGATCGTTGCGGTGCCGTCGCTGATCCGTGCCGTGAGCATCTGCAGGCGGCCGCGGCGCCGGTTCGAGACCGACAGCACCTCGCCGGTGATCGCCACGTCCTCGTCACCCTGGAGATCGGCGATGCGCCGTTCGGGCACCGGCTCTTCGTAGCGGAACGGACGGTGTGTGAGCAGGTCGCCGATCGTCTCGAGCCCCAGGCGCTGCAGCTTCTTCTTCACCGCCGGCCCGACGCCCGGCAGGACGTCGACGGCGCGGTCGAGCGCGTCAGGCCTCGGAAAGCCCCGCGGCCTCGTCCATTCGTCCGCGTCTGCGCCGGCGAATCCCACCGGCAGGAGTACTTCGACCTTCGTCACTCCCTGTCATCGAACCAGAAGAAGCCGACGGTGCCGGGGCCGGCGTGCGTGCCGACCACCGCGCCGAGCGTCGTGATCAGCTCGATCTCGGCCTGCGGTCGTTCGTGGCGCACCATCTTGCGCAGCTGCTCGGCACGCTCGGGCGCATCCGCGTGCGCGATCCCCACCTTCAGCGTCGGCACATCCTCCGTCGTCGACGTGAAGGCCTTGACGAACTCCTGCATGGCCTTCTGGTTGCCGCGGACGCGCTTGAGCGGAATCACCTCCCGCTCGATCGTGAGGATCGGCTTGACGTGCAGCAGCTGGCCCGCCCAGGCGCTCGCGCGCCCGATGCGTCCGCCGCGCCGCAGGAACTCGAGCGTGTCCACCGTGAAGATCAGATGGGCCTCGTCCTTGAAGCGCCGGATCAGCGCGTCGAGCTCGTCGTCGCTCGTGCCGCCGTCGAGCCGGCGCTGGATTGCGAGCCCGAGCATGGCGATCGCGGCAGAGGCAGTCTCCGAGTCGACGACGCGCACCTTGTCGTCACCGAGCGTGGCCGCCGCGGTCGTCGCGCTCTGGTACGTGCCGGAAAGCACGGACGAGAGGTGCAGCGAGTAGATGCGTTCGAACGCGCCGAGCTCCTCGTAGGTCTCGAGGAAGTCGCCCGGTGTCGGCTGCGACGTCGTCGGCAGCGCCTCGGAGGTGCGGAGCCGGGCGTAGAACTCCTCCGGTGCGAGCTCGACGTAGTCGCGGTAGCTCTGGTCACCGAAGAGGACGTAGAGCGGAACGACGCGCCAGTTCGGAAACCGCTTCGGCGCTTCGGGGAAGTCGGCCGTCGAGTCGAGGACGATCGCCGTGTTGGTCGCGGTGAGGTTCATGCGGCGTCGCGGATGGCCTGGATGATCTCGTCCAGTTCCTGGTCCTTCGAGAGACACGCAACCGCACCCGCCTCGAACAGCGCGTCGACCTCACGCAGGTTGGCGGAGGCGGTGAGGCAGACGACTGCGACGGCCGGCGCCGCTTCACGCACGGCCCGCGTCGCCTGCACGCCGTCGAGCCCGGGCAGCCGGTAGTCCATCAGCACGACGTCCGGCTGATGTTCGCGAACGACCGCCGCTGCGGAGGAGCCGTCGGCGACCGAGGCAACGACCTCCATGTCCGCCTGCAGTCCGAGGAGCAACTCGAGCGCCTCGCGGAAGCCCTGGTTGTCCTCGACGACGACGAGGCGGATCCGCTCGGCCACCCGCGGAGCCTATTCCGCAGAGAGCAGGAGCGGATAGTGCGGCTGGCCGCCGTCGTGCACGTCCAGCTCGAGGCCGGGATGGAGCTCCTCGATCCGCTTCACAAGGCCGTTCAGGTCTGGCTCGTCGGCTCCCTTGAGGAGGGTCAGCAGCCCGCGCGGCTCCGCGAGCAGGCGTTCGGCCACGGCCGCCGCCACTTCCTCGAAGTCCGGCCCGCCGGCGATCGCCTCGCCACCTGCGAGCCCGAGCCACGCGCCCTTGCGAACCTCGAGCCCGTTCATCTGGACGTCGCGTGAGGCCTTCGTCACCTCGCCGGTCTTGACGCTCTGGAGCAGGTCGCGCATCTCCCCGGCGTTTTCCTCGGCCGTCCGGTCCGGCTCGAAGGCAACCATTGCGGCGAGACCGGCGGGAATCGAGTCGGTCGGGACGACCTGGACCTGTTTCGACGTGACCCCCGCCGCCTGGTCCGCAGACAGGATCACGTTCGAGTTGTTCGGCAGGACGATCACCTCGTCGGCATGCGTTGCTTCGATCGCAGCGACGAGCTCGGCAGTCGACGGGTTCATCGTCTGCCCGCCTTCGACGATCTTCGCGGCGCCGAGGCTTTCGAAGAGCCGCCGGTTGCCCTCACCGGCGACGACGGCGACGACGCCGCTCGCAGTGGGTGGTGCGTCGGGCACGACCTGGAGGAGACGCTCCTCGCGCTGATGGGTCTGCTCGTGCATGTTCGCGATCTCGACGCGCTCGATCGTTCCGAGACGTGTCCCGACACCGAGTGCGCGTCCGGGATCGTCCGTGTGGACGTGCACCTTCAGCGCTTCCGGGTCGCCGACGACGAGCAGCGAGTCGCCGAGCTGCAGCATCTCCGCTTCGATCGCATCGCTGTCGAGGTCGTCGCCTTCGATCATGAACGTCGTGCAGTAGCGGTACTTCGAGAGCTCCTGATGAATCGCGTCGACGTTCAGCTCTTCGCGTTCGAACGGCGCGTCGGGCAGACCTTCGCCGGTGACAGTCGCAGCGATGCCGCGCACGATCTCGAACAGACCCGCTCCGCCCGCGTCGACGACTCCCGCCTCGCGGAGGACGGCGAGTTGTTCGGGCGTGCGCGCGACGGCCTCCTCACCGCGCCGGACGAGCCGGGTGAGCAACTCCGGGATCTCGTCGTCGTCGGCATTCTCGCTCTCTTCCGCCAGTTCACGGATGACGGAGAGCATCGTTCCCTCCACCGGCTCACGTACGGCGCGATAGGCGGCGTCGCGCGCGGCCTGAAAGGCTTGCGCGACGACGCGTGCGTCGATCGCAGCTTCGCTGCCGAGCACCTCCGCAGCACCGCGAATGATCTGCGACAGGATCACGCCGGAGTTGCCGCGCGCACCCATCAGCGCCGCGCGCGTGACTTCCTTGACGAGCCCGGGCCGGTCTTCGGTGTCCGTCTGCTCGAGCTGGTCGACGACGGAACGTGCGGTGAGGGTCAGGTTGGTGCCGGTGTCACCGTCGGGAACCGGGTAGACGTTGAGGTCGTCGATGCGCTGGCGGTTGCGTTCAAGCGATTGGAGCGCGCCGCGGGCGAGCTGACGCACGGTGCTCAGATCACTCACGCCGTGGACCTTTTCACGTCCTGGATCCGGACCTCGACCTCGGCGACCGGCAGTCCTGTCAGGCGCTCGACCTCGTACAGCACGCGGTTCCGCAGTGTCGACGCCACCTCGGCGAGGTTGAGGCCGTACTCGACGACGACGCTGAGCTCGATCGTCACGCCGTCCTCGGCGTTGCCGCTGACACTGATCCCCTGCCGCAGCCGGTCGCGGGTCAGCAGCCGCTCGCGCGGGTTGCGCGCGGCCATTCCCACGACGCCGTAGGCCTCGGCGGCAACGCGGCCGACGATGTGCGCCACGGCCTCGTTGGAGATCGAGATTCGCCCCAGCGGGGATGACAGAGAGGGAGCTCGAGCGGCCTCCACGGACGGATTAGACCGTGTCGCGAGGCTGGAAGTTGCTGCTCAGATGGCCTTTTGCACCTTGCCGCCCTTGAGGCAGCGGGTGCAGACGTATGCCCGGGTCGCCTTCCCCTTCAGGAGAACGCGGACGCGCTGGAGGTTCGGGTTGAAGCGGCGCTTCGTGGCCACCATCGAGTGGCTCCGGTTGTGGCCGAAGCCGGGCTTCTTCCCGCAGACTGCGCAGACCTTGGACATCGGCCGGGCAGTGTAGCCGACGAGTCCCAAACGGCTGGGGTCAGACCCGTGCAGTTCGGGGCGTGACCCGACGGAACCTGACCCGAACGGCTGGTGTCAGACCCGTGCTCTTCGGGACGTGGCTCTGGTGGGTCAGCGGGACGCCGAGGCGCGCAGCTGCGCGAAGGCGTCGGCCATCTCGAGCGCGGTTCGCACGGCTTCGGCGCCCTTCGAGACTCGGGCTTCCGCCTGCTCGACGACGTCGACCGTCAGGACGCCGAACGCGACCGGGACGCCCGTCTCGAGCGCCGCCAGCTGCAACCCGCTCGCCGCTTCCGAGGCGATGAACTCGAAGTGCGGCGTCTCTCCGCGGACGACGCACCCGAGCGCCACGACGCACGCGAACCGCCGCGTCTTTGCGAGCGCCATCGCGGCGAGCGGCAACTCGAACGCGCCCGGTACCGGCATGACGGTGATCGCCTCGCGGCGCACACCCGCCTCTGCCAACTCCTCGAGCGCCGACGCAAGCAGCTTGTTCGTGATCTCGCCGTTGTACCGCGACGCCACGATCGCGACGCCGCGGCGTGTGCCGTCGGGCTCGCCTTCGATGACGTTGATGTCGTCCGGGATGTCGAGCTCGCCCTCGGCATGCTGCTGGTCGCCGGGTGCCCGCAGCAGCGGCTCTTCGTCCTCGTCCTCCTCCTCCGCCTCGGGCAGCTCCTCTTCTTCCTCGACCTCGTCTGCTTCGACCTCGTCTGCTTCGACTTCGTCGAGCTCGTCCAGCTTCGTGGGTTCGCCCGGCCAACGCTCGCTCATTCGCCCTCCAGGGGCTCGTACTTCAGATCCTGGTGATGAAGCCTGTGGCCGAGCTTGTCACGTTTCGTCGCGAGATACCGGGCGTTCTGCTCGTTCGGCGTCGTCTCGATCGGCACCTGCTCGACGACCTCGAGCCCGAAGCCCTCGATCCCGGTGATCTTCTTCGGATTGTTCGTCAGAATTCGGATCGTCGTCAGACCGAGCTCGGCGAGGATCTGGTTGCCGATGCCGTAGTCACGCATGTCGGGCTGGAACCCGAGCTCGAGATTCGCCTCGACCGTGTCGTAACCGTTCTCCTGCAACTCATAGGCGCGCAGCTTGTTGAGCAGGCCGATGCCGCGTCCCTCCTGCGCCATGTAGAGCAGGACGCCGTGCTCCTCGGAGGCGATTCGCCCCAACGCCTGCTCGAGCTGCTCGCCGCAGTCGCAGCGCAGCGAATGGAAGACGTCGCCGGTCAGGCACTCGGAGTGCACACGGACGAGGACGTTCTCCGCACCCTCGACTTCGCCCTTGACGAGCGCGATGTGATGCTTGCCGGTGAGCTTCTCGCGGAACGCGACCGCGGTGAAGTCGCCGTACACGGTCGGCATCGAGACGGTCGTGACGCGCTCGACGAGTTGCTCGTGCCGGCGTCGATACTCGATCAGGTCGGCGACGGTGACGAGCTTCAGCCCGTGACGCCGGCAGTACGGGATCAGGTCGGGGACGCGCGCCATCGTCCCGTCCTCGTTCATGATCTCGCACACGACGCCCGCCGGAATCAGGCCTGCAAGCCGCGCGAGATCCACCGCGGCCTCCGTCTGGCCCGCGCGGCTGAGCACGCCGCCGTCGCGGGCGCGCAACGGAAAGATGTGGCCGGGCTGGACGAGATCCTCGGGCTTCGCGTCGGGATCGACTGCGACCTGGATCGTCCGCGAGCGATCCGGCGCGGAGATCCCGGTCGTGACGCCCTCGCGTGCCTCGACGGAGACCGTGAACGCGGTGCCGTACGGCGTCTCGTTTCGCTCCGTCATCTGACGGAGCCCGAGCTCGTCGCAGCGATCCTCGGAGAGGCAGAGGCAGATGAGCCCGCGCGCTTCCTTCGTCATGAAGTTCACGGCCTCGGGGGTCGCGAACTGGGCCGCGATCGTCAGGTCACCCTCGTTCTCGCGGTCGGCCGCGTCGACGACGACGACGAACTTTCCCTGGCGGATGTCCTCGATCGCCTCCTCGACGGTGGCGAATGCGCTCTTTTCCTCGACTTTCACTCCGAGGATCGTAGCCCCGGAAGGAGGCGCTCCACGTACTTGGCGAGCACGTCGGCCTCGAGGTTGACCGGATTCCCGGCCGCCAGGCCCCCGAGCGTGGTCACCGCCAGGGTGTGCTGGACGAGCGCGACGGCAAATCCGGCGGCATCGAGGTCCGCGACGGTCAGCGAAACGCCCTCGACGGTGACCGAGCCCTTCTCCACGAGATAGCGGAGCAGGTCGGGCTCGACGTCGATCCAGACCCGCGTGCCGTCCCCCTCCGCCTCGACCGAGCGCACAATTCCGACCCCGTCGACGTGACCCTGGACGTAGTGACCCCCGAGCGGTTCACCGGCCCGAAGCGCCGGCTCGAGGTTCACCTCGTTCCCGAAGGGCTTGACCCGGTCGAGCGTCTCGACCATCACGTCGAAGGCGAGGTGTCCGTTCTCGGAGCCGGTGAGCGTCAGGCAGACGCCGTCGACCGCGACGGAGTCGCCGATCTCGGCGGCGATCCCGCTCTCGACCACGAACCGGCCCCCGTCGAAGGAGGCGACCCGGCCCTTCTCCCGCACGATCCCCGTGAACATGACCTAAGGCTACAAAGCGGAACGGGCCCTCCCGGGCCCGTTCACGTCATCCCCCTCCTGGCGAAGCGCTAGACGCTTGCCAGTCCTCGAGACCGGGATCGCCGCCCGAGCCCGACCGCGGTGAGCAGCAAGAGCGCTGCGCCGAAGGAGACCGAGGCGCCGATGCCGGCGTCGCTCCAGTTGAACCCGCCGTCCGACACTGACGTCGTCAGGGCCTGGGTGATCGGAACCGGCAGAGCCGTGTGCTTCTGGTTCGCGAGCGCTGCGCCCGCGGCAGTGATGCCAGGCTGGTTCTTGTACTGATTGGCCATGGCCATCCAGCGCATGCCTTCGACCTTGAGCTGCGAGACCGGATTGAGCTGCGAGGAACCGTCAGAGCCGAGTGCTTCTGGTTCGCGAGCATTGCGCCCGCGGCAGTGATGCCAGGCTGGCTCTCGTACTGCTTGGCCATGGCCTGCCAGCGCATGCCTTCGACCTTGAGCTGGTACGCAGCGGCCCGGATGTATCCGGCCTGGACTCCCGGGGTCGGCCCGTCGACGTAGACGGCTGCCTGTGCGGTAGGCGCCACGACGGCGGTGGCGAGCGCGAGACCGAGAGCGATTCTCTTGAGACGGAAATGCTTGCGGATCATCGTGGTGCTCCTTCCCCTCTTTGCTGACCGGCCGAGCATCTCTCCCGCCGGTAACGAGAACCTCACGGGGGACCCACTGCTCCCCATCGCGCAGTAACCCGCCCATCGCCTAGTCAGGAACGCGACACCGCTGTAGGTTCAGGCGAGCCGCCATGGACTACCGCATCCTCGGGCCCCTCGAGGCGTTCGACGGCGAACGAGCGATCTCGCTCGGCGGCGCACGACAGCGCGCCGTCCTGGCTCTGCTGGTCCTCCACGGGAACGAGACCCTGACGAGCGACGTGATCGTGGACGAGCTCTGGGGCGAGGAGGCCCCGCCGACGGCGGTCAAGGTGCTCCAGAACTGCGTCTCGGCCCTCAGGAAGGAGCTACCACCCGAGACGATCCGGACGGTCGCCGGCGCCTACTCGCTCACGCTCAGGCCCGACGAGCTCGACCGCGACCGCTTCGAGCGCCTGCTCGCGGAGGGCCGGGCCGCACTCGCCGCCGGCGATCATGCCGACGCGGCGGAGCAACTCCGGGCGGCGCTCGCCCTCTGGCGGGGAGCGCCGTTGTCGGACTTCGCCTACGAGGCATTCGCGAACGAAGAGATTGCCCGGCTCGATGAGCTGCACGTCGGGGCGCAGGAGGATCTGTTCGAGGCGGAGCTCGCGCTCGGCCACCACGACGAGCTCGTGCCGGAGCTCGAGTCGCTCGTGACGCGATATCCGCTGCGTGAGCGCCTGCGCTGGCAGCTCATGCTGGCTCTCTATCGCGCGGGCCGGCAGGCCGAAGCGCTCGAGGCCTACCGCGCGGCGCGGCGCACGCTCCTCGCCGAGCTGGGGATCGAGCCCGGCCCCGCGCTGCACGAGCTCGAGCGCGCGATCCTCGCGCAGGATCCCGGGCTCGAGGCGGCCCGCCGGCAGACGACGCCCGGCAGGCGGCCGGGTCGTGCGGCCGCGACACCCATGGCCGGCCGCGACGAGCAGCTCGCGCTGCTCGAGGCCGGGCTCGACGACGCGCTGGCCGGCCGCGGACGTCTCTTCGTGATCGTCGGCGCGACCGGCAGCGGCAAGACCCGGCTCGCGGACGAGGTCGCGAGCAGCGCCAAGGAACACGGAGCCCGCATCCTCTGGGGACGCGGCTGGGACGGCGGCGGTGCACCCGCGTACTGGCCGTGGAGCCAGGCGCTGCGCGACGCCGGCCAGACGCTTGGAGCCGCCGGAGCCGGCCGACGCCGAGGCACGGTTCCGCTTCTTCGAAACCGTCACCGAGTCTTTGCGAGCGGAGGCCGCGCGGCAACCGCTGCTGATCGTGTTCGACGACCTGCAGGCGGCCGACGACGACTCGATCGTGCTGCTCGAGTTCGTCGCGACGGAACTGCCGGAGATGTCGGCGCTCGTGCTTGCACTCGGACGTCCCGAGACCGCGCGGCTCGACGAGCTCGGCCGCCACGCAACGCGAACGCTCGAGCTCTAAGCCGGGCCGAGCCGGCGCTCAGGGCTCGTGGACGTAGCCGCCGAGCAGGAGGTCGCCACCGACTCGCTCCGCTGTGAAACGCCGCAGCTGCACGGGAGCGAGCAGCTCCGGCGCGAACGCAGGACCGTTGCGGCCGATCGTCGGTGCGACGAACAGCATCACCTTGTCGACCAGGTCCTCGCGCAGGAACGACTCGGCGAGCGTGGCACCGCCTTCGAGCAACAGCGACTGAACACCCTCCTCCGCGAGGGCGGCGAGCTCGTCGGCGAGCGCGCCGGTTCGCAGCTCGAGCCGCACGCCCGGCGGCATCGGCCCGCGCCCGAACGCGAGCCGCCGCGGTTGCTTGACCGCATCGACGCCGCGCGCCGTCAACTGCGGGTCGTCGGTCCGAACGGTTCCCATGCCGACCGCGACGGCGTCCACGTGTGCGCGCAGCTCGTGCACACGGCGACGCGACTGCTCGCCCGTGATCCAGCGGGCTCCGGGAATCGCGACGCGCCCGTCGAGCGTCAGGCCGAGCTTGAGGACGACGAACGGCCGTTTCGCCGCGACCCACGTCCGCCAGGCCTCGTTCTGGGCACGCGCCTCGAACGAGTCCGCGTGCTCGACCTCTACACCGGCGCGGCGCAGAACCTCGAGCCCGCCGCCGGCCTCCGGGTTCGGGTCGAGCGAGCCCGCGACGACCTTCGCGACACCCGCGGCGAGCACGGCTTCCGTGCAAGGCGGTGTCGTCCCGTGATGCGCGCAGGGCTCCATCGTCACGAAGAGGGTCGCGCCGCGTGCACGTTCGCCAGCCGCCTGGAGTGCGATCACCTCTGCGTGAGGCTCGCCCTTTCGTTCGTGCCAGCCTTCGCCGACGACCTCGCCGTCCCGAACGACGACGGCGCCGACGACGGGATTCGGGTACGTCGTCCCGCGCCCGCGCTCCGCGAGCTCGAGCGCACGCTCGAGGCTCATGCGAGTTCCTGCACCAACCGGCGATAGGCGCGGGGCAAGTCCTCGCGACCGAAGATCGACGAACCGGCGACGAAGAGCGACGCACCGGCCTCGCGCACGGCCTTGATGTTCTCCGGGCCGATGCCGCCGTCCACTTGCACGTGGACTTCCGGCGGCAACACGGAGCGGACGGTGCGGATCCGGTCGTAGGCCTCCGGCATGAACTCCTGCCCCGAGTAGCCGGGCTCGATGCTCATCACGAGCACCATGTCGACCGCCGCCGAGATCGCCGCGTGTGCGGCGTACGCCGGACTGGTTTCCGGCTTGAACGCGAGCCCGATCTGGAGATCCAGTGCGTGCGCACCGAGGACGACGGAGGGCAGATCCGGGCAGGCCTCGTAGTGGACGGTGACGCTGTCACCGCCGGCCCGCTTGATCGCAGCGAAGTGCTTCTCCGGCGTCTCCGTCATCAAGTGGCAGTCGACGAACGCACCGCCCTCGTGGATGATCGGCGAGATCCACTGCAGGACGATCGGACCGATCGTGACCGGCTCGATGAAGTGGCCGTCGCCGACGTCGAAGTGAAAGACGCGCACGCCCGCCCGGAGCAACACCTCGATCTGCTCGCCGAGCCGCGAGAAGTCGGCCGCGTAGAGCGAGGGCTCCACCTCCACCGTTCTGATCCAGTCGTTCCAGCCCACGCGCTGCGAGTCTAGGTTCTGAGCCGGGCGATGAAGAAGCCTGCGGTTCCGTGGACGTGCGGCAGGGTGAGCAGGAACTCGGGCCGCTTCGGGTGCCGGAACTGCGGCCACTCGTCACCGAGCGGCTCGATCTGCAGGCCCGAAGCGTCGACGACGGCTTCGTTCTCCTCGGGATCCATCGTGCAGACCGAGTAGACGATCGTGCCGCCCGGCTTCACCCGTTCGGCGGCGACCCGCAGGAGCTCCTGCTGGAGCTCCGGTAGCGGCCGGGCACGCCAGCGCAGATCGGGCCGCGCCGCGAGCACGCCGAGCCCGGAACACGGGGCGTCGACGAGCACACGGTCGAAACCGGTCAGCTCGGGCGGCAGTTCCGTCGCGTCGGCGTTCACCACCGTGACGTTGTCCGCGCCGAGCAGGCGGCAGTTCTCCTGCAGCTCCCGCGCACGCCCGGGATGAAGCTCGACCGCGACGACATCGCCTTGCAGCTGCGTCGCCTTGCCGCCGGGCGCGGCGCAGAGATCGAGCGTGCGCTCACCGGGTTGCGCGCCGACGACGAGCCCGGCGAGCTGCGACCCGCGGCTCTGCGGCCAGATCAGCCCGGCGCGAAGAGCCTCCTCGTCGACCCGGTCGACGTGCAACGCGTCGGGAAGATCCGGGTCGGGCCGGCCCTCGACGTGCCCGGGCTTGCGGCGGTTCAACCGGACGACCCGCTCCGCCGGCTCGTTCTGCGTGCGCATGAGCGCAAGCGCCTGCTCCGGGCCGAGCTCCGCCCACCAGAGCTCCGCGATCCAGTCCGGGTACGAATGCTTGAGCGCCGCGGCCTCGGCCGTGTCCTCGGGAAGCGCGTCGAGCAGCCCACGGATCCCCTCCGAGAGCCTGCGCATGACGGCATTCGTGAACGGCACGGCCCGCTCGAGCTGTGCGCGGCGGACGAGCTCCACCGTCTCGTTCACCGCCGCGTGCTGGGCGACTTCGGTGTAGCCGAGCTGGTATGCGCCGAGCCGCAGCGCGGCACGAACCGGTGGGTCGAGCTTGCGGACCGGACGCTTGCCGAGCTGCATCGATCGCGTGGTCGAGCGTGCGCATGCGCTGCACCGTTCCGAACGCCAGTCGTTGCGCCAGTGCATGGTCGCGACTGTCGAGGTTCTTCGCGGCACTGCGGAGCACGCGATCCGCGTATGCATCCTCCTCGAACACACGGAGGACGACTTCGTACGCCGCCTGACGTGCCGTCATCGCAGCCCGCGCTGGAACTCGTCGTACGTCATGCGTCGCTTGCCGTCCGGTTGCACCTCGAGCGGCTCGAGTCTCGCGCCGGCAATACGTGCCTTCCAGATCGTCACCGGGCGTCCGTGCAGCTCGGCCCGTGCGCCGATGTGCGGCGAGAGCGCGCGGATGCGGTTGAGCAGCTCGTCGGGCGGGCGGCTCCAGTCGAGCTCGCGGTCGGCGGCGGTGATCTTCTCCGCGTACGTCGCGCCTTCCTCGTCCTGCGGTGTGAACTCCGGCTCGGGCAGGACGGCGTCGAGCAGGTCGACGGCGAGCTCGGCCGACTTCGCATAGACCGCGCCGGCATCGTCTTGCTCGCCGATCGGGAACGAGCGCTGCGCGGCAATCGGACCCGCGTCGAGTTCCTTGACGGTGCGGTGAATCGTCACGCCCGTTTCGGTGTCGCCGGACATGATCGTGCGCTCCACAGGCGCGGCGCCACGCCAGCGCGGGAGCAGCGAGGGATGAACGTTCAGCCACAGCCGCTCTGCGAGCACGTCCTCCGGAATGAGCAGTCCGTATGCCGCGACGATGACGGTGTCGGCCCCGAGGTCGAGCCCCGGCTCGGGCCGAGTGGGCTGCAGCACGGGAATGCCGAGCCGTTCCGCCGTCTCCTTCGCGGGCGGCGCGCCGGTCTTGCGGCCACGTCCGCGCGGCGCGTCGGGACGTGTCAGCAGTGCGGCGATCTCGTGGTGCGCGGCGAGGCGCTCGAGGATGTCCGCTCCGAAGGGCGCCGTCGCTGCGACGGCCAATTGTCACGTCAGCGAATGACGAGCCGTGGGCGCAAGCGTTCCGAGCGCTTCACGGCGGGCTTCGGGCGTCGTGCGGTCCAGGATCAGCGTTCCGTCGAGGTGGTCGAGCTCGTGCTGCACGATGCGCGCGACGATCCCTTCGAAGTCGTAGCCGACCTCGTCGCCCCGCTCGTCACGACCCTCGATCCGCACCGACGTCGAGCGCTCGACCGGCATCGTGACGCCCTGGATGGAAAGACAGCCTTCGTCGTCCGTGTCCGACTCGTCGCCGCGACGCACGATCTCGGGGTTGACGAGCACGGCGACCTTGTCCTCCTCAGGCGCGAAGACGAAGACACGCCGGAGAACACCGACCTGCGTCGCCGCGAGACCGACGCCGTTCGCGTCCTTCATCAGCTCGCCCATGCGCGTCACGAGCCGCTTGAGGTCGTCGTCGAACTTCTCCACGGGCGGTGCCTTCATGCGCAGGACGGGGTCCGGGTACTGCCGGATCTGGGCGAGCGCGAGTTGCCGCCGAGCCTCGTGCTCGGCGTCGAGCTCTTCAGTTCTGACCTCTCCCTCGACCTGTGCCACCTAAGGCACCGCTAGCGGTGCCGTCATCAGGACGTGTGAGCTGTGCTCGCACGTCCGTCTGAACTGACCGGTCGAACCAATTGAGGTGATCACAGGGTGCATTCCGACCGGCACACTAGCGGGGTGGAACGGCGTGAGCGCGAGGCGATCATGCGGCAGGGCGCGACGCGTCCCGAGACGCCGCGGGACCGCAGGGAGCGCGAGGCGCTCGAGGAGGATCTGAAGGGCAACCCACTCGCCGGCGAGCCGATTCGGCAACGCCTCCGGAACTTCCGGCCGGACGCGAGCGCGGCGATCTCCGCGCTCGCCGGGCCGACGGCGTGGATGCGACGGCTGCGGGCGATCGAGCTCGCGATCGACGCGCACGAGCTGGCCCTCGCAGAGGCGTGGCTCGGGTTGCGGGAGGAAGTAGGCGGCGATCCGGCCCAGTTCGGCGAGGAATGGCGGGCGCTGGCGGAGCGCTGGGACTTCAGCGACGTGAACGACCTGATCGAGCGCCACAACCGGCATTACCCGGCGGAGTCGAGACTCCCCATGAACCCCCGCACCGGCGATTTCGTCCTGATCAACGGCCGGCCCTATACGCGGGAGCCACTGGACGCAGCGTGGATTCTGGAACGTTTCCCCGGGGAAGTGCACACTTAGGCCATGGACTCGCTCGCCGGACACTTCCTCATCGCCTCGCCCCAGATCCTCGACCCGAACTTCCACCGGGCCGTGGTCCTGATCACCGCGCACTCGGACGAGGGGGCGGTGGGCCTGATCCTCAACCGCTGCTCGGAGGCGACGGTCGGCGAAGCGGTGCCGCAGCTGGCGCCGGTCACCGACCTCGACGACCCGGTGTTCGTCGGCGGACCGGTGAACCCGGAGGGTGTCGCCGTGCTCGCGGAGTTCGAGGATCCGGAGGACGCGGGGATCGTCGTGCTGGAAGACGTCGGCTTCGTCGCACTCGAAGAGGCGCTCGAGGTGCGTGCGCCCGACCTTTCGCGTGCGCGCGTGTTCGCTGGTGTGGCGGGCTGGGGACCGGAGCAGCTCGAGGACGAGCTGGAGCGCGACGACTGGATCATCGAGCCGGCGAGCATCGACGCGATCTTCACCGACGATCCCGACGGGCTCTGGAGCGACGTGCTCCGCCGCAAGGGCGGGCACTACGAGCTCGTCTCCCGGATGCCGCTCGATCCTTCTCTGAACTAGAGGCTCTGCGGATCCACGTCGACGACGGCCGCGAGGCCGGCGCGGCGCATCGCCGGAGCGGCCGCGCTGAGCAGCCGGCTCGTCTGCGCAGCGAGTGCGCGTGGTTGCTCCGTCTTGGCCACGAGCTGGGCGCGGTACTTCCCGCGGAGGCGAAGCAGCGGGGCCGGCCCGAGCACGTCTCCGGTGAGGCCTGCCTTGACCTCGCTCAGCGCCTGTAGCGGCGCATCAGGATCGGGCCCGCTGACGACGATGCGAACGAGATGGCTGAACGGCGGGTAGCCGAGCAGGCGACGCCGGTCGAGCTCGCTGTTGAGGAAGCGCTCGACGTCATGCCGGGCGGCGAGCTCGATGGCGCGCGAGTCTGGCTGGAACGTCTGGACGAGCACGCGCCCAGGCGCGTCACGGCCGCTGCGGCCTGCGAGTTGCGTCAGCAACTGAAAGGTCCGTTCCTCCGCTCGGAAGTCCGGCATACCGAGCCCGGTGTCGGCGTCCACCACAGCGGCGAGCGCGACGCCGGAGAAGTGGTGGCCCTTGGCGACCATCTGCGTGCCGACGAGCACGACACGGTCGGCTTCGGCGAAACGCGTCAGTGCGGCGGCGAGCGCGCCGGGCTTCTCGACCGCGTCGGCGTCGAGCCTGATGCGTTCCAGCTCGGGCAGCTTCGCCTCGAGCTCACGTTCCAGCCGTTGCGTTCCCGCACCGAGTCGCGCGATCTCCGTGGAGCCGCAGGTGGCGCACGTCTCCGGCTCGGGCTCGGTGTGTCCGCAGTGATGGCAGCGGAGCCGGTGATCGCCGTGCAGCACGAGCGCGACGTCGCAGTTGTCGCACCGCACCGTCGTCCCGCAGGCACGGCAGTGGAGCGCGGGCGCGACGCCGCGGCGGTTGAGCAGCAGGATCGCCTTGCCGCCGTGCTCCTCGATCGCGCCGAGCTCCGCAAGGAGCGGCGCCGACAACGGGTAGCCGGCCTCGCGGCGCAGGTCGACGACACGCACGGGCGGCAGCGGGCCTGCGAGCCGGCCGCCGAGGTTGAGCCGCTCGAGCGTCCCCCAGCTCTCCGGACGCGGCGTCGCGCTTCCGAACACCGCGACGGCGCCTTCGAGAGCGGCGCGTTTCGCGGCGACCGTGCGTGCGTCGTACCGCGGATCGGACTCCTGCTTGTACGACGCGTCGTGTTCCTCGTCGATGCAGATGATCCCGAGCCGTGGCACCGGTGCGAAGACGGCGGAGCGTGCGCCGACGACGATCGGCGCCTCGCCGCTCGCGATGCGTGCGCGCTCGTCGCGACGTTCTGCCTCGCTCAAGGCGGAGTGAAGAACGGCGATGCGCTCACCAAAGCGTGCGCGAAAGCGGCCGAGTGTCTGCGGCGTCAGCGCGATCTCGGGCACGAGGACGATGGCGCCGCGGTTGCGTTGCAGTGCGGTGGCGCATGCCTGGAGGTAGACCTCTGTCTTCCCGCTGCCTGTGGCGCCGTAGAGGAGGAAGTTCGCCGATTCGCCTGCGTCGAGCGCAGCGGTGATGCGCACGAGCGCGGCCTGCTGGGTCGCGCTCAGCTCGGCGGGCTCGGCCTCCCCCGTCAACGCGTCCCGCTCGGCCGGTTGCGGCCGCGTTCCTCGTGCCTTCCGCTGCACCGGTGCAACGAGCGTCAGTGCGCGACCGGGAGTCGAGCCGTAGTAGTCCGCGACCCAGAGCGCGAGCTCGACGAGCGGCCGCGGCAGCTCCTCGACGACACGTTCGACCGGCGACGTGTCGATTCCCTTCGGCGGCTGGACGTCGACCTCGGTCACGACCCCGCGCTGCTTCGAATTGCCGAAACGCACCTCGACGACAGCGCCGGGTCCGACGTCGTCCGGAATCTCGTACGTGAACTCGCGCGCGAGGGCTCGCGCGGTTACGAGTGGATAGACCGAGGCGTAACGGGTCACCCGGCCACCCTACGGCCGTGGTGTGACGCTAAGCCCCTGCGGCGACGAGGATGAAGTCTGTTGCGAAGCCGAGGAAGAGCCCGAGCATGATGCCCCAGGTCACGAGCGTCTTCGAGGCGAGCGCGCGGCTGACGTTCAAGAGCTCCATCACCACGTAGAGGATCGAGCCGGCTGCGAGGGCCAAGAAGACGATCGACACCGCCTCGTTGACCCAGGCCTGGCCCACGACGGTGCCGAGGAACGTCGGGCCGCCGCCGATCAGGCCGAGGAGGGCGAGGAAGCCCCAGGTCGGCCGCTCCTTGTCGCCTGCGAGCGGCGCGCAGATCCCGAGGCCTTCGGTCGCGTTGTGGAGGCCGAAGCCGATGATCAGGACGATCGCGAGGCTGATCTGGTTCGAAGCCGCGGACTGGCCGATCGCGAGGCCCTCGGAGAAGTTGTGCAGGCCGATGCCGGTGGCGATGTAGATCGCGAGCCATCTGGCCGGGGACATGCCGACGAAGTGGTGCTCGTGCTCGAACTCTGCGGTCGACGCCGCGCCCGGGCCGAGGAACGCGCGCCGACGGCGGCGTTTCATCCAGACGTCGTAGTAGACGAGGCTCATCAGCCCGACGAGGAAGCCCGCCGTGAGCAGGAACGCAAGCCAGAGGAAGCGCCCGTCGTGGCCGTCCTCGAGCGCGGCCTCGATCGGTTCGACGGCTCCGCTCATGACGTCCCAGAAGAGGAAGATCAGGATGCCGGTGGCGATCGACGCGAGGAAGGCCTTCGTCTCGGCGGTGACGCCCTGCATCCGGCCGATCGGCAGGCCCAGGAAGATCGTGAACCCGGCGATGGCGCCGAGCCCGAGAATCTCAGCGGTACTCATGTAAGGGTCACCTTACAGGCTAGGATCAGCCTCGCATGGCACAAGGACATTCGGTCGACGAGTACCTCGAGACGATCTACTTCCTCGCCTTTCCGATCGGCGAGTACCGGCCCCTCGGAGGCGGGTCGCCGACCCTGGCCTCGCGAGTGGCCGAGATGCTCGGCGTCTCGCGGGCGTCGGCCGGGGAGATGCTGAAGCGGCTCGAGGGCGAGGGGCTGATCGAGCGGGGCGAGCACAAGGAGGCGCTGCTCACGGAGACGGGGCGCAAGCGCGCCGAGCGGGTCGTCCGCAAGCACAGGATCATCGAGCGGCTGCTCACCGACTTCATGGGCTACACGCCGGCCGAGGCGCACGTCCAGGCCGACCTCCTTGGGGACACGTTCACGGAAGACATGGTCGAGCGGATCGAGGAGCGTCTCGGGTATCCCGATCGCTGTCCGCACGGCTGGCCGGTCGACCCGGACTTCGAGCAGGCGGAGAACCGTGAGCTGGCGCCGCTGTCGGACCTCGCCGCGGGCGATCGGGCGACGATCGTCCGGCTGGCGGAGCACGACGGAGAGCTTCTCCATTGGTTTTACGACGAGGGCCTCGTCCCGGGTAGCGAGATCGAAGTCCGGGAGGCCCAGCCCGCCGCGGGCCAGGTCACGGTGAAGCTGAACGGCCAGGAGCGCGCGATCGGCGAGAAAGCCGCAGCGGGCCTCTTCGTCCGCCCCGCGTAGCAACAGCCTCCGAAGCGGACAACGCCCGAAACGGCGCGTTCCAGGGACAGT
Source organism: uncultured Actinomycetes bacterium (assembly GCA_963804935.1). GTDB lineage: Bacteria > Actinomycetota > Thermoleophilia > Gaiellales > Gaiellaceae > 3-1-20CM-4-69-9. The sequence continues at coordinate 70,567 of CAWDSD010000006.1, forward strand.
CCCTGGAACATGCCGTTCGCGGACACGTCACGTGCCTGGCACCGGACTGGGCCGACGGAGCCATGTGCCAGGGACAGTCCCTCGCTAACGGCCTGACGGCTCCGAGCCGATACGGGGGGCATGAGCGCCGTGCCGACGACGGCTGCCCAAAATGCGGCCAGGTCTCTGACTCTCTCGCGCACGCTCGCGCGGCGTCTGGCGCTGCCCTTCCTCTTCGTCGTCGCCGCGAGCTACCACGCCTGGCAATCCACGGGCCACCTGACGCCGATGATCTTCGACGACGAGCTCCTCTACGGGAAGCTGTCGCAGTCGATCGCCGCCGGACACGGGCTTTCGATCCGGGGCGAGCCGTTCTTCTTCCCCGCCCCGCTCGCGCCGCTCGTCCAGTCGCCCGCCTGGCTGCTCAGCTCGATGACCGACGCATACACCGCGGCGAAGATTCTGAACGCGATCGTCATGTGCGCGGCCGTCTTCCCGGCCTACTGGATCGCCCGCCGCGTCGTTCGGCCCTCCTTCGCACTCCTCACCGCGGCTGCGACGGTCGCGACGCCGGCCATGGTCTACCACTCGTTCCTCATGTCGGAGGCGCTCGCGTATCCGGTCTTCCTCGTCGCCGTCGCCGTCCTCATCAAAGCGCTCGCAGAGCCTTCGCGCCGGATGGCGTTCGCGGTTCCCGCGATCTGCCTCGTCGCCGTCGCGACTCGCGTGCAGTTCCTGATCCTCCCCGTCGTGTACCTGGCGGCGATCGCGCTCTGCGGCAGGGGTGCCTATCGCCGGCACGCGCTGCCGGCGGCGCTCGCGTCGGCGCTCGTCGCCGCGCTGCTCCTGATCCCCGGCGCCCTCGGCACCTACGGCGGCGCGACTCACCTGCGCCCGGCGATCGGCCCACTGGCTCACTGGCTGCTGATCAACGCGACGCTCTTCCCGTACGCACTCGGGCTCGCAGTCGTCCCCGGCGCGCTCCTCGGCGTCGGCTACATGCTCGCGCAGCCGCGCACGAAGTTCGAGCGTGCCACCGCTGCGATGGCAATCGGCTGCACCGTCCTCTTCATCGGCCAGGCCGCAATGGTCTCGACCGCGGAGGCGCACCGCCCGCTCGAGCGCTACCTCTTCTATTGCACGCCGCTCGTCTTCCTCGCCTTCTTCGCCTACGTCGAGCGAGGCGCACCGCGCCGGTTCATGTACGTCGCGCTCGGGCTTGCGGGCGCACTCGCCCTCTCGCGCTTCTCGCTCCCCGGCCTGACCGGCACGACGGCGTACTTCTTCGACGGAATCACGCTCACCGGCTTCTCGCGCGTCGCCTACCTGATCCGAAGCCTCACGAACGCCGCGCTCCTGTACGAGCTCGTCCCACTGGCGCTCGCTCTCCTGGCCTGGGTGCTCCCACTGCGGCGCAAAGGCGTCGCCGAGCTCTTCGCGGCCCTGGCGATCGGCCTCTCCCTCGCGACCGGCATCGGCGTCTACGCAACGGACAGCCTCGCGACGAGCTGGGCGGCACGCACCTACGGCTCGACGCCGATGAACTGGCTCGACGAGTCGAAGCTCGGCCCCGCCCGCCACCTCGCATTGCCACGCTCGAACATCTTCGCGCGCGCCAGCCTCGAATCCTGGAACCGGGAGATCACGGGCGTCGTCGTCCTCGCCACCGCCGCGCCGGACCGCCTGCCGGAAGCCGTCGCGCGGGTCCGCACCGACGGCACGCTCGACATCGACGGACACACGGCCCAGGCGCAGACGCTCGTCGTGAACATCGCCGGCTCGGCGATCGACCTCGACGGCAAGATCGTCGCGCGTCCACGCACCGACCTCGTCGCCTACCGGATTCCCACCGGCGCACACGTCCGCTCACTCACGTGGGGCCTCGCCCCCGACCGCTGGGTCGGCACCGAGTTGCGGTTCCGCGCCTGGCCCGGCAGCTGCGGCGCCCGCCGGCCGCTACGAGCTGACGCTGGCCCTCCCGAAGGACAAGCTGCCGCGCAAGGTCGAGCTCACGCTCGCCGGCAAGTCGATCCGCAAGTTCTCCTTCGTCCCCGGCCAGGTGATGCACCTGACGGTGCCCGCGAGCGGCTCACCAACCGAGGCCCTCGGCCTCTACATCGACGTGCCGGAGACACCGCTCGACGGCCGGGTGCTCGGACTGAAGGTTCGGGATCTGCGTTACGTGACGGGCAAGCGCACGTTCGACGCGCTACACCGACGCCGCTGAACCGACACGCGCAGCCTCGCGCAGGGCGTCGGCCTTGTCGGTGCGCTCCCACGTGAAGTCTCGGTCCTCGCGACCGAAGTGACCGTACGCCGCGGTCTTCGCGTAGATCGGACGGCGCAGATCGAGATCCTGGAGGATCGCGCCCGGGCGGAGGTCGAAGTGCTCCCGCACGAGCGCCTCCAGCTGATCGGTCGGAATGTGCTCGGTGTTGAAGGTCTGCACCGCGATCGAGACGGGGTGCGCGACTCCGATCGCGTACGCGACGTTCACCTCGCACCGGTCGGCCAGGCCCGCCGCCACGATGTTCTTCGCGACGTAACGCGCCGCATAGGCCGCCGAGCGGTCGACCTTCGTCGGATCCTTGCCGGAGAACGCACCGCCACCGTGCCGCGCAGCGCCGCCGTACGTGTCGACGATGATCTTCCGCCCCGTCAACCCGGTGTCGCCCATCGGGCCGCCGAGCACGAACTTGCCGGTCGGATTGACGAAGACGAAGTCGCGGTCGTCCATCAGCCGCTTCTCGTCATAGAGATCCGCGGGAAGAATCGGCCGCAGGACACGGTCGACGATGTCCGGCTTGATCAGGTCCTCGGAGGAGATCCCGTCGGAGTGCTGCGTCGAGACGAGCACGCGCTCGATCTCGACGGGCCGCTGCCGTCCGTCGTCGTCGATCTCGTAGCGGACCGTCACCTGCGCCTTGCCGTCCGGCCGCAGGTATGGCAGGTCGCCCGCCTTGCGCACCTCGGCGAGCCGCTTGCAGATCTTGTGCGCCAGCATGATCGGAAGGGGCATCAGCTCCTTCGTCTCGTTCGACGCGTAGCCGAACATCATTCCCTGGTCGCCGGCGCCGATCCGATCGAGCGGATCCTGATCGGCGGGGTCATGCTGCATCTCGTACGAGGAATCGACGCCCTGTGCGATGTCGGGCGACTGTTCGTCGAGCGCAACGACGACACCGCAGGTGGTCGCGTCGAAGCCCCACTCGGAATGCGTGTAGCCGATCTCGGAGATCCGCTCGCGCACGAGCTTGGGAATGTCGACGTAGATCTCCGTCGAGATCTCACCCGCGACGACCACGAGCCCGGTCGTGATCAACGTCTCGCAGGCGACGCGGCCCTCCGGATCCTCGGAGAGAACGGCATCGAGGACGGAATCCGAGATCTGGTCGGCGACCTTGTCGGGATGCCCCTCGGTGACGGATTCCGAGGTGAACAGGAACTCGCGTGCGGCCATGGGGCCACAGGCTACACAGAACGCCCCGCGAGCTTTAGCGGAAGGTGAGCCTGGCCTCGACGCTGCTCGTCGAGCCGGAGCGGGCGCCGAATGCGACGAGCGTCTGGAACTTGTCGAGCTTTTCGGTCGTCGCCGGCTTTGCCTGTCCGTTCCCGGTCAGCGAGGCGAGTGCCTGCAGGAGCGGTGCGAGCCGTTGGATGTCTGCGTACGCCAGCCATGTGACCTTGGCGGGGACATCGGCTGCGGCGAGCGCATCCTTGAACGACTGATCGTCGGTGATCGACCCACTGCCGGGACTGGTGCCGGGAGCGGCGTTGGTGAGGAGAACGACCTTCCCATGCCGTTCGACATGCAGCGGCAGCATGTTCCCGGCCTTCGCGGCGACTCCGCGAAGCGCCGTTGCAGCAGCCGCAGGATCACTCGGATGAACCTCGAGCGTGACGACCGGGATGAGGGTGCCCGGCAGGAGGTAGAGCACACCCTCGCCGCCGACGGAGCGCAGTGCGGTGACGAACGGAGGGAGCGACGTGCGGAGCAACGGCTCGCTCTGGACGCGTGCGAGCAGCTGATTCACATCCTTGAACGAGACAGCGAGAATCGCACCCGAGGGCACGTCGTGGAGCAGGGTCGGCCGGTAGGCCGCCGGCGACGTTCCTCCGGCGGCGCGAGCCTTGATCTGCAGCGCAGTCTTGTCCGCCGTGATGCTCGCTGCGACCCAGCGCGGCGAGCCTGCGACCCGTACAAGCGCTTGCAACTTCGCCGGGAGTTGCTGCACACCGGAGCCCGACGCATACACGGTTGCGAATCCGGCGTCGCCGACCTGCGACATGGCGCTCTTGAAGTTCGCGGTGTCGGCAAGCGAGCTCCCCGAGTCGGCGTTGCGCACGGACTGGAACGCCTCCGCCGAATCCGCGACGACCGACCAGCCGCCGATCTGCTCGACGGTGTAGTGCTCGCTTCCCTGGTCGAACTTCTTCGCGAGCGCGCTCAGCTTCGCCTCGTCGGTCGGCTGGACGAGCGCAACCGCCTCGGGCTCGCCGTTGTCGATGCCGAGCACCGCGAGGTTCACGCGGTCGCCGAGCGCCGGGTGGATGTCGTTCTTGTAGTCGAGCTTGCTCGGCAGGGGCCCGAAGACGTCGGTGAGAATCTGCCACTGCTGCGAGTCGAGATTCGCGTCGGCACTCACATAGGCAAGGGCGCTCGCCGGAACGAGACTCGCCGCATCGGTGCCCGACGATGTCTGGGTTGCGGCGCTGCTAGTACCGCAGCCTGATGCGATGAGCAGAAGACCGAGTGCAAGCGCTGCGGCGGCGGAGCGCATCGCTCCCCATCGTAGCCTTCACTCCGCGGTCGGCTGACGACCCATCAGACTGGCGAGGAGCGCATCGAGACTCTCGCCGCCGAGGACGCGGCAGACGCCTTCGGTGATCGGAAGCTCCACGCCGACCCTATGTGAGAGATCTCTGAGAACGGGCGCAGTCGTGAGGCCTTCGACGACCTGCCCGATCTGGGCTGCGGCCTCGTCTGCGGTGGCGCCGCGGGCGATCAGCTCGCCCGCCTTGCGGTTTCGTCCATAGCCGGAGTAACAGGTGACGGTGAGATCGCCGAGGCCGGCGAGACCCGAAAACGTCTCCGCCTGTGCCCCGCAGGCCTCGCCGAGCCGCGACATCTCCACGAGACCGCGCGTGATCAGACTGGCCTTCGCGTTGTCGCCGAGCCCGAGCCCGTCCACGCCGCCCGCCGCCAGAGCGATCACGTTCTTCGCCGCTGCGCACAGCTCGACGCCGACGAGGTCGTCGTTGACATAGACGCGGAAGACCAGCGAGTTGGTCGCCTCCTGCAAAAGCTCCGCGAGCTCTCTGTCTTCGCTCGCGATCACCGTCGCGGTCGGGAGGCCGTCGGCGATCTCCTCCGCCATGTTCGGCCCCGAGAGCACCGCGACCGAGCGACCCTCGACGCGCGTCGAGAGACGGGTGCCGGTGGCGGGGTCGAGTCCCTTCGTGAGGATCAGCACCGGCGCCTTCCCGGGCAGGGCGGCGGCGACGGCCGCGAACGCGACGCTCGGCACGGCGAGCACGATCACCTCGGCTTCCGCAAGCGGCGCCTCGTCGATGGTCGCGGCCCGCACACCACGGAGGTCGGCGTTCGTCAGGTACTTGGGATTGCGGCCGGTCTCGTTGACGACACGCACTCGCTCCGGATCACGACAGGCGAGCGTCACGTCGTGGCCGCGGTCCCGCAGCAGACAGGAGAAGCCTGTCCCCCACGACCCTCCACCCACGACTACGATCTTCACGCGCGTCATCCTGACGCCTCTGATCGTGGAACGCAGGATCCAAGACGCACTCAGGCATCACGCCCCACGGGGTCGTGACACGGAGCGGATCGGCCCGTTTCTCGCGACGTTCACGCGGGATACGGCCAACCCCTACCTCAACTACGCGATCCCCGACGACGGCGGCACCGCCACGCCGGACGACGTCCAGGCCCTCGTCGACGCCTACCGGGCGCGCGGGCGCAAGCCGCGACTCGAGTACATCCCCTCCGTAGCCCCGACGGTAGAAGCAGCGTTACTCGCAGCCGGGTTCGAGGTCGAAGGACGGCTCCCGCTGATGACCTGTGCGACCCCTCGCTTCGAGGTACCGGTCGGCATCGAACTGGTCTCGCCCTCGACCGATGAGGAGTTTCGCGGCGTCGCAGAGGTCCAGGCGGAGGCGTACGGCGAGGGCGAACCTCCCACGGACAGCGCCGTCGCAGGGCTTCGGCGGACTGCGGACAACGGCGGTGTCGTCGTTCTTGCGCGAAGCGCGGAGACCGGCGAGGCCGCCGGCGGAGGACTGTGCGTTGCACCGCACGACGGAGTCAGCGAGCTCGCCGCCATCGGCGTGCGTGAGAACTACCGACGCCGGGGAATCGCCGCGGCGATGGCGGGCTGGCTCACGCAAGCGGCGCTCGACAAGGGCATGACGCTCGTCTTTCTGATGGCCGGCGGCCCGGACGAGGCGAGGATCTACCGGCGCGCCGGTTTCGTCGACCGCGGCGAGGTGCTGCACATCTCGCTCAGCGAGGAACGAAGTCGATCGTGACGGGCACGCCCTCGAGCTCGAACCGCTCGCGGAGCTGATTCTCCACCCAGTAGCCGTAGTCGCGTGTCACGAGCGTCGGATCGTTCACCGAGAACCTGAAGCGCGGCGGTCGCGCGGACACCTGAGCGCCGTACATCAGGTTCAGCCGCTTGTCCTTGCGTGACGGCGGCTGCCGTGCTTCGCGCAGCTCCGCGAGGAAGCGGTTCAGCTCGGACGTCGAGACGCGCGCGACGTGCTTGTCGTAGAGCTTCTCGATTCCGTCGAGCAACCGTTCGATTCCTCGGCCCGTCTTCGACGACACGGCGACGTGCGGCGGGCGCTGGCGCAGGCGGCGCTCGAGCTCGGGCCGGATGTCCTCGATCCCGATCGTCGTCTCGTCCCACTTCGAGAGGACGACCATCGTCGAGTCCTGCGCCTTCCGCGCGATGTCTGCGATGGCGAGGTCGTGGTCGACGAGGCCCTCCGAGGTGTCGATGAGGACGAGCGCGACGTCGGCGCGCTCCGCGGCTTCGCGTGCGCGCAGCTCCGAGTAGTACTCGATGCCCTGGCGATGTCGCCGCTTGCGTCTGATGCCGGCCGTGTCGACGAGGACGAAGGTTCGATCGCCGCGCTCGAAGATCGTGTCGATCGAGTCGCGTGTCGTACCGGGAGTCTCGGAGACGATGACGCGTTCCCGGCCGAGGATCGCGTTCAGAAGCGACGACTTCCCGACGTTCGGCCGGCCGAGGATCGCGACGCGGATCGCTTCCTCGGGAATCTCGGCCCGGCCCGTTCCCGGCAGCCGGTCGACGACCAGGTCGAGCAGGTCGCCGGTGCTGTGGCCGTGCAGAGCAGAGATCGGAATCGGGTCGCCGAGCCCGAGCCGGTGCAGGTCGAGCGCCAGGCTCTCCTGGCTCGGATCGTCGATCTTGTTGGCGATCAGGAGCACCGGCTTGCGTGCGCGGCGAAGGATGTCTGCGACCTCTTCGTCCCCCGGGCTCACGCCTGCCTTGGCGTCGACGACGAAGAGCACGAGATCGGCCTGCGAGACCGCTTCCTTCGCCTGCACGGCGATCGACTTCGTCATCGGCGACTGGTCGGCGATGTCGACGCCGCCCGTGTCGATCAGCAGGAAGCGCTTGCCGTTCCAGTCGGCGACGAGCTCCTTGCGGTCGCGGGTCACGCCCGACGTCTCGTGGACAACCGCGGCGCGCGAACCGGTGAGCCGGTTCACGAGCGTCGACTTGCCGACGTTCGGGAAGCCGACGATCGCCACGGTCCCGATCAGCGGGGCCTCGACTGTCTCGCTCATCTCGGTGGGATCGCCACGCGCGGCCGTCCCTGCTCGTGCGTGAGCACGAGGAACTCCCAGAGGCGGCGGAGCTCGTGCTGGATGTCCAGCGCGGCTGCGCGGTAGCCCTTCGAGTTCTTCGGATGGCCGGTGACGTCGAGCGGCTCGCCGAAGGCGACCGAGATCGGGTGGAAGTTCCCCGGTTTCCAGAACTGGCTCCCGTGGATGGCGCCGCAGACGACGGGTGCTCCTTCCTGCACGGCGATCATCGCGGCGCCGGGAAGCACGGGCCCGGGCTCCAGCTCTTGACGCGTGCCTTCCGGGAACATGCCGAGCGCGTCGCCGCGGTGGACGATCTCGCGCATGAGCCGAACCGCCTCGCGGTCGGATTCACCGCGGCGGACGGAGATCGTCCCGAAGGCGCGGATGAGCTGCCCGATGAACGGCGTGTCGTGCGCTTCCTGCTTCGCGACGTAGTAGAGCGTGCGCGGGACCTGCGAGCCGATCGCCCAGGGGTCGGCCCAGGAAAAGTGGTTGAAGCAGAGCACGACGGGGCCGTTCAGCGGAATGCGATCGCGGCCGTACACGCGGAACGGCGCGGCGATGCGCGTCAGGCCGTTGAAGAACGGTCGTCCGAACAGCTGGACGAATTGCGTGCGGTTCATGGCCTCGACGCGGCCAGGCGCTGCTGCACGAGCTCTTCGATGCGGGTGACGACGTCGTCGACCTGGAGGTCGGTCGTGTCGATCTGGTCCGCGTCGTCGGCCGGTCGCATCCGTGCGGCGTCGCTCTGGTCGCGCAGCCGCAGATCGGTCGCGAGCGCGTCGCCGCCGATGTCCGGACGCTCGACCTGCCGGCGCCGTGCGCGCACGGTCGGATCGGCGTTGAGGTAGATCTTCACCTCGGCGTCGGGAGCGACGACCGTGCCGATGTCTCGTCCCTCGATCACGACGTCTCCCTGGTGGCCGAGCTCGCGTTGCCGCTCGCGCATCACCTCACGCACGGCCGGATGGCGGGCGACTGCGGGGACGTTGCGGTCGATGTCCGACCTGCGGATCGAGGACGTCACGTCCGTGCCGGCGATCCAGACCCTGCCGCCTTCGTCGAAGGTCACCGGGTTCGAGCGCGCGAGGTCGCCGAGCGGCTCGCCGTCACCGAGCGGAAGGCTGCGCCGCATCGCGAGCCAGGTGAGCGCGCGGTACATCGCCCCGGTGTCGAGGTAGCGGAAGCCCAGCCGCTCGGCGAGGCGCCGTGCGACCGTGCTCTTGCCTGCCCCCGCGGGGCCGTCTATGGCGACAATCATCGTCTGGAGACTGAATCGAGGAGGTCGAAAAACCCGGGGAAGCTTATAGCGACCGCGTCGGCTCCCTCGACGTCCGTGCCCTCACGGGAGACGAGGCCCGCGACCGCCGCCAGGATCGCGATGCGATGGTCTCCGTTGGACGGCATGCGGCCGCCGACGGGGCGCGTGGGGACGCCTCTCACCTCGAAGCCATCGTCGCGCGCCTGGATTCGCACGCCAAGTGCCCGGAGCCCAGTTGTCACTGTTTCGATGCGGTCCGTTTCCTTCAGGCGGAGCTCTTCCGCTCCGGTCAGGTGGCTGACACCACGGGCGCTGCCGGCGGCAAGCGCGAAGAGCGGCAGCTCGTCGACGAGGCGCGGCACCTCCCCGGGCCCGACATCCGTCGCGGTGAGCTCTGCGGAGCGGACGTCGATGTCGCCGATCATTTCGCCGCCGGCCTTGCTGCGGTTGAAGATGCTGATGCGCGCGCCCATGCGCTCGAGGACGTCGAGCAGCCCCGTTCTGCGTGGATTGAGCCCGACGCCGTGAATCGTCAGCTCGGACCCGGCGAGGAGCGTCGCCGCCACGATGAACGGCGCTGCGGAGGAGAAGTCGCCGGGGACGATCACCTCCGGGAGGCGGAGCGCGCCCACGGGTTCGATCGAGACCGAGCCCGGCCTGCGGCGGACCTTCGCCCCGGCCGCCTCGAGCATGAGCTCGGTGTGGTCGCGCGTCGGCATCGGCTCGATGACCGTCGTCTGGCGCTTCGCGTTCAGTCCGGCGAGGAGGACGGCCGACTTCACCTGGGCGCTCGCGACGGGCAACGCGTATTCGATCCCTTTCAGCGCTGCACTGCCGTGGATGACGACGGGCGGCAATCCGTTCGTCGTCTCGATCTTCGCGCCCATGCGCTTGAGCGGCTCGGCGATGCGATCCATGGGCCGCGTTCGCAGCGACTCGTCGCCGGTCACCTCGAAGCGGCCCTCTTGCCCGGCGAGGATCCCGGTCAGGAGTCGCATCAGCGTGCCGGCGTTCCCGGCGTCGATCGGCTCGTCGGGAGACCGAAGGCCGCGCACCCCCACGCCGTGGACGACGAGCTCGTCGTCGGCGACGTCGTCGACCTGAACCCCGAGCGCCCGCACGGCGTCGATGGTCGACCGAGTGTCGGCAGACCGTCCGAAGCCGCGAACGTGCGTCTCACCCTCGGCAAGTGCACCGATGAGCACCGCGCGATGTGAGATCGACTTGTCGCCGGGCACGGCGAGGTGCCCGACGAACGATCCGGCCGGCTCCACACGCGTCACGTCTGCGTCACACCCCGGGACACGTCACTCGAGGACAGGCGAGACAACGACGTGGTACCCCTGCGCTTCGAGGATCTTCGCCGCTCGCTCCGCCTCGTCCGCGCCGCCGACCAGCAGCGTCAGCGTGCCGCCTCGCTCGCGCGACAGGTGCTGCAGCTCGAAGTCCTCGATGTTGATGCGCTCCGCGCCGAGCGCTTGCGTGATCCCGGCGAGGACTCCCGGCCGGTCGGGCACGTGCACGCGCAGCCGCTGCAGCATTCCCGGCTGCTCGTACGCGTCGGAAAGCATGCGCCGCCGGTTGTCGGACGCTTCGCCGATCCAGCGGGCGAGGAAGCCCGCGTCACCTGACGCGAGCGCCTGCTCGACCTGCTCGATGCGCCGCCGGTGCTCGGCGAGCGCCGCGGCCAGAGCCTCCGCGTTGTCGAGGAAGATGTCGACCCAGATGCGCGGGTTCGCGCCTGCGACCCGCGTCATGTCCCGCAGCGAACCTCCCGCCGCGGCGAGCGGCTCGTGACCGTCGATTCGCGACGCGCCCGCCTGATTCAGGAGCACGTTCGCAAGTGCGTGCGGCAGGTGGCTCGTGAGCGCGACGAGCCGGTCGTGCGCCTGCGGGTCGACCGCGACCGGCACGGCGCCGAGCGAGGCGACGAAGCCGTGCAACGTCCGGTAGCGCTCCGGATCGGTCGTCGTGTCCGGTGTGAGAAACCACGTCGCCCCGCGAAAGAGACCGGCCGTCGCATGCGCAGGCCCGTGCGCCTCCGAGCCGCAGACGGGATGACCGCCGATGAAGCGGCCGTCACTGACCGCGCGCGTAACCGGCGTCTTCGTCGAACCGACATCCGTCACCGTCGTCCCGTCACCCGTCGCGTCGAGCACCGCCGCGACCTGCCCCGGCAAAGCTGCGACGGGCGCCGCGACGATCACGAGCTCCGCGCCGGACACCGCGTCGCCGAGTGACTCGGCAGCATCGAGAGCGCCACGCTCACCTGCGACGCCGAGCGCCTCGGCGTCGATGTCCCAGCCGCGCACGCTCGCAACGCCCGCCTCGCGCGCGGCAAGGCCGACCGATGCACCGATCAGCCCCGTGCCGACGATCGCCAAACGTTCGACCTTCACGTCAGCCGATCGTGCGGCCCATCAACTGGGCCAGCGTGCGGATCTCGTCTGCGAAGTCCGGAAAGTCGGCGACGGGAATCTGCTGCGGGCCGTCGCAGAGCGCTTCCTCGGGTCGCGGGTGCACCTCGACGATGATCCCGTCCGCGCCCGCCGCCACCGCGGCACGCGCAAGCGGCAAGACGAGCTCACGCCGGCCCGCGGCGTGCGACGGATCGACGATCACCGGCAGATGCGTCTCCTGCTTCAGGACGGGAATGGCGCTGATGTCGAGCGTGTACCGCGTCGCGCGCTCGAACGTCGTGATCCCCCGCTCGCACAGGATCACCTCGGAATTCCCTTCCTTGACGATGTACTCGGCCGCCATCAGCAGCTCCTCGATCGACGCCGCCGGGCCGCGCTTCAACAAGACCGGCTTGTCCGCCCGGCCGACCTCGGAGAGCAGGTTGAAGTTCTGCATGTTGCGCGCGCCGATCTGGATCACGTCCGCGTGCTCGAGGACAGCCTCGACGTCGCGGGGATCCATCAGCTCGGTCACGATCGGCAGCCCGGTTTCCTCACGCGCCTCGACGAGGATCGTCAACGCCTCCTCGCCGAGCCCGCTGAACGTGTACGGCGACGTCCTCGGCTTGAACGCCCCGCCGCGCAGCATCGTCCCGCCGGCCTGCGCGACCGCACGGGCCGTCTCGAGCGTCTGCTCCCGGTACTCGACCGTGCACGGGCCCGCGATCAGCCCGAACGCGTCGTCGCCGATCCGCCTACCGCGCACCTCGATCACCGTCGGATCCGGCGACAGCTCCCGTGAGACGAGCTTGTACGGCTTCAGGATCGGCATGACCTGCTCGACCCCCGGATAGCCCTCGAGCGGCAGTGCAGCCAGCTCGTCCCGCTCGCCGATCGCCGCGATCACGGTCGCCTCACGCCCGGGAGTGACGTGCGCGTGGGCCCCCGCCTCATCGAGCCGGGCCACGACGTGCTCGACCTCCTCGGGAGTCGCATTCGCGCTCATCACGATCAGAAGCTCTGGAGATCCCGTCACGGCCATGGCGATCAGTCTAGATGTGCGTTTTCACATCCCGAGCGCAGCGATGGGAGTAACTAACCCCGCGGAAGATGCGTAGCATCTTCCGCGGAATATGCGGATCTTCAGCGGCATCCAGCCCACCGGCGACAAGCACCTCGGCAACTACATCGGGGCGATCAGGCAGTGGGTCGACTCCCAGGACGAGGGCGAGACCTTCATCTGCATCGTCGACCTCCACTCGATCACGGTGGCGTACGACCCCGAGGATCTCCGGGAGTCGACGCTCTCCCTGGCCGCCCTCCTCCTTGGCTCAGGGATCGATCCCGAGCGCATGCACGCTCTTCGTCCAGAGCCACAACCCGGATCATCCGGAGGGCGCCTGGCTGCTGGCGAGCGCGACGAGCTACGGCGAGCTTCGCCGGATGACGCAGTTCAAGGACAAGTCCGAGCAGCAGGACTTCATCTCCGTCGGCCTCTTCACCTATCCCGTACTGCAGGCCGCGGACATCCTGCTCTACAACATCGATGTGGTGCCGGTCGGCGAGGACCAGCGCCAGCACGTCGAGCTCACCCGTGACGTCGCCGAGCGCTTCAACTCCCGCTACGGCGAAACGCTCGTCGTGCCGAAGGTCGTCGTCCCGAAGCTCGGCGCGAAGATCATGGACCTCCAGGAGCCGACGAAGAAGATGTCCACCACGGGCGGCAGCGCGCAGGGGACGGTGCTCATGCTCGACGAGCCCGACGTGGTGCGGAAGAAGATCAAGAGCGCCGTGACGGACTCGGGCCGCGACGTGCGCCGCGGCGAGGGCAAGGAGGGGATCGAGAACCTGATCACGATCATGTCCGTGGCGACCGGCGAACCGCTCGACGCGATCGAGTCCCGCTACGACGGCGCCGGCTACGGCGACTTCAAGTCGGACGTCGCCGAGGCTGTGGTGCAGATGAACGCCCCGATTCAGGCGCGCTACCGCGAACTGCGAGACGACCCGGCCGAGCTTTATCGCCTGCTGGCCGTGGGAGCCGAAAAGGCCCACGCCGTCTCGGCCCCCACGCTTGCGCTCATGTACGAGCGCATGGGCTTCGCCAAGTCGTAACCGTTTCGTCGACGCATCGCCTCTCACGCCGGGCCCGGATTTTGTAGGTTCCGCCCGGTCACGATCGAGGGGAGGGTTCGTATGAAGCGGAGACGCCTGGGAACGCTCGGGTTGTTTCTCATCGCATGTTTGGTCGCGACGGGACTCGCCGCCGCGAAGGTGCAGTCGAACGGAAGCGGTGCACGACAGCCGCTCGCTGCCTCGGGATGTCAGCTCAACTCTGCGAAGGGCAACATCCACCACGTCATCTACGTCCAGTTCGACAACACGCACTTTCGGCGGGACAATCAGAACGTCGCGTCCGATCTGGAACAGATGCCGCACCTGCTCAACTTCATCCGCGGCAACGGGACGCTGATGACGAACGACCACACGGTGCTGATCTCCCACACGGCGACGGGCATCTTGACGTCGTTGACGGGTGTCTACCCGGATCGCATGGGCCAGCCCGTGTCGAACAGCTTCCGGTACTTCACGCCGTCGGGCACAACGCGGACCGGTGTCGCGTTCGCCTACTGGACGGCACCGTTGTTCGATCCGGCAGGGCCGCCGTTCCCGCCGGCGGGCCAGACGGACTTGACGCCGGAGATGATCAACGAGAACGGCAAAATCGCTCCGGCACCGTGGGTTCCGTATACCCGGGCCGGCTGTGACGTCGGCCAGGTCGCGACGGCCAACACGGTCCTCGAGAACACAGGCATCGACGTCGCGACGGTGTTCGGCAACGGCTCGCCCGAGGCGATTCAGGCGGCCGGCGACAGCCCCGGCGTCGCTGGAACGCAGACGTTCGCCGACTACGTCGGTATCGGTGTGCACTGCGCGCAGGGCTCGGACATCTGCGCAGCCAGCCCTCGCCCGCGACCCGACCTGCTCGCGGACGAGCCCGGTGGCTACAACGGCTACCAGGGTCTGTTCGGCGCCAAGTACGTCAATCCGGTGATCAAGACGAACGGTCCGATGACCGACCTCGACGGCAACGTCATCAAGGACGCGAACGGCCACATCGGCTTCCCCGGCTTCGACGGCATGGAGGCGACCGTTTCGCTCTCCTGGACCGCGCAGATGCAGGAGGCCGGCATTCCCGTCACCTACTCGTACATTTCCGACGCGCATGACGGTCACGGAAACGCTGGAAACATCCACTTCGCGTACGGGCCCGGCGAGGCCGGCTACGTCCAGCAGCTCAAGGACTACGACAACGCGTTCGCGAAGTTCTTCGACCGGCTCGCCGCTGACGGGATCAACAAGAGCAACACGCTCTTCGTGTTCACGGTCGACGAGGGAGACCACTTCGTCGGCGACCAGCCGACACCGGCGGGATGCGACGGCGTCAACGTCGCATGCAACTACGACCGCGTCGGTGAGATCAACGGCGACCTGAGGCGGATGGTCAGGACCCAGTTCGGTGACACGACGAACTTCACGGTGCACTCGGACGACGCGCCGAACGTCTACATCACCGGCAATCCCGGCCAGACCGATCCCACGACTCGCACGCTCGAGCGTGAGATGGGTCAGCTCAGCTGGCTGAACCCGTACACGAACACGGTCCAGAACAACATCATGGTCGCGCTCGCGGACAAGACGGAGATGAAGACGCTTCACATGGTGACGTCGGATCCATTCCGGACTCCGACATTCACTCCGTTCGCCGATCCCGACTGGTTCTTCTTCGCGACCGGCGGGGCGAATTGCGCCACGCCTGCGGAGTGCGCGTTCATCCCGCCGCGGTCGCCCCAGAGCTTCGCCTGGAACCACGGCGACATCCAGGACGAGATCGCCTCGACCTGGGTCGGGATGGTCGGGCCCGGAGTGAAGACGGATCCCAACTACACCGGTTGGACCGACCACACCGACGTTCGACCCACGATGCTGACTCTCCTCGGTCTCAAGGACGACTACCAGACCGACGGCCGGGCCGTGGTCGAGCCGCTCTTCGACTGGGCCGTGCCGCAGACGCTGCGGGCTCATCGAGAGACGCTGCTGCGCCTCGGCGAGGTCTACAAGCAGGTCACGGCGTCCTTCGGCTCGTTCGCGATGTACACACTCGTCGCATCCACGAAGGCGCTCGCGAGCGGTTCTTCGACCGACGACAGCACGTACACGACGATCGAAGGGAAGATCGCGGATCTGACCACCCAGCGCGACGCGTTGATGGCGCAGATTCGGACGGGCTTGAACAACGCCCAGTTCGCAGGTCAGGCGTTGAACGAGCAGCAGGCAAAGGGCTGGATCGCCTCGGCCCAGAGCCTGATCGACCAGGCTAAGGCTCTGGCAGCAGGGTCCTGAGCCGTTTCACCTCGGAGGGCTCGAGCTCGCGCCACTGGCCGGGCTCGAGCCCTTCGAGCGTCAGCCCCGCGTAGCGAGAGCGGTGAAGGCGGCGCACCGGATGGCCGATTGCCAGGCACATCCGCTTGACCTGGTGCTTGCGTCCCTCGTGCAACGTCAGCTCGATCGTCGACGGTTGCAGGACGCGCGCCTGCGCGGGCGCGGTGACGCCGTCGTCCAGCTCGATGCCGGCCTCGAGGCGCCTGATCGCCTCGGCCGACGGTTGCCCGTCGACGTCGACCTCGTACACCTTCTCGACGCCGTAGCGGGGGTGCGCGAGCCGGTGCGCGAGCGCGCCGTCGTTCGTCAGGAGCAGCGCGCCGGTCGTGTCGGCGTCGAGCCGTCCGACCGGGACGATTCGCTCCGGAACGTCGTCCACGAGCTGGACGACGGTCGGCCGTCCCTGCGGGTCGCTGGCCGTCGTCACGGTGCCTGCCGGCTTGTTCAGGAGGACGTACGTGAGCTGCTGCGCCGCGACGGGCTCGCCGTCGACCTCGACCCGGTCGCCCGCGTGGACGTAGGTGTTGAGCTGTCCGGGCTCGTCGTTGACCTTGACGCGGCCCTCCTTGATCAGGTCGTCGGAGCCGCGCCGGGAGGCGATTCCGGCCCTCGCGAGATAGGCGTTCAGGCGCACGGCGTCATATATTCGCGGGATGGCGCACTACGTCACGCTCATGCGCTTCACGACCCAGGGATTCGCGGGTCTCCCGAAGTGGCGCGAGCGGATCGAGGAAGGCGAGCGGGTCATCACCGAGGCCGGCGGCACGATGGTCGGCGTGTACGTCACGCTGGGACGTTACGACGTCGTGGAGATCTTCGAGGCGCCCGACGACGACGTCGCGATCGAGATCCTGATGAAGCTGAATCGCTACGGCGCGGAGCACACGGAGACGCTACGTGCGTTCACGCGCGCGGAGGCGGAGGAGATCGTGCGCAAGCTGTGAGCGGGTACTCGTTCACGACCCTGGAGGAGCTCGGCGACGACTACGGCTTCAGGAAGGTGCGGCGTGCGCTCGGCGTGACGGCGTTCGGCGTGAACGCGCTCGTCATGCCGCCCGGGTTCCCGGGTTTCCATCACTGGCACGACAATCAGGACGAGCTCTACTTCGTGCATCGCGGCCGCGCGCGCGTCGAGGTCGGCGACGAGGTTCACGAGCTCGGCGAGGGCGGACTGCTGCACGTCGAGTCGACGACGCGGCGGACTGTCTCGAACGCGAGCGACTCCGAAGACCTCGTGCTGCTCGTCGTCGGCGGCAAGGACGGCTACGTCGAGCGCGATGGGCATCTCGTCGATCCCGAGCGCGACCTGGCTCGAAGGCAGGCCTTTGGCAGCTAGCGGCCCGTCGGTCGAAGATCTCGAGCACTCGCGGTACTTCCTGACGGAGTGGATGCCGCCGCTCCTCCGGAAGACCGCCGAGCACTCGCCGCCGCGGGTCGTTGCAGATCTCGGCGCGGGCGACGGCGGGACGCTCTGGCCGCTCGACCGCGCAGGCCTGGTCGGCGAGACGATCTACGCGGTCGACATCTCCGCGGAGCACGTCGCGCTCTGCGAGCGGCTCTCCCTGAAGGTGAAAGGCATCGTCTCCGACGTCGCACACGTGGAGGAATTGCCGGACGGATCCGTCGACGCGGTCATCTCGTCACAGGTGATCGAGCACCTCCCGGACGACCGCGTGCTGGCGCCGGAGATCGCGAGGCTGCTGCGACCGGGCGGCTGGTTCTACGTCGCAAGCGTGATCCGGGGTCCGCACGCGTTCTGGCTGTACAAAGGCAAGCCGCCGGCGCCGGAGCGCTGGCAGCTCGATCCGACGCACATGCGCGAGTACGAATCGGAGGAGCACTTCCGTTCGGTGCTCGCGCACCCGGAGCTCGAGTTCGACGTCGTGCGCTCGTCGCAGCTGAAGTTCCCGCTCAGCGACTTCGTGTTCCGCGCCGCCGCGCTGGCGCACGTCGTGCCGCGCTCGAAGCTGCCGGAGCTGTATCTGAACCTCCCGCCGTGGGTCGCAAAGGCGCGCCGCGCGGTGGGCGTGCCGATTCCCGGCTACCGCTGGGTCGAAGCGACGGGCCGCAAGCTGTAGAGAGTCAGGTGCTACGCGCTGCGCTGCTCGGCGACCGCGTGCAGGCGCTCACGCAGGTCGTCGACGTCGCCCGGAAGGTCGTCCAGGCGCGGTAGCTGCGACAGGCTCTCGAGCCCGAAGACTCGCTCGAACATCGGCGTCGTCTTGTACTTCACCGCGCCACCGTGGGCGCCGTCCTCGCGGCCCGCTTCGGTGATCAGGCCCCGCTCCGTCAAGCCGGCGACGGCGGAGTCTGCGGCAACGCCGCGGATCCGTGCGATCTCCGGCCGCGTGACCGGTCCGAGGTACGCGATGATCGCAAGCGTCTCGAGCGCAGCCTGCGAGATGCCGCGCTGCACCGGACGCTCGAACAGCCGCCCGCACGCCTCGGCCGCCGCACGCGAGGCACGGAAGGCCCAGCCTCCCGCCACCGACTCGAGCACGATCCCGCTGCGACCCTCGTGGTAGCGCTCGGCGAGCAGCCCGAGCGCCAGCTCGACACGCTCCTGGTCGTCCTCCGTCGCGGCCGTGAGCTCTTCGACGGGCAGCGGCGCATTGGCGACGACGAGCAGCGCCTCGAGCGTCCGCGCGAGCTGGTCGAGCGGATTGGCGGTGACTAGGCGGAGCGGGCGTTCCACGCGTGGGTCCTTTCGTTCACAGCGGCGCTTTCCTGCCCCACCCTACTGACCCGGATGGGCGCAAAAGGTGCCGCCTGAGTGATGGAAATCTCGTTGGCTCGGCGCAGCTCGAGGAGCGCGAGAAACGCAACCGCCTGCTCGGCTCGCGACAGGCCGTCGAGCTCGGAATCGAAGTCGAAGCGCGTCCGCCGCGTCAGCAACGCACGGAACCGCTCGAGGAACTGCGCGACGGGCGGGAATCGCAGCTCCATGTGCGCGAGCGACACCGTCGGCGGCTCCGCGGCAAGCAGCCGCACGACGTTCGCCAGCGATTCGGGATCCTGTGGCGCGAGCCGTCGCTCCGGCTGGGGCGCCATCGGCGCCGGCCCGACCCGGAAGAACCGGTCCCGCTCGGTCGACAGCCGCTCGGCGAGCCAGCCGGCCGCTTCCTTCATCCGCCGGTATTCGGCGAGGCGGCGCGCCAGCTCCTCGGCGGCCTCCTCGGGCTCGAGATCCGCCAGCTCGGCCGCCTCGTCCTCGAAGAGCCCGCGTGCCTTCAGCTCGAGCAGCGCGGCGACGAGGACGAGGAACTCGCCGCAGGCATCCAGATCGAGCGCTTCGCGTTCCGCCAGCCGCTCGAGGAACCGCACGACGATGCCGGCGACGTCCACGTCCGCAAGGTCGACCTCCTCCTTGAGGACGAGCGTCAAGAGCAGGTCGAAGGGGCCTTCGAAGGCGTCCAGATCCAGGTCGAGCTCGCGCACGATCATGAGCGGAACCTAGCGCCCGGTGCGGACGCGGCCCTTGGGCACGGCCATCGCCGGCCCCGGTGCGACCTTGGACGCCCGCGGCCGATCCTCACCGCTCGGTGACCGGATGAACTGCCACCAGATGAAGAACCCGACCGAGACCACGAACCCGACGATCGAGACCCAGGCGTTCAGGCGCAGGCCGTAGAACTCGTGCGCCGGGTCGATCCGCAGCAGCTCCTCGAAGAAGCGACCGAAGCAGTAGTAGGCGACGTAGAGGGCGAACAGGCCCGGCCGCCGGATCTTGAAGCGGCTGTCGATCCACAGCAGGATCGCGACGCCGATCAGGTCGTACGTCAGCTCGTAGAGGAACGTCGGGTGGAACGTGTTGTAGTTGAAGTACCCGTCGGGCCGGTGCGCCGGATCGATCTTCAGCGCCCATGGGAGGTCGGTCGGCTTGCCGAAGAGCTCCTGGTTGAACCAGTTCCCAATTCTTCCGATCCCCTGCGCGAGCAGGAGTCCCGGCGCGACGGCGTCCATGAAGAGCCGGACGCTCTGGCCCGAGCGGTGCACGACCCAGGCGCCGGCGAGCACTCCGAAGAGCGATTCCGCCCCAGACCCCGAGCCCGCCCTGCCAGACGGCGAGCGGGCCCCACCACTTGTCGGGCACCTCGCTCCAGCTCGTGACGTCGTGGTAGAGCCGCGCGCCCACGATCCCGGCGGCGACGCCCCAGACCGCGACCCGGAAGACGAGATCCCAGTCGCCGCCCCACTTCACCCAGCGGTAACCGGTCAGCGTGAGACAGGCCGCGATCGCCAGCAGCAGCATCAGCCCGTACATGTGAATCGTCAGCGGGCCGAGGTCGATCGTGCCGCTCGAGGGCGACGGGATGAAGGCGAGGAAGGTCACCGGCACAAGATTCTGCCGGTAGCCGCCGTGCCCTGCCTGTTAGAGCAGGATTTTCAGCGCAAGCTCCGGCTCACAGCCGGAAGCGAGGAGGTCAATCGCGTGGTGGAGATCGACGTCGTAGCGCCGCGCGAGCTCGGCCGCCGCCTGAGCCCCGTAGCCGGCCATTTCGAGCTGTTCCGCCCGCCAGCCCTCCACGACCTCGGTCTCGTCGCGAATCTCGGTCTCTGCCGCAGTCGTCACACTTGTCTATTCGGACGAAGTGGCTGCTCGGTTCTCCCCTTACCGGGTGATTTCTCGGGCGAGTTGCAGCATCTGGCCCTTGGTCAGGTCGCCCTCGAGGCGGAACGTGCGGTCGCCCTCGACCCAGAGGAGGACGTTCCCGGCGAGGCGGGAGACCCGCTGGAACGTTGCCAGTGCCCGCCTGCCAGATCAGGACGTGCCTGCCTCCCTCGATCCAGAGGCCGTTCGAGCCGATCTCTGCGGGCTCGACGCGCGTCTCGGGCGTGACGAACTTCTTCGTGAGCGCGGCCTGGTCGCCGCCCATTTCGGCGAGGAGGACGGGCTTGCCGCGGTATTCGAGGAGCGTCGCGATGAGGCCGGGCTGGGCGTAGTAGCGGGTCGGCTTCACGCCGCTGAGGACGAGCGGAACGCCCGAGCGTGCCTCGGCGTCGTGTCGCGACAGCGCCGGCCCGAGCCCGGCCGCGAGTGGTCGCTCACGCGCCGGCGGCAGCGTGTGCACGCGTTCCACCGTCGCCGAGCCGATGTGGAAGAACCGCAGGATCGAGCTGCGCGCATCCGGCACGGCCATCGCGATCCCGAACGCGAGCACGACCAGCGCGACGGCGAAGACCAGGGCGCGCCGGACGCGGCGCTTCCGTTCGATGCGCTCACGCACGCGCGAGCGCAGATCGGGCTCCGCCGGAAAGTCGAGCTCACGGCCGAGGAGGACGAGTGCGCGCTCGAGCTCAGTCATACGATTCCCTCAGTCGCTCGAGCGCGCGCGACGTGCGCGACTTCACGGTGCCTTCGGGCAGGTCGAGCGCCTGCGCGACCTCCTGCTCCGACAAGCCCGAGGAAGTAGCGGAGCGAGATGACCTCGCGCTGATCGTCGGGCAGCTCGTTGACCGCGGCGAGCAACGCCTCCCGCGTCTCGGCCGTGAGCAGTGCCGCCTCGGGGGACGGGGCCGCGCCCCCCGAGGGCTCTTCTGTCGCAGCGCGCACGGCGAGGTGCTCGCGGCGTCCCGCCGAGCGCCGGCGGTTGCGCGCCTCGTTGGCGACGATCTGCAAGCAGCCACGGCCGGAAGGGCGCGCCCGCGCGAAAGCGTCCGAGCGCGCGCCAGGCCTTGACGAACCCGTCCTGCGCAGCCTCCTCGGCATCGGCGGCGTTGCGTGCGATCACGTACGCCGTGCGAAAGGCGATGCCCTGGTATGCAGTCACGAGCTCCTCGTAGGCGTGAGTGTCGCCGCGCTGCGCGCGGCCGATCAGGTCGGATTCGTCGAGTGGTCGGCCCACCACCGCTGCTTCTACACCGGTGGCCGAGCCCGCGTTCCCGCAACTACGCTGAAGTCGTGCCGAAGCTCGTCGGAATGAACCACATCGCGCTCGAGGTGGGCGACCTCGACGAGGCGCTGGAATTCTGGCGGTCGATCTTCGGCGACCTCGAGCTGCGCGGCCGCGGCGGAAGCATGGCGTTCATCGACATGGGCGACCAGTTCATCGCGCTGGCCGCGGGCCGAACGCAACCGCCCGACCGCGAGCGCCATTTCGGCCTGGTCGTCGACGACAAGGAAGCCGTGCGAGCGCGTCTGAAGGAGCTCGGCGTCCCGACGTTCGGCCGAGGCCTCGACTTCCATGATCCGTGGGGCAACCTGATCCAGGTCGTCGACTACCGAGACGTGCAATTCACGAAGACCGACGAAGTCCTGCGCGCGATGGATCTGGAAGGCCTGGAGAAGTCGGAGCGTGCCCTGGAAGAACTGCGAGCCAAGGGGGTCGGGACGTGACCCAAAAGGCTGGGGTCAGACCCTCGTAGTTCGGGACGTGTCGCTCTGGACTCCTGACCCGAAAGGCTGGGGTCAGACCCTTGCAGTTCGGGACGTGTCGCTCTAGGAGCGGACGTAGACCGGCGTACCGAGCGGCAGGATCTTGGCCAGCCGCCGCACCGCCGCATTGCGGAGCCGGATGCAGCCGTGGCTGACGTTCGAGCCGATCAGACCCGGCTGGTTCGTTCCGTGCAGGCCGACGCGGCCGTCGGCACCTGCGAAACGCTTGAGCACGTTCGAGTGCGCCGACAGCCCGAACGAGAACGGCCCGTATGAGCCGTTCGGATTGCTCGGCTTCAGCAGCTCCACGATGTAGTAGAGCCCGCGCGGCGTCGGAGTCGAACGCGTGCCGACAGCGACCGGATACCTCGCCACGATCCGGTCGCCCCGCCACAGACGCAGCTCGTGGCTCCGCAACCGCACGACGAGCCGGTAGCCGTTCGTGTACACGCGAACCGAACGCCGCTTGACCCAGCCCTGACTCTCGTTCGGCCGCGTCGGCAGGAAGACGCGCACCCAGTCGCCCTTCGTCTCTCGCACGAGGAACGTTCGCTGCGTGCCGTTTGCGTCTCGCTTCCCGAGGACGAGCGACGCGTGCTTCGCGGCGAGTGAGCGATACACGCCGATGCGGCGCACGCGGACGTGCGCCACCTCGCTGATCCCATCCGGACGCCACGGCAGCGAACGCTGCCGCTGCCGCGGCTTCGACGTCTTCGCAGGCTTCGCCTTCGTCGCCCGCTTCGGGGCCGCCGCCGACACGACCTTGTCCACCTTCTTCGGCGCCGCGGGCTTCGCCGCCTGCTTCTGCACCGTCGCCGGAGCCGGCTTCTCCGCCGCAGGCTGACCAGAACCGCCGGCGCAGCCGGCGGCCAGGATCGGCAGGACGAGAATCCAGCTAGCTCGGCGACGTGTCACAAGCGGCTACCCCGTGAACTTCGGCTGCGCCGACTTCGGCGTCGCTGCCGGCGCATTGCCACCGCCACCCGAGTCGGTCGTGCTCGTCGTGTCCGTGGAGCTCGTGTCCGTCGACGAGGTGTCGGTCGACGACGTGTCCGTCGAGGACGTGTCGGTGCTCGAGCTCGACGAGTCCGGCGTCGTCGTCGTGATCGTCGTGACGACGGTGCTGCCGCCTGTGGTCACGGTGGAGACGATCGTCGTCGTCGCCTGCGCCCCAAACGGCGCCGCGCCCGCGGTGAATGCGGCCGTCGCCGCGCCGAGTGTGATCAGCACCGCGAAGCCGGCCCCCCACGCCGCGTACTTCTTGTACTGCCTTCTCATACCCCCTCCTTCTCCATTTCTGGACTCGGAAAGAGGCTACCCCGACTGTCGAATCCCTACTCCAACGGCGGAAGCGGAACGGCGAGGAAGCCCGGGAGCGGCGATCCCGCCTGTTCAACGGGCTCGAAGTACATCCGGGACCAGGCCACGCGCCCGTCGCGCACGCCGAAGATGAAGACTCCCCGGAGCTCGAGCGCCGCACCGCTCCGCGACGTCCCGTAGGCGCGCCACTCGCTCCAGATCATGTCCCCTTCCTGGACGGCCGCGGGAATCTCGACCCGGAGATCGGGAACGTCACGGAGCACCTCGGTCCAGTTCCCACGGACATCTTCGCGTGTGCTCGGCGGAGCGTCGGGGTGCCGTGGCCGCTCGCCGAGGTAGTCCTCGTGGAAGAAGGCGACGAAGGCGTCGAGGTCGTGCGCGTCGAGCGCGGCACGCATCTGTTCGACCAGCAGCGGAACAACGGTGGCCATCAGGACAACACCTTGCCAAACGCGAGGATGTAGCCGTGGGGATCGCGAACGCGGAACTCCCGGCAGCCATACTCGGTGTCGGTCACGACGCCCATGATCTCCGCCCCCCGTCCGGCGAGCTCGGCGTGGAGCGCGTCGACGTCGTCGACATAGACATAGACGTCGAACATGTCGGGCGGCACGGCAACGCTGTTCGGCTCCGGGCGTACGTCGGCGAAGCAGGCGAAATGCATCCAGACCTCGCCTCGGTTCGCGTAGGCGTAGTGACTCGGATTCTTGTCGAAGTAGGTGACCTCGAAGCCGAGCTTGTCCCGGTAGTAGTCCCCCGCGATCTGCACGTTGTCGACGAGCAGGACCGTGGCATGCGCAGTGAGCATCCTGACGAGCCTAGATCAAGGGCTTGCAATTGAGCTCACCCTGCCTAGAGTCAGGGAAGGGGTCGTCGGATCGGGGGAGTCATGCGGCTAGTGCAGATTCGAGCACCAAGAGCGAAGGACGCCGAGTGCCTGATGCGGGAGCTCGCGGTCTACTCGCCGCAGCGCACCGGACGCACGGTCGTGGTCGAGGTCGAGGAGCGTTCTGAAACGGCTCTTCTCGGTTTCTTCTCTGCTCTCGAGACCTGCCTGGCCGCGAACGACATTCGCAGCGTGCGTGTCGAGCTCGACGACCGCTCGTACATGCTCGCCCCGCAGCGGTAGTTTCACGCGCTAAGCGGTGGGCATCTCGGTCTTCCCAGTGGATCGAGCTTACGACGACCAGACCCTCCAGGCCCTCATCAAGATGGAGGTTGCCTGTCGCATCGGGCTGGAGTCCCTGCGGCAACTCCCGAAAGAGTCTGAAGACGCGCTGCGGGAGCCCATCGAAACGCTCTGCCGCGTGACCGAGCGCGAAGTCGAGCGCCTGAGCCCAGGCTACAAACGCAAGGCCGTCTAGCGGCTTGCCGCGCCCTGGAGGCGGCGCGACACCTGACGCGCTCGGCTCTTGACCGCTGCCCTACGGGCCGGCGACAGGCGACGCCACAAGCGATAAGCCAGGAGCGCGAGCCCGAGCGGCCCGAACGGCCGGAAGAGACCTCTGCCCAGAAGCCACATCAGCGCACCACCTCTTCTCCAGACCTCGGCGCGACGGCCGATTCCCTGCGCCGCCGGTGGCCGAACGAAAACAGGCCGAACGGCAGGAACAACAACGGCAGGAAGACGACGTGTCCCGCCGTCAGGGCGAAGACGATGACGGCGATTGCAAGGCCGATCGCAAGTAGACGCATTCAGAGACCCCTCTTTGCATGTGACTGAGACAGAGGAAGGGTCCCCCGGTTCGCCCTGGCTAAACAGCCGGGCCGTCGCTGTCCGACGGTGCTTGCACTCTGATCAAGCGATGGCGGACCCGGATCGCCTGCACGCAGCGGCGCGTGAGGCACGCGACGATGCGGCGCCCTTCGCCCTGGGAGCCGCTGGAATTCTCATCGTGTTGGCGCTCGTGAGCCTGCACGCCAACTGGGAACTGCTGGGTCACCAGCTCTGGTGGATGTGGCTCATCGTCGCGGCTCCGTATGTGCTCCTCTCCGCGACGCTGCACTGTTCGGCCTCGGTCGCCTCCTCCGGCACGACCGTCGGCGCGAGATCGTGATCGGGCTCCTCGGTGTCGTCTGGTTCTTCAACGTCCTGGGCGTTGTCGTGCTCGTCGTCTCGCTGGTGTCACACACGGCGGTCAACATCACCGGACGGCAGCTGCTGATGAGTGGCGGCGTCGTGTGGCTCGCAAACGCAATCGCATTCGGCCTCGCATACTGGGAACTCGACTCAGGCGGCCCCGTTGCCCGAGCCCTGTCGGAGGAACCGCGCAAACCCGACTTCCAGTTCCCCCAGGACGAGAACCCGCAGCTGGCCCGCGAGGGTTGGGCGCCACGCCTGATGGATTACTTCTACGTCTCGCTCACGAATGCGATGGCGTTCAGCCCGACCGACGCGATGCCCCTGACTCGCCTCGCCAAGACATTGATGGCGGCCGAATCGACGCTTTCGGCGGTCACCATTCTCCTGGTCGCGGCGCGCGCGGTGAACATCCTGCCCTAGGGCCCTCAGCCGGAGCCGACGTGCGCTCGGGTCTTTCGCAAATCCGATGTTTGAGCGTGACTCCACCCGTCAAGGAGAGGTCTGAGAGGCCAAGACTCCGCCTTCGAAAAGCCGTAAATCGAAGAAGAAAAGGGGGTCGAGCCTCAATGGGGTCGAGTTCATCAGACGTGCGCGACAGCGCGGTCGTCGAGCACGCGCGGGGCGTGCTCGCGGAGCGCTTCGGCGTCGAAATCGCGATGGCTGACGCGATCCTCGCGGATGTAGCCCGCGTACAGGAGCGCAGCATCACCGACCTTGCCGCAGCGGTCGTCGAGTCCTGCACGAACGGATCGACGCCTCTACCGCGGCGTTTGTACACCGACAGCAACGGGATCAGCGACGCGGCATAGCCGCGCGCACGAAAGGAGCACCATGAGTGAAGTCACCACCCAACCGGCTCGGTCGTCGACCTCGACGACCGACCAGGCGAAGGAACGACTCGACGAAGGCGCACAGCAGATTCAGGAAAAAGCCTCCGAGGCGAAGGCAAAGACGCGCGAGCGCCTCCAGGAGCAGATCGACACACGCTCCACCGACGCCGGACAGAAGATGACGAGCACGGCGGCCGCCCTGCGACAGACCGCCCAGCAGTTGCGGGCAAAGGAGGGCGGACAGCAGGCCCAGGTCCTCGAGCAAGTCGCGGACCGCGTCGAGCGTTTCGGGCGCTACCTGACCGAGACCGATGGCAATCGACTCCTGCGCGACGTGGAGCAGATCGCCCGCAATCGCCCGTGGCTCGTCGCCGGAGGCGGAACGGTGCTCGGCTTCCTCGCAGCCCGCTTCACGAAGGCATCGAGCAGCCGCCGCTTCGAGGAGAACAGCGCCGCCCCGTCACGCCCGGCGTTGCCGCGCCCGACGGGTGCCGGAGTCGGAGGAGGCGGTGACGTTGGCACCGTCTAACGGACCACAGGCTGCCGACCTGCGCGAGCGTCCGGTCGCGGAGCTGCTCAAGCAGCTCGCGAACGAAACGACCACCCTCGTCCGGCAAGAGCTCGATCTCGCGAAGGCCGAGATGCGGGAGAAGGCCGGCAAGGCAGGCGCGGGAGCCGGCATGTGGGGCGCGGCGGGCGTCATCGGGCTCGTCGGGCTCGGCTCGCTGACCGCGTTCCTGATCCTCGCGTTGGACGGCGTCATGCCGAACTGGCTGGCAGCCCTCATCGTCGGCATCGCGTACGCGGCGATCGCCGGAGTCCTCTACCTGCGCGGCAAGCAGCGCATGGAAGAGGCCGGATCACCAGTCCCTGAACAAACCGTCGAGACACTGAAGGAGGACGCGCAATGGGCGAAACACCCGACCACATCCGCGAAGACATAGAGGAGACACGCGCACGGATGGGAGACACAGTCGAGGCGATCGGCTACAAGGCCGACGTGAAGTCACGCGTGAAGGACAGCATCGTCGACAAGAAGGACGCGGTCGTCGGCGGAGCAGATGCGCTCGTGTCGCGCGTGTCCGGGGCTGTGCCGGACCGCGAGCAGGTCAAGTCGGGCGCGCGGAAGGTCGGCGTCTCGAAGCAGAACCCGCTCGGCCTGGCGATCGCCGGAGCCGCGGCGGGGTTTGTCGCCGGCACGTTGCTCCCCTCCACGGACGTGGAGGACGAGCGGCTCGGAGAGGTCTCCGACCAGGTGGGCGAGAAGGCCCGCGAGGCAGGACAGGAGGCGCTCGACCGCACGAAGGACGTCGCCCGCGAAGCGGTCGACAACGCGAAGCAGACCGTTCAGGACAAGAGCGGCGACGAGGCACAGGAAATGGCTTCCAGCCTGCGGGACAAGGCACAGGAAGTCAGCACGAGCTCCCCGAGCTGATCGGGGGAACCGGCGACGCGGAGCGTGCCGCGCTCCGCGTCGCCGTCAATCAGCCGAGTTGCCCTTGGCTCGCTCGAGAATCTCCCGCACGACCTCCGACTTCGCGTCCGCGTAGTTCTGGACGTACTTCCACTCCTTCGCGGCGAGCTCGCGCTTCGTGCGCTCGTAGAGCTCACGGTCCGCGTCATTCGTTCGCAGCCAATCGCGGAAGACGAGCATGCGCTCGACCTCCTCGCAGCCCGGGGGGAACACGTGCAGGTTCACGGGCGGATCCTGTCCTCGCAGCAACCTGTGCTCGTACCAGTCCGGCTCGCGCACGCGCAGGACGTAGCCGATTCCCTCCAGCTTGGGCACGTACGCACCCTCGTCGGTGGTGTCGGCGACAACGAGGTTGATGTCGATCAGCGGCTTGGCCGCGAGCCCGGGCACCGAGGTCGAGCCGACGTGGTCGAGCTCCAAGACCGCATCACCCAAGGCGGCGCGGATCTCTCGCTCCGCCCGCTCGAACCAGAGCGGCCACTCGGAGTAGTAGTCCTCGAGCACGACCTCGCGGAACGTCGGCGGCGGCTCGCCGACCGAGGCCGCGAGGATCTGGTCTTCGTCCATTCCTCTATTGCATCAGCGAAGCCTAGGAGACGTTGAGTGGCAAGATGCCGGGGTGGCTCCGGTTGCCGGCCCTGTCGATCGCGAGGACGGCCGCGCGACGGCCGCCCTTGTGGAGCGAAGGCAGGGCAGTCCCGGTGCCGGTCGTGGTCGCGAGGAGCCTCCCGTCGATGGTCACGCGGTAGCCGGCAACACTGCTGGCGGCGTCCGACGACCGCGACCACGACAGCCAGGTGTGGTCAAGCGCGCGGACGCGTGGTGCCGATGGGCGCGTCCGGTCGAGCCATGGAAGCGCCGCCGGACGTCACGCTGAAGACCTTCGCCGTGACGTTCCGGTCAAGCTCCGGAGTGGCATGACGATGTACTGGACGAACACCGGCGACCGCTTCCAGGCGATCCCCCTGGGGCCGAGGAGCGACGGCGTCGTGAGCTCCGGTGGCCACAGACGGCAAGACGCATCTCCGGGCCGGGCGCTATCGCCTCGTCATCGACGCGGCCGCGCCCGATGAGCCCATCGGGAACTGGACGATCAGCATCCGCTGAAGGTCGTCCCTAGAGAACGGCGGCTCGTCCGAGGAGCGCGTTCGCCTCGAAACCATGGACTTTGCCCCAAACTGGGAAGCGCAGTGGTGAGCGAAAACCGGATTCGAGTCGGGTATGCCTGCGTGCACACGAGCCTGCCGTCGGCGAGCAGGACGATGCGGCTGGCGAACGCGACGCCCGAGCGTCTACGCGAGGTGATCGCTACGAATCTCGAGGCGCTCGCCGCGATCCTGCGCTGGAACATCGACCACGCGATCGAGGTCTTTCGCATCTCGTCGAACACGATCCCGTTCGGATCGCACCCGGTGAACACCGTTCGCTGGTGGGACGAGTTCGCGCCGCGGCTGGCCGAGCTCGGCGGCCTAATGGAGGGAATGAGCATCTCGACGCATCCGGGCCAGTACACGGTGCTCGGCTCGGCGCGGCAGGAGGTCGTCGACGCGAGCCTTGCCGAGCTCGAGTACCAGGCGCGACTGCTGAGCTCGTTCGGACTCGACGAGTCCCACAAGATGGTCATCCATCTCAGCGGCACGGCCGAGCGGTTCCTCGCTGCATCCGCCCGCCTTTCACCGGACGCCTATGCGCGGCTCGTCGTCGAGAACGACGAGCGCTGGTCGCTCGCCGACGTCCTGCCTCTCGGCTTTCCGGTCGTCTTCGACGTGTTCCATCACGGGCTCAAGCCGTCGCTGCCGGAGCTCGACGTACGCTCCGCGGTTCTGGCGGCGGGCGAGACCTGGTCTGCCGGCGACGGCAGCCAGGAGATCCATTTCTCGACGCAGGAGCCGGGCAAGCGGCCAGGCGCACACTCCGCGACGCTCGACGTGCCGAGCGTTCACGGAGCTCGTCGAAGCGGTCGGCGACCTGCCGCTCGACTGCGTCCTTGAGGTGAAGGACAAGGAGCGCTCGGCGCTCCTCGCCCAGAGCGTCTTGCGCGCGGCTGCGGCCGCCTAGAGCACGGCGGCTTCGCCGAGCAGCATCTTCGCCTCGGCGAAGAAGTCCGGCACCGGCTTGACCTTGTACTGCGGGCCGAGCACGAGCTGCTTCGTGCCCTCGGTCATCTCGAGCAGCAGGTTGACGCGGGTCTCCCCGGGGAAGTCCTTGACGAGCAGCGCCAGGTCACGCACGACGCCCGCCCGCGCGCGGCGCGCGTCGATCTTGATCGTCACCTCTTTGCGCTCGGCGACCGCCTCGAACGGCGCGACCTCCATCGCCAGGAGCTTCGTCTCGCCTTCCTGCTTGTGGTCGATGCGTCCCTTCACGACCAGGATGCGATCCATCACGCAGAGCTCGCGCGCGTGCGCGTACACGGAGTTGAAGACCACGACCTCCGCCCCACCCGTGACGTCGTCGAGCCGCATGAAGACCATCGGCTCGCCCTTCTTCGTCGTCAGATGCTTCAAAGCGGAGACGATCCCGCCGACGGTCACCATCTCGCCGTCGCGGCGCCGCTCGACGTCGGCCAGCGCGCAGTCGGTCTTCCGCCGCAGCTGGTCGCGGATCGCGTGCAGCGGATGCTCCGAGACGTACAGGCCCAGAACTTCCTTCTCGAGCCGCAGTAGCTCCGACTTCTCGAACTCCTCGCCGGAGATCGGCACGTTCTCGAGCTTCTCCTCCTCGCCGAAGAGCGAGCTCTGCCCGAGCAGCCGGTCGGTCTGCGCCCGCGCGCCGTGCGAGAGCGCCGCCTCGAGCGCCTCGAGCATCCCGCGCCGCGTCGCCCCGGTCGAATCGAGGGCGCCGCACTTCACCAGAGACTCGAGCGCCCGCTTGTTCGACGCCTGCGGGTCGACCCGCTCGCAGAACTCCCAGATCGACGTGAACGGCCCGCCCTCCTCGCGCCCGCGGATGATCGCGCGCGCCGCCGGCTCGCCGACGTTCTTCACGGCCGAGAGCCCGAAGCGGATCTTCCCCTCGACGACGGCGAAGTCGAGCTGCGACTCGTTCACGTCGGGCGGCAGCACCTCGATCCCCATCTCGTCGCACGCGTTGACGTAGAACGGCACGCGGTCCTTCGTGCTCATCACGGAGGAGATCAGCGACGCCATGTACTCGCGCGGGTGGTGCGCGCGCATGTACGCGGTGCGGTAGGCGATCAGCGCGTAGCAGGCGGCGTGCGACTTGTTGAAGGAGTAGTCCTGCGAGGCCTCGGTGTCCTTCCAGAGCTGCTGCGCGACGCCGGCCGCGACGCCGTTCTGCGCGCACCCCTCGAGGAACTTGTCCTTCAGGGACGCCATCAGCTTGTGGATCTTCTTGCCGATCGCCTTGCGCAGATCGTCGGCCTCGGCGGGCGTGAAGCCGGCGAGCTGCTTCGCGATCTCCATGTACTGCTCCTGGTAGATCGCGATGCCGTAGGTCATGCCGGTGATCGGCTTCAGGCGCGGGTCGATGAACGAGACGGGCTCCTGGCCGTTCTTGCGGCGCGCGTAGGACGGGATGTACTGCATCGGGCCCGGCCGGTAGAGCGCGACGAGCGCGATCAGGTCCTCGAACAGGGTCGGCTTCACCTGGCGGAGCGCCTCGCGCATGCCGGACGACTCGAACTGGAAGACGCCCGTCGCCTCGCCCTTCGCGAGCATGGCGTAGATCTTCTTGTCGTCGAGCGGCAGCTTCCCGTAGTCGAGCCCGTTGCCGACGAGGTTCTTGGCCTTGTCGAGCACGTCGAGGTTCCGCAGGCCGAGGAAGTCCATCTTGAGCAGGCCGAGCGCCTCGACGTCGCCCATCGCGAACTGCGTGACGACTTCCTGGTCGGAGCCCTTTCTGCTGCAGCGGGACGTACTCCGTCAGCGGCTTGTCGCCGATGACGACGCCGGCGGCGTGGATCGAGTCGGCGCGGACGAGCCCTTCGAGCGGCCGCGCCAGGTCGACGATCTCGCGGGCCGCCGGGTCGGCGTCGTATTGCGCCTTCAATTCCTGTCCCGGCTTGAGGCAGGCGTCGAGCGTCTGGCCGGGCCCTTCGGGGATCGCCTTGGCGATCTTGTCGACGACGCCGTAGGGAACCTCGAGCACGCGTCCGGCGTCGCGGACGGCGGCGCGCGCGGCCATCGTCGAGAAGGTGATGATCTGCGCGACGCGGTCGCGGCCGTACTTCTCGGCGACGTAGTTGATGACGCGGTCGCGTCCCTCGACGGCGAAGTCGATGTCCATGTCCGGCATCGACTTGCGGCCCGGGTTCAAGAACCGCTCGAAGAGCAGGTCGTACTTGATCGGGTCGATGTCGGTGATCTCGAGGCAGTAGGCGACGAGTGAGCCGGCGGCCGAGCCGCGGCCGGGCCCGACCTGGATGCCGTTCCGCTTCGCGAAGGCGATGAAGTCCCAGACGATCAGGAAGTAGTCGGCGAAGCCCATCTCGCGGATCGTCTTGAGCTCGAACTTGAGCCGGTCGTTGAGCTCGTCGGTGATCTTGTCGTAGCGCTTCTCGAGCCCGCGCTCGGTCAGCTCGACGAGGTAGTCGAAGCTGTCGCGCTCGTCGGGCGTCGGGAACTTCGGCAGCAGGATCCCGCCGAGCTCCATCGAGACGTTGCAGCGCTCGGCGACCTCGAGCGTGCGGCGAAGCGCGTGGTCGTAGCCGGGGAAGTCGAGCGCCATCTCCTCGGGCGACTTGAAGTAGAAGTGGTCGGTGTCGAACTTCCAGCGCTGCGGGTTCTTGAGCGAGTCGCCGGACTGGATGCAGAGCAGCGCCTCGTGCGCGCGCGCGTCCTCGTGGCGGAGGTAGTGGACGTCGCCGGTCGCGACGAGCCCGAGCCCGGTGCCCTCGGCCATCTTCGCAAGGAGCGGGTTAATTCGTTGCTGCGGCTCGAGGTGCGCGTTCTGCATCTCGACGTAGGTCGAGTCCTTGCCGAAGATCTGGACGAGCCGGTCCATCTCGGCCGCCGCGTCGGCGGGCCGGGCCTCCTCGAGCGCCTTGCAGACGCGTCCGGAGAGGCAGCCGGAGAGCGCGATCAGCCCCTGGGAGTGGGACTGGAGCAGCTCCCAGTCGACGCGCGGCTTGTAGTAGTAGCCCTCGAGGTAGCCGGCCGAGGCGAGCTTGATCAGGTTGGAGTAGCCGGTGTTGTCCTCGGCGAGGAGCGTGAGGTGAGCGTTCCCCTTGGTCTGGGCGCGGCGGTCGTCGCAGACGTAGATCTCGCAGCCGAGAACCGGCTTGACTCCGACCTTTCCGGCCTCCCGGTAGAGCTCGACGGCCCCGGCGAGCGAGCCGTGGTCGGTGAGCCCGACGGCGGGCATCTCGAGCTCAGCGGCCCGAGCCGCGAGGGCCGGGATGCGGCACGCCCCGTCGAGGATCGAGTACTCGGAGTGGACGTGAAGGTGGACGAACGGCGCTTCAGGCACGGGCAGCCCATCCTAGTGCTGGGGGTGGACCGCACTCCCCAGAAGGCAAACTGTGCTAAGGCATCCAGAGTTGGTGAGTCGAAACCCCGACTGGCGCTTGTCCTGGCAGTCGCCACAACTTCCTTAAGAAGGCGACAAAGCTCAGTGCGTCCTGCGGCTGGAAGCGCCGACAGGGCACTTCCAGCGGCTTACCCCGCCCGTGCGAAAGCCGCGAGTTCTTCTGCTCTGGTGACTAACCGTTCGAGCTCGACGAGCTCATCAGCGTAGCCTCGAGCGAATTCATCGATTGAGATCGGCTCGACGATTCCCGATCCGCATCCGCCAACCAGGACCATCCGGTGCCTTCTCATAGACATCGCGACGCTCGCATCGCGTTCGATCCGCGCGAGCGCCTGCCTTCGGCTGGGAGGCCAAGCTCCCGGATCATCGATGCGGCGGTCCGGAGATCGGTCATGAGCGGATCTCCGGCTGCCGACGGTGCCAGTGTGGGCAGGCCCTCGAGCTGCGCTCGAGCAAATGCGACCGGATCTGCGCTCGGTCTCGCTCCGATCGCGTCGCGACTTTGGACAAGCCCGACGGACCGGCCCGCGACTCGAGTGCCTCAGCGTGGTAGCTGGCGAGGTGCAGCTTGTGTCGTGCGGAGTCAAGCAGCTCAGAGTCAAGCGTGGCTCTTCATGCGAGACCGCCCACTTACGTGCTCTGGTCAGGCGACTACCTCGACGTTGAGGAACGGTCGGCGGACGCCGACGTACTTCGATTCGTCCCGCCCGACGCGGGGAACCGCCGACGCACGCCGGAGTCCTCGAATTGTCGCGCGCTGGATGAGACCCGCGCAGCGATAGCTGAGACGCGCAGTGCACGCAGTGTCCGCACCGCAGCGAGTAGCGCGGATGGCGTCACGCTCTGGACTTCATCGCGAGGGAATCGCGCATGGGGCCGGCTCGAAGGCCACTCTCCTCGGCAAGTCGGCACGGAGTGGCTGGATCAGGAGCGTTCAAACGCGTGCGATGCCGAGCTGCCATTGCGACAAGTGAGAAGCCGTGGCAAGTACCGGTCGAGCAGCCGCGCAGGGCAGCTGACGGTCAGTGCGCGTGATCAGAATGCTTAGAGGCACCAGATCGATCCTATGACGGCGCGTAGAAGCTGCTGACAAAAGAGCCCGTAGCTGTGGCCGGCGAGCAGGTGCTTTTCGGGTCGCTCGGAATCCGGTGGCTACGTCTCTCGCAGTTCATTCGATAGAGATGGTGGATGCCAGGACGAGCGCGATGTGCCTCTATCGTGGTGAGTTGTCAGTTGGTAGGGGCTGCACAAGACGATCTGGCGGATCGCCAACGATCTGCGCGGCAGCGTCGACGGCTGGGACTTCAAGACCTACGTGCTCGGCATGCTCTTCTACCGCTTCATCTCGGAGAACCTGACCGCCTACCTGAACGAGCAGGAGCGCGAGGCGGGCAAGCCCGGACTTCGACTACGCCGGCCTCAGCGACGCCGAGGCCGAGTTCGGCCGGCGAGGAGACGGTCGCGGAGAAGGGCTTCTACATCCTGCCCAGCGAGCTCTTCGCCAACGTGCGCGAGCGGGCCGCCACGGACGAGAACCTCAACGAGACCCTCGCAGCGGGTCTTCACGCAACATCGAGGGCTCGGCGGTCGGCACCGACAGCGAGGACGACCTCAAGGGCCTGTTCGACGACCTCGACGTCAACAGCGAGCAAGCTCGGCCACACGGTCGCCAAGCGCAACGAGAAGCTGGTCAAGCTGCTCGACGCGATCGGCGACCTCGACCTCGGCGACTTCGCCGACAACACCATCGACGCGTTCGGCGACGCCTACGAGTACCTGATGCACGATGTACGCCTCCGACGGCCGGCAAGTCCGGCGGCGAGTACTACACGCCGCAGGAGGTCTCCGAGCTGCTCGCCCGGATCACCGTGGTCGGCAAGACCGAGGTGAACAAGGTCTACGACCCGGCCTGCGGCTCGGCTCGCTGCTGCTGAAGTTCGCCAAGGTGCTCGGCAAGGACAACGTGCGGCAGGGCTTCTTCGGCCAGGAGATCAACCTGACCACCTACAACCTCGCGCCGGATCAACATGTTCCTGCACGACGTCAACTACGAGAAGTTCGACATCGCCCACGGCGACACGCTGACTCGATCCCGCCGCACTGGGACGACGAGCCGTTCGAGGCGATCGTCTCCAACCCGCCCTACTCGATCAAATGGGACGGCGACGCGAACCCGCTGCTGATCAACGACCCGCGCTTCGCGCCGGCCGGCGTGCTGGCGCCCAAGTCGAAGGCCGACCTGGCCTTCACGATGCACATGCTGAGCTGGCTGGCCGTGAACGGCACCGCCGCGATCGTCGAGTTCCCCGGCGTGCTCTACCGCGGCGGCGCGGAGCAGAAGATCCGCAAGTACCTCGATCGACAACAACTACGTCGACACCGTCATCCAGCTGCCGCCGGACCTCTTCTTCGGCACCACGATCGCGACCTGCATCATCGTGCTGAAGAAGTCCAAGACCGACAACGACGTGCTGTTCATCGACGCGTCGGCGGAGTTCGTCCGCCAGGGCAACAAGAACAAGCTCACCGAGGCCAACCAGCAGAAGATCCTCGACGCGTTCACGGCCCGCGAGGACGTCGACCACTTCGCGAAGCTGGTCGCGAACGACGACGATCGCCGCGAACGGCTACAACATCGCCGTGTCCGTCCTACGTCGAGGCCGAGGACACCCGCGAGAGCCGTCGACATCACGGCGCTCAACGCCGAGATCGCCCGGATCGTCGCGCGCCAGGCCGAGCTGCGCACCGCAGATCGACGCCATCGTCGCCGACCTGGAAGGCGCGCAGCGTGAGCCGCATCGACGACCTGATCGCCGAGCTGTGCCCCGACGGCGTCGAGTTCAAGACGCTCGGCGAGGTCGGCACGTTCATCCGCGGCAACGGCGCTCGAAGTCGGACTTCGTCGACGACGGCTCGCCGCGATTCACTACGGTCAGATCACACCGGACGTACGACACGTGGCTTCACTGAGACGTGCGAACTCCGGCGACTATGACGACCGATGCTCTGCGACGCGTGCAGTCGGCGACCTGCATCATCGCGACGACGAGTCGAGGACGATCGACGCCGTTGCAACGGCCACTGCGTCGGATGAGCACGCGAGGTGCGATCAGCGGCTGCACGCATACATCTGCATCGGCACACGCTCGATCCGACGTTCGTCGCCTACTTCTTCCAGACCGAGCTGTTCCAGATCCAGAAGCACGCAGCTCGTCACGGCGACGAAGGTCACGCTCGAGTCTCGCGGAGCTCTTCGCGAGATCAGATCCCGGTGCCGCCGCTCGAGGTGCAGCGCGAGATCGTCGCGAGTGCTGGACACGTTCACGGAGCTGGAGCCGAGCTGGAAGCCGAGCTGGAGGCGGAGCTGGAAGCGCGCCGCCGCCAGTACGCGCACTACCGCGACTCGACTCTTCGACCTTCGCCGAGCAGCGAGGAGGTCCAGTGGATGCCGATGGGCGAGCTCGGCGCAGTTCATCCGCGGCCGGCGATTCACCGAAGGACGACGTCGTTGACGGACGGCATTCGCGAGCATCCACTACGGCGAGATCTACACGCACTACGGAACGTCGCCGACGACGTCGTTTCGCACGTGCGATCGGACTTGGCGCCGACGCTGCGTTTCGCGCAGCCGGGCGATGTCGTGATCGCCGCTGTCGGCGAGACCGTCGAGGACGTCGGCAAGGCCGTCGCGTGGCTCGGGCGACGAGGACGTCGCCATCCACGATCGACTGCTTCGCCTTCCGACACGCGATGAACCCGAAGTTCGTCTCCTACTTCATGCAGACAGCAGCGCTTTCACGCGCGAGAAGGCCAAGTACGTCGCGCGAGCGAAGGTGAAGCGCGTCTCGGGCGAAGGCCTTGCCAAGCTCGCGATCCCGGTGCCGCCGCTCGACGAGCAGGAGCGGATCGTCGCGATCCTCGACAAGTTCGACGCGCTCGTGAACGACCTCTCGATCGGTCTGCCGGCCGAGCTCAACGCGCGCCGGCAAGCAGTACGAGTACTACCGCGACCGGCTGCTGACCTTCGAGGAAGCGCGGCATGACCGAGGCGCCGGCGGCGCCACCGCTACGAGCCGATCGCGGTCAGCGACGAGAGCACGGTCGTCGCCGAGTTCGTCCCGGACGGCTCGCAGGGAGACGGCTACCAGAGCGAGGCCGAGCTCGAAGCGGCGTTCATCGAGCTGCTGCAGGCGCAGGCCTACGAGTACCTGCCGATCACCGAGCGAGGCCGCGCTGGTCGCCAACCTGCGCGCCCAGCTCGAGGCGCTGAACGAGATCGACGTTCACCGACGCCGAGTGGGAGCGGTTCTTCACCGAGAAGATCGCGGGCGAGAACGACGGGATCGTCGAGAAGACGGCGCGGATCCAGGAGGACCACGTCCAGGTCCTCGAAGCGCGACGACGGCACGATCAAGAACATCACCTGATCGACAAGACGAACATCCACAACAACCGGCTGCAGGTCATCAACCAGTACGAGGTCGGCCGGCGACGGCGGCGCAGCGCGCGCGAACCGCTACGACGTCACGGTCCTCGTCAACGGCCTGCCGCTGGTGCACGTCGAGCTCAAGCGGCGCGGCGTGGACATCCGGGAGGCGTTCAACCAGATCAACCGCTACCAGCGCGACAGCTTCTGGGCCGACTCGGGCCTGTTCGAGTACGTGCAGCTCTTCGTGATCAGCAACGGCACGCTGCACGAAGTACTACTCGAACACGACCCGCGACGCGCACGTCGAGCGAGGCAGACCGGCGGCGAAGCAGGCGGAAGACGTCGAACACCTTCGAGTTCACGTCGCTGGTGGGCCGACGCGAGCAACAGGCCGATCGCCGACCTGACCGGCTTCACCAAGACGTTCTTCGCCAAGCACACGCTGCTCAACATCCTGACCCGGTACTGCGTCTTCGACGTCGACCGCAAGCTGCTGGTGATGCGGCCGTACCAGATCGTCGGCGACCGAGCGGATCCTGCAGCGGATCGAGACCTCGACCAACCACAAGCAGCTCGGCACGCATCGCGGCCGGCGGCTACGTCTGGCACACCACCGGCTCGGGCAAGACGCTGACGAGCTTCAAGGCCGCCCAGCTGGCGTCGCAGGCTGCCCGAGCGTCGACAAGGTGCTGTTCGTCGTCGACCGCAAGGACCTCGACTACCAGACCATGCGGGAGTACGACCGGTTCGAGAAGGGCGCGGTCAACTCGAACGTCTCGACGCAGCGTGCTCAAGCGGCAACTCGAGGACCCGGACGCGCGGATCATCGTCACGACGATCCAGAAGCTCGCCCGGTTCGTCGAGCCAGAACAAGGGCCACGCGATCTACGACGGGCACGTCGTGCTGATCTTCGACGAGTGCCACCGCAGCCAGTTCGGCGACATGCACATCGCGATCACGAAGGCGTTCAAGCGCTACCACCTGTTCGGCTTCACCGGCACGCCGATCTTCGCCGAGAACGCCGGCACCGGCGGCAATCCGCGGCTGCGCACCACCGAGCAGGCGTTCGGCGACCGGCTGCACACCTACACGATCGTCGACGCGATCAACGACAGGAACGTGCTGCCGTTCCGGCATCGACTACGTCAACACGATCAAGCTGCCGGCCGACCTCACCGACAAGCAGGTCGCCGCGATCGACACCGAGCGGGCGCTGCTCGCGCCCGGAGCGGATCGGCCAGGTCGTCGGCTACATCCTCGAGCACTTCGACCAGAAGACCAAGCGCAACTCGACGCTACACGCCTGGCGGGCAAGCGGCGTCGCGGGCTTCAACTCGATGTTCGCGACCGCCTCGATCGACGCCGCGAAGCGCTACTACGCCGAGTTCGCGCAGGCAGCAGGCGGAGCCTGCCCGGAGGCGCAGCGGCTCAAGATCGGGCTGATCTACAGCTACGCCGCCAACGAGGACGATCGACGGCGACATCCTCGGCGGAGGAGGAGTTCGAGACCGACGACCTCGACGCGAGCTCGCGCGACTTCCTCGAGCGGCGCGATCGCCGGACTACAACGCGATGTTCGGCACGAGCTTCGACACCTCGTCCGACAGGTTCCAGAACTACTACAAGGACCTGTCGCAGCGGCTGAAGAACCGCGAGCTCGACCTCGTCGATCGTCGTCAACATGTTCCTGACCGGCTTCGACGCCACGACGCTGAACACGCTGTGGGTGGACAAGAACCTCCGCGCAGCACGGCCTGATCCAGGCGTACTCGCGCACCAACCGGATCCTCAACTCGGTCAAGACCTACGGCAACATCGTCAGCTTCCGCGACCTGGAGCAGGCAGACCAACGACGCGCTGGCGCTCTTCGGCAACAAGGACGCGCAGCGGCATCGTCCTGCTCAAGCCGTACGCCGACTACTACGCCGAGTACGCCAAGCTCGTCGCCGAGCTGCACGAGCTCGTTCCCGCTCGGACAGCCGATCGTCGGCGAGAGCGCGCAGAAGGACGTTCATCGCGCTCTTCGGCGCGATCCTGCGGCTGCGCAACATCCTGACTCGTTCGACGAGTTCGCCGGCAACGAGATCCTCAGCGCGCGCGACTTCCAGGACTACCAGTAGCGTCTACCTCGACCTGCTACGCCGAGCTCCGCGGCAGGACGCGACGCCGAGAAGGAGTCGATCAACGACGACGTCGTCTTCGAGATCGAGCTCGATCAAGCAGGTCGAGGTCAACGTCGACTACATCCTGATGCTGGTCGAGAAGTGGCGCGAGGCGCGCGGCAACGGCTCCGACCTCGAGATCGAGGCGCTGATGAACATCCAGCGCGCCATCGACTCCAGCATCACCCTGCGCAACAAGCGCGACCTGATCCTGGCCTTCGTCGACTCGGTCACCGTCGACTCGGACATCAAGCGAGGACTGGCGCCGCTTCGTCGAGGCCAGGCGCGACGAGGAGCTCGACGCAGCTCATCGCGGCCGAGGGGCTCAAGCCCGACGAGACGCGCGCGTTCGTCGCAGAGCGCGTTCCGCGACGGCGCGATCCCGACGACCGGCACCGCGATCACCAAGATCCTCCCGCCGGCCTCGCGGTTCGCGGCCGGCGGCAGCCACGGCGATCAAGAAGCAGACGCGTCTCGACTGCGTTCCGAACGCGTCCTCTGCCCCACCCTGATCGGCCGTGAAGACCAGCTCTTCGCCCTCGAGGACGCGCTCCTCACCGCCCACCGCGGCGAGAGCCGCTTCGTCGCGCTCGGCGGCGAGGCCGGGATGGGCAAGACGCGCCTCGCGACCGAGCTCGCGGCCCGCGCGCAGCGGCTCGACTGGGAGGTGCTCTGGGGCGCATGCAGCGAGGCCGAGTTCTCGCTCCCTTACCTCCCGCTCGTCGAGGCGGTCGGCAACTACCTCTCGCGCCAGGACACCGACCGGCTCGCCGACCAGCTCGGCGCGGCACGGCGGGAGCTCGCGCAGCTCTTCCCGCTCCTCGGCCGCGACGAGCCCGACGCGCCCGTCGGCGACCCGACTCAGGCCAAGCTTCGCCTCTTCGAGGCCGTCGTCGGTCTGCTCTCGCTGCCGGCGCGCGAGCGCGGCCTGCTGCTCATCATCGAGGACGTCCACTGGGCCGACGCGGCCACGCGCGAGCTGCTCGACCACATCGCCCGCCGCCTGACGAACACGCGCTCGCTCGTGCTCGTCACCTACCGCAGCGACGAGCTCGACCGCCGGCATCCGCTCGCGCCGCTGTTGCAGACCTGGCGGCGGTCGCGCGTCGCGGAGCTCGTCACACTGTCACCCCTCGGGGAGACCGAGATCGCCGAGATGATCGCCGCGATCCTCGACCAGGACGAAATCGGGCCCGAGTTCCGAGACCTGATGCTCGCACGCACGGAGGGAAATCCGTTCGTGCTCGAGGAGATGCTCAGAGAGGCGATCGATCGCGGCGACGTCTTTCGCACGGCGGACGGCTGGGATCGCCGTGCGCTGGCGGAGGTGCGGATTCCCGAGACGGTCCGCGACACGATCCTGTTGCGCTTCGCACGGCTCGATCCGGCCGAGGCGGAGGTCCTGCAGGCTGCCGCCGTCCTCGGCCGAACGTTCGAGTACGCGACGCTCCTCGCCGTCGACCGGCCTTCCGGACGCGACCGTTCAGAGCGCGCTCGCAATCGGCGTCGCGCAGCAGATGGTCGAAGAAGTCGGTAGCGGACAGGCGACCTACCGCTGGCGGCACGCGCTGACGCAGGAGGCGATCGCCGACGAGATCGTGCTGCCGAGGCGGCAGGAGATCCACGGGCGCGCGGCCGACGTGCTCTCCACCGCCGGCGCGAGCGCGCTGCAGGTTGCTCGGCACCTCCTCGGCGCCGCCCGCTTCGACGAGGCCGTGCCCGCATGTCTCGACGCCGCGCAGGAAGCCGAAGCCTCATTCGCGTTTGCCGAGGCGCTCGAAGTGCTCGAGCACGCCCTCCCCCACGTCCACGACCCGGTCGAACGCTCGCGACTGCTCTGCCGGATGGGACGCGTGCTCTGGACGGACGGAAAGACGGCGGCGGCCGAGACCGTGCTCGCCGAGGGCATCCCGGGCCTCGTCGCTGCGGACGAGGTCGAGGCCGCCGGCTACCGGCTCATTCTCGGGCGCGCACAGTGGGAGCAGAGCAGACCGGACGCTGGCCCGCGAGGAGTTCGAAGAGGCGCGACGCGTGCTCGAGCAGGCGGGCCCCTCGCCGGAGCTCGCGATGGCATACATGCGGCTCTCGGGTCTCTACAAGTTCGAGTTCGCTGCTGAGCGCAGCCTCGAGACCGCGGAGAAGGCGGTCGAAGTGGCGAAGGCCGCCGGCGCCGACTTCGAGCGGATCTGGGCGCAGTCATGGCTGGCCTATTCGCTGCTCGACGTCGGCCGCACCGCCGAGGGCATGAAGTTACTCGACGAGTCCTTCGACGAGGCGCGCAGCCGCGGCTACACCTTCATCGCGCACAACATCGCGTACAACGACGCCTGGACACGCCTGCACACGATGACGCCGGGTATCGACGACCGGATCGTCGAGATCGCGTCCGAGCCCGGGCCGGAAGTCATCACCAACATGCTCGAGATCGCAAGGAGCTGGGGCCTCAGAGCAAGAGGCGATCTCGTCGGAGCACTCGACACCATCGAGCGCGTCGAGCTGACCTCTCCTCCGACGACCAGCGAAAAGGTGCGCTGGCGGCGGCGCCTCGAGCTCGCCGAAGTCCTGCTCGAGCTCGGGCACTTCGACGACGCCGCGGCGCTGATCCCTCCCCTGTCGGAGCGTGCCGAACTGCAAGACATCGTCTACGACGCGGCACCGCAGATCCGACTGCGCCTCGCAACGGGGCGCGTCGCGGAGGCGATCGAGATCGCTCGCGAGATCGCACAGAACGTGACCGCTTTGCGCCCGTACTGGGACGCTGTCGCGGTCGCTGCCGAGGCATTCGTCGCCGCAGGACTGCTCGACGAGGCCGAGGCCATGGTGCGCTCGGCGCGCTCGCACCAGACCGATGTCGGCGTGGCGTTCCTCGACGAGGCGGAGGGACGCGTCCTGCTGGCGCAGGGGGAGGTCGCGGAGGCTCGAAAGCTGCTCACGGCCGTCGCTGAGCAGGCGGCTGCGCGCGGGTTCCGGCTGGTCGAGTGGCGGGCGCGAGCACTTGCCGCCGAGGCGCTGCGTTCACAGGAGGAATTCGCCGCGGTGATCACGGAGGCCGACGAGGCGAAAGCAGTCCTCATCAGTGACGTGGCCCGGGATGCAGCGAAGCGTCTCGGTCTCGACGTTCCGGAGCCGGCGGAGCCGTCGGCTGCACAGGACGGCGGCGAGCCCGAGCTTGCGCAGTCGGGTGAGCGGCTGGTCACGATGCTGTTCGCCGACGTGCGCGGCTACACGGCACTGACCTCTGCCACCGCGCCGGCCGACCTTGCCGAACGGATCGGCACGCTCCACCGCTGGGCGGCCGCGGAAGTCGGCCGTCACCACGGCTTCGTCGACAAGTTCGCAGGCGACGCGGTGATGGCGACGTTCAACGCAACCGGAACGCGGCTCGACCACGCGCAGGAAGCACTCGAGGCCGCGCTCGCCCTGAGCGGAAAGGCCGCGCTCCTCGATCTCGGCGTCGGCATCGGGATCGCCGTCGGCCCGGCGGTCGTCGGGCGAACCGTCGCCGGCGGCAACGTCTCCGTTCTCGGACCGACCACGAACCTCGCCGCACGTTTGCAAGCCGCGGCGGAGGCGGGCGAGATCGTGCTCAGTGAAGAGGCGCACCGGCGCGTCGCGCAGTGGCTCGAAGAGCGAGGGCTCGAAGCCGTCCCGCAGACGCTCGAGCTCAAGGGCTTCGACGATCCGCAGCCCGCATTTCGCCTGAGACGCGGCTAGTTTGCCGCTCCGCTCCCTGCAGCTGCCCGTGAATTCGCGTCAGCAAAGGCGTTAGGCTCGTCCTTCCCGAACGGAAGGAGGTAACGCATGTACGCACGCGTTGCCAGTTTCGAGGGGCGCGACTCGAGCCTCACGGACCAGTTGATTCAACGGGTTCAAGACCAGGGGCCGAGCTCGGTACCCGACGCGAAGGGCTTCCTCGGGCTCTTCGACCGCGAGCGCGGAACGTCGCTCGGCATCACATTCTTCGACAGCGAGGAGGCGATTCGTAACTCCGAGCAGGCGTTCGAGGACATGGCGCGGGACTTCCCGTCCGAGATGCGCGGTCGCAGGACCGCGGTCGACGTCTACGAAGTCACGATCTTCGAGGGCGACGCCGAGCGCGCAAAGGCGGCCCGCGTCAGCTCCTTCGAAGGATCACCGGACGGCATCGACGAGGGCATCAGCAAGATGA
Source organism: uncultured Actinomycetes bacterium (assembly GCA_963804935.1). GTDB lineage: Bacteria > Actinomycetota > Thermoleophilia > Gaiellales > Gaiellaceae > 3-1-20CM-4-69-9. Next base: position 114,840 of record CAWDSD010000006.1, read on the forward strand.
AGTCCGAGACGCTGCCGCAGGTTCGCAAGCTGAAAGGAAACGTCGGTGCCGTCAGTCTCGTGGACCGCGCGAGCGGTCGTGGCACGATCATCACGCTCTGGGAGAGCGCGGATGCACTTGCCAAGAGCGACCAGGACGCGGATCGAGCTTCGCGAGCAGGCTGCCAAGGGAGCCGGCCAGAGCATCGCCGGCGTCGACCGCTACGACGTGGCGGTGGCGCAGCAGTTGAGCGCCGTTCACGCCTGAGGAAATCTGCGGAGAGATCGCAGCGGGGCCGGTGCTGCCGGCCCCGCCGGTCAGGCCTCCGGGCTGGCGCCCTCCGTCGAGCGGCAACGATGCGCCGCAGCCGACCCCAGAGCAGCGTGTGGTCACGCCGGGTGCGCTGCCCCCTTCGCGAGGTTGCGCCGACGCAGGCTGAGCCTCCGAAGGCGACGACCGCCACTGGCGTCATCCCGCCGCCCGGCTCGGCGTTGCGCTTCCTGCTCCGCTCTCTTGAACGTCTCCCAGCGTGCCTCCTCACCTTGCATGAAATACGCGTAGAGCAGCATCTCGCCCTCCTCGTGTCGATGTCATAGGTAGAACGGATCAGGTGGGCCGATTTCGACACGATGCCCTGTCGACGAACGAAGACAGCGACGGAGGAGGAGCAATGACTGATCACAAGATCGGAACCCGCGAAGAGTGGCTCGCCGCACGCGAGCCGCTGCTCGTCCGCGAGAAGGAGCACACCAGGGTCGGCGACGAGCTCGCACGGCAGCGACGCGAGCTGCCGTGGGTTCGGGTGGAGAAGGATTACCGCTTCGACACCGACGTCGGTGAGCAGACGCTTCTCGAGCTCTTCGAGGGGCGATCCCAGCTGCTCGTCTACCACTTCATGTTCGGCCCGAGCTACGAGGCCGGTTGCCCGACCTGCTCGTCGATGGCCGATGGCATCGACGGCCTGCTCCCGCACCTGCACGCTCGCGACGTGACGTTCGCATTCGTCTCGCAAGCGCCGCTGGAGAAGCTGCAGGCCTACAAGCGGCGCATGGGCTGGAGTATTCCCTGGGTCTCGACCGCGCGCACCGACTTCAACTTCGACCTCGGCTTCTCGAGCAGCGAAGGGCAGACGCGTGAGTGGGTCGAGCCGATGGCCGAGCAGCTACCGCCCATCGCCGCGCACAACGCCAGCTCGACGGGCACCGATCTCATTGGTTACCTCACAGAGCTCTTTGGGTTCAGCTCGTTCGTACGCGACGACGGCACCGTCTACCACACCTACTCGACGACGGGACGCGGAATCGAGTTTCTCATGGGCTACTACCCGATCCTCGACCGCGCACCGAAGGGCCGCGACGAGGCCGAGGCGTGGCAGCTCTGGATCCGCCGGCACGACGAGTACGAGAGCGGTTGACGCGGGGTTCAGAGCGATCGCCACTACTGGATTCCGCGGCACGCGGACGGTCGGTCCTCATAGGTAGAAGGGTGTTATGACAGAACGCAGATCGAGGAAGCCTTCGGCTGAAAGGAGCGACCATGTCGGCAGTTCCCACAATTCACCGTTTCCCGGTCGAGCACGAGGGCGCAGTCGTCAATGCCTATCTGGTTGAGACCGCGTCGGGGGTGGTCGCCGTCGACGGATTGCTGCAGGTCTCCGCCGCCAAGGAGATGCGGGCGGGTATCGACCGCCTCGGGAAGCCGCTCCTGGCAGCGGTTCTGACGCACTCCCATCCCGACCACTACGCCGGGCTCGGCCAGATCGTCGCCGGCGACGACGTCCCTATCTACGCCCCGCAGGGAGTGATCGACACGATCACAGCCGACGACGCACTCAAGGACCAGATCGTCGGTCCGATGTTCGGGGAGGAGTGGCCTGCGGATCGGGTCTTCCCGGACACTGCGATCGGAGACGGCGAGAGCGTGACCTTCGACGACGTAACGCTCACCGTCATCGACCTCGGCCCGAGCGAGTCGCCGCATGACAGCCCATGGATCCTCGGCGATGAAGCGAAGACGGTCTTCCTCGGCGACCAGATCTACGACCACAAGCACTGCTACCTCGCCGACGGCTTCTACGTGGAATGGCTCCGGAACATCGAGAAGCTTCGCGCGCGCTTCCCCGACGATGCCGTCTTCCACATCGGCCATGGCGGTCCGGTCGGTGTCGAGATGTGGGATTGGCAACGCGGCTACATCGAGCTCTTCGTCGACACCGTCTCGAGCGCCGACTGGTCCGAGCCCGAGCAGGCGAAGGCGACGGTTGTGGCACGTATGAGGGAGTACGAGCCCTCGGAAGAGCTCCAGTTTCTGATGGAGCTGAGCGTCGAGCCTGTCGCCGCCAAGCTCGGGCTGCGCGAATAGCGGACCCGAGGGCTGTTCACGCCGTGCTCGGAAGGGACTGATGGAAACGGAAGATGTTGTCGGGGTCGTAGGCTCGCTTGACCTTCAGCAGCCGGTCGTAGTTCCTCCCGTAGTAGGCGTGCTGCCAGTCCTCGAGCGTCGGGTCGGGGAAGTTCTGGAACACGTGCCCAGACGCCCAGGGCCGCACTGACTTCCACGACTCGGTGAGCCAGCCCTGGGCGGAGGCTTCGGCCTCGTTCGAGGAGGCGGGGTCAACGGCGGTGGCCTGTCTGAGTGAGAACAGCTCGCGGCGATGGACGAAAGCGGTGGCATCGTCGCGGACGCGGTTGTAAGCGCCTCCCCAGGGGGAGAAGTCCAACTCGCGTGCCTGACCCTGAAGCCGCCCGTCCGCAAGGTTCCGCAGCAGCTGCGCGATTGCTTCCGTGGGGAGGGAGCGCCGGAAGAACTCGGACTTTTGAAAGAGGAACTCGTGCCTGGAGGTCTCCTCGCTGGCTTCGTCTCGATCGGGGACTTCGAGGTCTGCCCAGTAGCGGATCGTCTCTTCGCGGGACATGTACTTGTGAAACGCCGAGGTCGGGTCTTCGCCGGCCCGGGCGACGAATGTGTTGAGCAGCTGTGTCGTGTCGGCTTCGCTCCCGAGCATCGAGCCGAGCAGATCGATCGCCGGTGGCCGTTGGACATCTGCAGATGCGGTCACCAAGACGCTGGCGTACAACTCGTCAGGCGCCGCCGGCGCCCACTCCTGCCAAGCCTCGATCACGGCGGCCGCCTGGGTGAACGACCAGGTCAAACGAAAGTTCGTCGCCGAGCTCGCCGGATGCGTACGGAAGAGAAGCGATGTCACCACCCCGAAGTTGCCCGCGCCCGCGCCGCGGAGCGCCCAAAACAGCTCACCGTCGTGGCCGGCGTCGCAATCGACGACGCGGCCGTCGGCGAGCACGATCTGGGCTCCGAGGAGTTGATCCGAAGTCAGGCCGTACTTGCGGCCGAGGATCCCGAGTCCTCCGCCGAGTGTGAGGCCCGCAATCCCAACCGAAGGACAAGAGCCTGCAGGAAGAGTCAAGCCTCGCTGATTCAGCGATGCGTAAACGTCGCCGAGCAGTGCGCCGGCACCAATGGTGGCGACGCCGTCCTTCACGGAGACCGAATGCATAGGTGTGACGTCGATCACGATTCCCTCAGCTCGAAGATCGTCCCGCGCAGGAGTGCCCGCCGCTGCGCGTCGCTGTCGGCAGTCCCGAACGGACAGCCAGCCTCAGCGTCTCGGCGACGTCGTTTGCGCTCACGCACAGGACGACGGCCTGCGGGCGCACACCGTGGAAACGTGCTTCGAAAGGCTTCCGCACCGCGTCGTAGTCGGGCGACCCGGGCAGCACAACGGTGCCCGCGATCCCCTCCTGCAGCCCGTCCCAATCAGGATCGACTGTCACGCCGGATCGATGCTGGCGGGGCATGTAGTGAGCCAACCCCGAGGGAAAGTCGGGTCCCCTCACATGGTCACGGATGCAGGAAAGGGACATGGGCCTGGTCGATCGCCGGAACCGTATTGTTCCTCAGCAGACGCCAGCGACCGCCACGAGGAAGAGCACCGGCCAGACCGCGCAACCCGCCGTACCCGTGAGCCGCCGAGTGACGCGGAGATCGAGCGCGGTCTGCGTGAGCGGGCCGGTCTCAGATCCGCGTGCTGCGCACCTACGCGAGATGATGCTGGTCGTAGAGGGTGCGCTAGCCCGTCGGCTAGGCCGCGGCTAGGTCATCTGCTCAGTCGACGAGTTCGACGGTCGCATTGTCATCCCGGCTGGCCCGCCATGCGCGCACGAGCAGGTCGACGGTCATCTGCTGGGCGTCCTCGTTGTAGGACCCGAGCAGCGAGAGTTCTACCTCGTTGTCGCTGACCTGCTTTGTGACGACGTCGATCCGCGACTCCAGGAACTGGAGCAGTTCAGGAACCAAGTCTGGGTTGCTTAGTCGTAGCCGCATCGCCGCAGATGAGTGGGGAAGCAGAGCCCCCACTGCGGCAAGCGAGGGCTCAGCACTCATGCCTAACCGTCGCAGGATGAGTCTTCTGCCGCCGCGGAGCAAGCCTCTTTCGGGGGAGATCGCGCAAACGCCGTTTGACGCCGCAACTGCAGTTCTCGCAGCGACTCGCCATCCGCTCACTACGCCATCGGCAACCCGGCCCTTGACGCTGGTCGATACATGACGAAACTGTGGGGAGGTCTTATCCGAGGACGACTTCTGTAGGGGGTTCAGAAAATGAGCAAGCTCTTTGCGACTGCCGTCGCGCTCGCAGGTGTCGTGGCAGTCTCTTTCGTCGGGTCGGGTGGGGCCGCCAACGACCACGCCGCCGCCGCGGTCTGTCCCGCGGCTGTGGTCGGGTTCGCCCACTGTCACGCACTTGTCAGTGTTGACGCGCACGGGAATCCGTCTGCCTCGATTTCTCCTTCGGGCCTGTCGCCGGGCACGATCAAGTCGGTGTACGGCTTCACGACGAGCGCTGCGGCGGGGGCTGGCAAGACGATCGCGATCGTCGACGCCTACGACGATCCGACCGCCGAAGCGGATCTGGGCGTCTTCTCGACTCAGTACGGACTACCCGCATGCACGACGGCGAACGGCTGCTTCGCGAAGGTCAACCAGACCGGAGGGACGAGCTACCCGCGCAAGGATGCGGGCTGGGCGCTCGAGATCTCGCTCGACGTCCAGTGGGCCCACGCGATCGCGCCGGGCGCGAAGATCCTGCTTGTGGAGGCTTCCTCGAACAGCTTCGCGAACCTCCTCGCAGCTGAGGACTATGCGAAAACGCATGCGCAGTACGTCTCGAATAGCTGGGGCGCATCGGAGTTCAGCGGCGAGTCCTCCTACGACTCACGTTTCGCTCAAAGCGGCGTCAGCTTCTTTGTCTCCTCCGGAGATGCAGGGCTTCCTGCCGAGTATCCGTCTGCGTCCCCGAACGTGATCTCGGTCGGCGGGACGACGCTGCACTTCAGCGGGGGGACATTTACGTCGGAGACCGGCTGGTCGAGCGGGGGTGGCGGCTGCTCGGCCTATGAGACCGCGACCTCGACGCAGTCTGCGTTTAATGGGTACGGCCAGGTCGGTTGCGCCGGCAAGCGCGCTACGCCCGACGTCTCTCTTGACGCCGACCCGGCCTCGGGCGTGTCGGTCTACGACAGCGTGCGCTACCAGGGGCAGCAGGGCTGGTTCACGGTCGGCGGAACGAGTGCGTCCTCGCCGATGTGGGCGGGCCGTGCCGCTGTCGCGGGCGCGGTCGTAAACGCCGCGTACGTCTACGGGCCCAACATCACCTACCGCGACATCACCGTCGGCGATAACGGCGCCCAGTGTCTCTTCGGCTTCGACCTGTGCAGCGGACGCGGCAGCTGGACCGGCTAACGACGCAGCCCACAGTCAACCCTTGAGCCGGAACGGCGTTCGGAAAGTTTGTCCAGTCCAGGACGAGTTCGACCTCTGGTTCAAGCAGCGCGTCCTCGACATCTCGGGACTCGACCTGGACAACTCGCCTGAGATGGAGCGGCCAGAGTTCCTGTCGCTCTACGAGACGCGCGTCGAGGCGCTGCGCAGTTAGGCAATCGTTTCTACAAAGAGGGTCTGGCCCCGCGTGGGGGTCAGACCCTTGCTCGTGTTCACGCGTCGAGCTGGATCGTCTGGCAGGACGTCCGATAGGCGACGCCGGCGCCGGTGCTGACCGTCCAGAACGCGTGGGCGGTCGAGTTCGCCAGCCCGTCGACATCGGCGGGCGTGAAGACCTTGTTCGCCGAGCCGTTGCCGGCGGCATTCGTCGTGAACGTCGCGGTCGCGAGGTTTAGGAACGGCGCCGCGCATGTCGTATCCGCTGCGCCGGCGATGTGGATCGTGACCATGTACGTCGTGTCAGGCATGGCGCCGTTCAGGACGTACTGCTCGTGTGCGAAGACGATCGGTCCGTTCGGGTGAATATTCTCGACGAAGCCGCTTCGCAGCGGGGCGGAGCCAACCGTCATCAGAGGGATGTGCTCCGAGTGGTACACCGCGTCGCCCAATGCCGTCGGCGCGAGCGCGAGGCCGACGGCCACGAGTCCTAAGATCGCACGCATAACTCCTCCTTCAATCCGCTCTGAAGATCGTTGCACCGGCAACGACGAACGTGAAGAGCTAAGAGCCTATCCCGTTTGGGCGAGGGCCAGGCGCGCCCCGGGCCTCCGACCAGAAGGCGCCCCCGCGCGTCTGGGACTCCGGCTCGCACGGTGGTCGACGGGCGATTGGGGTGTCGCTCGAGGCACGCTCATGGCCGGTGCCGATCAACGGTGAACCAAGACGGCGCCGACTGATTCTCGAGCCGTCAGGGCTTGTCGGCGGTTGGCGGTAGCGGCGTCGCGAGGGCGCAGGTGATGCCGCCGATGCTTTCGGAGTGGCAGCGGTAGGGGATGGCGGGGCTTGCGGCTTGCGTGGACCGATCCGGGCTCACGAGCGCGCTGCAGGACCAATGCGTCCAGGTCGCGTGTGCGCCGCAGTTCGGTTTGCTGACCAGCACCGAGCGTCCCGGGCTCAGCGCCCACGAGGTCACCGCCTCCGCATAGTCACGCGCGTTCGAGAAGTTGCTTTGAGCGGGGAACGGGTGCGTCGCGGGCTGCGTTGGCTGCATAGATTGGGGGTGTCGGTGGTGTTCTGAACGACGCAGCATTGGCACGCCGAGCAGCGTCACAGCCGCGATCACGACCACGAGGAGGAGGGCAGCTCTCGTGTGTGCAGGCGCAACGAGTTGGGAACGGTCGGCAACGTCCGCGGCAGGTCGCCGTCGAGTCTCGTGCTCGTCGTCCCACCAGGACGTTCTCCGAATCCGCGACAGAACGACCGAAGCGACGTAATCGGCCTCGCGTTCACCCATTCCCTCACCGACCCAGACCGTCCGGCCGTCGTATGACAGTCGCAAGCTGTAGTCGCTGTGCAGCCCGTCTTCGCCCGCCGGCATCTGGCCGATCGCGATGTCTTCGACGAGCGCCTTGTCGTACCGCTTCAGCCACGAGAAGCGACCGAGCTCCTGACGAACTTCGAGCTCGTCAGGCGTCACGGCGAGCGACACGCGCCCGAACAGCTTCCACGCGATGATGCAGATGACCGCGCATTCACCGAAGAACCACCCGCAAAGCCAGAAGAGCAAGAACGCCGCCCCTGCAGGATCGGCGTTCGCCACCGCCGACCACGCGGCGACACCACCGAAGGTCCAGCCGAGGAGCCAGATCGACAGGAAAACGAGCCCCGATCGCCGTGGACGGAACGAAACGACCAGGCGATCGCCAACCTCCTGCACTCGCCGGCCGGACGCCGGCGGGGACGCAACGCCCATCTCGATCTCATTAGGCGGCGAACCAGAACCACGCGCATCACCCGTCCGAGGGACGCGATGCACCCACACCTTCAGGAGTGAGTTCCAAGTCGTCAAGATTGGCGACTTCGCCGAGCGCTCCGCTGTCGCGTCGAGTCGTGTCGGCATCCGTCTTGTTAGCCTCGACGGTTTCCCTGGTGTCTACGTTGGACGGAGGGATCAGCGGCGCGCAGGGGCAGACGCCCTCGACGCAGGAACGAGGAACTTCTGTTGCCGCCCATCGCAGATCACGGTCTTCGCTTACGGGAGCAGGGCTCTAGCGTCACTGCCGCCGGACCGGGGTGGGATGATCGCGCGTATGCCTTCGGTGCGGCAGCGGGTTGCTCTTGTGACCGGCAGCTCGCGCGGTCTCGGCCGCGCCATCGCTCAGCGGCTTGCCAGCGATGGCCTGGCCATCGCTGTTAACGGCCTGCGCGATGACGCGCAGATGCTCGCGGTCGTCAATGAAATCCACGGCGCCGGCGGGATTGCTGCGGCTTTCACCGCTGACGTCACCGACGAGCTGCAGGCCGTCGGGCTCGTCGCTGCGGTGGCCGATGGCATTGGCCCAGTCGACGTGCTAGTGGTCAATGCGACCGGCCCGCAGCCGGAGGCGCCGCTGCCCGAAGTGTCGTGGGAGGATCACCTCGCACAGCTCGAGTTCTTCGTCAGGAGCCCGGTGCTTCTCGGGCGGGCTGTGCTCCCCGGGATGGAGGCGCGGGGCTGGGGGCGCATCATCCAGATCGACTCCGAAGTCGTGGATCGAATACCCGCGGGCAGGTCCGCCTACGTCACCGCGAAGAGCGCGCAGATTGGTCTCACCCGCAGCTGGGCGCGTGAGCTCGCCCCGCTTGGCATCACCGTGAACACGGTCGCACCGGGCTTCGTCCCGGTCGAGCGTCACGCGGACGTGCCGGCCGAGATCAGAAGCGCCTACCTCTCCTCCGTGCCGGCTGGCCGCACTGGGACTCGCGAGGACATCGCCCACGCGGTGAGCTTCTTCGCCTCGGAGGAAGCCGGCTTCGTCACCGGGCAACGGCTCATCGTTGACGGCGGTCGCGGTCTGGCCGGCTAACGGTGCCGAGCCGGGTCCACTGACGGACCCCGAACACCTCGGGCGAGAGTTCGCATCTACGGCGGAAGAGGCGACAGCGCGCTTCGATCGCTGGCGGAAGGGAATCCTTCGGCGTCGCACCGACGCCATGGCCTCTGACTCTTGATCGATCGCGCCCAGGGGTGCAGGCGCGGTCGTCCTCACGTCGCTCTTCGAGGAGCAGCAGCGCCGCGATGCGGCCGCGAGCGCGCGGCTGGTCGACGCCAGCACGGAGAGCTTCGCCGAGTCGCTCTCCTACTTCCCGAGCGCCGAAGACGAGGCGGGCGCGCACCGCTACCTGAGCCTGCTCGAACGCGCCGCCGATGCGGTCGACGTGCCGGTGATCGACTGCCTGAACGGCGAAGACAAGCGATCGCGCGGGCGATCCGCGACCCGAATCAGTAGTTGCCCGGATGGCCGTTCGGGTCGGCCATGCGACGATCGATCGGCTTATGACGTCGACCCGAAACCCGAGGCAGGTGCTGATCGCAGGGGCGGGGGTCGCCGCGCTCGAGGCCGCGCTCGCGCTCCAGGCACTGACCGAGGATGAGGTCTCGGTCGAGCTCGTGGCACCCGAGGCGGAGTTCACGTACCGCCCGCTCGCCGTGACCGAACCCTTCCGTGTCGGCGAAGTGAAGCGGTTCCCGCTGCGGAGGCTCGCCGAGTCCGCTGGGGCGCGCTTGCGAGCGGGGTCGGTTGCGGCCGTCGACCCGGAGCGGAAGGTCGTCACACTTGAGAACGGGGAAGAACTCTCCTACGACATCCTGCTCCTCGCCCTCGGCGCGCGGCCGCGCGAGGCTGTCACCGGCGCGCTGACGTTCCGCGGCCCGCAGGACGGCCCGGCGCTTTCCGCCCTCCTCGACAAGACGACGGCGGGTGAGATTCACCGGATCGCCTTCGCAGTTCCCACGGGTGCCGGCTGGCCGCTGCCGCTCTACGAGCTTGCGGTTCTAACCGCCGAGTACGCGACCGCTCACGCGACGCGCGGCGTCGAGACCTTCTTCGTCACGCCCGAGGACCACCCACTCGGGCTGTTCGGTCCAACGGCCAGCGACGCCGTGTCCGAGCTGCTCGCCAGCCGCGAGATCCAGGTCAAAACATCGGCCACACCGATCCGCTTCGAGGCAGGCGCGCTCAGCATCGTGGCCGAACGACCAATCGCAGTGGACGCGGTCGTCGCGCTCCCCCAACTCGAAGGCCCGCGCCTGCCGGGCGTCCCGAGTGACGAGCACGGGTTCGTTCCTACCGACGAGTACGGCTGGGTGCTCGGCCTCACCGATGTCTACGCCGCCGGCGACCTCACACAGTTCCCGCTCAAGCAGGGAGGGATCGCGACGCAGCAGGCGGACGCCGCCGCGTCGTCGATCGCAGCCGACGCCGGCGCCAACGTAAAACCGGAACCGTTCAGACCGGTCCTGCGTGGTCTACTCATCACCGGCCTCGCGCCGCGGTTCCTTCGCGCGGAGGCCACCGGCGCACACTCGATGGTCGACACGGAGCCACTGTGGTGGCCGCCAGCCAAGATCGTCGGTCGCTACCTCACCCCATTCCTCGCCGCCAAGCTCGGACTCGCCGAAACCGCCGTCGGCCCTCTCCGCGAGGGAGCGATCCCAATCGAAGTGGAGTTCGAGACCAGCGGTCGCCCAGCCTGGACTCGCGTCTGATCCTCAACGCGGTGTCCGGCAGGCTGGTAATGCACCACATGGTTTCACCTGTCGAGAGGCACTTAAGGCACTCCGTAGCTTCGCACAGCGCCGCACCGAGGGCTGTTTCGACGCGACGCACTCCGCGCGCTCTCAAGCGCTGCCTGGTGGCCGAGAACCCCGAGGGGGCTAGGGCGCTTGGCTTGCCTGTGGCGGGCTAGTTCGTTGCGGAAACGAGCGAATGCGCAACCACGCTCGACGATCTAGGCGTTCAGGCGAAGCCCGGGACACCACCCGTACCTCTTCGAGGCGATCGGGCGTAACGGGACCCCTCCGGAGCCCCGCCGGGGCGATATCGCTGTTCATGTTCCTCGCGTGAGTGGGGCGGCCGCTCGCGCGGCCGCCCCGGCCGCTTTATGAGGTCAGGTACGCGATCGTCGGCGTGCAGACGTCGACGCCGTCGCGGCCCGGGTGCGGCCCGTGGAACGTTTCGGAGCCCGAGACGATGTCGCCGGTGGTGTCGTCGAACGTCACGGCGCTGTCGATTACGCCCGCGCCGAGCAGCGGTTTGCCGTCGGCGTCCTTCAGCAGTGGTCCGCCGGGGATCCGGAACGTCACCGCGAGCCCGGCGGTGTGCTCCGTGAACGTCGTCGTGCCGTCGCCGTTGTCGATGCCGATCCCCATGTCGACGCCGGCCGACTTGACTTCGATCGAATTTCCAGTGGCATCCGCGGTGAAGACGCTCCGCTCCACCTGCGTGGCGTGGAAGGCGCCGCTCACGTCCTGCCTGAACGTGAAGGTGCCGCTGGCGCTCCACGTGCCGTTGACCGCCCCGCACCAGTCGCCGGGGCTCGGCGGGTCGACGAACGACTCGTGGTCGCGGAACAGCGGCTGGTCTGCGAAGCCGGCTGCTGGCAGTGCTGCGGCAGCGGCGGCGACTACCGCCGCGGCGATCGCGATCCTGCGCTTGTGCTGCATCACTCCTCCTTCTTGTCGAGCGTTCTTCGTCCGACAGGTCTGTCGGGGTTGTCGGCTGGGACTTCATTCGGTTGGTGCCGGGATCGAGTCCCGTTGAACCAGGTGGCGAGGCTGGAGGTCGCCGAAGGCAACGCCTGTGCGCCGCCGGAGTCGTCGTAGTAGGGGAGGTCGGTCCATATCGCCGCGGAGCGGGCGAACTCTTCCGCGCAGTCATGGTCCTGGGAGGGCGGAAGACCGGTCCATGGCGCCGTCCAGAGGGCGCACTCCGCAAGGAGATCCCCAAACGCCCTCGAGCGACGGAACTGCGCCCACGTCTCGCGGATGCCCAGGCGTCGAAGCGGAGCGCCGGTTCTTGCTTTGGGAGCGCGGGTTGCCGCGGCGCGTGCGACAAAGATCAGACCGAAGTGGTTGTCTGTCAGCTCGTTGGTGTCCGAGATGAAGAAGTTCGACGTGATCCGCCCATTAGCGCCGCGGAACTGCCCCTCGCCGCCCTCGACCTCCCAGACGGCGGCGCCGTGCCGAAGGTGTGCGTCGGGCGAGCGGCTCAGTCGAGCCGCGCCGACGCTGCGGAAGGCGAGTAAGTGGCCTGGGGCGAACTCGATTGTTCCGGACTGGTCGAAGGAGCCGTCATTCGCCAGGGCGAGGCGCGAGACGAGCAACGCTTCCTCGCCCTCACCCGGCTGGACCTGCCCAGCGAGTCCGTTGGCGTCGACAGTCGTGATCAGTACCTGGCTCGGCGCGCTTGCGCGTTGCTCGAGCACTCGTGACGAGACTGGTGTGATCCGCCCGCGGAATTGCAGCGAGTAGACAATCGGCTGTAGCGGCGTCTCCTCCATTGCCGATCATCGTGCGGCGCCGGCGGGCTTCGGCGCTTCAGGGGTTTCCCTGGACCTGTTCTTCGGCGTGGTGTTCCTCTAGCGTTCGGCCATGCTGATCAGGCGCGAGCGCGAGCTCGAGCAACTGGATGCGCTGCTAAGGGAGGCGCGTCTTGGCCGCGGCCGCGCCCTCGTGCTCCGCGGCAGCCCCGGGATCGGCAAGACGGTACTTCTCGATCACGCGATGCAGCAGGCGAGCGGGTTCCAGGTGCTGCACTACACGGCGGTCGAATCCGAAGCCGAGCTCCCGTTCGCGGGGCTGCAGGCGCTCCTCGGACCGCTGCTCGTTCATCTCCCGGAGATTCCAGAGCCGCAGGCGCGCGCCGTCCGCGCCGCCCTCGCGCTCGAGTCGATCGCGGCGACGAATAGGCTCGCGGTCTACGCGGGTGCGCTCAGCCTCTTCGGTGTGGCGGCCGAGCGAGTCCCGCTGCTCGTTGTTGTCGACGACGCACACTGGGTCGACCGTCCGTCTGCCGAAGCGCTCACCTTCGCGGCGAGGCGGCTCACGGCCGAATCGCTCGCGCTCCTGTTTGGCGTCCGCGAAGGCGAAGGCATGGACCTCGGCGTCGCGCTTCCTACGATCGAGCTGGGGCCGCTGGAGGCGGCGGCGTCGATGGAGCTTCTTCGCGAGCGGTTCGGCTCCGCGATCGCCGCGGAGGTCGCCCGCCACCTCGCCGGGGCGACGGGTGGGAACCCGCTCGCCCTGCTTGAGGTGGCTCCGCTACTCACCGAAGCAGAACGCGTCGGGCGCGAGCCCCTTCCGGACTACCTGCCCGCTTCCGAGAGCGTCGAGCGCACCGTGCGACGCGCGCTTCGCAGCCTGCCTCCGGAGGCGCGTCGCGCACTGCTCGCCGCCGCAACCTCCGACTCGACGACGGGAGGCGACCTCGCCGCGCTAGAGCCGGCGGAAGATGCCGGGCTCGTGCGTATCCACGCAGGCGCGGTCGCGTTCCGGCACCCGCTCGTACGCTCGGCGGTCTACCACGCCGCTTCGGCAGACGAGCGCCGAGCGGCGCACCGCACGCTCGCCGACGCGCTCACCGGCCAAGAGGATTCCGACCGGCGCGCCTGGCACCTCGCAGCGGCCACCGAAGGGCCGGACGAGTCGGTCGCCGCGGCTCTCGAAGCTGCCGCCTCCCGCTTTGCTGAGCGCGGCGGTCAAGCGTCGGCCTCGCGCGCGCTCGAGCGCGCAGCCGAGCTCAGCGAAGACGACGATGCGTGCGCCCTTCGGCTCCACGCCGCCGGGCGAGCTGCGGAGCACGCCGGCGACCTCGAGCGCGCGACGCTGCTTGCCGAGCGGGCCTTGACGCGTGTCCGCGACCCCGGTGTGCGTGCCGCTGCCAGGGTCCTGGCCTGGCAAGCAAACGACTGGCGCGGCCTGGCCAACGACGACATCGACTTCGAGACAGAAGCCGATCGCCTCGCTCCATCGCACCCCGAACGGGCCGCACTCCTGCTCTATGTGAGCAGCACCGCCGCGACGCGGACGCTCGACCTCGAGCGTGCGCTGCGACTGGCGCGGAAGAGCGTCGAGATCATCCCAGTGAACGGCGCCCGGCAGGCCGTGGGTCCCTGGGAACCATGGATGCTAACCGTCGCGGCCGGCAACCGCTGGAATCTCGCCTTCGTCCTGTTGCTCCTCGGACGGCCGACCGAAGCGGACGAGGCGGTCCGCAGTCTCCTCCCTGCTGCAGATCTTTCGTTTGGCTACCACGCGTACACGGAGCGCTACGACGAGGGGCGATCCAACATCGAGCGAGTGCTCCGGTCGTCGCGGACGGCGGGCGACGTCTGGGCCGAGATGTGGCTAACCAGGAGCCTCGCCTTCGTCGATCTCCTACAGGGACGATTCCCGGCCGCGCGCGCCGGCGCGGCTCGGTCACTCGGCATCGCGGAATCGATCGGGGCTCCCGGTGCGATAGCCCTGAGCCTTTCCGTCCTCTGCTGGCTGGCCGCGGTCGAGGGTCGCGAGTCGGAGGCGCGCGAGCACGCTGCTCGCGCGGACGAGCTGGCTCAGCGCGGGCTCGGAAACCGCCTGCTGCGAGCACGGCTTCAAGCGACGCTCGGTCTACTCGAGTTGGGTCTCGCGCGCCCACTGGCTGCGATCGAGAAGCTCGTACCGGTCGCGGACCTGGCCGAGCGCCACGGCGTGCGTGAGCCAAGCTTCCTGCCTTACGCGCCGGATCTCATCGAGGCATATGCGCGCGCCGGCGATCGGCAAGCCGCGACGAGGGAACTGGCAAAGCTCGCCGAGCTCGCCGGCGCCCTCGATCGACGCTGGGCACTCGCCGCCGTCGCCCGCCTGCACGGCCTCCTCGGGCGAGACGACGACTTGGACGAGCACTTCGGCGCCGCGCTCGAGCTGCACGAGCAGGGGGCAGGGTCAGCCTTCGAGCGCGCACGGACGGAGCTCCTCTACGGCGAGCGGCTCCGACGCGCGAGGCGCCGCGTCGACGCGCGCGAGCATCTGCGCAGTGCGGTTGAGCTCTTCGACGGGCTCGGCGCGGCCCCCTGGTCGGAGCAGGCACGCCGCGAGCTGCGAGCGAGCGGCGAGTCGATCCCCCGACGCGATCCCACGGCGCCCGAGAAGCTGACCCCGCAGGAGCTTCAGATCGCGCTTCAGGTCGCTGAGGGAAGGACGAACCGCGACGTTGCCGCGGCGCTCTTCCTCAGCCCGAAGACGGTCGAGTTCCACCTGACACGCGTCTACCGCAAGCTCAACATCCACTCCCGCGCCGAACTTGTCCGGCTCTTCACCTCACAGCGCCCGGCCGCGACGCTCGGTGCGGGCTAGTTCCTGCTGATTTCGCAGGGTCTTTCGCATGAATGCGGTGCTCGAGCGTCGTATGCCGGCGGAGGCCGGCACCCCCTGACGGTCGGGACTCCAGTCCGGCTCATCCCTGAGGCAGTCGCAGCACGCGCGCTCGACGATGATTTTCCGGCCGTGCTCGCCGCGCTGCGTCGCTTCGACTGCACGTCATGGAGTCAACGACGTTGGAGGACGCCCTGTGTGACCGAGGCGACGATCTCGATGCGCCCGTCGAGGAGGCCGAAGCGGTCGAGGTCGGCGCGCAGGTTGTAGGCCGGGCGGGCGATCACAAGGGTGATGCCTTGTTCGGCGAGTTCGTCGACGAGGTCGTGGATGACGTCGGCGGCGGTGGTGTCGACGCGCGGGATCACCGAGGCGTCGAGGATGACCCGCTCGACCGGTGTTTCGGCCTGCTTGATGAGCTTGCGGAGGGCGTTACGGAGGTAGGTGGCGTTGGCGAAGAAGAGTTCGCCCCCGAAGCGGATGATGATGAGTCCCGGGAAGGTGGTGCAGTCTGGGTGTCGTTCGATGTTGCGGTAGCGGATGTCTTCATCCTCGTCTTCGTCGGATGCGCGGCCGAGCACGATGATCGCCGGCCGGTAGAGCTTCGCGATCAGGACGAGCAGCGATGCCGTTACGGCGGTCGCGATGCCTCCGAGTGGGCCGAACAGGAGCACGGCGAGGAGCGCGAGGAGTGCGAGCGCGAAGTCTCCTGTCGGGTCGATGCGGTAGAGGTGTCGGAGGCCGCGCAGGTCGGCGAGCCTGTAGATCGAGCCGATGATGACCGCGGCGAGCGTTGCCTGCGGAAGCCCGTCGAAGAGCGGCGTGAGCCAGAGGATGGTCGTGATCAGGAGGACGAAGACGACGAGACCGTTGAGCGAAGTTCGCACTCCCGCGGCGTCGGCGACCGAGCTGCGGGAGAGGCTGGCGTCGGTCGGGAATCCCTGCACGAAGCCGGCGAGGATGTTCCCTCCGCCGAGTGCGATCAGTTCCTGGTTGGGGTCGACTTCGTAGCCGCGGCGTCGGGCGAGCGAGCGGGCGGCGCCGATCGATTCCGCGTAGGAGACCAGGCCGAGCGCGAGCCCGCCTCCGACGACGAGGCCGATGTTCTTGAGGCCGACGTGCGGGAGCGCGAGGGAGGGGAGCGACGAGGGAAGGTTCATCACGACCGCGACCCCGTGCTCGGACAGGTTGAGTGCGCGGCTTGCGGCGATGCTCGTGCCGACGACGATCAGTGCGGCGGGAAGGGCCGAGGCGAAGCGCTGGAGCAGGATCATCGTGGCCAGTCCGGCGAGTCCGATCGCAACCGGCCGCCACCCGGTGTCGGCGAGGTGCTGGACGATCGTCCAGGACTTCTCGAAGGTGCTGCCGCTGCCGCCGGGCACGCCCAGCACCTTCGGGAACTGGCTGACGATCACGTCGATCGCGATGCCGGAGATGAAGCCGACCAGCACGGGCCGGGAGACGAAGTCGGCGATGAAACCGAGCCGCACGATGCCGCCGGCGAGCATTGCGATCCCTGAGCCGAGCGCGAGCGCGGCGAGCAGCGCGGGTCTCTGGTCGGGTCTCACCGAGGCGGACGCGACGATGGACGCCGCCGTCACCGCCGGCGTGCTGCTCGGGCCGACCGAGAGCTGCTTGCAGGTTCCGAGCACCGCGTACAGAAGCACCGCCGCGCCGGCAGCGTAGAAGCCGGCCTGCGGCGGCGCGCCCGCGAGCGAGGCATACGCGATCGCCTGCGGCATCAACACCGCCCAGACAGCGAGCCCCGCGAACGTGTCGAACCGAAGCCAGCGCCAGTGATACCCGGGCAGCCAGCGCACGATCGGTGCGTACCGGGCAATCCGGACTGTCACGCCGCGCACGGCCCGAGAGCATACGGCGGTCGAACGCAGCCCTCCCTCGGGAACGGCCGCCGGAACGCCGCTTCAGTCGCCGCCAGCCCCTCATCCGGCAGACCTTCAAAACCAGTATCGGCGTCGTAGCCCGACGCTAGGCAGGTTCGACTCCTGTGCTGCCCCCGTTCACGGCCGATGGTTGTCGGCCCGTACCCCGCGAGCCCGTCTGCCGAGGGAAACCCCTTCTCTGGGTCTTCGGGCGGGGGATTCGCCAACTGCCCGAGGCACCTATATCGAGAGCGGGCGAGCCCCGAGTTGGGCAGCGCAAGACTGACGGCAACGCGCAGCCCTCCGGGGCTCGCCCACTCTCACCGCGCTGCGGTTCTCAACGAACGACGTTCGCCACGAACTAGGACCCCTTGGCGATCAACACTTCGAGTCTTTCGCGCACGTCGGTCTTCGATAAGCAAGCGAGAGCGCCGGCCGCAACCGCGTCAGCCGCCCGCTGCGGGTCTGTCAAACCGGTAACGGCGAGAAGGGTCGTGTTCGGTGAGGTTCGGCTGATCTCTTTGATGGCCTCCACACCGTCCACGAGCGGCATCTCTAGATCCACGAGGACAACGTCTGGGTCATGCTCCCGCACAACGGCTATCGCCTCGGCGCCGTCCATGGCGCAACCCACGGGAGCGAGACCAAGTTGCGGCAAGAGCACAGCATCGCCTCTACGAAGAACGTGTCGTCGTCAACGACGACGACACGAGCGTCCCGCTGAAGCGGCATTACATTCTCCAATCGCTCTCGGGGCGCGACGCCGGCGTCCGATATATGCGTCCACGTCAGACCGCAACTGGCGAAAGGCGCGCTTGGCGCGATCATATGCGCTCGTCCCGCGGCTGACAGGCCCTCCAAATCATGGAGCCCGGCCGGACGTGTAGCCGCCGCTGAAGCGTCCGATTGCGCAACAGGCGGAAAACCGGGACAACCGCGTCTCGGCGTAGTCCTCCGGCCCGAAGGGGTCCCCCTCGCATGGGCGTCCCTCTCGCGGAGGCCGCAGCGAGCGGGCGGTGCCGCCGCCTACGGGCGCGACGGTCGTTAACTGTTTCCGCCTGACGAACCTCTGGTCTCGCTGTCGGGCGATGTCGTGAACACCTGGACGATCTCCGCCATGTGATCTACGAAGAGAAGGTGGCCCTCGCCGGGGAAGAACGTCGCCTGGCAGTTCGGGATCGCTGCGGCTAGATGCCGGCCCATCGCGACCGGCACGAGCACGTCGGCCTCTCCTTGCCAGAGATAGACGCGAGGCGAGATCTCCTCGAGCCGGAATCCCCACGGCCTGCCGAGCAGAACGACATCCAGCGCCGCTCCGCGGCTGCCTTGGCGGAACGCTTCCGCGATCACCGCCGCCAAGGTTCGACGTAGGTTCGGCCGAAGGGCAATCTCGGCATCGGTCGGTGACATCGCGCGCGCGATCGCATCCAGCGTTCGCTCCGGAGACCGGCGCACCTGCCGCTCCATCGACCACATGATCAGCCGCGCCAACGGAGGGAACAGCGCACCGACTTGGAAACCGACCCGGTTCTGCCAGCGCATGCCCTGCGTCGCCCCGCGTGCGTTGTAGGGCCCGACGCCGCTGATCACGCCCGCCTTGGTCACGCGCTCCGGGAGCTCGTGCGCACAGGCGAGCGCGTAGGGCCCACCGCCCGAGCTGCCGAGGACGGAGAACCTCTCGAGACCGAGGATGTTCGCAACCTCTTTAACGTCCTGTGGCCAATCGAGGATCGTCCGATGTGGTTGGAAGTCAGACAGCCCGTAGCCGGGCCGATCAAGGGCGACGATCCGAATGCCCGCCTCCGCCGCAACTTCGTCGGCAAGTTCGGCCTCGAGCCGAGACCCAGGGTGACCATGAAAGTAGAAACCAGGCGCGCCTCCGGGGGCCCCATACTCAGCAAAGCCAAGACGTCGCCCATCCCGAAGCGACAACGTCTTCTCACTACGACTTGCCGGCATCGCTTCCCAACTTCGCCAAAGCCATACCAGAAACTTGCATCCGCCAGATCGCCCGCGTACTCCGCACGCGCCGGTGCACGGCTCCGCACTTCCGATCGCCCCGATGAAGCCCGTCGTGGATGTCTCCCCGCCTGCGATCGGCGTTACGCCGAGGGGAACTCCTCGACATAGACGCCCGGGTACTCGATCTCAGCCACGTGCCAACTGTCTAACGACGAGTTCCTCTGACAGCTCGCGGCCGACGGCATGACCCGTCGCGGCCTCGATGAAGGCCGCCCGCTCCAGCGTGTACAGCTCCATGTCCTCGGTGGCCGTGACCGTTGCCGTCCTTGGGACGTCGCGCAAGAGTGCAATTTCTCCGAAGTAGTCGCCCGGTCCGCAATCGCGCAGGTGCCGGCCGTTGGAAGTGACCGCTGCCTGCCCGCCGGCGACGATGTAGAAAAGATCGCCGGCCTCGCCTTCCTTGACGATTGCGCGACCCGCAGGATGGCTGATTCGGCTGAGGCTTCTCGCGACCTGTTCCTTCGCGGCCAGGGGCAGCGGTGCGAACATCGGGACGCTGTCGAGCAAGCTGAGCTCGCGTGGCGGCGCGCCCGCGGCGGCATCGATGCGTCGCAGCCCGCGCCACGATGCGAGCACGAGCGCCGGCAGAAACGCGCCGGTCGCGACCAGCGCGCCGGAGATGCCGAGCGCACCGATCAAGCCGGACGCGATGATCGCACCGAGGCCCATCCCCAACGTTGCAGCCCCGAACATCACACCGAGCACCCGGCCGAGAAGGTCGTCGCTGACCAGGCGCTGCAGGAGGGTCTCGCCGGTCACATCCTCGAGCGCGTTCCCGACACCGACGACCAGCAGCAAAAGCAGCGCCGTCAGCCTATGCGGCAGCGCCGCGACAAGGGCGATCGGGATTCCCCACAACAGCAAGCCGACTGCGAACGGCATCGCGAGCCTCCGACCCACCAACTTCATCGAACCGAATCCGCCGAGGATCGTTCCCGCGCCGACCGCAGCCGAAAGGAAACCCACCCATCCTCCGCCTTCATGCAGAAGCTGAAACGCCATCACGACGATCAGCACGTTCAGCGCTCCGCGGACAAATGTCTGCGCGACGAACAGTCCCACGATCAGTCGCGTATGTGGCTCGCGCGCGAGGAACTCGAACCCGGCCGTAAGACCACCTTCGGCGCGTTGATGCGCGAACCGAAGGCGTCCCTCGACGTGGATCGCGGCCAGGGCAAGCGCGGCCGCCACGTAGGCGACTGCCCCGAACGCGAACACGACGCCGATGCCGGAAGTCTCGATCAAAACTCCGGCGATGAGTGGGCCTACAAGCGTTCCAAAACCTTCTAGCGTGAGCGAGACCCCGTTCGCAGCGACAAGTTGCTGCGGGGTTGTGGCCAGCGATGGCAGCAACGCCGCAACTACGGGACGACAGAGCGTCGATACAACCGCATGCGCCGCCGCGAACGCGAAGATCGCAGCCTCGTTCCGGCCAAAGTAGAAGAGAGCCGTGGACGCGGCGAGCGCCGCAGCGGACAGCAACGTCACCGCGACCAGCGCGCGCTCCCGCTCGTAGCGATCGGCCAGCGCTGCCGTGAACGGAGTCGCCAGGGCGGCAGGAAGCATGCGGACGAGGCCGAGAATTCCGACCGCTGCAGCCCCGCCACGCTCGTAGGCAAAGACGCCGAGTGCCACGACGAACGCCCACTCGCTCGTGATCGCCACGCCGTAGGCAAGCTCGAGCCGGCGGAGGTTCCGGTTGCGTGCAACCGCCGCGAACTCAGCGAGCACACCGCCGCTCGCGGTCATTACGAGGCGCGCATGCAGCTAGGCACTGGCGGCGAGCAGCGTTTCTCCCTCGCGCACATACCGGGTCGCCCCAACCGACCGGTAGAACGCGAGCGCGGGACGAAGCTGCTCGTCGGCCTCCGCGCGTCGCCCCTCTGCAACCAGCTGCTCCGCTGCGCGCAGCCGGTAGAACGCGTCGTGCGCCGGACTCCCCATCTCGGCGTAGATCTCCGCCGCGCCGCGGAAGTCGTGCGCCAGAACGGCAGCCGTTGCGCGCAGCCACGGCGAGACGAAGGACTCGCGCTCGACCAGCTCGCTCAGCTCCGGCTCGCGGCCGCGCATCACGGCGACCCAGGCAAGCGACGGCAGATCGTGCGCGGCGAAGCCGAACCGGTGCAACTCCCGCAACCCTTCCAGGGCCTCTGAGAGCGTTTCCTCCGCGCGCTGTTCGTTGCTGGTCGACTGGAAGATGAGAGCTGCCCTCGACAGGTCGGGGTGGAGCGCCTGAGGATCCCTGATCTCCCGCGCATGCTCGATCGCCCGCTCAGCATCCGACTCCGCCCCACCGTCATCGCCGCGGGCGAGCCTGATCAAGCCTCGGAAGCAATAAATCGCATCAGTCTGGTAGAAGCGCATGCCCGCTTCCGCCTCAGCGAGGATCGCCTCGGCACGTGCTAACGCGTCGTCCCACTCACCGGCCAGATAGCGGTTCCCCACCGAGGGCCCGGTTTCGACGAAACGCACGAATGCCTGTTGGCCGAAGTGGCGGGCCAGCTCGAGCGTGACCTCCTCGGCCGCACGGGCCTTCGGGATGTCGCCGTAAAGGAAGTAGAGGGCCTGCCGGTTGTTGTGCCCACGCAGCAGATCCGAGACGAAGTTTCCTCGAGACGCGATCTCGATGCTCTTCTCCAGGTCGTCGAACCCACCACGATCGCCCATGCCCGCTCGCGCAACACCGATGGTGTTCAGTGCGTGCGAGCGGAGATCCTCTAGGCCGAGCTCCTCGGCGAGCGCGAGGGCTTCCCGGCCGACGTCGAGCGCCTCTTGCAGCCGATCGGCGAGCATCTCGTAACGCGCTACCTCGGCGATCACCGCGACCTGGGTGCGGGAACGCGGCCCGCCGTCGACGAACGTCCGAGCGGCCTTCAGGTCTCTCAGCATGCCGTCGCGACTGCCTCCTTGCCACGCGATGTCGGCCAGCATCAGAGACGCTTCGGCAGCTCCGTCACGGTCGCCGGCTGCGGACAAGGATTCGCGTGCCTCGGTGAGCTCGTCGACGCCCTCCAGAGCTCGCAGATAGCGCACCCGGCCGTACTGCAGGAGCAGCCGGGGTCGTTCGGGGTCGCCTGACTCGGTGAGCACGAGCGCTTGACGGAAATACTCCTCCGCCTGCGCCAGTGCGTTCAGCGTCAGCGCGTGCTCGCCCGCTTCGCGCAATGCAGCCCGCGTACGGACGACGAGGTCGCCGAGGTCCTGGCCCGCCGCGCGTGCAAGTTCGAGCGCGCTGGAATAGTGGTGCGCAACCATCTCCGCATGATCCTCGGAACGACCGAGGGATTCGATCCACTGGGCGGCACGCGTGTGTTTCTGTGCCCGCTCGGCGCGCGGAATCTGCCCGTACGCGACGTCACGAACCAGGACGTGCTTGAACGCAAACTCCGTTTCGCCGGCGACCGAACTTCTCCGAGCGCGCTGCAGGAACTCCTTCTGCTGCAACGCGTGCAGGCGCTCCTCGCTGACACCGAGCGCCCCGAGCCAGAACACCTTGCCCAGCACTGCGGCGTCCTGCAGCGCCGCCTTCTCCTCCGGCGGCAGCCCATCGAGGCGTGCGGCGATGATTCCCTGCACGGACTCCGGGAGGTCGACGGTGGTCCCGCGCTCGGCGAGCATGCGCACGTACTGCTCTGCGTAGAGCGGATTACCGCCGGCGCGGTCGAGGAGCTCGGCCTGCGCACCGGCCTCGAGCAGCGGCCGGTCGCTCAGCGTCGCAATCAGCTTCGCCGTCTCGTCGGCCGACAACGGCGCCAGCGCGAGGTTCGCGGCGTTGAGCTTCCCCCCGGCCCACGTCGGGCGTCGCTCCAGCAGCTCCAGCCGTGCGGTGCAGAGGATCAGCATCGGGACATCGCGCACCCAGTCCGCGAGATGCTCGACGAAGTCGAGCAAGCCCTCGTCGGCCCACTGCAGATCCTCGAAGACCAGGACGAGTGTGTGATCTTCGGCGAGCGCTTCGAAGAAGCGGCGCCACGCTGCGAACGCCTCGTCCTGCGATCCGGTGGCGTCGCCGGCCTGCCCGACGAGCGGACGCAGGTGTGCCAGCACCCAGTCCGCGTCTTCGTCGACCAACTGCTCGACCGCGCGCGCGAGCTTCGCCGCCACTTGGTCGTCGCCGTCCGTCTCGAGGATGCCGGCCTGCGCTTTCACCATCTCGCCGAGCGCCCAGTAGCTGACGCCCTCGCCGTACGGCAGCGAACGTCCCTGCCGCCAGTACGTCAGCTCGCCGCCGCGTTCGATCGACTGGAAAAGCTCTCCGACGAGGCGGCTCTTGCCGATGCCCGGAACGCCGATCAGCGTCACGAGCTCCGTCGAGCGCTGCTGTCGTGTCCTCGCGAGCGTGCCGACGAGCAAGTCGACCTCGCGCTCGCGTCCGACGAGCTGCGTTCGCGTCTCGGGCGCGAGGTCGACGCCGAAGCGTGCGCGTGCCTCGACAACCTCCCAGACGACAACGGGCTGCTCCTTGCCTTTCGCCTCGATCGGATCGTGCTCGCGGAACTCGATCGTTTCCGCCGTCGCGCGGTACGTCGTCTCGCCCACGAGGATCCCGTTCACGGGCGCCGCTGACTGGAGCCGCGCCGCGGTGTTGACGACGTCGCCCGCCGCCATGCCCTCACCGGCTTCGGGTCGCGCGGTGAGATTGACGAGCGCCTCCCCCGTGTTCACGGCGATCCGCACCTGCAGCTTGCCCTCCTCCGCGATCCAGTCGCGGATCGAAAGCGCAGCACGGACCGCTCGCTCGGGATCGTCCTCGCGCGTCACCGGGGCCCCGAAGAGGGCCATCACCGCATCGCCGATGAACTTCTCCACCGTCCCGCCCCACCGCTCGAGCTCGTAACGCAGACGCTCGTGGTAGGGCCGCAGGATCGCCTCAACGTCCTCCGGATCCAGCTGCTCGGCGCGGGTCGTGAAGGACGACGAGGTCGGCGAAGAGCACCGTGACGACCTTTCGCTCTCTCGTGCTCACGCCGTCGCCGCCAGCAACCTCTCGCCGTCACGCACGTACCGCGTCGCGCCAACGCTGCGATAGAACGCCAGCGCCGGCCGCAGCTGCTCGTCGACCTCGGAGCGGCGGCCCTGGGCGGCCAATGCTTGCGCGGCGCAGAGCCGGTAGAAAGCTTCGGCCGTCACGTCGCCCACCTCGCCGAGGATGTTCGCGGTGTGGACAAAGTCGCCTTCGGCAGCGGCACGACCGGCGAGCAGCCAGGGCGACTGCAGCGGCTCGTCCTTCACTGCCGCGAGGACCTCGTCGCTCCGCTCGAGCTTCCGCCCAACCCATGCGAGCGAGTGCAGCTCGATGGCGACCCAGCCAAGCTGCCCGAGCTCACCCATGAGCGCGAGCGACTCCTCGAAGAGCTTTCGCGCATTCGCCGCGTCGCCGACCGTCATGTAGATGAACGCCGCGCCCAGAAGTGTCGTGCCGGAAACCTGCGGATCCCCTACCGGCCGCGACAGCTCCAGCGCGCGAGCCGCATCCTCGACCGCTCCCGCGTCGTCACCGCGAGCAGCGCGAATCGAACCCCGGAAGAGATGCGAGCTCCCGGCCTGATAGTGACCCTCGTCGCCGAGCCTCGCAAGAAAGGCGTCGGCGCGCTCGACGACCTCGTCCCATTGACCGCGCTGATAGAGGCTGCCGAGCAGCGGGCCGCCCTCGGACCAGCGCACGAAGCCGCGCTGCCCGAAGTGTTGCGCGAGGCGGTACGCCTCGAGCAGGTCCTTGGTCCCCTCCTCCAGACGGCCGAGGAGAACGTTCATCGTCGCCCTGTTGTTGTAGCCGCGCACCATCTCGACCGCGAAGTTGAGCCTCGTCGCAAGCGCGATGCACTCGTCGAGATCATCGGTACCGCCGGGATCGCCGGAGGCAACACGCGCAGCACCGATGTTGTTGAGCACTCGTGCGCGGATGTCGTCGCGGCCGAGCTGCTCGGCCATCCGCAGCGCCTCTCGACCGGTTTCGATCGCAGTGTCGTTCCGATCGGCGAGCATGTGGTACCGCGCGATCTCGGTGAGCACGGACGCCTGCACGCCCGACGGCGGCCGCCCCGTGACGAGCGCGTACGCGTCCTCGACGTGGACGGTCAGCTCTTTGCCCTTCCCGCGAGCCCAGAGGTTGTCGGCGATCATCAGCGCGGCTTCGGCGGCGGCCTCGGGATCACCGGCGGCGACAAAGCCGTCGCGTGCTTCCGCAAGCTCTTCGTCGCCCTCCCACGACTGGATGTACTTCGCCTCGCCGAGCTTCAAGAGGAGATTGACGCGCTCGGGGTCGGCCTCCGCGGTCAACTCGAGCGCCTCGGTGAAGTAACGCTCTGCCTGGACGACGGCATTCAGCGACGCGGCGCGAACGCCCGCATCGCGAAGCGCATCGCGCGTGCGTGTCACGAGACCGTCCAGACCTCCGCCGGAGGCGCGCGTCAACTCGAGCGCGTTTGCGTAGTGATGCGCGACCATCTCGGCGTGGTCATCGGGACGGCCGAGCGACTCGATCCACTCAGCCGCCCGGAGATGCTTCTGCGCGCGCTGCGCACGCGGGATCTGCCCGTACGCGACGTCACGCACCAGCACATGCTTGAACGTGAACTCCGTCTCGCCCGCGACGGAGCTCCGGCGCGCGCGTTGCACGAATTCCTTCTGCTGCAGTACATGCAGGCGCTGCTCGTCGACTCCGAGTGCGCCGAGCCAGAAAACCTTCCCCATCACCGCCGCGTCCTGCAGCACCGCCTTCTCCTCTGGGGCCAGCCCGTCGAGCCGCGCCGCGATGATGCCCTGTACCGACTCGGGAAGCGAATCCGACCTTCCGCGCTCCGCGAGCATGCGGACGTATTGCTCGGCATAGAGGGGATTCCCACCCGCCCGCTCGAGGAGCTCCGCCTGCACGTCGGCCTCGAGCAAAGGACGATCGCTCAGCGATGCGATCAGCTTGGCCGTCTCGTCACCCGAGAGCGGCGCGAGCGCGATGTTCGCGGCGTTCAGCTTCCCTCCGCCCCACGTCGGCCGGCGCTCGAGCAGCTCCAGCCGCGCCGTGCAGAGAATCAGCATCGGGACGTCACGCACCCAGTCCGCGAGGTGCTCGATGAAGTCGAGCAGGCCGTCGTCGGCCCACTGCACGTCCTCGAAGACGAGCACGAGCGGGTGCTCCTCCGCGAGTGCCTCGAAGAACCGCCGCCACGCCGCGAACGCCTCCTCCTGCGAGCCCGCCGAATCGAGCGTCCGCCCGACGAGTGGACGCAGATGCGAGAGCACCCACTCCCTGTCCTCCTCGATCAGCTGCTCGACCGCCCGCTCGAGCTTGGCGTCGACCTCCTCGTCGCTGTCGGTCTCGAGGATCCCCGCCTGCGCCTTCACCATCTCCGCCAGCGCCCAGTAGCTGACGCCCTGGCCGTACGGCAGCGAGCGCCCCTGGCGCCAGAACGTCAGCTCGC
>CAWDSD010000007.1:0-115534 GCA_963804935.1 uncultured Actinomycetes bacterium
TCGCTGGGCGAAGAAGCTCGGACTTGTGCTGCTGGAGTTGGTCGTGGTGCTGACGGTCGTGTCGGTCGTCTACAACGTGGCGACAAGAGACCACGTCAAACCCGCGAGAGCGCTCTACGGGGGACCGTTCGTGCACGTGGACGGCAAGCTCGTGGCCTATCGACGTTGGGGAGCGCATGGGACGCCGGTGATCTTGCTGGGGGGCTTCGTCGTTCCGAGCTCGGTCTGGGATGGCGTCGGGCGCCGACTCGCACGCGATCACCGTGTGTTCGCGATCGATCTGCCGCCGTTCGGGTACACGGAGCGCAAGGGGCCTTACACGCTGCGCGGTTGGGTCGACCTCGTGCGCGCCTTCGAGCGACGCTTCGACTTGCGTCGTTCGGTCCTCGTAGGCCACTCGCTCGGTGCGGCGGTTGTCGTCGCCGATGCACTGCGGTATCCGAGCGAGACGAGAGGGAATCGTGCTGCTCGACGGCGACGCAATTTCGGCAGGCGGCGCTCCGTCCTGGGTGAGCAGAGTGCTCGTCGGCCCCTGGGTTACGAGCGCGTACCGAATTGGGACGAGCTCCGACTGGATCTTCAGGCGCGGTCTTGCCGGCGCCTATCCGAACCATCCTCCGTTCACGCGCCGGTTCCTGGACGAGTGGGAGCGGCCGTTCAAGGTGCAGGGAACACTCGACGCGTTTCGTTCGATGTTGAAGTATGGAATCCAGGGCTTCCGCCTTCCGCAGCTTCGGGCCGTGCGAGTTCCGGCGCTGGTGCTCTGGGGAGCGCATGACACGGTCGACTCCGTTCCGGCCGGACGCAAGTCGGCCCAGGCGCTACACGCGCCGTTCCAGCTGCTCCCCGGCGCCGGACACCTGTCGATGCTCGCGGCGCCCGACGCGATTGCAAGGACCGTCGACTCGTTCGCGGGACCCCGGAAGCGGAGCTGAGCGTATGTAGCTCATACGCAACGTCCCACAGGAGGCGTGAGATGAAGACAGCTCGGCTCTGGATCGTCCTTGCAGGTGCAATCCTCGTCAGCTCGAGCCTGGGGGCAACTGCTGCGCGGGCCGACGGGCTACCGGTGCTCGGCGTGGACGTCGGTGCGACCGGCGTCGTCACGCGGTCCGGCCAGGCGCGCTACGTGACTATCCCGGCCGGCGCGGACACCATTGTCGCGCGCGTCGACGCCAAGGGCGGCCGCATTGGCGCTTCGCTGCTCTTGCCGGGGACGTTCACGATTCCCGCGGTTGCCTATGACGGATCCGCCAGCGGGCTTTCTGGTGATGGGCACACGCTCGTCCTGATCGAGCCGCGTGCCAGTTTCCCGCGTGCCGAGACGAGGCTCGCCGTGCTGCACACCCGACCGCTCCTGTGGCGGACGACCATCACGCTGCACGGAGACTTCAGCTTCGACGCGGTCTCGCCGGACGGGTCCTCGCTCTACCTCATCCAGTACACGTCCGCACTCGACCCGACGAAGTACAACGTCCGCGTCTACGACCTCGACTCGAGCCGGTTGGTCAAGGCCCCGATCGTCGATCCCCATGAGCGGGGAGAGAAGATGCGGGGCCAACCGCTCACCCGCGCAACGAGCTCGGACGGCCGGTGGGCGTACACCTTGTACGACGGCGCAGGGAAGGCGCCGTTCGTCCATGCTCTGGACACCAGCAACCGCACCGCTCGCTGCATCGACCTCGATGCCCTGGCCAAAACCGATCTGACGCACCTCGGGCTGAAGTTGGACACCCGGCACGGTCTCTTGATCGTGACCCGGGGAGCCCGCCCGGCGCTGAACGTCGATCTTGCGAGCTTTCAGGTGCGCCATCCCTCGACCGGCACCTCTGGCTTTCCGTGGCTGCTCGGCACTCTGCTGGTCGTCGGAGTGCTCGTCATCGCAGCCGTCCTGCCGTCTCGAATTCGAGTCGGCCGCAGCGCTAGCGGATCACGGTCGTCCTCGCCGCATCGAGCGGCGTAGCGCGTCGAGGCGGCGCCGATCGAGCTTCGTCGGCCGCGCGCCGAGATCGGCGCCAAGCGGTCTTGCGAGCTTGCGCTCGAGTCTGTGCTCTTCCTGCGCCGCCACCGACTCCGGCGTCTCGGCGTACAGCGTTGCCGCGACGCGGGCCGGGCCGCGCTTGTCGCTCAGGCCGGTGATCTGCACGGTGCGCTTCAGCGTCTCGATGGTCACCTCGATCATGTCCTCGAGCCCGACTTCCTTGGACGGCTTCACGCGTGAGCCGTTGACGTGCACGCGTCCACCGAGCACGGCGTCGGTCGCCGCGCTTCGTGTCTTGAAGAACCGCGCTGCCCAGAGCCACTTGTCGATGCGGACCTGTTCCATCTCCCGTGGATTCTAGGACCGAGGTCGTCACGCCGCCCGATCGACGGCGTGACGACCTCGGCAGGCACTAGCTCAGCTTGGCCATCCGCATCTGGTTACCGGACGGGTCGCGGAACCCGGCGTCGATGCCGTAGGGCTGCTCGGTCGGCTCCTGCTGGAACTCGACACCGCGGCCCTTGAGCTCTTCGTAGGTCGCCTGGACGTCCTCCGTCGAGAAGAAGAGACCGGTCGCGGCTCCTTTGGACACCAGCGCCATGATCTGTTGGCGGGTCTCCTCGTCGAACACCGGTGGGCCGGGCACGGCCATGAGCGTGATTGCGACGTCGGGCTGCCCGGGCACGCCGACGGTGAGCCAGCGGAAGTTGCCCAGCTCCGGAACCGTGACGTCGTCGCGAAGCTCCATGCCGAGTTTCTCCGTGTAGAAGGCGAGGGCCTCGTCCTGGTCGTGGACCCAGACCTGAACATTCGTGAGGTTCTTCAGCATCTCGATCATCCTCCGTTGTCGTGGGAACTCGGCCGACGGTAGCCGGACGCCGCGCGACTGTCTTCTCGAAAACTGCTGCCTCGCGGGCGGGCCCACGCGAGCTGAATACAGGTTGGGATTCGGGCCCGGCTCGCCGCCGGCGGGTGCGCGGCTCGGTACGCCGTCGGGGACATGCCCAACGCTCGCCCGAAGCTCGTGGTGAACGAGCCGACGCTTTGCAGGCCGACCGCGAAGCAGATCTCCGCGACGGAATAGTCCGTGTTTCGCAGCAGCGCGGCGGCGCGTTCGAGCCGGCGCGTCAGGAGGTACTGATGCGGGGTCTCGCCGAACGCGCGGCGGAACTCGCGGCTGAAGTGCGCGGGCGAGAGGTGGGCAGCGCGGGCGAGCGCGCGGACGTCGAGCGGCTCGCGGTAGCGGGCGTCGATCAGATCCTTCGCGCGGAGCAGGTGCCGCGCGGGCGGCACCGGTTTCAGCAGCAGCGTCATGCCGCGCGCTGGAGAACCACGGTCGCGACCTGCCCGGTCTGATTCGTGTCGACGATCTGAAGGGCGGTTGTGTCGGCGCCGTCCTTGAAGAGCCGTTTGCCGCTTCCGAGCAGGACTGGGTAGATCATGAGCCGGTACTCGTCGACGAGGTCGTGGTCCATCAGCGTCTGGACGAGTTGCGCGCTCCCTGCGACGAGGATGTTGCCGCCGAGCTTGGCGACTTCCTCGGCGACGTCACCGTTGATCACGGTCGAGTTGTTCCAATCGGGGGACTCGAGGGTGCTCGACACCACGTACTTGGGCATCGAGTTCATCTTTTCGGCAAAGCCGACCTCGTCGGTCATGGTGGGCCACGCCTTGGCGAAGCCCTCGTACGTCTTGCGTCCGAGCAGGAGCGCATCTGCCTCGAGGACCTCGTCGAGCTTGAACTTGTCGCCGTCGGGGCCGCGTTCGAACTGAAACGCCCAGCCGCCTCGGTCGAAACCTTCCGCGCCGCCGGGGTCTTCCATCACTCCGTCCAGGGTCACAAATTCGGAGACGACGATTCTTCTCATGTTCTCGCTCCTTTCTGAACCCGGTAGCGCAGGTGCGTCACCCTCGGAGAGTCGACGACTCTGGTGAGCTCCAGCTCGGGACGAGCATCGCCGAGGCTCTCGAAAAGCCGCACGCCGTCACCGAGGAACACCGGGGCGACATGAACCTGCAGCTCGTCGACCAGTCCGGCCTTCAGGTACTGCTGCGCGATGCTGGCGCCACCCGCCAGCGTCACGTCTTTCTCGCCGGCAGCGTTCCGGGCCTGTTCGAGCGCTGCCTCGATGCCTTCGGTGACGAACGTGAACGTCGTGCCTCCCTGCATGTCCAGTGGCTCGCGAGCGTGCTGTGTCAGAACGAAGACGGGAACATGGAACGGAGGCTCGTCTCCCCACCAGCCCGTTGCCCTGGGGTCGTTGTCCCAGGGCCCTTCGCCGCCACTGAACATGCGCCGCCCCATGACGAAGGCTCCGGTGCGGGCGACCGATTCCTCGATGACTTTGGAGTCGGCATTGTCCTCTCCGCCGGATTGACCGTGGCTTTCGCGCCAGCTGGCCGCTGCGAAAGCCCACTCGTGGAGGTCTTCGCCGTGTTGGCCGAGCGGCTCGTCGAGAGTCGGATTCGGGCCTGCGACGAATCCGTCCAGCGACATGGAGATGTCGACAATCACTTTGGGCATGGTCGGGCGTCCTTCCTATCTCGCGGTAGCTCGCACATAAGACCGGATCGGGTCGGAAAACTCATCGCCAAGAGTTTCAGGAGCCCGGCCAGCATGCCGATAGTCGCCGGAGAATGGGGTCGAGTGAGTGGAAGTTCGTCGCGGGCGGGGCATTGGCTGCTGCGCTGTTCGTCGGCTTTCACTTCATGGTGCCCGGTCCGAATGCAGCTGCGTTGAAGCACGACCACACCAAGAGGTGGAGCTACGTCAAAGTGCCGCATCGTGCGGCCAACGTGCTCGAGCGGCGTCTGGGGGAGGTCGCGTCGCTGGTTGCCGGTCGACCGGTGCAGGTTCGTTGCGAAGACTTCTCCGACGGGGAGATCGTGGAGCCGGGCGGCGTCGTTCAGTTCAACGGAGCGAAGCCGGCGGACTGGGCGCGTCTGCGTCCGGATGTCTGTTCGCACCTGGTGCACTTCATGCAGACGCCCGCGGGCGCAGAAGCCTGTTTGGCCGCTCGGCGCTGTGACGAGCGAACGGAGACGTCCGCCGAGGCGCTGAAGATCCTCGCGCACGAGTCCTACCATCTCGGTGGAGTCAAGAACGAGGCCGCGGCCGAGTGCTACGCCATGCAGGCGGTTCCTCGTGTCGCGCGCGCACTTGCCGGGGTGAGCTTTGCGGACGCGCGTGCGTTGGCAGTCATCGTCTACCTGGTCGGCTATCCCGGCATGCCACCGGCCTACCGCTCCGGCCAGTGCCGGCCGGGAGGCACGCTCGATCTCTCCTCCCGGCCCAACTGGCCCTGATTTACAAAACTTTCAACGTCTTCTTACTGGGAGCTCAGCGCCTGAACACACGTGGGCGGGATAACGGCTGGGTCGATTCCTTCCACACGGAGGTTCCAGATGAGAGGCAGGCTGCTTCTTCTGATCGGCGTGCTGGCGCTCGTGGCTTCGGCTTCGGTATCCGCGGCGAGCCTCGACGTGATTCGCGGCACGAGAGGGCCGGACACGCTCAACGGCACGGCCGGTGGCGATCTGATCTATGCACGCGCCGGTAACGACGCGGTTCGCGGCCACGACGGCGGCGACGTGATCTTCGGCGGCGACGGCAACGACGTGGTACGTGGCGGTCCCGGCAACGACGTGATCTACGGGGGAGAGGGCAACGACGTGACGTGGGCCGGCGGCGGCGCGGACGTTCAGTTCGGCGGGCAGGGGAACGACGTCCTGCATGCGCTCGCGAACGACAACACGCGTGACGTGATGGATTGTGGGCCTGGGCTCGACGTCGCCTACGTGATCCAGCACGACCCGGTCACGCTCCGAGGCTGTGAGCAGGTCATCCGGCTCAGCCCGGAGCAAGCTGCCGCGCTGGCGGCTGCGAACGACGACAACGGTTAGGGCGGGGTCCGATCCGACGTGACACCGGAGGCTCCGAGGGGAGCCTCCGGTGCGGTTAGATGCGGAAGTGCCGCTTGACCTGAAGCAGCTCTTCGGCGTCGACAAGCCGGCCGTCGCGATGGCGCACCTGCCGCCGATGCCGGGGACGCCACTGTACGACGAGACCGGTGGTCCGGCGGCCATCGTCGAGTCGGTGGCTCGCGATGTCGAGCACCTCGTCGGCGCCGGTTTCGATGCGATCCTCTTCTGTAACGAGGGCGACCGTCCGTATCAGCTGCAGGCTTCCCTGGAGGGAGTCGCGATGATGGCTCGCGTCGTGGCCGAGGTCGCCCCCTCCGACCGGCCGTTCGGAGTCGACTACCTCTGGGATCCGCAGGCGGCGTTGGCGGTCGCCGCCGTCACGGGCGCTTCGTTCATTCGCGAGGTCGCGACCGGCGTCTACGAATCGGACATGGGTCTCTGGTCCCCTGACGCGGGCAAGCTTCTTGCGTTACCGGCGCGAGCTGGACGCCGAGCACGTGGCGGTGTTCATGAACATCACGCCTGAGTTCGCTTCGACGGTGGGAACGCGCGACATCGCGACCACTGCGCGGTCGGTCCGGGTCTCGAGCCTCGCCGATGCGATCCTCGTCTCGGGTCCGATGGCCGGCGCGGAACCGTCGGTCGACGCAGTCCGCGAGGCGAAGCGAGGCTGCGGGGACGGGACGCCGGTCTTCGCGAACACCGGTGTCAAGTCGAGCAACGTCAAGGATTTTCTGGCGGTCGCGGACGGCGCGATCGTGGGCTCGGATCTCAAGGTCGACGGAGGCACGTGGAATCCGGTCGACCCGGAGCGCGCGAGCCGGTTCATGACCGAGGTACGTGCGGTAAGAGAGAGCCTCTAAGGCGATGGAGCTCGCGGCAGAAATTCTCCTCGCCCTGGTCATGTTGGTATCCGTCGTAGCCGTCCTGGCCGTGTTCGTGTGGGGCGCGAAGAAGGATGGCGAAGAGGACCAGGCCGTCCAGCGACGCCTCGGGATCCGGCGCAAGACGCGGCTCGGCCCCTAGCTCTAGGCGCTCTCTCACCGGCGGGGCTCGAGCAGACACGTTCCAGGGACAGTCCCTGTCACGCGTCAGTTGTGGCCCTGTCACGTGCCTGGCACCGGACTGGGCTGGAGGAGACGGGTCCGAGGGACTGTCCCTGGCACGGTCGCGCGTAGGATTCCGAGGATGAGCCAGGTCGAAGCCGCATCCGCAGCCCAGCTCGAGCAGCACCGGGTCGAGCTGACCGCCCACTGCTACCGGATGCTCGGATCCGCGTTCGAGGCAGAGGACGCCGTCCAGGAGACGATGGTGCGCGCCTGGCGGAACCTCGACCAGTTCGAGGGCCGCGCTGCTCTGCGCTCCTGGCTCTACCGCATCGCGACGAACGTCTGTCTCGACATGCTGGAGAGTCGCGAGCGCCGCGCGCGGCCGATGGATCTAGGGCCCGCACGCGATCCCGCCGGGCCGATCGGCGACACGCTCCCGGAGGTCACCTGGATCGAACCGATCCCGGACGGCCTCGCGGTCCCGCCCGACGGAGACCCCGCCGAAGTCACGGTCGCGCGGGAGACGATCCGCCTCGCATTCGTCGCCGCATTGCAGCACCTACCGCCGCGCCAGCGCGCCGTGCTGATCCTCTGCGAAGTCCTGCGGTGGAAGGCAACCGAGGTCGCCGAGCTCCTCGACACGAGCGTCGCTTCGGTGAACAGCGCGCTGCAACGTGCGCGCGCGACGCTCGACGCAAGCAACGTCAGTGCCGCGAAGCTTTCCCCTTCCGTCGACGAGGCCGATGCGGACCTGCTCGCCCGCTACGTCGAGGCGTTCGAGCAGTACGACATGGATGCGCTCACGTCGCTGATCCAGGAGGACGCGACGCAGTCGATGCCGCCGTACGAGCTGTGGCTGAGCGGCCGCGACGACATCCTCGCCTGGTGGGTCGGCAAGGGCGCCGGCTGTCGCGGCTCGCGTGTCATCCCGACCGTCGCCGCGAACGGGGCGCCGGCGTTCGGGCAGTACAAGCCGAGCGAGTCGGGACGCGGCTACGACCCCTGGGCGCTGCAGGTCCTCGAGATCTCCGACGGCCGGATCGTCGAGTTCACGTTCTTCCTCGACACCGAGCGGCTGTTTCCGATCTTCGGGCTGCCCGCCCGCCTCGAGTCCTAGTCTCAGTCCGGCGTTTGCGGCAGGACGTCTGCGAGGCCCATGAAGTCGACGAGCCTTCGAAGTTCGTTCGAAGGACGCCGCAGGCGAACCTCGCAGCCACGCCGCCGGGCGGCGAGCTGGAGCCGCGCGAGAGCATCGACCGTGACGGCCGACGGGTCGAGACGGCTGACGTCGCAGAGTGCGACACCTGCGCCGGTCCGCTCGACCAGGCCGCAGACACAGTCACAAAGCGGCTGCAAATCGGTGCGAGCGATAGGGGCAGAAAGGGCGAAAGCGATCGTTTGCGCCTCTGAGGCGGCCATCTGGACCAAGACTCCGCAGAGTTTGAAAACTCATCGGTACGGTGACCGATGACTTGCTGGGGGCAGGCCGGTCTAACCCCTCGAGACCGTTAGAACACCGAGAGGATGAAAGCCCATGACCTTGGATAGACGCACACGCTGGCTCGCGCTGATCGTTCTCTGCCTCGGCGATCTGATGATCGTCCTGGACACCACGATCGTGAACGTGGCACTGCCTTCGATCAGGGCGGATCTGGGCTTCTCCCAGACCTCTCTGGCCTGGGTCGTGAATGCCTATCTCCTCACCTTCGGCGGCTTTCTCCTCCTCGGCGGCCGGCTCGGCGATCTGTTCGGCCACCGGCGGTTGTTCCTCATCGGGATCTCGCTCTTCACCGTCGCATCGATCGCCTGCGGGCTGTCCACGACGCAGGGGCTCCTGGTCGCGGCGCGGGCTGTGCAGGGCCTCGGCGGCGCGATCGTCTCGGCAGTGGCGCTCTCGCTGATGATGAACCTGTTCACCGAGCCCGCGGAGCGCGCGAAGGCGATGGGCGTCTTCGGCTTCGTCATGGCCGGCGGCGGCAGCCTCGGCGTCCTGCTCGGCGGCGTCTTGACCGACACGCTCAGCTGGCACTGGATCTTCCTCGTCAACGTCCCGATCGGAGTCGCCGTCTATGCGCTCTCGCTGAAGCTCGTGCCGGAAGCGGGCGGAGCGAGGGCGACCGGACGGATCGACATCGCCGGTGCGGTCACCGTGACGTCCGCGCTCATGCTCGCGGTCTACGCCATCGTCAAGGGCAACGACGTCGGCTGGGCAACCGCCCGCACGATCGGCCTGCTCACCGCAGCCGCAATCCTGCTGGCGATCTTCGTCGCAATCGAGGCACGGGTCAGCTCACCGCTCGTACCGCTCCGCCTCTTCAAGCTCCGGAACGTCGCGACCGCGAACGTGGTCGGCATCTTCTGGGCCGCCGCGATGTTCGCCTGGTTCTTCCTGTCGGCTCTCTACCTGCAGCTCGTGCTCGGGTACAGCCCGCTCCAGGTCGGTCTTGCCTTCCTGCCTTCGAACCTGATCATGGGCGTCTTCTCGCTCGGCCTCTCCGCGAAGCTCGTGATGCGCTTCGGCCTGAGGCTGCCTCTGGCTGCAGGGCTCTCGCTGGCCGCGCTCGGGCTCGTGCTCTTCGCACGGGCGCCGGTCGACGGGCACTTCATCGCCGACGTGCTCCCGAGCATGATCCTGCTCGGCTTTGGCGCCGGCATGGCCTTCAACCCCGTGCTGCTCGCCGCGATGAGCGACGTCGCGCCGGAGGAATCCGGGCTCGCGTCGGGCGTCGTCAATACCGCTTTCATGATGGGCGGAGCTCTCGGTCTCTCCGTGCTCGCCAGTCTGGCGGCGTCCCGGACCGACAGCCTGCGTGCCTCGGGCGACAGCGCTCTCGAAGCGCTGAACGGCGGCTACCACGCCGCGTTCCTCGTCGGTGCGTTCTTTGCCGCCACAGCCGCGGTCATCGGCGGAGCGCTCATCCGCACGCACGGTGCGGCTGCTCACGCTGCCGATGAGCCGGCATTCAGTGAGGCCGCGTAACTGTTGACACCGCCTCTCGCCCCACCTAAAAGGTGACTGAGCTCGCAACTTCGATCGAGGGGGTCGAACGGTGGAGCCGGGGGAAGCAATCAGGCCCGCAAGGCGGGCTGATCATGAGCTGGGGTTCGTCGAGTTCTGGCCGGCGGGAGTCTCCGCGACCGGATGGTTCCTGTGCGCCGCGTGCGGCAACACCGTGATCGTCCGTCAGGTGCTGCCGCGCTGCATGATGTGCGGCGACCGGCTGTGGGAACGCGCGCAGGTCAACGGGACGCCGGCCTCGTCGGCCTAGGTCGAGCCGAGACCCTTTTTGCCGGCGGCGCGCTTGTCCTGACGCTTCTCCTTCAGCGACTTCTGCGGCACCTTCTTGGCGAGCTTCTTCGGCTTCGATGCGCCTTTCATCGTGACCTCCAGGTCGATGATTTCCGCGCGTAAGCTTACGCTCTCCAGCCGCTGTAGCTAGTCGCCGGTGGTCATTCGCCGCGGAAGTGCAGCGCGCCGAGCTCGAGCAGCTCGCGGATGACTTCGAGTGTCTCCTCGCGCAATGCGTCGGTCTCTTCGTCGTCGAATCCCAGCCGGTCGGCGGTCGTGTCCACGACCTCGGCGAGCCGCAACCGGCTGTCCAGGGATGCGATCACTTCTTGCGCGTCGGCGGACGCATCGACCGTGTGCTTCGTCCCTTCGGCGATGTCGACGCTGCCTTCGACGTCGACGGCCCGGCTGCCAGCGCGCTCGAGCTCTCGTTCGAGACGCAGGCTCGAGGCGACTCCGATGCGCTCCTCAAGCAGCGCTTCGTCGTTTCGAAGCTCCGCAAGCCGGGCGCGTCCTTCGAAAGCGCGCAGGATCTGATCGCCCG
Organism: uncultured Actinomycetes bacterium; assembly: GCA_963804935.1. Classification (GTDB taxonomy): domain Bacteria; phylum Actinomycetota; class Thermoleophilia; order Gaiellales; family Gaiellaceae; genus 3-1-20CM-4-69-9. The sequence goes on from CAWDSD010000007.1 coordinate 10,788, forward strand.
CGTCGTCGAGGTCCTCCTCGTCGAGCTCGTCGACTCGTGCGCTATGTCCACCGTCGGCACGCTTGTGGAGGATGACTCCCCCTTCACTCACGAGCTCGACCCCGAGGTCGTCGAAGTAGCGAGCCCACTCGTCGAGCGCGTCGCCGAGGGCCTCGCCTGCCAGGTGCGAGTTCCACTCTGCGGCGTGCGTGAGCGGATCGGAGTTCAGGGTCGAGAGGATCCAGCTGTCGCAACCGCTCGCCTCCGCCCAGCCGATGACGCGTTCGTCTGGCGCGTTCTCGTCGAACGCGAGCCAGCTGACGAGCATGGCCGCATAGCCATCGTCGGCGAGATGCGCGGCTGCGGAGAGCAGCACGCGCTCCGAAACCCCGTCCTCGGAGAACTCGCTATCGCGATACACCCAGCGCGTCTCGGGCGAGATGACGTAAGGGGCGTTGCAGGTGATGAGCCCGAAGGTCTCGCCCTCCACGGGTTCGAACAGGCTTCCCTGCCGGCACTCGACATTGTGGAGCCCGTTCAGGGCGGCGTTGAGCGTCGTGTAGGCGAGCGCTCGCGGATTGACGTCCGTCGCGATGACCTGGCCCGCATGTTGTGCGGCAAGCAGCGCGTGGATGCCGCTGCCGGTGCCGACGTCGAGTGCTCGTTCGACGCGAGGGCGTGGGGTAAGCGAATCGAGAACCCGAGCAGTCGGCGTGTAGGTCGCGACGTAGTCGGCCGGATCGTCTGCGTCCCGTGAGAAGCCGTCGGAGGCGAGCAGCAGCTTGCCGATCGGCAAGAGTCGCGCGCGCGGGATGACGTCGTCGCCGACCTCGGCGAGCCCTGTCGCCTCCAGCGCATCGATTCCGCTCCGCCCGAGTGCGACTTCGGCCTCGTCGGCATTGACCGGGAGCTGGAGGAAAAAGAGGCGCACGAGCGCCGCGAGTGGCGTCTCGGGAAGCCGCCGCTCGTCGGCCGGAATGTCGCCTCGCTCACTGGAGTACGCCTCGTCGCCGAGCAGCCGATAGACCGCATCCTCCGAGTAGCCGCCGCGACGCAGAGCTGCCCCGAGCGTTTCCGCCGCAACTGTGTCCGCCACCAGATTCCCACTCATCACCAAGGCGTGGCCATGATGCCCGAACTGAACGCACCACACGCGGACACGCGAGGTTGATTGACTAGCGACGTGACCAGTGGGACTCGGAACTCACCCGCGCGCCCGGTACTCGACGACCTGCTTGCCCGCGAGCTCGAGCGCTTCGACCGAGATCACCCCAGATCGCGTGACCTGGCCCGGCAGGCCGAGCGCTCGCTGCTCTCCGGTGTGCCGATGCCGTGGATGATTCGCTGGGCGGGAGGCTTCGCCGTCTACGCAGCGGCGGCGAGCGGCGCGCGCTTCCGTGACGTCGACGGTCACGAGTACGTCGATTTCTGCCTCGGCGACACCGCCGCAATGACCGGTCACTCTCCTCCGCCGACCGTGAGAGCCGTCGCCGAGCAAGCGGCGCGAGGGATCACGCTCATGTTGCCGAGCGAGGACGCCCTCTGGGTCGGGGAGGAGCTCGCACGCCGCTTCGGCCTCCCGCGCTGGCAGTTCGCGCTGACGGCGACCGACGCGAATCGTTTCGCCATCAGGCTCGCGCGTGAGCTCACAGGGCGGCCGAAGGTCCTCGTCTTCAACTGGTGCTATCACGGAACGGTCGACGAGACGTTCGCCTCGCTCGAAGGTGACGCGGTCGTTTCGCGGGAGGCCAATGTGGGGCCGCCGGTCGCGCTTGCGGAGACGACGCGCGTGGTCGAGTGGAACGACGTCGCAGCGCTCGAGCGCGAGCTCGCCCATGGTGATGTCGCCTGCGTCCTCGCGGAGCCGGCGCTGACGAACATCGGGATCGTGCACCCGGAGCCCGGCTTCCACGACGCGCTTCGCGAAGCCACGCGGAAGACCGGCACGCTCCTGATCATCGACGAGACGCACACGCTCTGTGCCGGGCCGGGCGGTTACACGGCCGCGCACGGGCTCGAGCCGGACATGCTCACTGTCGGCAAGGCGATCGCCGCCGGCATTCCGGCGGCTGCGTACGGGTTCTCAGAGGACGTCGCCGAGCGCCTCGAGGCAATGCTCCCGCGGGACGAACGTGCCGACGTCGGCGGCATCGGCGGGACGGTCGCTGCCAACGTCCTGTCGCTTGCAGCGATGCGCGCGACGCTCGATGAGGTGCTGACCGATGCTGCCTTCGAGCACATGATCGAGCTGGGCAAGCGCTTTGAAGCGGGGGTCGCAGACGCGATCGAACGGCACGGCCTGCCCTGGCATGTCACCCGCCTCGGGTGCCGTGTCGAGTATCTCTTCCGACCCGAACGCCCGCGGACCGGGAGCGAGGCCGCGGCCGGTGGCGACGCCGAGCTCGACCGCCTGATTCATCTCTATGCGCTCAACCGCGGCATTCTGCTGACCCCGTTCCACAACATGGCGCTGATGTCCCCTGCGACGACAGAGGCGGATGTGGATCTACACTCCGCCGTGTTCGACGAGGCGGCGAAGGAGCTGAGCGAGCGTGCCTGAGCAGCGAGTGATCCCGATGTTCTCGTACGAGGACGTCGGGCGTGCGGCGGACTGGATCGCGCAAGCGTTCGGCTTTACGGAGACCGGGCGGTGGGAGGACGACGACGGCAGAGTGACGCACGTGAACATGGAGCTCGACGGCGGCATGATCATGCTCGGCTACCCGACCGCGGACTATCAGAGCCCGAAGCATCACGCCGAGGTGTGCGAGCAGGCTCGTAAGTGGCGGGAGACGCCCTTCGCCGTCGACGGCGTGCACGTCTCGGTCGATGACATCGACGCGCATTACGCCCGCGCGCAAGCCGGAGGGGCGACGATCCTGTCGGAGCTCGAGGACAACACGGGAATCGGGCAGCGGCAATACCGAGCCGAGGATCTCGAAGGTCATCGCTGGATGTTCGCGTCGAGTCTCTGACCGGAGGTGTGACGGAGTCTCCACAGGTGGTTGCTCCGCTCTAGGCGCGTTCTTTCAGGGTCGCCAGGACGGTCTCCAGCTCGCCGAGGTCTGCGATCACGACGTCCGCGTCGTTGAGAGCGTCTGGCCCGTAGCTTCCCGTCGTCACGCCGATGGAGCGGCAACCTGCGGCGTGCGCGCTCGAGACATCGAGAGGCGTGTCTCCGACTCCGACCGTGCGCTCCGCAGGCCAGTCGCCGGCGCGTTGGCGGGCCAGCTCGAAGAGCTCGACCCTGCGCTCACGCTCACAGCCGAAAGCACCCTGCCCGTGCGGAAACAGCCCGTCGAGGCCGAGTCGTTCCATTCGCGCATGCGCAACCGCGGGTGGATTGCCGGTGAGGAGTGCGCGTCGCTCGACGGCAGCCACTGCCTCTGCCGCGTGCGGCGCGAGCTCCCAGTGGCTCGTGTCGGCGGTCGCGAGCAGGCGAAGGTAGAGCTCGGAGAACGTCTCGCACCAGCGCGGGAGGCCGGCGTCGATCTCCGTTTCCGCAACGCCCGCCGCTCGAAGCGCACGCCGGATGTGCGCAGGTGCCGTGTCGCCCGGGATGTCGGGGCCATCGGCGTACGTCCCGTAGACGGCTTCGAGCGCGAGCCGGCTCGCCTCCACGTACACCTCGTCGTGCGTCAGGAGGAGCGTCCCGTCGACGTCGAACAGGACAAGCCAGGTCAGTTGGCGACCACCGAGTCGACACCCTCGCGCAACGTGCGGACGTAGTCCCGGAGCGCCTCGGGCCCGTCCTCGGCGACCTCGACCGCACGGGAGCCGACGACGATCCCATCCGCAAGCTCGGCAGCAGCACGGGCATGGTCCGGCGTCGAGATGCCGAAGCCGGCATAGAGCGGAGCGTCCGTGACGGCACGGGCGCGCGTGACGAGGCCGGCCAGCGCGGGGGAGAGGTCGGCGCGCGCTCCCGTCGTGCCCGTGACGGTGACGAGATAGAGCCAGCCGTCGGTCTCGTCGGCCGCGATCCTCAGCCGCGCGTCGGTAGACGTCGGCGCGACGAGCTGGATTCGCTTCAGCTCCGGACGTTCGCCCGCCGGCAGGTCGGCCACGATCATCGAGCTCGCGCCCACGTCACGCGCGTCGGTTGCGAACCGCTCCCAGCCGTAGGCCTCGAGTAAAGCTGCATAGGTCATCGGCACGAGCGGAACGTCCGGGACGAGCTCGTGTGTGCGCTCGAGGCACTCGAAGCAGGCGCGCGTTCGCATCCCCTCCGCGAGCGCGCGTTCAGCGGCACGCCGGATCACCGGTCCGTCTGCGAGCGGATCCGAGAACGGAAAGCCGAGCTCGACGATGTCCGCGCCGCCCTCGACTGCCGCCGCCGCGAGCTCCGGCGTTTGCGAGCCCGACATGAGATAGACGACGAGCGCCTTCAAGCGTCGTCTGCGAGCAGCGCGAACAGCGTCGCGTCGACGCGTCCGCCCCCGTGGCGCAGGTATCTACGTTTGACGCCCTCGCGCACGAAATCGAGTCGCTCGAGGACTCGTTCGGAAGCCGTGTTGCCGACTCGAACATGCGCTTCGACGCGCCAGATCCCGCCATGGAACGCGTGGTCCGTCAGCTTGCGCACCACCCGGGTCGCCACGCCCAGGCCCCTGGCCTCGACGAAGAGCCAGTACCCGATTTCGACCACGTCGCGCAGCGGATCGAAATGATGAAGCGATGCGCCGCCGAGCAATTTGGCTGTCTCCGTGTCCTCGATCACGTAGGCGGCCAGGAGTCCCTGCGCGTGCAGACCAGGAAGCTGCTCGTGCAACATGACGCGCAGCGTGTCGGCGTCGACCGGAGGGAGGCCCGCCTCTCCGCCAACCGCCGGGTCGCGAAACGCGGGCGCGATCTCGTCGATGTCGGCATCGAGCGGTGGCCGCACCAACAACCTGTCGATGCTGACCTCATTCGGAAACCGGTAGGTCGAGATCTGGCCGGTCGCATGATCGGAGCGGCTCATTGCGCGAGGACCTCTGCGAGATCCTTGTCGCCTCGGCCAGACAGGCAGACGAGGACGATCTCCTCTTCAAGCTCGCGCGCACGCGCGAGTGCGTGGGCCGGCTCGAGCGCGGGAATGATCCCTTCCAGTCGCGTGAGGTCGCGGAAGGCTGCGAGCGCGTCGTCGTCGCTCGCGCCGACGTATTCCGCCCGGCCCGAGTCGCGCAGCCACGCGTGTTCCGGGCCAACGCCGGGATAGTCGAGTCCCGCCGAGATCGAGTGCGCGTCGGCGATCTGGCCGTCGTCGTCCGACAGAACCGATGAGCGCGCGCCGTGCAGGACGGCCGCGTTTCCCGAGCCGAGCGACGCCGCCCCGGCGGCCTCGACGCCAAGCAACCGTACGTCGGCGTCGTCGACGAACCCGGCGAAGATGCCGATCGCATTCGAGCCCCCGCCGACACAGGCGACCACGATCTCGGGCAAACGGTCCTCGGCCTCGAGGAACTGTGCGCGCGCCTCGCGGCCGATCACCGCCTGCAGCTCGCGGACGATCTCCGGATACGGAGCGGGCCCCACGCATGAGCCGATCAGGTAGTGCGTCGTCTCGACGTTCGTGATCCAGTCGCGGATCGCCTCGCTTGTTGCTTCCTTCAGCGTGCGCTTGCCGAACTCGACGGGCCGGACTTCGGCGCCGAGCAGGTTCATGCGCTCGACGTTGGGCCGCTGCCGGCGCATGTCCTCCTCGCCCATGTAGACGACGCACTCGAGGCCGAAGCGGGCGCAGACGGTTGCGGTCGCGACGCCGTGCTGGCCGGCGCCCGTCTCGGCGACGATTCGCCGTTTGCCCAGCCGGCCGGCCAGGACGGCCTGGCCGAGCGCGTTGTTCAGCTTGTGGGCGCCGGTGTGCAGTAGGTCCTCGCGTTTGAGATACAGCCGCTTGTCCGGCGCGAAACGTTCTGCGCGCGTGAGCGGAGTCGGTCGGCCCGCGAAGGTCCGCGCGAGCTCGTCGAGCTCCGCCTGAAAGGACTCGTCCGCCCGTACGGCGCGCCAGCCATTCTCGAGTTCGTCGAGCGCGGGAATGAGCGTCTCGGGCACGTACCGCCCGCCGTAGGTTCCGTACAGGCCGGCCGAGGTCACCGGGCCGCCTCGACGAAGGCCCGCACCTTGTCGTGATCCTTGATGCCAGGGGCGCTCTCTAGACGCGATGCGGCGTCGACGCCCCATGGACGGACGGCACGCACCGCTTCGCGAACGTTGTCGGGCCCGAGCCGCCCGGCGAGCATCAGCCGCCCGTCGACCGCCGCGGCACGTTGGAGGTGCGACGGATCGTGCTCTTCCCACGGCAGGTCGACGACGCGCGCGACCGTTTCGCCGTGGTACAGCAGGACGGCGTCCCGTCCACGCACGCGTCCTTCCTCCTGCTCGTACAGCTGGACGAGATCGGAGCCCGCGTCCTGCGCCTCACCGACGAAAACGGCGACGCTCAGACGATCGTCGGGCACGGTGAGGACCTCGTTTGCGCGTCGAGGGCTTCCCTTCGCGAGGATGAAGCCGAGCATGTCTGCGCCCGCCTCGACTGCGGCGTCGACGTCGTCGCGACGCGTGAGGCCGCAGACCTTGACGAGCGGCCGCGAGAGGATCTCACGCAAGCGGGCCGCAGGATCATCGGCGCGCATCAGTGCAGAGCCGATCAGGATCGCATCGGCGCCTGCGAGCTCGGCCGCTGCTCCCTGCGCGCGTGAGTGCACGCCGCTCTCGGCGACGATCACGCTGTCGTGATCCCTCATGCGCGCGACCAGCGCGAGCTGGGCGGCGCGGTCGATCTCGAAGCTCTCGAGGTCGCGCGCGTTGACCCCGATCACCTGGGCCTCGAGTCCGACCGCTCGCTGAAGCTCGTTCGCGTCGTGCGCCTCCACGAGCGTCTCGATTCCGAGCTCGTGCGCATAGGCCATCAGAGCGGCGGCACGCTGGTCGTCAAGGTCGCGAAGAAGGATGAGCACCGCGTCCGCTCCCGCGATCTTCAACTTCAAGAGATCCAGCTCCTCGGTGAAAAAGCCCTTCGCGAGGAGCGGCGCGGGCGTCGCCGCGCGCGCGGCTCTCAGGTCGTCGAGCGAGCCGCCGAACCGTTCGTCCACGAGGATCGAGACGGCTGCAGCGCCGGCTTTCTCGAACTGCGCGGCCAGGTCGGCGGGATCGGCGTCGGGGCGGAGGTCGCCCGCGGAGGGCGAGCGCCGTTTGACCTCGGCAATCGCAGCGAGGCCTGGTGTTGCGAGCGCGTCGCGGAATCGACCCATCAGGCGGTCACAGTCTCGCGTGAGAACGCGATCAGCAGCTCGAGTCGCTGCGCCGCCGCCCCGGAGTCGACGGCCTCGCGCGCAAGTTCGAGCCCTTCCCGCAGATCGGCGGCATGGCCTCCAGCCGCAATCGCCCCTGCAGCGTTGAGCAGAACGGCGTTTCGGCGGCCTCCGTCCGCTCCTGCAAACACGTCGCGAATCGCCTCCGCATTTTGTGCTGGCGTGCCGCCGCGTAGCTCCTCGATCGAGCAGCGCGGAATCCCGAGCTCCGCCTCTGGATCGAGCTCACGCTCGCGCACCCCGCCGTTCACGACCTCGGCGACGAGATTGAGACCGACCGGGGAGAGCTCGTCGATTCCGCCGCCTCCGTGCACGACGTACGCTCGGTGGGCGCCCAGACGCGCCAGGACCTGGGCGATCGTGCGCACGAGCTCGGGCGAGTAGACACCGACGACCTGCGCCCGCGCGGCCGCCGGATTCGTGAGTGGGCCGAGCACGTTGAAGACCGTCCGGGTAGCCAGCTCTTTCCGCACGTGGGCCGCATGTCTCATCGCCGGATGGTGCGCCGGGGCGAACAGGAAGCCGAAGCCGAGCTCGTCGATCGAACGGGAGATTCGCTCGGGCTCTTGCTCGAGCGTGAAACCGAGAGCCTCGAGCACGTCTGCCGAGCCGCAGGCGGAGGAGACGGCGCGGTTGCCGTGCTTGGCGACCGCGGCGCCGGCTGCAGCTGCGACGAGAGCAGCCCCGGTCGAGATGTTGATCGTGTGGGCGCCGTCACCGCCGGTGCCGGCCGTGTCGACAAGGTCGTCACGCCGTGGCCGGACCGGCAGGACGTGCTCGCGCATCGCCTCGGCACACCCGGCGATCTCGTCGGGCGTCTCGCCCTTCGAGCGCAGAGCTACGAGGAAGCCGCCGATCTGCGCGGGGGTCGCCTCGCCGCGCATGATCTCGCCCATCACGTCGCGGGTCTCGCCACGGGCGAGATCGTGGCCGTCGAGCAACCGCTGCAGTGCTTGCTGGATCATCGCTCGAGGAAGTTTCGCGCTAACTCGACTCCCAGTGGAGTGAGGACGGATTCGGGGTGGAACTGGACGCCGTCGACCGGGAGCTCGCGATGGCGGACGGCCATCACCTCGCCGTCCCCCGCGGTCGCCGAGATCTCCAGCAGCGGCGGGATCTGTGTGGCCGCCAGCGAGTGGTACCGGCCCACCTCGAGCTCGTCCGGCAACCCGGAGAAGAGGCCGCGGCCGTCGTGGTGGACGGTGCACGCCTTGCCGTGGACGAGGGTGCGGGCGGCGGTTACCTTGCCGCCGAATGCTTCGACGATCGCCTGGTGGCCGAGGCAAATGCCGAGGGTCGGAGTGCCGGGCGCGAGCCGCCGGATGATCTCCAGGGTTGCTCCGGCGTCTGCCGGGCGGCCGGGACCGGGCGAGATGACGAGCCGCGACGGGGCGAGCCGCGCGGCCCCGGCTGCGTCGATGGCGTCGTTTCGACGCACGATCACCTCCGCGCCGAGCTCGCCGAACAGATGCGCGAGGTTGTACGTGAACGAGTCGTAGTTGTCGACGAGCAGGATCACCGCTGCTCCGCCTCCGCGAGGTCGATCGCCGCCTCGACCGCGGCGAGCTTCCGCAGGCACTCCTCGTGCTCGGCGGTGGGATCGGAGTCGGCGACGATCCCCGCGCCTGCCTGTAGATGGGCGACGCCGTCGCTGAGCACGATCGTCCTGATCGCGATGCACGTGTCGAGCAGACTTTCGTCCGGCAACGCGTAACCGACGGCGCCGGCGTACGGGCCTCTCCGTCGTCCTTCGAGCTCGGAGATCAGCTGCATCGCCCGGACCTTCGGAGCGCCGGAAACCGTTCCCGCCGGGAAGCACGCCCGCAACAGGTCGAACGGCGAGACGTTGTCGCGCAGCTCGCCCGCCACCTGCGAGACGAGGTGGGTGACATGGGAGTAGCGTTCGACCTCGAGGAACTTCTCGACCTCGACGGTTCCAGGGACGCAGACACGCGAGAGGTCGTTTCTGCCGAGGTCGACGAGCATCACGTGCTCCGCTCGATCCTTCTCGGATGCGAGGAGCCGTTCGGCATCGCCATCGCCTCGTTCGGTCGTGCCCGCGATCGGATTGACGCCGGCGCGACGTCCCTCGCACTTGACGAGCGTTTCGGGTGACGATCCGATCAGAGCGAGTCCGTCAAGCTCGAGCAGAAAGAGGTACGGGGACGGGTTGACGCGCCGCAGCGCCCGGTAGAGCTCCAGCGCAGATGCGGAGGTCGGTCGTTCCGCGCGCTGCGAGAGCACGATCTGGAACGCATCGCCGGCGCGGATGTGTTTCTTCGCTGCGCGAACCCCCGCCTCGTAGTCGTCGCGTCCCGGGGTTCGCCGGGCGAATCCGCGCCTCCCGCTCGTGCCGGTGGGAAAGCGGGGAGCGGGTTGTGCGAGCAGGGCCGTGACCTCGTCGGGATCGCCTCGGATCACCTCGGCGGTCCCAAGCACGTGGTCGAAGCGAATGAGCAGGTCCGCCACGACGAAGCGGCTCTCGGGAAGTCCGGTTCTGTCATCGGGTAGCGGGACGGTCTGCTCCAACCGAGCCGCGTAGTCGTAGGCGAGGTAGCCGACGACGGGCTCGCCGCACGCCTCGGCTTCGGCGAGATAGCAGAGGTGCGAACCACAGCCGACGAGCGAGTGTCGCCCGAGGCGTCCCCGTTCGACGGATTCGAGCAGGAAGGCCGCGCGGCCTCGACGGCGCAACCGCAGGTAGGCGCCGAGCGGTGTCACGAGATCGGTGGCGATGTCTGGTGCAAGGGTCATGTCGGTCCTCCGTGAGTGGGCGGGCACGCAAAAAGACCTTCCGGGTGGAAGGTCTGGGTGAGCGGAACGGGCTGTGTCTGGCCTAGCTCAGCGCAGGCGCAGGCTCCCGCTCCGCTCGCAGCGCCAGGCCCAGTTGCGAGGTGCGGAAGTCATCGTTCTCCCAGGGTAGGCGCAGCGTGCGGGCAGGTCAAGCACGCTCGTACTCAGTTGCGTAGGTGGGAGGCGAGCCGTGCACGCCTTCGGCGGCGACGGGCTCCGCCGAGCGGAGGCCGAGCGGGATCAGTCCCGCCCACACGGGCAGTGCCAGGTCGGCCTCGTCGTCGATCGGCGGGCCGCTCCGGATCTTCGCCGAGGCCTCGGAGAGGGGCAGCGCGAGGATCGTCGTTCCCTTGATCTCGGCGTCGCTCGGCTGGCGGGCATCGTCCCAGCGCCCCGGGATGATGTGCTCGACGACACGCTGCATGGCTCGCAGCTTCTCTTCGCGATCCGTCAACTCGACCGCGCGTCCGAGGACGACGACCGACCGGTAGTTCATCGAGTGGTTATAGGCGGATCGTGCGAGCACGAGCGCATCGAGCAGCGTCACCGTCACGCAGACGTCGACGCCTTGCTTCGCCGCCCTGAGCATGCGACTGCCCGGCGATCCGTGGATGTAGAGCGTGTCTCCGTCGCGTGCGTGGATCGTCGGAATCACGAAGGGTTGGCTGTCGACGACAAAACCGAGGTGGCAGATCAGGCCCTCGTCGAGGATCGCGTCGATCGTCTCGCGCTCGTAGTCGCCTCGCTCCGGGTGACGTTTGACCTTGGTGCGCGCCGTCGGCACACCAGAAGGGTATTGGTACGCTCGGACCATGGCCCGTTCAGTGATCGTTGCCGCAGTGCGGACGCCGTTCGGCAAGCTCGGCGGCGCGCTCGCGCACAGGGAGGCAACCGAGCTCGGGTCGATCGTGATTCGTGCGGCGCTCGATCGCGCAGGGGTCGAGAACGAGGACGTCGAGTACGTCGTCATGGGCCAGGTGCTGCAGGGCGGCGCCGGCCAGGCTCCGTCGCGGCAGGCGTCGGTCGGCGCCGGGCTGCCGATCGAGATCGGCTCCGACACGATCAACAAGGTTTGCGCCTCTTCGATCCGAGCCGTGGAGATGGCGGATCAGATGATTCGCGCCGGCGATCACGAGGTCGTCGTCGCGGGTGGCATGGAATCGATGTCGAACGCGCCCTTCGCGCTCAAGAAGGCGCGCTTCGGCTACAAGCTCGGCGACGGAACGCTCATCGATCTGATGACGCACGACGGGCTCACGTCCACGTTCGACCATAAGCACATGGTTGAGCAGGCTTCGTTCGTCTCACGGGAGCTCGGCATCCCCCGCGAAGACCAGGACCGCTGGGCGTTGCGCTCGCACGAGCGCGCGATCGACGCGATCGACAACGGGAGGTTCAAGGAGGAGATCGTGCCCGTCGGTGAGTTCGCGGTGGACGAGGGCCCTCGACGCGATACGTCCTACGAGAAGCTCGCGAGGCTTCCCCCCGTCTTCGATCCGGAGGGCACGACCACAGCCGGTAACGCGCCGGGAGTGAATGACGGCGCCGGCGCGCTCGTCGTGACGAGCGAAGAGTTCGCGCGCAAGCGCGGGCTCGAGGTGCTCGCGACGATCGTGTCGCAGGCCTACGTCGCAGATGAGTTCGCCTATCTGGCGCGGACGCCGGCGAAGGCCGGTGCGGCCGCGCTCGCGAAGGCCGGCAAAAAAATCGGTGACGTCGAGCGGGTCGAGCTCAACGAGGCCTTCGCGTCGGTGGCCCTCAACTCCGCCAAGCTGCTCGACGTCGATCCCGACAAGGTGAACGTCAACGGCGGCGCGGTTGCGCTCGGGCACCCGATCGGCGCTTCGGGGGCACGCATTCTCGGCACGATGATCTACGAGCTGCGCCGAAACGGCGGCGGCCTGGGTCTCGCGGCGATCTGCTCCGGCGGGGGCCAGGGTGACGCACTCCTGATCGAGGTCTAGGCCACGTGGACTTCGAGCACGTGCTCGTCGTCGGCGCCGGTCAGATGGGCGCCGGCATTGCCCAGGTGGTGGCCGCATCGGGCAGGCGAGTGTCGCTCCACGACGCGCAGCCGGGTGCGACCGACCGTGCCGTCGAGGTGATGCGAAAGAGCCTCGACAGGCTGCAAGAGAAGGGCGGCGGGCCTCCGGCGGCGGAAGTGCTCGCGCGCGTCGAGGCCGTGGCGGATCTCGTCTCTGCCGACCTGATGATCGAAGCGGTCGTCGAGGACGTCGAAACGAAGGACGACATCTTCCGGCGCGCAGACGCCGTGTTGCCGCCTACGGCAGTGCTCGCGTCCAACACCTCGTCGATTCCGATCGGCTTGCTCGCGGCCGCGACGGGTCGGCCGGACAAGGTGATCGGCATGCACTTCTTCAATCCCGTTCCCGTCCTGAAGCTCGTCGAGATCATCCGCGCGCGCGACACCTCCGACGAGACCGCAGCGGCGATCACCCGCCTCGCCGAGGAGCTCGGTAAGACACCGGCCGTTGCGAACGACTTTCCCGGATTCGTCTCCAACCGGATTCTGATGCCCTTCATCAACGAGGCCGTCTGGGCGCTGCACGACGGAGTCGCCGAGGCGGAGGCGATCGACACGATTGCGAAACTCGGATTCGCTCATCCGCTCGGGCCGCTGGCGCTCGCCGATCTGATCGGCCTCGACACCTGCGTGGCGATCATGGAGGTGCTGCAGGAGGGTCTCGGCGACGACCGTTATGCCCCCTGCCCGCTGCTCCGAGAGCTGGTCACAGCCGGGAAACTGGGCCGGAAGAGCGGCGCAGGGTTCTACGAATATCCCTAAGAACCCATAAAACGGCCTGATCTGCAGGGTTGTTGACGCCTGGTGAGTCTCTCGGAGTGAGGGCTCAAGTGAGCCCAGCTTCGTGCCGAAAGAACTCAGGTTCGGGAAAGGGAGGCACCGCCGCGTTGCGAATCTTGCTGGTCGACGACGATCCTGCGCTCCGCGCATTGTTGAGGGCGACGTTCGAGGTCGCCGACGTCGCAGTGGTCGAGGCCGAGAACGCCGAGGTTGCGCGGCGTCAAATTCGCGTTGCGCGGCCGGACGTGATCTTGCTCGACGTCAACATGCCCGGCACGACGGGGTTGGAGCTTTGCGCGGAGCTGAAGGGCGCGCCCGCGACCAGGGACGTTCCGATCGTCTTGCTCACCGGCGCGGACCGCGCGACGACGGCGGCGGCGAAGAAGGCGGGTGCGGATGCGATCGTGCGAAAACCGTTCAGCCCGCTCGAGCTGCTCGCCGTTGCAGAGCGTCTCGCAGGAGGCATGTTCGGCGTCCCCTTCCGTGCGGCGAAGAAGCGGACACACAAGCCTGGGGAGGAGCTCCTGCTCTACGCGCGCGATCTCCGGCACATGCTCGAAGTCGAGCGCGGTCAGCGCGAGCTACTTCAGAGCGCGTACCTGCAGACCGTCTCGGCCCTCGCGAGCGCACTCGAGTCGAAGGACACCGGCACACGTGCTCACTCGCAGCGTGTTCAGAGCTATGCGAGCGCGCTTGCCGGTGCAATCGGCGGGGAAGCGCTTGCGAAAGACCAGAGCACGCCGTACGGATTCCTGCTCCACGACGTCGGCAAGATCGGGATTCCCGACGGCATCCTGCAGAAGCCGGGCCCGCTGAGCCCAGCGGAGCGCCGACGGATGCAGACGCACACGGTGCTCGGGGAGGCGATGCTCTCAGGCGTTGTGTTCCTGAAGGGTGAGGGACTCAAGATCGTGCGGTCGCACCACGAACGCTGGGATGGACGCGGCTACCCGGACGGTCTCGTGCGAGAAGAGATTCCGCTCGGTGCGCGAGTCTTCGCCGTCGCTGATGCACTCGATGCCATGACGAGCCATCGTCCGTATCGGCGGGCATTGAGCTGGAGCGCGGCACGTGGCGAGATCCTGGAGCCAGAGGAAGCGGCAGTTCGATCCGGACGTGGTCGACGCCTTTGTCGCGGTCGAAGCCGACCTCCGCCAGATTCGCCGAGAGCTGGCAGCAGCTTAAAGAGGTAGGTCGTTTCGGCGAAAGCGCTAGCTTTTGCCAGCGTGGACTTCGATCTGACGCAGGACCAGCGCGAGATCCAGGCGCTGACGCGCGATTTCGCGCGCGCCGAGATCGAGCCGAATGCGTCCGCCTGGGATCGCGACCACCATTTTCCGCGTGAGCTCTTCGGAAAGCTCGCGGAGATCGGCCTGATGGGTGCGTGCGTACCCGAGGAGTACGGCGGCGCCGGCGTCGACTTCCTGTCGTACATCCTCGTGCTCGAAGAGTTGTCGCGCGCTGATGCGGGAGTCGGTGTGACGGTCGCCGTCCACACGAGTGCCGCGACCTTGCCGATCCTCACGTACGGCACCGATGAGCAGAAGGCGCGGTTCGTGCCACCGCTCGCGCGCGGCGAGCATCTCGGCGCGTTCGCGCTGACCGAGGCAGAGGCCGGCTCGGACGCCGGAGCCCTGCGGACGAAGGCCGAGCCGCACGACGGCGGCTGGAAGATCACTGGCGCGAAGCAATGGATCACCAACGGACGGTATGCCGGCACGTTCCTGCTCTTCGCGCGGACGGATCAACAGACGGCTGGGGCGCGTGGGGTCAGCGCATTCCTGCTCGACGCCGAGCACGTGCGCGTGACCCGGGACGAGGAGAAGCTCGGGCTCAATTCGTCCGTGACCAATGACATCGTGGTCGAAGGCGCCGAGGTTGGGCGTGATCGTCTGCTCCACGAGGAGAACCGCGGCTTCCGCGTCGCGATGGGCACGCTCGACGGAGGCAGGATCGGTATCGCAGCGCAGGCACTCGGGATCGCGCAGGCCGGCTACGACGTGGCGCGCGCCTATGCGGCTGAGCGGCGTGCCTTCGGCCATCGCATCGCGGACTTTCAGGCGATCCAGCACAAGCTGGCCGACATGTCCATGGAGATCGATGCTGCCCGTCTGCTCGTCTACCGGGCAGCTTGGCTGAAGCAGGAAGGCCGCAGCCACACCGAGGAGGGTGCGAAGGCCAAGCTCTTCGCGTCGGAGATGGCCCGCCGCCAGACGGCCGAAGCGATTCAGATCCTCGGCGGCTACGGCTACACGAAGGAGTTCCCGGTCGAGCGGTACTACCGCGACGCGAAGATCACCGAGATCTACGAAGGGACGAGCGAGATCCAGCGCCTGGTGATCGCGCGCTCGATCCTCGGCCTGACGGAACGCGTGCTGGTGGCGCAGTGACGATCTCCTTGATGTACACGCGCACGCGCGTGAATACCCCCACCCGGGTGGGGGTTTCGACCCACCACCCACTGCGTTCCACGCTATCGCCGTTCCGCGTACGGCTCAGTGCCGGTTTCGTGCCGATTGGTAGCAGCCGATGAGCTCACGGCGCCGAGACGAGCCCGTTCGCCTCACGCGCATCTACACGCGCGCCGGCGACGGTGGCGAGACCTCGCTCGGCGACGGCTCGCGCGTTCCGAAGCTCGACTGCCGCATCGGTGCATTCGGCACCGTCGACGAGCTCAACGCTGCTCTCGGGGTGGTACTTGCCGATCCCGGCTTGCCCGAGCGACTGCGCGGGCTGCTCGAGCTCGTTCAGAACGACCTTTTCGACGTCGGCGCGGATCTCTGCGTTCCCTTCGGCGTCACCGACCGGCTGCGTGTCGAACAGGGTTCGGTCGAGCGACTCGAGCAGTGGTGCGACGAGCTGAACGCCGATCTGCCCATGCTGAAGAGCTTCATCCTGCCGGGCGGCACAGAGGCATCCGCGCGCCTGCACGTCGCGCGCACGACGTGCCGTCGAGCCGAGCGCGACGCGCTCGTCGCGAACGATGAGAAGGGAATCAACCCGCTCGTGCTCGCCTACCTCAACCGGCTCTCCGACTTCCTCTTCATCGCCGCCCGCACCGCGAACGCCGAGGCGGGCCGGAACGAACCACTCTGGAGCCCGGGCGGTTAGCTGTGCGAGCCGCCGGCGGTGTGGCGCTTTGCCGGCTTCGATCGGACCGGCTGCGCCGGGGCCAAGGAGACGTTGGATGACGCGAACGAGTGTCGAGGCGGGCGTCGATCGCGGGAGCGCAATCGAAGCGCCGGCTCTGAGCGAGTTGACCATCTGTTTCGGGCTCGACGTGAGCGCGACGAGCTTCGCCGACGGGAACACGGCATGCAGATCGCTGATGAGCCCGACTCCGAACTGGTCGACGTCGACGACGATCACGTGAACGTCGGTCCGGCGGTTTGCCGCCGCGTCGAACGTCGGCTCGATGCTCGCAGAGCTGACGACTCTCCCCTTGCGGAGCGTGAAGTTCCCGCGGATGCTCGTCGCGGCGCCGCCGGCGAGCAAGACCTGAACCGGTTGAGTGTTCCTCGCCCGTGTGCGGACGAGCCGGATCGTGAGCTTGCGAGCCACCGTCTCGCGTCCTGACCGAGCGGTCCACCTCATGGTGTAGACACCCGTGCGGCGCACCTGGCGCGGCAACCGCAGCTTGACGATCGTGCGCCCGGCCTTGACGGAGAAGCGCCACGTGTAGAGCTTCACCCGCCTTGGGCTGAAGAGCTGCGCCGTCACGCGTGACGCACGCGTCACCATCACGCGGGCACCAATGCTCCTCCGCTTGGCCGGCTTGATCTTCGGTGCTGTCACGACCTTGAACGCAAGCCGCGTCCCGGCTCCGCCCTGCGAGACGATCAGATCGATCGACCCACCCTCTTCGGCGAGAACGAGATTCGCGGGGCCGGTGACCGTGCCCGCGGGGCCCGTCCCGCCGTAGGTGATGCTGCCCACAGACAGGCCGAGCGGCGCCAGCAGAGCGGCGATCTGGTCGGGCGTCTTGCCGATGAGTGAGGGCACCGGCCGAAGCGGTCGCGTGAGCTGGCTTTCGTTGCCGGCGAGATCGGTTTCCTTGAGCCGGAAGATGCGCGGGTCACCGACGGACCACGAGCCGATGCTCGCCGTGGTGTAGTCGACGCCGTAGTGGCCGGCGTCCGTCGAGTCCGAGAAGACCGTGACGAAGTCGTACGTGCCGCTGTTGTCGGAGCCCGGCGTCCAGCGCAGAGTCAGGCCCGTCGGGCCGAGGTAGCCGCGAACGTTCTGTGGGGCATTCGGAGCCTGGAGATCATGGAGCAGCGCGAACACCGACAGGTGTCTCGTGAGGAGATGGAAACCGGCGCCGTCCGTCCAGAAGCCGTCGTCCCAGCCGGTCGGCAGCGTTCCCGCCGACGGCACCCGGGCAATCACGCGCCACTGACCGTCCTCGAAAGTGGCGGGAACGAGACCCTTCTCGGTTGTGCGCATCAGGATGCCGATCGGGCGGGTGAACTGGTGCACCTCGGTGCCTGCGAGCGCCCAGCGCGCTGTCACATCCAGCGCCTCGGGCCCGGAGCCGAAGCCGTTCGTCAGACCGCTCGGCGCGGCGACAGGCGTGATCCGCAGGATCAGCCAGTCCGCGCCGGAGGTCGACCACGCACCGGCGGGCATCGTTGCGGCGGCGAAGCCGTCGGCGGATTCGACCGTCGTGGACGAGGCGGCGCTCGTGTTCTTGTTGACCGGGGGCGCAAGCGAGGAGCCCGAAGGCGACCAGACCGTGAAGTGGACACGGAAAGGCGCTCTCTTCCCGGAGGAATCCTGCAGCTCGCCGGACAATGTGTGCGCGCCGGGCGAAAGGGTGCCGGTGCCGAAGTCGATGTGCGTGCCGCTCACGACCGGCGCCACCGTTGCGCCACCGTCGAGCGTGACGTTGAGCGGCGTCGCCGGCTCGCTGGTCACCAGTCCGATCGCGTTCGCGGAGCTCACGGTCGAGCCTTCCGCCGGCGTCGAGGAGACGACGCGCGGCGCGGTGTTGTCCACGCGGATCGAGGTGACGGTGTCGAACGAGGTGTTGCCGAGGCTGTCGGAGACCGTGGCGCGGATGTCGTAGACGCCGTCCGGCAGCAGCGACGTGTTGAAGGTGGCGCTCCACGGGGCGCTCGTGTCGGTGCCGACCGACGACCAGGACGCGCCGCCTGCGGGCGAGGTTGCGAATGCGACCTGCGTTGCCCCCGAGCCGGTCACCGTCGCGTTGAGCGTCACCGAGCCGGAGATCGTGGCGCCCGGATTCGCCAGCACGACGGTCGGTGCGCTGACGTCGACCGTGATCGTGTGCATCGCCCCGGTGAAGGTGTTGCCAGCACGGTCGGTGAGCACCGGCTGAAGGTCGTAGCTCCCGGACGCAACCGTCGTGGCGTCCCACGTGGCACCGAACGGTGCGCTCGTCGAGGTGGCGATGGTCGTCCACGAACCGCCGCCGGTGGGGCGAAGCTCGTAGCGCACGGAGGCGATGCCCGAGCCGGGGTCGGAGTAGGAGCCGCTGAGCGTGACGCTCGGGCCGCCGACCGTGGCACCGCCGGCCGGCGACGTCAGCGACCCGACGGGAGATGTGTTGTCGACGCGGACGTTCGCGCGGATCGGGCTCGTGCCCGTGTGACCCGTCGCGTCGGTCGCGATTGCACGGAAGTCGTAAAGCCCGTCGGCGAGGGCGGTCGTGTCGAGCGACGTGCCCCAAGGTGTCGTGGTGTCGCTCGCAATCGTGACCCACGAGCCGCCGCCGGCCGTCCGTCGTTCGAAGTCGACCTGAGTCGTATCCGGGTCGGACGAAGCGGACAGAGACACGGTGCCGTTCAGGTACTGGCCCGGATCGGCAAGGGTCGGCGTCGGCGAGACGTTGTCGACGGAGACGTTCCGCACCGCAGAGGTGCTCGTGTTGCCGGCCATGTCCTCGACGACGACCTGGATCGTCGCGCCGCCGTCGGCAGCGGTGGTCGTGTTCCAGTTCAGCGAGAAGGGCGCAGTCGAGTCCGTGCCGAGGAGCGATCCGCCGACGTAGAACTTGACCGAGGCAACCGGCGAGGTCGCATCGGATGCCGACGCGGCGATTCCGATGGTGCCGCTCACGAGCTGGCCTTCGGTCGGCGCGCCCACGAGTGCGACGTCGGGCGCCGTGTTGTCGACGACCTTGTCAGGCAAGTCGGTGGTCGTGACGTTGTCCGCGTTGTCGGTGATCAGGATGCGCAGGTCGTAGTGTCCGTCGGGCACCGGCGTCGTATCCCAGCTCGCGGTGTACGGGCCGGGGCCGGTCGTGTCGGTCCCGATCGCCGTCCAGGTCGAGCCACCGGCATCCGTGTACTCGAAGGTGACCGACTTGATCCCCGAGCCGGTCGTATCGGGGTCGGCGCTGAGGTCGACCGTTCCGCGCAGGTAGTCGGCTGCGGAGCAAGACGCGCAGGTCGGCGGCGTCGCGTCGATCAGCACGGTCGTACTCTTGATCGTCTCGATGTTGCCGGCGTTGTCGACCGAGAAGTAGGCGATCGTGTGCGAGCCGTCGTTCGAGCCGTCTGCCGGAGCCGGGATGACGACGCTCGTGCCGGCGGTGTAGCTCGGGTTGCCGTCGACGCTGTACTCGGTGACATTGACACCGGAGCCGCCGTCGTTCGGGTTCAGCGTGACGGTGACCGGGGTGGACTGCCAACCGCTCGGTGCGTTGTCGGTGGTGCTCGGCTTCGTGTTGTCGACGAAGCTCGTCACGGGAGCGGAGGCGGTCACGTTGCCGGCCGCGTCGGTTGCGACGACGCGCAGATCGACGTTGCCGTCCGGGACAGCGGACGAGTTGAAGTTCGAGCCGGTCGACTGCCACGTCGAGCCGCCGTTCGTGGAGTACTCGTACGCGACCGTGACGACGCCGGAGGCATTCGAGCCGCCCGGGTCACTTGTGGAGGACGTCAGGTTGACGGCGCCACGCAGGTATGCGCCGGGGCTCGAGATGGTGGCGTCCGGCGGAGTGTTGTCGACGAGACGGTCGGTGACCGGTGTCGCAGCCGCCTGATTGCCTGCGACGTCGTAGGCCACGGTGCGGAAGTCGTAGTGGCCGTCCGAGACGCTCGTCGTGTCGAAACTCGCCTGGAAGCCGTCGCCTGGCGTCGAGTCCGTCGCGATGGTCGTCCAGGAGCCGCCGCCCGTCGGGGCGCGCTCGAAGTCCACGTGGTCGATTCCGGAGCCTGCATCGCTTGCGGAGCCCGTCAGCGTCTCCGTCGCGCGCAGATACTGGCCCGGGTCGTTCTGGCTCGTCGTCGGCGGGGTGTTGTCGATGCGGATCGTCGAACCGAGTACGTCGGTTGTGCTGTTGCCTGCAGCGTCGGAGACGATGATCCGCAACTGGTAGACGCCGTCCGCAACCAGTGCGGTGTTCCAGAGGACGCTGTCGAACGGTGCCGACGTGTTGGTTCCAATCGACGCCCAGGTCGTGCCGTTCGCGGAGTACTCGAAAGCAACGGATGCGATCCCCGACTGGTAGCCGTTGGCGGGAGGATCGTTCTCCGCGGACGTGAGCGTCACGACCTGGCGGACGTTGCTCCCGGGACTGTTCAGGGTCGCATTCGGCGCGTTGGTATCGCGATGCCACGTCCAGCTGTCGGGCGTCGCGTCCGTGTTGCCCGCCGCGTCGGTCGCGCGTACCTGGAAGGTGTGCGAGTTGTCGGTGAGGCCCGCGACGGTGTGCGGGCTGATGCAAGGGGAGAATGCCCCGCCGTCGGTGCTGCATTCGAACGTCGAGCCGGGCTCGGTCGACGTGAACGTGAACGACGGACTCCCGTTGGACGGATCTGCGGGCTTTGTGACGATGCTCGTGTTCGGAGCGGTCCGGTCGACGTCGACGTTGCGGATCGCCGTGGCGGTGTGACCGGCGTTGTCCGTCGCAACGGCCGCGAGCGCATGATTGCCGTCGGCCGCCGGGATTGCCCACGAAACGCTGTACGGGCCCGGTGCGGGGACGGTGCCGAGCGGGCTCCAGACGCCGCTCGAGCAGTCGTTGCTCTGATCGGTGCACTCGAAGAACTCCACCTGGCTGACTCCGCTGCCTGCCGGGTCGCTCGCGTTCGCGGCGAATGTCGTCGGGCTCGGCAGGCTGCCGTTGATCGCAGCGGCAGGGGCGGTGATGGCGACAGTCGGCGGTGCGTTGTCGACACGGATGCTTGTGTTCTCGACGTTCGTCGTGTTGGCGGCATCGTCGGTCGCGCGTGCCCGTAGGTCGTAGAGACCGTCACCTGCCGGCAGCGAGGCGGTGTTCCAGGACGAACCGGTGGCCGCGTATGCGCTCGGAGGATCGCTGTGCAGCTTGTAGGCGAATGTGATCGGCGGGCTCGCCGGCGACGCGTCGGTTGCGCTACCGACGAGGCTAACGGCGCCGGTCACCACGCTCCCTGTCGCAGGGCTCGTGAAGTTGAGGGCCGGCGGGGTGTTGTCGACGCGGGTCGTGAGGGCCGGCGACGTCTTGGTGTTGCCCGCGACGTCGGTCGCGATGACGCGCAGGTCGTAGAGGCCGTCGGAGAGAAGCGTCGTGTCCCACGAGGCCGGCTGGCTGTTGAAGCTCCCGCCGTTCGGCGCGAGCTCGTACGAGACCGTCGCGATGCCGGAGCCTCCGGAATCGCCCGTGGTGGAGGTCAGGGAGACCGTGCCGCCGACCGGGTCGCCGGGGCTGAGCATCGTCGCGCTCGGCGCGGTGTTGTCGATCCGCCGATTGGCCACGACCGACGGGGACGTCTCGACGTTGCCGGCCACGTCGGTCGCCACGGAGCGGAAGTCGTAGAGCCCGTCGGCGACCGTCGTCGTGTCGAAGGAGATGGAGTACGGGGAGCTGCCGTCGGTCGCGATCGTCGACCACGAGCCACCGCCGGCCGGCCTTCGCTCAAAGGCGACCGAGTTGACGCCCGAGCCGTCCGTGTCGCTCGCGCCGGCGCCGAGCGTGATCGTCTGGCGCAGGTTCGCACCGGGATCCGCCAGAGTCGTGGCCGGCGGCGCCGTGTCGGACTTGACCTCGTTGGCAGAGGTGGCCAGCGCGACGTTGCCGGCGTTGTCCGCGACGCTGTAGCGGTACTGCGCACACTTGCCCGACGCCAGTGTGTCGGGGCTCGTTGCCGCAGCCCAGCCGCTGTACGACGAGCAGGCGTTGCTCGCAAGGTCGCCGGTTCGGCGTTCGAGCGAACCTGTTGATCCGTTCACGTCGGGATCGGAGCCGTTGCTCGTCGTCACCGGGTAGGAGCCGGTGACGTAACCGTTCGGGTAGCCGACCGTTACCCCTGTCGGAGCCGTGCGGTCGATGGTGATGTCGCGGATGTCCTCGCCCGTGTTGGTCGCGGCATCGACGGCGACCGCACGGATCGACTTCAGGCCGTCGAAGGCCGGCGTCGACCAGGTCGCGGCGTACGGCGCGCTCGAGTCGGTGCCGAACTGCAGCCAGGCACCGGTCGCGCAGTTCGCGCTCGCGTTCGAGCACTCGTAGAAATCCACCTGCGCCACGTCGGTGTCGGGAGTCGTGGCGGTCACGACGTAGTTGTTGGGATCCGACCCATTCAGGTACGTGAGTGGTGCCGTCAGCGTCACCGACGGCGCGCCCGAATCGATAATCCAGGTGTGGCTCGCCGGGGTCGCGTCGGCGTTGCCGGCCTGGTCGATCGCGCGGACGTCGAAGGTGTGACTACCTTCGGTCAGGGCGGGCGAGAGCAAGTCGGGGCTCGAGCAGGACGTCCAGCTGCCGCTATCGATCCGGCACTCGAACGTCGAACCGGGCTCGGAGGAGCTGAACGCGAGGGTCGGCGTCGTGTTGCCGGACGGGTTGGACGGGCCGGAGTCGATCGTCGTGTCCGGCGCCGTGAGGTCGACCGTCCAGGTATGGCTCGCCGGCGTCGAATCGGTGTTGCCCGCCGCGTCCGTGGCGCGGATGTCGAACGTGTGGCTGCCGGCGCCAAGAGAGCCGAGCGTCTCCGGGCTCGAGCATGACGCCCAGCCGCCGCCGTCGATGCGGCATTCGAAGGTCGAGCCTGCCTCCGAGGAGCTGAACGAGAAGGTCGGAGTCGTGTCGTTCGACGGATCCGGCGGTGTGGAATCGATCGTCGTCGCGGGTGGCGTCAGGTCGACCATCCACGTATACGAGGCGGGAGAGGCGTCGGTGTCTCCCGCGGAATCCGTCGCGCGAACCTCGAACGTGTGGCTCCCTTCGGCGAGCGCCGGGGCGAGCGTGTGAGGACTGGAGCACGCCGTCCAGGTTCCACCGTCGATGCGGCATTCGAAGGTCGAGCCCGGCTCGGAGGAGCTGAACGAGAAGTCGGGAGTCGTGTCGTTGGACGGATCGCCGGGAGTGGCGTCGAGGGTCGTGTCCGGCGCAGTCAGGTCGATCGCCCACGCGTAGCTCGCCGGGCTGGCGTCGGTGTTGCCGGCCGCATCGACCGCGCGGGCGTCGAACGTGTGACTGCCCTCGGTCAGTGCGGGTGAGATCGTGTCAGGGCTCGAGCACGACGACCAGCTGCCGCCGTCGATGCGGCATTCGAAGGTCGAGCCGGGCTCGGAGGAGGTGAACGCGAAGGTCGGTGTGGTATCGGACGATGGATCCGCGGGCTGAGCGTCGATCGAGGTGTCGGGTGCGGTGAGGTCGATCGCCCACGTGTGGCTCGCAGGCGTCGCGTCGGTGTTGTCCGCGGTGTCCGTTGCCCGGACGTCGAAGGTGTGGCTGCCGGCGCCGAGTGCGCCGAGCGTCTCGGGGCTCGAGCACGAGGTCCAGCCGGCGCCGTCGACGCGGCATTCGAAGGTCGAGCCGGCTTCGGAGGAGCTGAACGAGAAGGTAGGCGTCGTGTCGTTCGACGGATCGGTGGGCGTCGCATCGATCGTCGTGGCCGGAGCCGTGTTGTCGACCCGACGGCTCGCGACGAGGCTCGTGTTCGTATTGTTCGTCTTGTCGGTCGCGACCGCGCGTACGTCGTACTGGCCGTCGGAGACGGCGGTCGTGTCCCAGCTTGCCGTGTAGGGCGACGTCGTGTCGGTACCGATCGCCGTCCACGTCGAGCTGCCGGCGGGGGCGCGCTCGAAGACGACCTGCTGGATGTCCGTCGACGAGTCGGATGCCGTCGCGCTGAGCGCGATCGTCCCAGCGACGGGCGTTCCAGGGTCGGTCAGCGAGACCGTCGGGTTGTCCGTGTCGACCTTGGCTGTCGCGGTCACCGGCGCCGAGAGGTTGGCGACCTTGTCGGCGATCCGGAACGTGTAGCGGTAGCAGTGACCATTGGACACCGAGGCATCGGGGCTCGTGAACGTGCCGGCATCCGCGCTGAAGCCCGAGCAGCTGTCACCCGAGAGCGTGCCTGTCTCGCGTGTCACCGTGGCCGAGGCGAGGTCGAGCCCGGCGCCGCCGCCGTTGTCCGAGCCGTTGGCAAGGCTGAAGCCGACCGAGTTCGAGCCGTAGTAGGGGGCAAGCGCGCCGGTGAGCGTGATCGACTGTCCGGTCGGCGCGCTCGTGTCGTCGGCGATCGTGATCGTGTCCGAGGACGAGTTCGCGGCCTTGTCGGTCGCAGAGACTGTCCGCGCGCCGGGCTCCGCGGCGCCGGAGCTCCACGAGTAGTCGGTCGGTGAGGAGTACGGGCTCGTAGTGTCTGCGCCGCCCGTCGATCCGCTCCACCCGCTGAGGCTCGAGATGGTCGGGAAGTCGACCGCGTCGACGGCGGTGTCGGAATCGGAGGCGGTGGCGTTCAGGTCGAAGCTGCCGGATCCGGTCGAGCGGAAGAACAGGGTCTTCGTGCCGGCGTCGTAGTACTGGTTGCCCGCCCCGGTGAGCGCGGTGGGAGTGCCGACCGAGACAGTCGGGGCTCCGTTGTCGACCTTTGCGGTCGCCGTGGCGGCGCTCGAGACGTTTCCGACCTTGTCGGCGATCGTGAAGGAGTACCGGTAGCAGTGACCGGCCGAGACCGCAGTGTCGGGACTCGTGAACGTGCCGGCATCGGGGCTGAAGCTCGTGCAGGTGTTCCCGGAGAGCGTCCCGGTCTCACGCGTGACCGTCCGCGTCGACACGTCGAGGCCGGAGCCTGCGCCGTCGTTGCCGTCCGCGAGCGTGAAGCTCACGGACGCAGAGCCGTAATACGGAGCGGTCGGCCCCGCCAGCGTTACCGACTGGCCCGTCGGGCCCGCGGAGTCGGCGGCGAGGGTGATCGTGTCGCTGTTCGTCAGGGCGACCGAGTTCGTCGCGACGATCGAACGGGCACCAGGGGCGGTTGCGCCGGAGGTCCAGGTGTAGTCGGCAGGCGAGGCATACGGGCTCGTCGTGTCGTTGCCGCCGGTGGAGCCGCTCCAGCCGCTGACCCCGGAGACGTCAGGGAATGCGACGTGCGTGACCCCGGTGTCGGCGTCATCGGCGGTCGCGTTCAGGGAGAACGAACCGGACCCACCGGGGCGGAAGAACTGGGTCTTCGTGCCTGCGTCGTAGTACTGGTTTCCGGCACCGGTCAGCACGGTCGGCGGGTCGACGGAAACGGTCGGCGGGTTCGGCGAGACCTTGGCGGTGACGCTGCTAGTGGCGACATTGCCGACCTTGTCGGCGATGCTGAACGTGTAGCGGTAGCAGTGGCTGCTCGAGGTGCTGTTGTCGGGGCTCGTGAAGGTCCCTCCGTCAGGGGTGAAGCCGGAGCAGTTGTTGGCCGCGAGCGTTCCGGTCTCCCGTGTGACCGTGGCCGAGGAGAGATCAAGCCCGGAGCCGCCTGACGGATCGGATCCGTTCGTCAGGCTGAAGGTGACCGGCCCGCCCGGATAGAACGGCGCGGTTGCACCCGTGAGCGTGATCGACTGCCCGGTGGGTGCCGCCGTGTCGTCCATGATCGTGATCGTGTCGGTGGCCGAGTTCGCCGCCTCGTCGGATGCCGACACGGTCTTCGCACCGGGCTCCGCAGCGCCAGAGCTCCACGTGTAATCGGCCGGCGAGCTGTAAGGACTGCTCGTGTCCGTGCCGCCTGTCGATCCGGTCCAACCGGTCAGACCGGAGACGTTCGGGAAGGTGACGCCGGCGACTGCGGTCTGCGTGTCGGAAGCGGTGGCGCCGAGACTGAAGCTGCCGGCGCCGGTCGAGCGGAAGAACAGCGTCTTGGTGCCCGCGTCGTAGTACTGGTTGCCGGCGCCGGTCAGCGCGCTCGGTGCATTGATGCTGACCGTCGGGGCCGCAGTGTCGACCTTCGCCGTCGCGGTAGCAGCGCTCGAGACATTTCCGACCCTGTCGGCGACCGTGAACGAGTAGCGGTAGCAGTGACCGGTCGAGACCGCGGTGTCGGGGCTCGAGTAGGTGCCCGCGTCCGCACTGAAGGTCCCGCAGGCATCTCCCGTGAGCGTCGCGCTCTCGCGGGTCACCGTTCGTGTGGTGGTGTCGATGCCGGCCCCGGAGCCGTCGTTGCCGTCGCCGAGGTTGAAAGTCACGGAAGCCGAGCCGAAGTACGGCGCGGTCGCTCCGGTCAACGTGATCGACTGTCCAGTCGGCGCCGCCGAGTCCTGGATGAGCGTGAACGGCACCGAGGTCGTGGCACCGGCGCCGTTGGTCGCGACGACGTTGTGTCCTGTCGCGTCCGTCGTCGCCGCGCTCCAGGTGTAGTCCTCCTGATACGGCGAGCTGGTCTGTGAGCTTCCACCCGTCACGTTCGCGACCGACGGGAAGTCCACGGACGTCACCCCGGTCTGCGGATCGTCGGTTGTGGCTGTGACGCGGAACGTTCCGCCACCCGCGCCGGGCCGGTAGAAGATCGTCGTGCCCGACACGTGCTGCGCACCGCTCGCCGGGTTCTCGGCGAGCGTCAGCGACAGGTTCGGAGGCGTTCCATCGAGCAGGACGTCCTGTGAGCCGACCGCTTCCTCGTTGCCGAGGTTGTCGTAGGCGCGGAACTTGATCGTCGTCGTCGAGGCCACGTCGATCGTGCCTGAATAATCCGAGCCGTTGACCGGCGAGGGGTCGGTCCCGTCGGTGGTGTAGCGGATCTTCTGGACGCCCGACCCGCTGCCGTCATTTGCCGACAGCGTGACGTGCACCGGCGCAGAGGTGTAGTACGTCCCGCTGAGGCAGGCCGCGGCGTTGCACTGGGTCGTCGTCGTCGGTGCGGTCGAGTCGGCGCTGACGGTGAAGTTCGAGCTCGAGCTCGAACCGGCGCCGTTCGCCGCGTCGACGGACTTCGTTCCCGGCTCGGCCGCGCCCGCGACGAAGCTGTACGTGCGCGACGCGCCGCTGCCGGAGGCGCTCCAGGAGGCGCCCATCGCACCGGCGGACGGGAAGGTGTACGAGGCGATGCCGGTGTCACCGTCGGTCGAGGCGGCGCTCAGGTCGAAGCTTCCTGACGAGCTCGGCTTGAACCAGGCGCTGGTCCCGCTCGCGTAGAGACCGCCACTCGCATTGGACAACGTGAGCGACGGGACGGACGGCGAGGACGTGTCGACCTTGACGATGCTGGTGATCGAGACGGTGTTCCCGACGTTGTCCGTACCGCTGAGCGTGTAGAGGTAGCACCCGGTCGAGAGGCTTTGGGCGGGCGTGCCCGTGATGGTCGATGCGGACCCGAAGCTGCCGCAGGAGTTGGCAGTGAGTGTGGCGCTCGCCCGAGTGAGGGTGGAGCTCGCGAGGCCCGACTCGCTGCCCGACTGAGTCTCTGTGTAGTCGGTGCGCACGTCGATCGGGAAGCTGCCGCTGCCCGAGTAGCTCGAGCTGCCGCCGCCGGTCGCCGCTGTTCCGTTGACCGTCAGCGCGCCGCCCGCCGGCGCGTTGGAGTCATTCGTAAACGTCAGCGTCGCCGACGATGTGGTGTTGCCGGCCTGGTCTGCTGCGGTGATGACCTCGGTCGGCGTGCTCGTGCTGCCTGCGTTCCAGCTGAAGGTGTTGGAGTCGTACGGTCCGCCGGAAGGTGTTGAGACGGTCGACGGCGTGTGTGACCAGCCGCCGGTCGTGCCGCCCAGTGCCGCGGAGGCCGACGAGGCGGGCCCGGACTCGCCGTCGGTGACGCCGTTCGTCAGCTTGAACGAGCCTGCGGCGGAGCCGCGGTAGTAGACCGTCGAGCCGTTCTTCAGGGCCGAGCCGGCGGGGGAGACGTTGCTCAGCGCGATGTTGTTGGCCGGCCCCTGGGAGTCGACCTTGGCGACGCTGCTCGCACCCGACGTTCCCTGGTTGCCCACGTGATCGGAGAGCAGCTCGCGGTACTCGTAGCAGTGGCCGTTCGTCACGGTCGTGTCGTTGCCGGCGCTCAGCGTCACTGTCGACCAGCTTCCCGGGAAGCTGCCGCAGGCCCCGTTCGTCAAGGTCGCCGTGTCGCGCTCGAGCGTGCTGGTGCTCGCATCGACGTTGGAGCCGCCGTCCGTGCCGCCGTTCTTCGTAACGGGGATCGAGTTGCTCGTGTAGTAGCCGGCGATCACGCTCGGCGCCGTTACGGACGGCCCAGTCGTGTCGGCGGTGATCGAGTACGTCGCGTTGGCGGAACCGGTGCCGGCGCCGTTCGTAGAGCTCACCGTACGTGCGGTGGACGGTGCGGTCGTCGAGGCGCCGAATGTGTAGTCGAAATGGTCGCCCGTCTGGGAGCCGCCGAAGTTCGCGCCGCCGTTCGAGTTGAGGGTGCCGAACGAGTAGCTTCCGATGCCGCTTTGAGCATCGGTCGAGCTCGCAGTGACGGTGAACGTTCCGCCGGCCGAGGGGCGGACGTAGAGGGTTCCCGAACCGTCGTAGTACGCGTTCGGCGAGAGGCCGCCGAAAGTGAGTGACGGCGTGGACGGGGCAGTCGTGTCGACCTTCGCGGTGTTGGAGGCGGCAGACGTCCCCTGGTTGCCGACGTTGTCCGACAGCAGCTCGCGGTAGCGGTAGCAGTTGCCGGAGACGACGGTCGTGTCGTTGCCGCCGACGAGCGTGACGCTCGACCAGCTCGAGGGGAAGGTTCCGCAGCTGCCGTTCGTGAGCCCGATCTCGTCGCGCTGCACCGTGCTCGTGGTGTTGTCGACTCCGGAGCCGCCGTCGGTGCCGCCGTTCTTCGTGACCGGGACGGACAGTGCGGTGTAGTACCCGGCGGCGACGGTCGGTGCCGTCACTGCCGGTGCCGTCGTGTCGGCCACGACCGTGAACGGCGTCGCGGAGGACGTCAGCGCCCAGCCGTTGGTCGCGGTGACGTCCTGGCTTCCGCCCGGAGCCGTTGCAGACGAGTTGAAGGTGTACACACCCGCGTACGGAGAGCTCGAGTCGGCGCCACCGCCGGCCCAGCCCGCCCCGAGACCGCTCGCGAAGGTGAGGTGGTCGATCCCCGATTCGGTGTCGCTCGAGGTTCCCGTCACGGTGAAGCCGCCCGCGGTCCCCTGGCGGATGTACACGGTCGTGCCGGTTGCGCTCGCGTTCGTGAACGAACCGAAGGTGAGCCCTGGGGCCGAAGGCGCTGTCGGGTCGTTGACCGTGATGCTCGGCGACGCCGCGAGATTCATGAGCGTCCCGCTGGAGCTCGACTTCTCCTGCGCCTGCCAGGTCTGCGCTCCCGCGGGAACCGGGGCAGTGGCACCAGGTCCGCCGGAACCGGTGTCCCCGTAAGTGATCGTGAACGTGCTTCCACCCAAGAGCGTGAGCGAGGAGACGGTGATCGTCTGACCGGCGACCGACACCGTGCCGGAGCTCGCAGTCGTGAAGCCCGCGTTGGAACCAGTGGTGGAAGGCGCGCTCCAGCCGGTGGGAACGACGGCCGTGACCGAGCCGTTGGAGATGCCGCCCGTGGCTGCGGTGTAGGTGAACGTGATCGTGCGCCCGGTCGCCGCGCTGTTCACGGAGCCGGTCGGAGTGGTCAGCGTTCCGGAGCCATCCGCTGCGAGAACCGTGACGCTCGGCGATGCGCCGAGATTTGCGAGCGAGCTTGCGGAGGTCGACTTCTCCTGCACCTGCCAGGTCTGCGCTCCGCTCGACGAGGGCGCGGTCGCACCCGCGCCGCCGCTACCCGTGTTTCCGTACGTGATCGTGAAGGTCGAGCCGCCCGCGAGGGTCAGGGAAGAGACCGTGATCGTCTGGCCCGCAACCGAGACCGTGCCGGCGCTTGCGGTCGTGTACCCGCCGCTCGAGCCCGTCGTCGACGGTGCGTTCCAGCCCGCAGGCACGACCAGCGTGACGGAACCGTTGGAGATGCCGCCCGTTGCAGCCGTGTACGTGAAGGTGAGCGTGTTCCCGGTCGAGGCGAACGGGACCGACGTCGTCGGTGTCGTGAGCGTGCCGGAGCCGTCGGCGGCGTAGACGGTGATGCTGGGTGAAGCGCCGAGGTTGGCCAGCGAGCCGGCGGTCGTGGACTTCTCCTGCGCCTGCCACGTCTGCGCGCCGGTCGACGAAGTGGCGGTTGCGCCCGGGCCACCGCTGCCCGTGCTTCCGTAGACGATCGTGAATGTGTTGCCGGCCGCGAGCGTCAGCGAGGAGACGGTGATCGTCTGGCCGGCTACGGCCAGAGTGCCCGCGCTCGAGGTCGAGTACCCGGCGCTTGCGCCGGTCGTCGACGGTGCGCTCCAGCCGGCGGGTACGACGAGCGTGACCGAGGCGTTGTTGGTACCTCCCGTTGCCGCCGTGTAGGTGAAGGTGATCGTCCGGCCGGTCTGACCCGCTGCAACGCTCGTCGTCGGTGTGATGAGCGTGCCGGACCCGTCCGCGGCGTTGACGGTGATGCTCGGTGAAGCTCCGAGGTTGGTGAGTGCGCCCGCGGACGTGGACTTCTCCTGCGCCTGCCAGGTCTGCGCACCGGTGCTCGACGTCGCCGTTGCGCCAGGACCGCCGCTGCCGGTGTCCCCGTAGGTGATCGTGGAGGTGTTGCCGGCCGCGAGCGTCAGTGACGAAACGGTGATCGTCTGGCTCGCGACCGAGACGGTGCCGGAGCTGGCGGTGGTGTAACCCGCGTTGGAGCCGGTCGTCGAGGGTGCGCTCCAGCCGGCCGGCACGACCAAGGTCACGGAGCCGTTCGAGATCCCACCCGTGGGAGCGGTGTACGTGAACGTGATCGTGCGCCCGGTCTGGGACGCGGAGACGTTGGTCGTCGGTGTCGTCACGGTGCCGGAGCCGTCGGCCGCGTTGACGGTGATGCTCGGTGAGGCACCGAGGTTGGTGAGTGAACCGGCGGACGTGGACTTCTCCTGGGCCTGCCAGGTCTGTGCACCGGTCGACGACGTCGCGGTCGCGCCGGGGCCGCCGCTGCCGGTGTCGCCGTACGTGATCGTGAAGGTGTTACCTGCGGCGAGGGTCACCGAAGAGACGGTGATGGTTTGCGAAGCGACGGCGAGTGTGCCGGTGCTCGAGGTGGAGTAGCCGGCGTTCGCGCCGGTCGTCGACGGTGCGCTCCAGCCGGCGGGGACGACGAGCGTGACGGAGCCGTTGTTGATGCCGCCGGTCGCTGCGGTGTAGGTGAAGGTGATCGTGCGGCCGCTCTGGCTCGCCGAGACATTGGTCGTCGGTGTGGTGAGGGTGCCGGCGCCGTCGGCCGCGTTGACGGTGATGCTGGGTGAGGAGGCTAGGTTGGCGAGCGAGCCGGCGGAGGTGGCCTTCGCCTGCGCTTGCCAGGTCTGGGCGCCGGTGCTCGACGTTGCCGTCGCGCCGGGCCCGCCGCCTGCGGTCGAGCCGTAGGTGATCGTGAAGGTCGAGCCGCCCGCGAGCGTGAGCGAGGAGACGGTGATCGTCTGCGCGGCGACGGCGAGTGTGCCGGCGCTCGAGGTGGAGTAGCCGGCGTTCGCGCCGGTGGTGGAGGGTGCGCTCCAGCCGGCGGGGACGACGAGCGTGACGGATCCGTTGTTGATGCCGCCGGTCGCGGCGGTGTAGGTGAAGGTGATCGTGCGGCCGGTCTGACTCGCGGAGACGTTCGTCGTCGGAGTGGTCAGGGTTCCGGAGCCGTCGGCGGCGTAGACGGTGATGCTCGGCGAGGAGCCGAGGTTTGCGAGCGATCCTGCGGAGGTGGACTTCTCCTGCGCCTGCCAGGTCTGCGCGCCCGTCGACGAAGTTGCAGTGGCGCCGGGCCCACCGCTACTCGTGTCGCCGTACGTGATCGTGAACGTCGAGCCGCCCGCAAGCGTCAGCGAGGAGACGGTGATCGTCTGCGCGGCGACCGCGAGTGTGCCGGCGCTCGAGGTGGAGTAGCCCGCGTTCGCGCCGGTGGTCGATGGTGCAGTCCAGCCGGCCGGGACGACAAGCGTGACGGAGCCGTTGTTGATGCCGCCGGTCGCGGCGGTGTAGGTGAAGGTGATCGTGCGGCCGGTCTGCGACGCGCTCACGACCGAGGTGGGGGTGGTGAGGGTTCCCGTGCCGTCGGCGGCGTAGACGGTGATGCTCGGTGAGGATCCGAGGTTCGCGAGCGAGCCGGCGGAGGTGGACTTCTCCTGTGCCTGCCAGGTCTGTGCACCAGTGGAGGAGGTTGCGGTGGCACCGGGGCCGCCGCTTGCGGTCGAGCCGTAGGTGATCGTGAAGGTCGAGCCGCCGGCGATCGTGAGCGAGGAGACGGTGATCGTCTGACTCGCGACCGAGACGGTGCCCGAGCTGGCGGTCGTGTAGCCGGCGTTTGCGCCGGTGGTCGACGGTGCGCTCCAGCCGGCCGGGACGACGAGCGTGACCGAGCCGTTGTTGATGCCGCCGGTCGCAGCTGTGTAGGTGAAGGTGATGGTGCGGCCGGTCTGCGATGCGCTCACGACCGAGGTGGGTGTCGTCAGCGTGCCCGTGCCGTCGGCGGCGTAGACGGTGATGCTCGGTGAGGAGCCGAGGTTCGCGAGCGATCCGGCGGAGGTGGACTTCTCCTGTGCCTGCCAGGTCTGTGCACCGGTCGAGGACGTCGCGGTTGCACCCGGGCCGCCGCTCGCGGTCGAGCCATAGGTGATCGTGGCTGTTGCGCCGCCGGCAAGTGTCAGAGATGAGACGGTGATCGTCTGGCTCGCCACCGAGACGGTGCCGGAGCTGGCTGTCGTGTAACCGGCGTTCGCGCCGGTGGTCGACGGTGCGCTCCAGCCGGCCGGGACGACGAGCGTGACCGAGCCGTTGTTGATCCCGCCGGTCGCAGCGGTGTAGGTGAAGGTGATCGTGCGGCCGGTCTGCGACGCGCTCACGACCGAGGTCGGAGTGGTCAGCGTGCCCGTGCCGTCGGCGGCGTAGACGGTGATGCTCGGTGAGGCACCGAGGTTCGCGAGTGAGCCGCCGGCAGTCGACTTCGACTGCGCCTGCCACGTCTGGGCGCCGGTCGTCGCCGTTGCCGTCGCACCGGTCCCGCCGCCACTCGTGTCCCCGTACGTGATCGTGAACGTCGAGCCGCCGGCGATCGTGAGCGAGGAGACGGTGATCGTCTGGCTCGCGACCGAAACGGTGCCGGCGCTAGCGGTCGTGTAGCCGGCGTTGTTGCTCGTGGTGCTCGGAGCTGTCCAGCCGCTCGGCACGACGAGTGTGACCGTCCCGTTGTTGATGCCTCCCGCTGCCGCCGTGTAGGTGAACGTGATCGTGCGGCCGGTCTGCGAGGCGCTCACCACCGAGGTCGGCGTCGTCAGGGTGCCCGAGCCGTTGGCAGCGTTGACCGTGATGCTCGGCGAGGAGCCGAGATTCGTGAGCGTTCCCGCGCTTCGCGCCTTCTGCTGGGCCTGCCAGGTCTGCGCTCCGGTCGTTGCGGTTGCCGTGGCACCGGGGCCGCCGCCGCTCGTTGCGCCGTACGTGATCGTCGCCGTTGCGCCGCCGGCCAGCGTGAGGCTCGAGACGGTGATCGTCTGAGCAGCGACAGAAACCGTCCCCGTGTTCGCGGTCGTGTAGCCCGCGTTGTTGCTCGTGATGCTTGGTGCGGTCCAGCCGCTCGGCACGACGAGGGTGACCGAGCCGTTGTTCATTCCTCCGGCTGCTGCCGTGTACGTGAACGTGATCGTGTTGCCTGTCTGGCTCGCGGAGACATTCGTCGTCGCGGTCGTCAGCGTGCCGGCGCCGTCGACGGCCAGCGGAGGCTGGAGTGCGACCAGATGTGCGACCCAGGGTGTGGAGGTGGAGAGCGTTGCCGTCTTGTTCCCTGTGGCTGCCGCACTCGCCTGCGTGCCGTCGGCGCCGGTCGAGCGAGCCCTACTTGCAGGGGCGCTCCCGGACGCGATCGTGTACTCCTGTGTCATTCCCTGGGCGGCGTCTTGTGTGGCCGTCACAGCCGGTCCGGACTGGCCCTGCACGCCGTAGAACGCGTCGAGCATGTCGTTCGTCTGCGTCGTGGTCAGACCGGTTGCGGTCGCCGTCGTCCCGGTGCCGGCGTTGTCCGTCGCAGCCACGTCGATCGGGGTCGTGGCATCGGTTCCGGAATAGGCGAGGATTGCCGCCGCGCCGTCCGAGCTCGTTGTCCACGACCACTGGTACGTCGTTCCAGCTGTGTCTGCTGCCGTTGCGACGCGGTAGTAGATGCGCTGCTCGAGAATGGCCCCTGACGTGCGCAGGTTGCCGGTGGTCGTCCAGCCCGCGGGCGCGGTGATCGCGTCGTTGTTCCGCAACGTGACCTGGGCGAGCATCAGCGATCCGGTTGCGACGGAGGCAGGGCGCGTCACCGTCACGGACGTCGCGTTCGTGGCCGTCGAGTTGTCGCAGCCGCCGCCCGGGCAGGCGGCGACGAGAGCGATCGGATCGATGACGTACGGCAGAGGAAGGTCAGCGTCGTTCAGTCGCAGTTGCAGCCATCGTGTCTTGCCGGCTCGTTCGAGGGACCAGCGCAGGCCGCGCGGAGTGATGTTCTTGCCGCGCCTGTCGAAGACGACGACCGGGAGGATCCGCAGCCCCGAGTCCTTCTTTCCGTCGGCGAAACGAACGGTGCCGTCGGCCGTGAGCCGCGGAGCGAGCTTGGCCGCATCGAGGCGCCAGCGCCACGTGCGGGTGCCCTGACGCTTGTCGACGGTCAGCGACTGCTCGACACGGTTCAACCCGAGCACGATCGCCTCGCTGCCGAACGGCAGCTTCCGCTGGACCCCGTGCTGGTGCCCGCGCCAGGCCCCACGCGCCTTGCCAAAGCTGAGCGAGACACTGGCGTGACCCGACGTGACCTTGAGGCCGCCGTCGCGGATCTCGAGCTTCCCGCCGAGGGCGGGCTTGACGAGTGCGGGCGACGCATGCGCCGGCGTCCTGACGAGGGGCCGGTCCAGCGGCGGACCAAGCTCCCTCGTCAGGAAGACCGATGCGTCGTGTGCCCTCGCGCCGCGGAGAGTGGCGAGCTCGGAGACGGCGAGAGAGGCGGTGAGAAGGAGCGCAGTGGAGACTGCGAGGAGCAGACGAGCCCTGTTCCCAGGCGCGGCCGTGCTCTCGGCTTTCGCCAAGCGCCGGTTAGGCCGCAGGTCCGGGAAGCTCGCCATGTTTTCTCCATCCACGCGCGGATCGCACGTGGCTCCGATGGAGGAATCGGCCTTCTGGAGCGAACTCCTGAGCGTTTTGCGGTCAAAACTGGTGGAGATTCTCCGCGAATCACCCTTCAGGGGTACGCGAAACTGCATCTTTCTGCTGCAGTGCCTCCCCACCCTCGGCGGCCGGGCCCGCGGTGACCGGCAGAGCCTAAAGCTCGACTTGAGGCTTAGCCCTGGGCGAGAATGGCGGCAGCGACCGAGTCAGACCCCGGTCCGCTTGCCAGTACCGCCGTGTCGCCGAGCGAGCCCGTGGCCACGGTCCACGCCGACGACCAGCACCGGTCGAGCGGCGGGCAGTCGCGAGCGGTTGCGCCGGGGAACGCGGCGGCCGCGTACGCGGGAACCGCGCTCCGCCATTCGGCCGCGTCCTCGAGCGTGTCCCAGCGCAACGCAAGCGCGGCGACTGTCTCCCCTGACGGCGACGTGTAGAGCGCGAGGCGACCACCGCCCCAACCCTCGGCGACGGCCACTGAGTCTCGGACGCGAAAGGTCCGTAGGAGGCTCCGCAGGTCGAGCTCTCCGAACGTCTCGGCGGTGGTCAGGCGAAGGTTTCCGATCTGCTTTGGCAGGTGCACCGGCCGCGCACGCTCGCGCTCCAGGAATTTGTCGACGTGCAGCAGTTGCTCGGTCGTCTGTGGGAATGTGCGCAGTGCGCTCGCGAGTGCGGATGCACCGCCGAGGTAGCGCAGCTGGGCTGCGAGTTGTCGACCACTCGTTAGACGCGCGGCGCTCTCCAGGGAGAGAAAGCGTTCGAGTTGCGTGCCGCTCACCGGGCGCGCGCGAAGTCCTGACGCG
Source organism: uncultured Actinomycetes bacterium (assembly GCA_963804935.1). Classification (GTDB taxonomy): domain Bacteria; phylum Actinomycetota; class Thermoleophilia; order Gaiellales; family Gaiellaceae; genus 3-1-20CM-4-69-9. The sequence continues at coordinate 46,812 of CAWDSD010000007.1, forward strand.
AGTGCAGCCGTTCCGTCGACGATGCCGTGTGCCGCCAACGCATGGTCGCGATCGCGCGCGTACAGCCCGGTGAGTCGGCGCAGGTTGAAGTTCTGGTCGACGAGCGCGCGCACGAGCTCGTTCAGGACAGCGCTGCGCTGCGCGGCGGGTGTACGTCGAAGCAGAAGCTTGCGAGCACTCGGGTCGTACCAGGCGCGCGATGCCGTCTTGGTGAGCGGGAGCGTCGCGCGTTCGCTGCGCTGCGTCAGCCCGAGCTGTGCATAGAGAACCGAGTCGCTGCTTCTGAGCGCAGGCGGGTAGTCGCGGTTGCCGGCGCGTCGCAAGAGCTGGTCGTAGCGCCCGGCCGGAAGGGTCGCAGTGGGAACCCCGTGCCGAACGTGCAGACCCGACAACCGCGCCGCACGCTGCAGCAACCCGCGGGCATGAGACGAGTTGGAAGCCCCTGACGCCGGAGCGGTCAGGAGCGCACAAATGACAACTGCAACGAACTTCACCACGAGAACGAGTTATCGGCAGCGAAGGCGAAAGGCAGGAGTCGGAATCACGCCCGTACAATCGGCAAGAGCATGGCCACGACCGAGGACCCACTCTCGCGGTCCGACTCGACCGCCGAGTGGAAGCGTGAGCTCTACGAGGCGAAACCCGAGCGGGACGGGGAGCTCTTCTCGACGATCTCCGGGCTCGAGAACGAGCCGCTCTACACGCCCGACAACGTCGAGATCGACCACGACCGGGACCTCGGCTTCCCAGGGGTCTATCCATACACGCGCGGGGTCTACCCATCGATGTATCGCGGCAGGCTCTGGACGATGCGGCAGTTCGCCGGCTTCGGCGGCGCGGAGGAGACGAACGCACGGTTTCGCTATCTGCTCGAGCATGGCCAGACCGGCCTCTCGACCGCGTTCGACATGCCGACGCTGATGGGCCTCGACTCCGACCACGCGCGTTCTCTCGGCGAGGTCGGGCGCGAGGGTGTCGCGGTCGATTCGCTCGACGACATGGAGACGCTCTTCGCGGGGATTCCGCTCGACGAGGTCTCGACGTCCATGACGATCAACTCGCCGGCGGCGATGCTGCTCGCGTTCTATCTCTGCGTCGGCGAGGAGCAAGGCGTGCCGCGCGAGAAGCTGCGCGGGACTATCCAGACCGACATTCTCAAGGAGTACATCGCGCAGAAGGAGTGGATCTTTCCGCCCGAGCCGTCGATGCGGCTCGTCATCGACATGATCGAGTTCTGTGCACGGGAGATGCCGCTCTGGCATCCGATCTCGATCTCCGGCTACCACATCCGCGAGGCAGGGTCGACCGCAGCGCAGGAGCTTGCATTCACCCTCGCAGACGGGTTCGCGTACGTCGAGGCGGCGACGGAGCGCGGCCTCGACATCGACGACTTCGCGCCTCGACTCTCGTTCTTCTTCAATGCGCATCTCGACTTCTTCGAGGAGATCGCGAAGTACCGCGCGGCCCGGCGGATCTGGGCGCGTGAGCTGAAGGAGCGCTACGGCGCGCGCAGCCCGCGCTCGTGGCTCATGCGGTTCCACACGCAGACGGCCGGCGTATCGCTGACGGCGCAACAGCCCGAGGTCAACATCATTCGTACGGCGCTCGAAGCCATGGCCGCGGTGCTGGGCGGGACGCAGTCGCTGCACACGAACTCCTTCGACGAGGCGCTCGCCCTGCCGACCGAGAACGCAGTCCGCCTCGCCTTGCGGACGCAGCAGGTGATCGCACACGAGACGGGTGTCGTCAACACGATCGACCCGCTCGGCGGGTCCTACTACGTCGAGGACCTGACGAACCGCCTCGAGGCAGAGGCCTACGAGTACTTCGACCGGATCCGCAAGCTCGGTGGAGTCATTCCGGCGATCAAGGAGAACTTCTTCCAGCGGGAGATCGCGGACGCCTCGTTCCGCTATCAGCACGAGGTCGAGCAGAAGCAGCGGATCGTCGTCGGGGTCAACCGCTACGAACACGAGGACGAGCAACCGCTCGAGATCCTCAAGATCGACCCCTCGGTCGAGGAGCAGCAGATCGCCCGCGTGCAGGCAGTCCGTGGGCGCCGGGACTCCAGAACGGTCGAGGCGGCCCTTGGTCGGCTGAAGGAAGATGCCGCGCATGAGGGCCGAAACCTGATGCCCCCGATCGTCGACGCCTCGAAGGCGTACGTCACGATGGGCGAGATGTGCGACGCCCTGAGGGACGTCTGGGGCATCTGGCGCGAGACCCCCGTCTTTTAGCCAAGCCAGAAATATGCAACGCTTCGCGTGGCAGCGTGGGGCATCTGCGGCGAAACCTCGGTCTTCTAGGCCTAATCGGCGTTGCGTGCGTCGTGGCCGCGCATAGCTCCGCGGCCGCACCCGCGCCGACGCTCTTTCGGCTCACGATCAGGGGAACGGCGCACCAGGAGTGGTCCTACACGGCCTCCCCTATCGTCGAGGGTGACTGTCAGCGGACGGAGACATCGGAGGGAGAGCGCACCGCGAAATTCGGTACGAGGTCGCCTGTCCTCGTTCGACTCGCGGGCGGTCGGGTGCTGCCGGTGACCGTCGGCGGCATCAAGGGCACCGTCACGCTTGCGGGCGCCAACACCACCGACAAGGCCTGCGGCGGTCCCGGGACGAGCAAGGTCGCCGACTGCGCGCAGACCACGCGGTCGTTCGCGGGCGCAAAGGTGCGAGCCCTCAGCCCACGGCGGGGTGTTCTGGCTCTCGGACGTGTGAGCAACGTTCGCCTCACGCAGGCCGACTGTCCGCTGGAGCCCCAGGACGTGCGACTTAGCCCGCTCGGGCCGCTGACCAATCTGCTTCGCCTTCCCAAGGAGGCGCTTCGGGAGCGGAAGGTGGCGCGGATCACGGTGAACGCCAAGCGAGTTCAGCGCAAGACGTATGGCTCACCCGAGAACGGGCGCCTGGACGGCACCACCCAATGGACCTTCACCTTCGTTCGCGTTCCGGGCTGAGCGAGGACTCCCCGTAAACTCCGGCTCGTGTCACGAAAGATCAGAGTCGTCATCGCGAAGCCGGGTCTCGACGGGCATGACCGCGGCGCGAAGATCATCGCGCGCGCTCTGCGAGACGCCGGCATGGAGGTGATCTACACCGGGCTGCACCAGACGCCGGAGCAGATCGTCGAGACCGCGATCCAGGAGGACGCCGATGCGGTCGGGATCTCGATCCTTTCGGGCGCACACATGACGCTCGTGCCGCGCATCCTCGACGGGTTGAAGGCGAACGGGGCGGAAGACGTTCTGGTGGTCGTCGGCGGCACGATCCCGCGCGAGGATTCCGAGGAGCTGAAGCAGCGCGGTGTCGCCGAGGTCTTCACCCCGGGTGCGCCGACGAGTGAGATCGTCGATTTTCTTCGAGGCCAAGTTCCAGCCTGATGACCGTTCGGCGCAGCCGAGGTGTGGGGAAGGGGCGAGGGGGAAACCGGGAGGTTCCCCCCTTCGTGCTCCGCGGCAGGCGTAGCGATCTCAGCGGCGCGCAGGCTGCGGCGGACCTTGAAGAAGGGGGCACTCGGGGGAAACATGGTTTCCCCCGAGGGAGTGAGCCGGAGGCGAACGACACCCCAGGTGCGCCGACGAGTGAGATCGTCGACTTCCTCAAGGGCAAAGTTCCCGTTTGATCCACGTCGAGATGGAAGACGCGGTCGCGCTCGTCACGATCGACCGTCCGGAGGCCATGAACGCACTTGACGTCGCGACGCTCACGGATTTGCGCGACGGGCTGCGCGAGCTCGCCGGTGACGAGTCGGCGCGCGCGGTGATCGTGACCGGCGCGGGAGAGAAGGCATTCGTCGCCGGAGCGGACATCAAGTACATGAGCGGCCTCGACGTCGACCAGGCGAAGGAGTGGGGCGCTCTCGGGCACGAAGCCGGACGCCTGCTGGAGACGATGCCGAAGCCGACGATCGCGGCCATCAACGGTTTTGCGCTCGGCGGCGGGTGCGAGCTCGCGCTCGCGTGCGACATCCGTTACGCCGCGACGAGCGCGAAGCTCGGCCAGCCCGAGGTGAACCTCGGAATCATTCCGGGTTGGGGCGGGACTCAACGACTCGCGCGCGTCTGCGGCGTCGGCGTTGCCAAGGAGCTCATCTTCACCGGCCGGATCGTCGGCGCCGACGAGGCGCTTCGCATCGGGCTCGTCAATGCGGTCCATGACCCCGTGCTCGACAAGGCGCGCGAGGTGGCGGCGCTGCTGGCGTCGAAGAGCCCGATCGCGCTACGCCTGATGAAGGAGCTGGCCAACCGGGCGCTCGGCGGCGACCACGCAGAGAACCTCGCCGCGGAAGGAGAGACCTTCGGCGAGATCTTCTCGAGCGAGGATGCGAAGGAAGGCATGGCCGCGTTCGTCGAGAAGCGCGAGCCCCGTTTCGTCGGCCGCTAGCCCAGTTGGATCAGCGCTGAGCTGAGCACGTCGTCGTCGCCGCGCTCCGCCTTGAGCGTCGTCGGTGCGGGCGTCGTCCAGACGACGATCTTGTCGCCCTTCGCTGCGAGCGTCACGTTCGCGACGGTGCGCAGGCCGCCGGTCGGGCTCAGGCTCTGCACGGTCGTCGTCTCCGGCACGGTCAGCGCGATCGTCCGGTTCAGCTTCGTCAGGGTCAAGCCGGAGGGCCAGGCCTGCGATGTCGAGACGTTCACGAGAATCCGGTCGATTGCCGCCGAGACGACGGTGCCGGTCAGCGTCAGCGCAAACGGCGACCCGGCCTTCGCGGTGAACAAGAGCTTGTAAGCCTTCTGGAGGTACGCATACGGGCTTACGGCCTTGCCGCCGCCGGGATGGACTTCGAAGTGCAGGTGCGACGCGCCGCCGTTCGCGTCGCCGGAGTCGCCGACGTATCCGATCTGTTGGCCCGCCGCGACCTTTGCGCCGTTTTTCACGGTGTACGCGGTTCCGCGCACGCACTTGCCCTTGTTGTCGTTCTTCATCGTCACGTCGTTGTTCAGATGGATGTAGAGGTACGTCGTCCCGCTCTCGCCGTAGAGGTAGAGCATGCAACCGGCCGAGCGCGACGTCGTCCAGTACTTCACCTTGCCGGCCTCTGCGGCCACCGCCGGCGACTTCTTCGCAGCCATGAGGTCGTTCCCCTGATGCGGGCTGCCGCCGCGGGGCGCGCCGAAGTCGTCGATGTACTGGACCTTTCCGACGACCGGGAAGACGATGTGATCGGGCACCTTGCCGGCTGCGGATGCAGCAGCGCTCCCGGCGACAAGGCCGATCGTCACGGCGAGGAAAAGAACCCCTCGGGCTGTCGTCCGGTGGCGTCTCATAAGAGGACGGGCGCTCCGGTTCGCGCTCGAAGGGCCGGACACTAGCAAGCTCCTCGGCCCGGGTCACGCTCAGTAGAGTCCTGCGCGCATGAAGATCGCCGTTTGCGTCAAGCAGATTCCCGAGGGAAACAGCCGGATCGACCCCGGAACCAAGCGCCTGGACCGTGGGGGCGAGGGGGCGCTGAACGCCTTCGACGCGAACGCCGTCGAGGAGGCTCTCCGGCTGAAGGATTCCACGGGCGAGGGCGAGGTCGTCCTCCTCTCGCTCGGGCCTGCCAAGGCGCAGGACGCCCTGCGGAAGGGCCTCGCGATGGGCGCCGACCGTGCCGTGCTGATCAGTGACGACGCAGCCGCGGGCTCGGATCTGGTCGCGACGAGCTACGCGCTTGCGAAGGCGCTCGAGCGCGAGGGCGCGGACGTCGTCCTGTTCGGCCAGCAGGCGGGCGACTCGGACGGAGCGGTGCTCTGGGCAGCGGTCGCCGACCGGCTGCGCCTGCCCGTCGTCTCCCAGGCTGCGGAGATCACGCACGCCGACGGCAAGCTCACCGTCAAGCGTCAGACCGAGTTCGGCTACGACGTGATCGAGGCGCCGCTTCCCGCAGTGGTCGCGGTGTCCGACGCGATCAACGAACCGCGCTACCCGTCGCTCAAGGGAATCATGGGTGCAAAGTCGAAGCCGCAGGAGACGGTGACGCTCGCGGATCTGGGCATCGAAACGGACCGTGCAGGTGAACAGGGCTCGCGCACCGAGGTGTACGCGCTCAACGATCCGCCGGCGCGTGGCGACTCGAAGAAGATCGACGACGACGGCAACGCTGCGCAGGCGATCTTCGACTTCCTTGCGGAGAAACGTCTCGTATGAACGTCGCTCGCCTTCGGCTCCCTCCCGTGAGGGAAACCATGTTTCCCTCACGAGCTCCCTTCTTTAGGAGTCGCCTCCGCTCCCGCGGCGCTGGGATCGCCGCGGGCGCCGAGCACAGAGAAAGGGGAAACCGCACGGTTTCCCCCGAGGCCCCTTCCCTCGCTCATTGGGCAGAGGCTGCCCAATGAGCACGCTCGTCTTTCTCGAACACCACGGCGACGAGCTTCTGAAGGGCTCGCTCGGCGTGCTCGCGAAGGCCGCGACTCTCGGCGACGACGACGTTGCCGGAATCGTGATCGGATCGGGTGTGCGCCCGCTCGCCGATGCCGCTGGGACGTTCGGCGCGACGAAGGTCTACGTCGCAGACGATGCGCAGCTCGAGGCACCGCTGCCGCAACCGCGCGTCGACGTGGTCGCGCAGCTCGTCCGAGACAAGGGGATCGACACGGTCCTCTTCGGCAACTCGGTGCTCGCCGCCGATATCGCGGCCGCGTTGGCAGCCCGACTAGATGCCGGGATCAACTGGGATCTCGTCGACCTCGTGGAGCAGGACGGCAAGCTCGTGGGCAAGCGTCCCGCACTGCAGGACTCCGTCTACGTGGACGTCGGCTGGACGACCGAGCCGCGCATCGCGCTCTTTCGTTCCGGCTCGTTCGATCCGGATGAGCAAGGCGGCTCCGCGGAGGTCGAGGACGTGCAGGTTGCGCTCGAGAACTTCTCCACCGCGGCGCGCATGGTCGACCAGGCGCACGAGGAGAGCGAGGGACCGTCGATCGAGGACGCGCCGGTCATCGTCGCCGGCGGCCGCGGGCTGGGCGGCCCCGAGAACTTCACGCTCGTGGAAGAGCTCGCGAAGGCGCTCGGCGGCGCCGTGGGTGCGACGCGCGCAGTGGTGGACGCCGGCTGGTACCCCTACGCGACGCAGGTCGGGCAGACGGGCAAGACCGTGGCACCGAAGCTGTACATCGCCTGCGGCATCTCCGGCGCGATTCAACACAAGGTCGGAATGCAGAGCTCGGGCGTGATCGTCGCGATCAACAAGGACACGAATGCGCCGATCTTCGAGTTCTCGGATCTGGGCGTCGTCGGCGACGTGCACGAGGTCGTCCCGAAGCTGACGGAGCTCGTCAAGCAGCGCAAGAGCTCGTGACCAAGCCGGCAGAGTTTCCGCCGCCGTTTCGGACAGCGGACTACGTCGCCGCGCCGAGCGATCCGTCCGAGGAGCGCATCGACGTCGGTGTCCTCATCGTCGGCGCAGGCCCGGCCGGTCTCGCGTGTGGCATTCGACTCGGCCAGCTGCTCGAGGACGCGCCCGAGGTTCGGGAGCGGCTTGGTGAGGTGCCCGTGGCGATCCTGGAGAAGGGCAAGCAGGCCGGCTCGCATCTTCTGTCGGGGGCCGTCGTGAATCCGCGCTCGCTGCGCCGTCTCTTCAAGGGTCGTAAGCGTCTCGACGAGATGCCGTTCTACGGACCCGTCGAGCACGAATCCGTCTACTTCCTGACGAACAAGAGCGCGCTGCGCATTCCTGCGCCGCCGACGATGAAGAACGAGGGCAACTACGTGGCGTCTCTGTCACGGCTCGGCCGCTGGCTCGCCGAGCAGGCCGAGGAGGCGGGCGCGATGTTGCTGCCGGAGACAGCTGCGGAGAAGCTGCTCGTCTCCGACGGCCGGGCACGCGGAGTTCGGACCGGTGACAAGGGCCGCGGCCGCGACGGTCAGCCGCTCGGAAACTTCGAGCCCGGTTCGGATTTGGTCGCGAAGGTCACGGTGCTCGCCGAGGGAACGCAGGGCCACCTCACCGGCGTCGCGCTCGACCGGTTCGGGCTCACGGGCGAGAACCCGCAGGTCTGGGCGCTCGGGGTGAAGGAAGTCTGGAAGGTGAAGCGACCGCTCGATCACGTCATCCACACGCTGGGTTGGCCTCTGCGCCCGGGCGCGAAGTACCGAGAGTTCGGCGGCTCGTTCATCTACCCGATGGGCGAGGAAATGCTCACACTCGGAATGGTCGTGGGGCTCGACTACCGCGACGTCGAGCTCTCCGTGCACGATCTTCTGCAGGAGCTGAAGACGCATCCGCTCGTGCGGAAGCTGCTCGAGGGCGGCGAGCGGGTCGCCTGGGGTGCGAAGACGATTCCCGAAGGCGGCTTCCTCGCGCTGCCGAAGCAGCTGCACGCACCGGGGCTCCTGATCGTCGGCGATGGAGCGGGGCTCGTGAACGTCCCGGCTCTCAAAGGCATCCACTATGCGATCGAGTCGGGAAGGCTCGCGGCCGAAGCGGCGTTCGCCTCATTGCAACGCGGGCAGACTCCGGCGACACCGGGTGCGCTCGCGGGGTACGACGAGACGCTCCGGGAGAGCTTCGTCTGGAAGGACCTGCAGGAGGTGCGGAACATGCGCCCCGCATTCGGGCGCGGCTTGATCTTCGGCGGCGCGCTGGCCGGCGCGATGACCGCGACGAAGGGGCGCTTCCCGCGGCGCGATCTGCAGCTCGAACGCGACGCCGACGTCGATCTGATCCGCACGGACCGGGCGAAGAGCTACCCGGCGCCGGACGGGAAGCTCACGTTCGACAAGCTCTCGTCGGTCTTCGCGTCCGGCAACAAGACGCGTGACGATCAGCCGAACCACATCGTGCTCCAGCGGGAGGTGCCGCAGGACATCGCGCTGCTCTGGGAGCGGATGTGCCCGGCGCAGGTCTACGAAGCAACCGAGACGGGTGTCGACGTGACGCCCTCGAACTGCGTGCAGTGCGGTGCGATCACCGCCAAGGGCGGCCGCCTCACGCCGCCAGAGGGCGGCTCAGGCCCCGAGTACACACTGACGTAGCTCGTTCCCGCCACGTCTCGGCGGCCCACGTCCTGGTGTCGGACATGGTGACGAAAGCGTGACGTCGTGACCGGCGTGAATAGACACGTGCCAGGGATGTCCCTGACTACACGTCTGGTTAGTCCCGGAAGCGCCAGATGTCCCGCCCGGCGAAGCTCGTGACCCACATGTCGCCCCCGGCACTGGCGATGTCGAGCGCGCCCGGCCCGGCGCCGGTGACGTCGACGATCCGATTCCGATCCGGGTCGATGCGGGTCAGGGTGTTGTGCTGCTTCTCCGCCACCCACACCATTCCGTCGGGCCCTGCCGCTGCCTCGGCCGGCGTCCCCGGGACGGGGAACGCTGCGACGACCTCCTTCGCGAACGGATCGAAGCGGATCGCGAACCCGTCGGCGGTCGTCGTCCAGAGTGAGCCGGCGATGGCCGAGAGAAAGCCGGGGCCGTTGTGACCGATCGACGACCTCGTCAGCGTTCCGGTCTTCGGATCCAGCCGACCAAGCGACGAACCGTTCCGCCCGAATGCGATCCAGAGCGCGCCGCCCGCCTCAGCGAGGCCGGAGGGTTTTCCCCCGACAGCGTAAACACGCGACACCCTGTTCCTACGCGGGTCGACCCTTGCGACCGTCCCGCGTTCGTACGCCGACACCCAGACACTCCCGAACGCGGCGGTGACGTGCGCCGGCCAGTTCGCCACCGGAATCCGCGCAACAATGCGTCGGCGTCGAGGATCGATGCGGTACAGCATGTTCGTCATGTCGCTGGCGACCCACACCGAGCTTGCGGCGACGACGATCGGACAGATCCCACGCGCGATCCGGATGCGAGCGACGACACGATTGCTTCGAGGGTCGATCCGCACCAGGCGGCCGGTGCCGTAGACGGCGACCCAGACCGAGCCGAAACCGGACGCCGCACCGCACGGGCCGGCACCGGTAACGACCCGTGCGACCGGCTGAGGAGCGGCCGAGGCCGCCACAGTGCCCCACAGGACGGCCGCAGCGACCGTCAGAACCAGGACAAGACGCATCGTCCGAGCTACACCCGCCCGCAGCATACGGTTCCATGAGCTGACAAACCGACCCTCGTCCGATCGGGTAAGGACCCACATGCGTGCACGACTCACATTGCTGCTCGCCCTGGGAGCGCCCTTCGTGCTCGCCGGCTGCGGCAAGGGCAAGTACTAGAAGTACGATCTCCGTCGTGGCCACGACGGGCTCGCTGCTTTCGCTGGACGACGTCTACCGGGCGCGCGAGCGCATCGGCGACCGGCTGCACCGCACACCGCTGCTGCCGTCGGCCACGCTCTCCAGGAAGATCGGCGCCGACGTGCGCTTCAAGGCGGAGCTCTTTCAGCGCACCGGGGCGTTCAAGCCGCGGGGCGTGCTGAACAAGCTCGCCACGCTGACCGACGAAGAGAAGAGCCGCGGCGTGATCTCGATCTCCGCCGGCAATCACGCGCAGGCACTCGCGTATGCCTCCGCTGTCGAGGGGATCGATGCGCTCGTCGTCATGTGGAAGACCGCGAGCCCGATGAAGATCGCTGCTGCCCGCGGCTACGGCGCGACGATCGACACCGAGGCTGCTGACATCCCGGCTGCGTTCGACCGGCTCGAGGAGCTGATCGAGTCGACCGGCCGCACGCTCGTGCACCCGTATGACGATCCACTCGTCATGGCCGGCCAGGGGACGGTCGGCCTCGAGATGCTGGAGGACGCCCCTGAAGCGGAGGTCGTGCTCGTGCAGGTCGGCGGGGGTGGTCTCGTCTCCGGGATCGCAACGGCCGTCAAGGCGATGAAGCCCGACGTCCGCGTGATTGCAATCGAGCCGGAACGTTCACGCGCGCTGCACGAGAGCCTGAAGGCCGGTGAGCCGGTCACGGTCGAGGCGAAGTCGATCGCGGACGGCCTCAACGGTCCCTATGCAGGCGCGAACTGCGTAAGGGTCTGCACCGAGCTCGGCGTCGAGTCGGTGCTTGTCACCGAGCAGGCGCTCGAGGAGGCTTTCAGGTTCATGTACGGGCGGATGAAGCTCGCCTGCGAGGTCGCCGGAGCCGCCACAGCGGCCGCCTTGCTGTCCGGCGCGTTCGTCCCGGAGCCCGGTCAAACCGTCGCCGCCGTCGTCTCGGGCGGCAACGTCGCGGCGAAAACAGCCGCTGCTATCCTGAACGCCGATGAAGCCTGAGATCCACCCCGACTATGTCCTTGCGACCGTGACGTGCTCCTGCGGGAACACGTTCGAGACGCGGTCCACGAAGCCCGAGCTTCACGTCGAGATCTGCTCGAACTGCCATCCGTTCTACACGGGCAAGCAGAAGCTGGTCGACACGGGCGGACGCGTCGAGCGCTTCCAGCGCCGGCTCGAGAAGGCCGGCGGCGCAAGCCGCGGCTAGAACCGCTACATGACGAACGTTGGGGGACAGGCCGTCCTCGAGGGCGTGATGATGCGCGGCCCATCGAACTGGGCTGTCGCCGTGCGCAAGCCCGACGGCGACATCGCTGAGGTTCACCAGCCGATCAAGTCTCCGATGGCGCGACACGTGATCTTCCGGTTGCCGGTGATCCGCGGGGTCGTCGCCCTCGGCGAGTCCCTCGCGATCGGCTTTCGCGCGCTTGCCATTTCCGCGAACTACCAGGCTCCGGCTGCAGAAACGGAAGGCGAGGAGGAGGCGGTCGACACCGAGCTGACGCGCACACAGTTGATCTTCGCGTTCGCCATCGCGATCGGATTCGCGGTCGTGCTGTTCAAGGTTTCGCCGGCTCTCCTGACCGACTGGATCGGAATCAAGAGCACCGGCCAGTTCGTGATCGTCGAGGGACTGATCCGTGTGACGATCTTCGTCCTGTACCTCTTTCTGATCTCGCTCTTCCCGGATCTGCGGCGTGTCTTCCAGTACCACGCCGCGGAGCACAAGGCGATCAACGCCTACGAAGCCGGGGAGGAGCTGAGGCCGGACATCGTCCAGCGCTTCAGCCAGATCCATCCCAGGTGCGGCACGGCGTTCCTGCTGTGGGTGATGGTGATCGCGATCTTTGTCTTCGCGTTCTTCGGCAGGCCGGCCTGGTACTGGCTGATCGCGACCCGCATCCTGCTGCTGCCCCTCATCGCCGGCCTTGCGTACGAGTTGATCCGGTTCGCCGGCAAGCACCAGGACAAAAAGATCCTGATGGCGTTGCTCGCGCCGGGCCTGTGGCTGCAGCGCCTGACGACGCGCGAACCGTCACTCGATCAGATCGAGGTCTCGATCCGAGCACTCAAGGAAGTGCTGCAGCTCGAGACCAAGGACCCGCAGGCACGCACCATCGAAGTGATGGCCTAGTGGTCTGCCCGGCCCCACTTGACGGCGCCTGGCCCGCGATCACGCTGCGCGCTGCCGCGTCCTCAGTCGCGCCCGGGCAAACCAGCCCGAGCACTCCCTGCGTCCTTGCATCGCTTGGTGCTCGCGACCCAGGCATCCGCCAGCGGAACCGGGCAGACCACTAGTGCCAAGAGTCCAGCGCGAAGCGAACGTCACCTGGGAAGGCAACGTCGCTCGCGGCAGCGGCGCGATCACCGCAGGCACGGGCGCGTTCGACGAGCTCCCGTACTCGCTGGCAACGAGAGTCGAGCGCGCCGACGGGAAGACGAGCCCCGAAGAGCTGCTCGCCGCAGCGCACGCAGCCTGTTTCGCGATGTCGGTTGCGAGCGAGCTGACGAGTGCCGGCACGCCGCCGGAGCACCTCGACATCACGGCGACCGTCACGCTCGACCAGGTCGAGGATGGATCGCACCGGATCGTCTCGTCGGAGCTGCTCGCGCGCGCGCGAGTAACAGGTATCGACGCTGCGGGATTCGAGCGTCTCGCCCAGGCCGCCAGCGAAGGCTGCACGCTCTCGAAGCTGATCGAGGCGAGCGCGAAGGTAACCGTCAACGCCCAACTCGAAGGAGGAACCGATGGCGACTGACCGCAAAGCCGAAGTGACGTGGCAGGGCGACCTGATGAGCGGCAACGGACGCATCGACTCCGTGACGAGCGGTGCCTTCGGAGGGCTCGACGTCAGCTGGCCGGCCCGCTCGGAGGAGCCCGAGGGAAAGACCAGCCCCGAGGAGCTGATCGCGGCCGCGCACGCAACCTGCTTCTCGATGGCGCTGTCGCACGGGCTCGCGCAGGCTGGGCATCCGCCCGAGGAGCTGAAGACCTCCGCGACCGTGACGTTCCAGCCAGGCGAGGGAATCACGAAGATCGCGCTCGACGTGGCCGGCCGCGTGCCAGGAATCGACGAGGGTGCGTTCCAGCAGGCAGCGGACGGAGCCAGGCAGAACTGCCCGGTGTCGAAGGCGCTCACAGGCGTCCCGGAAATCAGCCTCACCGCGCGTCTAGAGAGCTAACGTAGACCGGCGATGGCCGGCAATATCGAACCACTGCTCGACGAGCTCGACCGCTCGTACCAGGAAGCGCAGGAGCGCATGTCCGACCCTGCCGTCTACAACGACCGCCGTGAAGCGGCCGACGCCGGGAGAAAGTTGAAGGAGCTCGAGGGCCCTCACCGCCTCGGGCAGCGCTGGCGGGAGGCACGGGCCGATCTCGATGACGCACGCGCCGACGGCGACCTGCGGGAGCTCATCCCCGAGCTCGAGGAACGGCTCGTGTCGCTCGAGGAAGAGCTGAAGCTCGCGCTCGTCGAGACCGATCCCGCAGACAGCAAGGACGTGATCATCGAGATCCGCCAGGGCGTCGGCGGCGACGAGGCCGCGTTGTGGGCAGGAGACCTGCACCGCGCACTCACTCGTTACGCGGAGCGGCGCGGCTTCAAGGTCGATCCGATCGGCTCGAGCCCGAACGAGGCCGGCGGCTACAAGGAGGTCACGTTCGGAATCAAAGGCGAGGGCGCGTACTCGGTGTTCAAGTGGGAGGGCGGAACGCACCGGGTCCAGCGTGTGCCCGAGACGGAGTCTCAGGGACGCGTGCACACCTCGACCGCCACGGTCGCCGTGATGCCGGAGGCCGAGGAGGTCGAGGTCGAGATCGATCCGAACGACCTCAAGATCGACGTCTACCGTTCGACCGGGCCGGGCGGTCAGAGCGTGAACACCACTGACTCCGCGGTGCGCATCACGCATCTGCCGACGGGGCTCGTCGTCGCGATGCAGGACGAGAAGAGCCAGCTGCAAAACCGGCAGAAGGCGCTTCGCGTCTTGCGCGCGCGCCTCTTCGAGCTCGAGCGCGAGAAGCAGCGGGCAGAGCTCGACGCGACCCGGCGCTCGCAGATCGGGTCCGGCGAACGGGCGGAGAAGATCCGCACGTACAACTATCCCGAGAACCGCATTACCGATCACCGCATCAAGCTCACGGTGCATCAGCTCGATCGCGTCTTGCAGGGCGAGCTGGACGACTTCACCGAAGCGCTCGGCGCCGAAGAGCGCAAGCGCGCGCTCGGCGAGTGACGGTCGCAGAAGCGCTTCGACTCGCGGAGGAGCGCCTCGGCACGGCCGGCGTCGACACGCCGCACGTCGACTCGGAGCTGCTCGTCGCGCACGTGCTCGGCGTCACCCGGTCGCAACTCCACGTCGAACGCGAACGCGAAGTGCCGGACGGCCTGCAGGAGCTGGTCGAGCGGCGCGCGCGGCGCGAGCCGCTCGCATATGTCCTCGGAGAATGGGGGTTCAGGCACCTCACCTTGAAGACCGACGCACGCGCGCTCGTGCCGAGACCGGAGACGGAGATCGTCGTCGAGCGCTGTCTCGCGCTCCTCGCCGGCGAGCCGGCGCCGAGGGTGCTCGATCTCGGCACCGGGTCCGGCGCGATCGCGCTCGCGATCGCCGACGAGCATCCCGGTGCGCGAGTTACGGCTGTCGACTCCTCGCCGGACGCGCTCGCCCTCGCACGCGAGAACTCCGAAACACTCGACCTCGACATCGACTTGCACGAGGCCGGGCTCGAAGCGGTCGAGGAGGGCTGGGACCTGGTCGTTTCGAACCCGCCGTATGTCGCGGCGTCCGAATGGGATTCGCTCCAGCCCGAGATCCGTGACTGGGAGCCGCGGGCAGCGCTCGTCGGCGAGGGTCTGCACGAGGAGATCGCTCGCCGCGCACGTACGCTGCGGCTCGTGCTCGAGGTCGGCGACGATCAGGCGGAAACCGTTGCCGAGTCGCTCGAGTCGCTTGGCTATTCGAGCGTTACGATCACCTCCGACCTGACCGACCGCGAACGCGTCGTGGAGGGCAGCCGTTGAACGGGAGCATCACGACGGGCGACGGCCGAGGTGGTGACTCGATTCCTGACCGAGTAGTCGAGGAGGCGGTCCGAGCGGTACGTGCGGGCGAGCCGGTAGTCCTGCCATTCGACACGGTCTACGGTCTCGCCGCCGACCCGGCAAACGAAGACGCTGTGCAGCGGCTCTACGAGCTCAAGGGGCGAGGCGCGGAGCAACCGAGCGCACTCGTGGCCGCCGGTGTCGACCAGCTGCTCGATTGCATACCCGAGCTGCGCGGCGCCGACGAGCTTCTGTTGCGCAGGCTCCTGCCCGGGCCGTTGACCCTGGTCGTGCGGAATCCCGCGCGTCGCCTGGCCTGGCTGAGCGGCCGTCACCCCGACACGATCGGTGTGCGCGTCCCAGACCTTCGCGGCGCGAGCGCCGAGGTGCTGCGAGTGGTCGCAGTGCTCGTCGCGACGAGCGCGAACCGTCCCGGCGAGGCCGACCCCAGGCGCCTGGACGGGGTGCCGGAGGAGATTCGCCGTGATGCCGGAGCAGTGGTCAACGGCGGTGAGTTGCCCGGTACGCCTTCCACCGTGATCGATCTCACCGGCTCCGAGCCGCGCATCCTCCGAGAGGGAGCCATGCCCGCGGCCGAGGCTCTGCGCCGACTGGGTGCGGCAGTACGATCAGGTTGAACCCCGGGAGAGGAGAGAGATGGCCGTCGCGCAGCAGACCTTTCAGCAGCTGACCACAGCCGGCCTGGAGCAGCTGGACCCGGAGATCGCAGAGCTCCTCGGTCGCGAGCTCGAGCGACAGCGCAACCAGATCGAGCTGATTGCGTCGGAGAACTTCACCTGGCCGGCGATCATGGAGGCGATCGGCTCGACGCCGACCAACAAGTACGCGGAGGGCTATCCGGGCAAGCGCTACTACGGCGGCTGCGAGGTCGTCGACGAGATCGAGCAGCTGGCGATCGATCGCGCGAAGGAGCTCTTCGGCGCCGACCATGCGAACGTCCAGCCGCACGCCGGCGCGCAGACGAACATGGCCGTCTACCTGGCGGCGCTCCAGCCGGGGGACACGATCCTGTCGCTCGAGCTCTCCCACGGAGGCCACCTGACGCACGGGCTCAAGGTCAACTTCTCGGGGCGGCTCTACACGATCGCGCACTACGGGGTGTCGCGTGAGACGAACGTCGTCGACTACGACGAGGTCCTGCAGAAGGCCCGCGAGTCCAAGCCGCAGCTGATCGTTTGCGGCGGCTCCGCCTATCCGCGCACCGTCGACACGGCGAAGTTCCGCGAGATCGCGGACGAAGTCGGCGCGCTCCTGCTCTGCGACATGGCGCACTTCGCCGGCCTCGTCGCCGCCGGCTTGCAGCCGAACCCCGTCGAGCATTGCGACTTCGTCACCTCGACCACGCACAAGACACTCGCGGGGCCTCGCTCCGGCTTCATCCTCTGCCGGGAAGAGCACGCGCAGGCAATCGACCGCGCGATCTTTCCGGGACTGCAGGGCGGGCCGCTCGAGCACACGATCGCCGCGAAGGCGACGTGCTTCAAGATCGCCGCCGGCGAGGCGTTCCGCGACTACCAGACGCAGGTCCGGCGCAACGCCGACACGCTCGCAGAGACACTGATGGCCGGCGGGCTCGACGTGCTCACCGGAGGGACCGACACGCACCTGCTGCAGCTCGACCTCCGCTCGACCGACTGGACCGGTAAGGACGCCGAGGAGCGTCTGCACGAGGTGAAGCTGACCGTGAACCGCAACACGGTTCCGTTCGACGAGCGCAAGCCGACGATTGCGAGCGGCGTGCGCATCGGCAGCCCCGCAGCAACGATGCGTGGGATGGACGCCGACGACTTCGGGGAGATCGGTCGCATCATCGTCGGCGCACTCGGCGACTCACCCGACCTCGACGCTCTCCGCGCCCGAACCGAAGCCCTCTGCGCCAAACGGCCGCTCTATCCCGGCTTCCGCGGCTGGACCACCTACGTCGCGTAGTGACCGTGGCCGAGACGAACACCTCGCAGGTCATCGAGGTCAAGCACCCTCTCGTCCAGCACAAGCTCTCGTACCTGCGGGACAAGGACACGCCGACCGTCCACTTCCGCAAGCTCGTCAACGAGGTCACGCTGCTTCTGACCTACGAGGCGACGAAGGACTTGCGGACCGAAGACGTCGACGTCGAGACGCCGTTGGAGCACGGGATGTTCCCGCGGATCAGCGGCAAGAAGGTGGCCGTGTGCCCGATCTTGCGCGCGGGGGTCGGGATGCTCGACGGCGTGCTCTCGCTGATCTCGAGCGCACGGGTCGGGTTCATCGGCATGTACCGCGACGAGGAGACCCTCGAGCCGGTCGAGTACTACGCGAAGCTGCCGGCCGACGTCGCCGAGCGCGACGTGATCCTGCTTGACCCGATGCTCGCAACCGGTAACTCGACCGCCGCGGCGATCAGAACCGTGAAGAACGCGGGCGCGACCTCGGTGCGCCTGATCGCGATCATCGCAGCGCCCGAGGGAGTCGAGAAGATCACGCGCGACCATCCAGACGTCCAGATCGTCGTCGCCGCAATCGACCGCGGGCTCAACGAGAAAGGCTTCATCGTTCCCGGGCTCGGCGACGCGGGCGATCGGCTCTACGGCACCAAGTAGCGTGGGCGTCCTCGGGGAGCTGCAGAACCGCCGCCGCGCGCGGCGCTGGCAGCGCTGGACCGAGACCGACCCCGAAGCCGACTACACGCGCCGCGCAGGGATCGGAGCGGCGATCGGCGCGGTCTTTCTGTTCGGCGTCTTCGTCATGATCGTGGTCGGACTGGTTTTCCTGCGCTGATGCTGCACACGCTCGCCGATCACCTCGAGGTCATCTGGGGCGCACTGCTGGCCGCGGCGATCGTCGTGTTGCTGACGCCGGCGGTCGGCGGCATGGCTCGTCTGCTCGGAGTGGTCGACCGTCCCGAAGGACGCCGCCTCAACCGCGGAACCGTTCCGCGCCTCGGCGGGCTCGCCCTCTTCTTCGGGATCTTCGTTCCGGCGCTCGCTTTCCTCGATCTCTCCGGCGAGACGCGTGGGCTCTTGCTCGGCGCAGCCGTTGCGACGACCGTCGGTGCCGTCGACGACTTCCGCGGCCTAAGGTGGTGGGAGAAGCTCGGCGGTCAGATCGCGGCCGCGGCGATTCCGGTGGGCTTCGGGATCTGGGTGCACCGCTTCACATTCCCGATCCTCGGCATCCACACGCTGCCTGACTGGATCGGGATGCCGCTCTCGGTCCTCTGGATCGTCGCGATCATGAACATGGTCAACTTCCTCGACGGGCTCGACGGCCTCGCCGCGGGCGTGTCGGCGATCTCGGCCTTCACGTTCACGCTGATCGCGCTCTCGCTGCCGCGGCCGGAGATCCAGGCCGCGATCCTGTCGGCCATCGTGCTCGGCGCAGCGCTCGGATTCCTGCGCCACAACGTCTATCCCGCGCGGATCTTCATGGGTGACTCCGGCGCCATGTTGCTCGGGTTCGTCCTGGCGACGATTCCGCTCCAGGGGCTTCTGAAGACGGCCTCGATCGTGACCCTCTTCTTCCCGCTGCTCGTCCTCGCCGTGCCGATCATCGACACGTCGTTCGTCGTGGCCAAGCGGCTCAAGTATCGGCAGCCCGTCTACGTCGCCGATCGCCAGCACCTCCACCATCGCTTCGTCAACATCGGCTTCTCGCAGCGCCGGGCAGCGGGCTACATCTGGCTCTGGTGCTCGACCCTCGCCGCGACCGCGCTCGCCCTGCGCTTCATCCGCCCCCACCAGCACGGGGAGTGGCACCCGTGGCGGACGCTCGTCGTGTCACTCTTCGGGCTCGTCGCCCTGGCGGCCTCGGTGTACATGGTCTACCTGCTCGAGATCGTGAAGCTCGCGAACCCCATGATCCGGCGGCGGGAGGAGCAGGCCCGCGAGGAGGCCCGCAAGACGGCCTAGTACAAAGTCTGCGGTTTTTGGCTGTTTCAAGCGGTATCGAGCTGTCACAAACTTGGTATGCTCCCGGCAGATGGAGACCGAGAGCCGCCGTTCTCTTCAGTACGCCGAGGCCGGAGGTGTCCTCACAGGGGTGTTGTTCGCCAGCGTCCTCGCGGGCTTCCTGATCGGCTGGCTGGCCGGCTCGGCGGGAATCGGCCTGCTGATTGGCGCGGTGATCGGCATCCCGCTCGCGACCTTCGCGGTCTACTGGCGCTACAAGGACTCCATGTGATGCGCTCGAGCCTCTTCGCGACGCCGCGAGCCGAGCCGGGCCACCTCCTGCCCGGCCTGGCCGGATCGCTCGTGATCCTGCTCGCGCTCCCCGTCTTCGTTCTCGCGGGCTGGAACCTCTCGGCCTGGGGGATCGCCGCCGTTCTCTGGCTCGGTGTTCACGCCTTCGATTTCATACTGCGGCGCGCGAGGAAGGACAACGGTAACGTCGCGGCCTCCGGAATGCAGGCATTCGGAATGCTCTTCAAGATGCTGGGGCTCCTCGTGGTCCTCTTTGCCGTGGCGTCGTCCAGCCCGCAGCTCGCACTCGCCGCTGCTCTCGTCTACGCGCTCGCCTACACACTGGAGCTCGGTCTCTCCCTCGTTACCTACTTCGGGAACACCCAGTGAAGGCGCGGCTCTTCGCGGCGGTCGTCGTCGCGCTGGCGTTTCCGCAGGCGGCCTTCGCGCGCGGGGAGTTCGATCCTGTCAAGGAGTTCGAGCAGCACGAGTGGGTTTCCATCCATCTCGGCCCGCTGGACCTCTCGATCACCAAAGCTGTCGTCTACCTGATGCTCGGGACCGTCGTGACGATCTTCCTCGGGCTCTTCCTGATGCGGGTGCGTGTGCGCAACGGCGCGGAGCCGGGAGTTCGCCAGACAATCGGCGAGCAGATCTACGAGGTCGCGCAGGTGCAGATCGCCGAGCAGGGGTTGCCGTCGAAGGCGATCGGGCGCTGGTTTCCGTACGTCGCCTCGCTGTTTCTCTTCATCTTCGTCATCAACCTGCTGGGGTTCATACCCCTGCCGCTGACGGGCGAGACGTACCACGGCGTCCCGGTTTGGGGCATCTACGCGGCGACGAGCTCGATCTCCGTCACGCTCGCACTCGCGCTGCTGACGTTCGTGTTCACCCACGTCGAGGGGATCCGCTGGAACGGGCCGGTCCGTTACTTCAAGAGCTGGATCCCGGAGGCGCCGAAGGTATTGCTCTTCCTCATCGTTCCGCTCGAGATCCTGGGTCAGTTCATGCGCCTCATCTCACTGAGTGTCCGACTCTTCGCGAACATGCTCGCCGGCCACATCCTGATCCTGACCTTCCTCGGGCTCATCTTCATCTTCCAGTCATGGGCGCTCTTGTTCGTGCTCGTGCCCGCGACGCTCTTCTACGTCTTCGAAGTCGTCATCGTCGTCGGCATCCAGGCGTTCATCTTCGCCGCTCTGTCCGCCATCTACATTGGCTCGGCCATCGAGCCTCAGCATTAGGCGTCGCTTGCGATGCCGACCAAAAGAGCTATGCCGGCTTTGCCGGCATAGCGGATAACAAGGAGGAATGACGTGAACACTCTGCTCGCAGCAACGTCGGGCGATGTGACGAAAGCCGGGAAGGCGATCGGTCTCGCCCTCGGTGTCGGTCTCGGTGCGCTCGGCGCCGGCATCGGCATCGGCAACATCTTCGGCTCGATGATCCAGTCGGTTGCCCGCCAGCCGGAGCTGCGCGGCGAGCTGACCGGAATCCAGTGGCTCGGCTTCGCATTGACCGAGGCGGTCGTGTTCTACGGTCTACTCGGCTCGATTCTCGCGTACGTCCTGGTCTGATGCTCGCGACGAATCCACTGATCGAGGTTCGCCTCGGCTTGATGGTCTGGACGATCGTCTGCTTCGGGATCACGTTCTACGTCCTCAAGAGATTCGCGTTCGGCTACATCCAGAAGGCGATCGACGAGCGGCGCGAACGGATCGCCAGGTCGATCGAAGAGGCGGAGAAGGCGCGGAACGAGGCGCGGCGGCTGCTCGAGGAGCACCGCGCGCTGATTGGCCAGGCCCGTGGGCAGTCCGAGCAGATCCTCGCGGAGGCCCGCAAGGTTGCGGACTCGATGGCGCGTCGGGTCAAGGAAGAGACGGAAGCCGACCGGGAGCGCCGCCTCGAGGAGACGAAGCGCCAGATCGAGGCCGAGACACATCGCGCGCTGCAGCAGATTCGCTCCGAGGTGGCCGAGCTGACGCTGATCGCGACCACGAAGGTGACCGGCAAGGTGCTCGACGACTCCGATCACAAGCGCCTGATCGATGAAGCGATCCGCGACCTCGACTTCTCGGTGCTCGAGGAGACGACCCGATAGCCGCCGTCCACCGCACCTACGCCCGGGCTCTCTTCGATGCTGCGAAAGAGCAGGGCCGCCTGAAGGAGGTCAACCAGGACCTCCTCGAGTTCGCGACCGCCGTCGGCGAGGTCCCCGAGCTACGAGCCGTGTTGCGTAACCCCGAGCTCGACCCGCAGACGAAGGCGGGCCTGGTCGGCGAGCTCCTGGGCGAGGCGGACGAACTGGTGCGGAACTTCGTCCGGCTCGCCGCCGAGAAGGGCCGCATCGGCGACATCGAGGAGATCGCGCGCGCGTTCGACCGGCTCATGGCCGCCGAAGAGCGCCGGATCGACGTCGAGCTCACCACCGCGTTCGAGCTCTCCGACTCGGAAGCCGAGGCCATTCTCAAACAGATTCGAGCAGCGTCGGGCCGCGAGGTCGAAGCGACGCGGAAGGTCGATCCCTCGCTGATCGGCGGTTTCGTCCTGCAGGCAGGCTCAATGCGCGTCGACGCATCAGTGCGCGGCCGGATCGAGGGCTTGCGCCGTGAACTCGTAACGAGGAGTTAGCACCAATGAAGCTACGTCCAGATGAAATCACCTCGATCCTGAAGGAACGGATCGAGCACTACGACGTCGAGACCGATCTCGCCGAGGTCGGAACCGTCTTGCAGGTGGGCGACGGCATCGCCCGCGCCTACGGTCTCGAGAACGCAGTCGCGCTGGAGATGCTCGAGTTCGAGCACGGCGTCGTCGGCCTCGCCTTCAACCTCGAAGAAGACGATGTCGGCACCGCGCTCTTCGGCGAGTGGCAGCACGTCAAGGAGGGTGAGCCCGTCCGGCGCACAGGGAAGGTCGCGAGCGTCCCGGTCGGCGAAGCGCTGCTCGGCCGTGTCGTCGACCCGCTCGGGAATCCGCTCGACGGCGGCGGGCCGATCGAGACCGAGCACCGGCGTCAGCTCGAGTTCAAGGCTCCGGGTGTCGTCCAGCGCCAGCCGGTGAAGGAGCCGCTGCTCACGGGGATCAAGGCGATCGACGCGATGACGAACGTCGGACGCGGCCAGCGCGAGCTGATCATCGGCGACCGCCAGACCGGGAAGACGACGATCGGGATCGACACGATCCTGAACCAGAAGGACACCGACGTGAAGTGCATCTACGTCGCGGTCGGCCAGAAGGCATCGACCGTCGCGCAGGTGTACGAGCTCTTCCGCGACCGCGGCGCGATGGAGTACACGACGATCGTCTCGGCGGCTGCGCAGGAGGCTGCTCCGATCAAGTGGATGGCCCCCTTCGCCGGCTGCGCGATGGGCGAGTACTTCCTCTACAACGGGCAGCACGCGCTCGTGATCTACGACGACCTGTCGAAGCACGCCGACGCGTACCGTCAGCTGTCGCTCCTGCTCCGCCGGCCGCCGGGACGCGAAGCGTTCCCGGGTGATGTCTTCTACCTCCACTCGCGGCTCCTCGAGCGTGCGTGCAAGCTGTCCGACGCGAACGGCGGCGGCTCGCTCACCGCGCTGCCCATCGTCGAGACCCAGGCGGGTGACGTCGCCGCGTACATCCCGACGAACGTGATCTCGATCACCGACGGGCAGATCTACCTGGAGTCCGACCTCTTCTTCTCCGGCGTTCGGCCGGCGATCAACGTCGGTATCTCGGTCTCCCGCGTCGGCAGCTCGGCGCAGACGAAGGCGATGAAGAAGGTCGCTGGCCGGCTGCGCCTCGATCTCTCTCAGTACCGCGAGCTGGAGGCGTTTGCCCAGTTCGGTTCCGACCTCGACGAGACGACCAGGAAAGCCCTCGCCCGCGGTGAGCGGATGGTCGCCCTCCTCAACCAGCCGCAGTACCAGCCGGTTCCGACGGAGGAACAGGTTGCAGTGCTCTATGCCGGCGTAAACGGCTTCCTCGACGACATTCCCGTCACCGACGTGCCGCGCTTCGCGGAGGAACTGATCGAGCATCTGCGCGCCGACGGCACGGTTCTCACTGAGATCCGGGAGACCGGCGACCTTCCCGACGAGCTCGCGGCGAAGCTCGACGCGGAGCTCAAGAACGTCCTGCAGTCCTTCCACGTCGAGGAGACCGACTCGCTCGTCTAGTGGCCACTGTCCAGGACATCAAGCGGCGCGTCAGATCGGTTCGGAACACGAGCAAGATCACGCGCGCGCTGGAGCTCGTCGCCGCGGCGAAGCTGAAGCGCGCACAGGCCCGCATCGAGGACATGCGACCCTATGCGGACCGGATGCTCGAGCTGATGGCCGGCACGGCGCGCGCCAGCTCGTCGGTACGCGGACTGCCGCTTCTGCAGAAGCGCGAGACCGAGCAGGCGGTTGCCATCGTGCCCTTGACGGGTGACCGCGGCCTCGCCGGGGCGTTCAACTCTCAGATCCTGCGGCGGGCTCTCGCGCTCGAGCGGGAGCTTCGGAGCGAGGGCAAGCAGGTCCGCTGGGTAGGTGTCGGGCGGCGCGGAGTCGGCTCCCTGCGCTTCAGGCGCTTCGAGCTCTCCGGGGAATTCACCGGCTTCACCGACCAGCCCCGTTACGCGGATGCGAAGTCGATCGCGCACCGGGTCGCCGAGCTCTACACGAACGAGGAGGTCGACCGGGTCGTCGTCGTCTACAACGCGTTCGAATCGGCGCTCGTCCAGAGGGTGACCGTCCAACAGCTCCTCCCGCTGTCGGAGGACCTCCTGGAGACGGACGACGCGGAGCGTGAGGAGGACGCCGCGCGCGGCGACTTCATCTTCGAGCCGGAGCCGGAGCAGATCCTCGAGCGGCTGCTCCCGGTGTACGTCGAGACCGAGCTGTACCGCGCCCTGCTGGAATCGGCCGCCTCCGAGCACGGCGCCCGGATGACGGCGATGCGGAACGCCTCGAAGAACGCCGGCGAGCTGATCGACGACCTGACCCTGGCCATGAACAGGGCCCGGCAGGCCGAAATCACCCAGGAGATCCTCGAAGTCGTCGGCGGGGCGGACGCCCTCTCCGGCTAGCCGCAAAGCCCTAACAAAAGCGCCTTGCCGGGCGTCAAAGTAGCCGCAGGAGGGAAATCCCCTTCCTGTGACAGAATGCGCGGCCCGCCCCTGGAGAGGGGTGGGGCGAATGCGGGGACTGCGGGGTGCAGCCCCACAAAGAACGGAGGGAGTAGATGCATCGACGTAAGCTCTGGCTCTTGGCTGGAGTGGTGCTCGCGGCGCTCGCGCTCGCGGCCACCGGTTCAGCGAGGGTTAATGGACCAGCGAGCCACGATTCGAGCAAGGCTGGCACGCTGGTCTGGGGAGCCGAGCAGGGTGGCGGTCCAGACTGGTGTCTGAACCTGATCCTCGACATCGACTGCAACGCGTTCTGGAACGTCGTGTTCCAGACGCCGGTCATTCGAGGCGCCTTCCTGTTCACGCCGACGTTCAAGTACAAGCCCGACCTGATTAGTAGGTACACGCTGAAGAGGAACCCGCAGCGGGTGACCTATTACATCCGGGCGAAGGCAAAGTGGAGCGACGGCGTGCAGGTCACCGGCAAGGACTTCCGGTTTACCTGGGCGACAGCACTTAACGCGAAGAACAAGGATCACATCGACCCACTCGGGTGGGAAGACATCACGAGCGTGAAGGGGAACGGCAAGGTCGTGACCGTCACGTTCAAGAAGAACTACGCACCGTGGAAGACCCTCTTCGGCTACGTCCTCCCGCAGCACGCGCTGCAGGGCACGGACATGCTGACGGTCTGGAACGACTGCATCTGCAATCCGAAGAAGGGCAACGCTCCGATCAGTGACGGACCGTTCCTGCTGACCAAGTTCGATCGAGGCTCGGGCATCACGCTCGAGAAGAACACGCATGGTTGGTACGGAAAGCCCGCCAAGCTGAGCTCGGTCGTCTTCCGCTTCATCACGAACACGAACTCCGAGATCCAGGCGATCCGTGGCGGCGAGGTAGACGCGATCTATCCGCAGCCGCAGCTCGCTCTCGCCGACCTGAAGGGTCAGGCCGGTCTGCGGATCCAGACACATCTGGGCCTGCAGGAGGAGCACATCGAGATCCAGCAGGGTGCGAAGGGCAATCCGCTGGCGAAGCAGACATGGCTCCGCCAGGCCCTGATCACCGCGCTCAACCGCACCGCTGCGGCCAAGGCCCTGTACGGCACGCTGAACTCGAAGATCGGCGCGCTGAACAGCCTCGTTCGCCTCACGAACGAGCCGGGCTACACACCGCACTTCAAGAAGTGGAACTACAACGTCAACAAGGTTGCCGCGTTGATGAAGGCCCACAACTGCACCAAGGGCAGCGACGGCATCTACTCGTGCAACGGCACCAAGGTGTCGTTCCTGTTCGAGTCGACGGTAGGCAACAAGCTCCGCGAGCTCGCCTTCACGATCTTCCAGGATCAGGCGGCGAAAGCAGGCATCCAGCTGAAGAACGGTTTCGTGCCAGCGGGCACGCTGTTCGGTAGCCACCTGCCGGAGCACAACTTCGACCTCGCGATGTTCACGTACGTGCTCGCGGTCGATCCGCACTACAACGTGAGCATCTTCTCGTGCGGCAGCCCCGGCAACTACGGGGAGTACTGCAACCGCAACGTCACGAAGCTGCTGACGCAATCAGATCAGGAGCTGAACGACGCAAAGCGCGTCAAACTGATCAACAAGGCCGATGTCATCATGGCCAACGACATACCGCAGATCCCGCTGTTCCAGCGGGCGACCTACTTCGTCTACAAGTCCAACGTCAAGGGCATGGTCGACAATGCCAGCTCGCAGGGTCCGAGCTGGAATGCCGAGTCTTGGTCGAAGGGCTAAAGGGAACGCAAGGAAGCTAGAAGCGTTCTGAATCACCGGGTCCCGCCCCATGCGAATGGGGCGGGACTCGTTCATAATGAGGCGATCAGATGCTGACTTACATCATCAGAAGGGTTCTCTACAGCATCCCCGTGCTCGTGGCGACGAGCTTTCTGATCTTCACGTTCGTCTCGATCAGCGGAGACCCGCTGGGCCGACTCCGGGCGAACCCGAACATCACGCAGCAGCAGTTCCACTCGATCGAGCACAGCAAGAACCTCGACCGGCCGATCGTCGTGCGCTACGGGTACTGGGTGAAGGATGCCGTCACGAACCAGTTCGGGACGACACTGTTCGGCCAGCGAAAGATCTGGCCGGATCTGAAGCGGGTGATGGGACACACGCTGCAGTTCGTCCTGACGGCGATCATTCTCTCTGTCCTCATCGGCGTCTCGATCGGCGTCTATTCGGCCTTACGCCAGTACTCCGTGTTCGACTACACAACGACGACAATCAGTTTTGTCGGCTTCGCAACGCCTGTGTTCTGGCTCGCGCTGATGTTGCAGGTGGTGGTCGTCAACATCTTCTTGAAGTGGCACGTGCGTGTCTTCTACACGTCCGGCCTTTCGTCGCCGTTCCCGGGCCATGGCATCCACTGGTTCATCGACCGCGTTCAGCACCTCGCTCTTCCGGTGATCGCGCTCTGCATCCTCGGCGTCGCCGGTTACAGCCGCTACATGCGCGCCTCGATGCTCGAGGTCCTGAACTCCGATTTCGTCCGCACGGCACGCGCGAAAGGCCTCATCGAGCGACGCGTGATCATGAAGCATGCGTTCAGGAACGCGCTGATTCCCCTGATCACGCTGGTGGCGCTCGACTTCGGCGCGATCTTCGCCGGCGCGATCGTGACCGAGACGATCTTCACCCTCGACGGTATGGGCTTCTACTTCATCAACGCTCTCCAGGCGAGCGATCCGTATCCGGTCATGGCCTGGCTGATGGTCGTCGCCACGATGGTCATCGTGTTCAACCTCATCGCCGACATCCTGTACGGCGTCTTCGACCCAAGGATCCGTTATGACTGATCAACCGCGCGTCCACGATCCGAATGCCAGCGGGCTCATGCTCGGCCCCGATGTCAACCTCGACGTGCCCGCCGGGGGAGGCCAGATGGTCGACCGCGCGGTGCCGGCGGATTCCGGCGGGTCCCTATGAGTACGGGCTCGAGATCGAGGCGCGCAGTCAGTGGGGCTACGCGCGCCGCCGGTTCATGCGTCACCGCCTGGCGGTCGCCAGCGTCGTCGTCCTGGCGGGCATCTTCGGTGCCGGCATCTTCGCCAACTACATCGCGCCGTATTCGTACAAGGAGATCCCGTACATCACGATCGCGGGGACGAGCGTGATCGACACCAGCCAGATCCTTGCTCACCCGAGCCGGCAGCACCTGTTCGGGACGGACTCGGCGGGCCGTGACACGTTCAGCCGCACGCTCTATGGCATTCGCACTTCTGCACGTGTCGGCATCTTCGTCGGGCTGCTTTCGACGCTGATCGGCACGATCATCGGCGGGCTCGCAGGGTTCTACGGCGGCTGGAGCGACAACCTGCTGATGCGGATGACCGACCTCTTCCTGACCTTACCCCTGCTGGCGGTCTTGCTGACCGCGTCGAAGTTCCTCGACAGCAGCACGCCGACCACGCTCGCGATCCTCATAGCGTGTCTGATCTGGACCAGCATCGCGCGCATCGTGCGCGGTGTCTTTCTGTCCCTGCGCGAGAAGGAATACGTCGAGGCGGCGCGCGCTGCGGGAGCGGGCGATCTGCGGATCATGCTTCGGCACATGATCCCGAACTCGGTCGGGCCGATCGTGGTGGCGGCGACGCTCACGATCGGAACCGCGATCGCGCTCGAGGCGACCCTTTCGTTCCTCGGCTTCGGCATCCGCCCGCCCACCCCGGCACTCGGCGCCCTACTCGACGAGGGTCAGGAGGCGGGGCTCGACAAGTGGTGGCTCGTCACCTATCCGGGCCTCCTGATCGTGCTCATCATCCTCTGCATCAACTTCATCGGCGACGGGCTCCGCGACGCCCTTGATCCCACCCAGCGCCGCGTCCGTGCCTGAGCCGCTTCTCTCGATCCGGGACCTCGTCGTCGAGTTCTCCACGGAGGACGGCGTCGTCCAGGCCGTCGACGGGATCAGCTACGACCTCTATCCCGGAGAGACGCTCGGAATCGTGGGGGAGTCGGGCTCCGGCAAGAGCGTCAGCACCATGTCCCTCCTCGGGCTCATTCCCCAGCCGCCCGGGAAGGTCGTTCGCGGCGAGGCCCTCTTCAAGGGAATCGATCTCCTCAAGATCTCGAAGAAGGAGCTCCGGCACATCCGCGGCAACGAGATCGCCCTCATCTTCCAGGATCCGATGACCTCGCTGAACCCGGTGCTGAAGATCGGGGCGCAGATCGACGAGGCGATCAGGACACATCATCCTGACGAGAAGGACGCCCGGATCAAGGAGCGCAGCATCGAGCTCCTACGGACGGTCGGCGTGCCGAATCCGGACCGTCGCTACGAGCAATACCCGCACGAGTTCTCCGGCGGCATGCGCCAGCGCGCGATGATCGCGATGTCGATCGCGAACTCTCCGTCGGTGCTGATCGCCGACGAGCCGACGACGGCGCTCGACGTGACGATTCAGGCGCAGATCCTCCAGGTGCTCAAGAAGGCTCAAGACGAGACGCACGCTGCGACGATCCTGATCACGCACGACCTCGGTCTGATCGCCGAGCTCGCAGACCGCGTGGTCGTCATGTACGCGGGCAAGGTCGTGGAGCTCGGAGACGTGCACACGATCTTCGAGTCACCACGCCACCCGTACACGGTCGGCTTGATGGAGAGCCTGCCGAAGCTGAACGCCGATGACGACTGGCTCCGGCCGATTCCCGGCCAGCCTCCGAGCCTGATCAGCCGACCTCCGGGCTGCCCCTTCCACCCGCGGTGCTTCCTTTCGCAAGGACGCCTCCGCTGCCGTGAAGAGGAGCCGCCGCTGCGACCGATCGGCGGCTCGGCGCATCTGACCGCATGTCATTTCGCCGAGGAGCTCGAGGGCCACACCGGGCCGCTTGTCGAGTCCGTGGGCGCCGGGGTCTGAGCTGAGCGAAACAGTCGTCACGGAAGCGGTCCACGAGCGAGCCGAGGAGGGCCGCGAGATCCTCCGCATCGACGGTCTCGTCAAGCACTTCCCGATCACCTCCGGAATCTTCAAGCGACGCGTCGGGCAGGTTCATGCAGTCGACGGCGTCGACCTCTCGCTGCGGGCAGGCGAGACACTGGGCCTGGTCGGCGAGTCCGGTTGCGGAAAGACGACGCTCGGGCGGACCGTGATCAAGCTTCTTCCGCCGACCGACGGGAAGCTCATCTTCAACGGCCAGGACATCACGAATTGGAGCCGCCGCCGCATGCGCGACGTGCGCCGCGAGCTGCAGATCGTCTTCCAGGATCCGTACGCGTCGCTCAATCCGCGCATGACGGTGCGCGAGATCGTGGCGGAGCCGCTGCGCGTGCACGGTCTCTACAAGGGGCGTGAGGGCCGCCGCAGGATCGACGAGCTCCTGCGCACGGTGGGCCTGAGCCCCGAGCACGCGAACCGGTTCCCACACGAGTTCTCCGGCGGGCAGCGCCAGCGCATCGGCTTCGCCCGTGCGCTCGCCCTCAACCCTCAGATGGTGATCCTCGACGAGCCCGTCTCTGCGCTGGACGTGTCGATCCGGGCGCAGGTCGTCAATCTGCTCGAGTCGCTGCAGCGCGACTTCGGTCTCACGTATCTCTTCATCGCCCACGACCTCTCGCTCGTCCGTCACATCTCCGACCGGGTCGCGGTCATGTACCTCGGAAAGATCGTCGAGATCGGGACGAGAGACGACATCTTCGAGCGCCCGTCGCACCCGTACACACAGGCGCTGCTGTCGGCGATCCCGATCGAAGATCCGGCGCACCGCGGCAGGCGAAAGCGCATCGTGCTCGAGGGCGACGTTCCGAACCCGGCGAACCCACCTTCCGGCTGCCGGTTCCGAACACGCTGCTGGAAGGCACAGCCGATCTGCGCCGAGGAGGAGCCCGCGCTGATCGACCGGGGGCAGGGGCATCCGAGCGCCTGTCACTTCGCCGAGATCGACAAGCCGCTCGACATTATTCAACCCGCGGCGAGCTGAGACGGGGCCCGGTGAGGCGCGGACTTCTTCTGGTCGCGCTTCTCGGGTCGAGCCTCGCACTGACGCCGAATGGGTACGCAGAACCGGTAACGGGGCCCCAGCACGTCCTGGTCGTCCTGGCCACCTGGGGACCGCAGCCGTTCACTCGAGCCGACGTCCAGAGCGCCGTGTTCGACCAGACGGATGCCTTCTACCGGTCCGAGTCGTACGGAACCGTCTGGTTGACCGGCACGGTGACTCCCTGGCTGCAGGCCTTCACCGGCCCGGTGAGCTGCTCGGTGCCGGCGATCCGGACCGGTGCCGACGCGGCGGCGAGACGTGCGGGCTTCGACGTGTCGTCGTACGACCGCGTGATCTATGTCCATCCGAATGCGGGCTGCCCGTGGTCGGGTGCGACGTTCGCGCGAACCGTGGCGCTGAACGGCGTCATCTCGCGCCGCGTCATCGCGCACGAGCTCGGTCACACGTTCGGCCTACCGCACGCAAATGCGACCGACTGCCGCCGCCACGCGGTGGGGTGCGACGCACTGGAGTACGGAGACCCGTACGACACGATGGGGAGCGGCGTCGGTGACTTCGGCGCGAAGGCCAAGGTCGACCTGGGCTGGATCAAGCACACCGGCCGGCCGGCTGCCAAAGGCGTCTACACACTCGCTCCGCTCGAGACACATTCGACTCGTCCTCAGGTCTTCATCGTCACGACCGCCAGCGACCAGTACTGGATCGAGGACCGCAGCAAGCCGGCGCTGAACGAAGCAGGCGCGCAGGTCGCAGGCGCCGGGGTGGTCCTGCACCTGAGCGCGAGCCCGGACCTTCGCGGCGGGCCTGCCGCCGACTTCCCGCGGAACCTCCTCATCACGAATCCGGCGAAGCGCGGCCGCCCCGAGCTTCGCCCGGGCGACAAGTTCGTCTATCCCGGTGCGTTCAGGTTGACGGTGCTCAAACCCTCCTCGGCCGGAGCGCGCTTTCGGTTCGCGTGGACCGACACGGTCCCGCCGAAAGCGCCACGGTTCTCCGCCTCGATCGTCGACGGCAGGGTTCGCGTCACGTGGGAGGACGCGGTCGAGACGGGAAGCGGCGTCGCTCACTACGACGTCACGGTCGACGGCGGCGCAGCGGTCCGCTTCGGTGCTGACCTGACCCAGGAGCCGATCGTGGTCGGGAGAGCACTGCCGGGACAGCACACCGTCAGAGTGGTCGCGGTCGACCGGGCCGGCAACCGCAGCCGTCCGGCTGTCCGCCGCATCGAAACCCAGTAACGCCAACTGTAAGCGGGAAAAGGCGTCCAACTACGTGCACATGCGGACTCGCCTCTTGCTGATCGCGGCAGCGCTGCTGCTTCTCATGCTTCCTTCACCGGCATCCGCCGGGCCGCCGCCGGGCGGGATCCGGCTGGACGAAAGCTACGGGCAGTCGACGACGTATCTCTCGCGCTGCAGCCTCCTGCGCAAGGAGGTGATCTGGAACTGCTACGTCACACGCCTGTTTGCCGACGTCGAGAAATCCAAGGACCCAGCGCACGAGTTGCCGCGGATCGACAAGAAGGTGCGCGCCGGCGGCGGCTATCTGATGGGCAACTGCCACATGATGATGCACGTCGTCGGCCGCATGTACGCGCGCGCTCACCACGTGACGTTGGCGAACCTTCAGCGCTACCTGCCGCGGTCGAATGACCCTGGCTGCTCCGCCGGCTTCGGCATGGGAATGGTGATGACACTCGGTGCGCAGATCGGACGGCTGGGTCCGGACGGCGCAGTGCAGCTGTGCCTACGCGCGCCGACGCGCTTCCGGTCGTACACCTGCATTCACACGCTGGGCCACGCGTACATGCGGCTGTACCACGAGCAGTTGAAGTTCGGCATCCAGGCCTGTCGCGCACTTCCTGCGCAGCAGGCACCCGACTGTGCCCAGGGGGCTTACCACGACTATTGGCTGGGGATTGCCGGGCGCGACAACGCAAAACGGCAACGCAACGGGGCGACCACGGCACGGGTGCTCTGCAGCCGTGCGATCTCCAGTTTCGTCAGGCCGTGCTGGTATCGCTACTTCCTCGAGCTGCCGCCGAAGAAGGCGCCCGAAAACGCTGCCGGCGTCCGCGGGCTGTGCACAGGGCTCTCCGGCGAGCAGCGGGTCGGCTGCATCGCCGCCGCAGCGCTCGTCACGTCTCCGGATCCGTTCATCCAGCTGCGCATCTGCGGACGGCTTCGCGGTGCCGACAGCGTGAGCTGTCTTTACGGGCTCAACGTCCAGAATCTGGCTGAAGCCCGCGGAGCCATGCGGGTCAAGCTGATCGAGGGCTGCTCGAAGCTCACTGCCAAGAGCCGCATTCCCTGTTACAAGTGGCTCGGAACGGCGCTCGCAGTGGTCACCAACGGCCGCTTCGCAGACCGTGCCTGCCCCTTCATCAGTGCGGCGGGCCGTGCCCCCTGCCTGGCTGGAGCGCGGCGGATGAACGATGCCCTCGTCAGCTTTAGCTAAAGCTTTTCGGCGATAAGACGAAGAAATGGCTAACTTCTCCTAGGTCAAGCCGTCAGAATTGGGGTGAGAGACGCTATGGGGCAGATTTCTTCGATCCTCGACTGTGAGCGCGTACGCGAGTCTGTCTCGGCGTCCGTGGACGGCGAGCTTTCGCAGGCCGAGGCCGCAGGGGTCGAAGCGCATCTGGTTTCGTGCGAGTCCTGCCGGTCGTACGCAGCCGGTTTTGGTGAGACCGCCCGCCTGCTGCGGAGTGCCCCACGCGAGGAGCTCGGCTTCACGATCGCGCTGCCGGCCCGCCGGTACGCACTTGCGCACAAGCTCCAGGTCGGAGCAGCCGCCGCCGCGATCGCAGCGACCGTCGGCCTCAGCGCGCTTGTCGGGACGCTCGGATCGACGCGGACGTCGTCCTCCGACGCGCAGGCGTTCGCGGGTACCTCGGAGCCAATCGCACTTCGCAATCCCGAAGCGGAGCTGAAGATGCTGCAGCGCGCGACCGAGCCCCGTTCCAAGCCCGCATTCCGCGCGCGCCAAGCGCTCTAGCAACTCTCGAGTCCCGATAGACTTTCCCTGCGGGGAGCCCTTCGGCTGCCGCCTCATCCTCTTCAAAACACGTCGCCAGGAGACCCATGCCCGAACAGAGCGCCCAGAAGCCCGGCCGAATCGTCGAGATCAAGGGCGTCGTGATCGACGTCGTGTTCCCGGAAGGCCTCCCCGAGATCTACACCGCACTCCGCATCGACATCCCGGCGCAGGACGGGCAGGAGGCGCGTTCCATCATCGCCGAGGTGCAGCAGCACCTGGGCGACGACCGGGTCCGCGCCGTTGCGATGGACTCGACCGACGGCCTCGCGCGCGGCCTCCAGGTGGAAGACACCGGCGGCCCGATCTCGGTGCCGGTCGGCGACCTGACGCTCGGCCGCATCTGGAACGTGATCGGCGAGCCGGTCGACGAGAAGCCGGATGTCCCGAAGGACACGGAGCGCTGGTCGATTCACCGCGATCCGCCGAAGTTCACCGAGCTCTCGCCGCGGGTCGAAGTGTTCGAGACCGGCCTCAAGGTGATCGACCTGCTGGCGCCGTTCATCACCGGCGGCAAGGTCGGCCTCTTCGGCGGCGCCGGCCTCGGCAAGACGGTGCTGATTCAGGAGCTGATCCACAATGTTGCTCGCGAGCACGGCGGCGTATCCGTCTTCGCCGGCGTCGGCGAGCGAACGCGCGAGGGCAACGACCTGCTGCTCGAGATGGAGGAGTCGGGCGTGCTCGACCGCGTCGCGCTCGTGTACGGGCAAATGAACGAGCCCCCGGGAGCGCGTCTGCGCGTGGGGCTCTCGGCGCTGACAATGGCCGAGTTCTTCCGCGACCAGGGGAAGAACGTGCTCCTGTTCATCGACAACATCTTCCGGTTCACGCAGGCGGGCTCCGAGGTATCGGCGCTCCTCGGTCGCATGCCGAGCGCCGTCGGGTACCAGCCGACGCTCGCGACCGAGATGGGCCAGCTGCAGGAGCGCATCACCTCCACGCAGACCGGCTCGGTCACGTCGGTGCAGGCGATCTACGTTCCGGCCGACGACCTCACCGACCCGGCGCCGGCGAATACGTTCGCCCACCTCGACTCGTCCGTCGTGCTGACCAGGACACTGGTCGAGCAGGGGATCTATCCGGCGGTCGATCCGCTCGACTCGTTCTCGCGTGCGTTGCAGCCGGGGATCATCTCCGAGGAGCACTACGACACGGCGACACGGGTCCAGGAGATCCTCCAGCGCTACAAGGACCTGCAGGACATCATCGCCATCCTCGGCATCGACGAGCTCTCGGACGAGGACAAGCTCGTGGTGTCGCGTGCGCGCAAGATCCAGCGCTTCCTCTCGCAGCCGAACTTCGTCGCCGAGCAGTTCACCGGCACCCCGGGCGAGTACGTCAAGCTCGAGGACACGATCAAGGGCTTCAGGGAGATCCTCGAAGGCAAGCATGACGAGCTCCCGGAGCAGGCCTTCTACATGGTCGGGACGATCGACTCCGCCGTGCAGAAGGGTCGAGGCATGTCCGGCGATGAGGGCGCGGTCGAGAAGGAGAACGGCGAGGCTCCGGAGGATCCCGCCGTCGACGAGCGCGAGGCAGAGCCCGAACCGGCCGGCGTGAGTGGCTGACGAGACCAGGAAATTCGACGTCTCGCTCGTGACACCGGACGGCCCGGCGTTCGAGGGCGCCGTGGAGATGATCGTCGTCCCCGGCGCCGCCGGTGAGATCGGGGTGCTCGCGCGCCACGCACCGCTGATCGCGACCCTGAAGGCAGGCTCGACGCGCGTCTACCTCGACCGTCAGGCCGACGACGTTCGCGAGTTCGCGACCGGTCCCGGCTTCTTCAAGGTCGAGCAGGACCGCGCGATCGCCCTTGTCGACGACGCGGTGGCGGCGAGCGAGATCGACGACGCGCGGGCCCGTGAACAGCTCGAGTCGGCCCAGCGCGAGCTCGAGCTCGTCGAGCGCGGCGAGTCGACCGCGGACCGCTGGCAGCTCGAGCAGCGCATCAAGCACGCCGAGAACCAGCTCGAAGTCTCGGGCCGGGACTAGAGGCCTGATGTGAAATTCCGCCGGGCCGGATGACGCTCCAGACACGGCGCCGGATCAGCACGTTCGCCCGCGGCACGTAGCGCCGCTACGCACCGCGAACGACCGCACTGCCCGCTTGTCTGAGCGCCCCCGAGTCGGCAGAATTTCGCATCAACCCTCTAGCGCTTCTACGCGACGAGCTGCGGCGCCGTGGGCAGCCCGGGGAGGCGCAGAACGGCATCGTGGACCGGGGCCGTGTCGGTGAGCCTGCCGTAGCCCAGCGCCTTCGCGAGCTCGCTGCACTCCTCGTCGACGATGCCGGCCTCGAGGTCACCGACCTGGTCGCGCCATTCGTCTCCCTGAAGTGGGTACCACTTGCGATCCCACGGCAGGGTCGCGAAGGGCATGCGATGACCGGCCTGCGGCACGAGGTCGTCGTCGTAGGAAAGTCCCACGGTCGAGCAGATGGCCCGGACGACCGCCGCCGGGTCCTTGACGAAGTCCTCGAAGCGGACTGCGATGAAGCGTCCGGTCTTCGACCCGTCCTCGAGGGCGAGCTGTGTGGAGTTACGCCAATGCTGAGCGGCCAGCCGCAGTTGCTCCTCGTAGGGGACCTCGCGTCGCCAGGCCGGCGGCTTCCGGCGCACTGCGCGGAAGCACATCGTGTACGGGTTCCGCACCACGAGGACGAAGTACGGCTCGTGACCTTCAAGCAGCCGGTCGAGATAGGGGATCTTCACGGTGTAGGTGTGCGTCTTGTCCAGGAAGCGCGCCGTTCGAGGATCGTCGGCGTACACCGCGAGATGCTCTTTCAGGATCCGTTCGAAGCGAGCGCTGTCGCCGGGCGTCGCATCGTCGGCGGTGTTGCGGTACTGCGGGAGCAGCAGGTCCGATGCGTAGACCGACGCGTGCTCGGTGCCGACGAGCGGGTGATCGAGGTCGTCTCGGTGGGTCGAGCTCCAGAGCGTGCGCGGCAGGGCGCTCATCCGGTTGCGGACGAAGCCGAGCTCGTCCGTCGCGACCCAGTAGTCCGAGCCGCCGCTCATGCTTACGACCGACGGGTGCCGGAGCAGGCAACGCGCGACGAGGGTCGTGCCTCCGCCCTGCATGCCGAGGACGAAGATCGGCCCGTCGAGCGGGATCCGGTCCACGCCCGGCAGCCGCTTGCGGAGGGAGAGCCGCCACCGGTCGCGTCGTCGCCAGCGTTCGGCCTTGATCAGGATCGTCCGCGGCGAACGGTCGCGGGCGTTGGCTCCGAGGAGATAGGAGAGACCTCGAAATCCGGGCGGCACAGCGAGATCGTAACGGGTGCGCCTGCTACCCTCAGTCGACCGGAAAGCTTTGAAAGGCAGCTTGGCGACCGGGTTAAAAAACGCCTAAAGAGCCCGTGCGCCCTCGACGGGCGACGTTCTCCTTAGGTCGAAGGAAGGGCACTGGATGCAGGACGCACGCACACGACTCGAAGCCATCCTCCGGGAACGGATCGCCGTGCTCGACGGCTCGTGGGGCGTGCTCATTCAGCGCCAGCTCAGAGGCGAGGAGGCGTATCGCGGCGAGCGCTTCAAGGATCACCCACGTGACGTCGCAGGCGATCCCGACCTGCTCAACCTGACGAGGCCCGAGGTCGTCCTCGGCATCCATCGCGACTACTTCGCCGCGGGCGCCGACATCGCCACCACGAACACCTTCACGGCGACCACGATCGGCCAGGCCGACTATGCCCTCGAGGCGCACGCTTACGAGATGAACGTCGCGGGCGCGCAGCTGGCCCGCCAGGCGGCCGACGAGGTTGGCGGCTTCGTCGCGGGCTCCGTCGGGCCGCTGAACGTGACGCTGTCGCTCTCGCCTCGTGTCGACGAGCCGGCTTATCGGACACACACGTTCGAGCAGATCCGGGACGCCTACGCGGAGCAGGTTCGCGGGCTCACCGAGGGTGGCGTCGACTTCCTCCTGATCGAGACGATCTTCGACACGCTGAACGCGAAGGCGGCGATCGCCGCCGCGCTCGACGAGGCGCCGGACCTGCCGCTCTGGATCTCCTTCACCGCGATCGACCGCAGCGGCCGCAATCTGTCCGGCCAGACAGTCGACGCGTTCTGGCTCTCGGTCGAGCACGCGCGGCCGTTCATCGTCGGCGTCAACTGCGCCCTCGGCGCGATGCAGATGAGGCCGTTCGTCGAGGACCTCGCACGCGTAGCCCCGACGTGGGTGGCGTGCCATCCGAACGCCGGCCTGCCGAACGAGATGGGCACGCACGACGAGCAGCCCGGAGACACGAGCAGGTTCCTGCGCGAGTTCGCCCATGACGGGCTGGTGAACGTCGTCGGCGGCTGCTGCGGCACGACTCCCGAGCACGTCAAGGCGATCACGGACGCAGTCCGGGGTCAGACCCCGAGACACGTCCCGGACCGGGAGCACGTGACGCGGCTCAGCGGGCTCGAGCCGTTCCGGATCTTCCCGGACGCCAACTTCGTCATGGTCGGCGAGCGAACGAACGTCACCGGCTCGGCCCGTTTCCGGCGGCTGATCGAGGCGGGCGACTTCCAGGAGGCCGTCGAGGTCGCGCTGGAGCAGGTCCGTGGCGGCGCCAACATCCTCGACGTGAACATGGACGCCGACCTGCTGGATGCGGAGGAGGCGATCACGACCTTTCTCAACCTGGTGGCCACCGAACCGGATGTCGCGCGCATCCCGATCATGGTCGACAGCTCCAAGTGGAGCGTGCTCCAGGCAGGGCTCAAGTGCCTGCAGGGGAAGGGCGTCGTCAACTCGATCAGCCTGAAGGAGGGAGAGGAGCACTTCCTCGCCCAGGCGCGCGAGATCAAGC
This sequence comes from uncultured Actinomycetes bacterium, assembly GCA_963804935.1. Lineage (GTDB taxonomy): Bacteria > Actinomycetota > Thermoleophilia > Gaiellales > Gaiellaceae > 3-1-20CM-4-69-9. The sequence continues at coordinate 85,075 of CAWDSD010000007.1, forward strand.
ACTACGGCGCCGCGGTGATCGTTATGGCCTTCGACGAAAAGGGTCAGGCCGACACCGCGGAGCGCAAGGTCGACATCTGCGAGCGCGCCTACAAACTCCTGACGGCTGACGGCTGGGAGCCCGAGGACATCATCTTCGACCCGAACGTGCTCGCCGTCGCGACGGGGATCGAGGAGCACGCGGAGTTCGCGAACGCGTTCATCGCCGCCATCCCGGAGATCAAGTCGCGTTGCCCCGGCGTGAAGATCTCGGGCGGGATCTCGAACCTCAGCTTCGCATTTCGCGGCAACGACGCGGTGCGCGAGGCAATGCACGCGGTCTTCCTCTATCACGCGATCAGCGCGGGCCTCGACATGGGCATCGTCAACGCCGGCCAGCTCACCGTCTACCAGGACATCGAGCCGGCACTGCTCGAGCGCGTCGAGGACGTCGTCTTCAATCGTCGCGACGACGCCACCGAACGTCTCGTCGAGTACGCCTCGACCGTGCAGGGCGGTGCGACCGAGCGGGAGCGGGACCTCTCCTGGCGAGAGGCATCCGTCGAGGAACGCCTTTCCCACGCGCTCGTCCACGGCATCGTCGACTTCATCGAAGAGGACACCGAGGAGGCACGGCAGAAGCTTGCGCGCCCGCTCGACGTGATCGAAGGGCCGCTGATGGACGGGATGTCGATCGTCGGCGATCTCTTCGGCTCGGGGAAGATGTTCCTCCCGCAGGTCGTGAAGAGCGCCCGCGCGATGAAGCGCGCCGTCGCGTACCTGGAGCCGTACATGGAGGCGGAGAAGGCGGCCGGCGGCGATGGTGTCCGCTCGGCCCAGGGGAAGATCGTGCTCGCAACCGTCAAGGGCGACGTGCACGACATCGGCAAGAACATCGTCGGCGTTGTTCTGGGCTGCAACAACTACGAGGTGATCGACCTCGGCGTGATGGTCCCAGGTGACCGGATCCTCGACACGGCGCTCGAGGAGGGCTGCGACGTGGTCGGTCTCTCCGGACTGATCACGCCGTCCCTCGACGAGATGGTGACCGTCGCGAAAGAGATGGAGCGGCGCGGGCTCCAGCTGCCGCTCCTGATCGGCGGCGCCACGACGTCCAAACAGCACACGGCCGTGAGAATCGCGCCCGAGTACGCGCAGCCGACCCTCCACGTTCTCGATGCCTCACGCGTCGTGCGCGTGGTCTCCAGCCTGCTCGACCCTGGGCGGAAAGGCGTCCTCGACGAGGAGAATCGTGAGCTGCAGGAGACAGCTGCGGGAGCTCCATGCCGAGAAGGAGCGGAAGCCGCTGCTACCGCTCGAGGAGGCGCGCGCGAACAAGGAGCGCGTGCCTTTCGGCGCTCTTGCAGAGCCGCCGTTCACCGGCACGAGGTTGGTCGAACCGGATCTGGCCACGCTCCGGGAGTACATCGACTGGCAGTTTTTCTTCCATGCGTGGGAGCTGAAGGGGAAGTACCCGGCAATCCTCGACCAGCCGGCTGCGAGGGAGCTCTTCGACGACGCCCAGGAGTTGCTCGACGAGATCGTGCGCGACGGATCACTCGTGCCGCGTGGTGTCTACGGGTACTGGCCGGCGCACGCGGAGGGCGACGATGTCGTCCTCGAGGATGGGACGCGCTTCGCGTTTCTCCGGCAGCAGTCCGCCTACGGTGACTCGAGGCCGAACCGTTCGCTCGCCGATTACGTCTCGCCCGACGGCGACCACGTCGGCGCGTTCGGCGTCGCGATCCACGGCGCCGACGAGCTCGCCGCCCGCTACGAGGCAGAGCACGACGACTACAAGGCGATCATGGTCAAGGCGCTCGCGGACCGCTTCGCCGAGGCCTTCGCCGAGTTTCTGCACCGGCAGGCGCGGCGTGAGTGGTACGAGCCCGACGAGCAGCTATCGAGCGAGGACCTCGCGGCGGAGAAGTTCCGCGGCATCCGGCCGGCGTTCGGGTACCCCGCATGTCCTGACCACACCGAGAAGCGAAAGCTGTTCGACCTCCTCGCGGCGGACCGGGTAGGGCTCGACCTGACGGAGTCGTTCGCGATGACGCCGGCATCGGCGGTGAGCGGGATCTACCTCGCGAGCCCGAGTGCCCGCTACTTCTCGGTTGGCCGGGTCGCCCGCGACCAGGTCGAGGACTACGCCGCTCGGAAGGGCATGAGCATCGAGGAGGCAGAACGCTGGCTCGCGCCCAACCTCGGGTACGAGAACCGCACCCCCGCGGCAGCTCGGCGCTAGCCGGGTGGCTCGCCGAGGAGACGGTTCGAGACCTGGGCCGGCCGGGACCTCGGCTATCCTCGTGAGCGGCTGGCGCCCTCGGAAACGGGCGCCGTCCTGCTTTAGAGCCGCATGAAGACGACGCTGAAGAGAGGCATGGGACGCAGTGCCACCGTGAACGGCAACGGTCGCGCGGTGTACCCGCCCGGCGTTCAGACCACGATGCAGCGTTACCGGCAGCCCGAGCGTCCAGGTCGGGACGCCTGGGGCGTCGTTCGGACCGTCGTGCTCTGGACCGCCCTCGTCGCGGTCATCGTGGCCGGCGGGGTCGCAGGCGCTGCGTACCTCAAGACGCATCAGTTCATCGCGGCGATCAGCCCCAAGACGAAGGTCGACATCGCGGCGGCGAAGCACCTCGACGTGGCGATTCCCGGGCAGCCGACCACGGCACTCGTGATCGGCACCGACCGCAGGAAGGGAAATCAGGCAGAGCTGACGGGCCGTTCGGACACCCTGATTCTCATCCGAGCCGATCCACAGACCAAGTCGCTCTCGATGCTCTCGTTCCCTCGTGACCTGATCGCGACGCTCAAGTGTCCTGGACACCCCGACGGGCGGGACCGGATCAACGCCGCTTTCTCAGAGTGCGGGACGCTTGGCGCCGTCGAGACGGTGCGGGCCCTCACGGGGCTTCCGATCAACTATTTCGTCACGGTCAACTTCACCGGCTTCAACGATCTCGTCAACAACCTCGGCGGGGTCTGGCTCGACATCGACCATCGATATCTCTGCGATCCGGCCAACTGTCCCGGCGTTTCCAAGATCAACCTGCTCCCGGGCTATCAGAGGCTGAATGCGAGCAATGCGCTCGCCTATGTGCGGTTCCGACACTTCGACTCCGACCTGTATCGCAACGCCCGGCAGCAGCTCTTCCTCAAAGCGCTCAAGCAGCAGATCTCGTCGCAGTTGAACCTCGACACCGTGTTCTCGATCATGAACGCCGTCGAGAAGAACGTCGTCGTCGGACGCGGCGGCGGCAAGCCGCTCGATCCGCAGACGCTCAAGGACTACATCTATTTCGCGCACCAGCTCCCGGCGGGGCATGTCTTCCAGACGAAGATCGAAGGCTTGACCGGGACGAACGAGCTTTCTGCGTCACCCGAGAACATCGCTGCGGCCGTGACCGAATTCGTGCGGCCGGATGTCAACGCGCCGTCGAAGGCGCGTGACGTCACCTTCGGCATCAAGCGACGTTCGCGTGCACCGCGTCCGCGTGACGTGACGACCACCGTCCTGAACGGAAACGGGATCGCCGGCTCGGCGGCCAACGCAGCCTTCGAGCTCGGCCAGCGCGGCTACAAGATCGTCCTGCCGCCGACCGGGAAACCGCAGAACGCTCCGACGTTCCAGTACTTCCGCACCACTGTGTTCTACGACGCCGCGCAGCGTCGAGCGAAGGCCGCGGCGGTCGCCCTCGCAAACCTCTTCGGCGACGCCGACGTGAAGCCGCTGCCGCCGAACTTCACGACGCTTGCGAACGGGGCGATCGCAACGGTTGTGGTCGGGCAGAACTTCCACGGGACGATCGCGCCGATCCCGGTCGACAAAACGCCGGTCCGGCAGCCCGCACTCGTCACGCCGAACGCGGCGATGACCCGGTCACTGCTCATGCAGGTCCGCAAGCGCGTGCGGTTCCGGCTCCAGGTGCCGCGTCTCGTCGAGAGCTCGTCGCGGCTCGAGTTCGACGCACCGATCCGTGTCTACAACATCAGCAAGGGCCACCGGGCGGTCCGGCTGACCTTCCGCATCGGCTCGAACGAGTACTGGGGCATCGAGGAGACGAACTGGAACGACGCGCCTGCGCTCGCCCAACCCAGCTTCATCCACAAGATCCGCGGGCGTGAGTACGCGCTCTACTACTCCGGCGCCCATCTCCACATGGTCGTGCTCCGAAAGGACGGGGCGACGTACTGGGTCGTCAACTCGGTTCTCGACGAGCTCTCGAACGAGACCATGCTCGCCATTGCGCGAGGGCTCGCTCCGCTCCCCAAGTAGGCTTCCGGCATGGCGGAATCGCGGACGATCGGCGTCTTCGGCGCGGGCTGGGTGGGGCTCGTGACCGGCGGCTGCTTCGCCGAGCTCGGACACCAGGTGATCGTGCGCGACGTGATGCCGGAGCGGATCGAAGCCCTGCGGGCGGGCAACCTCCCGTTCCACGAGGCGGACCTGCCGGAGGTGCTCGAGCGAAACCGCGAGCGCATCACCTACACGCTCGACGCCGGCGATCTGGCAGGCGCGGATGCGATCTTCGTGTGCGTTCAGACCCCGCCGACGTATTCGGGTGACGCCGATCTCTCCTTCGTGTGGTCTGCGCTCGACGACCTGCCGGCGTCGGACGAGCGGCAGATCCTCGTGATGAAGTCGACGGTGCCGGTCGGGACGGGAGAGAAGGTGCGCGCAGCCCTCGAGGGGCGTGACCTGTCGAACGTCGGGTACGTCTCGAATCCGGAGTTCCTCGCCGAAGGTCACGCCGTGCGGGACTTCCTCAACCCGGACCGGATCGTCGTCGGTGCGTTCGCCGAAGAGGACAGCGCGGCGGTAGAAGCGCTGTACGCCGGCATCGACGCCCCCGTCGTTCGCACGGACGTCGCCTCGGCCGAGATGATCAAGCTCGCCGCCAACGCTTTCCTGATGACGCGGATCTCGTTCATCAACGAGATCGCCAATGTGTGCGAGGCCGTCGGCGCGGACGTCGTCGAGGTCGCGAAGGGAGTCGGGCTCGACCACAGGCTCGGCCCGCATTTCCTGCGGGCCGGCATCGGCTACGGCGGCTCGTGTTTTCCGAAGGACTCCCTGGCGCTGAAGCAGCTCGCGTCGAACTCGGGCTACCACTTCCAGCTGCTCGCCGCGGTGATCGAGGTGAACGAGCTCCAGAAGCGCCGCGTGATCCAGAAGCTGCAGAAGCATCTCGGCAAGCTTCGGGGCAAGAAGATCGCGCTGCTAGGGCTCGCCTTCAAGGCCGGCACGGACGATATGCGCGAGGCGCCGTCGCTCGTGCTCGCCTCACGCTTGCTGGCGGAAGGCGCGGAGGTGCGCGCTTGGGATCCGGTCGCGCGGCCCGGCGAGCTGATCAAGGGCGCGGTTCTCCACGAGACGGTCGCCGACGCCGTGCGCGACGCGGATGCGGCGGTGATCGTCACCGAGTGGGACGAGCTTCGCAGCCTCGCCTCCAAGGAGGTTCGCGACGCGATGGCGCAGCCGCTCATCATCGACGGGCGCAACCTGCTCGATCCGGCGGTCGTGCGTGCGGCCGGGTTCGCGTACGAGGGCATCGGCCGTCCGAGCTCGCCGTTCGAAGGTCTGCCGCAGACGGCGGAGCCGGAAGCCAAGGTCTCGAACTAGTGGAGGCAATCATCCTCGCGGGAGGCCAGGCGACGCGCATGGGCGACGCTGCGCGCGGCCATCCCAAGGCGCTCGTGCCGATCGCGGGCCATCCCCTCGCCGAGTATCAGGTCTCGCAGCTGGTACGCGCCGGCGTCGAGCGCGTCATCGTGAGTTGCGGCGCCGGTCAGGCTCGCTTGTTCGAGGCGAAGCTGTCCGGTCTCGGCGCGGAGATCGTCGCGATCGCCGAGCCGGAGCCGCTTGGACGTGGGGGAGGCATCCGGTTCGCCGCCGAGCACCGCGAGGAGACGGGCCCGCTCTATGCATTCAACGGCGACGAGCTGCACGACGTCGATCTGCGTGCGTTCCTCGACGCGCACGAGGAGCACGGCGGCGCGGCGACGATCGTGGTTGCGCCCTTGACGTCGCAGTTCGGGGTCGTCGACCTCGCGGATGACAATCGCATCTCGGGGTTCCGGGAAGCGCCGCGCCTGCCGCACTGGGTCAACGCAGGCGTGTACGTCCTCGACGACGAAGCGCTGGCGCGCCTCCCCGAGCGAGGCGATCACGAGCAGTCGACGTTCCCGGAGCTCGCCGAGGAGGGCAAGCTCTTCGGCTTCCGTCACGAGGGCCTCTGGATCACGGTCAACACGCCGAAGGACCTCCAGCGCGCAGAAGAGCACTACGCGGCCCATCCGGAGCTCCGCCCGACTCTCGCCCGCGGGCGTACCTGACCCAAAGGCTGGGGTCAGACCCGTGCCCTTCGGGTCACCGGCTCCGTTGGACAGGCATAGAGTCGGCGCTAATGAGCGTGGACTCCCCGAATCTCGAGGGCCTCGACTCCTGGGCATTCGAGCCCCGCAAAGTGGACAAGCCGTGGGGTCACGAGCTGATCTGGGCGGAGAGCGATCGCTACGTCGGCAAGGTGCTGTTCATCAAGGCCGGCGAATCGCTCAGCCTCCAGTTCCACCGCGTCAAGGAGGAGTCCTGGCTCGTCCAGGCGGGCCGGGCCAAGCTCGAGCTCGGCTCGGCGGGGGACGCCATGCTCAAACAGGAGGTGATCGCGGCCGGCGCCTGCTTCCATTTCCGGCCCGGCACGGTCCACCGTGTGACGGCGATCGACGACACGACCATCGTCGAGGTCTCTACGCCCGAGCTGGACGACGTCGTCCGCCTCGAGGACCGCTACGGGCGGGAGGGCACGTCTAAGGCCTGATCGCGAGCGGCGGAGCCTCGCCCGAGACCTTGACATGCTTGTGCTAAGGTTGGTCGGGTGAAGGGCTTCAACGTAGGAGAGGCAGCAGCTCAGACCGGCTGGTCGCCGCGGATGCTCCGCTACCTCGAAGGCGCCGGGCTCGTGGTGCCGGACAGGAGCAGCTCCGGATACCGCCAGTACGGGCTCCTCGAGCTCAACCAGCTGCGCTCTCTCCGCGCCCTTCGCGAACGCTTCGGGGTGGAGCTCACCGACGTCGCCTTCGCAGCTAGGCTCGACCGGGAGCCCGCGCTGCGGGCGGCCGTCGAAACCTGGCTGGCAGGGACTCGGCTTTCTGCCCTGGACTGGGAGCAGCGCAAGCACGAACGCCTGCTCGTCGCGTAACTACCGAGAGGACTGAATGGCTACGACGAAACGGCACGACGTAAAAGACATTGCACTTGCGCCCGAGGGCGTCCGGCGAATCGAGTGGGCCGACCGGCAGATGCCCGTGCTCGCCGCGATCCGCGAGCGCTTCGAGAACGAGCAGCCGCTTGCCGGCTACCGAATCTCGGCCTGCCTGCACGTGACGACGGAGACCGCAAACCTCGCCCGCACGCTCAAGGCGGGCGGCGCGGACGTGGTGCTCTGCGCGTCCAACCCGCTCTCGACGCAGGACGACGTCGCTGCTGCGCTCGTCGACGAGTACGACATCGCTGTCTTCGCGATCAAGGGCGAGGACAACGACACGTACTACGCGCACATCGAGGCCGCGGTCGACCACAAGCCGCAGCTGACGATGGACGACGGCGCCGACGTCATCGGCGTCCTGCACTCCGCCCGCCGCGAGCAGCTCGGCGACATCATCGCCGGCACGGAGGAGACGACGACCGGCGTGATCCGGCTCAAGGCGCTCGAGCGCGACGGTGCGCTTGGCTTCCCGGTCATCGCCGTCAACGACGCGCAGACGAAGCACCTGTTCGACAACCGCTACGGCACGGGTCAGTCGACGATCGACGGAATCATCCGCGCAACGAACGTGCTGCTCGCAGGCAAGCGCTTCGTCGTCGCCGGCTACGGCTGGGTCGGACGCGGCGTCGCCTCACGTGCACGCGGAATGGGCTCGCACGTGATCATCACTGAGGTCGATCCGATGCGGGCACTCGAGGCCAACATGGACGGCTACGAGGTCATGCCCATGGAGAAGGCTGCGTCGATCGGCGACATCTTCTGCACGGCGACCGGGGACAAGTCCGTCGTCCGCAAGGAGCACATCCAGCAGATGAAGGACGGAGCCATCCTCGCGAACACGGGCCACTTCAACGTCGAGATCGACATCCCGGGCCTGAGGTCGCTGGCGACCGAGACCCGTGAGGCACGTGCGTTCGTCGAGGAGTTCACGATGGCGGGCGGCCAGCGCATCTATCTGATCGCCGACGGCCGACTCGTGAACCTGTCTGCTGCCGAAGGCCACCCGGCCCTCGTCATGGACATGTCCTTTGCGAACCAGGCGCTCTCGGCCGAGTTCGCGATCCAGAACGCCGCCGAGCTCGAGCGGAAGGTCTATCCGGTTCCCGCCGAGATCGACAACGAGATCGCGCGCCTGAAGCTCGAGACGATGGGCGTCGACATCGACAAGCTCACGGAGGAGCAGGAGAAGTACCTGGCCTCGTGGGACGAAGGAACCTAGTGGTTTGGCCGGTGACGTTGGCCGGGGGACTCGGCGAACGTTGCCGGTCAGACCACTCGAACCAGAGGACATCGTTCGGTACGAGGAGGACGGCCCGAGGGTCGTCCTCCTCGACCAGCGCCGGCTTCCCGACGAGGAGGTCGAGCTCGAGTGTCGCTCGGTCGCCGAGGTGGTCGAGGCGATCCGCGAGCTGGCGATCCGCGGCGCGCCGGCGATCGGCATCGCGGCTGCGTACGCCGTTGCGCTTGCAGCCGAGCTCGGCGCCGACCTGGACGACGCGACGGCCCGGCTCGGGGCAGCCCGCCCGACTGCTGTGAATCTCGCCTGGGCCCTCGAGCAGATGCGTGACGACCCGACTCCCGCTCACGCGCGCGCGCTACACGAGGACGAGGTGGAACGGTGCCGCGTGATGGCAGGACACGCGGCGGGGCTCTTCGACGCCGGCACTCGAGCGCTCACCCACTGCAACGCGGGCGGCCTCGCAACCGGCGGCTACGGAAGCGCCGTCGGCGCGCTGCGGACAGCCTGGGAGCGCGGCGTGCTCGAGCGGGTCTGGGTCGACGAGACACGCCCGCTGCTGCAGGGCTCGCGCCTGACGGCGTGGGAGCTCGAGACCGCCGGAATTCCGCATGCAGTGATCGCAGACTCCGCTGCGGCTTCGCTGATGGCCGCCGGCGACGTGGACTGCGTCGTCACGGGAGCAGATCGCATCGCCGCGAACGGCGACACCGCGAACAAGATCGGCACCTACTCGCTCGCGGTGCTCGCCGCGCACCACGACATCCCGTTCTACGTAGTCGCGCCGACCTCCACCGTCGACCTCGCGACTCCGACCGGCTCCGACATTCCGATCGAAGAGCGCGCGGCCGCAGAGATCACGACCCGTTTCGCGGCGCGCAACCCGGCCTTCGACGTCACGCCAGCCGAGCTGATCGGGGCGATCGTGACGGAGCACGGCGTCCACCGTGCGCCGTATGCCCAGTCGCTCTCGGCGCTCGTATGAAGGCGCTGATTCTGGCGGCGGGCTACGCGACGCGTTTGCGTCCGCTCACCGACTCCATCCCAAAGCAGCTGCTGCCGGTCGGCGGCCGGCCCATGGTGGACTGGATCCTCGACCGGATCGTGGAGACGAGTGCCGACGAGATTCACCTCGTGACGAACGCGCGGTTCGCCGAGGATTTCGAGCGCTGGGCCGCTGACAAGGACGTCCGCGTTCACAACGACGGGACGACATCGAACGAGGATCGTCTCGGCGCGATCGGAGACATCCGCTTCGTCGGGCTCGACGACGACCTGCTCGTGGTCGCAGGCGACAACCTCTTCGACGACTCGCTCGCGAACTACGAGGCGTACTGGCGCGAGCGGGACGGCAGCTGCATTGCGGTGCTCGACGTCGGAGATCGCGAGCTCGCAAAGAAGTACGGCGTCGTGGACGTAGACGAGCACGATCGCGTGACGGGGTTCCTCGAGAAGCCCGAGGATCCGCCGACGACCCTGTGCGCCACGGCCACGTACCTCTACAAGCGTGACCACGCGCGGCTCGTCGAGACGTATCTCGATGAGGGCAATCCGCCGGACCAGCCTGGGAACTTCGTCGCCTGGCTGCACCCGCGCGAGCCCGTCTATGCGTACCGCTTCGAGGGCGACTGGTACGACATCGGCGACGCGACGCAGCTTCTCGAAGCCGACAATCGCATGCGCGGCCGGCGTGGCCTTCCAGAACGCAGGGAGTATTCGCCGGACTGAGCTGATCCGGTCCGAAACCGGAACAGTCACGACACGCGCGTAGCTCTACCGTCGCTGGGTGCTCGACCTGCTGCTGCCCCAGCGCTGTCTCATCTGCTCCAGCCCGGGCGTGCAGGTGTGCGCATGCTGCCGGTCGGCCTTGCGCTACATCGGGCCACCTCTCTGCGATCGCTGCGGTGCGCCGACTGCCTGGCCGGTGCGACGCTGCGTCGAGTGCACCGGGCGGAGGCTGGCGTTCGTCAGCGCCCGCGCGGCGGTGGAGTACGACGAGCCGGTGCGGCGCCTCGTTTCGGCGTGGAAGGAGCGCGGTCTGCGCCGCCTTGCGAAGGTTGCCGCCGAGGTGGTGGCGGAAACCGTCGGGCGTCCAGGCGGCTCGTGCGTGACGTTCGTGCCGGCCGATCCCGATCGCCGGCTGAGGCGAGGAGATCACGCCGCGGAGCGGCTTGCAGCCGAGCTCTCCGTCGCCTGGGAGCTACCGCTCGAGCCACTCCTCCGCCGGGCCAGGGGCTCGTCGCGTCAGCGCGGGTTGTCGCAGGCCGCCCGCCGTCGCAACGTCGCCGGCGCATTCCGGGCCGAGGGAATCTGCAGCTCCAGGCTCGTCCTCGTCGACGACGTGTACACGACCGGCTCGACCGCAGCCGCAGCCGCATCTGCACTGCGCAAGAACGGTGCGCGCACGGTCGAGGTCGTGACGTTCGCCCGTGCGGTACGGCTCAAGAGCTAGGCGTCTCGAGGAGTCCGGTCAGCTCCGCGAGTAGTGCGGACAACCGCGCGGAGTGCCGACGCCTCGGTGCGGGTCGCGGTGACCAGTGGTCTGGCCCAGGCGGGTGTGTCGGGCGAGGCGCCGAGGGCGTTCCAGGCGACGGGAACGCCGGCGGCATCCGCGACGAGGGTGGGCGCAAAGAGGAGATCGCCGAAGTTCTCGACGTCGAACGTCCCGACGATCCCGATTGCCGGCGGCCGCACGGGCCGGACCCTACCGTTCCGATTCGCGTGCGCTAGTGTGAGAACCCCGGCCACAAGGAGGCGCATGCGACTTCACGTGAAGGGCAAGAACGTCGAGGTCAGTGACACGATTCGCCGCTACGCCGAGGAAAAGATGAGCAAGTTGAATCGCCAGCTGCACGACCTGGCAGAGGTGGAGCTCGAGCTACGCGTCGAGAAGAACCCCTCGATTGCCGACAACCAGGTTGCGGAAGTGACCGTCTGGACGAAGGGGCCGACGCTCCGCGTCACGGAGGCGTCGACCGACATGAAGGCATCGATCGACCAGTTGACCGAAAAGCTCCTGCGTCAGGTCGAGCATGCCCGCGGCAAGCGAAAGGGCAGGCAGGTGCGTGGAAACGGCGCCCCGTCGGGAGGTTCGATGAGTAGCCAAGACGAAGAGGAGACTGGCCCTCAGATCGTCAAGACCAAGCAGTTCACGATGAAGCCGATGAGCGCCGAAGAAGCCGCGCTGCAGCTCGAGCTGATCGGACACGACTTCTTCGTCTTTCGCAGCGAGGACTCCCTCGAGATCAACGTCATCTACCGCCGCCGGAGCGGCGGTTACGGCGTGATCGAGCCTTCGGGGTAGTGGGGCTGTTCAGGCGCAAGCCGCTGCACGTGCGGCTCGCCGAGGAGGGCGGTCTCGTGGAGCGCTCCACGGTGCCGCTCTTCACAGGGGTGATTCCGGAGACGGGCATCCACGGCATCCCGCGTGAGCGCCAGTACGACGCAGTCGCGGCGACGGACGCCCCGGATGCAGAAGGCTCGAGCGCGCGCTTCGTCGGCCTCGAGGACGGTTCGCTCTTGGTCGAGGAGGGCGACGGCGACCTGACGCCGCTTGCGGATGCGATCGAGCAGGACATCGCCCGGCCATACCGCGCGAACGCGGTGCGCCGTGGCGAGACGCAATGGGCCATCGCCGCGCACCGTCTGCGCGTCGTCGAGCTCCCGGAGCCCGGCGGCGACGAGGTCGAGCTCGTCGTCCGCGGGGAGGAGAAGACCCTCGTCGTCGACGGCAACCGGTCATTCGGGACGATCCCCGAGCTCGAGCAGCTCGCCGAAGGAGACGCGGTCATCCGGGCCGCCCGCCTGGACGGCACGCTCTGGGAGGTTCGTGTCGATCCGCTCTAGCAGGGGCAAGCTACCCTAAGACTGATGTCCTCCCAGCTGGGTTCCTTCGAGAAGATCCTGCGCGTCGGCGAGGGCCGCCGGATGAAGCGGCTCGCCGAGCAGGCCGCCTACATCACCTCGATCGAGCCGGAATTCAGCGAGCTCTCCGACGACGAGCTGCGCGGCAAGACGGCTGAGTTCCGCGAGCGGCTCGAAAACGGCGAGACCCTGGAAGAGCTCCTCTTCGAGGCCTTCGCGGCCGTCCGCGAGGCCCGGGTCCGCGAGTCCGGCCAGCGGATGTTCGACGTCCAGCTGATGGGCGGGATCGTGCTCCACGAAGGCGATGTCGCCGAGATGAAGACCGGTGAGGGCAAGACGTTCGTGGCCAGCCTCGCGCTCTATCTGAACGGACTCGAGGGTAAGGGCGTCCACCTCGTCACGGTGAACGACTATCTCGCAAAGCGCGACGCCGAGTGGAACCGCGGTGTCTTCGAACGCCTCGGCATGACCGTCGGCGCGATCGAGAACATGATGCCGTTCGCCGAGCGCAAGGTCGCGTACGACGCTGACATCACGTACGGCACGAACTCCGAGTTCGGCTTCGACTACCTGCGCGACAACATGGCGGTCAGCCTCGACGGCCTCGTCCAGCGGAGTCACTCCTACGCGATCGTCGACGAGGTCGACTCGATCCTCATCGACGAGGCGCGAACGCCGCTGATCATTTCCGGCGAGCCCGAGGCCGCGGCGCAGATCTACTACGACTTCGCGCGCATCGCGCGCGGACTGAACGGCGTTCCCCACGACCCGCTGCTGAAGGGCGGCGATCCGGACGCCGACTACGAGTACGACGAGAAGCACAAGACGATCGCACCCGGCCGGGCGTCGATCGAGGCGGTCGAGCGTGCGCTCCGCATCGAGAACCTCTACGACCCGCGCAACTCACAGCTCGTCAATCACCTGAACCAGGCGCTCAAGGCCGAGTCGCTCTACAAGCGCGACGTCGACTACGTCATCCAGGACGGTGAGGTCAAGATCGTCGACGAGTTCACCGGCCGGATCATGGAAGGACGTCGCTGGTCCGAGGGCCTCCACCAGGCGATCGAGGCCAAGGAGGGCGTGAAGATCCAGGAGGAGAACGTCACGCTCGCGACGATCACGCTCCAGAACTACTTCCGTCTCTACGAGAAGCTCGCCGGCATGACCGGTACGGCGAAAACGGAGGAGAAGGAGTTCGTCGAGATCTACAACCTGCACGTCGTCGAGATCCCGACCAACGTGAACGTGGCGCGCGACGACAAGAACGATCTGATCTTCAAGTCCACGGAGGGGAAGTTCCAGGCCGTGATGCGCGACATCAAGGAGCGTCACGAGCAGGGTCAGCCGGTTCTGGTCGGCACGATCGCGGTCGAGACTTCGGAGTACCTCAGCGAGCTGCTCAAACGCCAGGGAATCCCGCACAGCGTCCTGAACGCGAAGGAGCACGCGCGCGAGGCCGAGATCATCGTCAACGCAGGCCAGAAAGGCGCGGTCACGATTGCGACCAACATGGCCGGCCGTGGCGTCGACATCAAGCTGGGGGAGGGCGTCGTCGAGGCGGGCGGGCTCTACGTGCTCGGCACCGAGCGCCACGAGGCGCGCCGGATCGACAACCAGCTCCGCGGCCGCGCGGGCCGCCAGGGGGATCCGGGCGAGTCACGCTTCTATCTCTCCGGCGAGGACGATCTCGTCCGTCTATTCGCCGGCGACCGGATCAAGCGGATCATGGAGCGCTTCAAGATCCCGGACGACCAGCCGATGGAGGCGAAGATCCTCTCGAACCAGATCGAAGGCGCCCAGAAGAAGGTCGAGGAGCAGAACTTCGTCGCGCGCAAGAACGTCCTCAAGTACGACAACGTCATGAACACGCAGCGCGAGGTGATCTACCAGCAGCGTCGCGAGGTGCTCGAAGGCGAGGACATGTCCGAGCAGGTACGGCAGTGGATCGACGAGGTGGTGGAGCGCACCGTCAACGAGTTCACGGCGGAGGAGTACGCCGAGGAGTGGGACCTCGAGGCGCTCGTGAAGCAGATGGCGACGCTCTACGACACCGAGGTCACGGCCGACGAGCTGCGCGAGGATCTGGGCGAGCTCTCACGCGAGTCGCTCGTCGAGGACTTCCAGGAGGATGCGCGCGACTCATATGCCGCGAAGGAAGAGGAGCTGACGCCGGATCTGATGCGTGAGCTCGAGCGCTTCGTGATCCTCCAGGTCGTCGATCAGCGCTGGCGCGAGCATCTCGACGCGATGGACTACATGCGTGAAGGCGTCCACCTGCGCGGCCTGGCACAGAAGGATCCACTCGTCGAGTACCAGCACGAGGGGCACATCATGTTCTCAGAGCTCGGGGCAGGAATCCACGAGGAGGTCGTGCTGACGCTGTTCCATGCGCAGCTCGCGCCGGAGGAGGCGGACGAGCTCCAGCGCGCGCAGCAGGCGCAAGCGCAGGCCCTGAACGGCGGCAGACTGCAGTACGAGCACGAGTCGCTGGCCGGCGCCGAGGCGATGCTCGCTGCAGGCGGTGCGAGCACCGGAAGCACGGCCACGATGTCGATGGCGGGCGGCAGCGGGACGACGTCGACCGCCGGCGCGCCGCGTCCGATCGTGAACACGGAACGCGACAACATCGGCCGGAACGAGCCCTGCTGGTGCGGCAGCGGCAAGAAGTTCAAGAAGTGTCACGGGGCGTAGCTCCGCTCCGCGCGAAAGCTTCGCTTTCGCGCGGTGGTTAGGTACGGCGCTTCGCGCTGAACGTGCGTGGGCAGAGCCCACGCACTCCTTTTGGTGGTCTCGTTGGACGGTTGTTCCCTTCCGTGCCGGCACGGGCGCTTCGCGGCCGCGCCGGCATCGGTTCGCCTCCGGCTAAGCCCGGCTTCGCCTGGTCTTAGCCTTCGGCTTTGGTCTCGTTTGGATTCGAAGCCGGACACTGCGTGGGTTCGAAGCTGGATCCTGCGTGGCGAAACTGTGACTCTTTCTTCCACAACTGGTCCGCCGGGACATGTTGGGGACAGTCCCCGACGTGTCTGCACGAGCTACGCTTGCCTGGTGTCCGAAGAAGCCGCACAGCCACTGAACGAACAGCTCGAGGAAATCAGGGCCCAGCTTGCCTGGGTCCGTGATTACCTTTGACCCGGACACACTTGCGGCGCGGCGCACCGAGCTAGAGGCCCAGATGGGCGAGCCCGGTTTCTGGGACGACCAGGAACGCGCGGCGCAGATCTCCACCGAGCATTCGCGGGTCACGCGCAAGCTCGAACGCTACGAACAGCTCACTCACGATTTCGAGGACGCTCAGGAGCTCTTCTCGATGGACGGCGGCATGGAGGAGGAGATCGCGACCTCGATCGAGCCGCTGAGACGTGAGCTCGCGCTCCTCCAGGAAGACGCGCTCTTCTCAGGTGAGTACGACGCCGGCGACGCGGTCGTGACCCTTCAGTCCGACGTGGGCGGGACCGACGCTCAGGACTTCACCGAGATGCTTCTCCGCATGTACCAGCGCTGGGCCGACGACCGCGGCTTCAAGAGCGAAGTGATCGAGGTGAGCCCCGGTGAAGAAGCTGGTCTCAAGTCTGCGACGTTCACCGTCGAGGGCGAGAACGCCTACGGGATCCTGCGGGCCGAGCGTGGCAAGCACCGGCTCGTCCGTCAGAGCCCGTTCGACCAGGCTCATCGCCGGCACACCTCGTTCGCACAGGTGATCCCTGCGCCTCTGCTCTCACAGGACGGCGACGTCGAGATCGACGAGGGCGACCTCCGCATCGACACCTACCGCGCACAGGGCGCCGGGGGACAGCACGTCAACAAGACCGACTCCGCAGTCCGGATCACGCACCTCCCGACGGGCGTGGTCGTCCAGTGCCAGAACGAGCGGTCGCAGACCGCCAACAAGCAGACGGCGATGCGGATCCTCAAGTCCCGCCTCGCCGAGCTCGCCGAGGAGGAGCGAGAGCAGGAGCTGGCGAAAGAGCGGGGCGTGGTGAGCATGGGATTCGGCGGCAACCCGATCCGGAGCTACGTGCTCCACCCCTACCAGCTCGTCAAGGATCACCGGACCGACTTCGAGGTCGGGAACGCCCAGGGCGTGCTCAACGGCAACATCGATCCCTTTATCCATGCCTATTTGCTCGCCCGGGCCGCGGGGAACGTCGTCTAACCCTTCAGCTAGACTTGCCGACCAAGGCCGGTGCGCGCCCCCCAGGAACCCGCGCCCCCTCGAGAGAGACCCGTGGCGGACGTAACCCTTCAGACAGAGGAGATTCCAGGGGCCCCGGTCCCCGAGGTTCAGCCCGTCGAGGCCCCGGTCGCCGGCCCGGCGTCGATGATCGTGTTCGATTCGGTGACGAAGGTGTACGAGCCCGACGTCACCGCCCTTCGCGACGTCTCCTTCGTGATCGACAAGGGTGAGTTCGTCTTCGTCGTCGGGGCGTCCGGATCGGGCAAGTCGACGATCATCCGCCTTCTGCTCAAGGAGCTCGAGCCCACGCGCGGACGAATCTTCGTCGGCGGTCGCGACCTGACACGCCTGCGCCGGTCGAACGTGCCCAAGCTACGCCGCAACGTCGGCTGCGTCTTCCAGGACTTCAAGCTCTTGCCGACGCGCACAGCGGCCGAGAACGTCGCCTACGCGCTGAAGGTGCAGGGCGAGAGCGCCGCCAACATCCGCCGCAAGGTTCCCGAGGTCATGAACATGGTCGGGCTCGCGCACAAGATGAACTCGCTACCCGATGAGCTCTCCGGCGGCGAGCAGCAGCGCGTCTCCATCGCGCGCGCCTTCGTGAACCACCCGCCGCTCCTGGTCTGCGACGAGCCTACCGGGAATCTCGACCCCGACACCTCGGTCGGGATCATGCAGCTCCTCTACCGGATCAACCGCGCCGGCACGACGATTCTGATGGTGACGCACGATCGCGAGATGGTCGACAAGATGCGTCGCCGTGTGATCGCGCTCGAGAACGGAAACCTTCAGCGCGACGAACGCCGCGGAGGCTACGAGTCCTAAGCGATGGAGCGCTTCAAGCTTCTCTTCAGTGAATCGCTTCGCTCGCTCGGTGCAAACGCGTCGACCACGCTCGCGGCGACGGTCACCGTTCTGATCGGAATGTTCCTGCTCGGCCTCTTCATCGCGTTCGGCACGTGGGTCGTCTCCTGGAGCAACCACGTGAAGCGCGAGCTCGTCGTGCACGTCTACTACTGCACGAGCGACACCTGCGCGAAGGAGGCCACCACCGCACAGATGAACCACGTGGCAAACATCGCGTCTTCGAGCACGCTGGTCAAGAGGATCGTGCCGGTCTCGAAGGAACAGGCGCTCGCGCAGATGAAGAAGACGCACCCCGAAGAGGTCGGCGCGCTGCCGACGAACCCCTTCCCGAACGCGCTCACGGTCGTCCCGAAGCGTGGGGAGGACGTCGAGAAGGTCGCTTTGCTCTTCAAAGCTGATCCCGCCGTCGGTATCGACAAGATCGACTATGGCAAGAAGACGACGCATCGTGTGCTCAAGCTCGCCCACGTGATCGAGATCTTCTTCATCATCGCGGTGGCCCTCCTGCTTCTCGCGTCGACCTTGCTGATCGCGAACACGATTCGCTTATCGATCTTTTCGCGCCGTCGCGAGATCGAGGTGATGAAGCTCGTCGGCGCCACGAACTGGTTCGTTCGCGGCCCGTTCATGCTCGAAGGCCTGCTGTGCGGCATCGCCGGCGCGCTCGGCGCCGTGATCCTGCTCGTGATCGGCAAGGAGATCGCGCTCCCTTCGCTGCTCCACAGCGGACCGCTGAAGGCGGGTGACGACGTGAACGCGATCGCGTTCTCGCTGAACGCGCTGATCCTGCTCGGCACCGGGCTTCTGCTCGGCGCCGCCGGCTCGGGTCTAACAATCCGCCGCTTCCTCCGGGTTTAGCTGAGCGATTTAGCAGTCGTCGAGGTCGACAAGCGCGGCAAGCTGCTGATCGGCGAGCCGTACTTCGTCCCGAACGTCCCGGTCACGATCGACCGCAAGGGCAGCGGCGACATCCGCCCCGGCGATCTGGTCGTCGTGCGCACCAGCCGCGGACGCGCGAAGGTCGAGCGCAAGCTCGGCAAGGCGAAGGACATCCAGGTCGTCCTCGAAGGGCTGCTCGTCCACGCGGGAGTTCGCACGGACTTCGAGCCGTACGAGGCGCCGAAGCCAGATCTCAGTGACCGCGTCGACCTGCGCGACCAGCTCTGCTTCACGATCGACCCGGAGACCGCTAAGGACTTCGACGACGCGATCGCGGTGCAGGCGGAGGGTGACGGCTTTCGCTGGTGGGTACACATTGCCGACGTCTCGGCGTATCTCCCGGCCGGGGTGCCGCTGGATCGCGGTGCCGGGGAACGCGCGTTCTCGACGTACGTTCCGGGCCGGGTCGCGCCGATGCTCCCGCCCGAGCTTTCAGAGGATCGCTGCAGCTTGCGCCCGAACGAGGACCGGCTTTGCGTCACCGTCGAGATGCCGCCGGACGGGAAGCCGACCTTCTATCGCTCCATCATCCGGAGCAAGGCCCGGCTCACCTACGGAGAGGCAGAGCGGCGGCAGGCCGAGCCGGCAATCGTTGCGGCGCTCGAGCTCACCGACCGGCTGACGGCGGGGATGCGCGACCGGCGTTTCGCGCGGGGCGCGTTGCGCATCGAGAGCCCGGAGATCAACTTCGAGTTCGACGGCAAGGGTGGCGTCGCCCGCGCCTGGAAGGAGTCGGAGCCGACGGCGCACCGGCTGGTCGAAGAGCTGATGATCGCCGCGAACGAGGCCGTCGCCGAGCTGCTGTCCTCGCGCAAGCGCGAAGCGCTCTACCGCGTCCACGAACGTCCCGACCCGGCCGCGATCGAGCTGCTGCTGAAGAAGCTCGCCGACCTGGGGGTTCCGACGCCGCCCGCCCCTGAGCAGCTTTCGCCCGCGACGGCGGCGCAGGTGGCGGCGGACGTCAGTGAACGGGTCATGGACTACGTGCGGCGCTCCGGCCGCGGCGTCGAGGCGTTTCCTTCGCTCGTCCTTCGCTCGCTGAAGCAGGCCCGCTACCACCCGGAGAACCTCGGGCACGCAGGCCTGGCGAGCCGGGCGTACTGCCACTTCACCTCGCCGATTCGCCGCTATCCCGACCTCGTCGTCCATCGTGCGCTCTTGAAGGAGCTCGGGCTCTCCGACGAGCCGCCACCCGCGGATCTCGAGGGCCTGGCAGAGCACACCTCGACGCAGGAACGCGCCGCGGCGCAGGTCGAGTACCTGGCCGACGAGCTCTGCCTGGCCTGGCTCCTCGATGCGACGCTCTACGAGCGGGGCTGGGACGACCCGTTCGAGGGCGAGATCGTCGGGATGATCGCCTCGGGGCTCTTCATCCGTTTCGGCGATGTGTTCGAGGGCTACCTGCCTGTGCGCCGGCTGGCTGGCGACTACTTCGAGCTCAACGACCTGGGAACGGCCATGGCAGGACGCCGGGGCGGCCGCACGTACCGCCTCGGCGATCCGATCGAAGTGCTGGTGGAGAAGATCGAGAAGGCCGAGGGCAAGGTCGAGCTTTCAGAGGCGCGCCGCACTCGGACGTAAGGGATGCGTCGCCCTCCTAGCGCAGGATGACGAAACTTCTGGCGCCGAGCAGGGTTCCGTAATTGGCGTTCTTGCGAGGCCCGAATCCGGGCCAAACGAACCACTCGTAGCGCCCGGGACGGAGTGCATACTTGCGCCCCTGATACTTCCAGCCCTTCTTGAGAGCGAAGGTCGCCTTCGTCGGCCACGCCGCAAAAATCCTGACGTTGTTGCGAAGAAGTTGCAGGTTGTAGTAGTCGGCCTCCGCATCGCGTGTCCAGACGAGTTTCGGCGGCTTCTTCAGCGTCGCCCCGTCTTTCGGCGAGCGCAACATGTTTCGATGTGGAACCGCGACGACCGCGACGCCGGCAGAGCGATTCCCGGCGGCGTCGACGCACCTGATGACGTATCGGTATTCGATCCCGTTCTCGAGCCCCTGGTCCTCGTAGCGGCTGCCCTTGCCCGAGTACACGACCTTCTCGCCACTTCCGTCACTGTTCGACCGGCTCACGACGACGTGATCGCAGCCGGGCGGCGGCTGCCACGTGAGGGCGAGCGCGCCGTCGAGCACGGCTACCCCGACCTTGTCGACGTTGGACGGAAGCGAGGCGACGACGACCGGCGGCAGCGGAGGAGCGTTGGCCTCGGGTGGCGGAAGAACGGTGAGCGGTACGTCACGTATCGTGCCGTTGCCGCTGAAATCGCGAGCGTAGAACCTGATGACCGTCGTGCCCACGAGCGAGGAGGGAGTGGATATCGCTCCCGACGACCGGATGGGGGTCGACGATGTCGGTTGCGCTTGCGGCCCGGACGAACGCGACGACTCCCGGATCGGAATCGCTTGCTCCGAGCGCCGATGACGCATAGACGGTGTGCGGACCTGGTGTGACAAGCGTGGGAGCCGTTGTGTCATGCACGGTCACCGTGAACGATGCTTGCCCCTGGTTGCCCGCCAGATCGGTAGCCGTGCAGGTCACAGGCGTGGAGCCGAGTGGGAAGGTCGATCCGGGCCCGGGGCTGCAGGTGACTGGCCGAGGCCCATCGGTGTCGTCTGAGGCTGTCGGCGGCGTGTAGTTCACGGCCGAGCCGCCCGGCCCGTTTGCCTCGACCGTCACGCCGGACGGCACATTCGCAAAGGACGGCGGGTTGTCGACCGGCGTGGTCGTCGTGTCCGTCGGTCGTCGTCGTGTCCGTCGGACGTCGTCGTGTCCGTCGGACGTCGTCGTGTCCGTCGGACGTCGTCGTGTCCGTGGAGGTCGAGTCGGTATGGGCGAGCCAGACGTATCCCGCTCGGTCGAAGGAGGTACTGGCCGACCAGCCGGCCGCCCCAAGCGCGAGGAACAGGACGCAGAAAAGCAGCAGCCGCATCTAGGCCCGGGTCATGAGGTAGAGCATGAGGATAATCGCGAGGAGAGCCACCCCGATCAGCGTCATGTCGACCTGTCGCTCGGATCTGAAAGTCGCGACCTGGTGCCATGGGAGCGCTCTCGCCGGAATCAAGGCGAACGAGAAGCAAGCGGTCGCGATCGCCAAACCGAGGATGAGCACAAGGGAACCGACGTCGAATGAGCTGGTCGACTTCGGGCCGGCCTGGTTGCGGAAACTGACGGACGCTCCGAGCGTCGCTTGCGGCGTCAACTTGACTGCGGGCGCCGTTTGCGGGTGTCGGGCCGCCGCTTTTCGATGGACTTTGTGGGCTCGGATCTTGGCTTTCTTCGGTCGGACCCTGACTGGGTGCGCCACGACGCTCGGTGCGGACTGAACCGGAGTCGAGACGACGGGCGGTGCCTGGGTTGCTGCTCGCGGCTTCTCTCGCGCGGTGGTTTTCGGCGTCGGCAACTTTCGCGGCGGCCGCACCTTGGGCGATGGATCAGGGGCCGGCACCGGCGCGGGCAGCGTCGGCGTCGACACGGTGGTCGGCGGAGGGTCGTCTGCGCGTCCAGCACTCGAGGTGGCGAGGGCGAACGCGCCGCCGGCAAGAAGCAGTGCGAGGAGAGGCAGCGCCGACCGCCATCCCCAGAAAGGACACTTTAGTAGTTGCAACCCTCCAAGTCCTCCCTTACGACAACCCCAAAGCGGCGATTGTAGTCGGAATCGGCGCCGCCTGAAAGCGCCCATGAGTCCGGGGAACCCGAGGAGACGAGGCCCAGGAAAGGCGGCCCTATTCACAGGCAGGCCGCACTCGGAGGTAGGGAAAACCGTAACGCTTTCGCCCGTCTTGTAGTCGAGACTCAGGACATGAAGAAGCGACTGTTCATCATCTTGCTCGTCATCGCAGCCCTGCTGCTCGCAGGCCTCGGAACGATCATCGGCACGGGCGGCGACTGATGCTGTCTCTCACAGTCGCTGCCCCGCTGGCCTTCCTGCCGATCGTCAGCCTCATGGCGACGCTCCGCTGGATGGCCGTCTCTGCCCGCGTCTAGCGCTAGCGAACGATCCGGAACGTTCGGGAGCCCATCAGGCTGCCGTAGTGAACGGCCGCGCGGGCCCCGTAGCCGGGAAAGACGTACCACGTGTAGACGCCGGGCTTGAGCGTGTACTTCCGCCCGAGGTACTTCCAGTTCTTCTTGAGCGCGTAGGTGGGGCGCACCGGCCAGACGCTGAGGATCTTCTTGCCGCTCAGGAGCAGTTGGGCGTTGTAGTACTGCGCCTCGGCGTCGCGTGCCCAGATCAGCTTGGGCGCCTTGCGGAGCCGGGCTCCGTCCTTCGGTGACTTGAGCAGGTTCCGACGCGGCACGACGACGCCGGCAACGCCGATGGAATGATTGCCGGCCGCGTCGACGGCCATGACGACGTAGCGGTACTCAACGCCGTTCTCGAGCCCGCGGTCGGTGTAGCTCGAGCCGTTGCCGGTGTAGACCACGCGCTCGTCGCCGATCGCGCTGAGGGAGCGATTGGAGCTGGACGAGCGCGTCACCATCACCTGCCGCCCGCCCGCGTTCCACTGGATCCGGACCGCTCCGTCGAGCGGCGTGATCCTCACGTTCGTCGGTTGCGCAGGGATCGTCGGTTTGGGCGGGATCACGAGCGGCAGCGTCCCCGGCGGCGGCTGGGGGAGGACGATCAGGTTGACGCTCTTGTAGGTCGCGTTCCCGCTGAAGTCGCGCGCCACGAAGGTGATCGTCAGGTTCCCGACCGGCAGGAACGACGGTGCGTTGTTCGTGATGACCGGGCTCCCGTCGACGATGTCCGTCGCCGACGCGGCGCTGAGGAACGAGACGACACCGGAAACGGTGTTCGGTATGCCGGTCGGCGTGGTTGCGTAGACGCTGCGCGCGGCCGGGACGATCAGGTTCGGACGGGTTGTGTCCCTGACCGTGACAGTGAACGAAACGCTTGCCGGTGTTGCCATGGGTGTCCGTCTCACTGCAGATGACCGTCGTCGTACCGAGCGGGAACTTCGTTCCCGAAGACGGTGTGCAGGAGCGCGACCGACGCCGTCTACCGGTCGATTGGCGTTGACCGACGGGAGGTTCACAATCGAGCCGGTCGGACCGTTTGCTTCGACGTTGATCTGTGCCGGCGCTCCTGGTCAGAACCGGGGCGGACTGGTGTCTTGGATCGTTGATCGGTGAAGTTTTTGGTCGCGGTGTTGCTGTGGGCGTCGGTCGCGGTAGCAGTGACGGTACGTGCCTCCCAACGGAGAACGTGCTCCCAGAAGCCGGCGTAGCAGCTCGGCGCCATCGATCCCGTCGACGAGCGTCGGACGCCGTAACGCGCGGAGTACGTGCCGACCTTGCCCGACGACCGAATCGGTCCTGTGTGCCTCGATGTACGTCAGACAGGTTGAGGGATGAGCGGTGCCGTCGTGTCGTGAACGGTTACCCCGAAGGAGACTGGCGCCGAATTGCTGTGGGTGGCTCCGTCCGTGGCCGTACAAGTGACGTTTGTCGAGTTCCGAACGGAAAGGTCGTGCCAGAAGCGTCGGCGCGCAGCGAGACGGTAGGAGCGATGCCAGCGTTGTCGTGGCGGTTGATGTTGCAAAGGTGACCGTCGCGCCGCCGAGCCTCGTCGCTTCCGCGATCGTCGGGCAGGCGTCGCGTTGAGATCGTCGGCGGCGTCGTATCGGTCCAGTCAGAGTGACGTCGAAACTGGTACCTGCTGGACTGATTCGTACGCGTCAGATGCGGTACATGTAGACTGGAGTGGTGGTACCGACCGAGCGACGCTGGAAAAGAACTGCCAGAACCTGGTGTACAGACAGGTGCTACCGGCCAACAATGTCAAGATCCGTCGGCATTGGCACGGGATCGTTGCTGAACTCGTTAGCGGCATCAGGCGTTGTGTCGGTGATCGCAGCGTGGTTGATCGATCGACGGTGGGGTCGTGTCCTGGACTGTGACCTTGAAGCCTCCAGGCCGACGATTGCCGTCGCTGTCCGGATCTGACGTGCAGTCGACCGGTGGTCGTCCTGATCGGGAAGGTCCGCCGGACGGTGGTCGCAAGAGACCGCAAGGTCGCCATCCTCGGCGTCGTTCGCGTGAAACAGTTGAAGGAACGGCGCTCCCAGGGTCCAGTCGCCTCAGTTGTGATGTCTGCCGGCACCGTGACGACCAGATGCATCGCCGGACGCCAGACGGCGTGGCAGAGACAAGCGGCACCCAGCAGAGACGAGACAACAAGCAAAAATCGACGCAAAGTTAGGACCCCTTAGTCAAGAAGAATGTGAATGCCGCCGCGACGAGCAAGCCGAGCCCGATAACCGTCAGATCGACCTGCCGCTCGGAGACGAAGATAGCGGCTGGTCTCCACTTGACGGACGTGGCCGGCACGAGTGCGACGGCGAAGCAGGCGATCGCGATGCTGAGCCCGAGCACGATCACGATCGAGCTGAAATCCAGTGAGCCGCCTCCGCCCGACTTCGAGTGGAAGACGCTCGGAGCTCCAACGGCCCCGGCAGTGGTCACCACGGTGACGGTTGGGAGCGTCGGAGTCGTGGTGGGCGCGACCTTCTTTTTGACGACCGCCTTCTTGTGCCGCACCTTCCTCTTCGGCTTCACGTGTGTGTGCACGGTCGGCCGCGTCGAGCTCGAGCTCGGAACGACCGGAGCGGGCGTCGGCGCGTGATATACGGGCGTCGTTCGCACCGTGCGGGGGGCGGCGGGCGAAACGGGCTTCGGTTTGGGCGTCGGCTTCGGTTTCGGCGGCGCTGGATCGGGAGCAGGCAGCGTCGGCGTGGGAACCGTGGTCGGCGGCGGATCGTCCGCAAACGCCGAGGGGACGGCAAGGCCGAACGTGAGGCCTGCGGCAGTGCACAACAACAGCGCGCTAAACGCAAAAGCGCGCCGAAGACGTGACACGTTCTCCCTCCTCGCCAAAATCAGACCCCAACCGATCTTGAGAATTGTAGATCGTAGTCGGGACGATACAAGTGGCCCCTACACTGGCCCCATGGCGCCCAAGGGCGAGCAGCTGTCGTGGACAACCGGCGGGCCCGGCACGACTACCACCTGCTCGACAGGGTGGAGGCAGGCCTGGTCCTGACCGGGACCGAGGTCAAGTCCCTCCGGGACGGCCGGGCCTCCCTTCAGCAGGCCTACGCGGACGTGCGGGAGGGGGAAGCCTGGCTCGTCGGGGCGCATATCTCGGTCTACGACCAGGGCAACCTGGCCAACCACGATCCGGACCGCGACCGGAAGCTCCTGCTCCACAAGAAGGAGCTCGAGTCCCTCGCGGGCAAGGTGAGCCAGAAGGGCCTCACCGTCGTCCCGACGAGGCTCTACTTCAAAAACGGCCGCGCCAAGGTCGAGCTTGCCCTGGCCCGCGGCAAGGAGGGGCGGGACAAGCGTCGCGACATCGCCAAGCGCGAAGCCGACCGTGACATGCAGCGAGCCCTCAAGTCCCGCCGCTAGTGCGATTTGCATCGAACCGATCGACGGTTCGTTGCGTACCCTTTGAAAAGCAGACAGAACGCACACCACAGGGGGTTTCATGATGCGCGTTTTTGCAGGAGTCGCTGCGCTGCTGGCAGCCGCCGTCATCTCGGCGGGTGCGATTGCAGCCGATCGAGCTTTCCCGCAAGTCATTCAGCTTCCGACGGGCTTCCAGCCGGAAGGGATCGAAGTCGGAAACGGCACGACTTTCTACGTCGGGTCGGTCGCCAACGGTGCGATCTATCGCGGCAACCTCCGCACCGGCGCGGGGGCAATCCTTGTTCCGGGCGAAGCCGGAAAGGCGGCCACCGGCATCGAGCTGGACAAGCAGAACAGATTGTGGGTGGCGGGCGCCGGAACGGGGAAGGCGTTGGTCTACAACGCGCGGACCGGAGCGCTCATCCGCACGTACACATTTGCCACGTCGGACACGTTTATCAACGACGTGGTCGTGACGCGAACCGCTGCCGTCTTTACCGATTCGCGCAAGGCTGTCCTCTACAAAGTCCCGATCGGTGCCGGCGGGTCGATCGGGTCGTCGGTGCAGACGCTCACGCTCAGCGGCGCCTTCGCGCTCGCGAACGGCTTCAACCTCAACGGAATCGATGCGACCCCGAACGGCAAGACGCTCATCGCGGTCCAGTCCAACACCGGGAAGCTCTTCCGGATCGATCCGGACACCGGTGCGACTCGCCAGATTGACCTCGGTGCCGAGAGCGTGCCGAACGGCGACGGCATCCTCCTGACGGGAAAGGCCCTCTACGTCGTTCAGAACCAGCTCAACCGCGTGGCGGTCATCAAGCTCTCGGCCAATCTCGCCGGCGGGCGCGTCCTGACTCGCCTGAGCGATCCGGACTTCGCGGTGCCGACGACGATCGACCACCACGGCCGCCGCCTTTACGCGGTCAACGCGCGCTTCGGGATCACCAACCCGGGGGCGGCGGCGTTCCAGGTCGTCCAGCTTTCGAAGCCGAAGAAGGCCTGATCGAGGCTACAATTCAAGAAACATACGGGGGCGATCTGGCTTCGACGTGGTCGATTCTCCGGCAGAGCTGCAAGCCGAGGTCGCCGGTTGGCCTCGTAAATCCACCGGCAAAACAGTACGTGCGAAGAACAATCTCGCACTCGCTGCCTAATCTAATTAGGTAAGCGACGTCGCTCCGAACTGGGCCCGTGGTTCGGGTAGCGGCGCCAGATAACGGGCTCGGCGCGGAGGGAGAGCCAATCGCCCAAAGCGCGACACCCAAGGATGGCTAGATCGTCGGTAGGGCGTCCGCCCCCGGCCGCCGTTCGAAGTTAAAGCGCGGACTACGCTTGTAGACGTTCTGACCGGTGCGACGACGGACGCGGGTTCGATTCCCGCCGCCTCCATCAAACGAGACGCTCGCGGTCCGAGAGAAGCCGCACATAGTTGGCTCCCGCTCCCTCCTGGCCCGTGAAGTTGCGCGGCGGGCAAAGTAGTTTGTAGAAACGATGGCGCGACGGAGACGGGACGGCGGGACGAGTCCAGAGGCTCGTGTCGATGATGTCGAGGCGGCGGTGCGAGCAGCTGCGCGCTCGATCGCCGAGCGATTCGACACGCCCTACCCGGCTCCAGACGACCTCGTCGACGATCCGGACTTCCGGCGTTCCAGCAAGCTCCTCGCCGATCCGGCGGTGCCGTTCGAGACTCTGGCCCGGTTGGGCCGCTCGACCACGCCCGTGATCGCGGCGGTCGCGCATCGAGCCGTCGCGCTTCGAACCGAGGTTCCGCCCGAGTGGGTCGAATGGGCCTACCGTCGGCTCAAGCAGGCCTACGGCGGCGAGCTCGTCGTCCTGCTCCCGGCGATCGAGCGACACGGCGAGCCTCCGTTCCTTGCCAGGGTCCTCGCTCGGAGCGACGATGACTGGACGTCGGGGTGGCTCCTGGGCGTGGTGACCGCGTTTGTCGAACGCCGGCTCCAGACGGGGGAGCGCCCGACTGTCGCCGACTTCGACAGGTTTGTCCGTCCGTCAGACGAAGAGCTTGTCGCGGCGGTCGTCAAGGAGCTTGAAGGCGTGCTCCCGACTGAAACGATGGACGAGTTCACGCAATGGCGGGAGAAGCGGGCCCAGTTCGCGTTCTTCAGCACGCTCGGCCACACATGGGAAGTTCCCGAGCTTCCGCCGCTGACGACTGTCGGTGGGCGCGCGGAAGTCGTCGAGGGGCTCGAAGCGGCCCTCCGCCGTGAGAGTGGGCCGCGCTCGGCTCTCCTCATAGGCGAGCAGGGGGTGGGCAAGTCGCTCGTGAGCGCCGAGGTGCTTCGCCGGCTTTCTGACGAGGGCTGGTTTGTCTTCGTCGCCGGCGCCGCCCAGGTAAACGCGGGGCAGACGTATATCGGCCAACTCGAGGGTCGGGTGCAGGAAATTGCAGAACGTACCGCGAGTCAGCGCATGGTGTGGGTGATCCCGAACTTCGAGGAAACCCTCTGGACCGGCCAACACACACGAAATCCGAGAGGGCTACTCGACGCATTGGTGCCGTTCGTCTTGGCTGGTGACCTCTGCATTCTCGGCGAGATCGAGCCTCGTGCGAACGATCTGCTCGTCCGCGAACGACCTCGGGTGACGACGCTCTTCGAGAGCTTCCGGCTCGAGCCACTGGAGCGCGCCGAGGCAATCGCCGTCGCGAAGCAGTGGGGCGAGCAAGTCGGAGCCGAGATCAGCGATCAAACTCTCAGTGACACGTACGACCTGGCCGAGCACTACCTCGCGAACGTTGCCGCCCCGGCGCGTGTCTTGCGTCTGCTGAAGGCGACCTTCGCCGAGGCTTCGCCCGAGATTCGCACCGCGCACGTAATCGAGACGCTCTCGAAAGCGACGGGGCTGCCGCTGCACGTCGTCGATCCCGAAACGCCGCTCGATCTCGAGGAGGTACGCCGCTTCTTCTCCGCACGAATCATTGGGCAAGCGGATGCGGTCGACTGCTTGGTTGAGCGCATCTCCTTGATCAAGGCGAATTTCACCGATCCGACGCGCCCGCTGGGTGTGTTCCTCTTCATCGGGCCGACGGGCACCGGCAAGACGGAGATTGCAAAGACGCTCGCAGAATTCTTGTTTGGATCCCCGGATCGCCTCGTGCGGCTCGACATGAGTGAGTTTCAAACGGAGGCGAGCTTCGAACGTCTCCTTGCTGACGCCAGCGCGAACACTGACGCCGCCACGCTGATGACGTCGGTGCGTGCGAATCCATTCTCGGTGGTGCTCCTCGACGAGTTCGAGAAGGCTCACCGGAACGTCTGGAATCTATTCCTCCAGCTCTTCGACGACGGTCGCCTTACCGATCGTCAGGGCCGCGCCGCCGACTTTCGTCAGTGCGTGGTCATCTTGACGTCAAACTACGGAGCGGCGGTCGATAGTCGGGAGCCTCTCGGGTTCGGCGCCAGCGGGGGAACACGGTTCAATCCGGCGCAGGTCGAGCGGGGTCTCTCGCAAGCCTTCTCGCCCGAGATGCTGAACCGCATCGACCGGGTGGTGATCTTCCGGCCGTTCGAACGGGATCAGATTCGGGCACTGCTTCAACGCGAGCTTGCTCAAGTACTCGACCGCCGCGGTTTTCGCAACCGCCCGTGGGCTGTCGAGTGGGACGAGTCGGCGTTGGAGTTCCTCGCTGAAAAGGGGTTCAGCGCGGAACTCGGGGCTCGCCCGCTCAAGCGTGCAGTCGAGCGATATCTGCTCGCACCCTTGGCGGCCGCGATTGTCTCGCGGACTTTTCCAGAGGGTGAGCAGTTCCTGTTCGTGTCGGCGCGTCAGAACCGGATCGAAGTGACGTTCGTCGATCCGGACGCCGACGACCGTAAGCCCGAGCCCGGGGCCACTGACGGAGAGCTTCGTCTCGAGAAGCTCGCATTAGGGTCACACGCCGGACCCGAGGAGCTGCATTTCCTCCAGACAGAGATGACGCGACTTCGTGCCGTCGTCGAAGGTGAGGATTGGGCGGGGTACAAAGACCGGGACCTGGAGGTCATGCAAAGAGAGGGTTTTTGGGATGCTCCGGACCGCTTCAAGGTGCTCGCGCGTATCGAATACGTCGACCGCGTGCAGGCTGCATTTCGCACCGCCGAGAGGCTCGCCGCTCGTCTTGCCCGACCCGCAGGGAACGGCCGTGGGCCAGCCCGTGATCTCGTCGAGCTGCTGGCGCACCGGCTGTATCTCTTGGATCGCGCGTGCACGGGCAAAGATGCGTCCACACCGCCGGACGCGTTCATGCATTTGGAGACTTCTCTAGCCGATCAGGATGCGGCGGAGTTCGCGCTTCGCCTTCGCGAGATGTACGAGGCCTGGGGCAGACGAAGGGGGATGCGGGTGCAACGTCTGCATTCCGACAGCGGCTATCTGTTGGCGGTCAGCGGCATCGGCGCCTATTCGATCCTCGCCACGGAGAGTGGTCTCCACGTGTTCGAGTCGCCGCACGACGAGCGCTCCTTCGACCGAGCCGCAGTGCAGGTGACCGTCGCGCCACGCCCGGTCGCAGCGCCCGACGTCGAGCCCCTCGAGCTAGCTCGGCAAGCACTAGCGGGTCTGAACGTGCCGGCAGCCGTCGTGCGGCGCTACCGCGAAAGGCCTTCGCCTCTTGTTCGCGATTCGGTTCGGGACTTGCGCACGGGTCGCCTCGATCGGGTCCTCGGAGGCGACTTCGATCTCATGCTCGAGGACTAGTTCCCCGTCGGAACATTGCGCGG
>CAWDSD010000008.1:0-151391 GCA_963804935.1 uncultured Actinomycetes bacterium
AAGGACTGACGGTAACGCGCAACCCTTCGGGGCTCGCCCAGCTCGCAACGCTGCAGTTCTCAACGAACTATGAACCCTGCGCGATCAGTGCTTCGAGTCTTTCGCGCACGTCGTTCTTCGATAAGCAAGCTAGAGCACCGGCCGCAACCGCATCTGCCGCCCGCTGCGGGTCTGTTGAACCGGTCACTGCGAGAAGGGTCGTGTGTGGTGAGATGCAGCTGATCTCTTTGATTGCCTCCACACCGTCCACGAGCGGCATCTCTAGATCCACGAGGACAACGTCTGGGTCATGCTCGCGCACAACAGCGACCGCCTCGGCTCCGTCCATGGCGCAAGCCACCGGCGCGAGACCGAGTTGTGGCAAGAGCACAAGCATCGCGTCAACGAAGAACGTGTCGTCGTCAACGACGACGACACGAGCGTCGCGCTGAAGCGGCATTTGCATTCTCCAATCGCTCTCGGGGCGCGACGCCGGCGTCCGATATGTGCGTCAACGTCAGACCGCAACTGGCGAAAGGCGCGCTTGCCGCGATCATATGCTGTCGTCCGCGACTGTGAGGCCTACAGATAATGATCGCCGCATGGTCGAGCGGGCTGAACTTCCGGCCCGTGGCCCGAGGTGTTCTCCCTGATGTGGGAGGCGTACTTGGCCGGACGATCCCTCATCGCAACGCCCGTCACTGGCGACGCCACCGCTCCCGGCCGGGCACGGGCCGAGACAGCCCCCGGCCCCGCCTGAGCATCCACTACCCCCGAAGGAACGGCCCGCGGAAGCGGGCCTTTCCTCTAAGCGCGCGGGATCTACAGGTGCGAGGTCGGCCCTTCACCTCGGGGACGCTACAGCGGGCTCATTTCTTCCGTTTCGAAGCGTTGAATGCGACAGCGGCGCGGATGAGCTCTTTGAACGCCGGTTCGTCAATCGCGTCGTCTTCGCGAATGTCGATCGCCCGTCGGGTATTTCCCCCGAGGCTCGAATTGAAGAGTTGAGCGGGGTCCTTCAGCGAGGCGCCGTGAAAGAAGGTCAGCTTTACGACCTGTTTGTACGCTTCGCCGGTACAGATGCCCCCGTCGTGCGACCACACGGGAGTTCCCGGGGACGACTCCTTCACCCATTTCCATTCCTCGACGACCTCAGGGTCCGCTTCGTGGACTAGCTCGCGCATCCGTTTCAACACCGAACCGCGCCAATCGTCGAGCTCGCGAATGCGCTGGTCGATCATCTGGGAGGCTGAGTTTTCCATGGCGGCCATGCTAACCGCGGCCCGTTGAGCCGTACGTACAGCCGGCAGAGTCGCATCGGATCACGGCCGGTGGATCTTCCTCGCCGAGGATCTTGAGCAGTTCGGTCCTTCCGTCGGTCGCGAGCGCCTGCCTCGTGTCTTCGGGCAGGCCTCGCGGGTCACTCGACCAAGCTGTCCCGCTGACCTCGATCGTCACGTGCGCGATCCGGACACCGCGCTTTATCTCCCACAGCCAGCCACAGGCGTCAGCGCCCGCGGGCTCGTGCCTGCCGAGATTGGCGCTGATCTCCCAGCGGTCTACGTGCGTCGGTAGACACCTGCAGTTCGCGCTAGCAGCCCCTCGTCGACCAGGCAGCGGCGGAGCGATGCGTAGTCCTCGTGGAATCGGCCGAGCAGATCGTTGACCTCCGCCTCGGCATAGTCGGTCCCTTCGTCGAATCTGGCGGCGAGGTACTCCAAGACCACGCGCCGTTGCGACGCGCGCACGGGCAGAGCCTTCAAGCGGCCGTCCTCGACGAAGTTCCACAGGACACGCGCCTGCTCGGGAGTCGCGCCGGGAAGCTCACGACGTCTCGGAGGCCGGTCGCGAGCCGCGTCCCGAAACGGAGCGAGGTCGACGCGCAGCCCGTTTCGATCCTCGACGACACCGGCCGCGATCAGGCGCGGAAGGGCACGCCGGACCTCGCCCGTAGCGAGGCCTCCCGTCTTCGCCACGTCGTCGATCGTCCGTGCGCCGAGCGCGATCGCCGCGACAACGCGCAACCGATCTTCGTCGCCCAGGAGGCCGGTGAGGGTCGCCGCCGTCACGGCACACACGATACTCGCGTCAATCAGGCAGCAGCGGCACGGTGAGCCCCGGCTTTCGACCGAGCAGCACGCCGCGGGTGATCGCCGCCAGGCCGAACCGGTTTCGGATCTCGTCGACCGCGGCGTCGAGCGCCGCCGAGTCGTCAGCATCGAACGGAAACGTGAGCTGTACCGGGCGATCGTTCTCGAGGTTCCCGACCGCCACGCCGACCAGGGTGAGACCTCGGCGCTCGATCATCGGGACCGCGGCCGCCAGTAATCCTCGCGCCGTGTCTGCGATCACCTGCGTGTCGGCCGTCGCCCGCGTCATCGTGAACGAGCGCGTGGCACGCGAGAAATCGTCGAAGCGGAGACGCAGCACGACGGTCCTGCCGATGCGGTGAGCTGCACGCATCCGCCGCGTGACGCGATCGACGATGCTCAGCAGGATCGCATCGACCTCGTCGAGTGACCTGCGGCGGCGACCGAGTGCGCACTGCGAACCGATCGAGCGACGGCGAGGGCGCACCTGCACCGGCCGCGGATCGCGGTTGTGCGCGAGCGCATGGAGATGGCGCCCGGATGCGCGGCCGAGAATCGTCACGAGCACGCCCTCGGACATCTGGGCGACCTGCCCGACGGTCGTGATTCCGAGACGCCTCAGTCGATCGGAGGTGACGGCACCGACACCCCAGAGCCGCTCGATCGGGAGCGGATGGAGAAACTCGAGCTCGCGCTCCACCGGCACCACGAGCAAGCCGTCCGGCTTCGCAACGCCGCTCGCCACTTTCGCGAGAAACTTCGTCCGCGCGACGCCGACGGTGATCGGCAGGCCGACGCGCTCGCGAACATCGCGCCGCAACCGCGCGGCGATCTCGCTCGGACTGCCCGACAGCCTCCTCAGGCCGCGTACGTCGAGGAACGCCTCGTCGATCGACAGGCCTTCGACCAGCGGTGTCGTGTCTTCGAACACCCGATAGATCGCCTTGCTCGCCTCGGCGTACGCCGACATGCGCGGCGAGACGATGACGGCGCGCGGACAGAGTCGCCGCGCCATCCTTCCACCCATGGCCGTGCAGACCCCACACGCCTTTGCCTCATAGCTCGCAGCGAGCACCACGCCGGCGCCGACGATCACCGGGCGGCCACGCAGACGCGGGTCGTCTCGCTGCTCGACCGATGCGTAGAACGCATCGGCGTCTGCGTGCAGGATCGTCGGTTCGGCCGACACGAACACATGTTCGCAGAGATTCCCTCAGGGCGTACTCATCGGAAGCCAGCCCTGGGCGGGCGACCTCGTCGGCGGGATCGCGTTCCACGAACATCTGAACATTCCGACGTAGGCGGCTTCCTATGGACGCGTTCGCGTGCCCCGCTATGACGCGAGCGGCTCCGTCTCAGACCCGCGCGCCGGTGCTTAACTACTCAGTTCAATCTCGAGGAGGACCAATCATGGAGGACGCGCAGATTCACGAGACGATCGAGGCGCTCGTTGCAGAGGAACGGCGTCTCTGGGAGGACGAAGCCAGAGGCGGCAACGTCGAAGCGGATCGGAAGAAGCTTGCCGAGGTAAAGGTCTCACTCGACAGATGCTGGGATCTCCTGCGCCAACGGCGCGCCCTGGAAGAGCAGCGGCTCGACCCGGACGCAGCTCAGGCGCGTGACGAGACCGTCGTCGAGAACTACCTGCAGTAGGCTCGGCCGATGGATCCTGAGCGGGCACGTGAGCTGCTGGCCGCGGAGCGCAAGCGGATCGAGCGTTCGCTCTCGCAGCGCGGCCACGAGGACCCCGGAGACTCGACGGACGCGGACGATCCCGGGAATCAGGGAACCGATCTCTACCAGGACGAGTTCGACGAGGGTCTCGCGGACGACCTGCGCGAAGACCTTGCCGCGCTCGAGCGCGCCGAAGCGCGTCTCGCCGCCGGAACGTACGGCCTCTCCGTCGAGAGCGGCCAACCGATCCCGGATGAGCGCCTCGAGGCTCTGCCGACGGCCGAGCGGACGATCGAGGAAGAGGAAGCGCACTAGGCAAGGCTGACGGCGGTCCGAGTGCCCGACCGGGAACATCGGCGGGCCTCCCGTCGTTTCTATGACTGCGGCTCGTAAAAGTGTCTGTGCGTAGCCGCCTTTACCTAAGGAGGAATTCTTTTGACTCAGCAGCCCACTCTCTATCTCGTCGACGTCCACTGTTCTTCGTGCGGAGCAACCTTCGTCACCCGCTCGACCGCAGAGACGATCTCCGCTGACGTCTGCTCGAACTGCCATCCCGCCTACACGGGCAAGGCCCGCACGCTCGCCGGTAGCGACCGCATCGAGCGCTTCAACGAGCGCCTCGCCCGCGCAGCCGGCTAGCGAGCCTCGGTCCGCGAGCGGGCCGCGGCCGCATACGACTCGCCGCTCGACGTCCCCGCTCGGGGGACGCCGGCGGCGGCGTAGGCGTCTTCCTCGTCCAGGGTCTCGTGCTCGAGCAAGGCAGTCGCAAGGGAGTCGAGCTTGCCGCGATTCTGCTTGAGAAGCGCCACGACCTGCTGGTGCGACTCGTCGACGATGCGCCGGATCTCGTCGTCTACGCGCTGCTGCGTCGACGACGAGACCTCCGACGCGCCGGGCAACAGGGGGCCGGAGCCGTCGCGGGGGATGACCGCGATCGGACCGATTGCAGGGCTCATGCCCCAGCGCCCCACCATTTGGCGTGCGATCTCGGTGAGCTGCTGGATGTCCGACTCGGCGCCGGTACTGATCTCGTCGTAGACGACCTCTTCCGCGGCGCGGCCGCCGAGCGCGACCTTGATCCTCGCCACGACCTCGGGCTCGCTGTAGTTGAAACGGTCGCTGTCGGGTGCAGCGAAAGTGACGCCGAGCGCCAGCCCGCGCGGGATGATCGAGATCTTGCGCACGGGATCGGCGCCCTTGGTGAGCATGCCGACGATCGCGTGACCGGCCTCGTGGTACGCGGTGCGCCGGCGGTCTTCGGGGCTGATCATGATCTGCCTCTCCGCGCCGAGCACGATCCGCTCGAGTGCGTCCGTGAAGTCAGATTCGGTGACGGCATCATGCTCGCGCCGCGCCGCGAGGAGCACCGCCTCGTTGACGAGGTTCGCCAGATCCGCGCCGACCATGCCCGGCGTCGTCGCAGCGATCCCCCCGAGATCGACGTCTGGCGCGAGCGGGACGCTCCGCGTATGCACCTTGAGGATCGCCTCGCGGCCGACACGGTCGGGCGGCTGCACGGCAATGCGGCGGTCGAAGCGTCCCGGACGAAGCAGAGCCTGGTCCAGGACGTCGGGCCGATTGGTCGCGCCGATGACGATCACGCTCGTGGACGAGTCGAACCCGTCCATCTCGGTGAGGATCTGGTTCAACGTCTGCTCGCGTTCGTCGTTGCCGCCGCTGAAGCCGGCGACCCCGGACGTCCGTGACCGGCCGATCGCGTCGAGCTCGTCGATGAACACGATCGACGGCGCCGCCTCCTTCGCCTGCGTGAAGAGATCGCGCACGCGCGACGCTCCGACGCCGACGATCGCCTCGACGAACTCGGACGCCGCCAGCGAGAAGAACGGAACGTCCGCCTCCCCCGCGACCGCCCGCGCGAGCAACGTCTTGCCGGTGCCCGGCGGACCGGAGAGCAGCACTCCGTGCGGGATGCGGCCGCCGAGCTTCTGGTACTTCTCGGGGTGACGGAGGAAGTCGACAACCTCCGTCAGCTCTGCCTTCGCTTCGTCGATCCCCGCGACGTCCGCGAACGTGATCTTGTCGCCACTGGGTTGGTAACGACGTGCGCGCGAGCGGCCGAAGGAGCCGAGAACGTTCTGCACGTTGCCCGCGCGGCGCATGAACCAGAAGAGGAGAAAGATGAAGAGGATCGTCGGCCCGAAGCCGAGGAGCAGGTTCTGCCACCACGGCGCTCCGCTGTCGAGCGGCTGCGCGTTCACGACCACGCGCTTCGCCTGGAGTAGTCGCGACAGCGCGTTGTTGTCTGCAAAGGCAGGGATCTCCGTCCGGAAGCGCAGCGTCGGCTTCGACCCCGCGTACCGCTGTTTTTGCGTGAAGGTCCCCTGGATCGCCGTTCCCTTCGAGGTGATGTCCTTGACATGACCGTCCGTCACCTGTTGCAGGAAGAACGGGCTGAACGGGACCCGGATGCGCGACGCCGGCTGCGTCGCGCGCGAGCCGAGGTAGAAGTTGAAGCCGAGCAGGACGACGGCGAAGATGATCCACCCGCGCGTTGGACGAAAGCGCGGCGGCTGCGGAGAGGGCGGCGAGGACCCGCGCGGCGCCGGCGGTGCGTTCGCCTTGTTGGGCTGATCGTTTCGCGCCGCCATCAGGCAGCGCAGCCAATCGGAAGGTTGCGAAGCACGCCCTGAGATTCTCCCCGATTCGGTTCTACACGCCTCATGAGGTGGCCACGAGGTCGTGATACTCGGGATGCTGCTGGATGTACCGGGCAATGAAGGGACAGAGGGGCACGACGACGAGCCCTTTCCCGCGCACGTCTTCGAGTGCGGCCTGTGCGAGACGGTTGCCGAGGCCGCGGCCCTCGTACGACTCGTCGACCTCGGTGTGTATGAAGACGATGCGGTCGTTTCGCCGTCGGTAAGCGGCGAAGCCGATGACCCGACCTCCGAGCCGGAGCTCGAAGCGGCTCGCCTCAGGCGTGTCGACGACCTCGGCCTGTGTCAACGCGGCATCAGGCACGAAAGCCGACCTTCTTGTGCGTGCCGTCGCAGAAGGGCTTGTTTCCCGATTGCCCACACCGGCAGAGCGCAGCCCGCTCACCCTCGTAGAGAACGGCTCCGTCTGCGTCGAGAATGCGCACGCCCCCAGAGAGGAGCAGCGGTCCGTTCGCGGAAGCGCGGACCTCGAGCGGCTGCTGTCGCCTCGGCGGCGGAACGCCGATTCTGCGCGTACGCAGAGCACCGGATGGACAGCGCGCGACTGCGGCTTCGACCTCGTCCGCCGTCGCCGCATCGACCTTCACCCACGGCCGCCGGCTGTCGTCGAACACCTGCGGCAGCGAACGAACGCAGTTCTGCGAATGGAAGCAGAGGCGCGGCTCCCACTCGACCACGATCTCGTCGGTCGCGTACTCCTTCGTGAGGCTGTCTCGGTTCGAGCTCACAGGTCGTCCCACCCCCGTGACGTTAGCGCTGCGCGGTCAGGCTAGGCCGATTCGCTCCCCGCGTCGCGTCCATGCTCGATTCGGTACACGATCGGCTCCGCCCATTCGCCGTAGGAGCGCATCTTGGCCGCCGCCCGCTCGACGTCGTACGCCGTTCTGCGCAGGGCGATTTCGCCACCCTGGTAGAGCGCCCAGGCCGCGCGAGTATCACCGTCGAGCGGCGCCCCGACGCTACCCGGGTTCACGAGCAGCGTCCCGTTCGGCCCTGGTCGCCGGAACTGCTGGTGACTATGGCCGAAGAGGATCATCCGATCCCGCTCGCCTGCGAGGAGGCGCTCTTCGCCCTCCTGTGCCTGGGGCGCGAAGCTCTCGATGTCGGAGAGCGGCGAGCCGTGGCAGACGAGGATGCCGTCCAGCTCGGCCTGCTCCGGCAACGCGTAGAGACGATCGACGAGCTCAGGGCCGAGTGCCTCGCGTGCCGCCGTCAGACCCGTCGCGAGGAATTCCTGGACGCTCTCCGGCACTTCTGGTCGCTCGCGCAGCCAGCGGTCGACATTGCCGCGAATGCGAATCCTGGCAGGCAGGCCCTCGAGCAGCTCCGCCGTCTCGCGCGGCCATGGCCCCATCGATGAGTAGTCGCCGCCGAGCAGGTACGAAGTCGCCCCGGCCGCCTCGGCGTCCGCCAGCACGGCTTCGAGTGCGACGAGGTTGCCGTGGATGTCGTACAAGCAGGCTGTCGGTGAATCGTTCACGGCGCGTCGATCAGCTCAGCCGACCGGCAAGGGATAGGCGGCCGGATCCCAGAGACGGAATCCGCCGACAAACGCGTTGGTGTTGGCGCCGAGCCGAGCGTTTGCAGGTAGGTCACCGAGCTTCTTCGTGTTTCCACCGCCGAGCACGACGTAGTCCGCCTCGAGCGCTGCCGCCAGTCGGTCTACGGTCTCTGCGACCGCCGCGCGCCATTTCTTCTTACCGAGACGCTCCAGCCCGCGCTCGCCGACGTAGTCCTCGAACGTCGCCTTACGAAAGGGCAGGTGGGCCAGTTCCATCGGTTCCACGACGCCGTTGACAACGAGAGCCGTTCCCAGGCCGGTGCCGAGCCCGAGAAACAGCATTTTGCCCCCCTCGTAGCTCCCGAGCGCCTGCATCGCAGCGTCGTTGACCACCTTCGTGGGCTTGCCGAAAGCCTTTGGAAAATCGAACCCGATCCAACCCGGACCGAGGTTCACCGGGTCCGCCACCACACGGCCACCGTGTACCGGCGCCGGAATCCCCACCGAGACAGCTCCGTACGGCCAGTCTTCGGTCAACGCAACGATGCGCTCGACCATCTGCTTCGGCCCGAGGTCCGGACCGGACTCGAATCGGCGGGCCTCGTAGTCGCCGCCTGAGAGCAGCACCTTGACGTGAGATCCGCCGACATCGACAGCGAGGATCTTTTGTTCAGCGTCGTTCGACATCGGCCGTTCGCGACCGAGTCTACGCTCCTGCTCTCACGAGTTCGGCAAGGCGGTCACGTACGCGCTCGATCTCGGCCCCGTACATGCGCAGCTCATCGTGACCCGCCCCCCGCGTCTCCTGCACTTTTCGCACGAGCACGAGGCCCTTCAAGTGCAGCACGAGGTCGTCGAGCTCGCGGAAGCCGTTCGCCAATCTGCTGTCGCGCGCGGCCGCCATCACGCTGCCTCTTCGAACGCGAACGCCTCGGTGTCGACCGGTGCGGCCTCCATGGGCGACCTGACGAGTGTGACGGCGACCAGCGCACCGAAGACCAGCAGACCAGTGAGCACGTAGAGGCCGGTCTTGAAACCGTGGTCGAGGGCGACGCCGCTGACGGCACTGACGGCGGAATGACTGTTCGCATAGTTGCTCGTCGACGTGGCCGCGATCGCGCTGACCGCGGCGATGCCGATCGCACCGCCGATCTGGCGGCTCGTGTTGATCAGACCGGAAGCGACGCCGGCATCGGCGCGCTCCACTCCGGTGAGGCTTGCGATCGTCACCGGGACGAACGAGAGCCCCATGCCGGCTCCGCCGAGGACGAACGCTGGGAAGAGATCCCAGAAGTAGTGGCCGTCGACGGGCAGCCGTGTGAGCCACGCGACTGACAAAGCCGATGCGACCAGGCCGGCAGTGAGCGTCGGCCGGACGCCGAAGCGTCCCACCACGACCTGTGCGACATTCGACGTCACGACGACCGCGAGTGCGAAGCCGACGAAGGCCACGCCGCTCTCGACAGCCGAGTAGTGGAGGACATCCTGGAGATAGAGCGTCAATAGGAAGAACTCGGAGAATGCAACCGCCCCCACGATCGCCATTGCGACGTTTGCTCCGGAGAGCGTGCGCGAACGGAAAATCCGTAGTGGCAGGAGTGGTGACGGCGAGCGCAGCTCGATGACGACAAAGGACGCGATGAGAGCTGCCGAGCCTGCGAGGAGCGCGAGCGTCGGCGCGGCGGTCCACCCGTCTGTGGCCGCGCGCGTCATCGCGTAGACCAACATCATCAGACCGGCGGTCACGGTGGCAGCGCCGGGAAGGTCGAAGTGACGGTGCGCGAGGTCGGCACGGCTCTCCTTCAGCAGAACCGGCGTCAGCGCGATTGCAGCGATGCCGACGGGCACGTTGATGAAGAAGATCCAGGACCAGCTCAGGTACGACGTCAGGACGCCCCCGAGCAAGACGCCTGCGGCGGCGCCGCTGCCGGACGCAGCGCCGTAGATGCCCAACGCGAGGTTGCGCTCACGGCCTTCCGCGAACGTGGTCATCAGCAGCGAGAGTGCGGCCGGTGCGAGCAGTGCCCCACCGAGGCCCTGCACCGCCCGGAAGGTGATCAGCGAGCCCTCCGACCAGGCGAGCCCGCACAGGAGCGAGCTCACGGCGAAGAGCGCGAGCCCGAACACGAACAGCCGGCGGCGTCCGAAGAGATCCGCCAGACGGCCGCCCAGGAGCAGCGTGCCTCCGAAGAGGATGGCGTAGGCCGAGATCACCCACTGGAGGTTGGGTTGCGAGAACCCGAGATCCGACTTGATCGAGGGCAGGGCGACGTTCACGATCGCGACGTC
This sequence comes from uncultured Actinomycetes bacterium, assembly GCA_963804935.1. Classification (GTDB taxonomy): domain Bacteria; phylum Actinomycetota; class Thermoleophilia; order Gaiellales; family Gaiellaceae; genus 3-1-20CM-4-69-9. Next base: position 10,212 of record CAWDSD010000008.1, read on the forward strand.
GAGAATGACCATGAATTGCGCGGTGACGATCAGCGCGAGGGCGCTCCAGCGCCGGTCAAACTTCGTGGAAATACTCACTAGTTGTCCTCCAAAATCATTGACTTAGACAACGTTATACCACAACAACCGTTGGGCGCGCTACACTCTTTTCATGAACGCCATCAGCCCAAAGACCAGCGCCCCGCGACCCGCTCCCCGGCTTCCCGACGAGCTCGTCGCCTCGCCGACCTTCCTGATCAAACGACTTGGCTTTGCAGCGAAGGAGCGGGCGATGGCGGCCTACGAGGAGACGGGTCTCCACCCCTACCACCACGCGATCCTCATCGTGCTCGACGAGGGCTCACACGCGAACCAGGGGTCGATCGCCGATGCGCTCGGTTACGACCGGGGGCAACTCGTGGGGCTGCTCGACGAGCTCGAAGAGCGTGAGCTCGTGGAACGTCGCCGCGATCCGGACGATCGCCGCCGGCACCTCGTCCGCCTCACTCCGGAGGGGAAGCGAGCGCTCCGCCGGTTCCGCGCGCTCGCGCGCCAGCTCGAGGACGAGTTCCTCGCTCCGCTGAACGAGGACGAGCGGGCGCAGCTGCACGCTCTCTTGCTTCGCCTGGCCGAGAAGCACGAGCCGCGCTGCGCAATCCTCTCGGCCGACTCGTCGAAGCCCTAGACGCTTAGACTCGCCGCGTGTTCGACTACGCGGAACGGCAACGACGGCTGGCCGCGCGGATGGAGGCTGAGGAGATCGACGTCCTCTTTCTCGCGCCTTCGGCCGACCTCGAGTACCTCACGGGCGTCGAGCGGCAGATCCCGAACTTCGGTGAGGCCTCGTATGCGAACGGCTGGGTGACGGGAGCCTTCTTCACGGCGAAGCGCGACCCCGTCTTCCTCTTCCCGCGCATGTTCGCCGCCTTCGACCTGCGCGAAGATCCAGAGGGCGAGGTCGTCGTCGTGAACGAGACGGACGACGGCTTCGGAATGTTCGAACGGGTCGCGCGGGGCCTTGGCTCCAAGGGCACGGTTGCCGTCGGCGACCGCGTCTGGGCGGAGACCACCCTGAACCTCGGCCGCGTCCTCGGCTTCGAGCGTCTTCGTACGGGCTCGAGACTGGTGAACGAGCTTCGCCGGGTCAAGACACCCGAGGAGCTGGAGGCGATGGGACGGGCGATCCGGACGGTCGAGGAGACGATGGCCGCCGTGACGCCGCTCGTCGTCCCCGGCGCGACGATGGCCCAGCTGGCCGAGTCGGTCGAGCACGAACTGCTCGCGGCCGGGTCGCGCACGACCTCCTTCGCCACACACATCTTCACCGGACTGGGCGACGGCGAGCTCGACTCGACCACCGAGACCGCGCACGAGCCGATGCCGGAAGGAACGTCGGTGATGTTCGACTTCGGCGGCGTCGTCGACGGCTACTGCTCGGACTTCGGACGCACGATCTACTGCGGCGATCCTCCGGACGACTACCGCGAGGCCTACGAGGTCATGCTCGCCGCCTACGAGGCCGGTCGTGCCGCTGCGGCCGCCGGCACGAAAGCGGCCGACGTGAACGCCGCGTGCCGCGCGCCGATCGAAGCGGCCGGACTGGGCGAGCACTTCCGTCATCGCATGGGCCATGGGATCGGCATGGACGTGCACGAGCGGCCGTTTCTCTCGGAGGAGGACCAGACACTGCTCGAGCCCGGCATGACCTTCACCGACGAGCCGTCGATCATCATCCCCGGCCGCTTCAGCGTGCGGATCGAGAACATCGTGGTCTGCGAAGAGGGCGGCGGGCGGATCTTGAACGACTACCCCGCCGCCCTCGTCGCGAATAGCTGACTACCTCGGCGCCACCCGCGTGACGTCGACCTGGTACTGCGCGTTGAAGGCCGCGTTCTTCAGATCCTTCGTCGAGACGAACACCTGCGTCGGCTGCAGGAGCGGGAAGAAGGGGCCGACCGCATTGAGCCTGCGCTGAATCTGCCGGTAGATCGTCTGGCGAACCGAGGCCCTCGACGTGACGCGCGCCTTGGCGGCGAGCTTCTCGACCGTCGGGTCGGAGCCCGTCGGCCAGCCGGCACGCGTGCCAACCAGCTCACCGGGCATGAACGCGAGGTAGTCCAGGGGATCCGGGTAGTCGGGGCCCCACAGAGAGAGCCCGAACGCCATTTTCCCGTCGCGATACTTCTGCAGCCACGTGCCGACGGTCGCGCCGCCAAGCTCGATGTGGAACCCGGCCGCCTGCAGGTTGGCCTGGACCCGCTGGGCGAGCGAGGCAAACGGGACGCCGTTGATCGTCAGGTCGCTCGGGAACTCGAGCGTGATCGTCCGGTTTCCGGCCCCGGACGCCGCGAGCTCGCTCCTCGCCTTCGTGAGGTTCTGCTTGATCGCGTCCTTCCTGGGTAGGGCGCCGAGGAACATCGATGGGATGATCCCGGGCGCCTGGATCGCGCCGGGGCCGGCGACGCTCACGATCGAGCGGTAGTCGAGCGCGTAGCGAACCGCAGCCTGGAAGTGCTTGTTCGGCGTGATCGACGAGATGTCCGAGTTGTTGTTCGCGAACAGCCAGAAGGTCCAGGTCGACGGGGTCGTGGCGACCTTCAACCGTTTGTTCCCCTTGATCGTCAGTGCCTGATCGGCGGACAGGTCGATCGCCACCTCATGAGTGCCGCGCTGGATGTTGATCAACTGCGTCGGCGCGATCATGTTGCGGACCACGACCGTCTTGAAGGCTGCCTTCTTCGATCCCCAGTAGCGCGGGTTCGGCACGAGCGTGATCTGGGAGGTCGTGCTGTAGCGCTGCAGCAGGTACGGCCCGCTTCCCGCACCCCGGGACGCCGACGAGTTCAGCCACTTCTCCGCCTTGTCGTTCTTGTCCGCGCCGACCGCGCTCGTTCCGCCGTGCTTGCGCACGAGCTTCGAGTTCACGACGCCGAGGGACGTGTTCGTCAGGATCGACGGAAGCGCCGCGTTCGGTGTCTTCGAACGAAGAATGACGGTGTACCTCCCGCCCGCAGAGACGGTGACTCCGTCGAGCAGGAAGGACGGGTTCCCCTTGAGGTTGATGAGGCGCCTGAATGAGAAGACGGCGTCGGCAGCCGTCAGCGGAGTGCCGTCCGCGAAGTGGACGTTCCGGCGGAGGTTGAACCTGAACGTCTTCGCATCCTTGGACGCCTTCCACGACTGCACGAGCTGCGGCACCGGATGCGCGAGGTCACCGCCGCGGTAGGTGAAGAAGGTGTCATAGATGCCGCGGTCGACGATCGACGCGGTCGGCTCGAACGCCCGTTGCGGATCGGCCGTCTTGATCTCGAATGAGCGGTCGACGACGAGCGTCGCCGTCGGTGCCGACGGTGCGGTCATAGCGCCCGATGCGGCAACTGCGGCGACGACGAGTGCGACTGCTGCAAGGGCGGCTCTGGCGCCCCAGCGTGTGCGAAAACGGTTCATGGCGGCCTCCGGCGGAAGGGGGTCAGCGGCCTTAGAGCCTATTCCTTCACATGCAAAAGTGGAAGCGGCTTGGGCCGTTCGGCAGGTCGCGCGGGCGGACCGCCGCCGGCTTGCAGCCAGCAGGCAACCGTCCTCTCTCCCTCGAGCTCAAGCGTCACCGGATCTTCTGCCGAGCACCGGTCGAACGCGTACGGACACCGCGGATGAAAACGGCAGGCGGCGGGAGGGTGAGCAGGATCGGGCACCTCTCCGGGCAGCGCTTCGGGCAGGAAGCCGCTCCCGTCGGGATGGGGCACGGCTCCGATCAGCGCCTCGGTGTAGGGGTGCAGAGGCAGCGACCAGAGCGATCGGGCTGGTCCCGTCTCGACCATCACGCCGAGGTACATGACCGACACGACGTCCGCGACGTGGCGCACGATCGCGAGGTCGTGCGAGATCAGCAACAGGCTGAGCGAGAGCCGGCGCGAGAGGTCGACGAGCAGGTTCGCCACCTGGGCCTGCGCGGACGCATCGAGGGATGCGAGCGGCTCGTCGAGGACGAGCACGGAAGGATCCGCGGCCAGCGCGCGGGCGACTGCGATTCGCTGCCGCTGCCCGCCGCTGAACTGGTGCGGATAGCGGGCGGCGGCGCTCGCCGGGAGGCCGACGAGATCGAGCAGCTCCTCCACGCGACCCCGGCGATCTGCGGATGGAGCGAGACCGAGGACGTCGAGCGCATCGGCGAGCTGCGATCCGATCTTCCGCCGCGGGTTGAGCGACGAGTACGGGTTCTGGAAGACCATCTGGAGTCTCGCGAGCTCACGCGGTCGAGCGCGCCTCGTCAAGGGCGTCACTTCGCGTCCTTCGAACCGCACCATTCCGGCGGCTGTCGGAACCAGTCCGACGGACGCGCGTGCGAGGCTCGACTTCCCGCAGCCGGACTCGCCCACGAGCCCAACGATCTGGCCGCGCTCGACCGTGAGACTCGCGCCTGCGACAGCACGGAGGCGTTCACGACCGCGCCGCTCGTACACGACCTCGACGTCCCGGAGCTCGAGCACCGGGCCGTCGCGGTTCAACGGCACGTTGTCATGCATGGCGGAACGGGTCGACGTGGCAGGCGAGTCGGCGATCGCCGGTCGGAACCAGAGGCGGGGCGTCCCTTGTGCAGATCTCGATCGCGTACGGACAGCGAGGGTGGTAGCGGCAGCCGTCCGGGATCTGCTGCGGGCTCGGCGGCGCGCCCCTGATCGCCACGAGCGGCGTGTCTCGTGCAGCCTCGGGGTGTGGCAGCGCATCGAGGAGCGCACGCGTGTACGGGTGACGGGGATGCCGGAGCAGCTCGTCCCGCCTGCCGGACTCGACGACTTGCCCCGCATAGAAGATCGAGATCCGGTCGGCGATCGACGACATCACGGCGAGGTCGTGCGTGATCAGCACGACCGAGAGATCGCGCTCACGACGTAGCCGGTCGAGCAGGCGGAGGATCCCCGCCTGAACCGTGACGTCAAGTGCCGTGGTTGGCTCGTCGGCGATCAGCAGGCGTGGCCCACAGGCCAGCGCGATCGCAATCGCGATGCGCTGGCGCATCCCGCCGGAGAACTGGTGCGGGTAGGCGTGCAGCGCGCTCCGTGGGCCGGGAATGCGCACCTGGTCGAGTAACTCGATAGCCCGATCGTCGGCTGCATGGCGGCTGAGCCCGAGGTGGCGGCGCATGTGCTCGGTCAGCTGTTGCCCGATGGTGAGCATCGGGTGAAGGGACGTCATCGGGTCCTGGAAGACCATCCCGATGTCGCGCCCCGAGACGGCGCGCAGATCGCTGCCCTTCAACCGCAGCAAATCCTGTCCTCCGAACGCCGCGCTTCCCTCGACGACCGCGCCGGGTGGCAGCAGGCCGAGCAGTGCGAGCATCGACATGGTCTTGCCGCTGCCGCTCTCACCCGCCACGCCGAAGACCTGCGCAGGCTCGACGTGGTAGTCGATGCCGTCGACGACCGTCGCGAAGCCCCGCGGCGTCGGGAGTCGGACTCGCAGCCCCTCGACCTCCAACAGAGCGGTCAGCGTTCGTCACCGCCCCAGGAGGTCTGGGGATCGAAGAAGTCGCGGAGACTGTCGCCCAGGAAGTTGAACGCGAGCACGGCGGTGAAGATCGCGAGCCCGGGAAAGGTCCCGATCCACCACCACTGGAAGTACTGCGCACCATCGGCGACCATCGAGCCCCACTCCGCCTGGGGCGGCTGAGCGCCGAGGCCGAGGAACGAGAGGCCGGCGAGCAGCAGGATCGCGCTCGCAAGGTCGAGTGTTGCGAGCACGAACACCGGCCCGGCGACGTTCGGGAGCACGTCCCGGAAGAGCGTGCGGCGAGCCGAGGCGCCGAGCAGGCGCGCCGACTCCACGTACTCCGTGTCACCGACAGACAGCACGAGGCCCCGGACGACGCGCGCATATGCAGGCCAGGCGACCACGACGATCGCGAGTGCGGCGTTCCGAAGCCCGCGCCCGAGGACTGCCGCGACGACCATGGCGAGAATGATCGCCGGGAACGCAAAGAAGAGATCGACCACGCGCATCGAGAACCCGTCGACGATGCCGCGGAAGTAGCCTGCGAGCGCGCCCACCAGGCCGCCGATCAGGGCGGCGAGCGAGACAAGCAACAGCGCGATCGGCACCGACACCCGGGAGCCGTAGATGACACGGCTGAGGACGTCACGTCCGAGCTCGTCGGTCCCGAAGAGATGCGCGCTGCTGGGGCTCTGCGCGGCCACGAACGTCTGGGCGAGCGGATCGTACGGCGCGATGAACGGCGCGAAGATCGCCACGACGAGCCACGCAACCGCGATCACGCCCCCGGCAACGGCGAGTGGCTGCCGCCAGGCCGGAAGCGTTCGTCCGCCACGTCTACGAGCGCGCATCCGGAAGGCAAGAGTGCTCACCTGACGCGGATCCTCGGATCGATCAGGCCGTAGAGGATGTCCACGATGAAATTGACCGTGATGTAGACGACCGCGACGAAGAGGCTCACACCCGCGATCGCCGGGACGTCGAGGTTGACGGCCGCCTGGTACGCGTACTGGCCGATGCCCGGCCAGGAGAAGATCTTCTCCACCAGCACCGCACCGGTCAGCACGTTCGCGAAGACGAGGCCGAGCACGGTGATGACCGCCGGCAGCGCTGCGCGAAGGATGTAGCGCCTGACGACGACCCGTTCGGGAAGTCCTTTCGCACGCGCGGCGCGCACGTAGTCGTTGCCGGCGACCTCGAGCACCGCCGAGCGTGTGTAACGGGTTAGCAAGCTGACGTTGAACGCGGCGAGCACGAGCGCCGGGAGCACGAGGTGGTGCAGCGCCTGCCCGAAGAGCGCCCACTGCCCGGCGAGGAGCGCGTCGATCGTGTACAGCCCGGTCTTGTGCGGAGGTGGCAGGACTCCCGGATCGAGCCGGTCGGCGCCCGGGAACCAGCCGAGCTTGAAGAAGCCGAGGTAGAGCGCGACAAGCGCGATCCAGAACGTCGGCATCGAAATGCCGCCGAGCGAGACCACACGAAGGACATGGTCGGTGGGACGGTTCCGCCGCATAGCGGCGATCACTCCGAACGTGATCCCGAAGAAGGCCGCGATGACGACCGAATACAGCGCGAGCTCCGCGGTGGCCGGAATGAACTGGCCGAGATCGTGCGTCACGGCGTCATGCGTGAGCGAGGATTGCCCGAGATCGCCCTGGACGAGATGCTGGAGGTAGAGCCAGTAGCGGACGGGCAGCGGCTTGTCGAGGCCGTAGTGCGCCTTGAAGGCTGCAACGGCAGCGGGATCGGCCGACGCCTGCTCACCGAGGTTGGTGGCCACCGCGTTGCTCGGCACGAGCTGGGTGAGCACGAAGACGACGAGCGTGATGCCGACGGCGAGCAGAACGAGCGCAGCCATGCGCCGAAGCACGAAGCGCAGGAAGCTCGAGGACGGACGGAGTCTACGCCGAGCCCTCGGCGCGTCGACCATGGCGGTGGGCGCCGTCGTCAAGGGCCAACGATCGTACAGCGCCGCACGCTTGACCGGCTTCAGGTGTTGTGTGAGGCTTCACAGGTGACGACGTTCGCACCTGTTCGGGTCGCTGCGGTCCAGGCGACTCCGGTGATGCTCGATCTGGATGCGAGCGTGGAGAAGGCGATCGAGCTCACCCGCGACGCCGCCGCACAGGGCGCGAAGCTGATCGTGCTACCGGAGTGCTTCCTCTCGTTCTATCCCTCGGCCTCGATCACCCAGTCGCGCTACGACGAAGGGATGACGGACCTCTTCGAGCGAATGTGGCTCAGCGGGGTCGACGTCCCGGGCCCGGTGGTCGACCGACTCACGCGCGTCTGTTTCGAGCTCGGCGTCCACCTCGCGATCGGCGTCAACGAACGCGAGAGCAACCGCCCCGGCACGCTCTACAACACACTCTTGATCATCGGGCCGAGCGGCCTGCTGCTCAAGCACCGCAAGCTGATGCCAACGCATCACGAGCGACTCTTCCATGGGATCGGCCAGGGCAACGACCTGGCAGTCGCGGATACGAGCCGTCGGACGCGTCGGCGGCCTGATCTGCTGGGAGCACCGCATGCCGGTCGCGCGCTACGCGATCTACCGCGGCGGTCCGCAGATCTGGGTGGCGCCGACGATGGACGACAGTGACGTCTGGCTCTCGCTCATGCGAACGATCGCCTTCGAGTCCGGCGCCTGGGTGATCAGCGTCTGCCAGTACATCCACGGCGAGCAGTTTCCCGATGACTTCCCGTTCGAGATCCCGGGCGGGCGAGACCGGGAGCTTTCACGCGGCGCGTCCGCGATCATCTCCGGTGCCACACGCGAAGTCGTTGCCGGTCCGCTTGTCGGCGAGGAGGGAATCCTCGTCGCCGACTGCGATCTCCGTGAAAGCCTCCGCGGCAAACAGTGGTTCGATGCTGTCGGGCACTACAGCCGCGAGGACGTCCTCCTCGGCGTGCTCGGCGCAACCGACGGCGCAGGGAACGGTCGGGCAGACGGAACGTCGTCGCCGAGCGTCGGCATCGAACCGGCGGCGTCGCCGAACTGACTCTCTGACCAGGGAGACCCGGCCCGAGCGGGCCGGGCCTCCCTGGCTTTCGCTACCCGATCGTTAGTGCTGCGGACCCCAGCTGACCGCGGATCTCGCCGGCCGGGTTCTTCTTGGTATGGACGTTGACGTAGGCGCGGCCCGATTCCAGTGCGTTCAGCACCGAGGAATCGACGGTCGCCCTGCCCTGCGCCCCACTCTTGCACGGGGCGCACAGAGGCACGATCACCGGACCGGCCTTTCCGCGGACGCCGCGATGGATGTGCGCTGCGACGGCCTTACCGGTGAGGCGGCTGAAGGTCAATCGCCAGGTGAGCACCGCCGAGGATCCCTGTTTCGCGATCGAGACGGTGAAGGCGCCGCGTGCCCGACGCACGTTGCCCTTCGGCTTCGGCCGCTCCTGCGCCGCGCGAAGCGACGCTTTCAAAGTCGCGACCGGCGACACCTGGTCCCGGATCTCTCCGGCCGGGTTCGTCTTCGTGTGCACGTTGACGTAGGCGCGGTCGTTCTCGATCGCCTCGAGCACGACCGGCGTGATGTTCGCCGTTCCCGTGACTCCGCTGGTGCAAGGCGCACAGAGCGGGACCACGACTGGACCCGGCGTGCCCCTGGCCGCGATGTGAATGTGTGCAGCGACGGCAGGCCCGGTCAGGCCGGTAAACGACAGCTGCCAGGTCAGGACGGCACCGGCGTCGGACTTCGTCAGCGTTCCGGTGAACGTCCCCTTCGCCGAACCGACGTCCCCTTTTGGAGCGGGCGTCTCATCGGAGGCGGCCATTGCAGCGGCAATCCTCACCTGTCCCGCCTGGCTGCGCGCGCCAGCACCTCCTGCCACGACCAGCGCGAGAGCGGCTCCCAGAGCAACCACGGTTAGGACCAGCTTCGACACCACATTCCCCCTTTGCGATTTGCCCCTTTGCGATTGGGATCGCAGGTCGACCCCTTCGTAGGCCAATTACGGGCGACCACGGCTACCGGTTTGTGCGCTTCGGGCTCCCTCGGTCGAGGGACGCCCCGAGAGGCGTGAAAGGCCGATGAACCTGGCAGCCCCCTGCGGTGGCACCAATGGAGATCAAGCGGCGACAATTCACCCTTGCCTCGACGGCTTCGAGGCTTCTCTCGGCGATCGAGTCCGCCGGGCTCGCCAGCACGGCGACGTTCGCGAGCGCCCTCTGGGTCGGCCTGGCGCTCCCCGGGCTGCCGCTCCTCCCCGGTCTAGGCGCAGGCGGGAACAGCAACGTCGCGATCTCGCTCAGCAGCGCTGTGCTCGGTGTTCAGGAGAGCCAGACCTTCAACTCGCCGAACAACGCGACGGGCCGGCAGGCGCGGCTCCTCTCGCTTCTGCTTCCAGCCGACGCGCTGGCGAACGACCTTGCGACTGCGTCGCCGCGTTCGGCCGACTCCCGCGCCAAGTCGCTGATCGTCGCGCTTCCGGATCCACCTGCCGCGGACAAGCACAAGAATGGCCCGAACTTGACCGACCAGCCGCAGCGGCAGGTCGCGCTTGCGCCGGTCCAGCAGTCGCAGCCCTCGCCACAACCCCCTGCACCCGCACCGCCTGCACCTCACCCGGCGACGCCCGCAGCGCCGCGTCAGCAGCAGCCGGACCCGAATCCGCCGGCGCCCGGGCCCTCGACTCCTTCGACTCCACCTCCGTCGTCCGACTCCGGTGAGCCGGTGGTTGCCCCGCCGGCCGCCGACGGCGGCGAAGGACCGCAACCTGCCAATCCGAGCGTTCCCGAGAGCCCGGAGTCGCCTGATCCCGCAGGGGAAGCTGGCAACGGCAACCCCGACGCGGGTGGCGCCACGACGAACCCGGGCGGGAACAATCCCAACGCCGGTGGCAATAACCCGAATGCAGGCGGCAACAACGCCGGCGGAAACGGTAACGGTAACGGCAACGCCGGCGGCAACAATCCGAACGCGGGCGGGAACAATCCGAACGCAGGCGGCAACAACGCCGGCGGCAACGGAAACGGGAACGGCAACGCGGGTGGCAACAACCCGAACGCCGGTGGGAACAATCCCAACGCGGGCGGGAACAACCCGAACGCCGGCGGCAACAATCCCAACGCAGGCGGCAACAACGCCGGCGGGAACGGGAACGCGGGCGGAAACAACCCGAACGCAGGAGGCGCGAACGCTGGGGGTAATGGGAACGGCAACGGAGCCGCCAAGGGCGGCCCGAAAAAGGGGCCCTAGATGGAAGGCCGTTTTCGCTCCCGCTACGGGCGGGTCGCGGTCGCACGGGCCGCACTTGTCGTCTTCCTGCTCTTCTGCGCGCTGATCGCGGGGATCGTCTTCACGCTCGATCTCAGCGCTCGCCGCTCGAACAGCCAGCAGGCAGCAACCGAGCTGTCCGGCGCCGCGCGGGTCGCGGCGTCGACCTTCTCGACGATGCACGCCAATCTTCGAGCTCGCGTGGGCGAGCTTGCCGCGTCCAACTCTTTGCAGCAGGCGCTCCTCCACCGAGACGGCGCCCGGCTCCGCGCTCTCGCGGCCTCGCACGACGCACGCGTGATGATCCGCGGACGCGCCTACGGAAAGCTTCCCAGCGGCCCTCGGATCACCGCGACTGCGACGATCACTCGTGACGGCCGTGCCGTCGCCCGGGTGACGATGGCCGTGCCGATGGATTCGTCGCTGCTCGCCGTTCTGCAAAGAGCAACCCCGATGCCGAAGCATGCGGCGCTGGTGTTGGCCCAGCACGGCCAGGTGACGGCCGGAGGCCCGGCAGGCGCATCAGCGAACGTCGAGAAGGGTCACATCGAGCTCGGCAAGGTGTCGTTCCTCGCAAAGGACACGAAGCTCGACTCGGGCGGTGCCTCACTCGTCGCCGTCGAGCCCGTATCGGCGGTGCAGGCGCGCCTCAGCGCCTACAGGCGACGCCTTCTCTTCGCGGCAGCGATCACGATGGCACTTGCCGCCGGCCTTGCGACCCGCCTGGCTCGTCCGGTCGCCCGAATCTTCGCCGACCTCGCCCACCTGACACTCGCGGCCGAGACCGACTCGCTGACGAACATCGCGAATCGCCGTGCGCTCGACCAGCGACTCGACGAGGAGGTCGACCACGCACGGCGGCTCGGCACGAACGTCGCCTTCGTGATCGCAGACATCGACAACTTCAAGTCGGTCAACGACCGGTTCGGACACCAGACCGGGGACGAGGTCCTGCGGCGGGTCGCTGCGGTGTTCACTGACGCGGTCCGCCAGCTCGACCTACCGGGACGCTACGGCGGCGAGGAGATCGCAGTGGTCGGTCCGGGCACGAATCTGACCGGTGCACGCGGGCTCGCCGAAAAGATCCGCGCGCGGATCGAGGAGCTCGAGCTGACGACTCCGGACGGAGATCCGTTGAGGGTGACGGCGAGCTTCGGCGCGGCGTGCTTCCCGGCGCAGACGAGTGTCGAGGAGCTGGTCGCAGCCGCGGATGCTGCGCTCTACGAGGCGAAGCGGAACGGCAAGAACCGCGTCGTGACGGCGACCGCGAAACGAAAGACGCGCAGGCAAGCCGCTACGGACGAAGCTTCGGCCTCCGCCTCCGCCTGAGCAGCCTTCCCGGGCGCAACCCGGCCGCTGTGGGATCATGGTGCGATGCGCCGCGGGGGTCTGTGCATGTTTGCGGTCGTGCTCGCCCTGGCCGGGGCCGGCGCGGTGCGAGGCGACGTCTGGGAACAGGTTCACGTCCGTGTCGTCACGATCCACTACACGACGCACAACGGTCTCCACCGTGCGGCGTACGTGGTGCTGCCCGACTGGTACGGGCCCGGCAACAACCCTCCCATTCCGCTGATCATCTCTCCGCACGGTCGCGGGGTCTCCGCAGAGGAGAACGTCGACCGGTGGGGAGACCTCCCCTCAATCGGCTCGTTCGCCGTCGTCAATCCCGAAGGACAGGGCCGCAGGTTCGCGCGCTTTTCGTGGGGATACGCCGGGCAGATCGACGATCTCGCGCGCATGCCCCGGATCCTGCGGGCCACCATTCCGTGGCTGCGGATCGAGCCACGCCGCGTCTACGCGTTCGGAACGAGCATGGGCGGCCAGGAGACACTGCTACTGGTTGCCCGCCATCCCAAGCTCCTCGCCGGCGCCGCAGCATTCGATCCTGTCACCAACATGGCCTCGCGTTACCGCGACTTCTCGCGGCTTCGCTGCAACCGCGGTTGTCTGCACAGGTGGGGTGATCCGATCGGCTTCGGGCTGCGCGCACTCGCGCGCGAAGAGATCGGCGGCACGCCGGAGAGCCTGCCGCGGGCCTACGCGCGCCGCAGCCCGATCACGTACGCACGCGCGATCGCAAGGTCCGGCGTCCCGCTCCAGCTCTGGTGGAGCAAGAGGGACCACGTCGTCAGGTCACAGGATCAGTCTGCCGCGCTCGCGCGCAAGTTGCGTCGCCTGAATCCCGCTGCGCCGCTCCACACGTTCGTCGGCGCATGGCCGCACTCCGCGGACATGCGCCCGTACTTCATGCTCATTCCAGCCCTGCAGAAGTTCGATCTCGTCCCGACGCGCGCTCCGTCCTCGGTGAGCAGCACCCAGTCACGCCCCGTTCATCCCATGCTGCCCTGGCACAACGCAGTGCGCGACGGGAACGGGAAGCTGTTGCCCTGGTACCGCCCGAACGCCGGCCTTGGCTACGACCGCGTTCTTCGGCTCGGCTGGAACTTCATCGAGCGTGGCGTCCCACGCGATCCGCGGACACGGTCGAAGGTGTACCTCAACTATGCGGTGTTCGACGGACAAACGCTCCAGGGGATCTACTGGCAGCACAACCCGGCGTTTCTCAACGCTGCGTTCGTCGACTCGCTGGTCTCCTGGTATCCATATTCGGCCGACCGGCGGGCGATCGGCGTGGTGCGCGAGATGCTCGACTACCAGCTCGCACACGGAACTTCGCCGGCGGGCTGGGCGTGGCCGCGGGTCCCGTTCACCACGGCCTGCGCGGGTGAGCGAACGTACGGGCGTTGCCTCGCCGGGCTCCCCCGGCGGTTCTACGGCGGCGTCGAAACCGACAAGGTGGGACTGCTCGGCCTCGGATACCTGCAGTTCTACGAGCTGACCGGCGAACGCCGGTTCCTTCGCGCTGCGATCGCAGCCGGGAACGCGCTCGCACGACACGTTCGCCCGGGTGACGCGACGCATACACCGTGGCCGTTTCGCGTCAACGCAAGGACGGGCGCCGTTCTCGACGGTGCGCAATTCGGAGGGCTCGTCGTCGGGCCGGTGCGCCTGCTCGACGAGCTCGTCGAGGTGGGCGCGGGCAGCACGAGCTCGTACAAGCACGCTCGTGATGTCGCATGGGCGTGGATGCTGAAGTACCAGTTGAACCGCGACAGCCCGGCGTGGAATCGCTGGAGCGGTTTCTACGAGGACGTCCCGTACAACCCACGCAGCCTCAATCAGGCGACCCCGACGCTTACGGCGCAGTACCTGCTCACCCACCCTGCCCCAGAGTCGGTCGATCCGTTGTGGGACGAGCACGCTGCGGCGCTGCTCCGCTGGGTGCAGAAGTCATTCGGCCGCGGCCCGTTCCTCGGGGCCTGGGGAATCGACGAGCAACGGGCACCCGGTAAGCCCGGCTGCTGCTCGCGCGTCGGGCTCGGCAGCACGACGTCACGGTGGGCGGCGACGAACGCGCTGCTCTATGCACGCACAGGAGACGAACGTGCGCGGGAGCTCGCCGTCCGCTCGCTGAACTACGCCACGTACTTCGCCGCAAGCGACGGGCGGGTCTCATGTTGTGGGCAGCGGTCGACGAACACGTTCTGGTTCAGCGACGGCTACGCCGATTACCTGCGGAGCTTCAACTGGGCGATGGCCGCGATGCCAGAGCTCGCTCCGAAGCGACGCAGCCACCTGCTCGGCTCCAGCTCCGTCGTGCAATCCGTGTCGTACGGCCGGCGGCGACTGACGTATCGCACCTTCGACACGAGTGGCACCGAGGTCCTCCGACTCGGCTTCCGGCCGCGACGGATTCTCGCCGGCGGGAGCCTGCTCGCCGAGCACGGCGACCTCTCGATCGAGGGGTACGTCGTCCAAGCGCTCGGCGGCGGCGACTTCGCAGTCCGGATCCGCCACGACGGCGCACGCCGAATCGCACTCGACGGCTGAGGCCGGGCCGGCCCGAGGGTATGTGTTAGCTCTTACGAGCTGTGGCTTTTCCGCCCTTGCGTCCTGCGGCCTTCTTCTGCGCGGTCGTCCCGCCCTGACTCGAAGACGAGCGTGACGAGCTCGAATGCGACTTCTTGCCGCCACGGCTCGATGCGCCGGGAGAGTTCGCGATCTTCGCCGCGCGCTCCTTGGACATTCCCTTGTCCTTCAGGGCTTCGTACTGCTTTTCGTTCTTGACGTTGGCTCGCTTGCTGGGCATGTCTGCGCTCCTTGGTCGGATTCGACTAGGCCGATTCCCCTGCTCGGAGCGGTCAAACCACCTCAAGCCGCGCTACGCTCTTGCTAATGGAGTCAAGGGGGGATTCCTGGGAGTCGACCGGCTGGGACGCAGCCTGGCAGCAGCCTGAGGAGACTGCCGATCGGAACGAGGTTCTCGAGCTGGCTCGGCGGCTCGCAGAGGCGCGCCAGCGCCAGAGTGCGGAGGCTCTCGTCCAGGTCGAGGATCTGAAGCGTGCCCTGCGAGAGCGCGCCGCGGATGTCGCACGACGGGAGCTCGAGGTCGAGCAGCGGACGAAGAAGCTCGACGACGAGGAGGCCCGCGCACACGAAGGCAGACGGCTTCGGCTTCGACGCCCCGAGCGCGACGCCGATCGCGCGTATGGAGAGGAGCTGCTTGCCCGTCGCGAGGCAGAGTTGCAGCAGCGCCTCGATGCACTCGCCCCGCGCGAGCGCGATACGGCGGAGCGTGAGACTGCCCTTCGCGCGCGCGAGCTCGAGGTCGAGGAGTCCGAGACGGCGTTGAAGGCCCACGAGCAGGAGCTCGCGGAAAGCAGAGCCTCGCTTGACCGCCGGAAGAACGAGCTCGAGGGTTCCTACTCGCGCCTGCGTGAGCAGGAGGCGTCATTCGCCGCGCGAGAAGCGGAGCTCGCCGATCAGGGACGTGCGCTCGAGTCTTCTCTGAGCGAGGCGACGCGGGCGACCGACGAGCTCGTCGAGCGGGCGGCGACCGTCGAGGCAGCCGAACAGGAGCTCGCCGCCGAGCGCGTCCGGCTCGCCGAGGTGGTCCGAGAGCTCGAGGCGCGGGCCGACGCTACTCGAGCCGACGAGGAACGGAGCACAGGCGAGCAGGAGCTCCGCTTCGCCGAGCAAGCGCGCGCACTCGAGGAACGGGCGCGGGCCGTCGACGAGCTCGAACGAGAGCTGACGACGCGCGAGCGCAAGGCCGCCGCGGTCGAGCAGCGCACCGAAGCCGAGGGTGAGCGCAAGCTTGCGGAGCTCCAGTCGCAGCTTGACGCGCGAGAGTCGGAACTTGCAGCCCGCGAGGCCGAGCTACTGAAGCTTCAAGCGGGCCTGGCGACGCAGCAAGAAAGCATTCGGCGCCGCGAGCGTGCGCTCGACGACGCCGAGCGACTGCACGAGCGCGAGCGAGCCTTGCCTACGGCGCCGTACGTCAGCTTCAGCGACGGCCTGGATGCCCTCACGGGCGGCCGGCCGCGGTCCGGCTAGAAGCTCTCCTCGAGAACGCGCTTGCAGACCTCGACGACGTCGGGGTCGAACTGCGTTCCTGCGCCTTCGTCGAGGCGACGCAGTGCTTCCTCTCTCGGCAGCCGCTTGCGATACGGCCGATCGGTGGTCATGGCGTGATACGCGTCGCAGACGAGAATGATCCGTGACTCGATCGGAATGTCCTCTGCACTCTTGCGGTCGGGGTAACCGGTGCCGTCGAAGCGCTCGTGACAGTGGCGCACGATCGGTCGTACCTCTTCGAGCCGGTCGATCGGCGCGATGATTCGCTCGCCGAGCTCGGGGTGTTTCTCGACGAGCTTCCGCTCCTCGGCTGTTAGCGGCCCCGGCTTCGACAGGATCGCCTCCGGAATCCCGATCTTGCCGATGTCGTGGAACAGCGCGCCGAGCTCGAGACGCTTGAGCGCACGCGTGTCGAGGCCGAGTCCGCCGCCCACCTTGAGCGAGAGGTCGGTGATCCACCGGGCGTGTGACGAGGTGTACTCGTCGTTCGCCTCGAGCGCGTTCGCCAGTGCCTCGACCGTTTCGAGGAACGTCTTCTCGAGACTGCGGAAGTTGCCGGCGTTGGTCAGAGCGAGCTTCGCCTGGTGGGCGACGCCTGCGAGCAGTCGCAGCTGCCGTTCGGTGAAGTCGCTGCCCTCGGATGCCGCGACGGCAATGCACCCGAGGCGCCCGCCGTCGAGCGTCAACGGCGCGACCGCGAAGGGCTTGCGCGTCCCGACGTCACTTGGTCCGGTCATGGCTTCGCGCTGTTCGTCCGTGACGACGAACGGCTCCTTGACCGAGAAGAACGCCTCGGCGGTCTCATGGTCGAAGTGCATCCGCGCCAGGCGCTCGCGGTCGAGGTCGCTGTAACCGTGGGTCGCCCGCACTCTGATCTCGCCTCTTGCAGCCTCCTGGAACCAGACCGATGCGCGAGGCGAGCCAACCGTGCGGGCCGACAGCTCGACAATGCGATCGACGACCGCATCCATGCCTTCGGCACTCGAGAGCTGGCGGCTGAATTCGAGCAGCGCGGTTGCGCGGTCGGCTTCCCGCCGGGCGGATTCGTAGAGACCGGCGTTCTCGAGCGCAACAGCGGCGTGGCCGGCGAGCACTTCGAGGAGGCGCATGTCGTCCTCGTCGAACTGGTTGAGGCCGAGCTTGGAGATCACGATCACGCCGACGACACGCGTCCCGTAGGACAGGGGCACGACAACCTGTGACTCATCGATGGCGTCCGTGCCCGGAAGCACACGCGCGAACTCGCAGTTGGCTGCATCGGCGATCAGCAGTGACTCGCCGGTGGCCGCGACACGGCCTGTGATCCCCTGGCCGACCTTGCAGGCGAGGATCTCGAGCGGCTCCTGCGTCTCCGACGTGAACTGGCCGACGAACGCAATCGGGATCACGTCGTCGCCGTCGATGATCGACACGCGGCAGTTGTGGTAGTCGATGAGCGAGCGGAGCTCCGTGGCGATGACGTGACCGATCTGGCGCACGTCGTTGAGCCGGTTGAGCTTGCCTCCGAGACTCTGCAGCATCTTCATGTGCGCAACCGAGCGGACATCGCGCGTCGACGGAACCTCTTCCCCTTCCGGACGCTCGAGCTCGGCGTCGTCGTAGAGGACGATCTGGTTCTTGCCACGCGCCTTCGCGGTCATCATCGCCGCCTCTGCACACGCGATCAGCTCGCGCGGGTTCATCGCATGCTCGGGGCCGCGCGCAAGCCCAACGGAAATGGTAATGCGGCCTGCGGGATTGAACTCGGTGGACTCAACGCGCTCGACGAGCCGGTTCGCAAGCTGCTCGGCGCTTTCCGGCGAGCGCGCGGCGATCACGATCGCGAACTCCTCTCCGCCGAGCCGGTAGACGACGTCGGAGGCGCGCACCGCGTCCTTCAGCGTGTCGGCGAGGCTGCGCAGGATCTCGTCGCCGGCACCATGGCCGTAGACGTCGTTGACGCGCTTGAAGTCGTCGATATCGAGCATGAGGAGCGAGATCACGTCGTGCGAGCGGCTCGCCTCCGCCAACGCCTGCCTGAGTCGCTCGTGGAAGGCCCGGTGGTTGAAGAGGCCGGTGAGCGGGTCGGTCTGGGCCTGGTGCTCGAGGCGTGCGCGAATCTGCGCGTTGTCGAGGGCGAGTGCGGCGGCGTCGCCGAACCGCTTTGCGAGCTCGAACTCGTCGTCGTCGAACGACGCATCGTCACCGAGCCGATAGATGTTCAGCGCGCCTTTGATCGAGTCACGCGCAACGAGCGGGATCGTGATCAGTGCCTCCGGCTCGTCTTCGGGCGTGCCGGGGACCGTTGATGTGCGCGGATCCAGGTGAGCCTGGTTGACGCGGACCGACTCGCGATGCTCGACGCCCCAGCCGGTAAGGCCGACGCCGAACGGGCAGCTGTCGGCGAGAATCTTGTCCGCCCACTTGTCGCGCGCCCACACCGGAAGCAGGAGGCGTCGCGACTCGTCGGCTTCGTAGATCGTCAGCGAGTCATGTGGGACAAGCTCGGCGAGCGCGTCGGCGATCCGGTCGAGCAGCGCGTCGAGGCTCTGCTCTGCGAGCACGTCGTGGAAGACGTCCGCAAGACGTCTGTAGGACTCGACGAGGGCGGTCCCGCGCGATGGGTCGCCGAGGACGTTCTCGTCGAGGAGCCGGAGTGGAAGCGCGTGATCGCTCATCCGCGTTGGTCGTTATGTCGTTGCAGCCGCAGGTGAAGCCCCTTTTTCGCGAACCGACACAAAGCAAAGCGAGGCGGGAAGCCGCTCGTATCCCCCTGTTGAGGGGTTCCTGCTGGCAACGAGCGGTCATACCCAGAGCGTGGGCCACGCCAAGGAGACCGGATCGGCGGCAGATTTCCTCCCCGAGGAGCGTTCGCTCTCAGCTCTGAGGGGGGCCGCGGCCGGCTGCCGCGGCTGCCACCTATGGGAGCTCGGGACGCAGACTGTCTTTGGCGAGGGAGCGGAGACCGCCCGGCTGATGCTGGTCGGAGAGCAGCCGGGCGACCAGGAAGACCGGGCTGGCAGGCCCTTCGTCGGTCCGGCGGGCCGGCTCCTGGACGAGGCGCTCGAGGAGGCGGGCATCGACCGGGCGGACACCTACGTGACGAACGCCGTGAAGCACTTCAAGTGGCAGGAACGTGGGAAGCGCCGAATTCACCAGAAGCCCAGTTGGGCGGAGACCACGGCCTGCGGCCCGTGGCTCGAGGCCGAGCTCGAGGCCATTCAGCCTCAGGTGCTCGTGCTACTCGGCGCGGTCGCCGCGCAGTCCCTGCTCGGCCGTCAGTTCCGCGTGACCCAGAACAGGCGTCGGCTGGTCGAATCCGACCTCGCGCCGGCAGTCACGGCGACGATCCACCCCTCGGCCATCCTCCGCGGCGATCGGGAACGTCGAAAGGAAGAGCTCGCTGCCCTCGTCGGCGATCTCCGCTTCGCCGCCGCCTTGCTCTAGCCCGCGGAGGTCTCTTCCGTGGCCTGAGCGCCCTCGGCCTCGCGCGCCCGCTGCGCCAGGTCTTGGCTCAGATCCTCGGGGTCGTTGTCGGTCTCGTCCCAGGACGGCTGCGGCTGCGGTGCGGCGAACCACTCGCGCAGCGCGTAGGCGATGCCGGCCGCCAACCCGAGCCCCAGCAACAATCGCTTCATCTTCGGCCTCCCCGCGTCGCTTCCGGAGAGACGTACCTTACGGGCTAGTCGCCCCAGTCGAAGTCGCGGCTGCGGCCCCAGAGGCCTTCCTCGGACTCAGGAGCAGCCTGCTCGGCGGTCTCTTCACCCGGCCACGCCAGCACGGGATGCTCGGCGGTTGCTGCGGACTCCTCACCGTCCATGGTTTCCTCGAGACGCGCCTGCTCCTCGGTCTTGAACAGCGGATGGTTGTCGAACGGATCGGCGCTCTTGTAGTGGCCGAGAGGCATCGATTCCTCGAGCTTCGCGTTCCGCTCCTTCAACTCGAGGTGATCCTGGATCGTCTTGGCGAACATCGACGGCATTTCAACGGTCATGGAGGGCTCCTGGGTCGGGGGCTGGGGCCGAGGCTGGGCAGGATTGTAGCCCTTCGAGCACCCTTTTCCAGGGAAACTGCCGGAACTACCCTCCCTGGACTAGGCCTGGCGGACCGGGTCCGGAGCCGTCTCGACCCGGTTCTTGCCTGCCCGCTTGGCCTCGTACATGGCCGCATCCGCGGCCGCGAACAGCTCCGAGGCCGTGCGGTGCGGCGGGGTCGCGGCGACTCCGAAGCTCGCGGTGACCGGGATCGGCGTGCCGTCCGCGGTGAGGACGATCCGCCCCGCCAGGGAGACCCGGATCCGCTCGGCCACCCTCGCGCCGCCGGTGAGATCCGTGCCCGGCAAGACCATCAGGAACTCCTCCCCGCCCCAGCGGCCGGCGATGTCCACATCGCGGAGGGTCTCCTGGAGGAGGGTCGCGAAATCGTGCAGCACCGTGTCTCCCGCCGGATGGCCGTAGCGGTCGTTGACGTCCTTGAACCAGTCCAGGTCGGCGACGACCACGGCCAGGGAGCCGCCGAAGCGCTCGACGCGGGCGAGCTCGTCCGCGAGCGATTCCTCGCATTGACGGCGGTTGGCGAGCCCGGTGAGGCCGTCGACGAGGGCCTGCCGCTCGACGATTCGGTGCAGCCGGACGTTGTCGAGGGCAACGACGGCGTGCGACGCGAGGGAGGCCGCGGTCATCCGGTCCTCGTCGGTGAAATCGTCGCCGAAGAGGAGCAGCGAGCCGAAGTCCATGGTTCCCGCACGCAGGGGCACCTCGATCTTGTCGTCGCCCTTGTCGGGATAGCCGACCTGCACGAGCTCACCGTTCGCACCGACGAAGACGCCGCCGGACGCGCTCGTCGCCTCGATCGCGGTCTCGACGATCAACCGCATCAGCTGGTCGCTGTCGTGCGTGGCGCCGAGCGCCTCGCCGAAGCGCGAGATGACGTCGCGCAGGCGCCCGCGTTCCGCCTGGAGCTCGTCGAGACGGGTCTGCAGCTGGAACGCCATCTGGTTGAACGTCCGCCCGAGGAGCGCGAACTCGTCACGGCCCTGGACGGGCACGCGCTGCTTGAGGTCGCCCCGCGCGATCGCGCGTGCCGCGTCGACGAGCCGGCGAATCGTGCGGACGATTGCACGACCTTCCACGTATGCAACACATGCGACGAAGAGGAGCGCGGCGAGGAGGCCGACGAGCAGGCGGTTTCGCGCATCACGGTTGGTCGCGTCGATGCGCGCCTGCGGGCTGATCACGCCGAGCGTCGCGTTGGGGTGTTCCCCGATCGTGCCGGCGACGAGGCTGCGGTAGCTGGTGTTGTCGAGCGAGATCGTCCGTGTTTTGCCGGAGTGGACGTCCACGCTTCCGCTCACGCCCGGCGGCCCAGCGACGATGCGGCCGTTCTGAATCAGGACGACATGGTCGTAGTTCTCGAGGCCGGAGCGAGTCTCGAGGCTCCTGACGAGCGCGTCGTCCAGCGGCACCGAGGCCACGACCGACCCGTGCGTGCCGTTCGCGCCGACAACCTCCACCTGCCGCGTCACCGCCATCGGGTCGCGCCTACCGACCTGGAAGCCGCCGGGAGCCTCCACTGAAAGATGCGACTTCCCGCGGAGCATGCGTTCGAGGGCCACGCGATTCCGGGCAAGCAGTGCGCGCTGGAAGGCGGGCTTGTGCGCGAGTTGCCCGGCCGCTGCGTCGGCGGAGCCAAGAGCCTCCTGGTAAGCAGCTAGGGTGGCGCGCAGACCAGCCTGAAGGCGTGCGTCGACCCGCCGGGTCTCGCTCCGCGCCGCCACCGTCGAAAAGCCCCAGAAGGCGGCGGCCAGAGGGAGCAGGGACAGCAGCAGGAAATAGGCGACGAGCTTGACTTTGAAACTACCCATGACTTCCCTTCAAGTCCTACACCCCCGGAGCCGATACATCACTGGAACGAGGTATCGACAACCTAGGGGAGCAGCATGAGGGAAAAAAGCGCGCGCGTTCTAGCCGCCGCGCTGTTGACAGGAGCCATCGCCTTCGCAACGGCCATGCCGGCGCTGTTCGGCCCACCGCGTGAAGCCGGGCAATCGCTGACTGCGCCGCCGTCTTCACTTCAGCGCTCCGTGCATGCGGTTCCCTCAGCGTCGTCCTCGCGGCCCGCGGGCGCCGAGCGGCTCGCAGAGGTCCGGTCACCCGTAGCGACGAACCTCGGTCGACTCGCGTCGAGTCGCGGCGTCGGCTTGGACCAAAGGCTTCGTCCTGCAAGCGCAGGACACTCGAAGCCCGGTGGGACGCCGAAGCCCGCTCCCACTCCTCGCCCGACGCCGACGCCGACGCCCACGCCGACGCCCACGCCGACGCCCACTCCGACGCCGACACCGGCCCCGACGCCCGCCACGCCTCCTGACACGCGCGAGCTCGCCGCGGCGCCTGCCGCTCCGACGCCCGCCACCCCCACCCCCGATCCGGCGCCGCCGCAGCAGAGCAAGGGCAAGGGGCACGGAAAAGAAAAGGTGAAAGCCAAGCGCGACAAGGACACGAGCGGGAAGGACAAGGGCGACTGTCCACCGGCCGTGCAGAAACCCGTCGCCGCCCCGCCGGTGACTCCGGCGGCACCGCAGCCCTCAGCGCCGGCGCAGCAGCAGCCGGACGCCGACAAGGGCCATGGAGATGAGCGCGGCAACGGAAGCGACAAGGCTAAGGCGAAAGACAAAGAGCGCGACAACGGGCACGACAAATAGTGCCTATGCGAGGATAGGCCCATGCCCCGCCTGAGCAAGCGTCTGGGACCTGTGACTGTTGCGCTGACTGCGTGGGACATCTGGCGGCGCCTGCCACCGAAGCAGCGCCAGCAGGTCTTGAACGCGGCGCGGAAGCACGGCCCGAAGGTCGCCTCGAAGGTAGTGAAGGCGACCGCCCGGACGAAGTCGCGACGACCTCCTAAGTAGCTCCGAGCGCAGCGCGCACGATGCGGTCCTGCTCACGCAGGTGCGCCGTCGGATAACCCTCGCTCGGGCTCGCTCGCCACGGCCTGCCTACATAGCTGAGCGGGATGCCCGCCTCTCGGAGCGGCGCCTCGAGGCGGTGGCGGATCGTGCGCCAGGCACCCATGTTCTGCGGTTCCTCCTGCGCCCAGACGACCTCCGCGAGCTGGGGATAGCTCGCGATGAGCCGGGCGTAGGCGTCGGCGGGGAACGGGTAGAGCTGCTCGAGCCGCGCGAGCGCCACCTGGCTCGCTCCCGCGCGCAGCTCGTGCCCGGCGATGTCGTAGTAGACCTTGCCCGAGCAGACGACGAGCCGTCTCACCAGCTCGCGATCCGCTGCAGGATCGTCGATCACCTGCCGGAACGAGCCCTCCGCGAGGTCGGCCAACGTCGAGGAGGCCTGCTTCAACCGCAGAAGCCCCTTCGGTGTCATCACCACGAGCGGCCGGCCCGCGGCGTCGAGGGCCTGGCGCCGGAGCAGGTGGAAGTGCTGGCTCGAGGTCGAAGGGTTCGCGACCCGGATGTTCTCCTGTGCGGCGAGCTGGAGAAAGCGCTCCAGGCGAGCGCTCGAGTGCTCGGGGCCGTTGCCCTCGTAGCCGTGCGGCAGCAGAAGCGTCAGGCGTGTCGTCTCACGCCACTTCGAGAGGCCCGCGACGATGAACTGGTCGATCACGATCTGCGCGCCGTTGACGAAGTCCCCGAATTGGGCTTCCCACAGAACGAGCGCCTCCGGCGCTGCGACCGAGTAGCCGTACTCGAATCCGAGGCACGCATATTCCGAAAGCGGCGAGTTGTAGATCTCGAAGGACGCCGTGGCGTCGTCAAGGTTCTGCAGCGGAGTAAAGACTTCGCCGGTGTGCGCGTCGTGCAGGACGGCGTGCCGGTGCGAGAACGTGCCGCGCTCGGTGTCCTGGCCGGTCAGCCTGATGGGGATCCCCTCGACGAGCAACGAACCGAATGCGAGTGCCTCTGCCTGGCCCCAGTCGATCCCGCCTTCTTCGATCGTCTTGAGCCGTCGTTCCAGCTGGCTCAGCAGCTTTGGATGCACCGTGAAGTGCTCGGGGACGCGTAGGAGCTCATCGTTCAGCTCGCGCAGGCGATCGGCCGAGACAGCCGTGACAACCCCGTCCCCGCTGGAGTACGGGATCTTTCCCTCCGGCTGAGGCGCTGTGCCGAACGTCGCCTTGAGCGCCTCGTGAGCCTGCTTGAGCTCAGACGTGACCTCGGCCAGCAGCTCGTCGGCCTCCTCTTGCGTGACGACGCCTTCCTCGATCAGCCGTGCTGCGAACTGCTCGCGAACCGTCGCGTGCCCGGCGATCTGCGCGGCCATCAGGGGCTGCGTGTACGCCGCCTCGTCCTGCTCGTTGTGACCGTGGCGTCGATACCCGACGAGGTCGACGACGACGTCGCTCTCGAAGCGGCGCCTGAATGCGAGCGCGAGTCGGACCGCGGAGATCGCAGCTTCCGGATCGTCGGCGTTGACGTGGATGATCGGCACGTCGTAGCCCTTCGCGAGGTCGCTGGAGTAGCGCGTCGAGCGGCCCTCGCTCGGATCGGTCGTGAACCCAACCTGGTTGTTCGCGATCAGGTGGAGTGAGCCCCCGGTCGAGTAGCCCTCGAGGGCCGACAGGTTGAGCGTCTCCGCCACGCCGCCCTGGCCCGCGAAGGATGCGTCGCCGTGGATGAGCACCGGCAGCGCGACACTCGGGTCGTGCATGCCGTAGCGGGTCGAGCGGTCCGTCTGCTCGGCGCGCGCGCGTCCTTCGACGACCGGGTCGACGGCTTCGAGGTGGCTCGGGTTCGCGGCGAGCGTGACCGTGATGTCACCCGCCGGAGTCGAACGCGTTCCTTCGGCCCCGAGGTGGTACTTCACGTCCCCCGTGCCGCCTTCGTCGGTGGCCACAACCGCTTCGATCGTCCGCTCGCCCTCGAACTCCCGGAGGATCGAGTCGTAGCCGAGCCCGAGCGTGTGCGCGAGCACATTGAGACGGCCGCGATGCGCCATTCCGATCACGACTTCATGCGCGCCGTTCTCGGCCGCCAGCTCGACCGCCTCGTTCAGCATCGGCACCATCACGTCCAGTCCTTCGATGGAGAAGACCTTCTGACCCAGGAACGCGCGGCGCAGGTACTGCTCGAATGCTTCGACGCGCGAGAGATGCGCGAGCAACTCCTTTCGCTCCTCCGCGGCGAGAGGCTTGCGGTACTTGCCCGACTCGATCGCCTGACGCAGCCAGACGCGCTTCTCGTGGTCCGAGATGTGCTCGATCTCGTACGCGATCGTCCCCGTGTACGTGTCGCTCAGCCGCGGAAGGGTGTCGGCAAGCGTTTCGCCCGGCACGTACAAGCGCAGCACCGATGCAGGAACCTGCGCCTGCAACTCCGGCGTGAGCTTCGGAATGAGGCGCTCCGGCTCGAGCGCGGGGTCGCCCGGCGGCTCGGAGCCGAGGGGGTCGAGGTGAGCAGCGAGGTGGCCGTGCATCCTGTGCGCCTTCACGAGCGCCATCGCGGCCGCCACGGCGCCGAGGAGCTCGTCGGAGACGGGCGCGGGGGCCGCCTGTGCAGTGGGAGGGCCGGCGGCGGGTTCGGGCTCGGCGACGGAGTGGCCGTTGCCTGCCGCCTCGAGGAGACGCGAGAGCCCGGGATGTGCCGCCACGACGTCGCTGTGGCCGCTCTCAAACAGCCTGCGCCACTCGCTCGGGACCGCGTCCGGGTTCTCGAGGTACTCCTCGAGCAGGTCGCGGGCGAAGCCTGAGTTCAGGCCGTCGACGTCAGCCACTCGTTCCTTTGTAGCAGCGGAGCTCTGGCTACCAGAGCGGATGGCTCGTGATCACTGCGACGGCCATGCCGAGTGCGAAGCTCACCGCGCCGATCGACACGGCCCACGTCCCGATCCGTTCGCATTTCCCCCCGATTCCAACCGCGATCAGCCCGAGGATGATCGCAAACGGAATCAGCCTCAAAGGGCGGTAGGCGATCCCGGTGAGGCTGACGAAGATCGAAGCTGCCGCCAGGAAACCGCCGATCGTCTCGGCCGGCCGGGTTCGCTGGTACGGCGTCGCGCTCATGCACGAACCGTAGCGCGAGCGGTGCGGGCATAACCTCGGGTCGGTCGGCCGTGCGGGCCGGTCCTCCGCGGCTGCCGTCCGGGCCGCCACCGGGTCGGGTCGGAGTCATCCGAATCCGCCACGAGCGCCGCAGGCTGGTCGGGGCGAGGCTCCGACTTGATCGCCCAGTAGACGACCCAGCACAGGTAGAGGATGGGGATCTTCATGATCACCATCAGCCAGATCAGCTCCCACACTATGGGCCGAGTGTAGCGCTGAATTCAGCCGGCGACCGCCGCCTCGAGAGGCCCCTCGACCAGCGCTTTTCCGGTCGCGTCGAACTGCGTCACTGCGAAAGATGCGCGCGAGCGCCCGAGCTGGATTCCGCGGAGCGTCGCCACCCGGACCGGGAGCCCGGCGAGGACCTCGTAGACCTCCGTGTAGCTGCCCTGGTCGACGCCGATCCAGCGCGCACCTGGAACCGGCTCCACCCACGCGTAGGCGAGTGGCCGCCCCTCGCGGTCACGACAGAGAATGTCGAGCCGCGGGTCGAGGAGGCGGCCGTGCAGGAGCCGTCCCGACGAGCCCCCGCACCAGGGCGGACGGCGTTCCCCGGCGGGGTCGGTGCCGCCGTCACAGGAGTAGAGCGTCTTACCCGCATCGTCTGCAAACGTGAGGCTCTCGCCGAACACCCCGATCCGCTCCACGATCACGGCGCCGTCGACGGCTCCGCCGGGACTGCAGCTCGTGAACCGCCGGCCAAGCGTTGCCGCATCGAGCACGCGGCCGATCGCAATGACGCTGCCGGGCACGGCTGTGAGCTCCTGGGCAGGCTCTCCGTAGAGCAACCGGCGCCCTGGGCTCGAGCTCCCGCCGTTGTCGCAACCTGCGAGGACGAGGCCGAGCCCAAGGACGACAATGCTCAGCCGGTCCAGCCCCACCTGGCCACTCCGCCGTAGCTCGGGTCGGTGCGATACGTGCGGTAGAAGATATTCGTCCCGCAGGCTTCGCATTTCGCCTCGACGATCTGATCGCCCCCGTAGAGCGAACGGGCGAAGACCATGCCGATGTGCGAGCTGCTCGCAAAGGCGTCCATGACGCCGGCGGTCGCCTTCGCGACGACGTGGTTCGGAGCTCCGACGCCGTTCTTGAAGTCGCCGGCGGTGTACGGGCCGTGGACGTTCCGGAGAGCGCGCCAGTAATAGCGCCCGTCGCGCCACTCGTCGGTCGACTCGCGCCACGTCTTGAACGTCAGGCCCGAGCAGTCTCCTCCCTCCCCGTGTGTCGACGGGTCACCCGGGGCGTCGGAGGGATACGAGTCGACGTCGTCGTAGTTCCAGCAGCCGCCGCCCCACTGGTAACCCTCGTAACGCGCCGCATTGGCGTAGTCCTGGCCCGCGTCGCGCGTCATCGTCGTCATGAACGTCGGGGAGTCGTAGTTGCAGTTCGTCCAGAAGCGGTGATACGCCTGCGCGCCGTTTGCACCTGCGAGAAGCAGGCCTGCACCAAGGGCGAGGAGAAAGATCTTCATCGGGACTCCTTCAGGTCGAAGCGGTCGACGAACGCCCCCGCGGCGGTCGAACCGAGCTGATAGAGGGACGACCCGGCGAGGCGGAACCGGGCGAGTGGCGCCGACTCCGCCCACTCGGAGGGCTCGACCGAGAAGCGCTCCGCTGCACCGCGCTGACGCAGCACGAGCACGACGTACTCGGCGCGCTCGTCGGTATACGTCTTCAGCACGACGACGAGCTCGTTGCCGTGCGGTTCGGCGAGTTGCACCTCGCCGAGCGGCGTTTCGCTCGTGATGCGCCAGCTGCGTACGACAGCGTTGCCGGCAAGCTCGGCAACGCGCAGCTCACTGGAGCCGACACGGTCGACGACGACCTCTCGGCCGTGTGCGAGAGGCCGGCCCGGCCGCCCTCGCGCGGCTTGCGCGCCCCGGTCGAGCGCAGTCCCCTGCTCGGCAGCCGGCAGCCACTGCTCCGACGGCTGCTGTAGGACAGTCGGGCCGTCGGGCCCGAGCGCGAGCTTCGCCCACGTACGGTCGGCCAGGCGTTGTGTCCACCTCGCGGTGCCGTCGCCTCGGAAGCTCCGCAGGAGCGGTACGGGAGTCAGACGGTTCGGCGGCTCGAGGACGTCCATCGTCCCGTCGGGCTCGACGGCGAAGTCGGCTAGACCGCCGCTCACCGCGAGCGTCACGGGCTCGACCCGCCCGCGAGCCCACCGCTCGGCACGCCCGTTCACCTGATCGAGGAGCGTGACGGTTCCGTCCGGGCCGACGTCGAACGAGGCCGGGCCTGCGAATCCGAGCGCGCGCGAGCCGGCGAGCCCTGCCTGCCCGGGCTCGCTTCCCCACGAGGCGTGCAACACACGCGTGTCGGCGCGGCGAGGTGCGCCGAACTCGTGCATGCCGAGCTCCACGTCCGTCGCATCACCCAGCGGAAGGCTCCGGTCGGGAGCCGCCGCCCCGCCCGCAGGAACGGTGATGCTCGCGCCGCTCGCATCGTCATGCAAGACCGCGTAGTACGAGAAGCCGGTCCGCGACGAGACGAGAGCCGGCGGGATCTCGGCGAAATACCGTCCCTCGCTCGAGTCCGTTCCGCGGACGAGCGGAATCCGCTCGTACGACCCGGCGTGGCCCGCGCGCACGTACACCTCACCCGATCCGGCGCACGGCGTGCCGTCTTCGCGTGGGGCGCAGACGATCGCGTACCGCAGCGTGGCAGGCTCTCCGGGAAGCGTCAGGGCCGGCGGGACGTGGCTGGCCTCGAGCCCGGGAGCGGCGCCGCCGGGAACCCCGACCCCCGCTGCGGACAGCGACGTCAGAGTCACTCCCCCGATGATTCCTGCTGCGAGCCCGGCCGCTCCCCCCACGAGCGACCGGATTGCTGGCCGGCGCATGGGACACCTCCTGGTCGGGATCGATTCGACGGTACGCGGCCAACTCGGACGTCTGGGTGACGTCTTTGCATCAGACGTGCAAAATCAGAGTTAGAGCACCATTCGAAACGGGGAGAGGCCGCAAGATGGTCGTCGACGAACGCCTACAAGCGCTGCTGGAACAGGGAGAGGAGGCCGGCTGCCTCAATCTCTCAGCGGTCAGCGAGTTCCTGCAGGAGGCCGATCTCGACGAAGACCAGACGACCGGGTTCTTCGAGCAGCTCCAGGAGCGCGGCATCGACCTGACCGACGACTGCGCGCGTCCCGACGCAATCGGGAGCACGTACGTGAACGGCGACCTCGCCGTCGCCACCACCGACGCCCTGCAGCTCTTCCTGAACGAGGCCGGCCGCTACAAGCTGCTCACCGCCCCGGAGGAGGTCGAGCTCGCGAAGCGCATCGAGCGCGGCGACAAGGAGGCGAAGGATCTGATGATCAACTCGAATCTCCGCCTCGTCGTTTCGATCGCGAAGAAGTACCAGGGCCACGGCATCTCACTCCTCGATCTGATCCAGGAGGGAATCATCGGGCTGATCCGTGCGGTCGAGAAGTTCGACTGGCGCCGCGGCTACAAGTTCTCGACCTACGCGACGTGGTGGATCCGGCAGGCAGTGCAACGCGGCGTCGCGAACAAGTCGCGGACGATTCGGATACCGGTTCACATCGTCGAGCGCGAGCAGAAGATCTCGCGGGCCGAACGCGCGTTGATGGCGAAGCTGGGACGCGATCCGAGCGACGAGGAGGTCGCCGAGGTGGCAAAGCTCTCGCTGAAGCATGTGCAGGAGGTGCGCGCGGCGGCACGAGCCGTGACCAGCCTCGACAGGCCGATCGGCGCCGAGGGCGATGCGAGCTTCGGAGATCTCATCGCGGGCGAGGAGGCCGAGCCCTCGGAAGAGGTCCACGTGAGCCTCGCCGAGAGCGCGGTCCGCGACGCGGTCGAGACCCTGCCCGACCGCGAGCGCGAAGTCGTGAAGCTTCGCTACGGGATGGACGGCGACCCCGACCCGAAGTCGCTCGAGGAGATCGGCCGCACGCTCGGATTGACGCGCGAGCGCGTGCGCCAGATCGAGACGCGAGCACTGCAGCGGCTGGCCGAGCGCCGCGAGGTGGCCGCGCTCGGCGAAACGGGCTAGAGAGTGGAGCCAGCCGGGCTCGAACCGGCGACCTTCTGGCTGCCAGCCAGACGCTCTCCCAGCTGAGCTATGGCCCCGTGCGGGCCAAGTGTAGCGGCGAATTCGAAGTCCTTGGCCCAGTTGATCCGCCGAGCTTGGTTGTTCTTCGCCGGCGCAAGTCGGAGCCGAATTGTCGTGAGCCCATCGACCCAGTCGATCGGAACGAGATAGCAACTGTCGAGCTCGTCGCAGTACGCTGCGACCGCATCGATCTCTTCGCTCGTGTACGACCGGTTCAGCATCCCCGCAGCGGTCCGACGACGGAGTAGCAGCGAATAACCAGTACGTCGCCGTTGGCGCGGCCGTCTTACATTGCACCCGAAGCAGCCGCTTCCCGATCTCTAACACGAGGTCGTACCGCTCGTCGACCACTGCCCGGAATACACCGACTCCCACTCGAATTGCTGCGGAAGTGATGGCAAGTCTCGGCTATCGCACCCTTCTGGTTCGTTGTCAGCACAGATCGAACGTAGCCGTGGCTTCGGCTGGGCCATGGCCGGTTTGGACACCTTGCGGTGCAACAACTCTGTGCGCACCCTCGAACGATGTCGCCGCGCATCTTGCTCGTCGCCGTTGCACTGGTCCTGCTCGGCATTGCCATCGTCAGGCCGCACGGGTCGCCGTCCAGAGGCCCGTACCACGCAGATCCAGCACGAACCCCGGGCGTTCTCAATCCCGACGTGACGCAGCGCAACATCAACTCCACCATTTGCGTTCACGGCTGGACGAAGACGATTCGCCCGCCGACGTCGTACACGAATGCGCTGAAAGAGAAACAGATGCGTGAATACGGCGTCGGCGGCTCGACCTCCGACTACCAGGAGGATCACCTGATCAGCCTCGAGCTCGGCGGGCACCCGACGGATCCGCGCAATCTCTGGCCCGAGCCGTATCCACGCGCGTCCGCAGTCGATTCGATCGAGAACGACCTGAACAGCAAAGTCTGCTCAGGCGAGCTGACACTCGAAAGCGCACAGTTGAAGGAATCCACGCTCAAGCATTCGGACGGGTGAAGTGAAGCTGCTCGGCGTCTGGAACCGGTACCTGCCGCCCGCGCGCGACTCCGTCTAGATACCGTCCTACCCGGGCACGGCCCTCCTGATCATGAGCACGGCTGCGATCGAACGTCACGCGCTGCGCACGCTCTCCCTGGCACCTGCACTCGCAATCGCCGGGGCGACGGCGTTCCTGCTTGCACGCCTCTGGCCCGACGTGGGCGGTAAGCCTTTCCACGAGGACGAGGCGGTCGCGGGCCTGATCTCGTCACGGCCGCTCGGCGACCTCCTGCACACCGTCGTGCTCGACCGCGGCGGCGCTCCGCTTCACTTTCTCCTCGCCCACACTGCGTTGGCCATCGACCCGACGCCGGAGGCGGTGCGGTGGGTCTCGGTCCTGTTCGCACTCGCGACGGTGCCGCTCTGTTACGACCTCACGCGGCGCGTCGCCGGTCGCAGTGCAGGGCTCGTCGCGGTCGGTCTCGCCGCCACGTCGCAGCTGCTTCTGATCTACGGGACGTTCGGCCGGATGTATTCGCTCTTCGCATTCGCGAGCGCGCTTGCAGCCGATCTCTTCGTGCGTGCGCTCGATCACCCGACGCGACGGACCGCAGTCGCGGCAGCGGCCTCCGCCTTGCTCCCGCTCACGGTGCATCCGTTCGGGGCGTTCCTCTTCGCCGCCGAGGCGGCCGTGGCTCTCTGGTTCTGGCGCGGCCGCTCGCCGCGCACTGCCGCCCCGGTTTTTGCCGTCGCGCTTCTTGCGGTGCCGCTTTTGCTCAGCGACGTCCGCCTGTCAGACCGCTACGCGCCCGAAGCAGGCCAGCCCCTCGACGGCGGCACCTCCGTGGGCGGGGCGACGCTGCGCGCGCTCGGAGGCGCAGCGGGCGGCCACGGTGTCGCACTGGTCGCCTTCGTACTGCTCGCCGCAGTCGGCCTGTCGATGCTCGCGCGGCGCAAGCCCGCGGTCGCCGCGCTGGCGGCCGTCACCATCATCGTTCCGCCGCTCGCCCTCGCGATCGCGAGCGCTGCGGGACTGACCACGGATCGGCTCGGGCCTCGGCATCTCATCTTCATGCTTCCGATCTGGATCGCGCTCGTTGCGACCGGGGCGAGTCGTGTTGGGGCACTCTTTCCACGGACGGCATGCGTCGCTGTCCTCGCTGCGGTCGTCGTGGCTGCGGCAGTTGCGCCGACCGCCGTCTCCGAGCCCCGAACGATTCCGACCGGGACGAAACGTGCGGTGACGGCTCCCGCGGACTGGCTCCGGGCTCAGCTCACGCCGGGTGCAGTCTTGTATCCCTACTCGCCCGTGTTCCTCGCGGCCTTGCCTGCGGCGAAAGAAGCCCAGACGTACTCCCGCGACCCGGTTGCCCTCGCGCGGATCGCGGCGCGAACCCATACGACCCCGGCGGTCTTCATGTCGATTCCCTTGCGCGAACCGGTCGATGCCGAGGCGTTACGCAGCGCAGGTGTGAGGTTCCGCGCGTTCACCTCGTGGCTGATTCTCGAGTCACGGGGCCCCTTTGTCGATGGACGAGCTGCGCTCGGGTCAGCCGCCGCGGTCCTGCGTACAACCGCGCCGCTCGTCAACGAGCCGAACGCGCACGCGTACGTCGAGCAGCTCAGCGGCGCGGCTTGTGCGGCGCTCGTTCGCCTCGACTCGGGCTGCTAGCCCGCTGCGACTTCGACGGGTGGTGCGTCACCCCACAGCTCTTCGAGCCGATAGTAGCTCCGAGCCTCGGGAGTGAAGATGTGCAGCACGACGTCGAGATAGTCCGCGACGATCCACGAGGCCTCTCGCTGCCCGTCGACCGAGGAGGGCAGAAGGCGCACGTCCTGCTTCATCCGGCTGTGCACCTCGTCGTAGATCGAGGCCGTCTGGCGCGGGTTCTGTCCCGTGCAGACGACGAAGAAGTCGGTGTACGAGCAGGCCGGCCGCATGTCGAGGATGACGACGTCTTGCGCCAGCTTGTCCTGGGCCAGGCCGGCGATTCGTTGGGCTTGCTCGAGTGAGTTCAGTGCGATTTCAGTCGGTGCCGTTGAAGGTCGAAGTGTAGCCGTCTCGTCGGTAGAGCCCGAGTGAATGGATCAGCGCCGCCACGTACGGCGGCACGAGCCCGTCGATCGGCTCTCCGCGGGCGACGCGGTCGCGGATGTCCCTCGACGAGACGGGCACGGGCACAATGTCGAAGAGCTCCACCCGCTCCGGGCGCGAGAGCCGGCCGAGAACCTCGTCGAGGCGCTCGCGCGGGTAGCCGGGACGCGTGGCGACACCGATGCGGGCCCGCTCGATCACCCCTTCCGGATCCTTCCACGTGAGGAAGTCTGCGAACTGGTCGGCGCCGATGACGAAGAGCGGGTCGTTCCAGCGTCCTTCCTTCAGCAGGTCGACGGTGCGCTCGTGGGGATCGAGCTCGACCTCGTAATCGGGGAACGCGGCCCGCGCGAGCTTCAGGCGCGACTCGGCGCCGAGCTGGACATCCTTGTGTCCTGGATTCACGGCGACGAGGATCGCGAGCTCATCGAGATCGAAGTGGCGCCGGGCTGCATCGGCGAGTGCGATGTGTCCGTTGTGCGGCGGGTTGAAGGTGCCGCCGAGCAATCCCGTCACTGGACCTCCAGAACCTCGCCGTCGACCTCGACCTCGTCGCCTTTGCGCGCCCCCGCCGCCTTCAGCGCAGCTGCGAGCTCTTCCTCGTCGTCCGGCACCTCGCCCGAGATCCGGAAGCCTCTGTCGGTGCGCAGGATCCTGAAGCGGCGGCCACTCGAACGCGGCCGGTAGACGAGGAAGTCGACGAGCCCGTCCTGCGAGGGCTCCTGAGACTGTTGGGGCGGACAGAGCTCGAAGA
Source organism: uncultured Actinomycetes bacterium (assembly GCA_963804935.1). Classification (GTDB taxonomy): domain Bacteria; phylum Actinomycetota; class Thermoleophilia; order Gaiellales; family Gaiellaceae; genus 3-1-20CM-4-69-9. Next base: position 44,243 of record CAWDSD010000008.1, read on the forward strand.
GCGCACGCTTCAGCTCCTCGATGCCCTCGCCCGTCGCGCACGAGACACGGAACACACGCACGATCCGTTCGTCCTCGAGCTCGAAGGAAGGAGGCTCTGCGCGGAGGTCGATCTTGTTCAGGACAACCGCCTGTGGACGCTTCTCGAGCTCGGCGCCGTACGCGGCGAGCTCGTAATCGATCGTCGCGAAACGCCCAACGGCATCGTCTTCCGAAGAGTCGATCACGTGCAACAGAAGATTCGCGCGCTCGAGGTGCGCGAGGAATTCGTGACCGAGCCCGACTCCCTCGCTCGCACCCTCGATCAAGCCCGGCACGTCGGCAACGGTCAGTTGACGGGTTCCATCTGGGGCATCGACCGTGCCGAGGATCGGCGCGAGCGTCGTGAACGGATAGTCGGCGACCTTCGGCTTCGCATTCGAGATGCGGGCGAGCAACGACGACTTGCCGGCGTTGGGTAGCCCGGCGAGTGCGGCGTCGGCAAGCAGCTTGAGCCTGAGATCGAGCGTCGTTTCCTCGCCCGGGAGGCCCGTCTCCGCAAACCGCGGTGCCCGGCGTGTCGGCGATGCGAATCGCTTGTTGCCGCGGCCCGGTCTCCCACCGCGCGCGGCGATCACCCTCGCACCCGGCGTCGCCAGATCTGCGATCACCTGCTCGTCCTCGTCGAGCACCTGCGTTCCGATGGGGACCCGTAGCTCGACCGTCTCTCCCGTCGCGCCGTGCTTGAGCGCACCCCGGCCCGGCTCGCCGCTACCCGCCTTGAACCGCTGCTTCGCGCGAAACGCGGACAGATCCCGCAGGTCCGGGTCCGCAACCAGGACGACGTCGCCGCCCGGCCCGCCGTCACCGCCGTCCGGTCCGCCCCTCGGCACATGCTTTTCACGACGGAAGTGCAAGCTGCCGTCACCGCCGCGTCCGGCTTGAACGTGAATCTGCGCTCGGTCCTGGAACATGCGGGAACGCTAGCGCCCGTAGACTGCTGCGGTGAAGAACGGCCCGAGCGCGCGCGTCGTCGGCGACGATCTTACGTCTGTGGCGAGGCGCGATCAGCCGACGGTCGACTCCCAGGGGCACGAGCTCGACGAAGGGATCGAGGGCCTCGTCCTGAAGCGCCTGGCGCCGCTTGCCGATCACCGCGGCTCCCTCGTCCCTTTCCTCGACGTGCGTGACGAGTTCTGGAGTGAGCCCGCCGTCTACGGCTACGAGATCATGATCCGCCCCGGCCGGATCAAGGGCTGGGGCATGCACGAGCTCCAGACCGACCGGTACCTGGTCGCGAACGGGAAGATCCGCGTCGTTCTCTACGACGGGCGGACCGATCACGAAAGCCACGGACGCATCGCCCAGTTCTTCTTCACCGAGGCGACGCCCGGGCTACTTGCGATTCCGCCCGGCGTGTGGCACGCCGACCAGAACTGGGGCGACACCGACGCGCGCATCGTCAACTTCCCGACGCGTCCGTACGACCCCGCCGACCCGGACAAGCTTCGGATCGATCCCCAGTCGGACGTGATCCCGTTCGACTGGGAACTGCGCGACGGCTAAGACTTCTGAGAGTCGCTGACCTCGACGAACCGGCGCTCTCCGCTCTGGCGGAAAGCGACCGTGCCGGGGCGCTTGGCGAAGATCGTGTCGTCACGGCCGATGCCCGTGCCGTCGCCGGGGCGGAACTTCGTGCCGCGTTGGCGCAAGATGATCATCCCGGCCTTGACTTCCTGGCCGGAGAAGACCTTCACGCCGAGCATCTTCGGGTTCGAGTCGCGCCCGTTGCGCGACGAGCCGAGACCTTTCTTGTGAGCCATTAGTTCCTCTCCTGCTTCGCTGCGAGCGCGGACTCGAGTGCTGCGATCGCGCCCTTCCGGTTTGCGTTCTTCTTCTCGAACGTCAGTGCGGCCTCCAGTTGCTCGACCTTCCAGCGCTTGGACTTCTCGGAAATGTCGGCGACCGTGAAGTCCTCGTAGCCACGCGGCGGCGACGCCGGAGCGGGCGCCACGGGAGCCGCTGCTGCAGGTCGAGCTGCCGGCGTCTCTGCTTTCGGCTTCGGCGCGGGAGTTTCCTTCTCCGCGGCCGGAGTCGCGGCGGCCGTCGTGCGCTTGGCGGTGCCGCCGATCGACTGGATCTCGATCTGCGACAGAGACGCGCGAAAACCCGTCTGCTTGCGATAGCCGCTCTTCGGGCGGCGCTTGCCGATCCGGATCTTGTCGCCGAGCACGTGGCCGACGACCTTCACGGTCACCTGCGTCTGCGGCGACAACGTGCCGTCTCCGTCGCCCCCGAGGAAGAGCACATCCGGGTTGAACGTCTTCCCCTCGTCCGTCTTGAGCCGGTCGACGAGCAGGCGCTCCCCCTCGCGGACGCGGTACTGCTTCCCCCCGAGCGAGATGATCGCGTATGAGTCTTTTGTGGCAGCCATGGCGTGAAAATGCGGGCCTTCAGCCCGCGAGCGCGTGAAGTGTAGCGGAGGCCGCGCCCCGGGCTAGGGCTCGACGTCGTCCCATTGGGACATCGGGACGTACTCCCAATCCGAGGCTTTTTCCTCCTCCTGCGCGCTCGCCTGTTGGCTTGCTCCTTCGCCCGCGGAAACCGTCGCCGTAGCGGCGGCTGCGGTCTTCTTCTTTCGGCCGCGCCCGCCCCGGCTGCCGCGGCGGGTCTTCTTCTTCGGCGGGGAGGCCGCCGATTTGGCGCCGTCCTCTGCCGGTTCAGCCGGGACGTCGTCCTCCGCCTCACCGAGGTCAGGGGCGGGAATGTGGATCTTCGGCGCCGGCGCCTCCGCCGACGCTTCCGCGGGCACGGGTAGCTCGATGTCCTCGGGCTCGCCCGTTCCGTTGTCGGCTCCTGCCGGCGCCGCAGCTGTTTTCTTCTTCCGCCCACGACCGCCACGCGAGCCTCGGCGCGTCTTCTTCTTCGGTGTCGTGGTCGTCGGAGCACCGTCGGCGTCCGAAACTTCGGCGACTGCCTCGGTTTCTTCTTCGGGCTCGGCGTCGACGTCTGCCGCATCCTCGTCGACGTCCACGTCCGCCGCGCCGGCTTCGGCCTCTGCCACCTTCGCCGTCGCGCTGCCGGCGGCGCGCCGGGTCGGCTTCTCGGCCTCGCTCTCCGCGGTGATCGGTCCGTCGCCCTCGGCCGGGCGACCGACGAGCGTCGCGTAGGCCGAGTCGTCGAGCACGCGTTCGACCTGAACCTCGACCTTCTTGCCGACGAGCTTCGCCGCATCGGCGACGCAGATGTCGAGCCCGTCGACCTTGCCGACGCCCGCACTGGAATCGTGCAGACCGACCTCGACGAGCTTCAGCTCCACCTTGGCTCCCTCCTCGACCGGAGCCTGCGGTGCGAGCTCTTCACGCTTGCCCTCGGCGACGACGATGAAGTGATCCAGGTGCGTGTCCCCGTTCTTGCCCTGGAGGTAGAACCGCCGTCTGGTCTGCTTCTCGAGCTCGATCAGCCTCTCCGCGCCCGGCCCGGTGAGGATCGAGGCGATCTTCGCTGCGACCTCGACGCGATACGCCTGGCTGCGCGAGCCCGCCGCGAGCGCGCGCAGGCGCCGCTCGATCTCGACCGCCGCAGACGTCTCCGAGAGAACGATCCCGTCGCCACCGCAGGTCGGGCACTTCTTGGTCATGATCTCGCGCGGTCCGTCGGTGACGTTCTGGCGGGTCATCTCGACGAGCCCGAGCGGCGAGATCTCGACGACGTAGGTCTTCGTCCGGTCGCGCTCGAGCTCTGTGCGCAGCGCCGACTCGACGGCCGCGCGGTTCTTCGGGTTCGCCATGTCGATGAAGTCGATGACGATGATTCCGCCGATGTCGCGCAGCCGGAGCTGGCGTACGACCTCCTTCACCGCTTCGAGGTTGTTCTTCGTGATCGTGTCCTCGAGGCGCGCGCCCGACGAGCGCGAGCGCGAGCCGACGAAGCGGCCGGTGTTAACGTCGATGACCGTGAACGCCTCCGCGTAGTCGAAGATCAGATAGCCGCCGGACGGCAGGTCGACACGACGGCTCAGAGTCGACTTGATCTGTGCGTCGACCCCGTAGGCCTCCATCAACGGCTGCTTCTCCTTGTAGCGCACGACTCGCTCGACCATGTGCGGCGACGTCTTCTTCAGGTAGCCGACGATTCGCTTGTACGCCTGGTCCTGGTCGACCAGCGCGCGCTCGAAGTTCTCGGTGAAGAGATCGCGCGTGACCCGGAGCGGCAGCTCCGCCTCCTGGTAGAGCAGGCTCGGCGGATTCGCCTTCTTCGCGCTCGCATCGATCGCCTTCCACACCTTCTGGAGGAAGATGAGGTCGCGTTCGATGTCCTCGGCCGACGCGCCCTCGGCGGCAGTGCGCACGATCACGCCTCCACCCTTCAGGTCGAGACCCTTGAGGATGTCCTTGAGACGCGAGCGCTCCTCGTCGTCGAGCCGGCGGGACACGCCGAAACCGTCCCCGTTCGGCTGGTAGACGACGAAGCGGCCGGGCAGCGAGATCTCGGTCGTGAGCCGCGCGCCTTTCGTCTTCATCGGATCCTTGACGGCCTGCACCATGATCGTCTGGCCGCGGCTGATCAGGTCCTGGATCTTCTTGCCGTGCCGCGCCTTGCCTTCGAGCTCGGGCGTGACGATCTCGTCGACGTACAGGAAGCCGTTCTTCTCGAGGCCGATCTCGATGAACGCGGCCTCCATTCCGGGCAGGACGTTGTCGACGGTGCCGAGATAGATGTTGCCCGCGATAGAACGCCGCTCGGGGCGCTCGAGGTAGACCTCGGCGACCTGATCGTCTTCGAGGACTGCGACACGCTGCTCCCCGACGTCGACCGAGACGAGGAGCTCACGCTTCGCCTCGGGCAGAGGCGCGCGCCTCGGAGGCTCGCGGCGCCGGCGCTGAGAAGCAGGACGCTCGCGCTCGCGACGGGGTGCCGCCGGCTTGCGCTCGGTCCTCGGCCTCGGAGCGGTCTTCGCCTTCGGCTGTGCTGTCTCGGTCTTGGCCTCGGCGGCCGTCGTCTTCTTCGATCGACCGCGGCCGCCACGGCTACCGCGACGACGTCTCGGCCTGGTGGTGCTCGATTGGCCCGCTTCGTCGGCGGGCTCGGTGCTTACAGGTTTAGGTGCTTGTGATGGAGCGGCAGCCTCGACAGGCGCCTGCTCGTCGGACTTTCGTCTGGATCGGAACCAGCGCAAGAAAAATCTCCTTCATGCGCGCGCGCTGCAGCAACGCCGGCCAGGGCGGCGGCGCGGAGCGTGCGCGGCAGGTCGTGATGGGCGATGGAAAACATCTCCGGACAGGGTACCAACCGAGCCAGTCGGCCCCTCCGTCCGGCCTGGGTCCTAGCCTTTCGGCCATCGGCGAGTCGGGAGGTGGACATCAGATGACTGGACAACGCGAGGCGTACGAGCTGCTGTTGATCGAGGAGGCGGACGCGTGGTTCGAGTATCTGGAGGCGACTCGAGGCCAGTCTGCCATTCGCTACAAGGAAGTCGAGCCCTGGGCCTGGGCGCGGCTCTCCCAGCGCCTGCGGGCGATCAGGACGCGCCGCGCCAAGCTGAAGCCGGCGGCCGAAGCGGCCTAACCCAACTGGCGCTAGCGGCGCTGTCCGCGCGCGCGGACGTGAATCGACAGCAGGATTCCGACCGCGATCAGATTCGCGATCATCGACGATCCTCCGACGCTGACGAATGGGAGCGGGATGCCCGTGATCGGGGCGATTCCCATCGTCATGCCGATGTTGACGAAGATCTGGAACAACAGCGCGAACACGAGCCCGCCCGCGACGATGGCCGAGAACGGGTCGCGCGCGATCGTGACGATTCGCAAGCCTCGCCAGACCACCAGCAGATAGAGCATGAGCAAGATCGACGCGCCGAAGAAGCCACGCTCCTCGGCGAGTGAGGCGAAGACGAAGTCCGTGTGATGCTCGGGCAGGAAGTTGAGCGTGGTCTGCGTCGCGTTGTCGACGCCGCGGCCCCGTAGCTCGCCTGCACCGATCGCGTTCTTCGACTGCGTGATGTTGTAGGTCGTGCCACCGGGGTCCTGGTCGGGATTCAGGAAGCTCGTCAGACGCTGCTGCTGGTAGTCCTTGAGAATCGGCAGGCCAGCGGCGGGGAGCACGCCGAGGACCAGCACGGCAAGGACAGCCACCCCGCCCGCGAGGGCGGCGATGTGCGTCCACGGCGTACCGGCAACGAACAGGACGGCGAACACCGCTGCGCAGTACACGAGCGCCGAACCGAAGTCTGGCTGAAGGAAGACCAGGAAGACCGGAATCGAAGCGAGCCCGAGAGCCGTGAGCGTCGTGCGGATGTCGTTGAGCCGTCTCGACCGCTCGGCCAGGAAGCCGGCGAGCGCCAGCACGAACAGCACCTTGCCGAACTCCGACGGCTGGAAGCGGAAGAAGCCGAGGTCGAGCCAGCGCTTCGAGCCACGGATCGGTCCCGTCAGGAGGACGATCGCGATCAGAAAAGACGTCGTGCCAAAGATCCAGCGCCACCGCGTGCGATACAGCTCCGGATCCACGAGGACTGCAACCACCAGGCAGACCACCCCGATGAAGACGTAGACGGCCTGGCGGGTGAGGTAGTAGCCCGGGTTGCCTGTGACGTCGTGGTGCGTGATCCCCGCGATCGCCCAGAGCCCGTAGCCGACGACCGCCGCGACGCTCCCGAGCAGCAGCCAGTCGAGACGACGTACGAAGGATGCGACCTCGACGGCCTCACGGCGGCGTGCCCGTGCGGCGGCTCTGGCGTTTGAGACGTAGTGGTCGACCATCAGTCGCTGTGAATGGGGCCGGTGACGGTCGCTTGCTTGCCGAAGAAGGATTCGAAGACCTTGAGTGCGGCCGGGGCAGCGGCGTCGCCGCCGTGGCCGCCGTTTTCGATCAGCGCGCAGACAACGAGATCGGGCGAGTCGGACGGGCCGTACCCGCACCACCAGGACTGGTTGAACAGTCGGGGATAGCCGTCGCCCGGGTCGATGCTCTTCTCGGCCGTTCCGGTCTTACCGGAGATGGAGATCGGAAAGCTGCCGAAGATCGATGCGGACGTGCCGAACGAATAGTGCGTCGCCTGGTAGAGGCCCTCACGCACGACCGCGAGCGCCTGCGCGTCGACGTTCGTCGGCTCGGGCGCAGGCGGCAGTGTGCTGGGGACCGCGCGCCCCCGAGTCCCGTTGGAGGAGGGCTGCTCGACGTCCTGGAGCAGGTGGGGTGTGACGAGCTTGCCCCCGTTCGCGATCATCGCGTAGAAGCGCGCCATCTGCATCGGCGTCACGAGCAGGTCCTTCTGACCGATCGCCAGCTGGATCGAGTCGCCCGGCTTCCACAGGCTGTCGATCGCCCAGTGACCCGGGTCGGTCTTCTTCGTGTAGGTCTTCTTCCGCCAGTCCGGTGTCGGCAGTAGGCCGCTGCGCTCGGAGCCCAGATCGATTCCGGTCTTCTGGCCGAAGCCGAAGCGGCTCGCCCATGCCTGCAGTCGCGGCCCGCGGTCGGACGGCATCCCGTAGAAGCGGTAGCCAACTTGGTAGAAGTACGTGTCGCACGACTTGGCGAGAGCCGTCGGCAATGTCATCGCCTCGTTCACGAACGGATCCCAGTTCTTGAAGACCTGGCCGTTCTTCTTGTACGAGCCGGTGCAGGGGAGCGACTCGAACGGCTGCAGGATGTGCTCCTGCATCGCCGCGATCGCGGTCACCGGCTTGAACGTCGAGCCTGGTGGATACGCCCCGTCGATCGCGCGGTCGAGTGCCGGGAAGTTCGCCGCCTCGGCCGTGCGCGGCGTCAGCCCTGCGACGTCGAGTGCCCTCTGGCGGACACGGCCGACGAAGAGCGAGGGCCGATAGGTCGGGTACGAGGCAAGCGCTCGGACCGCGCCGTCGTGCGGGTCGATCGCGACGATGGCGCCCCCGTTTGCGTTCCAGCAGCCGTAGCAACCGGAGTTCCGCGCGCGGTCGATCCCGTAGCGCAGCGCTTCCTCGGCAGCCTTCTGGAGCTTGACGTCCAGCGTGAGCCGCACCGCGTCGCCGGGATGAGCCGGGACCTTCGGGAGAACGGCGCTGATCGGCCTGCCGAGGGAATCGACACGCAGCTGCGAAAGCCCCGCGGTCCCGCGCAGGTACTTGTCGTAGAACGACTCGATGCCGGTCTGGCCAATCGTGTCGCCGCCGCGGTAACCCTGGTCGTGCAGCGTCTTGAGCTGCCCCGGCGAGATCTCGCTCACGTAGCCGAGCACGTGCGCGGCGAGCTCCTTGTGCGGGTAGAAGCGGAGGTACGTCGGCGCAATCTGAACGCCCGGGAAGTCCTCGGCACGCTCCTTCAGATAGAAGACCTGCGCCTGACTGGCACCGTCCTTCACCTTGACCGGCGTCAGCGGGTCGCTGCGGTGCTTGCGGACCGCGGCGCCGATCTGGCCGGCAGGGACGTGCAACAGCCGCGCGAGCTGACGGATCTCGCGGAGGCGAACACCACGCCGCTTCGGGAGGTCCGAGCTCCAGATCTGGACGGCGGTCCCCGGGACGTTCGTGACCAGCACTTGGCCGTTCCGATCGAGGATCGGACCGCGCGGAGCCTGCACGCGGATGTCGCGGCGCTGGTTGTTCTGAGCCGCGCGGAGCAACTGCTGGCCGTTCAGGACCTGGAGTGACCAGAGTCGCAGGAAGAGCGTCGCAAAGACGGCGAGCGCCACCATTCCGAGCAGGCCGACCCGCAGCGCCAGTTTGGGCGTGAAGCGGTAGGGCTCTTCGACTCGCGGGTCAGGTGGGAGGAAGCGTCGTGAGGGAACGCGGTTAGCCAAGGAGGCGCACCTCCCGTGTCAGCCGCTCGGGCGGCCGCAACAGACGACGCGTGAGCGCGTAGACCGGAACGGTCAGGATCAGATTGAGGAGCACGGTCGGCAGGAGCGCGGCGAGGATCTCGCTTCCCGGCGCGGGCTCGCCGAGCATGTAACGCAGGACGAGCGCGGCGACCTGATACAGGATCGTGATGACCGCGATCGACAGCAACGGCGCGTGTGCGCGATCGCGGCCGGTCGTCTCTCCGTAGCGCCCGGTCCAGTAACCCGCAAGCGTGAGGAGCAGCGCGGTGAAGCCGAGCGTGCCGAAGACGCCTGTGTCGGCCAGCAAGCCGGCCGAAAAACCGGCGACCGCACCGAAGACAGCGCCGCGCAGAAGTGACACGCACACGACGGTCACGAGCAAGAGGTTGGGGTGGCCTCCGAGGATGTCGACGTTCGCCATCACCGACAGCTGCACGACGACGACGAAGAAGAGCAGGCCCGCGGCCTTTGCTACATCGGCCGTCATCACGGAGCCTTCGGAGTTCGCTTATGGGTGATCAGGGCGGTCACGGCGTCGAGCGCGGAGAAGTCCACGTACGGGGCGATCTGGATCTGCTTGTACAACGCCGTGTCGCTCTGGCCGACGTGGGTCACCACGCCGATCCGAATGCCTGCGGGGAAGAGCGATGGATACTGCTTCGACTGTGTCCCTGCCGTGACGACCACGTCGCCCTCCTGCACGTTCGCCTCCTTGGGGACGAAGTCGAGCAGAAGCGAGCCCTCCCCCTGGCCGTGACGGACGAGCCCTTTCGCGCCGGTCTTCGGATCGCGCGCAGGCACAGCGCTCGTCTCGTCGGTCAGCAGCGTGACCTGCGCACTGTTGCCGGTCACGTAGGTCACCCGGCCGACGAGACCGTCGCGCGTGACGATGGGCGTGTCCTGTCTGATGCCGGCGTCGGAGCCGGCGGCGATCCCGACCCGTTGCTCGAACTCGGTCGCCCAGGAAATGATGCGCGTGTTCACCGGCGTGTAGTCGCTCGGGAAGAGCGGGCTGTCGATGAACTTCAGCTGCGCGCGGAGCTCACGATTCTGTTCGAGTGCGGAGCGCCCCTCGAGCTCCTGCTCGCGGAGCTGGTTCACCTCTGCCCGCAACTGCGAGTTCTCGCGCTTGGCGTGCACGAGCCCGGCGAAGTACCCGTAGACGTCGCGGAACGGGCGCGCGACCCGCTCGGCGGCGACCTCGAAGGGCCGGAGGACCGTCGCGCCGGCACTCTCGACGCTGTGCAGGGCTCCGCCGGTCGGCTCGCGGAAGGAGATCGTGATCAGGATGAGCGAGAGCAGCACGAGAACTCCTACCGCGGCCCGGCGCCGAATGGTGGAGCGGCTGCGGGAAGGGAAGGGCTGGGGTCTCGGTCTCGATGCGGACGAGCCCAGGACCGCGTTGACACTGCGGTTGCGAGGCACGAGAGAGGTCTAGGTTAGCTAGATCTCCGGGCGGGGCTCAGCGGCGGTGGTTATTTCGCCGGGCCTTGGCGCTGCGGTGGATCGCCTCGAACTCCTCGAGGCTCCGCCCCGACCCGACGGCCACGCAGGTGAGGGGGCTTTCGGCCAGGTGCACCGGCATCTGGGTCTCGTGGCGCAGGCGCTCGTCGAAGTTCGCAAGCAGGGCGCCGCCTCCGGCCATGACGATCCCCCGGTCCATGATGTCCGCGGCCAGCTCCGGCGGTGTCTTGTCCAGGGTGGACTTGATCGCCTCGATGATCTGCTGTACCGGCTCGTCGAGTGCCCGGCGCACTTCCTCCGAGCTCAGGACGACGGTCTTCGGGAGCCCGGTGAGCATGTCGCGGCCGCGCACCTCGGCTTGCAGCTCTTCGCGCAGGTCGTAGGCCGAGCCGATCTCGAGCTTGATCTCCTCTGCCGTCTGTTGGCCGATCAGGAGTTTGTACTCGCGCTTGATGTGATTGATGATCGCCTCGTCCATCTCGTCGCCGCCGACGCGGAGCGATTGCGAGACGACGATGCCGCCGAGCGAGATGACCGCGACTTCTGTCGTGCCGCCGCCGACGTCGACGATCATGTTCCCCGTCGGTTCGGCAACGGGAAGTCCCGCGCCGATCGCGGCGGCCATCGGCTCCTCGATCAGATACGCCTGACGCGCACCTGCACTAAGCGTCGCCTCTTCGACTGCGCGCTTCTCGACACCAGTCACGCCCGAAGGGACGCATACGACGACGCGCGGATGCGCGAAGCGATGTTGATGGACCTTCTGGATGAAGTGCCGCAGCATCTGCTCCGTAACGTCGAAGTCGGCGATGACGCCGTCCTTGAGCGGGCGGATCGCGGAGATCGTGCCAGGCGTGCGACCGAGCATCCGCTTCGCCTCGACACCGACCGCGTGAACCTCGCCTGTTCGTTGGTCGATCGCCACAACGGAGGGCTCGGAGAGGACGATGCCGCGGCCGCGAACGTAGACGAGCGTGTTCGCGGTGCCGAGATCGACCGCCATGTCGCGCCCGCCGAAGCCGCCGAGATTGTCGAAGAGTCCCATCAAGCGTGCGAGTCTAGTGCCCCTGCCAGCAGTGCCGCCGGACTTCTGGGTCGTGAGCACCAAGCCAGAGGCCGCACTCGACCGCAGCAAGGCTCGATTGCCTTGCTAAGGGCGAGGGTGGTCTCTGGCGCCGCGTGATCGCGGGCCAGAAGCCGACATGTACTGCTGGTAGGGGCACAAGCCAAGGTGGCTCAGCCGAAGCCGTAGACGCCGGCGAAGCGCTCCGCGAGCAACCGTATGAGCACCGCGGCGGGCAGGCCCACGACGTTGAGGTAGTCACCCTCGATGCAACGGACGAGCGCGGCGCCCCGGCCCTGGATCGCATAGCCGCCGGCGCGCCCCTCCCACTCCTCGAGCGCGACATACGTGCCGAGCTCCCGCGGGGTCAGTTCTCGGAACTCCACCCTGGTCGACTCGTGCTCGACGTCCTCCCAGCCGGGTGTGAGCAGACAGAGCCCCGAGACGACGAGGTGCGTCTTGCCGCCGAGCTCTTCGAGCATCCGCTCGGCCTCGGTGGCGTTTGCCGGCTTGCCGAAGATCCGGCCGTCGAGCACGACGGCGGTGTCGACACCGAGCACCGGGCGGTCGTCCGCGATGTCGGCGACGGACCGCGCCTTCTCGCGCGCATGCGCGCGCACGACCTCAACCGCGTCGGCGATCTCCGGATTGCTTTCTTCGTACTTCGGCGCGACGACGTCGAACGGGATGTGCAACTGCTCGAGGATGGCCTTGCGTTGCGGCGACGTCGACGCGAGCAGCAGGGGCGGCGACGGCGGGGCATCAGCCACGCTTGCTCGCGCTCCAGATCTCCTCGGGCGGCCACCGGCGTGCCCACTCGGCCGTGACGTACTTGTAGTACGTGTGCGTCTCCGCCTGCGGCGGTGCAAAGAGCTCGACTAGGCGATCGACCTCGAAATCATTCGCTCGAAGGAGATCGATCCATTCGCCGTGACTGAGCTGGAACTCGACCTCGTGGGTGTCGGGCCACTCGACCTTGTACAGGCCGGCTTGTGGCCGCACGAGCTGTTCGCCCACACCCTCGAGGGTCATGCAGAGAACCGAGATCGTCGAGTTGGTGAGGAAAATCAGGCGCCCGCCGGGCCGAAGCAAACGCGCCGCCTCCGGAATCCAGCGGTACGGGTCGGCCCAGAGGGACGCTCCGTACTCCGAGAGAGCGAGATCGAAGGACGAGTCCGGCAGTGGCACGTCCTCACCGATCGCCTCGATCAGGGGGAACTCGATCCCGGTCTCGCGCTGCAGCCGGCGCGCGGTCGCGAGCTGCGCCGGCGTCGGGTCGACGCCGACGACGCGCGCGCCGCGGCGAGCCAGCCAGGCTGAGAAGTACGCGGTCCCGCAGCCGAGCTCGACGGCGTCGAGGCCATTGACGTCGCCGAGGATGTTCAGCTGTGACTCGGGCGTCTCGAACACGCCCCACCGGATCTCCTCCTGCGCCCAGGCGCGGGCCGCGGCAGCGTCCGTGTATTCCGTGTTCGCGCGAGTCCAGTTCGCGACGTTTTGCTGAACGTAGTCGGGCCGGTCAGACGAGCTCATCGTCCGAGAACCAGAGCGCGACCTCGCGCTCCGCAGACTCCGGCGAGTCTGAGCCGTGCACCAGGTTGTCCGGCATCGAGTTCGCAAGATCGCCGCGGATCGATCCCGGCTCGGCATCCGCGGGATTCGTCGCACCGATGGTCTTGCGCATCGTGGCGATGACGCCCTCGCCCTCGACGACCAGCGCCAGTGTCGGGCCCGAGGTGATGAAGTCGACGAGCTCGCCGAAGAACGGTTTCTCCTTGTGCTCGGCGTAATGCGTCTCGCCGAGTGAACGGTCGACGTGGATGAGCTTGCCGGCCCGCAGCACGAAGCCACGGCGCTCGATGCGCGCAAGGATGTCGCCGGCGAGCTTGCGCTGCACGGCGTCGGGCTTGATCAGGATGAGTGAGCGCTCGACCGCCATCGGCGGCGCAGTCTACTCGGAGCGCCGCCGACGTTTGGGCGGTCGGACTTCGAAGGTCGGGAAGTCGACCGCAACCGGCTCGACGGATGTCTCGCAGTACGGGCACACCTGCCACAGCGCCTCGAGCGGCGCCTTGCAGTTCACACACGCCTGCTTCAGCTTCGTCGTGCAGACCGGGCAGACGAGGAACTCGTTCGAAACTTCCGCCCGGCAGACCGGGCAGTAGAGATCGCGGCGTGCGAGCCGTTCCTCCATCGCCTTGATCTCGAGCTCCCGCTCGCGCACGTCCTCGAGGTACTCCGGCGGGCGGAAGAGCATGTACACGAGCGCGCCGAGATAGGGGATGACGAGCCCGATCGCGACCGCCGTGGCGATCAGAACCGGATCCTCGATCCGCCGCTTCGCGTCCTTGTAGACCCAGTAGCCGACCGCGAGCCAGAAGGCGATCAGGAAGAAGAACACGAGGTTCCGGATCACCTGCCAGGTTCCTGAGGCGAAGAAGTCGTGGATTCCGCTGAAGGTGCTGGCGATCACAAGAGGATTCTTCCTATTACGTACCCCACAAGAAACGCGATCCCCACGATCGCGGCCAAAACGAGCGCCGCGAACGCGAAGACCGTCACCCTGTCGCCAACGTTCGCCATCGCAGGCTCTCATCCTTGGCGAGATCGGCCAGGAGGTAAAGGGAGCCGGTCACGAGGACCGGCTCGTCGAGGGTCCGGGCATACGCGAGGGCCTCGGCCGGATCCTCGATCGGCCTGATGTCGGAGAAGAACGGCCGGGCCCGCTCGGCCAGCTCTTCGGCCGTGAGCGAGCGGGCGTTACTCGAGGAGGTGGCCACCAGCCGGCTTCCGAGGACCGAAAGAGCGGCCAGCATCCCCTCGACGTCCTTGTCGGCGAGGATCGACGCGACGACGACATAGCTCGCGGTCGGCAGGCGGGGCAGCATGTAACCGAGGCCGGCGAGGTTGTGCGCGCCGTCCCAGATCTCCAGAGGATCTTCACTGAGACGCTCGAACCGCCCCGGCAGCTGGACCTGCACGTGCCCGTCGACGGGCCGGCCGAGGAACGCCTCTGCGGCGGCGATCGCGATCGCCAGGTTGCTGTGGCCGGCGACGACGACCTGTTCGGCGCCGTTCTCGCGGGCGAGCCCTTCCCATTCGGGCTCGCCGACGACGACCGTTGCGCCCGGCTGGACGACCGCGAGCTTCTCCACTGCGATCGCCTCCCTGGTGGTGCCGAGCACCTCGGTGTGCTCGAGGGCGATGTTGGTCAGCACCTGGACCGGCGAGCGGAGGACGTTCGTCGCGTCGTAGCGGCCGCCGAGCCCCGCCTCGACGACGGCGACGTCGACCTCGGCGGACGCGAACTCCGCCAGGGCGGCCGCAGTGACGAGCTCGAATTGCGTCGCCTCGATCCGCTCGGCCTCGGCCCGCACTCGCCCGACGGCGGCCTCGAAATCCGCTTCCGCGCCCCTCACGCGAATGCGCTCGTTCCATCCGCGCACGTGCGGGGAGAGATACGCGCCGACGGTGAGCCCTGCATCTGCGAGCAGCGCTTCGATCGTGCGCGTGACGGTGGACTTCCCGTTCGTGCCGACGACGTGAATCGACGGGTAGCGGAGCTGTGGGTCGCCGAGCGTTGCGAGCAGCGCCTTGATGCGTTCGAGACCGAAGCCGTCCTTCGGCCACGGGCTCAGCGACTCGACGTACTCAACCTGAGATTGCATCGAGCTCCCGCCGGTAGCGCGCGAGCTTCGCGCGCTCGGCCTCAACGACCTCGGCCGGAGCGTTGCCGACGAAGCGCTCGTTCGCGAGCATCCCTTCGGCGCGGGCGATCTCTTGCTGCAACCGCGCGATCTCTGCCACGGCGTTGCCGTCGCCCGAGCCTTCGGCCGCCTTCGGCTTCACGACGGCGTCGAAGATGCGCCGCTCCTCGCCTTCCAACTTCGGCAGTACGCCGCTCCGGCGGTAGACGACCGCCGCTTCCTGCACTGCAGTGAGCGCACCGGCCTCCGCCTCGTCACCCGCCTCGGGCCAGGGTGCGACGATCAGCCGCGACTCCCGGGCCGGCAGGTTCGACCAGATCTCTTCCGTCACGTGCGGCATCGCGGGGTGCAGGAGCTTCAGCAACCGTTCGAGTGCCGCGACCGCCGTGGCGCGCGCATCCGCGTCGCCGTCGTAGAGCCTCGGTTTCGCCGCCTCGGCGTACCAGTCGCAGAAGTCGTCGAAGGTGAGGTGATAGAGCTCGCTCACCATGTGTGAGAAGTCGAACTCCCCGAGGAGCCGCTCGACCTCGCGCTGTGTCTGCGACAGACGCGCGAGGATCCAGCGTTCCTCGAGCGTGCCGGGACGTTCATCGGGCGCAGCGCCTTCCGAGGCCTGCAGGATCAGCCGGGCGACGTTCCAGAGCTTGTTCGCAAGCTTCCGTCCCTCCTCGATCGCGCCCTCCGAGAAGCGGACGTCCTGCGAGGACGCCATCTTCATCAGCCCGTAGCGGGTCGCGTCCGCGCCGTAGGTTTCGATCGCGGCGAGCGGGTTCATCCCGGTGCCGAGGCTCTTCGACATCCGGCCGCCCGTCGGCGCGTGCACGGTCGAGTGGATGACGACGTCGTGGAACGGAACCTCGCCCATCAGCTCGAGGCCGCTGAAGATCATCCGGTTCTCCCAGAGCCGGATGATGTCCCGCGCGGTGGTGTTCAGATTGCCCGGGTAGAAAGCGCGCAGGTCCTCTGTGTCCTCCGGCCAGCCGAGCGTCGCGAACGGCCAGAGCGCCGACGAGAACCACGTGTCGAGGACGTCCGTGGAGCGCTCGAGCTTGTGCAATCCACACTCGCCGCAGGCCTCGGGCTCCGTCTCAGCGACGGTGATGTGTCCATCCGGACACTGCCACACCGGCAGCTGATGGCCCCACCAGATTTGACGGGAGATGTTCCAGTCCGGCGCGTCCTCGAGCGACTGGATCGCGAAACGGTGCTGCGAGTCCGGGTGGAAGCGGACGCGGCGGGAACGGAGCGCCTCGAGCGCGGGCTTTCGCAGCTCCGTCATCGAACACCACCACTGCAGCGAGATCCGCGGCTCGATGCGGCTCTGACAGCGATCGCAGAGCGCCACCTTGTGCCGGTACGACTCGCGCTTCTCGAGCTGGCCGTGCTCCTTCAGCCACCGGAGGACGTGCTCGTCCGCTTCCTCCTGCGTCAAACCTTCGAGCTCGCCGGCCCCGTCGTTCATCCGGCCGTCCGGTCCGATCACCGTGAGCTCCGGCAGATCGTGGTCGCGGCCAATCTCGTAGTCGAGCGGGTCGTGACCCGGCGTCACCTTGAGCGCGCCGGTGCCGAACTCCGGGTCGACTCGCTCGTCGGCGATGACGGGAACGCGCCGCCCGACCACCGGGACGATCACCTCGCGGTTGACCAGGTGCCGGTAGCGATCGTCGTCCGGGTGCACGGCCACCGCTACGTCGGCCAGGATCGTCGCCGGCCGCACCGTCGCAATCGTGATGTGGCCGTCGCCGTCGGCGAGCGGGTAGCGCACGTACGTCAGCGCATCGTCCACCTCCACGTGTGCGACCTCGAGGTCGGAGAGGGACGTCTGATGGAACGGGCACCAGTTGATGATCCGGTTTGCACGATAGATCCAACCCTTGCCGTAGAGATGCACGAAGAAGCGCATCACCGCGAGCACGTAGGCGTCGTCCATCGTGAAGCGCTCGCGCCGGTAGTCCATCGAGGCGCCGATGCGGCGGAACTGGAGCATGATCTTGCCGCCGTACTCCCGTAGCCACTCCCAGACGAGCTCGACGAAGGCCTCGCGGCCGAGATCCTGGCGGGTCTTTCCCTGTTGCGCGAGATGCTTCTCGACCGCGTTCTGCGTCGAGATGCCGGCATGGTCGAAGCCGGGCTGGAAGAGCGTGTTGTAGCCCTGCATTCGACGCGTGCGGATAATCGCGTCGGCCAGGGACAGCTGCAGCGCGTGACCCATGTGAAGGTCACCCGTCACGTTCGGCGGCGGGTGCGCGATGACGAAGCTTTCCCGACTCGGGTCCGGGTCGGCGTTGTAGTGGCCCTCCTCCTCCCAGGCGCGCTGCCAGCGCTCCTCGACGCCCTCGGGCTTGTAGAGAGTTTCCATCTCGCGCGCGATCCTAGCCTTGGCTTTGCGGCCGTTCAGAAAAGGGGTGAGCTCACGCTGCGACTATGAGGTCATTCTAACGGCCGGCCGCGTAGCCCTGCATGCCGCGCGGGTTCGCGCCGGCTCGTAGCTGTCCGTCCTCCTTCTGGACGGCCGTGACGCGCCCGAGCGACCAGTCGGGCTCGACCGCAACGTCGTGGCCGCGGCCGCGGAGCTCCGCGATGACGTCCTGCGAGAACCTCCCCTCGAGGTCGAGCGAACGCGGGACGAAGCCGCGGGGATAGAACGACGAGATCAGGTGATCCGTGTGGAACTCCGGAGCGTCGATCGCCTCCTGCAGGTTGAGCCCGCGGTCGACGTGGCGCAGGAAGACGTGTAACCCCCATTGCTCCTGCTGGTCTCCGCCTGGAGTTCCCCAGGCCAGCCAGGGCTTTCCGTCGCGGAGCGCAAGACCCGGCGAAAGCGTCGTGCGCGGACGCGCACCCGGACGAAGCGACGAGGGCAATCCTTCCTCCAGCCAGAACATCTGGGCGCGCGTTCCGAGCGGCCAGCCGAGGGCCGGGATCACCGGCGAGCCGTACAGCCAGCCGCCGCTCGGGGTCGCGGAGATCATGTTGCCGAAGCGGTCGACGACGTCGACGTGGACCGTGTCACCGCGCGTGGGCTCACCAGCACCGGCGAGTTGCTCCGCCTCGACGAGAGTCGGCAGGCGGCCGAGCCCCGGTTCGTACGCGGACGACGCCTCGTCGCCGACGAGCGCGCGGCGTGCGTCGTTGTACTCGCCCGAGAGGAGCGTGTCGAGCGGGACGTCCACGTCGCCGTAGAGTGCGTCGCGGTCGGCGAACGCGAGCTTGGCGCACTCGATCACGACGTGCACGAAGTCAGCCTCGCCGAGCCCGCCGACGTCGAAGCCCTCGAGAAGCGCAAGCTGCTGCAACGCCACCGGACCGGCGCCCCACGGCCCTGTCTTGCAGACCGTCGTCCCGCGGTAGTCGAACGAGACCACCGGCTCGAACGTGGCGCGCCAGGCAGCGAGGTCTTCGCGCGTGAGGAGCCCGCCTTCCGCCTCCGAGAAGGCGTGGACCTCAGCGGCGACGAAGCCTTCGTAGAAGAGCTCGCGCGCCCGCTCGAGCTCCGACTCCCGAGAGCCGCCCGCGGATTCCTCGACGATGCGCCGATACGTGGCGGCGAGCGTCGGATTGCGGAACTGCGTCCCGAGCTCGGGGACCGGGAGGTACAGATCGCGCGAGGCCGGCCAGCCCGCGAGCAACTCGGCCTGGCGTTCGATCGAGAGCCGCATCCCGCCGACGACCGGAAAACCGTTGTCCGCGTAGTCGATCGCAAACTCGAGCACGTCCCGGAGGCGCCACGTGCCGAATTCCTGCAGCAACAGGAGCCACCCCCCGAACGCGCCCGGAACGCACGCGGCGAGCACGCCCGTGCCCGGGATCAGATCGTGGCCGAGCTCGCGATACCGCTCGATCGTCGCAGCCGCCGGGGCGACTCCCTGTCCGCACAACGTCAGCGGCTCGCCGCGCTCGACCGGATACAGGAGCGCCGGAACCTCGCCGCCGGGACCATTCAGGTGCGGCTCGACGACCTGCAGCGTGAACCCGGCGGCTACAGCAGCGTCGAAGGCGTTGCCGCCGCGTTCCAGCACGGCCATGCCTGCGGCGGATGCAAGCCAGTGCGTGGACGCGACCATCCCGAACGTTCCCCGCAGCTCCGGTCGCGTCGTGAACTCCCCCACCGCCCCGGAACTTTAGTGTCTGCGAGATGCGCTACGGGATCTGTCTTGCGAACCTCGGCACCTTCTCCGATCCGCGCGTGCCGGTGGAGCTCGGCCTCGCAGCCGAAGCACATGGTTGGGACGGCGTGTTCATCTGGGACCACCTCGCCTTCGTCTGGGGATCACCGGCGGCCGATCCCTGGACCGTCCTGGCCGCGATCGCCGCGTCGACGAAGCGCGTGCGGCTCGGCACGGCGGTCACGCCCGTCGCACGCCGCCGGCCCCAGGTCGTGGCGCACCAGGTCGCGACGCTCGACAACCTGAGCGGCGGCCGTGTCACCTTCGGCGCAGGGCTCGGAGGATCGACGTCGGAGTTCGGCAAGTTCGGCGAGCCGGCCGACGCGAAGGTGCGAGCCGCGATGCTCGACGAAGGGCTCGACCTGCTGCGCAGGTTCTGGTCCGGAGAAGAGGTCACCCACCGCGGTGAGCACTACACGGTCGACGGCGTCACCCTTGCTCCGACACCGATGCAGGAGCGAGTGCCGGTCTGGATCGGGGGAAACCGACCCGCGTCGCTGCGGCGCGCCGCACGCTTCGACGGCTGGCTCGCCGACAGCGCAGACCCGACCGGGATGACGCTCTCGCCCGACGACGTCGCGCGCAGCATCGCGACGATCGGTCGCTCGGACGACTACGACGTGGCGTTGCTCGGCGAGCGAGGGCGCGGCGATCCCGCGGCATACGCGCGCGCCGGTGCGACCTGGTGGCTCGAGAACCTCCACGACCACCGCGGCACTGCGGCCGAGGTGCTCGCGCTCGTAGAGCAAGGGCCGCCGGTCTAGAGACGATCGTAGGCGGGAAGCGTCAGGAACTCCACGAACTCCCTGGCCAGCGCGACCTCCTCGAACACTTCCTTGGCCGCGGGTGCAGCCTCGACCCGACCGACCTCGTCGCGGACCTGGTCGGCGTCGAAGTAGCCCGCCTCGACCCAGCTCCACACTTGCGCCCGCGAGATTTCGGCGGTCGCGACGTCCTCCATCAAGTTGTCGATCGCCGCCGCTCCGACACCGTTCAGCCACGCGTCGAGGTAGCGGACTCCGACCGACACGTTGGTACGCAAACCGTCGTCGGTCACCTTCCCGCCGTCGATCTCGAAGTCGAGCAGCTGCTCAGCGGTGACGTTGACGTCGTCGCGCGTGCGGCCGACCTGGTTCGGCTCCGGCCCGAGCACGCCCTCGAAGACCTCGGTCGCCACCGGCACGAGGTCCGGGTGCGCGACCCACGTGCCGTCGAACCCGTCGCTCGACTCGCGCAGCTTGTCCTCTTTGACATGGGCGAGAGCCGTCGCGTTCACTTCCGGGTCGCGGCGCGACGGAATGAAAGCGGCCATGCCTCCGATCGCGTGCGCCCCGCGCTTGTGGCAGGTCGCGACAAGCAGTTCCGAGTACGCCCGCATGAAGGGGACGGTCATGGTCACCTGCGCGCGGTCCGGAAGCACCGCCCCGAGTTTCTTGATCGCGCTGAAGATGTAGTCCCAACGCCCCGCGTTGAGTCCGGCCGAACGTTCGCGGAGCTCCCAGAGGATCTCGTCCATCTCGAAGGCCGCAAGAATCGTCTCGATGAGCACCGTGGCACGGATCGATGCAGGCGGCAGCCCGAGGTGTTCCTCCGCCAGCTCGAAGGCGTTGTTCCAGAGGCGAGCCTCGAGGTGGCTCTCGAGCTTCGGCAGGTAGTAGTACGGGCCCGAACCGCGCTCGAGCAGCACCGCGGCGTTGTGGAAGCACGCGAGGCCGAAGTCGAAGAAGCTCGCAGACACGGACTGGCCGTCGACCAGCATGTGGCGCTCCTGCAGGTGCCAGCCACGCGGACGCACAACGAGCGTTGCCGTCTCCTCGCCGAGGCGGTAGCTCTTCTCCGCCGTTTCGAGCGAGATCGTTCCCCGGGCGGCGTCGATCAGGTTCCGCTGGCCGTCGACGACGTTCTGCCAGGTCGGTGAGCACGAGTCCTCGAAGTCGGCCATGAAGACGCGCGCTCCCGAGTTCAGCGCGTTGATCATCATCTTGCGATCGACCGGCCCGGTGATCTCGACCCGACGGTCGAGCAGGTCGTGCGGCGGCGGCGCAACGTGCCAGTCCCCTTCGCGGACGGAGCGCGTCTCGGCAAGGAAGTCAGGCCGCCCGCGGCGTTCACGTCGCAGCGACAACAGCTCGGCACGCCGCGGCCCGAGCTCGCGCTGCAAGAGGGCGACGAAGTCCACGGCCTCGGTCGAGAGCACGTCCCCGTCGGCGGGGGCGAGGAGGGTGACGCCGCTCATGCTCTCGCGAGCGTAAGGGAGATCTACGCCGACTCTTCGATCGGGGCGGCGTCGTCGTCGGCCACCCCTTCCGCGCTCGTGACGAGCGTCGGCTTCAAGTGATTCGCGATCGTCTCCTTCGTGATCACGCACTTGGAGACGTCGCGGCGCGACGGCAGCTCGAACATCACGTCGAGCAGCGCGGTCTCGATGATCGAACGCAGACCTCGCGCGCCGGTCTCACGCTCGAGCGCCTTGTCGGAGATCTCCCACAACGCGTCGTCCGTGAACACGAGCTCGATGTTGTCGTAACCGAAGAAGCGCTGGTACTGCTTGACGAGCGCGTTCTTCGGCTCCATCAAAATCTGGACGAGGTCCTCGCGCTGGAGCTGGTGCACCGCCGAGATGACCGGCAGTCGTCCGATGAACTCCGGAATCAGCCCGAAGTTGAGCAGGTCCTCGGGCATCACCTTCGCGAGCAACTCGGACGCCTCGATCGAGCTCTTCGAGCGCACCTGGGCGCCGAAGCCGACGGCGCTCTTGCCGATGCGCTTGCCGATGATCTTGTCGAGGCCCGCGAACGCTCCGCCGCAGATGAAGAGGATGTTCGTCGTGTCGATCGAGAGGAACTCCTGGTGCGGATGCTTCCGCCCGCCCTGCGGAGGCACCGACGCCACGGTCCCTTCGAGAATCTTCAGCAGTGCCTGCTGCACGCCCTCGCCCGACACGTCGCGCGTGATGGACGGGTTGTCCGCCTTGCGCGCGATCTTGTCGACCTCGTCGATGTAGATGATTCCGGTCTCGGCCTTCTTGATGTCGAA
Source organism: uncultured Actinomycetes bacterium (assembly GCA_963804935.1). Classification (GTDB taxonomy): domain Bacteria; phylum Actinomycetota; class Thermoleophilia; order Gaiellales; family Gaiellaceae; genus 3-1-20CM-4-69-9. The sequence goes on from CAWDSD010000008.1 coordinate 66,460, forward strand.
GTCCGCAGCCTGGATCAGCTTCAACAGAATGTTCTCGACGTCTTCACCGACATAGCCCGCTTCGGTGAGTGCGGTCGCGTCGGCGATGGCGAACGGCACGTTGAGGATGCGCGCAAGCGTTTGAGCGAGCAGCGTCTTGCCACAGCCGGTCGGGCCGAGCAGGAGGATGTTCGACTTCTGGAGCTCGACGTCGCCCTCCTCGGTCCCCATCTGCACGCGCTTGTAGTGGTTGTAGACGGCGACGGCGAGCGTGCGCTTGGCCTCTTCCTGGGAGACGACGTAGTCGTTCAGGACCGAGTAGATGTCCTTCGGCCGCGGCAGGTTGTCGAGATCGAGCGCGGCCGGGGCCGTGAGCTCCTCGTCGATGATCTCGTTACAGAGATCGATGCATTCGTCGCAGATGTAGACGCCGGGCCCGGCGATCAACTTCTTTACCTGACGCTGGCTCTTTCCGCAGAAGCTGCAGAGGAGCTGCTCGTTTCCGTCTGATGCTCGGGCCACGACTCTCCTTTTAGACGGTCAGCGCCCCGGCGTCTAGCGATGGGCGATGACGTTATCGATGATGCCGTACTCCTGCGCTTCTTGCGAAGTGAGGAAATAGTCCCTTTCCATGTCCTTTGCCACCTGTTCGGTGGGTTTCCCGGTGTGCTCGGCCAAAATCTCCTCCAGGCGCCGCTTGAGGTTGATCGTCTCACGGGCCTGGATCTCGATGTCGGTCGCCTGTCCCTGGAAACCACCCGAAACCTGATGGATGAGGATCTTGGCGTTCGGCAGGGCGACGCGCTTTCCTTTCGCGCCACCGGCGAGGATCACCGCGCCCATCGACATCGCGATCCCGATGCAGGTCGTCTGGATGTCCGGCTTGATGTACTGCATCGTGTCGTAGATGGCGAGGCCGGAGTACACCTGGCCGCCCGGTGAATTGATGTAGATCTGAATGTCCTTCTCGGGGTCCTCGGACTCGAGGTGGATCAGCTGGGCGATGATCAGATTCGCGATCTGGTCGTCGATCGGTGTGCCGAGGAAGATGATCCGCTCGTTGAGCAGACGTGAGTAGATGTCGAACGAGCGCTCACCGCGCGAGGTCTGCTCGATCACCATTGGAATCAACGGACTCATTTCAGACTGGCTCCTTGCTGCCGGGGGTCCACAGTTTCGGCTTCTCGGTTGGGTTTTCCTTGTCTGGTGTCCAGATCGCGTCGCGTGCGGCAGCCTGCTCGGGCGGAATGCGCTCGACTTCTTCGACGATGCGGTCGAGGGCGCGGGCGAGCCGCATGTTTTCGCGCTCGGTGTCGTAGGCGCCCGCGGCGCGAGCCTGCTCGATGATCTTGTCGGGCTCCTCGAAGCGGTCGCGGAATGCCTCGTCGACCTCTTCCTCGGAGACCTCGATTCCGAGCTGATCCGCAGCGGCCTCGAGCACGAGCTCGCCGGCGACCGAGGCAGCGGCCTGTTCCTGCAGGCGCGCGACGAGGTTCTCCGGCGAGTCGCCGGACATCTGGAGATAGGCGTCGAGCGAGCCGCCGCTGCGCTGCAGGACCGCGTCGAGCTCGCGCAGGAGGGTCCGGGTGCGGGCGTCGACGAGCGGCCCGGAGACCTGCACGTTCGACGCCTGGACGAGCCGGTCTAGGGTCGCACGCCTGAAGGCCTCGTCCGCCTCCGCCTCGATCTGGTCACGGATGCGCTGCTCGATGTCCGCCCGCAGCTCCGCGAGGGTGTCGAACTCGGAGGCGGAGCGCGCGAGCTCGTCGTCGAGCCCGGGCAGCACCTTCTCCTTGATCTCCTTGACGACAGCCTCGACCTTGACGCCCTCCTCTTCGCCGGCCCGGTCGAGCTGGATCTCCTTCGTCTCCCCGGCGCTCATGCCGACGAGCTGCTCCTCGAGCTCGGGGATGAGCCGGCCGGAACCGAGCTCGACGACGTAGTCACGCTGACCACCACCGTCGTCGGCCACGAGGTCGAGGACGATCGTGTCCCCGAGCTCGGCGGGACGGTCTTCGACCGGCGCGAGCTCCGCCACGGTCGAGCGCAGGACGTTCAGCTCGTGGTCGACGAGATCCTCCGGAACCTCAGGTTCCGCATACGGAACTTCGAGCTTCTTCCAGTCAGCGACGTCCGGCTTCGGCAAGACGGGGACCGTGGCGGTGAACCGCCAGTCCTCGTCCTCTGAGTCGGGCAGCTCGTAGTCGAGCTGGGGCTGGTCGGCCGGCCTGATGCGCGAGCTCGCGACGGCGTTGCTGTACCAGCCGGAGATGTGACTCTCGATCGCCTCCGAGTAGAGGCGCTCCTTGCCGATCCGGTTCACGAGCACCGGCATCGGAACCTTCCCCTGGCGGAAGCCGGGGATCTTCACGCTCGACGCGAGATCCGAGGCCGCGTGCTCGACCGCGTGGTGGACGTCCGCCTTCGGAACGTCCACGGTGAGCCGGACTTTGTTGTCCGGCAGCTCCTCGACTTGGGTCCCCATCGAGCCATTAGACCAAACGGTTCCCAAGCTGCGGCGCGCGTCTAGCCTGGGAGTCATGGAGCTCTACGTGCTGGCCCGTCACGGCGAGTCGACCCTGAACTTCGAAAACCGGATCAACGGGGACTTCTCTGTGCCCGTGGCCCTGACGGAGAAGGGCCGCGAGGAGGCTGGGTTCCTGGGCCAGCAGCTCGCGCACGTCAGGATCGACGTCTGCGTCCACACCCGCTTCAGCCGCACGCGGGAGACGGCGGAGATCGCCCTCGGCGGCCGGAACGTCCCCTTCGAGGTCGAGCCGCTCCTGGACGACATTTACGTCGGCGGCCTCGAAGGCGCGACCATCGAGGACTACCGCGCGTGGAAGCGGGAGCATGAGCGAAGCGACGATTTCCCCGGAGGCGAGTCGCTGGATGACGCGGCCCGGCGTTATGCGGCCGCTTATCGGCAGCTGCTCGAGCGGTCCGAATCCTCGATTCTCGTCGTCACTCACGAGATCCCGATCCGCTACGCGCTGAACGCCGCCGCGGGGTCCGACGACCTCGACGGACCGGCGCATCAGCTTGCGAACGCGACCCCCTACCTCTTCGACGAGGACGCCCTGATGAGGGCGGTGGCGGGCATCGAGCGTCTGACCTGATCGAGCGATACGATCGCCGCAGGGGTCGCGTCACGTCGCGAAAGGATTGAGTCCCATGAACCTGATCGAGCGAATCGACGACGCCCGGCGCCGCTGGAACGTCCTCGACCATCCCTTCTACCTGCGTTGGGAGCGCGGTGAGCTGACCCGCGACGACCTCGCGTTCTATGCAGGCGAGTACCGTCACGCGGTCGTCGCGCTCGCAGACGCAGCCGCGCTGGGAGGCGACCCGGAGCACGCCGCCGAGGAGACCGCGCACGTCGCCCTCTGGGACGATTTCGCCGCCGCGCTCGGAGCGCCACTCGACCGCAAGCCGACGACGGAGACCCGTGACTGCGTCACAGCGTGGCGAGCCGAGGATCCACTCGAAGCTCGAGCAGTCCTCTACGCAGTCGAGTCCGGCCAACCCGACGTGTCCCGAACGAAGCTCACGGGCCTAGTCGAGCATTACGGCTTCAGCAAGGAATCGAAGAGCACGGAGTATTTCGAGCTACACGCCGAGCGAGACCACGAACACGCCGCCGCGTCGGCCGAGGTACTGCACAAAGCTCGCCCGGAAGACGCCGACCGCCTATACGCCGCCGCCGAACAAGCGTTGAAAGGAAACTGGAAACTCCTAGACGGCGTAGACGCGCACTAAGACGCCGCAAACGCCGTGAAGGCCGGCTTCGCCGGCCTTCACCACAACGGCTCTCCGCCAGAACGCGACCGTTCGAAATCATCATGGCGAGGCGAAGCCGAGCCGGATTTCGAACGGGTGAGTGCGGGCGAGAGGACTTGAACCTCTAAGGAGCAAAGCCCCACCGGGACCTAAACCCGGCGCGTCTACCAATTCCGCCACGCCCGCGAGGGTGCTCAGGGTAGACCTTTCATCCCCGGCACGCGTACGATCAGGCAGCCGAAACGCCCATGAAACGCGCTGGACTCATCATCTTGATCGTCGTCGGCCTTGCGACGGCTGCTGCGACAGCCGCAGGTCATGAGACCGCGACGCCGAACGCCGCAAACTGCGGCGGCACTCTCTGGCGTCTCAAGACGTTCAGCGACATCGGCCGAAGGCTGGTGCGCCTGACGCCGGCGGTGACGACGATCGCCGACATCGGCAAGCGAGCCTTCCCGCGACCCGTGCCCAGGGTTCGCCGCACTCAGTTCCAACGCCAGACCTGGGAGGTGGTCGCGCAGGTGACGCAGTACCGACTCGAGAACGGAGGCCTGCGTCTGGTGCTCTACGACGCCGGCTCCTATCTGAACGCGGTCATACCGCTACCGACCTGCCTCTCCGCAAAGACACGAGCCCGACCGCAGCTCGCAGCGGTGTGGAAGCAGTTCGTCGGCGCGTGCGCGCAGCCAAGTTCTTCATGGCAGCCCCTTGGCGCGATTGCCTACGTCGGCGGGGTCGGCTTCTGGGGTCAGAAACGGACGATCAAGGGGGCAGCGCCGAAACGGCGCGGAGCTACATCCTGTGACCGACATTCGCATCGTCGCCGGCTGCTAGCCGATCCCCGCTGGGCAGAGCCGCCGGTAGCCGGACCCAGAAGGTGGAGCCGGCACCTTCTTCGCTGTCGAACCCGACCTCGCCGCCGTGCGCCTCGACGATCTGCCGGGCCAGCACGAGACCGAGCCCGGTCCCGGGTATCCCGCGCTCTCGACCGACGTCTCCGCGAAAGAACTTCGTGAAGATCCGATCCTGGTGATCCGGCGGGATACCGAGCCCGGAGTCGTTGATCAGGACCAGCGCATCGGTTCCGACGAGCTCCGCTGAGATCTCGACCCTCCCGCCCTCGGGCGAGTACTTGATCGCGTTCGAAAACAGGTTCCCGATCACCTGTGCAAGCCGGTCACGATCTCCACGGACGAGCAGAGGCTCGCTCGAGCGGCGAGAAGTGGAGCTCGTGGTCATCGCTCTGAGCGGAATACAACGTCACTTGCGTCGCGAGCAGATCGTTGAGGTCGACCTCGTCGAGCCGAAGCTCCAGGGTCCGCTGCTCGACTCGCTGCAGATCGAGCAGATCGTTCAAGAGCGCGGCCAGGCGGCGCGCCTCCGTCCGGATCACCTCCAGATATCGCTGCATCTCGTCGGGCGGCACATCGCGTTCCAACATCAGCGAGGAGAAGCCCAGAATGCTGGCGAGCGGAGTCCGCAGCTCGTGCGAGACGTTGCTGACCAGTTCGGTCTTCCCCTCCTCGCTCTCGACGAGCGCTCTGTTCCGCCCCTCGAGATCAGCCACCGTTCGCTCGAGCGACGCGGCCATCGTGTTGAACGCGCGCTCCAGTTCGCCCACTTCGCCCGGGCCACCCGTGGGGAGGCGGCCTGAAAAATCGCCGCCCGCGATCCGAGCAGCGGTGTCGGCGGTGAGTCGCAGAGGCCTGGCGATTGCCCGGTGCAGGTAGAGCGCGCCCACGGAGATCAGGAGTAGTGCGGCGCCGAGCCCCAGGCCCCCGATGACCATCGCGTGCTGCGCCGTGGCGCGCGCGCGGTCGTTGCGAGCCTCGCTGAGCAAACGCTCGGTGTTCAGAAATTGGTCGAAGCCCTGGCGGATACTCTCGACCTGCTGCCGGCCCTGCTCCGACTTGACGACCGCGGGCGCCGTGCTCGGATTCCGTCTGAAGGAAATTCACCAGAGGGAGTGAGTACGTCGTCAAGTAGGTGTCGACAGCGTCCCTGATCGAGACTGCGCGCTGGTGCTGAAGCGCATTGTCGGTTGTCAGGCGCAAGAGCGTCGCGATCGTCGGCGGATACTGCTTCTGGGCCTCACGCCACGGAGCGAGGTAGCGCTCGTCATGCGTGATCACAAAACCGCGCACACCGGTCTCGAGATCGATCACGAGCGTCTGCACGCGATTCGCGGTTGCGATCACCTGCTGCGAGTTACGCGCCTCTACCGACCGGTGCCGCAAGCTGACAACGGCAAGAAACAGAACCGCGAAGACGATCGCGAGACCGGCCCCGACGACGGTCGCGGAGAGAGCGATGCGCGCGAGCAGCCCGCCGTCAGGGCGGAGCTTTCCGGCACCACCTGTTGCGCTCGACCGCCCGTCGGGCATCGCGCCATTCGCGACACGCTGACTCATCGTCGGCCTGCGAGTACCTCCTCTACCGCAGCCGTAATCTCCTCGGGCTCGAAGGGCTTCACCATGACGATGTCAGCCCCGCAGCGCAAAGCTTCGTCCTTGGTCGAAGGCTGCGCCGTGAGAACGATGACCGCGGTCTCCGAAAGCTCTCCGTCGCCTCGGATCTCGCTGAGGACCTCGAGACCACTTAGACGCGGCATCATCATGTCGAGGATGACGACGTCGGGTCGGAGGCGTCGCGCGATCTCCAGCGACTTCTCGCCGTCGTCTGCCTCTGCGAATGAGTACGGGCCGTCGAGGCTGATCCTGACCAGCTCGCGGAGTGACGGCTCGTCGTCGCAGATGAGCACGGTCGCTAGGAAACCGGCCATCCGGCTTCATGGAAGCAGATCCTGACCGAAACACCTAGGTGGTGGCGTTCCGTAGGATGGCGCCGCCTTGGCCGAGCCACCCGAAGAGACCGTCGAGCCCAAGGCCTGCCCGCGCGGCCACGGGCCGATGCGACTTCGCACACGTTGGGCCGGACAGCAGGCGCACCCTGGCCGCAGCGGATCACGTGGGGAGCCCGTGACGGAATGGGTCTGCCCGCGCTGCGGGCGCACCGCTCCCGTCGACTGAGAGCTTGGCGGCCGGGCTTGTGAGCTTCGCAACGATCTGCCATAATTGCCTCCGCGCCTTGACCTCGCGCTGGGATCCGCCTTGCAACGTCGCCGGTCCTCTCACTTGGACGAGTCGCGATGAACGGGCTCGTCCGTCGCGGGGCAACGGCTTGTGCGCCGCGGCGGACGTCCCGTCGGCGCCGAACGATGGCCCCGGGAGGAGTCGAACCTCCGCGCACGGATTCGAAGTCCGTCGCTCTATCCGCTGAGCTACGGGGCCATGCGGCGGAGGGTACCCGCCTCTAGGAGATAGAACAGCTCCGCATTTCTGCGCAAGCTGGTGGGTGGTGGAGAGCGTCACTGGCGTTGCAGGCAAGAATCATCTCAATGGGATGAGACAAGACCTCGTTTCTCACTGCACACTCCGAAGTGCAGACGGATAACCGCGCATTAACGGGGAGGAATCATGTGGTGGGGAATTGGAATCGGGGGCGTAATCCTGTATTTCATTGTGGCCTTCACGCTCGGACTGATGACGCTGAGAAACGGGCACGGATGGATGTTCTTCTTCGGGATTTTCTTCCCGTTCCTCTGGATTTTCGGCGCGTTCATGAGGCCGCCCGAGAGGACGGCACCGGCCTAGGGCCAGATCGAGTCGGCGCGGCGCAGGTCCAGGTTGCCGCCTTTGCGGCAGGCGGCGGACCGATACGCGGGCAGCTCTTCGCCGTAATGGCGCCAATACGCATGGACGAGCGACGCGGCATATGCCGCGCTCGCGCCTAGCCTGATCGCGGTCGTGTGCGCGAGCTGAATCGCGCTGCACTCCGCGACGAACTCCTGGGCGATTCCCTTACTGTGCTGCGGCTCGTGGCTCAACGTCACGATCGCCGCTGCCAGCATCAGTTGCCCGACATCGTCCAGCGGGCGGGCGTGGTCGTAGGCCAGATCGACGAGGCCGTCGCACACCGTGGGACCAAGATTCACGCGTCTGCCGCCGATGCCCGCAAAACCGAGCGTGTCCGGGCCGAGCTTCCCGTTCGTGTAGCTCCCCTCCTCGCGCATCAGTCGAGCCCAGTCGCCGGTCGACCAACAGCGGACCTCGATCGGCTTGCCTGCCAGCCGGCTCGCGATCCGGCCGAACCGCGGCTCGATGCGGCTCTGCTCTGCATTACCGGCGATCACCGGCAACGCGCGAACCTCGCCGGGCGGAAGCATCTGATCCGCCTGCAGCAACACGGCCGCCGCCCGCTTCCCCTCCTGCCGGGCTTCGTCGATCTCCGCAGCCTGGCGCTGCGAGACGGCAAGCGTGATCGCGTTGTGGAATCGCTGCAGGTGCGCGCAGGCGGTACGGAAGGTGTCGTATGCACGCTGAAGACGAACCGTCGGCGCAGAACCCACCTTCGTCGTCAAATCCGAGTCGCACGAACCGGCGGGCTCGAGCGCGCGCGCGTGCATGACCATCGTCCTGCCGTCACGGTGCATCAGCTTGTCCGCCAGCCCGGGTGTGCTCTCGACGCGCGCCGCCGTCTGGAGCCCGCGCAGCAACCGAGTGTCCCAAGCGCCAAGCTTGCCGAGCCAGGCAACCTCCGCGGGCGAAGCCCACGAACCATCTTCCACACCGGCGCCGAGAACGTTTCCTGCGCCACCCTGCCGATGAACAGCGCAGCCGACGGCCAGCATCACGGCAGCCAGACTCCCGATCAGACCGAGAAGGAAACGAACGAGAAAGCCCTTGGAACTCACGCCTACGCAACGGCCGACACTCCGAGGGAGGTACGTGACAATCGCCGCGAAGGCGGGCTATGCCCGCCTTCGCCGCCACCGCTCTACGAAGCAGCGATACCGATGAAAGTCAGGCGCCGCAGGCGCGACTTTCGTCGGTGAGGTGGCTGATGGGACTCGAACCCACGACCACCTGGACCACAACCAGGGGCTCTACCAACTGAGCTACAGCCACCGCGCTCTGGCTCAGGATAGCCGCCCCTCTCGTCAGCTTGAGGCAGCGGCCCCGGTCTTGGCCGCCTGCGCCTCGTGGCGTCCTTCGGCGAACTCCTCGATCAGCTTCTTGTTGAACGCGGGAATGTCGTCCGGCTTACGGCTCGTGACCAGACCGCTGTCGACGACGACCTCCTTGTCGACGCGGTTTGCGCCGGCGTTGCGAAGGTCGGTCGTGAGCGACGGCCATGACGTCACGGTCCGGTCGCGAACGACGCCCGCCTCGATCAAGAGCCAAGGCGCGTGACAGATGGCCCCGACAGGCTTGCCCTGCTCGAAGAACTGGTGGACGAAGTCCACGGCGTTCTCGTCCATCCGCAGCGTGTCGGGATTGCCGACACCACCGGGCAGAACGAGCGCGTCGTAATCGGAAGCGCTCGCCTCCTCAACAGTCCGGTCCACCTTGAAAGTGTCCGCCCTGTCGTAGTGATTGAACCCTTGAATCTCGCCGTCCTTGATCGACACGAGGTCGAGCTCAGCCCCAGCCTCCGTCAGCGCCTCCCAGGGCCCGGTGAGCTCAACCTGCTCCACCATGTCGGTAGCGAGAAACGCAATCCTCTTGCCCTTCAACTCATCAGCCATTTCCTTACCCCCTCGAGTAGGTGTCAAAGAAACGCCTACCCGATCAAGAACCGTCTAATCGCCGCGAATGCCGGCTCAGCCGGCGTTCGCCGCAACGGCTCTCCGAAGGACGCGACCCGCGGCAAATCATCATGGCCGCGCGCAGCGCGGGCGGATTTGCCGCGGCAGTGCGCCTGGGAGGATTCGAACCTCCGACCCGCGGCTTAGAAGGCCGCCGCTCTGTCCACTGAGCTACAGGCGCCGGAGGGACAGGGTATCGCGGAGGTGGCTTAGCGCCTGACGCCGAAATCGGCGGTCACGATGGTGACCTCGCGTCCGCCGTACGTGCCGGATGCCGATGCGACGTGGACTGCGGAGAGGCCGATCTCACGCCAGCGAGCGGTGAGCAGGATCTTGCGATGTTCGGGGCTGTTGAGCCACATGTCGAGCGCACCGATTGCGTCGACGTCCGGGGACGACCAGAGGAGGTTCTCCCCGACCGACCAGTAGTGCTTTCCGGAGATCGAGAAGTAGCGGGAGATGCGCTTGTCGAAGGACGTTCCGTTCGCAGAGTCGTGACTGAAGTAGCCGCGCTGCGCCATCTCGGTCGAGTGTTCGCGCGCCGCCGCTGCGAGCTTCGAGGAGAAGCGCAGGGAAGCAAGCTTGTGGTCGTGGCGGAAACTGTTGATGTTCGTAAGCACGCCCCGCTCGAGCGAGCTCAGCGTGCTTACGGGCCGCTGACTCGACGCACCCGCGGGGGAGGCGACGGCCCACAGTGCTATGACCGAGGCAACGAGGGTGAGACAACGAAAGGCGCGGTGGGCCACCTTTGTGACATCGGCCTCTGTGTTGCGCGCTTAACGGACACACCATCCCTCGAACGAGGGAGTCGGCGTCAGGTCGCAGCTGCCGGGTCCGCCGCGCGGCGGTGCCGCAGCCAGTCTGCGAAGACCACCTGCAGCGAGCCGGCGACGGGGATCGCCGCGAGCGCCCCGAGGACACCTGCGAGCTCGGCGCCGATCAGGACGGAGATGAGGATGACCAGCGGCGAGAGCTGCACCGTGCGTCCGTAGACGATCGGCTGCAGCAGGTGGTTCTCGATCTGCTGGTACACGATGAAGAACACGACGACCACGATGCCCGCAGGTATGGAATGGAGAAACGCGACGCCCCCCACGATGATTGCGGCAATGGTTGCACCGGCTAGAGGAATCAGATCGAGAATGGCCACGATCAGGCCGAGCGCCACGGCAAACGGCACACCCATGATGAGGAGCACGATCGTCGTCAACGAGCCGGCAATCAGGCTGATGAGGAGATTGCCCGTCACGTAGCCCCCGACGGTGCGGTAGATCTCGTGGCCGACCCGTTGCCAGCGCCGCCGTGGCTCGTCCGGCAGCTGACGCAGAAACGACTCGACCCAACCGGGCCCTTCGAGGAGCATGAAGAAGGTCATGAAGGCGATCGTCACGGTCGCCAACACGGCGTTGACGACTCCCTTGGCCACGGCCAATGCCGCACCGGAGACGCCGAAGAGCTTCGAGGCCCCGCCCTCCCTCAGGGCCTTCCTCGCCTTGTCGACGAGGTGATACTTCTCCTGCAGGAAACCGAGTCGGCCGCGGCCCTTCGTCAAGTCATGGAGGTAGTCCGGCACTTTCCCTGCGAAGTCGTTCACCTGGTTGATGAGAGTCGGGACGAACAGGTAGGCGATTCCGACGATCGCAAGGAGCGCAGCGAAGAAGACGATCGCCGCCGCGGCTCCGCGGCGATTGATTCGCCGTTCGAGCCAGTCGACGGCCGGGTTGAGCGCGAGCGCGAGAAAGAGCGCGATGAACACCCACGAAAGAACGTGCCGCGCGATCCAGATGACCTCGAGGACGATCGCGGTCGCGATCAGGAGCCCGATGACACGAAAGATCGTTCTCGGGCGGAAATCGACGACGCGAAGAGGCGGGTCCGCCACGGCCGCAGCATCGCGATCAGGCCGGACGGTACAGTCCGCCCTGATGCAGGCGATCATCCAGACGAATCACGGGCCGATCAACGTGGAGCTCTTCCCCGACGACGCGCCGAAGACAGTCGCGAACTTCGTCAAGCTCGTGAACGACGGTTTCTACGAGGGCGTCGTCTTCCACCGAGTCATTCCGGACTTCATGATCCAGGGCGGCGATCCGACCGGAACCGGATCGGGCGGTCCGGGTTATTCCTTCGAGGACGAGTTCAACGACCACAAGGTGGAGCGCGGCGCACTCGCGATGGCGAACGCGGGCCCGAACACGAACGGCAGCCAGTTCTTCATCGTCACGACCGAGGCGGCCCCCTGGCTCGACGGCAAGCACACCGTCTTCGGCCGTGTGACCGAGGGGATGGACGTCGTCGACAAGATCTCCGAGCTTCCACGCGACTCGCGGGACAAGCCGCACGACGACGTCGTGATGGAAAGCGTCTCGGTCTCGAACGGGTCCGACTAACCGGGGCCGCTACTCCAACCAGGCCTTCCGCTCGTAGCCGGCGTACTCGTGGCGCGAGCCGACGATGCCCTGGAAGCCGCAATTGCCTTCAGTGACAGGCCGCACTCACGGCGAAGATCTCGCGCCGAGAGCTCGCCGTCCGTTGCCACGATGGAAAACATCCTATCGCCCGCCCGGATGGCCGACACGAAGCGGGCGGCGAGAATCGAACTCGCGTACCCAGGGTGGAAACCTGGTGCTTTGCCACTAAGCTACGCCCGCGATCGAGCGAGTAGCGTAGCGCCGTGGATCCGCACTCGTGGTCGCTGCACTGGGACGTGCTCCTGGCGATCGGCGTCCTTGCTGCGGCGTACCTCTGGAGCCAACGGCGTTGGCCCTCCGACACGATCCGGCGGGTCGCCTTCGACGTCGCGGTGATCCTGCTGCTGACGGTCTACATCACGCCGCTGCACACGATCGCGGTGCATTACCTGCTCTCGGTTCATCTGCTTCAGAACGTCGTGACGGCCGAATGGGCGCCCGGCCTCGTCGTGTTCGCGGTGCCGTCTTCATTCGCACGGGACGTGAGACGCTTCCGCATTGTTCGCGTGCTCACGCACCCACTCGTCGCACTGCCGCTGTGGCTTGCGACGTACTTCGTCTGGCACGTCCCGCCGATTTACGACGCGGCGCTCGAGCAATCCGGCTGGCTGCTCGATCTCGAGCATCTGACGTACTTCCTCGCCGGCATGCTCATGTGGTGGCCGGTCGTGCACGGGCGTTACTCCGACGGAGTGAAGGCGCTGTACCTCTTCGCCGCGTTCGTGCTCGCTGCACCCCTTGGCCTGCTCCTCGCACTTCTCCCGCGGCCGATCTACGACTTCTACAAGGACGCGCCGCAGCTGTGGGGTCTGTCCGACAAGACGGACCAGGAGATCGCGGGCGTGACGATGGCCGTCGAGCAGGCGATCGTCTTCTTCGCCGTGTTCGCGTACTTCCTCCTGCGCTTTCTGCGCACGGAGCACATCGCAGGCGTCTTCAGCGAAAGCCCGAGATGAGCGCACCGCCGCCGACGACGAGCGCCGCGGCGACTAGAAGCCGCGGGCCGATCCGCTCGGACTTGCGCAGGAGCACGATCGAGATGAGCACGGCGAAGAGCGACTCCGTGGCGACGAGCGGCGCGACGATCGTGACCCGCCCGCGGTCGAACGCCGAGTAGAGACACGCGTAGCTGATCCCATAGACGAGCCCGGAAGGCACGAAAGGGCGGGCCGCCCGGCGGACACGTCTGACCGCATCCGGTCTCGAGGCGACCACGATCGCGATCACGATCGTCGCCGACACAAGCGACGCCGTGGCAGCAACGAACCCAGGAACCTCGGTGCCGCGCGCCGCCCAGCGGACGAGGTTGTCACGCACCGAGAACAACACCGCCGCGCTCAGGCCGAGGCCGATCCCTAGCGAAAGCAGCGCGGCAGGGCCGCCGCGCTCGCCGACGAGCAGTGTCCCGCCTGCGACGACGAGCAGCGTCCCGAAAACCAGTGCAACGTGCAGCGGCTCGCCGAGGATCGTGACCGCGATCGCAGCCGAGAGCACAGGCGAGATCCCGACGATGATCGCCGTGCGAGACGGGCCGATCACACCGACGGCGCGCGTGAACAGGATCTGACTGATTCCCGGCGCAAAGAGCCCCGTGACGAAGAACGGCCAGGTGTCCTTCCAGGCCACATGGGCGAAGTCACCGGTGACGAGCGCGAGAGTCGCGCAGATGACGCAGGCGATGACCGTCGTGACGAGCGACGCGGCCTCTGCGTCGATACCGCCAGCGAGCGCGAATCGAATCGTGACGGCGAGCGCACCGAAGAAGAGCGCCGAGCTCGCGGCGAGAAGGACGACCAAGGTCGGGGCGGCCGGATTCGAACCGGCGACTTCTGCGTCCCAAACGCAGCACTCTAACCAGGCTGAGCTACGCCCCGCCGTGCGCAGACTACCTGTGTACGTTCGCGCGATGGTCCAGCCGCGCCCGGCACTCGGGTACATCATGGTCGCGGTTGCCGCGACGCTGTTCGCCGTCAACGGAACCGTGTCGAAGGTCATCCTCGGCTCCGGAATCGGATCCGGGGAGCTGACCGAGGTTCGGTGCGCCGGGGCGGTCGTCGGACTGGCGCTGCTTGCGGCCGTCACGCGCCCGAGCTCGCTGCGGGCACGGCTCGGAGATCTTTCCCTGCTCGTCGCACTCGGGATTGCGCTGGCACTCGTGCAGTGGTCCTACTTCTTCGCGATCCACCGCCTCGACATCGGGATCGCTCTGCTAATCCAGTACGTCGCCCCGATCCTCGTCGCGGTCTGGGCGCGCTTCGCCGCGATCACCTACGCGCCTACGTGCTCATCGCCGAACGCGGCGTTCGGCGGCGCGACCCGATCTCGCTCTCGGCCTGGGGCTTCCTCTTCGCGACGCTTTCTGGACCCTCGCGGCGCCGTGGTGGAACTTCCCGGGGAGCCGCGTCGACGACGACGTCTCGCTGCTCGGAAATCTCGCCTCGAGCCACCTGCCGGTCTGGTTCCTGATGCTCTGGATGATCGTCCTCGGGACGATCGTGCCGTTCGCACTCGTCGTCGGGGCGCTCCGCCACATTTCGGCCACCAGAGCCGGAATCACCGCAATGCTCGAGCCGGTCGTCGCCATCGTGGTGGCCTGGGCGTGGCTCGGAGAATCCCTGGCGCCGGTCCAGCTGTCCGGTGCCGTGCTTACCCTCATAGGCATTGGGCTCGCCCAGACCGCACGGTGAAAAAGCCGCTCTGCGCGAATTCGATGTACCCCTTTTGGGGGAGGCGACCCCAGAAAGGCGGCTCTGTAGACTCCCGCGATGCTGATCAAGAGAAAGATTCTCGTAGCTTTTCTGGCACTTTTCGCCCTCCTGGGCTTCGCGGCCGGGGCCGGTGCCCGAGGCCTGTCCAACCCGGAGGCCTCACTGCTCCAGACGATGAACACGGTCCGGACGAGCCGAGGGCTGGCCCCGCTCCGCCTCGATGTTCGCCTTCTCCGGGCCGCGCGCGGCCATTCGGCGGACATGATGAACCGTCAGTACTTCGCCCACGGGGCAGTTGCCGCCCGAGCGCTCGCCCAGCAGGCCCGCGGCCCCGTCTACGGCGAGGACCTTGCGTGGGGCACGGGCGTCACCGCCCAGTCGGTCGTGAAAAACTGGCTCGCAAGCCCAAGGCACCGGGCTGTCCTGCTCCGGCCCGGCTTTCGCCGGATCGGAATCGGCATCGCCTTCGGGACGTTTGTCGGGCACGGTGGCGCAGCGGTCGTGACGGCCGACTTCGCCGGCCGCTAGAGAGAACCTGAAGCTCAAGCGCGGAGGCCTCTCCTCGGAGGGGCCTCCTTGCGCTACTCGGATTCCATCAACGTGCGCAGCTCGGACAGCTTCTCGGCGCGGAGATCGTCGCGCTCACCACGATCCAGACGGTCGAGCAGTGACTGCACGAGCGGGGCTAGCTCGAGCGGGTTGAAAGGCTTCGTGATGTAATCGACCCCGCCGATGTCGAGGCCGCGGGCACGATCTCTGAACTCGGCGCGAGCGGTGAGGAAGATGATCGGGATCCCGATCGTGCGCTCGTCTTCCAGCAACTGCTCGGCGACGCGCCACCCGTCGAGGCCGGGCATCATCACGTCGAGGAGGATCACGTCGGGGCCCTCGTCGCGCGCCTTCTCGACCCCGGACGGTCCGTCCGCAGCCTCGATCACGGCCATGCCTTCCGCCTCGAGGTTCACGCGGCAGAGCAGGCGGATCGGCGCCTCGTCGTCGATTACGAGCACTTTGGTCATCTGAAGCCCTCTCGCTGGTCGCCGCCGCTATACCCCGACATTCGCGTCCTTACTCCCGCGCCGCCGGAAGTTCGAACGAGAAGCTCGACCCTTCCCCTTCGGTGGAGTCCACCCAGATGCGTCCGCCCATCGCCAGCACCAGCTCTTTCGCGATGAAGAGACCGAGCCCCGTGCCCGCGGCGCCGCCCCGCGCGGCCGACTCGGCGCGGTAGAACTTCCGGAAGATCCGGTCACGCTCGGCGGAGGGAATCCCGATTCCCTCGTCGACGACCCGCACCTCGACCCGGTCGGCGTTTCGGCGAGCCCCGACGGTGACCGTCCCGCCGTCGGGCGAGTACCTGAGCGCGTTCTCGAGAAGGATGTTGAACACCTGGCGCACCCTGTCCGGATCCGCCTCGGCGGCCAGCGGCTCCTCCGGAAGGTCGACCTCGAAGCGGTGTCCGTTCATGGCACCGCTCTCCTCGACGCTCGCAACGAGCTCGGAGACCACCGAGCCGAGGTCGATACGGCCGCGCTCGACCTGCAGGTCACCGGCGTCCAGTCGCGCGATGTTGAGCAGCTGGTCGACGATCTCCGTGAGCCGTTCCGATTCCGAAGCGATGTAACCGAGGAAGATCCGGCGTTCTTCGTCACCGAAAGGAACGTCCTGTCGCAAGAGCGTCTCGGCGAACCCGTAGATCGACGTGAGCGGCGTGCGCAACTCGTGTGAGACCGCCGCAACGAAATCCGACTTCACCTGCTCGACCATCCGGTCCGCGGAGATGTCGCGGAACGCGAAGATGCGGCCCGCGACCGCGCCGAGCGGATCGCGCATGACCGCCTCGCTCAACGACAGCCAGACTTCGTCGCCGCTGCGCGAGACCGACACGAGCCGCTGTCCCGAGGTGCGCGTCTCCTCGTCCGGCGACTCGAGCTCGCGCTGCAGCACCTGCATCGTGGTGTGACCGATTGCCTCGCTCTGCGGCACACCGGTGATCTCCTCGGCGGCGGCGTTCCACAGCACGACGCGGCCGTCGCGGTCAACGGCGACGATCCCGTCGGCAATGTTCGCCAGGATGGCAACGCTTCGTTCTTTCTCGAGCGAGACGCGGGAATAGAGCTCTGCGTTCGCGAGCGCAGCCGAAGTGTTTCCTGCGAGGGCGAGCAGGGCTTCGATCTCCTCCGGCCGCCAGTCGCGTGGTCGACGCGCGTAGACGGACAGCACGCCGGCAAGCGTTCCTTCCGGACCCGAGAGCGGCACGCCAAGGTACGCCGCATAGCCCGCGCTCAGAATCTCGTCGGTTCCGGCAACCCGGGCGTCGGCTCCGAGGTCGTCGAGCGCGAGCGGCGAGCGGGACTGGAAGACGTCGCCGGAGAGGCCCGCCGTTGCAGCAGCACGGGTGCCGATAGCCTCCTCGGCGCCTGCGCCCGAGGCAGCGCTGACCACCAGCTCGTCCTCCTCGAGTGTCCGCACGGCACAGGCATCTGCCCCGAGCAGCGCCGGCGCCTGCTGCACGACCTCTTCGAGGACGGCGGCCGGGTCCAGCTCTGTGGCGAGAGCACCGCCCGTACGCGCGAGTTGTTGCGAGAGCGCCCGCGTCGTCCGCTCTGCTTCGAAGAGCTCGCTCCGCTCCAGCGCCGCGGTCGCGGCATCGCCGAGATGGCGAGCAACCTCGAGATCGTCGTCCGTGAACTCACGCTCGCCCGCAAAGAACACGACGACGAGCGCAGAACGTTCGGCGCGCGGGCTCGCGGCCGGGACTGCAAGCAACGCGCCGTATCCCACCTCTCGTGCCAATGCCTGCCAGGGCAGTTCGAAGCGGTCGTCGCGCGTCACGTCTGAGGAAGCGAGGACGTGACCGTCGTCGGCTGCGGCCCTGAGGCAGTCCGCTGACCCGGGCAAGCCGTCCTCGAGCGCCTCGGCCAGCTTCGGCGGTAGATCCGCTCCGGCGGCGAGCTCCATCGTCGCGCCCCGAGGAATCAGTACGGCCGCGAACGCACCGTTGAGAGCCTCGTGCGCGGCCCGAGCCAGCGTGTCGAGCGTGTCCGAGAGCGAGAGCGACTCGCCGAGGACCGCCGCGATCCGGAAGAACGTCGCCTGCTGATGCAGACGGAGCTCATTCTCCCGAAGGAGCTGTGCGACACGCACGGACAGACCGATCTCATGCGCCACCGCTTCCGTCAGCACGATCTCATCGTCAGTCCACGGGCGCGGCGTCGTTCGGTGGAGCGCCAGAACGCCGATCAGCTCATCGAAGACGACGATCGGAACGGCGAGTGCAGCGCGCGTTCCAATCGCAAGCAGCTTCTGTCGCCCGCCGATCGACTGGCTGTCCAGCTCGGGCGCGGTCTCGACGTCTTCGATGGCGACGGTCTTGCGGTTCTTGACCGCGAGGTTCGAGACCGCAAGCTGGGTCCCGTCGTGGATCGGCTCCAGCCCCTCGGCTTGCCACTGAGCCGTCGGAGTCTCGCCACGAGCACCGAGCCGGATGAAGCAGCGTTGCACCCGGAGCTCGCGCGCGGTTTCCTCGATCGCCACACGTAACAGCTCGTCGATCGCAAGCTCCGAGCGGACGCGGGCAGAGATCCGTGCGATGAAGCGCTCACGTTCCAGCGCCTCCGCAAGACCGGCGGAGCTCGAGTCGGGAGAGCTGCTCGCGCGAGCCCCATCCGGCGCCGGAGGCGTTTGCGAGGCCTCCGGTTTCCGCCTGCTCGTGACGACCGGGACAAGGAAAGCCACGGCCAGCCCCACGAGGATCCCGAGGCCGAGCCAAGCCCAGACGGCCAGCGCCACATAGCCCGCAGCGATGACGAGCAAGGGCACCGCATCGGACCACAGAGCTTGGCTGGCTTGTGACACTGGGCGTCAGATTGTATGGAGCGGCCGAAGGGCAGTCGAGGGGCGCGCGAAACTTCGCTGAGCGGCCCTTTCCCTCGCGCGAGCCGCTTTCCTGCGGATTCCAAAGATGGGCCGTTCGGCCTATTGGAAAGCAGGTTTCGACCCGTTAGCCTCGATTCCACTGGGCGATGCGAACCGCGGTGCGTTCCTGGCCTTGCAGTCGCGGTGAGCACTAGGAGGAGGCCCGTCGCCACCGACCCCCCCGAGCGACGGGCTTCTTCCTGTTCTCAAGAGGTATTACCACCGGTCGAGCTGACCCGCTGCTACCGTGGCCGCCGGTTTGGTTCAGCGCGTTTTCGTTGCGTCACCCCGGGGTTACTGTGCGGGAGTAGAGCGTGCCGTCGAGACGGTGGAACACGCGCTTGCCCTCTACGGAGCGCCCGTCTACGTGCGCAAGCAGATCGTCCACAACGCGCATGTCGTCGATGACCTCGAACGGCGAGGTGCGGTCTTCGTCGAGGACGAGACCGATGCTCCGGCCGGGGCGATCCTCGTCCTCTCCGCACACGGCGTGGCGCCAACGGTGTTCGACCGTGCGGCCGCCAGACGCCAGACGACGATCGACGCCACCTGCCCGCTCGTGACGAAGGTGCACGTGCAGGCACGCCGCTATGCGGCGGAAGGCAGGCGGATCGTGTTGATCGGCCACGCCGGCCACGAAGAGGTGGTCGGAACGATGGGCGAAGCGCCGGAGGCGATCCTGCTCGTCGAGAACGTCGAGGACGCGGAAGCGCTCGACCTTCCCGTCGACACGCCGCTCGCCTACATCACCCAGACGACCCTGTCGGTCGACGAGACGGCGGAGATCATCCAGGTGCTGAAGCGCCGCTTCCCGCAGATCCACGCTCCGCAGCGCGAGGACATCTGTTACGCCACCTCGAACCGTCAGTGGGCGGTCAAGGAGATGCTCGACCAGATCGACCTGCTACTCGTGATCGGCTCGCGGAACTCGTCCAACTCGAATCGACTCGTCGAGGTGGCACGCGCTGCCGAAGTTGGCGCTTACCTGATCGAGGACGAGACCGGAATCGATGAGCGCTGGCTCGAAGACGTTCAGACGGTCGGATTGACCTCCGGCGCGTCCGCACCGGAACGCCTGGTCGTGCGCGTGTGCGATTGGTTCCGTGCGCGTGGCGTGAGCGACATCAGCCCGTTCTCGTCGGCCTACGAGGATGTCGTCTTTCGACTGCCCGTCGAACTGCGTCGCGCAGAGATATCTGCCGCTTGACCGGCCGCAGAAAGGCCGTGTGGGCTTGACCCACTCGGCCGTTTAACGCCCGCTCTAGGACAGACTGCTTAGCGCATTCCTTCTGAAATCGGCTTAGCATCGTCCGATGCGTGAGCTCCCGGAACGGATCGAACGGTTGCCGGAGCAGTACTTCACTGCATTGCTGGCGCGGGTGGCTGCGGCTGCTGCACAGGGTGGCGAGCCGCTCGTCGACCTCGGCCGCGGGAACCCCGAGGTCGGCCCGCCGGCTCACGTCGTTCACGCCCTGACCGAGTGCGCCGAGCGCCACGACGTCCACGGCTACGCGCCCTTCGCCGGCCTGCCCGCGCTGAAGGAAGCGATTGCGAAGCGCTACGGCGAGCTCTACGACGTGCACCTCGACCCGGCCCGGGAAGTCGCCGTCCTGCCCGGCACGAAGACGGGCTTGATGGAGTTCGCGCTCTGCGCGGTCGAGAGCGGCGGCACGATCGTCCTGCCCGATCCCGGGTATCCCGACTACTTCTCCGCCGTCGCGCTCGCCGGTGCGAAGCACATGCCGTTCTCCGGCTTCGACGTCACCGCCGACGCGATGTACCTCAACTTCCCGTCGAACCCCACCGCAGCCGCCGTCCCGGACGGGCTGTTCGAAGAGGCGATCGAATGGGCCGACCGGACGGGCGCGTGGATCCTCCACGACTTCGCCTACGGCGACCTCGTCTTCGACGGTCGGCGCCCGCAGAGCTTTCTCGCGGTCGAGCACGCGAAGCGCGTCGCCATCGAATTGTTCAGCATGTCGAAGACCTACGGGATGGCGGGTTGGAGACTCGGGTTCGCGCTCGGCAACGCAGAGCTCGTTCGCCGCATCGAGTTGCTGCAGGATCACGCCTTCGCCGGGATCTTCCGGCCGGTGCAAGAAGCCGGGATCGCAGCGCTCACCGGCCCGCAGGACTCGGTGGAAGAACGCCGCGCGACCTACGAGCGCCGGCGTGACCGTGCGCTGGTCGCCCTCGAAGGAATCGACGCGCGATCCGAGGGGACGTTCTTCGTCTGGTTCCGACCCCCGAACGGTCTCACGGTCGATCGCCTGCTGATGGAGCATCGCGTCGCGGTCGCGCCGGGCGAAGGCTTCGGCGCGCGCGGCGCAGGCTGGGCGCGTCTCTCGCTCGCAGTGTCGGACGAAATCCTGGATCACGGTCTCGAGCGGCTGCGCGCCGCGTTTGCCTAGGTCTGCTCGATCTGCGCCTCGACGACCGGTCCGACGACGAGCTCGACCGCCAGCGTCTCGTCCTTGATCCGTTCCTCGTACTCGAGCAGGTCCGCATCGGTGTCCGGGAGCACGACTCGAATCCGGTCGGTGAGCGCAAGTCCCGCTTCCTTGCGCATCGTGTTCAGCTGATGGGTGAGGTCGTAGACGCGGCCTTCCTTCCGCAGCTCGTCGTCGAGCTCGGTCGACACCGCGACCGTGAGTGAATCCTCTTCGGCGAGCGCCCAGCCCTCGCGCGCTCCGCGTTCGACGAGGATCTCGTCGGCCCCGAACTCGTGTCCGTCGACCCGAACGCCCCCGCCTTCGAGCTGCTCGAACTCGCCTGCCTGCAACGCCGCCCGGATCGCGCCCAGCTCCTTCCCCAGCTTCGGCCCCAGCACGGGGAGGTTCGGCTTGACCCGAAGCTCGGTCGCCTCGACCGGCCCGAACTCGACTTCCTTGACGCGCAGCTCTTCGCCGATCTCCGCGGCGTGGCCCTTGGCCTTGTCGGCGCCCTGAACGACCATGCGGCGCAGCGGCTGACGCAGCTTCAGGCCCGCTTCTCCGCGCGCCTGGCGTCCGAGCTCGACGATGGCACGCACCTCGGCGACCTCCTCGAGCAGCTGCACGTCGAGTGCGTCGCGCTCGGGCCAGGACTCGAGGAAGACCGAGTCCGGCTGGTCGTCCGTGCGCAGCACGCGCCACAGGTGTTCTGCGAGAAACGGCATCACCGGTGCGATCACCTGGACACTGCGGCTGAGGGCGTGCCAGAGCGCCTGCAGCGCCTCCGCGTCCTCGTTCCAGAAGCGTCGCCGTGAACGGCGGATGTACCAGTTGGAAAGATCGTCCACGAAGGCCATGAACGAGCGGGTGACGTCAGGTGTCCAGAAGCGGTCGTACCCATCTTCCATGTCGGCGACGAGCTTGTCGGTACGCGCGTACAGCCAGCGGTCCAGTGCCTGCGATGTCTGAGTGTTGCCCGGCTCCGGCCGAAAGTCCGCGACGTTCGCGTAGTCGACGAAGAACTTGGCGGAGTTCCACAGCGTGAGCAGGCGGCGCTTGATCTCGCCCGCCGGCGTATAACCGAACTTCACCCCCTGCGTCGGCGTCTGCTCGCAGTACATCCAGCGCATCACGTCGGCGCCCATCCGTGACAGCGCTTCCTCCGCCTCGATCGTGTTTCCACGCGAGCCGTGCATCTCGTGGCCGTGCTCGTCGCGCACGTCCTCGTGACCGAGGACCTGCTGGAAGGGCGCGCGGCCGTCGAGCACGACGGACATGAAGAGGAGCGAGTAGAACCAGAGCCGGATCTGCTCGCGCATCTCTGTCACCCACTGGGCGGGGAACCACTTCTCCCAGTACGCGTGATCCGGAAGGTCCGCACGTGTCAAGCCCTTTGCCGCGCCGGTCGCATAGCCCTCCGCGATCCACTCGGGGTTCTGCCAGCCAAGCGTCGAGAAGGGGACGATGCCCGCGTCCAGCCAGACGTCGCCGACCTCGGGCACGCGTCTGACCTCCTCGCCGCACGCCTCGCAACGGATCGGCACGTTGTCGACCCAGGGACGGTGCAGCTCCTCGAGCTGGTCGAGCCCCGACGTCGCCCGTTCCTCCAGCTCTGCCTTCGAGCCGATCACGTTCGTGTGCCCGCAGGCGCAGAGGTAGATCGGGAGCGGGAGGCCGAAGTAACGCTTACGCGAGATGTTCCAGTCGCCCATGTTCCGCAGCCAGTCGTCCATGCGCTTGCCGTAGAACGCCGGCGTCCACTCCACGCTC
Source organism: uncultured Actinomycetes bacterium (assembly GCA_963804935.1). Classification (GTDB taxonomy): domain Bacteria; phylum Actinomycetota; class Thermoleophilia; order Gaiellales; family Gaiellaceae; genus 3-1-20CM-4-69-9. Next base: position 89,165 of record CAWDSD010000008.1, read on the forward strand.
GCGTTCGCATCGAGGAGCTTTGGCCGGAGTTCGTCGACCGCGATGAACCAGTCGTCGACGACGCGGAAGATCAACGGCGTCTCGCAGCGCCAGCAATGCGGATACCGGTGGACGTAGGTGTCCGAGTGCTCGAGGAGCCCACGCTCGCGAAGGTCGCCGAGGATCTGATCGGCGGCCTCAACAGTGGATGTTCCGTGCAGCCACCCGTACTCCGGCAAGAAGCGCCCGCTCTCGTCGACGGGGACGAGCACGGGCAGGTCGTGCACCTTCGAGAGCTCGAAGTCCTCCGTGCCGGCGCCCGGAGCGATGTGGACGATGCCGGTCCCTTCTTCGAGCGAGACGTCGTCCCAGGGGATGACGCGGTGCACGATCGCCTGCGCGGGCTCGAGGTGGTCGTAAGGGCCCTCGTACTCGAGCCCGACCAGGTCGGAACCGCGCACGCGTTCCACGAAGGTCTCGTCAGGGAAGCGTTTGACCGCGACCCACTCGCCGGTGTCCTGCCTGCCGTACTCGGCTTCGGGATTGACCGCAGCGGCGACGTTCGCAGGCAGTGTCCACGGCGTCGTCGTCCAGACGACGAGCGACTCTCGGTCACGTCCCTTCAGAGGGAAGCGGACGAAGAGCGACGGATCCGACTTGTCGCGGTAGACGTCGGACTGCGACAGCTCGTGTTGCGAGATCGACGTGCCGCAGCGCGGGCACCACTCGGTCGAGCGGTGTCCCTGGTACAGCGCGCCGCGTTCGTGCAGTGTCTTCAGGAACCGCCAGATGTACTCGATGTTCGTGTCGCTGAAGGTGTAGTAGTCGTTCCCCCAGTCCATCCACTGGCCGAGCCGGATCGACTGACGCGTGATGACGCGCGCCGACTCTGCGACCAGCTCGCGGCAACGACGCGCGAACTTGTCGATCCCGTACTCCTCGATCTCCGGCTTCGAGTTGAGGCCGAGCTCCCGTTCGACCCTGACCTCGACCCACAGCCCCTGACAGTCGAACCCGTTCTGGTAGCGCTGGTCGAAACCTTGCATCGCCTTGTAGCGCTGGAACAGATCCTTGTACGTGCGGCCCCAGAGATGGTGGACGCCCAGTCCGTCGGTCGTGTTCGCCGTCTTCGGCCCGTCGAAGAAGCTCCAGTGAGGTCCGTCCCGGTTGCGTTCCCGGAGGCGGTCGAAGATCCGCTCCTCGTCCCACCAGGCGAGGATCTCCTCCTCGAGGGCGGGGTGATCTGGATACTGGGGGAGCGGCTTGAACATGGGGTCATCTTAGGGTCGAGGGGGAACCTCCCGGTTTCCCCAAACCCCTTCCCCTGGTCCGCTTCGCGGACAGGCGGCTCCGCCGCCGGAAGAAACCGACGTTCCGAAGCGTTGGACTCTGGGTACGACCGACGAACCCGCTAGAAAGGATCCAATGACAACTGCAGTGACCGAACAGAGCTTCGACGAGGAAGTCCTTCAGAGCGACAAGCCCGTGCTCGTCGACTTCTGGGCGGAATGGTGCGGCCCGTGCCACGCCGTCGCGCCCGTGCTCGACCGGATCGTGGAAGATCGAAACGGCGACATCAAGCTCGTCAAGGTGAACATCGACGAGCAGCCCGCGCTCTCTCTGCGCTACGGGGTCCAGTCGATCCCGACGATCATCCTCTTCAAGGACGGCGAGCCCGCCGCAGCCGCGATCGGTGCTCAGCCGAAGCCAGCTTTGGAGCGAGCGCTCGGGCTGGCCGACTCCGAGAGCTAGCCGCCCTCGGCTCGTGCCTTTTCGGCGTGCGGGATGGGCGAGACCGCCCGTCCCGCCGGCTCACGCAAGGGGGCTACGCCTCTTGCGAGTCGAGAAAGCTCAGGAAGGCTGCGTGCTTCGCAAGCAGCGCCTCGATCTCGAGGACTCCTGCCCCGGCCCAGTCCTCGAGCCAGGTCTCGCTGAGGTCGTCCTCGATCTGATGCAGGCCGCGTTCGCTCATGGCCTAAATATCGGCACGCCCGCCGGACGGCACCATGGGCCGAACGGCTCATTTGCTGATCGGCGAGTCCCATTAACCTGCGCGGCTCACTGGCCGGATTCCTCCTCATCAATCCACGCTCGGGCTCCGGGTCACCCAGTGCCGAGGATCTGGCGCAGGAGGCGAAGGCGCTCGGGATCGAGACGCACATCCTCCGCGACGGCGAGGACGCCGCCGCGCTCGCGCGCTCGGCCGAGGCCGACGCGCTCGGGATGGCCGGCGGTGACGGATCGCTGGCGCCGATCGCCGCCGTCGCGCTCGAACGAGACCTGCCCTTTGTCTGCATCCCGTTCGGAACGCGCAACCACTTCGCCCGCGACCTCGGGATCGACCGAGACGACCTGAGCGGCGCGCTGCAGGCGTTCGGTGGGACCGAACGGCGCATCGATGTCGGCCGTGTCGACGAGCGTCTCTTCCTGAACAACGTCTCGCTCGGGATCTACGCCAGCCTCGTGCACAGACGCGAAGGACATCGCAGGCGTCGAGCTGCATTCGCACGTGTACGCGCCTTGGCGATCCTGCTGACGCATCGCCAGCCACTCGGCATCAGCATCGACGGCGTTCCGGTCGAGAGCCGGCTGGTGCTCGCCGCCAACAACGCGTACGTGCTCGAGCTCCCGTCGCTCGGGGAGCGAAAGCGGCTCGACGAGGGGAAGCTCTACCTCTATTGCCCGGATGCAGAACCGTCGGAGCGAAGCGGCGAGCGCTTCGTCGTGGACTCGGCCGAGCACAGGCTCGAGGCGGCGATCGACGGCGAGCCCGACATCGTGTCGACCCCGGTCGAATTCAGGATCGAGCCCGGGGCCTTACGAGTGCTGGTCCCGCCCGAGCGCGGCTGAGAGCACCTCGGGATAGTGCGAGAAGGCGAGCTCCGACGGCCCGGGTAGACCGTCCGGCTCGAACCAGCGCAGCTCGACGAGGTCGTCGCCTGCGCGAGGCTCGCCGCTGACGCGAGCGGTCCAGGCGAGGCAGAGCACGATCCGGCCGTCGTACGGCTCGAGCCAGAAGCCCAGGAACTCGCCCGGCTCGATCTCGAGTGCGGTCTCCTCCCTCACCTCGCGACGCAGCCCGTCGAGCGGGTGCTCGTCCTCGTGCAGAAATCCGCCGGGGAGATCCCAGAGCCCTTTGGCCGGGTCGAAGGCGCGGCGACCGAGGAGCACGCGCCCCTGGTCGTCGAAGCACACCGCCTCCGCCCCCGGCGCGGCGTTCGCGTAGCCGACGTAGCCGCACGCCGCGCACTCGACGCGATCCTCCACCTTGCGGATAGCCTCGCCGCAGATGGGACAGAACTTCCAAGCGTCGAGCGCACCCATAGGAGGGACAATGCACGATCCGCCCGAACTGACCGAGGAGGAGCGCGAAGAGTGAGCCCGCGTGCCGTCGGCGCCACGCAACACGAGCTGTCGCGGATCGGCCTCCTCGCCACCCTGTCGGGGGAGACGCTCACGAAGCTCGCGGCGCAGATGACGCGCGAGGAGCTTCCTGCCGGCGCAGGCGTCATCTCCGAAGGTGAGGCCGGTGACCGTTTCTACGTCGTGCTCAGCGGCATGCTCTCCGTGTCGCAGCGCACGCGCGGCGCGCAGAGCGTCCTGCGGCCCGGCGACTACTTCGGCGAAGTCGCGCTGGCGATGCACATGCCGCGCACAGCATCCGTGCGTGCGCTCACCCCCGTGACGCTCGCGAGCTGCGACCGCCAGACGTTCGCCGAATACATCAGGCCCCTGTTCGTCGACGACGAATGAGCGTTTGGTACGACGTCCACGGCGAAGGGCCGGCCGTCGTGCTCGTGCACGCAGGCATTGCGGACTCGCGGATGTGGGAACCGCAGCTCGACTCCTTTTCGGAGTCGCACACGGTCGTCCGCGTCGACCTGCCGGGATTCGGACACTCGGAGATCGAGACGAATCCGGTCTCGTACAGGGGAGCCATCGCTGAAGCGCTCGATGCTGCAGGCGTCGCGCAAGCGACGGTCGTGGGCACCTCGCTTGGTGGCCGGGCCGCGCTCGAGTTTGCAGTCGATGCGCCCGAACGCGTGTCGGCGCTCGTGCTCGTCGGCTCCGGCATCGACGACCACGAGTGGTCGGAACAGGTTGAGGTCTACGGCGCGGAAGAGGAAACCGCTCTCGAGCGCGGCGACGTCGAACGTGCCGTAAGCCTGAACGTCGACTTCTGGGTCGCGGGTCCGCGGCGCACCATGGACGAGATCGATCCAGCGGTTCGCGAGCTCGCCGTCGAAATGCAACGTCATGCCTTCGAGCAGTCGGAGGGTCATGACGACCTGCGGGCGGCTCGGCTCGATCCCCCGGCCTCGCAGCGGCTCGGCGACATCGCCGTTCCGACACTCGTCGTCACCGGCGACGAGGACGTCGAAGACATCCACGTGATCGCCGACCGGCTCGCCCGTGACATTCCGGGCGCGGAGCGAGCGCACATCGCCGGTGCTGCACATCTACCGAACCTCGAACGGCCGGAGGAATTCAACCGGATCGTCCTTGGCTTTCTTGGCCGGCACGGCGCCTGAGTCAGTTTTCGAGCACGGCGTCCGACAGGCGCGGCCAGGCTTCCTTCGACCAGTCACCGAAGTCGAGGTTCGTCAGCACTCCGAGCCCGAGCCCAACCTCGGGATCGAGCCACAGGAAGGTCCCGCTACCGCCGAAGTGCCCGAATGTCCGCGGCGAGTTGTTCGCCCCCGTCCAGTGAGGTGACTTCGCATCGCGGAGCTCGAACCCGAGCCCCCAGTCGTTCGGGTCGAAGCGGCCGAAGTCGGGCAGGACGCCCGCGAGGCCGGGAAATTGCACGGTCGTCGCCTCCGCGAGTGTCTCGGGTGCGATCAGCGTCGGCCGTTGCAGCTCCCGCGCGAACGTGAGGAGGTCGTCCAGTGAGCCGTGCAAGTCCGCCGCCGGGGAGCCACGCAATTCGGCTCCCATCCCGAGCGGCTCGAGCACACCAGCGGCCAGATACTCGGCAAACGGGATCTCCGCCCGCGCCGCGATGTGCTCCGCGAGCGTCTCGAAGCCGACATTCGAATAGACCCGCCGCTGCCCTGGCCGTCCGGCCGGCGCACCCGCCTCGAACGGCAGGCCCGATGCATGCGCGAGCAGATGCCGGACCGTCGAGCCTTCCGGCCCGGCCGCCTCGTCGAGATCGATCACACCCTCCTCCGCGGCAACCAGTGCGGCGAGCGTCGTGACGAGCTTTGTCACGGATGCCCAGCGCACCACCTCGTCCCGCTCCCCACGGGTCGCGACGACATCGCCGTCCCGGACGACACCCGCAGCCGCGAACGACGCGGGCCAGCCCTCGGTCTGCCGAAGTGCTTCCTCCACCGGCGGGCGATACTAGACGCGTGGCTCGCAGGCTCGTCTCTTCCGGCTCGCCCTACGAGAAGACGATCGGCTTCTCGCGCGCGGTGCGCGACGGCCGTCACATCCTCGTTGCCGGCACCTGCGCCGTGATGGCGGACGGCGGCGATCCTCCCGGCGAGGCGTACGGCCAGGCCAGGCGCTGCCTCGAGATCATCGTGGCCGCGCTCGCCGAGGCGGGCGCCACACCGGAGCATGTCGTGCGCACGAGAACCTTCCTGCTCGACGCCGCAGACGCAGCCGAAGTCGGCCGCGCCCACGGCGAGATCTTCGGCGCCGTTCGCCCGGCGAGCACCATGCTCGTCGTCTCGGCGTTCCTCGATCCGCGCTGGGTCGTGGAGATCGAGGCTGACGCGCTGCTCCCAGAGGAGTAAGACTCCCGTCATGGATCTGGGCGCCGACTTGGCGGCGCCCCGTAGAGGATGCGCGGGCTTCGCCCGCGCATCCGTTTGGGGGGAGACACACTTGGATCGCCGACAACTTGATTCCAAGGCCACACCTCCTCAGACTTCCGGAATGGACAGCAAGCAGATCTATCCGGCGTCGATCACGGGGAAGGGCTCGCGCTTTGCGCCGGGGGGAAGCGTGCTCGATCACGCGTTCGGCAAGAGCGACCCGTACACGCTCGGCGTGGAGGAGGAATACATGCTCCTGGACGCCGAGACGTTCGACCTCGTGCAGCACATCGACACGGTGCTAGCCGCGGTCGCCGGGCACGAGCTCGAGCCGGTGATCAACGCCGAGCTGATGCAGTCCGTGCTCGAGATCGCGACGCCCGTGTGCCACACGACCGGCGAGGTCACGGATCAGCTTCGCAAGATCCGCGGCTACGTCTGCGGAGTTGCCCGCGACCAGGGCCTGCGCGTCGGCTCGGCCGGAACGCATCCGTTCAGTCTCTTCGAGCGCCAGCGGATCACCGCTCGCGATCGCTACCGCTCGCTCGTCGACCAGATGCAGTACGTCGCCCGGCGCGAGCTCATCTTCGGCATGCACATCCATGTCGCGGTCGACAATGCCGACAAGGCGATCCAGGTCGTCAACGGGCTCCTGCCGCACATCGCCCCGCTGCTCGCGTTGTCGGCGAGCTCACCGTTCTGGCGGGGCGAACCGACGGGCCTGCGCTCCAGCCGTCAGATGATCTTCGCCGCCTTCCCGCGCTCGGGGCCGCCGCCGCGATTCGAGAGCTATGCCGACTACGCAGAGGTCGTCGGCCAACTCGAGAAGACCGGTTGCATCGCCGACTACACCCACATCTGGTGGGATATCAGGCTGCATCCGCGGCTCGGGACGATCGAGGTGAGGATCTGCGACGCGGTCACCCGCCTCGAACACGTCGTCGCGATCGTCGCGTACTGCCAGGCCCTCGTGAAGCTCTTCTCCGAGCAATTCGATCGCGGCGAAGAGATCCCGTCGTACCACCGCATCCTCACCACGGAGAACAAATGGCTTGCCGGACGCTACGGCCTCGAAGCGCCGCTCATGGATCTCGCAACCGGACGCCGTAACCGCGTCGCCGTTGCACAGCTGATTCGTCGCACGCTCAAGGAGATCGAGCCGCACGCCCGGGAGCTCGGCTCCGACCGCGAGCTCGAGGGGATCGAAGAGATTCTCCGCAACGGCAACGGCGCCGATCGCCAGCTGCGCGTCTTCAACGCGAACCGGGACATCGTCGAGGTCGTCAGCGAAATTGCAGACGCCACGGAAGTGGCGGCCGACCTTCTGCCGGCGAAGTAGTCTGCGCCGCGATGTTGGAGGTAGGTGACAGAGTCCCGGCTGCGTCAGTCTGGACCGCTCCTAACGAGCGTCGGACGATCGCGGAGCTCCTTGCCGACGGTCCCGCGCTCTTCGCCTTCTACCTCTTCGACTGGTCGTCCACCTGAACGCACGAGATGGAGCTCCTGCGTGACAGGAGCCCGGAGCTTCGGCAGGCGGGCATCCGCCCGTTCGGCGTCTCAGGTGATTCCGAATGGACCCACATCGCCTGGGCGCAGGCTCTCGACCTGAACTTCCCGCTCCTCTCCGACTGGAACAAGGAGGCGATGAAGGCGTTCGGCGTGGAAGGAGAGTTCCGCGGTCACGGAGGCGTCGCGGATCGAACGGCGTTCCTCGTCGACGAGGACGGTACGGTCCGCGGCGCATGGCGTTACGACACGGCCGAGGTGCCGGACTTCGACGAACTGGTTCGCGCCGCGCAGGCTATGTAGCGCTCGCCGCCGCGCTTTACCTCGCGGCAGGCGTAGCGGCGACCTGGCCGGCCGTCACCGACGCACGCTCGAAGTTCCTCTCCGGCGGTGCGCCCGCCCACGGCGAGGCATCGCCCGGCGATCACCTGCAGACTCTCTACCACTACTGGCTCGTCGGGCATCAGCTCGAGCATGGACGCGCTCCGTGGCGTGATCCCTACACGTTCCGGCCCGAGGCAAAGCCGCAAACGAACTTCGCGGGCTGGCCCTACGGGATCCTCTTCTGGCCACTTGGAGCCGCGCTTGGCCTCGTCGCGGGTTGGAACGTCCTCCAGATCCTGTTTTACGTCCTCGCGGGGCTGGCGGCGTGCGCCTGGCTCCGCGAGCTCGACCTTCCGCGTGGCCCCGCGCTGGCGGGAGGGTTGGCGTTCGCGATCGCCCCGTACCGGGTCGAGCAGAGCGTCGGCCACCTGCTCGGGCCGATCTCGATCCTGATCCCGGTCTCGCTGTGGGCCTTCGAGCGCGCCCGGCGCGGAAGCAACTGGTGGCTCCTCGCCGCGGGCGCCGCGCTCGCCTCGATCCCGCTTTCCGGACAGGTGCATCTCGCGCTCGGTGCGATCCCGTTCTTCGTCGCCTACGCGCTCTGCCGGACCCGCGACCCGCGCCTGCTGCTCGGTGCCGTCGGAGGAGCCGTGGCCGCGGTCGGCGCCGGTGCGCTCGTCCGCCAGCTGGTGATCAGGCATTCGACCCAGGCGGGCGGCCGCTCGCTCGACGAGATCTCCTTCTACTCGGCCCGCGCCGGCGACTTCGTCTCGCGGCACGTCGACCACGCGCGGAGCGAGCAGTTCGTCTTCCTCGGCTGGGCCACCCCGCTCGTCGCGATCCTCGGGCTCGTCCTCCTGCTCCGCGCGCGCCGCTATTCGCTCGCCGCGATTCTCGGGCTCGGAGCGGTGGTGCCGATCGTGCTGGCGCTCGGCACGCACACGCCGCTCTACTCCGCGATCTGGCACGCGCTGCCGCCGTTTCGTTTTCCGCGCGTGCCGGAGCGGCTGTTGCCGATCGCGTCTCTCTGCATCGCAGGCCTCTTTGCCTTTGCGATCGCGCAGGCTCGGCGCACCATCGTCGCCGTGCTCGCCGTCGCGCTTCTGCTCGTCGACCTGCACGTGCACGTGTACGGCAGGTCCGCTCCCGGCGATCCGGCGGGCGCAGCGCCGTCGGCGGCGGGACGCCTGCTCGAACTACCCGTGTTCGATCCCGGCGTCCACTACGGAAGCGTGTACCTCTGGTACGACACGGCCGCCCAGAGACAGCGGCCCAGTGGCTACTCGACGACGGCGCCGAAGCCTGCCAAGAGCCTTGCGGACCGCCTGCAGCGGCTGAACTGCGGTGACTGGAGTGGGAACCTCCCGGACGAAGTCCGACGTCTCGGCGTCGGCTCGATCGCTCTCCACCGCGGTCTCTTCATCCGCAACCCCGCCGTTCCGAGCACGGGCTGGTTCGCCGCGCGCGGTCTGTTTGCACAGGGCTGGCACGTCGAGCACACTGCCGGCCCCGTCTGGGTGTTCGAGCGCGGCGGTGTCGGGATCGCGCCGACCCGCGTCGAGCCCGCACACTCGCGGCCGGTCTTCTGCCAGGGCTGGTTCGCCATGGAGGCGGGCTCCGGCAGGTACATGAGCGAGACGCACGCGCCCTTCTGGATCTACGGCAGCGGCACGCTTCGACTGACCTTCGCCCCGTCTCCGCTCAAGCGTCGCGTCACCGTCGACGGACGAGAGAGCCTCAAGCTCCGAAACCGCGGCTGGCATCTCGTCGCCGTCGACATTCCCCACCTGCGGGAGGTGCCGGGAGAGACGCGAAAGGTCGGCCTGAAGCTTCTGCGGGTCGTTACATCCCCATCGCGTGGTAACCCGAGTCCACGTACAGCGTCGTCCCCGTGACGTTCTTCGCATCGTCCGAGAGCAGATAGGCCGCGGCCGCCCCCACGTCGTCGGCGTCGACGTGACGGTGGAGGGGTGAGCGCTCCTCGACGATTGCCTCCATCGTGGGGAAGCCTGCAATCGAGCGCGCGGCGAGCGTTCGCACCGGGCCGGCCGAGATGGCATTGACACGGATGTTCTTCGCGCCGAGATCCCAGGCGAGATAGCGCATCGACGAATCGAGCGTCGCCTTCGCGACACCCATCACGTTGTAGTGCGGGACCGCCCGTTCGCCGCCGAGATACGTCATCGTCAAGATCGAGCCGCCGCCTCGCGCCTCCATCAGCGGCTCGGCGGCACGCGCGCACGAGACCAGGGAGTACGCGCTCACGTCGAGAGCCATCCAGAAACGGTCACGCGGTGTATCGGTGAAGCGACCCTCGAGGTCTTCGGCCGCCGCGAAGGCGACCGAGTGCACGAGCAGGTCCAGGCCGCCGTCGAACGCCTCGCCCACCTCGCGGAAGACACGCGCGACGTCCTCGTCCGAGCGCACGTCGCACTCGGTCACGAGCGGGCTGGACAACGACTCGGCAAGGTCCCGAACGCTCTTTTCGATGCGCTCGCCCTGGTAGGTGAAAGCAAGCTCGGCCCCGGCATCGGCGAGCCGCCGCGCGATCGCCCAGGCGATCGACCTCTTGTTCGCCACCCCGAGAACCAAACCGCGTTTGCCTTCGTAGCCTGTGGTCACGACCACGAGCATAAATCCCTTGGGCTAGATTGCGGTCTCCTTGCGCCGTTCTGTAGGCCTTCTCGCATTGATGGCGGCGCTCGTGTCGGCCTTTCCGGCTGGCGCCTCGCTCGTTCACATCAAGCGCACGTTCGGCGACGTCACGGTGCCGCGCGTCCGCACGGGCAAGCTCACGATCCCACGAGACCAGGCGTCCGGCCGGATCCGCGTGATCGTCGGTCTGCGGCTCCCACCGCTGGCGGCGGCCTACGGCAGGAGCTTCGCTGCCACGAGACCGACACGAAGGCTCGACGTCGCAAGTGAGAGCTCGCGGCGCTATCTGGCCCGGGTCGTCGCCGCGCAGCGAGTCGCTGCCTCGCAACTCCTGAGAGCGATCCCGCAGGCGCGAATCGGCCGGCGCTTCCAGGTGGTGCTCGACGGCCTGACGGTCTCGCTGCCCGTGACGAAGCTGCCGGCGCTCGCCCGTCTCGGTCTTGTCGGGAAGATCTACCCGAGCATCCCGTACCACCTCTCCACCAGCACGAGCCCTTCGGTGATCGGCGCAACCGAGTTGCAGACGCTCACCGGCGCGAAGGGTGACGGGATGAAGATCGGGATCGTCGACGACGGCGTCGACAGCACGAATCCCTTCCTGAGCCCGGCCGGGTACTCGTATCCTCCCGGGTTTCCGAAAGGCGGACTGAAGTGGACGACGCCCAAGGTGATCGTGGCGCGCGCATTCCCGGGGCCGCACTCCGGACGCCTCGGGCGGCTACCGATCGATCGCACCGCCTCCTTCCACGCGACGCATGTCGCCGGCATCGCAGCCGGCGACTCCGGGACCTGCTCGGCCGGCGGTGCCGACCATCCGCCGACGTGCGGCCTGTCGGGTGTCGCGCCGCGCGCGTACATCGGGAACTACCGCGTCTTCAACGTGCCGACCCCGATCGGCCACATCGCCAACACACCCGAGATCGCCGCGGCCTTCGAGTTCGCCGTGCGTGACGGCATGGACGTCATCAACTTCTCGGGCGGCGGCGCCGAGACCGAACCGGCGAACGACGCGATGATCGACGTGATCAGGAACGTCACTGCGGCCGGCGTCGTTCCGGTGATCTCGGCCGGCAACGACCGCGACCAGTTCGGTACGGGCTCCATCGGCTCACCAGGCTCGTCGCCCAACGCGATCACCGTTGCAGCCGTTTCGAACACGCACGTCTTCTCACCGACGATGTCGGTGACGGCCGGCGATGCTCCGTCCGAGGTCAAGCACATGCCGATCGCAGGCGCAGCCGGCACGTTCTTCCCCGGGGGCTACGCGTTCACCGCGCACCGGATGGTCGACGTCGGCGCGCTTACGGGGACGAACGGTGTCGCAGTCGACCGCCGGCTCTGCGGCCCGGAGGCCGATACGAACGACGCGACTCAGACGTTTCTCCGCCCAGGCTCGCTCACCGGAGACGTCGCGCTCATCTCGCGCGGGCACTGCACCTTCATCTCCAAGGCTGTGCGTGCCCTGGCCGCAGGTGCGGCCGGGCTCGTCATCGTCGACAACCGCGCAGGCGGCCCGGATGCGATCCCGGTCCAGCTGCCGCTTCCCTCCGGGATGATCACCGACCTCGACGGCGCGGAACTGCGCGCGTATCTGTCCTCGCACGGCGGCGCGGCAAACGTGACGATCGGAAATGCCATCGAGCGCGTAGAGACTGGGCGCAGTGGTGTCATCACGGACTTCTCCTCCGGCGGGCCGACCGCGTTCGAGCACCTGCTCAAGCCCGACGTCTCCGCGCCGGGAGGGCAGATCCTGTCGTCGACCTTGCCCGAGTTCACCGGCGGTTCGCCGTTCGCCGTCTTCGACGGAACGAGCATGTCGGCTCCGCACGTGGCCGGGGCGGCAGCGCTCCTCCTTGAGCTCCACCCCGCGTGGACGCCGCAACAGGTGAAGTCCGCACTCGTGTCGACTGCCGGCCCGGCGTGGGGAGACACCGCGCGCACGGAGGAAGCGCCGGTGACGCTCGAAGGAGGCGGGCTCGTCGACCTGCCCAATGCGACGAAACCGGAGGTGTTCACCGAGCCCGCGTCGATGTCGTTCCAGGACCTGGACGTCACCAAAGGGAGCGACAGCCGAGCACTCCTGGTTCGCATCACCGACGCCGGCGGCGGCGCAGGGATGTGGCAGGTCGAGCTCTCGTCACAGGCGACCTCGCCGGGCGCGTCGCTCGACCTTCCGCCGGCCGTAGTGGTGCCGCCCGGGGGCGAGGCCGACCTGGTCGCCGTCGCGCGCGGCAGCGCAAGTGCGAAGGCCGGCGAGGACTACGGGTTCATCCTGCTGCACCACGGCTTGGTGACGCGCAAGATCCCGTACGAGTTCTTCGTGGGCCGCCCGCAGCTCGAGCTCCTGCAACCCAAGCGGCTCGTGAAGCTGCAGGTCGGAGAGACGGTCAACGGCCCAAACCGGGTTTCGGCGTACTGCTGCCCGGCGGCCCCCTTCGGACCGCCGCCCGACTACATCGGGCCGACGATGAACGAAACCGGAACAGAGACGCTTCTACGTCACGGGCATCAACCAGCCGGTCGCGAACATCGGCGTGGCCGTCGAGGCCGCTACCGGGCTCGTCCACCCGTGGTTCCTGGGCTCGCCGAACGAGCGCGACGTCCAGGGCTACGCCGGGACGCCGGTGAGCGTCAACGAGCTGACCTACGACTTCGGCCTCGACATCGGCGCAGCCGGTGCCTCGTTCCCGAAGGTGCAGCGCTTCTACGTCTCGGTCGATTCCGGCTCCGATGAGTTCACCCACCGCTCGCTGCCCGGCGCCTACGTCCTCCGTTCGTGGGTCAACGACATGCGACCACCGAAGATCAAGGTGCTAACGAAACGCGTCGCCGCAGGGAGACCGACGATCGTGGCGCGCGTCGTCGACAAGGGCGCAGGCGTCGATCCTCTGTCGCTCGTGATCGCGTATCGCGGCGCACTCGTCGGCGCGGCCCTCTACGACCCGGTCTCCGGCACGGCGATCTTCCCGTTGCCAACGCAGGCTCCGCGGATCGAGCGAGGACGGAACCGTACGGTTCTCTCGGCGGCCGACTATCAGGAGGCGAAGAACGTCAACTCGGTCGGCAACGACATCCAACCGAATACGGCGTTCCAACCGGTTCGCATCACGGGTGTCTCGGGGCCGGCGCTCACCTGGATCACGCCTGCGGCGAACGCGTGCGTCGGCAAGACGGCGGGGCTCCTGGTCGCTGCGAGCTCGACGAAACGGATCACGTCCGTGCGGTTCTTCGTCGACGGCAAGCAGATCGACCTCGACCGGAAGGGCGGCTCCGACCTCTTCGCAGGTTCGTGGAAGACGCAGCGCTCGCCGGCAGGACGACACGCGCTGCGCGCGATCGCAACGGACGCCGCCGGGAGCACAACCGCCGCGACCCGGCGCGTGAGGGTCTGCCGGTAGACCGGATAGCCGTCGTCACCGGCGCGTCGCGTGGGATCGGCGAGGCGATCGCGCGCGCTCTCGCAGCTCAGGGCTGGCAACTCGTCCTGCTGGCGCGGAACGAGGACCGGCTGCGTGATCTCGCTGCCGAGCTCGGTGCGGAGTACGAACTGTGCGACGTCGGCAAGCGCGAAGACGTGGAACGCGTCGCAGCTGCGGTGCTGGAACGGCACCCGCGGATCCAGCTGCTCGTGAACAACGCGGGCATGCCGGGTAGATCAGGCTTCGCGGCAATCGATCTGGACCTTCTAGAAGAGGTGTTGCGTGTGAACTACCTCGGCGGAGTCTGGATGCTCCGGGCTGTTCTCCCCGGGCTCGAGGCGGCCGGACGCTCCGACGTCGTGAACATCGTCTCGGTCGCCGGCACGGTCGCCTTCGCGCCCGCCGGGCCGTACTCGGCGTCGAAGCACGCACAGCTCGCGTTCTCCCGGGCGACGGCAGCCGAGCTCCGCCAGCGAGGCATTCACGTGCATACCGTCAACCCGGGTTTCGTCGAGACGGAGGGCTTTCCCCAGGCGACAAAGCTCCGCAGCTCCATCTTGCGACGCCTCGTCGTCGAGCCGGACCACGTGGCCCGGCACGTGGTCAAGGTGATCGCTCGGGACAAAGGCGAGACGTTCGTGCCGTGGTTCTATCGCACCGCGGCGATCGTGCAGGCGCTTGCGCCGGGGCTCGTTGCGCGGGTCGCCGGCCGCTCGGGCTATCGCCCCTAGGCGGGCTTGCTGAGCAGATACACAGGCACTCTCGGCGACGTACTCCGTTGGACCGCCGGGCGACAGCTGCACTGCCCGTTGTCGAGCATCGCCTTCACAGCCTGCGAGATCGAGGTAGTAGTCGAGCTTGCGCGTGTGCGTCTGGAACTGCGCCCGGACGAGGACGAGCCCGTTGGCCTCGAAGAGGTGGCGAAAGTCGACGTCGGGAAGCGTCCGGGTGTGTGACGGATCGCGCGCGCGCTCGAAGCGATCGAGCTCGAACGCCGCCAGCGGATCGATCGGTGCGATCTGATCGTCGACGAACACGCGACCGCCCGGAGCAGTCACGCGCACTAGCTCGGCGACCGCCGGCTCGGGGTGCGCGATGTGGTGGAGCGTCCGCCGGGAGCAGGCGAGGTCGAACGAGCCGGACTCGAACGGCAGGTCGGTCGCGTCGCCCTCGATGAACGTGACGTTCGCAGGTGCGTTGCGGCGGGCGCGCTCCAGCAGCTCGGGGACGATGTCGACGCCGACCACCTCGCGAACGAGTGGCGCCAGCGCGAGCGCGAGTGTTCCCGCGCCCGTGCCGCTGTCGACCGCACGCTCGTTCCCCGCAGGAGCGACGAACCTGCGCAGCTGCTCGCGCACCGACTCGACCTGACTCGCGGCGTGTTCGGCGACGAGCTCGGCGGTGGCACCGAACCGTGCACGTACGTCGTCGACGTTCGACTCAGCCATCGACGACCGTTCGCCGTGCCCGGCGGGGGTCCGTCTCGATCCCGCACGTCAGCTCGTAGTTGATCGTCCCGGCGACACGTGCATGCGCCTCGGCGAGAACGCCCTGGCCGATGATGACGACCGGCGCGCCGACGGGCAGCTCGCGGTCGAGCTCGACCGCGAACGAATCCATCGAAACGGTGCCGACGACCCGGCGCGGCTCGCCCGCCACGCGGATCTCCGTCCCGGTGAGGTCACGGCGGAAGCCGTCCGCGTAGCCCACCGGCACGATCCCGATCCAGGTCGGAGTCTCCGCTACGAAGCGACGCCCGTAGCCGGTGCTCTGTCCCGGGTGGAGCAGCTTGACCTGCGCAAGGCTCGTGTGCCACGACAGGACGGGCTCCAGGCCGTCATCGGCCGGATCGGTGTTGAACGGCGACAGGCCATAGAGGGCGACACCGCAGCGCGCGGCGTCGAAGTGGGACTCGGGCAGTCGCAACGCCCCCGCACTGTTGGCGACGTGCCGGGTCAGGTGGCTGTATTGCTCGGTCGCGACCCGAAAGCGCTCGATCTGCGCTCGTGCGAACTCGGCATCGCTGTCCGCGGTTGCGAGGTGGGTCATCAGGCCGACCACCTCGGTTGCGGGTGAGGGGAGCTCGGCCAGGCCGTACCGGCCCATCCCCGTGTCGAGCTTCATGTGCACCCGAACGCCCTCGGGGATCTCTGCGTCCGAGATCGCGAGCTCGAGAGCGGCGTCACGCGCCTGCGCGACCTCTCGGTTCGAGCCTGCCGGTCCGAGCACGATGATGCGCTCCGTCCGATACTCGCTGCGAAGTGCGAGCCCTTCGGGGATCGTCGAGACGCAGAGCGCGGAGGCGCCCGCGCCGAGTGCTGCGCCCGCGACGTCGACCGCGCCGTGGCCGTAGGCATCCGCCTTGACGACGGCCCACAGGCCGGCTCCGTCGAGCGCACGCAGCAGCGTTCGCACATTGCGCCGCAAAGCGCCGAGGTCGATCGTGATCTCGGAGCGGTGCATCAGCCGAGCGCGAACGGCAGAGACTCGATGACGTCCGAGGCGATCAGGCCGACCTGGTGGGGGGCAAGTGCGGCGGCGCGTCCGTGAGCGACGGCAGCGGCGGCGGCTGCCTCGCGCGCGTCCATTCGCTTCGCCAGGAACGAGCCGAGAACGCCGGTGAGAACGTCTCCCGTTCCAGCTGTGGCGAGTGCGGCGGTCCCGGCGTCGCAGACCAGGACCCCCTTTCCCGGTGCGCCGACGAGGGTGTCGGGGCCTTTCAGCAGGACGACGCACCGGAATCGCTCCACTGCGCGGCCGAGTGCCGTGAGCCGATGTGCGTCGACCCAGCTCGAGTCCTCTCCGATCAGGCGGGAGAGCTCACCTGAATGGGGCGTCAGGACCCGGGGAGCGGGCCAGTCCAGGGGCTCGAGCTCGAACAGGGCATCGGCGTCGACGACGGCGGGCAGAGTCGATTCGCCGAGCAGACGACGTACGAGCGCACGCTCGTCGTCACCGCGTCCAAGGCCGGGCCCGATCGCCAAAGCCGAGGCGCGCTCAGCCAGCTCGTCCACCCGCTCGCGCGGTGCCTTCACCGCTTCGATCAAAAGCGTCTCGACGACCGGCATGGACTCCTTCGGAACGGCGACCGCGACATACCCTGCGTCGGCGCGAAACGCGGCTTCTGCTGCGAGACAGAGCGCGCCGGTCATTCCTGGAGACCCGCCGACGACGAGCACCGACCCCGCCGTGTACTTCGTATCGCCCTCGTGGCGGCGAGGGACGAGCTGCAGGATCTCGTCGGTGACGAGACGGTGCCGCGTGTCGGCGTGCTCGAGCCCGATGTCCGCAACCTCGACCTCGCCCGCATGAAAGCGCCCGGGAGCCACCACGAGCCCGACCTTCCGGGCGTGCATCGTCACCGTGACGTCTGCGTCGACGGCCACGCCGTTGACCTCTCCTGTCGACGCGTCGACGCCGGAGGGGACGTCGACGGCGACGACGGGCACGGCGAGCGCGTTCATCTGTTCGATCAGCGCCGCCGCATCGGGGCGAGGTGTGCCCGCGAAGCCCGTTCCGAACAGAGCGTCGATGACCACTTCGGCGTCCGCGGCGAGCCCTTCGCTCGTCTTTCGTCCGGCCTCTGCCAGCACGCGGAGGGCAATCCTGCCGTCGCCGCCATTCGCACCCTTGCCGCAGATTGCGGCGATGCGGCCGGCGTCGGGATAGCGCTGCAGGACAGCGTCGGCAACTGCTCGCCCTGCCCGTTCCATCATCGTGTCCACGTCGTGGCCCTGCTCGGCGGTGCGCATCTCGTCCGCCGTGTAGAGCGGCTCGAACATCAGCGTTCCTCGTCCACCACTGCGACGGCGTTCGCAAGCTCGCGGGAGTGCGTCATCGACAGGTCGATCGCGCCCGCGCCCACGCGCTCGGCCCAGCCGGCCACGCGGCCACTGAGGCGCACCGAAGGCTTGGGCCGTCCGGCGATCTCGATGTCTCGCCACGCGAATGCCCGCGCGACGCCGAAGCCGAGCGCCTTGCCGACCGCCTCCTTCCCGGCGAACCTGCCGGCGTAGCTCTGAGCCGGGTTCGGCCGCGAGTCGCAGTAGGCACGCTCCGCGTCTGTGAAGCACCGCTCGCGGAACCGCGGGTAGCGGTCGAGCGCGCGCCTGACCCGCTCGATCTCGATCAGGTCGACCCCGACTCTTCATCAGATGGTCTTCCAGCCACTCGGGGAGCTGGGCGATCGACGAGATGATCCCGTCGGGCCGGATCCGCGACGCCTCGACCTCGTCAGGCCTGAACTTTCCGGTCCGGACGAGGATCGTCTTCATCCCGTGACCTTGCGCGCCGGCGATGTCGGCATCGATGTCGTCGCCCACCATCCAGGTCATGCCTGCTTCGGCGTCGAGCGCCTGCAACGCCGCCTCGAAGTACTGGCGCGACGGTTTGCCGAGCACGATCGCTTCGGTGTCGGCAGCGTACTCGAGCCCCGCGACGAACGCTCCGGCGTCGAGCAAGGGCCCGTGCTTGGTCTGCCACCAGCGATTCTTGTGCAGTGAGTACAGCTGGGCGCCGGCCTCGAGCTCGTGAAATGCGCGCGCGAGGTTCATGTAGCTGAACACGAGATTGGTCTCGGGCGTCTCGTCGGCGCCTCCGATCAGCACGGCCTCCGCATCCTCGCCGACGAGCTCGACGCCCTCGAGCTCCCCGACGATCGCATGCATGGTCATCGCGAGCACGCGCCGGCCCGCGAGGGTATGAGCCGCGGCTCGTGGGGTCGTCTGAAGCTCGTCGTCGTCGAGCGGGATCCCCATCGCACGGAGCTCCTCGGCGAGGGTCGCACGGGCGCGGGTCGTGTTGTTCGTGACGAACCGCAGCCGGTGCCCGGCCTCCCGGAGGCGACGAACGGCGTCGGCCCCACCGGCGATCGGATCGCCGGACACGTGGAAGACCCCGTCGATGTCAAGCAGAATCGCTGCCATGGACGGCGAGTCTATTCGCGTGACCCGATCGGTCGTTCTCCCCCGCGGTGAGGTGGAGTTCCGCTACTCGCGTTCGAGCGGGCCGGGCGGTCAGCACGCGCAGAAGTCGGAGACGCGCGTTGAAGCCGTCTTCGACGTGGAGGCCTCGGATGCGCTGACGGACACGCAGAAACGCCGCGTCATCGGCCGCTCTGGCCCCGTGCTCCGCTCGATCGCCCAGGACGAGCGCAGCCAGCTCCGAAACCGGGAGCTCGCCCTCGAACGGCTGGTCGAGCAGCTGCGGCAGGCCCTGCGGGTCGAGCGACGGCGGCTCCCGACGAAGCCGACCGAGGCCTCACGCCGGCGCCGGCTGGACGACAAGCGCCGCCGCTCGCAGACGAAGCGCCTTCGCCGGGAGCTCGACGACTGAAACGAGGCCGTACCCGGCTCGGCCCTTTTGCCGTTTCAGACCTGGAAGTCATGGCGCCGATCTCCGTCACCTTGGCCCGCCGGGACCCGCCTGCCGCCGTGGTCGCCCTCGTCGGGGAGCACGACGCCTACTCCGCCCAGCGACTCGAGAACGAGCTGAGTGTCCTCCTGAACGCGAATCAGCGGGTCGTGATCGACCTTCGTGACGCGAGCTTCATCGACTCCACGACCCTGAGCGTCCTGCTGGCGGCGCGGCGCCGCGCGGAGGAGTCCTCACTGGGCTTCGCGCTCGTGCTGCACGACCACCATTACACGCAGGTCCATCAGATCCTGGAACTGACCGGACTGGGCCCCACGTTCGCCGTCTGCGGGGAGCTCGAGGACGCACTCGACGCGGTGCGGGCCGGTCGCGTCGCTGCGGAACGCGCCGCCTAGCCGCGCCGTCCGACTCCCCCCGTACTTTTCTCCGCGATGGACCACGATCCGCTTCGGCGTGGGCTCGCCGAGTTCGTCGGCACCTTCACGCTCATCTTCATCGGCGCCGGGGCGACCCTGACGCTCGCCAAGACGCTCACCCCCGTGATCGGCAACCCACAGGTGTTCAACGTCTACAGCGGACTGGCCCTCGTGGGCGTGGCGCTGGCGAACGGACTGGCGATCGGAGTGATGGTCTCTGCAGTCGGCCACATCTCCGGTGGCCACTTCAATCCCGCGGTGACGTTCGGCTTCCTCATCACTCGCCGGATCGTGCCCTCGCTCGCGGTCGTCTACTGGAGCATGCAGTTCGCGGCCGCCGCAGCCGCTGCCGCGCTGCTGCGTTGGTTCTACCCGGAGAACGTGCGCCAGGTCACGAACCTGGGTGCCCCCGGGCTCGGTAGCGGTATCACCGTCTGGCAGGGCGTTGTCATCGAGCTCGTGCTCACCTTCTTCCTGGTCTGGGTGATCTTTGCGACAGCCGCCGATCCGGGCGGCACGTTCAAGGCGATCGCGGGGCTCGGGATCGGGTTGACGATCACCATCGACGTCCTCATGGGGGGCCCACTGACCGGCGCCGCGATGAACCCGGCCCGTGCGTTTGGCCCTGAGCTCCTGTCACGGGACTGGACCGATGCGTGGATCTGGTACGTCGGCCCCGTCGCCGGAGCAACCCTTGCCGCGCTTGCGTACGAGTACCTCTACCTCCGGCCGCCGAGGCCGCTCCCCGTAGGCCCGCCGGACACCGGCGTCGACGAGCCGCGGCCCGGCGACGCGGCAGTCTCCTAGCGGGCGAGCTACTCGACCGTGACGGTCTTCGCGAGGTTGCGCGGCTGATCGACGTTCAACCCGCGTAGGCGGGCGATGCGATAGGCCAGCAACTGCAGCGGCAGCACGGCGAGCACCGCCTGCAGGAAGGCGGGCGTGCGCGGGACGTAGATGACGTCGTCGGCATGGTGCTGGATGTCCTCGTTGCCGTCGGTCGCGATGGCGATCACCTGCGCACCCCGTGCCCGCACTTCCTGGATGTTCGACACGACCTTCTCGTAGACGACCTTCTGGTCGGTCGCGATGCAGACGACCGGCGTCTCGGAGTCGAGGAGAGCAATCGGCCCGTGCTTCATCTCGCCGGCGGAGTACCCCTCGGTCGGGATGTAGGAGATCTCTTTCAATTTGAGCGCGCCCTCGAGCGCGACTGGAAGCCCGATATGACGGCCGAGGTAGAGGAAGAACGGCTTGTTGTAGTGGCGCTCGGCGATCTCCTCGATCGGATGGTCTCCGTCGAGGAACTGCTCCATCTTCTGCGGCAGGTCGTAAAGCGCTTCGAGAATGAACTCGATCTCCTCCGCGGGCATCGTGCGACGGACTTGCGCGAGCTTGAGCGCGATCAGCGAGAGAAGCGCAACCTGTGCCGTGAACGTCTTCGTCGCCGCGACGCCGATCTCCAGCCCGGCCCGCGTGTACAGAACGGCGTCGACCTCGCGCGTCACCTGCGTTCCGAGCTGGTTCGTGATCGCGAGCGTGCGCGCCCCTTGCTGCCGGGCGAGCTGCATCGCGGCAATCGTGTCGGCGGTCTCTCCGGACTGGGTGATGCCGATGACGAGCGTGTCCTTCGACAGCACCGGATTTCGGTAACGCCACTCGCTCGCGATGTCCGGCTCGACGGGGACACGGGCCCACTCCTCGATGATGTAGCGACCGACGACTGCAGCGTGATATGCGGTGCCGCAGGCGACGATCACGATACGGCGGAGATTCTGGATCTCGAGCTCGTTCAGGCCGATGCCTTCGAGGACGAGCTTGCCGCGCCGGGCGCGATCGCCGATCGTCTCCCTGACCGCTTCCGGCTGTTCGTAGATCTCCTTGAGCATGAAGGTCTCGTAGCCGCCCTTCTCGGCGATCTCGTCGTCCCAGTCCACCGGCTCGATGTCCTTGTGCTCGACTTCGCCTTCGTCGTCGAAGAACCGTGCGCCCTCGGGCGTGATCGCGACAACCTCGCCTTCGTCGATCAGCTGCACGCGGCGCGTCTCGCCCAGGAACGCGGCGATCGAGGATGCGAGGAACATCTCCCCGTCACCCACGCCGACCACGAGCGGGCACTGCCGGCGCGCGCCGACGAGCAGGTCGGGATGGTCGTTGTGGATCACGACGAAGGCGTAGTGACCTTCGAGCTCGCGATAAGCAGCCCGGACCGCCTCGGTCAGGTCGCCCTGGTAGTTGTGCTCGATCAGGTGAACGACCACCTCGGCGTCCGTTTCGGAGCTGAAGCGATGGCCTGCAGCTACGAGGGACTCCTTCAGCTCGCGATAGTTCTCGATGATGCCGTTGAGGACGATGGCGAGGCGACCGTCCTCGCAACCCGTCAACGGATGCGCGTTCAGCTCGTTCACCGCACCATGCGTCGCCCAGCGCGTGTGCCCGAGACCGTGATTGGAGATCGACCCGTTCGGACCCGCGGCGTCCTTCAGGAACTGGAGATTCCCGACTGCGCGCACGTATTCGAGCCCGCCGTCCTCGCGAAGCGCAATCCCGGCGGAGTCGTATCCGCGGTACTCGAGCCGCTGCAGGCCTTGCAGGAGAAGCTCCTTCGCAGGCCGTTTACCGACGTATCCGATGATCCCGCACACCCGAAGCTCCTTTCAATTGCCGCCCGTCACCTCACGGCTGGTCGAACGCTGCAGATTCGCGGTTTTTTGTCCGAAAATGCGCCCTCGAAAACGCCAAAAGCCCGACTGAGCGATCCGCCCCTTCGTCGAGACGGTCAGCCGAGCTCTCGTCGCACGAGAGCCGCGATCCTAGCACAGAGGTTTTCGGCTTCCTGAGCGGTCTCGGCCTCCGCCAGAACGCGAATGACGGGCTCTGTGCCGGAGGGACGCACGAGGACCCGACCTCGATCGCCGAGCTCGGCGTTGAGCCGGGCGACCTCCTCCCCGATTGCTGGGGTGAGCCGTCGATTGGCGACGGCGACGTTTTCCATCCTTTGCGGAAAGCGAGTCAGGACGCTCGTGACCTCGGCCAGCGGGCGGCCGTGCAGCGCGGCGCAGAGCAAGAGCGCGGCAACCAACCCGTCGCCGGTCACGTGACCGTCGAGCCAGATCAGGTGGCCGGATTGCTCGCCCCCGAGAATGCCGCCTTCGCGGCGGAGCGCCTCGAGGACGTAGCGGTCGCCGACGTCGGTCGTGACGACGCGAATGCCGTTCTCGGCCATCAACCGGTGAAGCCCGATGTTCGCCATCACCGTCATGGCCACGAGCTCGACGTTTCGGTCGAGCGCAAGCACCCCGACGATCTGGTCGCCGTCGACGACGTCACCGTTGGCGTCCACGGCGAGCATGCGATCGCCGTCACCATCGAAGGCCACGCCGAGGTCGAGACCGAGCTCGGTCACGGTTCGCTGAAGCGCCCGTAGATCGGTCGCGCCGCAGGCCACATTGATGTTCGTGCCGTCGGGCTCGTTTCCGATTGCGGTGACTTCCGCACCGAGCTCCGTGAACGCCTGTGGCGCCAGCCCCGAGTACGCGCCGTTCGCGCAGTCGACGCCGATCTTCAGCCCCGCGAGGTCTGTGCCGAAGCGTTCGACCACGTGCTCGAGGTAGCTGTCGGTCGCGACGCCGACCTCGTCGATCTCGCCGCCTCCGGTCGGAGGCTCGTCGAGCAGCGCTTCGATCTCCTCCTCTTGCGTGTCGGAGAGCTTCTGACCGTCGCGGTCGAAGAACTTGACGCCGTTGTACTCGGGCGGGTTGTGCGACGCCGTGATCACGCAGCCGAGGTCGAGGGTCAGGAGCGCGACGGCGGGTGTCGGCAGCACTCCCGCGACGACCGCGCTTCCGCCGGCAGAGGCGATGCCCCGCGCGAGGGCATCTTCGAGCTCCGGGCCGGATGCACGCGTGTCGCGCCCGACGAAGATGCGGCCGCGGCCGGACCAGATCGTCGCGGCACGGCCGAGCCGCTCGACGAGATCAGCGGTTAGGTCTTTGCCGACGACGCCACGGACACCGTCCGTGCCGAAGTATTGGCGCGCCACCTACCGCTTGCTGAACTGTGGCGCCTTGCGCGCCTTGTGCAGGCCCGCCTTCTTGCGCTCGACGATCCGAGCGTCGCGCGTCAGGAAGCCGGCCCGCTTGAGAGGAATGCGCAGCTCCGGGTCCGCCTCGACGAGCGCACGGGCGATTCCGTGCCGAACAGCGCCTGCCTGCCCGCTCGGACCGCCGCCGTGCACGCGCACCCGGATGTCGTAGGTCCCCTCGGCTCCGGCGATCTGGAGCGGCGCGAGCGCGGACGTCCGGTGCGCCTGGCGCGGGAAGTAGTCCTCGATCGTGCGGCCGTTGAACCAGGTGACGCCGTCGCCGGGCCGGAGGATGACGCGGGCGACCGAGGTCTTCCGCTTTCCCGTTCCTCGATATTGCGCGATCTGGCTCATGCGTCCTCCCACTTCAGCGGCTGTGGCGCCTGCGGCGCGTGTGGATGCTCGGGGCCTGCGTAGATCTTGAGCTTCGTGATCTGCTGGCGGGCCAGCCGATTCCTCGGAAGCATTCCTTTGACCGCCTTCCGCAGGACCTCTTCCGGCCTCCGCGAGAGCTGTTCGCGAAGCGTCCTGCTGCGAATCCCACCGGGATAACCCGAGTGGCGGTAGTAGCGCTTCTGGTCGAGCTTGTTGCCGGTGACCTGGATCTTCTCTGCGTTGACGACGACCACGAAATCCCCGGTGTCGACGTGCGGCGTGTACTCCGGCTTGCCCTTGCCGCGGAGCATGTCCGCGATGCGGGTCGCGAGCCGGCCGAGCGTCTGCCCGTCGGCGTCCACCACGTACCAGTGGCGCTCGATCTCTCCAGGTTTGGCGGTGTAGGTCTTCATCTCACGGAAAAGGCGGACTAAGGCGTCCGCCGGCGCAAAACTGTAGCAGCCCGGCCCGAAATTCGGCCGCTCCCCCATGGGATGGATGCCGGACGTAAGGGGCATCTGTCACCCATGCTGCGAGCCGGCCGACGGCGATCAGGCGGCGGCTCTCGGCGAGCTCCTCGAGGAAGGGCCGCGAGGCGAGGATCTCGAGCCGGGTCGGACGCCGGTTCGACGTCTCCGTCCCTGGGTGGGTGGGCACGACGTTCCAGCACAGGGCGTCCAGCTCGAGCTCCGCGAGGACGCGCTGGACGACTGTGGCCGTCGCCTCAGCCGGCCCGCTGCCGCTGAGCTGACGCTCTGAGGTGAACGGAAGACCTGAGATTCGGGCGCCTCGGTACCCCGGTGCCTCACCCACGAGGAGCAGCGATCCGCCGGCATGGTCTTCCAGATAGGCCCGTAGCCGGCGGCGCCGGGTCTGCGCACCTGCTCCGTCACGGTAGAAGTTGAACGTCGCGCCGATGCGCGCGGCCGCGAGGCGCCTTACGAACCTTTCAGGTTCCACGTCGTCACTATGCTCATGCGGGTGAGAGGACGCACCGCCGCGCTCGTTGCGGCCTGCGCGGTGGTCGGCGCCCCAGCGGCAGCTGCCGCACCGCCGCAGGGGTTCCAGTCGAACGCGAGCTTCGCGGCCAGCTACGCGCGGCGCGGTGTCACTGCCGTGGCGGCGACGTCCCAGCGAGTGAGCTGCTACGCGCCGGAGGTCTTCTACCTCGGAAGCCTCACGCCGTCGCAGGGATATCCCGACGGCGGCACCACGCTCTGCAACGGCGCCGCCACGACGGGTGAGGACATCGGCCCGTATCCGCTGCAGGACGTCAAGAACCCACCTGCGCGTGCGAAGGACTTCTCCGAGTCGGACCTGCACGTCGACCCGACGAACCCTCGCCACCTGATCGGGGTGAGCAAGTGGATCGTGAACGCTGAGGGGTACAACCACCTGACCGGTTTTTTCGAATCCTTCGACGGCGGCGCGACCTGGCCGCAGCAGGGTCACATCCCGGGGTACGAAGCGTGGACGGACAACTCGGATCCGGTGGGCGCATTCGACCCCTGGGGAAACTTCTACGCGGTCGTCTTCCCGTACATGTTCTCGTACATCGCGAGCGGCCAGCACTTCTTCCTCTCGCCCGACGTCAACCCGACGCTGCCGCGCTCAGGCCTGGGAGTGGCGGTCCGGCCGAAAGGCGCGGCGAGCGCATCGACGTGGAACACGACCCACGGGGGTCAGCTCGACCTGATCGAACGCACGCCGTTCAACGGAAACAACGTCTTCGACAAGCAATGGCTGGCGATCGACACGAACCGCCGCAGCCCCCACTTTGGCCGGGTCTACGTCTCGTGGGCGATCGGCAATGACGACAGCGGGCTCCGGATCTATCTCTCGTACGCGGACGCGCGCCGAAACGGGACGCATACGAACTGGTCGCGGCCGCGCCTCGTCCTTCCTCAGGCCCAGCGCGTCGGCGACAACGGCTCGCTCCCCCGTGTTGCGCCCAATGGAACAGTCTGGCTCGCCACCTCGAGCTTCCGCAGCGGAGATGAACCGTTCACGATGTCGCTGACGTCTTCGCGCAACGGCGGCAGGACGTGGGCGCGTCGCAGCGTGATCGTGCGCCACAGCGTGAACGGGTATCGAAACACGAGCTTCCGCGCGGCGTTTGGGGAGGCGTTCATCGTCGGCCCGCGTAAGGTCGGTCGCTTCTATCCGCTGTACGCGGCGTACGAGCAGTCGAGCGCCGGCGGCACGAAGGTCTTCCTCCGCGGCTCGTTCGACGGCGGCCGTCACTGGGGCCGATCCCGGCAGATCAACGACGCTTCCGGGGAAGGGGATGCGCTTCAGCCCAATCTCGCCGTCGCACCGAACGGAACCGTCGCGGTGGCGTTCTACGACCGTCGGCTCCCGTGCCCGGCGCGCGACACGACCGACGCGACGATCGCCGGACTGCTCTTCGATCCGCGCCTTCCGTTCGGCGCCGCAAACTACTGCATCAATACGGCGGTGCAGTTCTACCGCCCGAAGCTCGGGCCGATCGGACACAACATCCGGCTGTCCGAGCACACGTGGGACCCGCAGTTGTCGTCGCCGCGGTTCGACTGCATCTGCAATCCGGCAAGCTTCATCGGGGACTACTTCGGCATCGACTCGCGCGGAGGTTTCACGTACACCGCGTCGGTGGAGACGTTCAATGCCGCGGGAGAGAACCCGGGGTACCACCAGCAGCAGCTGGTGTCGAAGCTCCGGACGCCCTAGAACCGCTCCCAGCGAACCAGTTCCTCCAACGGGCGGCGTGGACGTGTGCCGCGGCTCGACAGCGCGTCCGATGCACTGTCTTCCGCTCCGACGCCAAGCGTGATCACCTCGACGATGGCGACGTCGTCAGGCAAGCCGAGCAACTCGCGCACCCTGTCCATCCGGTCCACGGGAATGCCGAAGACGCCCGCCGCAAGTCCCTCGTCGATCGCCGCGAGCAGGATCAGCATCCCTGCGGCGCCGGCATCGGCGTGCCAGTACGGGACCGGCCACTCGATCTCCTCTCCCCCGTCGAGCTTGTCCGGCTGCCGGTAACGCTCGTGGTAATCCTCCTCGCGCGTGCAGACGACGACGAGAGCCCCTGCGCCGCTGATCCACGGCGCGAAGCCCTGGTCGACGTATTGCTCCTCGGCAACCGCGGCGGCGATTGCACGCCGGCCTTCCGGCTCGGTGACGACGACGAGCCGCTGACCCTGGCTGAACCCTGCGCTCGGCGCGCGCCGCACCGTTCCGACGATGCGCTCGAGCGTCTCACGCGGGATCGGGGTCGGCTCATACGCGCGCACCATGCGACGCCGCTTGAGGATCTCCTTGAACTCGATGCAGCAAGAATACGCCGCGTGATCAGG
Source organism: uncultured Actinomycetes bacterium (assembly GCA_963804935.1). GTDB lineage: Bacteria > Actinomycetota > Thermoleophilia > Gaiellales > Gaiellaceae > 3-1-20CM-4-69-9. The sequence goes on from CAWDSD010000008.1 coordinate 116,402, forward strand.
CGGCGAGTCGTCATTCACGGCCGGGTGCAAGGCGTTTTCTTCCGCGACTCGACGCGACGGCTCGCGCGGCAGCACGGCGTCGCGGGCTGGGTCGCGAATCGCCCGGACGGCGCGGTGGAGGCCGTGTTCGAGGGAGAAGAGGAAGCCGTCGAGCGGTTGGTCGCGTTCAGCCGCAAGGGCCCACGCGGCGCGGAGGTGCGGTCGGTAGAGGTCGAGGAAGAGGAATTCGAAGAGCTACAGGGCTTCAGCGTGCGCTAGCGAGTGCGCCTACTCCCACTCGATCGTCGCCGGCGGCTTCGAGCTCAGGTCGAGCGCGACACGGTTGACGCCGGGAATCTCGTTGATGATCCGGCTCGAGATCGTCTCGAGCACGTCGTAGGGGAGCCGCGCCCAGTCGGCGGTCATCGCGTCCTCAGACGTCACCGCGCGGATCACGATCGGATACGCGTAGGTTCGCTCGTCTCCCTGGACTCCGACCGAGCGGATGGCGGGCAGGACGGCGAACGACTGCCAGAGCTCACGGTAGAGACCGGCCCGGCGGATCTCGTCCTGCAGGATCGCGTCCGCCGAGCGGAGGATCTCGAGGCGTTCCGCCGTGACCTCGCCGATGATGCGGATCGCGAGCCCGGGGCCCGGGAACGGCTGGCGCCAGACCATCCGCTCAGGCATGCCGAGCTCCTCGCCGACGCGCCGGACCTCGTCCTTGAAGAGCAGGCGCAGTGGCTCCACGAGCTTCATGCGCATGTCGGCCGGTAGGCCGCCGACGTTGTGGTGCGACTTGATCTTGGCCGCGACACCGTCTTCGCCGCCGCCCGACTCGATCACGTCGGAGTACAACGTGCCCTGCACGAGGAAGCGCGTGTCGCCGATCTTGTTCGCTTCCTCCTCGAACACGCGGATGAATTCTTCACCGACGATCTTCCGCTTCTCCTCGGGATCGTCGATCCCGTTCAGTCGCGTCAGGAACCGCTCCTGCGCCTGGACGTGCACGAGCGGAACATGGAAGTGCCCGTCGAACGTCTCGACCACCTGCTCCGCCTCGTTCTCGCGCATCAGGCCGTGGTCGACGAAGACGCAGGTGAGCTGGTCGCCGACAGCCTTGTGGACGAGCAGCGCGGCAACAGCGGAGTCGACCCCGCCCGACAGTGCGCAGAGCACGCGCTCGCGGCCGACGGCGGCACGGATGCGCTCGACCTGTTCCTCGATCACGGCGGCGGGGGTCCATGCCGAGGGTGCGCCGGCCACGTTGTAGAGGAAGTTCTTGAGGAGGTCCGTGCCGTGCGGCGTGTGCACGACCTCCGGATGGAACTGCACGCCGTAGAGGCCCCGCTCCGGATCCTCGAAGGCCGCAACGGGCGTCGACGGGGACACCGCGACGACCCGGGCGCCGGTTGGAGGCGCGGTCACCGTGTCGCGATGCGACATCCACACCGTTTCCTGCTCGGGCAGACCGGCGAACAGCGCCGACTCGACTGCAGTGAGATCGGTCTTGCCGAACTCCGACGTGCCGGTTCGTTCGACCGTGCCGCCGAGATCGAGCGCGAGCAACTGCGCGCCGTAACAGATGCCGAGCGTCGGGATGCCGAGCGCGAAGACCTCGGGGTCGACGTGCGGTGCGCCCTCCGCGTACACCGATGCCGGGCCCCCGCTCAGGATCAGCGCATGCGGGTTGCGCGCCCTCACCTGAGCAGCCGTGACGCCGTGGCCGACGAGCTCGGAGTACACGCGGCACTCGCGAACGCGCCGCGCGATCAGCTGGGCGTACTGGCCGCCGAGATCGACGACGAGCACCGGCCGCTCCTCCGCCGGACGCTCTGGCAGCGGGAGGACTTCAGCGCCGATAGTTCGGCGCCTCCTTCGTGATCGTCACGTCGTGGGGGTGGCTCTCGCGCAAGCCCGCCGCCGTGATCCTCACGAACTGCGCGTCCTTCATCTCGCCGATCGTCGCCGCCCCGCAGTAGCCCATCGCCTGGCGCACGCCACCTACGAGCTGGTGCAGGATCGCCGCGACCGGCCCCTTATACGGAACGCGCCCTTCGATCCCCTCCGGGACGAGCTTCTCGACGTCCTCGACGTCGCCCTGGAAGTAACGGTCGCGCGACGAGCCGCGCGCGCGCATCGCACCGAGCGAGCCCATCCCGCGGTACTCCTTGTATCGCTCGCCCTGATGCAGCACAACGTCACCGGGGCTCTCGTCGGTGCCGGCGAGCAGCGACCCCGCCATCACGGAATCGGCCCCGGCTGCAAGAGCCTTCGCGATGTCGCCTGACGAGGTCATGCCGCCGTCGGCGATCAGAGGGACACCGTGCCGGGCAGTGACGGCTGCGCAGTCGTAGATGGCCGTGATCTGCGGGACGCCCACTCCGGCAACGACCCGCGTCGTGCAGATCGAACCAGGACCTACTCCGGCCTTCACCGCGTCGGCTCCGGCGTCGATCAACGACTCCGTCGCCTCGGCGGTCGCAACGTTGCCGGCAACGACCTCGATGTCGAACTCGGACTTGACGCGCTGCACCATCTCCGGCACCGAGGCCGAATGCCCGTGCGCGGTATCGACGACGAGCACGTCGACTCCGGCGTCGACGAGCGCGCCCGGCGCGCTCCCAGGCATCGTTGCCGACGCCGACGGCGGCACCCACGCGCAAGCGGCCCTGCTCATCCTTCGTCGCCTTCGGGAACTCGATCCGCTTCTGGATGTCCTTCACCGTGATCAGCCCCGTCAGCCGTCCCTTCGAATCGACGACTGGAAGCTTCTCGATCTTGTGGCGATGCAGGATCGCCTCCGCCTCGGCGAGCGTCGTTCCCTGGACCGCGGTGACGAGGTCACGTGACGTCATCAGCGCCGACACCGGCTGCGACGCGTCCGGCGCGAAGCGGAGATCGCGGTTGGTGAGGATTCCGAGCAGCTTTCCGGTCTCGTCGGTGATCGGGACACCCGAGATGTGGTACGTCGCCATCAGCTCGAGCGCGTCCGATACGAGCGCGCCGGCGGGAAGCGTCACCGGCTCGACGATCATCCCGGACTCGGAACGCTTGACCTTGTCCACCTCGGCGACCTGCGCGTCGATGGAGAGGTTACGGTGGACGATCCCCATTCCGCCTTCACGCGCGAGCGCGATTGCAAGGCGCGCCTCGGTGACCGTGTCCATCGCGGCCGAGACGATCGGGATCTCGATCGTGATTGCCCGCGTCAGCCGCGTTGCGGTCGAAACGTCGTTCGGGAGGACTCGCGACTCGGCCGGGACGAGCAGGACGTCGTCGAACGTCAGCCCCTCTTTCCCGAACTTCCGGTCGAGCTCAAGCAGCCGCTCGACCTGGCCTGTCTCTAGCTCGACTCCCATCGGGTCACGCTAGCACCCCACCCCGACGTCAGCCGGCCACGGGCTCGAGCTCGCGAACGTCGACCGAGCTCTGCAGTTTCGACGCCTCGCGCGGCTCGAAGCGACCGGCTCCGACCTCGAGCGTGGAGGCGGCTCCGGCCGCCACGGCCGCGCGGAGGGCTTCCTCGAGCGGCTTCTCCGCGAGGCGCGCGGCGAGGAACGCTGCGAGCAGCACGTCCCCGGAGCCGACGGCGGAGACCGGCTCGACGTTCGGCGCATCGGCGCGGAACGAGGTTCGCTTCCGGTCCACGCGGAAGAGGGCGAAGCTGCGTGTGTCGGAGGTGATCAGGACGTTCCGGGCCCCCATGTCGGCGATCCGGTCGAGCGCCATCGTGTAGTCCTCGTCGTCGCCGAACTCCTGTCCGACGAGCCCTTCCGCCTCTCGCTGGTTCGGTGTCACGAGGAACGCTTCCGCCTCGACGCCGAGGCGAAGCGGCGGCCCTTCGGAGTCGAGCACCGCCGGGACGTTGCGCCGGTTGAGATCGCGGATCGCCTCGGCGTAGAAGGAGTCCTCGACTCCGCGCGGCAAGGTCCCGGCAAAGACGACCATGTCGGCGCCGCGCGCGAGGTAGCTGATCTTCTCGAGCAGCATCACCAGCTCCTCGGGCTCGACGTGCGGGCCCCATTCGTTGATCTCCGTGTACGTGCCCGCCGTCGGGTCGACCACCGCGCTCGACGTGCGCGACTCGTCTGCGATGCGCACGAAGTCGTTCAGGATCGCCTCCGACGTCAGCTCCTCGACGATGCGCGTCCCTGTTCGCCCACCCGCCAAACCGGTCGCCACGACGGGAACGTCCAGCCGCTTGAGCGCACGCGCGACGTTGATGCCCTTCCCGCCCGCGAGCGTGAGCCCCTGGCTCGCGCGGTGCCGATGGCCGAGCTGGAAGTTCGGCACCGTCAACGTCCGGTCGATTGCGGCGTTGAGCGTGACCGTCACGATCACGAGAACCAGTCTCCCACGTGACTGAACGTCCTGCCCGCGTAGAACCCCAATCGCCCGCCGAACGACGGCTTGGCGACGGCACGCTCGGTGACGAGCGGCTGACGCGCGACGAGGCGCCGGCCGGAGTAGATCCTCACCTCACCAACGCGCTGTCCTCGTGCGACAGGAAGCGCGAGCGCGTTCGGGGCGATCACGCGCTCGACGAGCGGCCGGTCGATCCGGACGGTTCGTGCCACCTGTCGTGCGGCGACGATCGGAACGGCCGGCTTGCCGTAGCCGACACCGGCCCGCAGATACACGCGCCCACGCGGCACCACCCACACCGGCCGGTAGCGCGAGATTCCCCACCGGAGCAAGGACGCGAGATCGGCATTGCGTTGCGAACGAGTCGGGCTTCCGAGCACGGTCGTATAGAGCGTGACACCGTTGCGCTTCACCGCGGCGACCTCGCACCAGCCCGCCGCGCCGGTGTGACCCGTCTTCACGCCGTACAGGCCCTTGAAGACGCCCAGCAGATCGTTCCACGTATGCAAATGGCGCCCGCCCGCGATCGTGTCGGTCCTGAGACGCACGACCGAACGGATCGCGCGGACGCGCATCGCGACTTCCGCAAGCCTGGTGACGTCATACGCGCTGGAGTAGTGCCCGCGGGCGTCGAGCCCGTCAGGGCGGACGAAGTGTGTTCGCTCGAGTCCGAGCTCCTGCGCCTTCGCGTTCATCATCGCGACGAATGCGGCGCGGTCACCGTGGCCCACGTAGTCGGCGAGCGCGACGGCCGCGTCGTTGGCGCTCTGGATCAGGGCAGCACGGATCAGGTCGCCGACTGTGATGCGCTCACCTGCGCGCAGGTGCACGGTCGACTCGCCGACCGCCGCGGCATCCGAGCGGACGCGCACGACGTCGTTCCACTTCGCATGCTCGAGCGTGACCAGCACGGTCATGAGCTTCGTGATGCTCGCGATCGGGACGCGTGACCAGGCTCCGCGCTGCGCGAGGATCTCCCCTGTCTCCGGGTTCTCGATGATGAACGCGCGCGCCGACACGGGCGGCGCAGCCGCGTGCGCAGCAGCGGTGAAGGCGAGCGCCGCGAAGACGACGGCGCTGATCCGCAAGAACACGAGCGCGAAGGGTACTTGAGGCGCTACTTGATGCGGATCTTCTGCCCCACGGTGAGGGCCGTGGGATCGATGCCCAGATTGAGCGTCGTCAGCTCGTCCACCGTGGTGTTGTACTTCTGGGCGATGGACCCAAGCGTGTCCCCGCTGACGACCACGTAGTACTCGGCACCCGGAGTCGTGGTCTCGGTCGTCATGGTCGTCGTCGACCCTGGCGGCGCCGTCAGGACGAGCTTCGTCGTGGTCGTGGCTGCGGTGGTCGCCCGCGCCGTGCTGGAAGACGTAATGGCCACAGTCGTGCTCGAGCTGCCGTTCAGACCCGCCTTGACCAGGATCGCTGCGATCGTGACCGCAGCGAGGAACGCGGCCGGCGCGCCATACCGCGTCAGCTGCTCACGCCTGCGCGGATCCACCGGCCGTCCGCTACCAGCCGGACACGGCCCACACTTCGCGGGCGTACTTCGAGGCCTCGGCTGCGGCGGCGCTCCGCCAGTCCATCCCGGAGACCCGGAAGGCGTAGATCACGTCGCGTGAGACGTTCACCAGCGCACTGGCGGGCCCGCTCGTGAACGCGCGGGCCACATCCGCCGGTGTCGCGCCCTGCGCCCCCACGCCGGGCAACAGCAGGATCGCGCGCGGCAGCAACCGCCGCGCCTCACCGACGGCCCGCGGATGCGTGGCGCCGATGACGGCGCCCACGGACGAAAGCCCGTGCTCGCCGACGAGGTCGGCGCCCCACTCCGCCACGAGCTCCGCGACCTGGTGCCAGACGTGGCGGCCGTCGGAGAGCACGAGGTCCTGCACCTCCGCGCCGCCTGCGTTCGACGTCTTGACGACGCAGAAGATGCCGGCGCCGTCACGGCGGCAAACGGCGAGGTAGGGATCGATCGAGTCGCGTCCGAGGTAGGGGTTCACCGTCAACGCGTCCGCAAGCGGGGCCTTGCCGTTCGGCGACTCGAGGAACGCGGCGGCGTACGCGCGCGCGGTCGAGCCGATGTCCCCGCGCTTGCCGTCCGCGATCACCTGCAGTCCTGCGGAGCGCGAGTAGGCGCAGACATCCTCCAGCACGCGCAGCCCGTCCGGGCCGAGCGCCTCGAAAAAGGCGACCTGGGGCTTCACCGCGACGACGTACGGCGCGACCGAGTCGACGAGCCCGCGACAGAACCGTCCGCATGCTTCCGCGGCTTGCTCGCGGCCGAGATGGGAATCGCCTTTCAGCTCGACCGGCAAGAGATCGGGCCGGGGATCGAGCCCGACGACGAGCTGCGAGCGCTTGCGCTCCACGGCCTCGGCGAGCCGGTCGGCAAAGTTCGTCGTCGCGACGGCGGCCATGCCTTGAGAGTACTGCCCTCCAAAGACGGCGAAGGCCGCGAGACGCGGCCTTCGCGGTCTTGGAAGAAGGGCTTGAGCTAGCCGCCCTTGACGGCTGACTTGAGCTGGCTCCCCGCGGAGAACTTCGGCACCGTGGCTGCCGGAATGGTCACCTTCTGCGTCGGATTGCGGGGATTCACGCCCTGACGTTCCTTGCGGTGCTGGGTCGTGAACTTCCCGAAGCCTGTGAAAGCCACTTCGCCGCCGCCCTTAAGCGTGTCTGTGATCGAGTCGAGGAAGGCGTCTACGGCCTTCGCCGCATCGCGACTCGAGAGGTCGGCGCGCCTCGCGACCTCGTTAACGAACTCCTGTTTCGTCAAGTCCCACTCCTCCTGTCGACGGTCGGATCCACGGGAAAGGACCCTAACAGTCGCATCGGACTGGCTCAACCATGCGGTTTTGCGGGTCTTTTCGACGCCTCGAGCACCTCGCTCGCCCTGAAAATGGGCCGCAGGCGCACCGCTTGGCGTGCGAGGGCGTCGGCCCCGCCCTCCTCACGATCGACGACGCAGACGGCCGTTCTGACCGTCAGACCGGCGTCCCGCAGGGCTTTCACGGCGTCCAGCAGAGCTCCCCCGGACGTGACGACGTCCTCGACGAGGCAGACAGTTTCGCCGCGCTCGTGGACGCCCTCGAGCCGATTCGAGGTGCCGTAGTCCTTGACGGCCTTGCGCACGATCAGAAACGGCAGGCCCGACGAGAGCGAGCCCGCCGCTGCCAGTGCAACGGCGCCGAGCTCGGGCCCGGCCAGACGCATTGCCTCCGGCTCGAACTCGGCAACGGCGCGGGCGATCCGTTCGCCCAGGGCGGCCAGGATGTCGGGCCGCGTCTCGAAGCGGTACTTGTCGAGGTAGTACTTCGAACGCTTCCCCGAGCGCAGAACGAAGTCGCCTTCGAGATAGGCGTGCTCGCGGATCGCGAGCTTCAGCTCGTCGTCGGTCAACGAGCTCTGGCGTTCCGGATGACTTCTCGCGCCAGCGGCAGCAATCTCTCCGCACCGGGAGAGCCGTTCGTGAGCGACAGCATCGACCCGTCCTCGAAATAGAGGTCGGCGCGCTCGCGACTCGCGCCTTGTCGACGGATGAACGCAGCGCCCGCGAGCATGCCACCCGCGACGCCGAGGGCTGCGGCGATGCTACGACGCATCCGGCTTCTTCCTCGTCGCCGGCTTGCGGGCAGCTGTCTTCTTCTTGGCGGACGCAGCGGTGGACGTCTTCTTCGCGGCCGTCGCCGTCTTCTTCTTCGCCGGCGCACTCTTCACGGCGGGCTTCACGCTTCGGAGAGCCGACTTCAGGTCGTAGAAGACGAGCCCGGCCGTCGGATTTCCGCCGGTCGTCGCGACAATGGATGTCTTGCCGTCGCGGACGACGAAGACGCTGCCTTCGCCCGTGGAGACCTCGAGCTGTGTGAGCACGCTCTCGCCGGTCTTGACGCCCTCGGCTGCGGCGAGCAATGCGGCTGCCGCCTTCGCCAGCTCATCCGCCCGCCCACCCTCGGCGAGCGTCGAACCGGCGACCTTGCCCTGGTCGTCGAAGACCACGGCGGCCTCGATCTGGGAGGAGATCTCCGTCAGGTCGGAGAGTGCCTGCTGGGCGTCCATGTTCCGTGAAGCATAGGGATACTCCCGCGGCATGCGAGTCCGCCGAAGGGATCTCCTGCAGAAGTTCTTCGCAGACCGCGGCCCGCATCTGGCCGCGATGATCGCGTACTTCGCTCTCCTCTCGTTCGTGCCTCTGACCTTCCTGTCCCTCTCGTTGCTGGGCCTGACGGGGAGAGCCGACGAGTCGTCCTTCCTCGTGCGGGAGATCAAGAAGACACTGCCCGGCACGCCGATCGACCGCATCATCGACCTGGTCCACAGCGTGCAGGACAACGCGGCGACCCTCGGGATCATCGGCGGCCTCGCCCTTCTCTGGGCGTCGCTCTCGCTCTTCAGCGTGCTCGAGTCGGCGTTCAACATCGTCTACGGCCGTTCCAACCGGTCGTTCCTGCACGGCAAGGCACGGGCATTCCTGTTCATGGTCGGCTCGCTCGTAACGCTTTTCGTCGCCCTGCTCGCAGGATCGCTCGGCGTTGCCGCGCTGCAAGAATACGCCGCGGGCTTCCTCTCCAATGCTGCGATCGCCTACATGCTGTCGATCGGTGTCTCGCTCATGGGCGTGTTCGTGTTCCTCGTGTCCTGTTACTTCTTTCTGACGAACGAGGACCTGACCGTGCGCGAGGTGTTGCCGGGGGCGATCTTCGCCAGCATCCTGCTCGAGGCGACGTTCCAGGTGCTGCCGCTGTACCAGCGCTACGCGGACCTGAACCCGGGGCTCCGCGCTTTTGGCGCGCCGGCGATCCTCCTCGTCTGGCTCTACGTGATGTCGAACGTCATCGTCCTCGGCGCAGAGATCAACTGGTGGCGCGCCCGTCGTGCCGAGCAGCGGCAGGTCGAGGAACTAGCCGGTCTCGCCTAGGGCTGCCAGCAGCGCACGGGCGGCATTCGCGCGATGCGAGTTCTCCCGTTTCCAGTCGTTGCCCAGTTCGGCAACGGTCTGATCCCGACCGTTCGGGACGAAGATCGGATCGAAGCCGAACCCCTCGGTGCCGCGAGCCTCTACTCCGATGCGCCCCTCGAGCGTGCCGGTGCCGCGAAACTCCTCACCCGAAGGGGACACGACCACGAGCTCGCTGACGTAGCGCGCGCCTCGCTCCTCCACGCCGCTCAACTCACCGAGGAGCCAGCCGACCGGATCTGCACCGCCCGATCGAGCCGAATGGACACCGGGACCACCGTCGAACGCGTCCACCTCGATGCCGGAGTCCTCGCCGATCGACCACTCGTCGTCGTGCGCGTGAGCTCGACCGAACGTGGCCTTGCCCCGCGCGTTCTCGTAGTAGGTCTCGCCGTCCTCTGGCGGAAAGTCGTCTGCCGCGAGCGGCTCGATCGTCCATGTCGGCAGCAGCTGCTCGAGCTCACGCGCCTTGCCCGGGTTGCGCGACGCGAGGCGCGCCTTCAGTCCGTCCACCGCACCTCGACGATGTTCTCGATCTCTGCGAGCTGCGAGACACTAGCCGCGAGGTGCAGCAACAGCTTCCTCCTGGGCGACGGCGAGCTCTTCGATCCCCTCGGCCGCGAGCTCGAGCAGCTCGTCGAGCCGCGCGCGGCTGAACGGCGTCTTCTCCGCCGTCGCCTGCACCTCGACAAGCGCACTGTCGCCCGTCATGACGACGTTCATGTCCACGTCGGCCTGCGAGTCCTCCGAGTAGTCGAGGTCGAGCAGAGCCTCGCCGCCGGCGATCCCGACGGACACCGCCGCGACGGAGCCGGTGAACGCCTTGGACAGCCCGAACTTGTCGAGCGCCCGGCGTGCGGCGACGTACGCACCCGTGATCGCAGCGCAACGCGTTCCGCCGTCTGCCTGCAGGACGTCGCAGTCCAGCCAGAGCGTTCGCTCACCGAGCGCTTCGAAGTCCGTGATCGACCGAATCGACCTGCCGATCAGTCGCTGGATCTCGATCGTCCGGCCGCCCTGCTTCCCGCGCGACGCTTCCCGATCCGTGCGGTCGCCCGTCGAAGCGGGCAAGAGCGAGTACTCGGCGGTCAGCCAGCCGCGGCCTTTGCCGTACAGCCACCGTGGCACGCCTTCCTGGATCGACGCCGTGCACAGCACCTTCGTCTTGCCCTGTGCGTAGAGCACCGAGCCGTGCGGCTGCTCGAGGAAGTCGGGAATGAGCTCGAGCGGACGCAGCTCGTTCGGTCGCCTGCCGTCGTTCCTCACGCGGGAGCTCCGAGTGCGGCGAGCTCGACGTGCTCCACCTCGGCCACGGGCAGCTGCAAGAACCGCGCGCCCATCTCGCGGAATGCCTCGGGGTCTCCGGTCGTGAGGAAGCGGTACGACCCTTCCCGGTCGACGTCGTTCTCGTAGCCCTTGCGCGCAAGTGTCTCGGCGACCTCGCGCGCGGTTTCGTCGGCGGAGAACACGAGCGCGACGTCGCGTCCGAAGACACGCTGGAAGATCGGCCTGATCAGCGGGTAGTGCGTGCAGCCGAGGATGACGGTGTCGACCTGGGCCTCCTTCAACGACGCGGCGTACTCACGTACCGTTTGCCGTCGTCGCTGCGCCGAACGGGTCGTCGCTCTCGATCAGCGGCACGAGCCGCGGGCACGCAACGGCGACGAGGTCGACGCCGGCGTCGAGCGCATGCACGAGCTCGGCATAGCGTCCGGCGGCGACCGTGCCTTCGGTGGCGAGCAGCCCGATGCGCCGGTTGCGTGTCGCCTGGACTGCGGCGTGCGCTTCCGGGGTGATCACCCCGACGACCGGGACGTCGAGCTCCTCCTGCAACTGCGGCAGCGCCGCCGAGGTCGCCGTGTTGCAGGCGTTGACGACGAGCTTCACTCCCTGGCCCTGGAGATACGCCCCGATCTCCCGCGCGAACTGGCGGACCTCCACGAGCGGCCGCGGCCCATAGGGGAGCCTTGCGTGGTCTCCGAGGTAGACGAAATCCTCGTGAGGCATCGTGACGAGGCATTCGTGCAGGACGGTCAGGCCGCCCACGCCCGAGTCGAACACGCCGACAGGCCGCGAATCCACCGGGCGATCGTATAGCCGGGATACGCTATCCACCTCGTGCGCCGCCTTTTGATCGTGCTCGCGGTCGCGCTGACCGCCGCCCTCGTTCCGGCAGGTCGCGCTGCGGCGAGGCGATTTCACCCAGACCGAGGTGAAGGTGACGATGAGCGACGGCGTGCGCATCGCCGCGAGCTACTTCCAGCCCACCGGGGCCCCTCCACCTGCCGGCTGGCCGGCCGTCGTGCTCCTGCACGGCCTCGGACAGACCCGGAGCTCGTCGGACTTCGTCAACTGGTCGCCGAACCTCATGGCCCAGAAGTACCTCGCCCCCGAGGGCTATGCCGTGCTGACCTACGACGCGCGCGCCCATGGAGAGTCCGAAGGGCTCTTCACGCTCGACGGCCCGCGGGAGCTCGCAGATCTTCGGGAACTGCTCACCTGGCTCACGACCACACATCCGGTCGACGCTGCGCACGTCGGTGCCTACGGCGCCTCGTACGGCGGGGGGCTCGTCTGGCGGGCGGCGGTGGAAGGCCTTCCCCTCGCAGCGATCGCACCGGCTGCGACGTGGACCGACCTGCGCGAAGCTCTGGCGCCACAGAGTCACGTTCGTGCGGGAATCCTCCTCGGCTTCTCCCAGGACATTCCACGCGAACGCTACGGGCCCGAGGAGCGGAAGCTTCTGAGCGACGCGGTCGCCGAGCAGAACGTCCCGGCGCTCCGAGCCTACCTCGCAACGCGCTCCACCCGACCGCAGCTCGGGAGTGTTCGAATTCCGACCTTCATGCTCCAGGGGCGACGCGACTTCGCGTTCGACGCCGATCAGGCGATCGCAGCTTTCCGCGTGCTCAAGGGACCGAAGCGTCTCTACCTGGGCGACCTCGGCCACACGCCCGCGGAGAATCCTCCCGCGGAGTTCGACTACGCGGCGCTCGAGATGCGCGCGTGGTTCGATCGATTCCTCAAGGGAATTCCGAACGGCATCGACAAGCGGCCGCCGGTCGAGATCGCGCCGGATCCGTGGAGCCGCCCCACGTCGTTCAAGGCCCTGCCAAAGCCCCGCGCTATGACGTTCGACTTCCGCGGAGGACGGACGCTATCCGCCGAAGGCAAGGTTGCGCGCACCACTGCGAAGGTTCGCCACCTCGAGAGCTTCGGCGCGCCCATCGTGAAGGTCTCTTTCGCGACGCCCACGGGTTACCGGCATCTCGTCGCGGTGCTGAGTGCAGTCACCCCGAGCGGCTCGGAGATCGTCATCAGCGACGGCGGCACGGACACACAGGCAAGCGGCAAGCAAGCGCGCACGGTCACGATCAAGTTGCAGAACGAGGTGACGTCGATTCCCGCAGGTTCTCGCCTGCGCGTCACTCTGGGAGCGCGTAGCACCGTGCAGGACGTCAGGAACCTCGTCTACCTGATCCCGGTCCCCGAAGGTTCCGTCGCACATGTCGGGCGGATGACACTCACGCTTCAGGTCCTGCGCAAGCCCGTGTCCCGTTGATCGCGCACATCGCGGCGGCCGCGCTCGCGCTTTCCACGCCCGCGGCGACACCGGGCGTCACGCCGACCCAGATCACGCTTGGAGCGACGATCCCCATCACCGGTCCCGCAGCCGCGTACGGATCGGTGGGTCGCGGCGCCGACGCGTACTTCAAGTACGTCAACTCGAAAGGCGGCGTCTTCGGCCGCAAGATCGACTACAAGTACCTGGACGACGAGTTCGACGTCGCGAAGACGATCACGCTCACGCGTCAGCTCGTCGAGCAGGACCAGGTGTTCGCCATCTTCAACAGCGTCGGCACCGAACATGCGCTTGCGATCCGTTCCTATCTCAACGACCGCAAGGTCCCGCAGCTCTTCATCGGCAGCGGCGTGTCCAAGCTGGCGACCGAGCACGCGAGGTATCCGTGGTCGATGGGCTATCTGCCGAGCTTCGCCGGCGAGGGCGCGGTCTACGGCCGCTACATCGCGGCACATCGGCCGAAGGCGCGAATCGCGGTGCTCTACGAAAACTCCGACTTCGGCAAAGACATGCTCAACGGCCTGCGCCGTGGGCTCGGGGGCAAGGGGAAGATCGTCGGCACGCAGGCATACGAGGTCGCGGACGCGGACGTCGCATCGCAGCTGGCGAAGCTCAAGAGCAGCGGCGCCGACACGCTCATGCTCTTCGCGACTCCGAAGTTTGCGATCTTCGGCTACGTCGGACGCCTTCCGCCTCGGGTGGCACCCGCAGGTGTACGTCACGTCGGTCTCGATCTCGCCGGACATCATGAAAATCTCCCGCGTCGCAACGAGCCGCAAACAGGTCGAGGGGTCGGTGTCGATCGCCTTCGTGAAAGATCCGACGGCGAAGCAGTGGGCGAAGGACCGGACCGTGCGCCTCTACAAGTCGATCATGCAGCGCTTTTTACCGAGCGCGAAGTCCGACGACGTGTTCAACTACTACGGAATGGCAGTCGCCTACACGATGGTGGACACGCTCCGGAAGGCTGGTCGGAACCTGACCCGCGCAGGCGTCCTCAAGGCGGCGACCCATCTCAACGAGGTGAATCCGTTCCTGCTCCCGGGGGTGCGGATCCAGACCTCGCCCAGCGACTACTACCCGATGGACAAGGTGAAGCTGGCGCGGTACAAGAGCGATCACTGGCAATTCTTCGGGAACCTCGTGCGCGCCCGGGATTAGTGTCAACTTCATCGGGAAACCCGCGTCTAATGGAGGGGCTTTTCTCATTTCGAAGTAGGAAAGGAAGGGGTATGAAAACGATCTTCAGGCTGGCCGTGCTCGCGCTTGCGGGCACCTCAGCGCTGGGTCTGGCGGGGAATGCGCTCGCAACCCAGAAGCTGAGCGTGAAACAGACCACCACCTCGCTCACGATCAAGGTGTCGCAGGCGCAGACCGACGCGCAGCCGGCGCACATCTCGATCTACGTTCCGAACGGCTACTCGATCAACGCTTCGGCAGCCCCGGGGACGCGGCTCGGGTCGACGAGCGGCACCGTGTTCTCGCGCGACGCGAACATTCCGCTGCCGCTGTCGGGCGACGTCATCGCCGTCCCGCCGACCACGAACGCGCCCGGCTGTGACCCGGTTCCGCACATCGCGGTGTGGAACCTCGCCCTGTCCGTGGCAGGCCAGGCGATCAACATCCCGGTGCACGTCGACCAGACCTCCGGCGCCGAAACGGCGCTCGGTGCGTACAAGCTGGTCGTCTGCCTGGCCCCGGACGACGTCCCCACGGGAACGCCGGGCCGCTCGCCGAACGGCGCCCGGCTACTCGACGCGACGTTCACGGTGGACAACGTCTTCACCGTGCCGGCCGGTCCGAGCATCTGGGACGCAATCACGACGCCTTGGGCGGGGGGTGCCCCGAACCCGGCAGGAACCGTCGAGACGCGGGCCTTCGTCGCCAATGGCACGGTCACGCTCGCCAAGGCGGTAAACGCGAAGAGGCGACTCGTGAAGTTCTCCGGCAAGGTGACGCAGGCGGGCACTGGTGTGGCAGGCACCAGGGTCACGATGCTTCTCAATGGGAAGGCAACGAAGTTCACGGCGCGGACGAACGCGTCAGGCGCTTACAGCGTCGTGCTGAAGAAGACCGGCAAGAAGTCGACCTCCACGTTCCAGGCACGGACGGTGGTCGCGGAGCGCGACATCACCTCCGTGGGATGTGCCTCGCCGACCCCCGGCATACCGGGTGGCTGCGTGAGCGCAACGGCCTCGCCCTTCACCGCGGTGAGCGCCAGGATCCGCATCCGCATCTAGCCGGACTGGAGCAGGCGATTCGAGACGGGGCCCCGAGTTGGGGGAGGGCCCCGTCTCGTATGCTGGCCTCGTGGCTGAGATCCGGATCGGCACCTGTTCCTGGGCCGACGACGCGCTGTCGAAGCACTGGTATCCGCAGGGCGTCAAGGCGGGGGAGCGGCTGGCGTATTACGCCGAGCACTTCGACACCGTCGAGGTCGACTCCACGTATTACCGCCTGCCCGGCGAGGAGATGGTGCAGCGCTGGGCCGAGCGAACGCCTGACGGGTTCGTCATGCACGTCAAGGCCTTCGGGTTGATGACACGCCATCCGGTCAAGGTGGAGTCGCTACCGCCCGACCTGCGCGACGAGGCGCCGACGGACGAGCGCGGGCGGGTCGAGCGGCCGTCGAGGGAGTTTCGCGGCGAGGTCTTCCGTCGGTTCCTTGCTGCGCTCGAGCCGTTGCGAGCGGCCGGGAAGCTCGGAGGGATCCTGTTTCAGTTCCCGTCGTACGTCGTCTACAAGGACCGTTCGCTCGACTATCTCCAGTGGGCACGCGAGCAACTCGGCGACGACGAGTTGCTCGTCGAGTTCAGGCATGCGAGCTGGCTCGACGACGAGCACCGCGACGACACGCTTCGGTTCCTCGAGGAGCTCGGCGCGGCGAACGTGATCGTCGATGCGCCACGCATCGACGGAGCGAAGAATCTGATCCCGACGATCCCGGCGTTGACGAGCCCGACGGCGTACATCCGCTTCCACGGGCGGAACGCATCGACGTGGAACAAACGGGGCGGCGGCGCCGCCGAGCGCTTCGACTATCTGTACTCCGACGACGAGCTGGAGGAATGGGTGCCGACGCTCCGCGAGCTGTCCGGCGAGGCCGAGCAGGCCTACGCGTTCTTCAACAACAACGCCACGAGTCCCGACGGGCACGGCGGGCGGATGGCGCAGGCTGCGGCGAACGCGAAGCAACTGCAGCGCCTCCTGCAGGAGGCGAAGGTGCCGGTGAGCTCGAAGAGCTGATGGACGTACTGGCGATCATCCACGGCGAGAGCGTTCGCTCAGGCGTGTTCGGAGACGTCGTGCGCGAGCGAGGCCACGGGCTCGAGGAGTGGAGCCTTGCCTGGGACACGCCGCTGCCGAAACCGGTCGACGCCTACGGGGCCGTGCTGGTCTTCGGCGGCGCCATGCACGCCGACCAGGATCTCCACCATCCGTGGCTCCGCGAAGAAGGCTTCTTCCTGCAGCGGTTGCTCGACCTCCACCTGCCGGTGCTCGGCATCTGCCTCGGTGCGCAGCTGCTTGCGAAGGCCGCACAGGCGTCCGTCCAGCCGGCGAGTGAGTTCGAGATCGGCTGGTTTCCCGTCGAGCTTACGGACGCGGGCGTCGAGGACCCGGTGCTCGGGCGGCTACCGCAGACCTTCGAGGCCTTCCAGTGGCACTACTACGACCACGGGATCCCGGCAGGCGGAGTCGAGCTCGCGCGGAATCGGATCTGCACGCAGGGATTCAGGCTCGGCGAGAACGCGTGGGGCGTCCAGTTTCATCCAGAGGTGACCCTCGCCCAGGTGGAGAACTGGATCGAGGAAGAGGAAGACCTTCCGGTCGACAAGAACGTGTTGCTCGCGGAGACCCGGCAGCGGATCGACGAGTGGAACAGGCTCGGCAGGGACGTGTGTGCCGGCTTCGTCGAAGCAGCCGAGCGCGTCGCGGCCCCGGCCTAGGCCAAAAGAGCCAGGGTCTGACCCCAGCTGTTCGGGACTAGCCTCGGTCGAGGGGCAGGTCGTCGTGACGCGACCACTCGTGCCACGAGCCGGCGTAGTTGCGGGCTCGATAGCCGGCGGTGCGGAGCGCGAACGTCGCGAGCGAGGAGCGCGAGCCCGAGTGGCAATAGGCGACGACGTCGTTCGGATCGCCGACGCGCGCACGGATCTGATCGGCGGGAAGAGGCTGGCCGGGACCCGGCGAACAGATCCTCGACGGGCACGTGGCGTGCACCTGGGATCCGACCCTGCCGCGGGTCGCACGGATAGCCGTGCTTGCCTCTGAACTCATCCTCGGTGCGCACGTCGAGGATCATCAGAGTCTCGTCGTCGAGCCTGCCTGCCAGCTCGGCTCGCGTCGGGATCGCGTCGAAACGCGGCTCGAACGTCGTCTTCACCGGGTGCAGCTCCACCTGGCCGACCTCCAGCTCGTGAGGCCACGCCGCAACCCCGCCGCGCAGCACTGCGACGCGCGGATGACCGGCGAGCTCCGCCATCTGCACGGCCGGCATGGCGCCGACACCGTCGCCGCGGTCATAGAGCACGAGTCGCTCGTCACCCGTCACTCCGTGACGGCGAAGCCTCAGCCCGACCTCGGGTGCGAGTGCCTGCAGCATCTCCGGGTCGCTCATGGGCGGCGGCGATCCGAGCACGAGCGGCCGCGAGCCCGGAATGTGGCCGCGCGCATGCGCGTTCGGCCCGCGCACGTCGCCGAGGAAGAGATCATCGGCTTCGAGCTCGGCCTCGAGCCAGGCGACGTCGACGATGGAGGGCAGGTCAGACACGTTGCAGGAATTCGCTCAGGAGCTCGTTGAACTCCTTGGGCCGCTCGATGTTCGCGAGATGACCGGCGCCGTTGAGCTCCACCACATCGAAGCCGCCGAGCTCGCTCGCGGAGACGAACGGATCGAACTCGCCGATCACGAACCGCACGGGCCCCGAAAAGGACCGGGCCACCTCGGTCGAGTCTTCGCGATCACGGATCGCCTCGACGGCGCCGACGAGGCCGTCGGCATCTCGATACAGCAGCGCTTCGTCCGCCGCGCCGTCGTCGTGGAACAGCTTCGGGCGCATCATCCGCCACAACCCGTCGGGACCGTCGGCTCGGATCAGCTCGATGGTGTCCGCGCGCCCGGCCCGGCGTTCGTCCGTGTCGGCATCCGGCCGTGCACCGAGGAGCAACAGACCGCGCACCCGCTCGGGCGCAAGCCGCGCCAGCGCGAGCGCGCAATATCCGCCCATCGAGGCGCCGACGACGGCAAGCTCGCCGTCCGTCTCGGCGGCGATCGACTCCGCCCACGCGTTCATGGTGCTACCGCGCCCGTACAGACGCGGCGCAATGACGTCGTGACCCTCGAGCACCGGGCGCTGCAGCTCCCACATCCGCTCGTCGAGCGGAAAGGCGTGAAGCAGGAGAACCGTCACAGAGATGCGACGACTTCGATCTCCGCTGCAATGGACGGCCGCTCCTCGAGCCTCGCAACCCAGTCCGCCAACGCGGAAAAGCGACTCAGGTCGACGTCGAGCCGATCGCGCGCGCGCAGAATCCAGGGCACGTACGCAATGTCGGCGAGTCCGAACTCGCGTCCGCTCAGAAAAGGCTGGCCCTGTAGAACAGCGTCGAGCTCTCCGAGTGCGACGTCGAGCCGACCGGCTGCGCCGTCCTCACCACGCCGAAGCGCGTAGTACGGCCGAGAGAGCTCGTCGAAGCGGAAGACGAGCATCCGGCCGAGGGCACGCTCGGCGGGATCCGCGGGCCAGAGCGGCGGCTCGGGATAACGATCGTCGAGGTACTCGTCGATCACCGCAGACTCCGCTAGCACGAACGTGTCCTCCTCGAGGACGGGCACTCGGCCGAGTGGGTTCTTCTCGTAGATCCACGCCGGCCGGTCGTCGAGGTCGACCTCTACCGTTTCGTACTCGATTCCCTTTTCCGCGAGCGCGATCCGGACGCGCGCGCAGTACGGGCAACGATCGGCGTCGTAGAGCGTGATCACCGTTCGATCCTAGCCTCGAGGCCGAGCACGTCGGCAATCTGACCGAGCAACTCCCGCGCGGGAGGAAGCTCGGCCGGATCAGAGGCGATGCGCGCAACCGCGCGGACCCGCGCCGGATCCGCTCCGGTCAGCCGCGACGCGAGCGTCGGGTTCGCGGAGAGCGAGAGCTCGTCCGCCTTGTTCAGCTCGCCGTAGTACGTCGGCACCGACAGATACTCGTCGACCATGCGTCCGCGCTCGAAGAGGAGGAACCGGACGACCGCTTCCTCTTCCAGCGCGAGCGCGACGACAGGGACACCCATGCGCTCCGACAACTCGGTCCCGAGTCGCCGCTGTGCGCTGCGATTGTGGTCGCACAGCTCGTCCACGACCGTCACCCAGCCGTTCTTCGACGCGGTCACCTCGGAGAAGGAAGAGCGCCCGAGACGCGGCATGAACTGCGTGACCGCGCGCTCCACTCCGGCCTCGTCGTCCGTCTGCACGTGGATCGAGCCGAACGAGTCGGGAGGATCCTCGCTGACCAGCTGCTCGGCGAGGACGCTCACAGGCGCGACCATGAAGAGGTCGACAGGCGTGAAGCCGAGGCGGTCGTACAGCCTGCGCGCATCGGCGTTTCGGAGCAGCACCTCCAGGCTGACGTGGTCGAGCCCTCGTTCGCGTGCCGGCTCGAGGACCTCCGTGAGCAGGGCGCGGCCGATCCCTTTGTTCCGCGCGCCCGGGCGAACGTAGAAGTCGGTTATGTGCGCGGTCTTACGGCCACGATCGCCGAGGACGCAGAAGATGAACCCGACGGGGCGCCCTTCCTCCTCGGCGAGCACCGCGATTCCCTTGCGCACGGTCTCCGAGAGGTCCGGCCACGCCTCGTCCCAGGTCTCGAGCAGATAAGCGGGACCGCCGAGCTCCTGCTCGAACTCCTCCCAGAGCTCGCGGACGACTTCGCGGTCTTTCTCGGTGGCGGGGCGGATCGTCATCGGTAACGGAGGGTGGCGAGAAGGTAGTGGGCGCTCAGGTTCTGAAATGGTTGGAAACGGACGCCCGCGGCACGAACGTCCGTCACGTCAGGGTAGAGCGCGAGCACCGCCTTACGCAGGGCGAGGTCGCCGGCGGGCCAGGCCTGGGGCCGCCCGAGGTAGCGTCCGAGAAACCAGTCCGCGCTCCACTCGCCGATGCCGCGTAGCGCCGTGAGCCGAGCCTTGACCTCCTCGTCCGGCAGCGAGTCGAGCTCGTCGAAGTCGAGGTCGGCCCTGGCGATGCCGAGCACGTACTCCGCCTTGCGGCGCGAGAAGCCGAGCGCGGTGAGGTCGTCTTCGCTCGCCTCGGCGACCCGCTCGGGCGTCGGAAACGCGACCGCCAGGGTCGATCCGGGCACGCCAAAACGCTCGATGAAGCGGCTGCGGACCGCGAAGGCCGAATGAAGTGACACCTGCTGCGCCGTGATGGAGGACACGAGCGCCTCGAAGGGATCCGGCGCGAGCGGCGGGCGGTAGCCGGCAAACCGGCGAACCGCCTCGGCCAGCACGGGGTCGCCCTGCGCAAAGGCATAGAACGGCCGGAGCTCCACCTCGACCGCAAGGAGCTTTCGTACCACCGGCTCGATTCGGTCATCGAGCGGCTCCACGTCGACACCCTCCCGTGCCGGTGAGATCCGCACTTCTCGACCGTCGACGACGCGATGCAGTCCACCGTCGTGCCAGACGTTCGCCCGGTCCACGCCCCAGAACGTGAAACGGTCGAGCGACACCTCGAAGTCGTAGGGCTGCGGGACCGCAAGGAGGGCCACACGTACCAGTGTGCGCCAACGAGCGCTCGCGGGTGAACTGCTAGCCTCGAGTCCTCGCCGAGCCTCAAAGAGCTGGGTCGGCGAACCTCCTCCCACAAGCGTTGCGGGAAGCAATGTGCGGCCGACCCATTCAGCGGGGTCGGCGATCACCCGCTCGACGACCGGAGAAGCCATGACGAATACCGAGAAAGTCACGTTCCAGACGGGTGGCGCGTTCCTCCGCGACACGCGTGTCGAGGTCGAACGCCATCTCTCGGCCCCGCACGCTCGAGTGCGTGCGGCGCGCCGGCTGTATTTCAAGGCTCCGATCGCCGTGGGGCTCATCCTCGGCTCTTGGACGGTTCTCCTCTTTGGACAGCCGGATGCAATGACAGTTGCTTGGTGTCTCGGCGGTCTTCTCGCCGGCGCCACACTCGTTGCCTTCTGCGTCCAGCACGACGCAAACCATGGGTCGTACTTCAAGAGCCGCCGCTACAACCACCTCGTCGGGTGGACGGCGGACGCGCTCCTCGGGTTCAGTAGCTACGCCTGGCGTGTGAAGCACAATGTCGCGCACCACACCTATACGAATGTCGACGGCTACGACGACGACATCGAGAAGACGCCGTTCGCCCGATTCTCGCCGATTCAGCCGAGGCGGCCGTGGTACCGATTCCAGCATCTGTACGTGTGGCCCCTGTACTCGCTGATGGGGCTCCGCTGGCAGACGCTCGGCGATCTAAACAGCATCCGGCAAGGCTCCATCGGCCAGAGCGCCCTGCGATTCCCCTCCGGTTGGACATTGGCCGGCCTGGTCGGCGGGAAGCTCTTCTACATCAGTTGGGCAATCGTCCTGCCGCTGCTCGTGTATCCCTGGTGGGTGGTCGCGTCCGTGTATGTCGGCCTCAGCATGGTGGGGAGCATGGTGATGGCGATCACGTTTCAGCTTGCTCACTGCGTCGAGGAGGCGAGCTTCGCTTCACCGGCCGATGTGGTATCCGAGAGTCGTGTCTGGGCTGTTCACGAAGTCGAGACAACTGTCGATTTCTGCCCGGGAAACAGGCTTCTCACCTGGGCGCTGGGCGGGCTCAATTATCAGATCGAGCACCATCTCTTCCCCAAGCTCCCGCACACCCTTTACCCGGAGATCGCCCCGATTGTCGAGCGCAACTGCTTGCGCCACGGCGTGCGCTACACGGTCCAGCCGTCGCTCCGAGCGGCGCTTCGCTCTCACTTCCGGCATCTTCGCGTGCTGGGACGTGCAGGGCTGCGGGCGGAGCTCGAGATGGGTTGAGCCCCGGGCTAGCCGTTCAGCTGCAACGCGCGCAGGCCTCGGAAATCGACCCAGACACGCTCCCCGCCGACGACGATCTTCATCAGGACGTTGCCGCAGTGGGGACAGCGAAAGGCAAGGCCGGCGCCGCGATAGAGATGAACGCCGCCGACCTCGCCGGCGGTGCCGCAGCCGTCGCACGTTCCGACCGCGGTCGTCATCTCGGAGCCGAAGATCTCGTGGAGCAGGCCGGCCGCCGCGTTGCCGTCGAGCATCAATGCGTCCATCTCATCCTCCTGTTGGGCCGAAGCGCTCGGTCTTGATTTTCGTCGGCTCGTGGCCGAGCTCCACGAGCCCGCTCGCTACCGCCTCGACGAACGGTGTCGGGCCGCACACGAACGCGACGGTGAGCTCGGACGAAACCGGCCCTACTTCGCGGAGCAAGTCAGTGTCGACACGTCGGCTGTAGCCGCCCCAGCCCGCAGGCTGTGCGCGCGTAAGCGTGTACACGACATCGAAGCCATCGCCGCGAGCGGCGAGCTCCGCGAGCTCGTCTCGGTAGATCACGTCGTCCCAGCTTCGCGCCGAGTAGAGCAGCCGCGTCGGAATGCCGCTGCCCTCCAGCGCGCGCTGCCGGGCCATCGCCATCAGCGGCACGATTCCCGAGCCGCCGGCGACGAGGAACACGGTGCCCTCGGCGTGCGGGTTCCAGACGAAGTAGCCGCCGACGGGACCGCGCAGCTCGATCACGTCCCCGGTGCGCAGCTCATCCGTGAGATATGGCGAGACCTCACCGTCGTCGAGGCGCTCGACGGTCAGATCGATCCGCGGACCGTTCGCGGCCGACGCGATCGAGTAGCTGCGCTCTGCCTGATAGCCGTCGTCTGCGGTCAGCCGGACGTCGACGTGCTGACCCGCACGGTGTCCGGGCCAACCCGGCACGTCGAATGTGATCGTCTTCGTCTGACTCGTCTCCGGCGTGAGCTCGACGACCTTCGCGGCGCGCCAGTTCAGTCGCCCCAGTACCGCTGTTCCTTCCACGGGTCACCGTAGTTGTGGTAGCCGTTCTGTTCCCAGAAGCCGGGCTCATCCGTCGCTGCCAGTCGCAGCCCGCGCACCCATTTGGCGCTCTTCCAGAAGTACAGGTGCGGAACGAGCAGGCGCGCCGGACCACCGTGCTCGGGATCCAGCGGTTCTCCGTCGAACGCGAATGCGATCCACGCCTTGCCCTCGGTCAGATCCTCGAGTGGCAGATTCGTCGTGTAACCGCCGTCGCAGAACGCGACCACGTACTCGGCGGTGGTGTCGACTCCGTCGAGGAGGGTGTCGAGCGAGACGCCCTCCCACTCCGAATCGAGCTTCGACCACTTCGTCACGCAGTGGATGTCGACGGTGACCGGCTCGCTCGGTAGTGCGCGAAACTCGTCCCAGCTCCAGCGCCTGAGCCCGTCCACCTCGCCTGTGATCGTGAGATCCCAGTCGTCGAGCGAGGTGTGCGGTGTCGGGCCGGCCGAGAGCACCGGGAAATCGTCCGTGACGTACTGGCCGGGCGGCACGCGGTCGCTTGGAGCGTCATCGCGGCGCCGGCCCCTGAAGCCACGCGAGATCGGCGGCATTTCCTCCTCCTTCTCTCTCTGATCCAGTTCAGACTGGCGGACCAGGGCCTGCGTTACAAGCAAGAGTGAGTCGGACGACCGAAAGGAGCACGATGACCGATCACGACGTGGTGAGTCGCGAGGAGTGGGCGGCCGCCCGCGAGGGGCTGCTCGCGCGCGAGAAGGAGCACACCCGCCTTGGTGACGAGCTGGCCCGGCAGCGGCGCGAGCTGCCCTGGGTTCGCGTCGAGAAGGAGTACCGCTTCGAGACGGACGAAGGCACGCGCACCCTGGCAGAGCTGTTCGACGACCGCACCCAGCTGCTCGTCTATCACTTCATGTTCGGCCCCAGCTACAAGGCCGGCTGCCCGACCTGCTCGTCGATGGCCGACACTGTCGACGGCGCGCTCCCGCATTTGCACGCGCGTGACGTGACGATGCTCTACGTTTCGCAGGCGCCGCTCGAGAAACTGCAGGCGTACAAACGGCGAATGGGCTGGAACATGCCCTGGGTCTCGTCAGCGGTCGGCGACTTCAACTTCGACCAAGGCTACTCCCGCACCGAGGAGCAGACGCGCGAGGCGATCGCGCCGATGCTCGAGGCGGGACCGCCGCCGACCGTCGACCACAACGCAAAGTCGAGCGGCACCGATGTCACGGGCTACCTCACCGAAGGGCCGGGCTTCAGCGCATTCGTCCTCGACGACGACACGGTGTACCAGACCTACGCCACCACAGCCCGCGGCCTCGAGTTCCTGATGGGCTACTACCCGATCCTCGACCGGGCGCCGAAGGGACGCGACGAAGGCGACGCCTTCCAGGTGTGGCTGCGTCGGCACGACGAGTACTAGCGTCGGGTGGGCGATCTCTTTCTCGAACTGCTCCCGCTTGCGATCGTGTGCGCCCTTTCGCCGTGGGCGATAGTCGCTGTGATCCTGATGCTCGCCTCCGACCGGCCGTCGAACTCTGTCATGTGGCTCGTCGGCTGGACGCTGTCGACCATGGCGATCGGCGTCGTGGTCGTTGTTTTCCTGGGCGGGCACGATTTCTCCAGCAACAGCACTCCGACGACAGTGGCGTGCGTCGTTCAGGTGTTGCTGGGCGTACTGCTGCTCGTGGCTGCGGGACGGTTCTGGGCGCGGAGGCCTGCTCGTACCGGGAAGCTTCCGAAGGAGCCGGGTTGGATGACGCGGATCGGCGAGCTGAGCCCTGTCTGGGCGTTCCTGATCGGCGCATTCTGGATCAACACGACGGTCGTCATCGCCGCCGGTGTCGACACGCTCCGAGCCGACCTGTCGAATGGAGAGTCGCTGGTCGTTTTCGCGGCCTTTACCCTGGTCACTGCGTCGGTGCAAGGAGGACTGATCCTCTACGCCTACGTGCTGCCAAAGCGCGCCGCGATTGGCCTCAAGGGAATCCGGGAGTGGATCGCGCGAAACCAGCAAGCAGCGCTCGCGGTCGTCGCGCTCGTGCTCGCGGTCTGGTTCGCCGGCCAGGGAATCCGCGGCCTGCTCGGATAGCACCCCCTTTGTACGCCTTCACCCGGATCGGATGAAGGTCGACTAACCTTTCCAGGCAGACTTTGTCCAGCCGGAACACAATCCGGGATCGAACCAGGGAGGAACGAGATGCCCTTTAGACGACGACGCCCGCTACTGCGTGCAGCAGCCGTAGGCGGGGTTGCGTATGCCGCCGGGAAGCACGGCGCCCAGGCGGGACAAGAGCCCGATCCGAACGCACCGGCCGACGAGCAGCCCCAGGCGGCTGTGGATCCGGCTCCGGCTGCGTCTTCGGCAGACCAGAGCATGGCGGAGCTGACCAAGCTGAAAGAGCTCCTCGACAGCGGCGTGCTCACGCAGGCCGAATTCGACGCGCAGAAGCAGAAGATCCTTCAGAGCATGTAGGCCGGGGCCATATGGCGCGACCATTCGAATCCTCGCGCCTGGCCGCGGCCAGTGAGCCGCGAGTGCCTCACGACCTGCAACTGACGAGCCGGCGGCTCGAAGTCCTCGGCCTACGAATCCACGCACGGACGGGTGGAGAAGGACGGCCCGTTGTGCTTCTGCATGGGTACGGGGTCTCGGGCACCTACATGCTCCCGCTCGCGCGGTTGCTCGCTCCCTCCTTCTCGGTTTTCGTGCCGGACTTGCCCGGGTTCGGCCGTAGTGAGCAGCCGCCCACCCCGCTCGGCATCGCCGACCTTGCCTCGGCGCTCGCCGACTTGCTGGACGCGGCCGGCCTCCAGTGTCCCGCATTCGTTGCGAATTCGATGGGCTGTCAGGTCGTGACGGAGCTCGCCGTCCGGCGGCCAGGGCGTGTCGGGCCGATTGTCCTCATCGGTCCGACTGTCGATCCGCAGCGACGCACCGCGCGCCGCCAGCTACTCGACGGGTTACGTGATGCAGCGCGGGAACGGGGGTCGCTGCTCGCGCGCACGGCTTGCGACGACGTTCGCTTCGGCGTCGCAGCGCTCCTCGCGACCGCACGGTCGGCGCTCGCCGACCGGATCGAGGAGCGCCTGCCGCTGATCAAGCAGCCGGCGCTCGTCATACGCGGCGAGAAAGACGGGTTCGTCGGGGAGACGTGGGCGAAGACGGCCGCGGCCCTACTGCCCCGCGGTCAACTCGTCGTCGTTCCGCGTCAACCGCACGCCGTGCACTACTCCCAGCCCGACCTCGTCGCCGGCATGGTCGGAGCGCTCCTCGCCGAGGAAGTCGAGGAAGTGGGAAACCAGCTCCCGTGGCGCTTCCCACATCGGTACGTGCCCGCAGTGAAGACGCACGAGCCGGGAACCAGGGAGGACCTTCTGCCATTCCGCCGCGATCCGCGGCGGGAAGCAACCGGTCGTCCTCGCCCCAAATGAGTAGCGTCCGGGACTGGATCGACGCGAGCTCCACGCTCAGGTCCCGGTGGGATGCGAACAGCGCCCCGCGAATGAGGCTGAACGGTCCAGCCCGTATCGCATCGTGCGCGATCGTCGGCAACCGGCCACGGACGTCGTACAGCGTGCCGAGCAGCCGCGCGCTGCGACTGAGCACGTTGTTCCCGCAGGGGATCCCAGCTGGGGCGACAAGCGCAAGCCGGTGCACACGTTGCGGCTGCTCCGCAGCCAACTCGGCCGCGATCAGCCCGCCGAGCGAGTGGCCGATGAGATCCACGCTCTCGAGCTCGGCCGCCTCGAGCCAACGGCCGAGCCAACCCGTCAGCTCGGCGCCGGGAAGTCGCCGACCCAGCCGGGGCAGGTCGAGCAAGTGAAGACGTCGCCGCTCCGCCAGAGGCTCGAGTACCGGTTCCCACCAGCGCCAGGAGCCTGAGAGCCCGTGGACAAGAACAAGGGTCTTTCCGGCGCCGACGACCCGATGCTTAGTCGGCAAACCGTCGACGAGGAGCTCCCGAATCTCCACGACGATCAGTTTGGCAGCCGTACGCACGGCAGTCGAAACGTCTTCATGGGCCTCGTGGTGACGACCGGCCGGATCAGCGCGACGACAGGCCGGTTAGTGCTCATGCCGGCGCGGGTGCTGGCGCGCTCGCCGCTCGTCGGGCCGCTTCGAGGCCGGACCGAAAGGCTCGCCGAGACCGGGCGAAACGCCGAGATCGACGCGCGTCGACGGCTCGAGTCAGCGGCCGAGGGTGTGCTCTCCGCGCCCGAGGCCGAGCACGTGGTCGATGGTGTCCTCGCGGGCGCACTACCGGAGGCGGTCGCACGCTCGCTGATCGAGCATCGAGTTGTCGAGCGGCTCGTGGCCGAAGTGCTCACGACCGTGGAGCTCGACCGAGAACTGGTGTCGGCGCGCGAGGCCGAGCGGACCGAGCGGCTCGTTAGTCAGGCGCTGGCCAACCCGGCACTCGAACGTGTCGTGGCCGAGGCACTTGAGAGCCGTCTGACGCTCGACCTCACCGACCAGGTGGTGCGCAGCCCCGCGTTCAAGCGCGTGCTGACAGAGGTCCTGGGGAGCAATGAGCTACGCGCAGCCCTCAAAGGACAGTCGATGTCGTTCGCCGGGGAGCTGGTCACCGGAGTCGGCCAACGGCTGCGCAACCTCGACGACGCGATCGAGCGCGGACCGCGCCGCTGGTTCCGGCGAGCGCCCCGCTCTCGAGTCGAGGCGGGTGGTTCGGTGCGCGTTCCCTACGGCGGGATCGCGACCCGGGGCGTTGCGCTCGCTGTCGACGCGGCACTCGCAACCATGATTTTCCTTACCGGTACCGCCGTGATCGGGCTCGTCGTCTCGCTCGTCTGGAATCCTCGCCCGGCCTCGGTCGTGGGGACGGTGATCGCCGTCGCCGGGTTCCTCGTAGAAGTCGCCTACTTCACCGGATTCTGGTCGACTGCCGGCCAGACGCCGGGGATGCGGCTTCTCAACCTCCGCGTCGTCGCTGCTGGCGGTTCCGCACCAGGCTTCGGACGTTCGCTCGTGCGCCTGTTCGGACTCATCGTGGCGATTCTTCTCCTCTTCACCGGCTTCCTGCCGGTACTCGTCGATGATCGGCGGCGCGCCCTGCAGGACTTCCTCGCAGGCACCGTGGTCGTCTATGACGACGATGCTCGCCCCGACGCGATCGCGTAGTCAGGAAGGTGACGATCGGTCGCCAGACCACGCGCAGGTGTCGCGTCACCGGAGACAACGGGCCAAGACTGGCCCGTATTGCCCTAGGCCCCTTCACGATCATCATCCCGTTCGGATGATCACAGGACCCCTGGTCCTTGAGAGGGTCGAGGTCTGCCCCTCGAAAGAAGACAACTTGGAGCACGGATAAGGCCCGCGATGGTGTTGGAACGACGATCTCACCGGACGAGGCCACGCTTGCTTGCCGCCGAGGCGTTCATGCTCGGTTACCTCTCGTTTTGATGGACATCAGTTGAGCAAGAAGCGCGGATTGCTTGTGTGGGGCCTCTTCGCCGTAGCGACGATCCTGCTGTTCGTTTCGTCGCTCACGGTCTGGTCGAAGCGTCAGCTGCTCGACGACCAGGCGTGGGCAGACTCGTCGACGCAGCTGCTGGCAAATGACGACGTTCGCGGTGCGATCGCGCAGAAGCTCAGCGACGGACTGTTCCAGCGAGTCGATGTGGAGGCCCAGCTTCGTGAGCGGCTGCCGCCGCGAGCGCAGCCGGCCGCCGCCGCGCTGGCGGCGACGCTCCAGAACACCGTCGGGCCCGCCGCCGCCGACCGGCTGCTGCAGCGACCGAGGGTGCAGACGCTCTGGCAGAACGCCAACAAGCGCGCCCACGCGGCTGTTCTGAGGGTGCTGGAGGGCAAGGACCTGGGCCCGAACGGAAACATCTCGACCGCGAACGGTGAGGTCACGCTTGACCTGAGACCGGCGATCACGAGGCTGGCGACGCGGCTTGGTATTGAGGACAGGCTGAAGGCGAACGCCGATCCGACCGCCGGCCAAATCGTGCTGATGAAGTCGGACCAGCTCGGGGCCGCGCAGACGGCCGTGAAGATCCTCAAAGCGCTGAGCTCGCTGCTCCTGATCGCAGTCTTCGCCCTCTACGCACTTGCGATCTACCTCGCGCGGGGGCGGCGACGGTGGCTGCTGGGCGCGACCGGGGCGAGTCTCGTGTTCGTTGGTCTACTGCTCGCCTCCCTCAGGCGCTTCCTGGGCAGGGTGATCGTCGACTCGCTCGTCAAGACGGAGGCGAACAAGCATCCCGTCAGCGTGATCTGGGGAATCGAGACGAGCGTGCTGCGAGACATCGGGATCCTGCTCGTCGTCTACGGCGCGTTGGTTCTCGTCGCTACGGCCCTCGCAGGCCCGAATCGACCTGCACTCGCTTTCAGGCGGTGGCTCGCACCCATCTTCAGACATCATCCGGTCGCCGTCTGGGCCACAGGCATCGGTGTGTTCCTGCTCCTGATCGCAGTGGGACCGAGGGCCGGCAACCGCCAGCTGGTGGGCCTCGCAATCCTCGCCGTCACGACAGCCATCGCCATCGAGGCGCTGCGCCGGCAAACGCTGCGGGAGTTCCCGGAGAATCGGCCCCCGGCGGTCGGCAAGGCTCCTGGAGCGACCTAGGCGCGTCCCAACCGTTTCGAACGACGCGCCCGGCCGCGTTGCGGCCGGGCGCGTGAGCTCTGAGCTAGCCCGGGTCGATCGAGCCGAAGAGCCCGTCCATCTCGTCATTCGGGCCTGCGGTGAAGAAGAGCGTCTCGCTCGGGCCGGCACTGCCGTCGTTCCCGAACTCGAGCGCCCAGAGGCCGTCGATTGTGATCGGCTTGCCGTCGGTTCCCCGCAGCTCGCCACGGTGCTCGAAGTTGCCGTTCGGCTGCAGTGCGTAGGCGTTGATCTGACCGTCGCCGAAGTTGCCGACGAGCAGGTCGTTGGCGAACCGGCCGAAGCTCGCGGGAGCCATTGCGAGCCCCCACGGAGCGTTCAGCTGGCCGTGCTGCGCGACTCGGCCCTGCAGGTTGCCGGCCGTGTCGTAAGCGTCGACGAAGCCGAGCCCTTGACCGTGTACGTCGTCCTCTGCGTCGGCGTCCTGCTTCGCGTAGCTGACGAAGATCGTGTCGCCGATCCGCTGGATGCCGAACGGCGCATAGCCCGCGGGAATCATCGGATCGACGAAACTCGACGACGGGTTGACGAGGTTCCACGAGCCGTCCCACACGTCCACCCGGCCGTTGTGGAAGTCGGTCGCGTACAGACGTGGCCCTGCGGGCGTGGTCGCAATCGCGAGGCCTTTGTAGATCGCTCCGGGGGCGAAGCTCTGCGCAGCACTCGGCTGTGCATCCCCGGAGCCCGGCCAACCGAGGATCTGCCCGTGCTCGGTCGCGAACAAGAACCGCGACGTGCCGCCGGTCACGGGGAATGCCCCGCTCGTATTGGCGATGTTGAACACCGTCCCAGTCGGCGCGGTCGGAACCGAGACGGTCAACGGGACCTTTGTCGGCGGGGTATTGCCGTTGTACAGCGTTGACACGTCGGCCGCGTTGTCGGACACCCACCAGGGCGAGCTCGAACTGGCGGTCAGCCCCCATGCGTTGCGGAGGCTCCCGTCGTGGATCACCGCCGGTATCGCAGCGGTGTTCGAGACGAGATTCGTGACCTTGTAGGAGTTCTGCTCGGCAGCGCCCAATGGCGCGGCCGCTGTCAGAACGCTCGCTGCGACGATCGCTGCGAGCACGAGAACCTTCAGAGACCTGAGCTGCATATCCCTCCCCTTTCACCAGGTATCAGGTCATTCCGAGTACCTACCTGGCAAGGGCAAAAACGGTTTGACGAAGTGGGAGGCGCCTAGAAGTGCGAGGTTTGGGCCGGATCGGCCCGTGCCGGACTTGGCGGAGTGGCGAGTCTGGCTGAGGTGACGTAGGCCTCGAAGGGTGCCAGTTGGACAGTCCCCACGAATAGTGTTTTCCCGCTTGGCGATAGTGATTCTTGCTGATTCAGTGTGCTCCCCTCCCCAGCCCTTTTCTATTCAGTCGCATGTCGAGCCGACGATTCCGGGGCGGCAGGCTTGCTTTGCCGCCGCGCCAGCCTGATGAGCAGACCCGAGCCTGAGACGGCGAGGTAGGCACTGATGACGGCGATCGTGACGGGTGCCGCCTGTAAGGCGCCGATTTGGGTCGTGATGACACCGAGCAGGATCAGCGAGAAGGGGGCGGCGACGATCGCCGCCGGGAGCGCGGCGAACATCGCCGTGAACGCGAGGCCCTCGGGCAGCCCCGGGATCAGCACGTGGGCGGTTATCCCGGCCGTGCCGCCGATGAACAGCATCACGAGGAACGGCCCGCCGATGAAGCCGGTGGCCTCACAGAGCGCGAACACCAGGATCTTGGCGAACACGACCGCGATCAACAGACCGGCGCCGAGCGTCGCCCCGTCGTGGATCACGGTCGTGAGCTGATCGGTTCCGGTAAAGAGCGTCAGCGGGAGCGCGACGCCGACCAGCCCGAACGCGACTCCCCCGAGCGTCGAGCGAAGGATCGTCCGATTGCCGAGACGAGCGGCGACCCGCGAGACGACCGCGATCGCGACGGCTGTGATCAGCGCGAGCGCGCCGGCGGCCAGGCCGAGGGGTACGGCCGCGAGCAGCTGCCAATCCTCGTACTTGAACGACGGCAGCGCGTAGATCCCGAGGAACGTCGACCCCGCGATCGGAAAGTACACCGCGAACGCGACCGAGGACGCCAGCAGAGCCCCAACCACCGTCACCAAGAAGCGAGCGGCCTTCGGACGCGCAAGCTCAAGCACCAGAATCGTCGCCAAGATCGGAGATGACAATAGGCCCCCGTACGCTGCGGACATTCCGGTCAGCGTGTTCGTCGCTCGCATGTCCTCGTCGAGCTTCTGCCGCTCCGAGACCCAGGTTCCCAGCCCGCCCCCTATCTTCCCCAGTGCGTCCTCGGGCCCGAGGCTCGCACCGCCCGCCAGCGACACCAGCGAGACGGCAACCGCCTTTAGGACCATCGAGGGCTCGACCCGCTGCTCCTCCAGCTCCTGGACCGTGCCCGCCAGCTTGACCGGGAGACGAAACCGTCGCCGAAGCACGCCGACGACCACGCCGGCCGCCGCGGTCACCGCCACCCACCAGAGGCTCCCGTCGAGCCAGCCGGGGTTCTTCGGAAGCGTGAACCAGAGGTTGGTCCCACCCTTGACCAACCCCAGGAACCCCAAGCTGGCGAACGCGAGCACGACCCCGAACAACGCCGCATACCCCATCAGCCGCCAGAACCCCGGCGATTGCGTCAACGCGACGACGTCGGAGCCCGGCTGCGACCCCTGGCCAGAGCCGGAACGCGACCCCGCGCTCACGAACGAGCGATCATCACGAGGGCCGGGAAATCGGCGAAGCCACCAACCAGAGTGACCCCCCAAGAGGGACGTCCCGTCGAAGTCTGCGGCATCGGCGAGACCCTCGTCACCGTGAGCGCAGCCTGCTTTCGATTCATCGCGGCTCCTCCATTCCTGCGTGTGGCGAGGTGGGGGCCATCGTCAGTGGCGCAAGGTGTCGGCGTGTGGTTTGTCTTGCGCCGTCGGGCTCGACGTCTCCCGGACGAGGTTGCGTTGAACGAGCGTGAACAGCAGCCCGAGCGATGGCAGGACGACGAGCACTGCGACACCGAAAACGATGAGCAGACTCGTCAGGGTCGCACTCGGAGCTGCTGCGGCGGCGATGGTGAGCTTCTCCGGCAGCAGGTACGGATGCTGCGCGACGCCCCACGCCCAGATCACGCCTGCGACCGCGCCCGCGGCGAGCACTCGGGCTCCGCGTCGGACGTTGCGGCGAAGGAGGACGAGGACGGCGCTTCCGCAGACGACCGAGAGGATCACGAGCGGCAACGCGTCGCCCTTGAGGCCGTCGAAGACGAATCGAGCGTCACTCCGCAGCACGACGAGGCCGGCGGCAGCGAGCGCCCCGGTCACGATCGCGGAGACGAGCGCGCGAGTGCCGAAGTATCGCTCGAGGTCGGGAGCACGAGCACGTCGCGCGTCGCTGACGAGGAACACCGCCGAGAGATAGGCACAGGTGGCGACGAAGAGCGCGCCGATCACGAGCGAGAGCGGATTGACCCAGCTCGTCACCGGATCGCCCGCGGCGTTGCCAACCGGCACGCGGCCGCCTGCGATCGCGCCGACGACGGTCCCCATGAAGAAGGGTGTGAGCACCGAGGCCAGCCCGAAGACCGTCGCCGCCAGCGCTCGGCCGCTCGCGCGACGCGCGGTGTGGTGGAACGCGAAGCCGGAGCCCCGCAGCACGATCCCGAGCGCAGCCAGGCACAGCGGGATGAACAAAGTCGAGAAGATCGCTTCGAACGCGGACGAGAAGCCGGTCCAGAGCACGACGAGCACGAAGATCAACCAGACGTGGTTCGCCTCCCAGACCGGCCCGATCGCCCAGTCGATCAGGTCGCGCGGCCGGCGGCCCCGCTCCCCCCCGCCGGCGAGCAGGCTCCAAAGGCCGGCTCCGAAGTCTGCGCCGCCAAAGATGGCGTACAGGGTTGCCCCGATCCAGAGGATGATCGCGACGGCGTCGGGGCGATTCATTGCGGACCCTCTGCCAGAGCGGGACCGGGCGCCTGAGACTCGGGGTCGTACGGGTCCCCCGACGTCGTCCTCGTCGGCATCACGCCACCGTCGCGACATCGCGCGCAACGTAATGATGAGCGCCGCACCGAGCGCGACATAGAGCGCGACGATCAGCCCGAAGGTCACCCAGACACCGCTTGCATGGGTGACCGCATCCGAGGTTCGCATGACGTTGTAGACGATCCATGGCTGCCGTCCGACCTCGGTCACGATCCATCCGCACTCGAGCGCAACCACCGCCAGCACGCCGGACGTTGCCGTCGCGCGGAGAAACCAGCGCGACTGCGGGAAGTCCTTCTTTCGCAGCCAGCCGATCCCGAGCCACAGGCCGAGCAGGATCAGCACGGAGCAGATCCCGACCATCGTGTCGAACGCCCAGTGCAGCATCGTATTGTCCGGCGGGCGGTCGTCGGGTGCCACGGAATCGAGCCCGACCACCTGCGTGCTCGTGCTCCAGCCGACGAGGAACGAGTCGAATCCGGGGATCCCGATTCCACCCTTCACGCCGCTCGACGTGCACCTCCCGTAGATGTACTCGGTGACGTCGGTCGAGGTCGTCTGCACGCACTCCATTCCCGCGAACTTGATCGGCTGGTCCTTGGCGATCGCCCGCGCCGCCGTGTCGCCAACGGCGAACTGGATCGGCGTCGCGATGCAGGCGACCGTCAGCGGGATCAATAGCCCAAGCCGGTGGATGCGATCACGCCGGCCACGCAGCATCCCCACCGCGTAGATCGAGGCGACCAGGAACCCGGTGACGAGATACGCCGCCAAGATCATGTGGGGGACCTCGTACGGCACCGCGGGGTTGAAGATGACCTTCAGCGGCTCGACCGACGTCACCTTGCCCGTCGTCGGCGCATACCCCTGAGGCTGGTTCATCCACGAGTTCACGGCGACGACTGAGAACGCTCCGCCAAGGCCGGTGATAACGATCGGCACACCACTCCAGAAATGTGTCCAGGGCGAGAGGTGCTTCCATCCAAAGATGTAGATCGTGACGAAGATCGCCTCCAGGAAGAAGAAGATGCCCTCGATCGCGAACAACACGCCGAATACCTGGCCAAAGCGTCCTGTGAACGCCGGCCAAAGAAGCCCGAACTCGAAAGAGATGACGGTCCCCGTGACGGCGCCGACCGCGAACGTCACCGCTACCGCCTTCGACCACCGCTGCGCGAGCTTCAACGCGTCGGCATCCTGGTGGCGCAGGCCGCGGTAGTTCGCGATCAGCATCAACGCCGGCAGCGCAACACCAAGCGACGCAAGGATGATGTGGAACCCCAGCGTGAACGCCATCTGGCTTCGCGCCGCCTGAAGCGTCGTTGCGAGCATCAGCCCCCTCGGTGCGGCCGGACAGGCACGTCAGCCGGTGGACGTGGAACACCGCATCGCACGGATGTTCGCGGGGGCGACCGGCCTCCGCGTCGTCCCGATCGGATGAAGCTCACGTCGATC
>CAWDSD010000009.1:0-186940 GCA_963804935.1 uncultured Actinomycetes bacterium
CGTCGGCGAGGTAGTCGACGTCCCGACCGGTGGCGATCAGCCAGCGCAGGAACGGCTCGTCGTAGTACTTGTAGTGCGGAATCGCTCCGCGGTTCTCGTACGGTCGAGCGAGACGGGCGTGCTTCTGGCCGGCGTACCAGGTGTCGAGCGATCCGTTGTGGTCGTCGTCGTGGAAGTTGTAGGCCTGCCACGTCATCGTCGACAGCACCACCGCGACGCGGTGCTCACCTAGCCGCCTCGGTCGCAACACGAATGGCGCGTAACCGACCCTGAGACCGCTTCGGGTCACAAGCTTCGCGAAGTAGAGCCCGCTCGGCCAAATCCCGACAGGCACCGCGATCCGCCGCCCCTTGTGGACGTCCCCGATCTCGCGGGAGGCCGTCACCGGGGTGCCGAGCATCACGTCGCGCGCCCGCATGCGCTTCTCCTCCGTTCCCGCACGGAAGACCTGCAGCGACACCTTCCGGCCGCTGGTCCAGATGATCAGGCGGGCGACCTCTCCAGGGGCGTAGCTCTCGGAGGAAGGCCGACTCGACCGTCGGCCGGTTCGTCGGCAGCTGCCGCTCGTCCCGGCCGTCCAACTCGTCGTTCTCTTCCGGTGCCGAGGAGATCGCGCCGACGGACGGGTGCGAGCCCCCGGCGCATGCGATGCAGATCAGGCCGAGGAGCACGGCAACGAGGAGGAAACTCCCGGCGGCGCGACGGCGAGCGTCGCGGTTCCGAGGATGTGTGCTGGTAGCCATGCGGCCACCGTCGAAGGCGGCCGCAACTGCTCACCAACTGCCCTCTAACCGTCGGCTAATGCGCGGTTAGCGAGCGATTAGCGCGACCGCACAAGGTTCGGGTGCGAACCTGCTGGACCCCGCCGGCGCGCCGCTGTTCAAAGCGAGCAAACCGTGTTACAAACGTCACATGCTTGAGTTCCGGATCCTCGGCCCCCTCGAGGTCTCGGACGAGACCGGTCCGCTCCTTCTGGGTGGGTTGAAGCAGCGCGCGGTGCTCGCGCTACTACTGCTTGAAGCCGGTCGGGTCGTTTCTCAGGACCGGCTGATCTATTCGCTCTGGGGTGAAGACCCCCCGCGAACGGCTGTCACCTCGCTGCAGAACTTCGTCTCGCAGCTGCGAAAGGCGCTCGGGTCCCGAGATTCTCGAGCACGAAGTCGCCGGGCTATCGGCTCAACGTGGGCCTCGGGAAGCCTCGATCTGGAGCGCTTCAACTCCTTGTTGGACCGTTCCAAAAGCGCAGAACCGGACCGGCGCGCGGAGCTGCTGTGCGAGGCGTTGGCGCTCTGGAGCGGCCCGCCGCTCGCGGATTTCGCGTTCGAGACGTTCGCCCAGCCTCACATAGCCCAGCTCGACGAGCTCTGGCTTGCGACGTTGGAGGAGCGGGTGCAGGCGGATCTGGACGCCGCGCGGCCATCTCGAGCTCGTGGGTGAGCTCGAGGCTCTGGTCGAGCAGCATCCGGTGCGTGAACGGCTGCGGGGCCAGTACATGCTGGCGCTGTACCGGTCCGGACGGCAGGCCGAGGCGCTGCACTCCTACCAGAAGGCACGCGGAATCCTCGTCGAGCAACTCGGCATCGAGCCGAGCCGCGAGCTGCAGCAGCTACACGGGGCGATTCTCAGGCAAGAGGCCGGACTGCAGGCACCCGACGCCGATCCTCCGTCCGAGGATCACTTCGCGGAGGTGTTGCTGGCGCTCTTCGTGGGCGGCTCGTGGCAGTACTCGGCGCAGAGGTCGCAGATCTCGCTACGCGGTTCGCGCAGCGTTTCGACTACGCGGAAACCGGCTCGAGCCTGCCACGCGTCGCGCAGTACGTCGCGGTGATGAAGGGATCCGGGCCGCTCTACGACGAGCTGCACGCATTGCTCGACGCGGACGCAACGCCGACGCCGATCCATCGGTTCTTCGCCTCGTTGCCCGCCGTGCTTCGCAAGCGCGGAGTGCCACATCAGCTTCTCGTGACGACGAGCTACGACCTCGCGCTCGAGCAGCCTTTATCGACGCCGGCGAAGAGTTCGACGTCGTCTCTATATCGCAACGGGAAAGAATCGCGGGAAGTTCTTTCACCTCACCCCGGACAACCGGACCGTGATCGACCAGCCGAATCACTACGCGACCGAGCTGTCGCTCGAACGGCGCACGGTGATCTTGACGCTGCACGGCCAGGTTGATCGAGGCCCGGACCGCGAGTGGGAAAGCTTCGTCATCACCGAGGACGACTACATCGACTACCTCTCGAAGAGCGACGTGGCCGGTGCCGTTCCGGTCGCGCTCGCAGCGAAGCTGCGACGGAGCCACTTCCTTTTCCTCGGGTACACGATGGGTGACTGGAATCTGCGCGTGATTCTGAACAGGCTCTGGAGCGACCAACCGCTCAGTTACCGCTCGTGGGCTGTCCAGCCGAGAGCGCAGCCGCTCGAGCGAGAGTTCTGGCGCCGGCGCGACGTCGACGTGCACGACCTCCAGTTGGAACGGTACGTCGAGACCCTTGCCGCATATGCAGGTTTCGCGACGGCGGAGGCAGTGGCATGAGCGTCGTAGTTGCCGCCCCGTCTTCTCCGTACAAGGGACTTGCGCCGTTCGAGGATTCCGAGCTCGACGCGCTTCTCTTCTTCGGCCGTGAACGCGAGAGCGAGGTGATCGCCGCAAATCTGATTGCCGCGCGCCTGACCGTCCTGTTCGGACCGAGCGGGGTCGGGAAGAGCTCCGTTCTCCGTGCGGGAGTCGCACACAGGTTGCGTCAGGAGGAAGGCGTCGAGGTCGTCGTCTTCTCGACGTGGGCGGGAGAACCGGTGGCCGGACTCGTCGAGGCCTGTGGTGGAGAGGGGGACTCCCTCGCAGACGCGCTCGCCGAGGCTGCGGCGCATGCCGGTGGGGACCTCTATCTGATCCTCGACCAGTTCGAAGAGCTCTTCCTCTACCACCGACGCGGGGGAGCATTCGCCCAGCAGCTCGCCGAGGTCCTGCGGCGCCCCGAGCTACGGGTCAACGTGCTGCTCGGAGTCCGCGAGGACACTCTGGCCAGGCTCGACGTGCTCAAGGCGGCGATTCCCAACTTGCTGGCAAACCGCTTGCGTTTGGAGCGGCTCGATCGCGCGGCTGGGGAAGCAGCGACTGTGGGGCCGATCCACCGCTACAACGAGCTTGTCCCGGCTGACGAGGAGTTCGAGGTCGAGCCGGGGCTCATCGACGACGTTCTCGACGAAGTCACTGCCGGGCGGGTCGAGCTCGGAGTGGCCGGGCGAGGCGTAGCGGCCGGCGGAGCGCAGGAGACTCGCATCGAAGCGCCCTACCTCCAGCTGGTACTTGCCCGCCTGTGGGACGTCGAGAACGAACGAGGTTCGCGCATCCTGAGGCGCGCATTGCTTCACGAGCTCGGCGGAGCCGAGCGAATCGTCCAGGACCACCTTGAACGCGCGATGGCGGCTCTGTCGCCGCGGGAGAAGAGCGCCGCCGCCGCGATGTACAACTTCCTGGTCACGCCGTCCGGCACGAAGATCGCGCACGGAGTGCACGATCTCGCCGGTTATGCGGCGGTGGACGAGCGCGAAGCATCGGAGGTGCTGCAGCGACTCTCCGCCCAGCGAATCGTGCGGTCGAGCTCCGAGAACGGACCATCGACGACGCGATACGAGATCTTCCACGACGTCCTGGCCGACGCCGTGCTCGGGTGGCGCACGCGCTTCGAGGGGGACCCACGGGTCGAGCAGGAGCGGCAAGAACATCACCGGCGCCAGCGGCGGCTACTGGTCTTTGGGGCCGTCACCCTGCTCGGTCTCGCAGTCATGGCTGCCGTCGCCGTGTATGCGCTTGCGCAACGAAGTGACGCTCAGCACCAAGCGGCCGTCGCGCAGAGTGCGCAAATCGAGGCCGAGCACCAGAAGACCGTCGCCGAGGAGCAGCAGGCGATTGCCATTCAGAACGAAAAGGTGGCAAAGCAGAAGACGATCCAGGCCCAAAACGCGCAGACCCAGGCGCAGCAGTCTGCGCACCGGGCGCAGGTCAGTGCAGAGATGGCGGACGCCGCGCGACTCGATGCGCTCTCGCAAAAGGCGCTCGCTGAAGGGAGCAAGCGAAAGGCCGAGCGACTCGCGGTCGCAGCGGCGTCTGCGCGCAACGCTGCACAACGGCAGACAGTCCTGGCCCGCGCGGCGGAGCACAAGGCTGTGCATGCCGAGCAGATCGCGACCCGGCAGAGGAAGATCGCGCGAGCGCGGGAGTTGCTGGCCTCCGCCCGCGCGGCACTCGACCAAAACCCTGAGGCGAGCGTACGGCAAGCCCTGGCGGCGGCGAGCGCGTTTCGGGGGGCGAAGCTGCCGCCCGAGGAGAGGTTGGAGAACACTCTCCGAGACGGACTGCTCGCACTGCGGCTCAGAGCCGTGCTGCCGGGTGGAGGCGCGGTGGGGCTGGCCCGCTTCAGCCCCGACGGGTCACTGGCGCTCGTCGCCGGCAAGGGCGGCGCTCGCCTGTTCGACACCACGCGTGGATACGCGATGCGGCGTCTCGGCCCGCCGGCCCAGGTCGTCGATGTCGCTTTCAGCCCCGACGGCCGCCTTGTCGCCGGCGCGGAAGGCGACCACGTGGACATCTGGGATACCGGAACCGGAGCTACCGTCGCAACGCTCCAGCTTCCCGAGAGCGCGCTGAGCGTCGCCTTCTCCCCGAACGGCCGCCTGATCGCGACCGGGAGTGCCGACGGGAAGGCACGACTCTGGAGTGTCGCGGGAGGGCTTTTGCTAGGAGCGCCGTTCGACCACGAGTCCGGCGCTCGTGGCAACGCCGTCCGTGTGGTCGCGTTCAGCCCGGACAGCTCGCGCTTGCTCACCGTGGGCGGCGACCGGTTCGCCCGGATCTTCAGCGTTACGAGAAGCGAGCCGACGCGCCGTCTGAACAATGTCGTTCTCGTCAACAGCGCGGTTTTCAGCCATGACGGCAAGCTCGTTGCGACCGGCGGCTCCGATCTGGTCGTGCGTACCTGGGACGTCAACACCGGGTGGCAGCGGGATTCATTCCGCACCACTGGACAGACGACCGATCTCAGCTTCAGTCCCGACGACCGACTGCTCGCCGCGGCCGGCAGCATCGACACCACCGCGCGAATCTGGAGCGTGTCCGACGGAGATCTGATCGGGATCGTGAGCGGCCATCGGAGTGGCGTGCAGTCCGTCGCCTTCAGTCCGAACAGCCAGTCCCTCCTCACCACCGGCCGAGAGGGAAAGGCGTTCATCTCTCGCAGCGACGGCGGCTTCCTGCAGGCTGCGCTCCTAGGCCATCAAGGGTCCGTGCCGAACGCGGCGTTCAGCCCTGACGGCCGCACGGTTATCACGGCCGGCGAAGACGGCTTCGCCCGTCTGTGGACGCCGGCCTCGACCAGGCCGGTCCCGGACCGCCGGGAGTGCCGCACGATCTCGGACGTCATGCCGGCGAAGTCAACGTTGTTGCGTATAGCCCAGATGGAAAGCTGATGCTCAGTGCGGGCACCGATGGGAAGGCCCATCTCTGGCACACGGACGACAGTGCGATCACACTCCTCCATGCAGCCTCGGTCGAGACGGCGTCGTTCAGCAAGAACAGCCGGATCGTGATCACGGGCAGCCTGGACGGGACCGCAGGCGTATGGCGAACGGACGGAACCGTCGTGGCGAAGCTCGAACACGGCAGTCCTGTCACAACGGCGCGCTTGAGTCCCAACGGGAAGGTCGCCGCGACAGGAGCCCTCGATGGGTGGGTTCGGTTATGGAGCGTCCCGACTGGGAAGCTGTTGCACGAGCTCAAACTCGGCGCGCCGGTGAACGACGTGCGCTTCAGCCCGGACGCCCGACTCTTGGTTGGGGTCGGAAACGACGGAGCAGCGCTCCTCTGGCGCGTCGACGGGACACTCGTCAGCGCTCTTACGGGCCATGCCGGCAATGTGGTGGCCGCGGCCTTCTCACCCGATGGCCGGCGCGTTGCGACAGCCTCTTCGGACTGGACCGCGCGCGTCTGGGACGTGCGAACAGGTCGAAGCGAGCACACGCTCACTGGACATACCGCCGCGCTCACCGCGCTCGCCTTCAGTCCGAACGGCTCTCGGCTGGTGACGTCGAGCACGGACCGCGACGCGCGGGTCTGGAACGTCCGGACGGGAAACCAGGTCGCACTGCTGCGAATCCACTCCGGCGGCGTGCTCGATGTGGCCTTCAGCGCGGACGGTCGCTGGATCGCGACCGCGGGGCCGTTGGCCGCTGGGATCTGGGAGGCGAGCAAGGGCCGCAACTGGCCCACTCTGCCCATCTACTTCGTTCGCGGGAACACGCGACCGATGAGCAGCCTTGCCTTTTCGCCGAGCGGTTGGCACCTGCTTATGGGCAGTAAAGACGGGTCCGTTCGAACCTTCGACTGCAAGATCTGCGGTGGGATGAAGCAGCTAACGGCGATCGCCCGGGGCCGTCTCGCCGAGATCAAGCATGTGAAGCGCTAGGTCTGGCTCTCTGGGTCGTTGGCCTTGCGCGTGAGCGCGGCGAACCCTGCCTGCAGGAAATCGTTGACGCCTGCCCCGGCGAGCGTCCAGGTCAGCATGCGCCCGAAGCGCGGCGTGAGGATCTGCGCGGTCGCGAGCCCGGCGGCGGCCCACGTCCCGATGCAGCGGCTGCAGGTTACGAGCTCGCCGATCGCCTGCTCCATGTCGCCGGTCTGAACGGGGCGCTCCTGGTCGGGCTCCCGTGGGTCGCCTTCGACGAAAGGCTCGCGGATGAAGCTCGTGACGTCGTCCCGGGCGATCGTGCGCGCGGCCTTGAACGACGCCATCGAAAGCGTCGCCAGATCGAGCCAGGTTTGGTCGCGCGGGTCGCGGTCGAGCAAACGGGCGACGCCACCGGCCAACGCGAGCCCGCCGGCGAAGAGACCCATGATCCTGGCGTACGCTTCGTACGGCGGACCTGCCTCGGGTCTTTTCGTTCTGGCGGCCATGGAAGCTACCCTTGGCCCAAATGGCCGAGTTCAAAACAAACGCCTCCTATCGACCGACCGGCGACCAGCCGACGGCGGTCGCGACCCTGGTCGACGGCCTCGGGGCCGGCGACCGTATGCAGACCCTCGTGGGGGCGACGGGCACCGGAAAGACCGCGACGATGGCCTGGACGATCGAGAAGGTCGGCCGGCCGGCGCTCATCATCGCGCACAACAAGACGCTTGCCGCGCAGCTCTGCAACGAGTTCCGCGAGTTCTTCCCGGACAACGCCGTCGAGTACTTCGTCTCCTACTACGACTACTACCAGCCGGAGGCGTATGTGCCTCAGGCCGACCTCTACATCGAGAAGGACTCCTCCCAGAACGACGACATCGCGCGGCTCAGGCTCGCGGCGACGTCTGCGCTCTTCACCCGCCGCGACGTGGTCGTCGTCGCCTCGGTCTCCGCCATCTACGGGCTCGGCTCGCCAGAGGAGTGGCGCGATCGGGTGATCATCCTCGAGGTGGGCGAAGAGCACGACCGCGACCTGATGCTGCGCAAGCTGATCGACTCGCAGTACGTCCGCAACGACACCATGCTCGGGCGCGGGCGCTTCCGCGTGAAGGGCGACGTGGTCGAGGTGCAGCCGGCGAACCAGGAAACCGCGTACCGGATCTCGTTCTTCGGCGACGAGGTGGAGCAGATCAGTCACTTCGATCCCCTCACGGGCGAGATCTTCACGAAGCTCGACAACATCGCCATCTGGCCGGCGACGGAGTACGTCACTTCGAAACCGACGATCGAGCGCGCGGTGTCGGAGATTCGTCACGAGCTCGAGCAGCGGACGAAGGAGCTGGAGATCGAAGGGAAGATGCTCGAGGCGCACAGGCTGCGCCAGCGCACCGAGTACGACCTCGAGATGATGCAGGAGCTCGGCTTCTGCAACGGGATCGAGAACTACTCGCGCATCCTCGAAGGACGGGCGCCGGGAACGCACCCGTTCACGCTGCTCGACTACTTCCCGAAGGACTTCGTCGTCTTCGTCGACGAGTCGCACCAGACGATCCCGCAGATCGGCGGCATGCACGAGGGCGACCGGTCGCGCAAGCAGACACTCGTCGACTACGGCTTCCGGCTCCCATCTGCGCTCGACAACCGGCCGCTGCGTTTCGACGAGTTCCTCGAGAAGGTGCCGCAGATGGTGTTCGTCTCCGCGACCCCGGGGCCGTTCGAGGAAAGGAACGCGACGCGGCTCGCCGAGCAGCTGATCCGTCCGACCGGGATCGTCGATCCCGAGGTCGAGCTGCGCGCGACGAAGAATCAGATCGACGACCTGCTGAACGAGATCCGCCGTCGCGAGGAAGTCGGTGAGCGCGTGCTCGTCA
The DNA here is from genome assembly GCA_963804935.1 of uncultured Actinomycetes bacterium. Classification (GTDB taxonomy): domain Bacteria; phylum Actinomycetota; class Thermoleophilia; order Gaiellales; family Gaiellaceae; genus 3-1-20CM-4-69-9. Next base: position 8,318 of record CAWDSD010000009.1, read on the forward strand.
CGACCCTGACGAAGAAGATGTCGGAGGACCTCACGGACTACCTGCTCGAGTCGGGCGTGAAGGCGCGGTACCTCCACTCCGAGATCGACACGCTCGAGCGGATCCAGATCATCCGCGAGCTGCGGCTAGGCGACTATGACGTGCTCGTCGGCGTGAACCTGTTGCGGGAAGGCCTCGACCTGCCCGAGGTGTCGCTCGTGGCCGTGCTCGACGCGGACAAGGAGGGCTTCCTCCGCGGCCGCACGTCGCTGATCCAGACGATCGGCCGCGCTGCGCGCAACGTCAACGGAAGGGTGCTGCTCTACGCCGACAAGATGACCCAGGCGATCCAGGACGCGGTGGGAGAGACGAACCGGCGCCGGACGATCCAGATCGCCTACAACGAGGAGCACGGGATCACGCCGGAGACGATCGTCAAGGGCGTGTCCGACATCGCGGAGCTTCTGGCGCTCGATTCGCCGACCGTGCCGAAGTCGAAGCGCCGTCGCGGGCGTAAGGACGTCGAGGGGATGGCGCCGAGCGAGCTCGAGCGGCTCATCATCGAGCTCGAGGAAGAGATGTACACCGCGGCGGAAGAGCTTCGGTTCGAGTACGCCGCAAAGCTCCGCGACGAGATCAAGGACCTGCGGCGCGAACTGCTCGCTGCAGCGGCGACGGCGGCCTAGACTCTCCCGCCGATGCTCGCCTCGATCGTCTTGATCATGGTCTTCGGCTTCATCACCGGCGGGCTCGCCCGTCTGGCGGTGCCGGGGCCCGACCCGATGCCGATCTGGCTCACGGTCGCGATCGGGCTCGCCGGATCCGCGGCGGGAGGGGCGCTCGCGATCGGGATCTGGGGGCGAGGGACCCAGGCAATCGGCCTCCTGTCTTTCCTCGGCGCGGTCCTGCTCGTGGTTGCCTACCGCCGCTTCGTGCAGAAGCGGCCGCTCACCGGTCCGGATGCCCTGAAGTTCCCCGACAAGGGGTTCGGCATCGACCGCTTCAACGAGCGCCGGCAGAAGATGGAGGATCTCATGCGGCAGGCGCAGCACGACCAGGCCGCCAACGACGCAGAGTCCATCCTCAGCAAGCTCAGCGACCTCCACAAGGCAGGAGTCCTCACCGACGAGGAGTTCGAGGCCAAAAGGGCCCAAGTCCTCAGCCGAACCTAGGGGAACCTGAGGTTTCCTTCCTCGGCGGGCGGGAATCCACTGCCCATGCACTTCATCTGGTTCATCATCGTAGGAGCGATCGTCGGCGCGCTTGGTCGGCTTTTCCATCCGGGGTCTGACCCCATGGGCTGGCTGCTGACCATTGCGATCGGCATCGTCTCCCTGCTCGTCGCGGCGCTCATCTCGAGTGGATGGCTGGCGTTCATCATCGGCGTCATCGTCGCGGTAATCCTCGTTGCACTCGTCGGCCGCCTGTACGCGGGCCGAGGCCGTACCCCCGCGAGGGTCTAGGCCACCGATTGGGACTCGAGGGTCTCACGGCCGCGCGGGAATCTCCGCTCGGCCGTGAGTCCCCAGTCTGTGTCGCGCCAGACGTACGTCTGGATGCGGAGGCAGTTGTCGTCGATCTCGTAGAGGTGGAGACCGCGCGCCTCTCCCTGCCGCTGAGGCCGCGGCTGGCCGAGGCCGGGCGCAACCGAGACGACCACTGATTGCTCGTCGCCGTGGGAGATCTCGAACTCACGCCGCTCGCTCACCGCTGCCTGATGGATGTGCCCCGCGAGAATCAGGTCGGCGCCGCCCGCGACGAGTGCGCCGAGAACGTGGTTCCGGCGGGCGACCGGCTTCTTCCGTGAGCGCCAGGGCGCACCGATCAGGTGGTGGTGGAGCACGACGATCTGGAACGCGCCCGCAGGCGCTTCCTTCAGACGCTCCTCCGCCCGGGCCAGCTGCGCCGTGCGGATCCCGCCCGATTGGTGCCGCCACGGGCGAACGGAGTTGAGGCCGACGACGTGCAAGGTCGGAGAGGAGTAAGTCGGCTCGGTCGTCTCCCACTGGCGCTCGAACTCTCGAAACGAGTGGCTGAAGCGACCCGGGAAGGTGTACGGGATGTCGTGATTGCCCGGAACCGCCAGCACAGGCCGGTCAAGGCTATGGAGGAAACGCGAGGCGCGGGCGAGCTGGTCCTCCCGTCCCCTGTGGCTCAGATCGCCGCTCGCGATGATCAGCTCCGGCTTGAAGCGCTCGATCAGAGCCGGTGCCCCATGCTCGATCGCATCGTCGTCACCCGCTCCGTAATGGAGGTCAGAGAGGTGTAAAACGCGTGTGAGCACGGCCGGTGGAGGCTATAGTCTGATCCGCGTGACCGAAGAGTCTGCCGAGATCTTCGACGACCTCTATCTCGGTCTCCGGGCGGGCGGCGCGATCCGAAAGCAGCGCCGAGGCGAGACCCTCACGAGTGAAGAGCGCGAGGCCCTCGGCCGCTGGCAGCGACTCTCGACCTGGCGAAAGTCCCTGGCGATCGGCGGCTTCGCAATCGGCACCTTCGGCCTCGGCTTCACCCTCGGCGGCTTAATCTTCGGCCGCTGGCGCAAAGCCTAGACCGCTCGAACGACGGGACCACCAAGGCCGGACGCTAAGACCAGGCGAAGCCGGGCTTCGCGGGAGGCGAACTGATGCGGGCGCGGCCGCGTCAGCGCCCGTGCCCGCACGGAAGGGAACAAACGGCCAACCAGAGACACCAGAGGAGTGCGCGGGCTTGGCCCGCGCACGTTCAGCGCGAAGCGCCGTGCCTCATCTCCGCGCGAAAGCGCAGCTTTCGGCGCGGATCGCATTAGGCCTCGGCGTCCTTCGCCGGGAAGAGCACGGTCGGAACGTCTTCCTCGGCCGGGTCGACGTCCCGCACGACCACGTCGAGCAGCGTGACGAGCACGGCGACGAGCGGGACAGCCAGGATGACCGCGAAGCCGCCGAACAGGATTCCCACCGCTGTCACGGATACGAGCACGAGCAGCGGCGACAGGCCGACCGCCTCACCCAGCACCTTCGGGACGATGAGGTAGTCCTCGAGCAAGCGAACGCCCAGCACGCAGATCCCCGCCGCGAGCGCCATGTGCCAGGACTCCGTTGCGCCGACCGCAACTGCGAGCGTGCCGGCGGCGATCGGGCCGATCACGGGGACGATCTCGACGAGGCCTGCGAACGCTCCGATGAGGATGAAGTACGGCAGCCCGATCGCCCAGAACGCCCCTGACAGCACCGTGCCCACCAGGACGATCAGCAGGGCCTGCCCGCGCACGAAGGCACCGAGCTTCAGGTCGATCAGGTCCCACGTGTCGCGCACCTTCTTGCGCCTCGGCCTGGGTATGAACGAGGTGACGAAGTCGACGGCTCGGTCGCGTTCGAAGATCCAGTACGCCGCACTGGCGAGGACGAAGAAGAGCCCGAGCACGACCTCGAACACCTTGAGCGTGACCTCGACAGCGGGGTGCAACACCTCGCTTGCCTTCGGCACCTCGCGCAACCGCTTGTCGATCGCGGTGAGGACTTCGTGCTTGATGCCTTTCGAGTTGGCCGCCTCCTGGTGGATCTGGGCCTGGGTGCTTCCACCGAGAGCGTTCTGCACCTGGTCGACAGCCCGCGGCACGACGAACCAGAGGGCGACCGTGAGGAGGCCTGCAATCGCGAGGTAGTGGATCGCGAGGCCCAGACCGCGCGGCACCCCGGCTCGACCGAGCCGATCGATGCCCGGCCGGAGTGCGGCTGCGAGGATGAAGGCGAGGAAGACGAGAGCCAGAACGAGCTTCAACTTCCACAGCGCGAGCGCGAGCGCGACGATCGCGATCACGATCAGCGTGGAGAGAGCGACGCGCTCGGCCGTTGCTTTCATGTACCCAGGGATCCTTCGCCGCTCGGCGAAAGCCGAAACGCGATGATCAGGTCGAACGGGGAACGCGTCTGTCTCGACGAGCGGCGACATGCCGTCGTGCTCGCCGGTCCCTTCGTGCGCGCGCTCGGGCTCGCGGCCGTCGGGATCGGATGCATGGCGGTCGGCTGGCCGGCGTCGATCGCGGGCGTCGTGTTGCAGGTCGCTGGAGCCGTGATCGTGCTCCGCGCGGTGTGGAGCTGGGAGCGGACCCGCGTCGTGATCACGACGGAGAAGCTGTTCATCGTCCACGGCACGCTACGGAGGCGGGCGGCTGCCGTCCGGCTCGCGCGGCTCGGTGCAGTCGAAATCGAGCAGAGTCTGACCGGCCGGCTCCTCGGGTACGGGACGATCGTCGCCGGTGAGCTCGAGATCGAGTTCGTGCCCGAGCCTCGCCGCGTCTACGGGCTCGTCGAGCGACTGTCCGCTTAGAGTCCTCGCGTGATCGAGGTCGTCGACCTTCGCAAGCGCTACCGGAAGACCACGGCCGTCGACGGTCTCACGTTCACCGTCCGCGAGGGCTCGATTACGGGGTTCCTCGGTCCGAACGGCGCGGGCAAGACGACCACCTTGCGAATTCTGCTCGGCCTCGTGCACGCGACCTCGGGCAAGGCGACGATCGGCGGACACCGCTATCGCGAGCTCGAGCGCCCCGTGACGCGCGTCGGTGCGGTGCTGGAGGCGTCGAACTACCACCCGAAGCGATCCGGACGGAACCACCTCCGGATGCTGGCAGCCGCAGCGGAGGTTCCTTTCACGCGCGTGGACGAGCTGCTCGAGTTCGTGGGTCTCGGGAACGCGGGCGGCCGTGCCGTCGGTGGCTACTCGCTCGGTATGCGCCAGCGGCTGAGCGTTGCCGGCGCGCTGCTCGGCGAGCCGAACCTGCTGGTCCTCGACGAGCCCGCCAACGGGCTCGACCCGGAGGGGATCCGCTGGCTCCGCGACTTCCTGCGGACGTTCGCTGCTGACGGAAAGACGGTGTTCATCTCGAGCCACGTGCTGGGAGAGATGCAACAGCTCGTCGACGAGGTCGTGATCATCCACCACGGCAAGCTGATCGCGCACGGCCCGGTCAGCGAGCTCACAGCGCGGGCAGCGGGCGGCACTCGCGTGCGCTCGCCGCAGGCGGTCGCTTTGCGGGACACGCTCGTGCAGGCGGGCTTTGAAGGAAGCCTCGACGGCGAGCAGCTCGTCACTCCGGCCCCGGCGGAGCGCGTCGGCGAGCTCGCGGCGGCGAACGCCATCGTCCTGCACGAGCTCGTGGCCGACGCGACGTCGCTCGAAGAGGCGTTCCTCGAGCTGACCGGCGGGGACGAGATCCGGTGAGCGCCACCTTCCGCTCCGAGTGGCTGAAGGTCCGGACCGTGCGGACCTTCCTCTGGTTCGCGCTCGGAAGCGCCGCGCTCATCCTGATCGCTGCGATCTCCGTCGTCGCCTCCAACGGGCAGATCAACACGGCAGCCGACGATCGCTCGGTCGCGCGAATCGCCGCCATCGCACTCATCTTCGGGCTGATCGGCGGAATCGTCGTGATGGCCGGTGAGATCACACACGGGACGGTCACGCAGAGCCTCCTCGTCACGCCGGTCCGCGAACGGGTCCTGCTCGCGAAAGTCGGGATGGCGGGTCTGATCTCGTTGTTCCTCGCCGCGATCGCCGAGCTGCTCGTGCTTGCGATCACGGTGCCCGGCGCATCGCTCGACCTTCACAACAGCCGAGCCGTCTTGCTCGGCGTTCTGATTGCGGCACCGCTCGCAGGTGCTCTCGGCGTCGGCTTCGGCGCCATCGTGCGCAACCAGGGCAGCGGCATCGGCATCAGCCTCGTCTGGCTCCTGATCGGCGAGAACATCGTGACCGTCATGAGCCGCTCGGTCGCGAAGTACACGCCGGGCCGGGCGTTCGCCGCGCTCGTCTCGGGTGAAGGCGGGTCGGAAAACCTGCTCGGCGTGGGCGCAGGGGGAGTCGCCGCGGCCGTCTGGACAGCCGTTTTCGTGACCGCCGGGCTGTTCGTCTTCCTCGGCCGCGACGTCTAGGCTCGAACGGACGGATTTCGGCTCTCGGAGAGGGTTTTCCGCCGGCTAACAGAACACTTGTTCGATCCGCCCGGCCCGGCTAAACTGGTCAAGTTATGGCCTCAGAAGAGCTCGTCGTCCACGGCGCCAGGGAGCACAACCTCAAGGACTTCGACGTCCGGCTCCCGCGGAACAAGCTGATCTGTATCACCGGACTGTCGGGCTCCGGCAAGTCCTCGCTCGCCTTCGACACGATCTACGCCGAGGGTCAGCGCCGCTACGTCGAGAGCCTCTCGGCGTATGCGCGGCAGTTCCTCCAGATGATGGAGAAGCCCGACGTCGACTCGATCGAAGGGCTGTCGCCGGCGATCTCGATCGACCAGAAGACGACCTCCCGCAACCCGCGCTCGACCGTGGGGACGGTCACCGAGATCTACGACTACCTGCGGCTCCTCTACGCGCGGGTCGGTCGCCCGCACTGCCCAGTCTGCGGCAAGCCGATCACGGGGCAGAGCCAGGAGGCGATCGTCGATCAGATCCTGCAGCTGCCCGAAGGAACGAAGTTCACCGTCAACGCGCCCGTCGTGCGCGACCGCAAGGGCGAGTACAAGGACGTCTTCGAGGAGCTGCGGAACGAGGGCTTCACGCGTGTGAAGGTCGACGGCGTGCAGCACCTGCTCGAGGACGAGATCACGCTCGACAAGAAGTTCAAGCACACGATCGAGGTCGTGGTCGACCGGTTGACGATGAAGCCCGACCTGCGCACAAGGCTCGCGCAGTCGGTCGAGACGGCGGCGCAGCTCGCAGACGGGCTCGTTTCGATCGACATCGTCGAAGAAGATCGCTCGCTGCTGTTCAGCGAGCGCTTCGCCTGTCCGGACCACGGTGTCTCGCTGCCCGAGCTGCAGCCGCGCATCTTCTCGTTCAACTCCCCTCACGGCGCGTGCCCCCGCTGCACCGGCCTCGGGGCGCAGCAGGAGATCGACCCGGACCTGCTCGTGCCGGATCCATCGCTTTCGATCTCGGAGGGTGCACTCGTCCCGTGGTCGGTGGGGAACTCGGGTTTCTACGAGTCCGTCATCCAGGCGATCGCCGAGCGCTACGAGATTCCACTCGACGAGCCTTGGGAGAACCTGACGCACGAGGAGCAAGACCTCTTCCTGTACGGCACCGAGGGTGAGCGGCTCTACGTCAGCTACCGCAACCGGATGGGCCGGCGCCGCTCGTACATGCTCGCCTTCGAGGGGATCATCCCGAGTCTCGAGCGCCGCTACCGCGAGACCGACTCCGCGACCCAGCGCGAACGGATCGAGGAGTACATGTCGTTTCGACCGTGTCCCGTCTGCAAGGGCGCACGCCTGAAGCCCGAGGTGCTCGCCGTTACGGTTGGCCAGAAGAACATCCACGAGTTCACGCAGATGTCGGTCACCCGCGCCCTCGAGTTCCTCGACGGGCTGGAGCTGACCGAGACCGAACAGCTGATCGGCGCGCGGATCGTCAAGGAGATCCGGGAACGGCTCACCTTCCTCGACAACGTCGGTGTCGGCTACCTGCAGCTCGACCGTGCGTCCGCGACGCTCTCAGGTGGCGAGGCGCAACGTCTACGGCTCGCGACCCAGATCGGATCGCAGCTCGTGGGCGTGCTCTACATCCTCGACGAACCGTCGATCGGCCTGCACCAGCGAGACAACGACAAGCTCATCGGCACCCTCGAGCGTCTGCGCGATCTCGGCAACACGGTGCTCGTGGTCGAGCACGACGAACAGATGATGCGCTCCTCCGACTGGCTCGTCGACATGGGGCCGGGCGCGGGCGAGCACGGCGGGCACGTCGTCGCCGAGGGAACCGCGGCGAAGGTGGAGCGGAGCAAGAGCTCCGTCACCGGGCACTTCCTGTCCGGCCGGCGGGTGATCGCGGTGCCCGAGCGTCGCACCGAGGATCACGGCTCGTTCTGGGTCCGAGGGGCGTCCCAGCACAATCTGAAGAACATCGACGTCGAGTTCCCGGTCGGCAAGTTCGTCGTCGTCACCGGGGTGTCCGGCTCCGGAAAGTCGACGCTCGTCAACGAGATCGTCCACAAAGCGCTGGCGAACAAGCTGCACCGGCACCGGACGAAGCCGGGCGAGCACGAGGCCGTCGAAGGCATCGAGGTGTTCGACAAGGTGATCGACATCGACCAGTCGCCGATCGGGCGTACGCCGCGTTCGAACCCGGCGACGTACACCAAGCTCTTCGATCACATTCGCGAGCTGTACTCGATGACGCCCGAGGCGAAGGTGCGCGGCTACAAGCCCGGCCGGTTCTCGTTCAACGTCCGCGGCGGGCGCTGTGAGACGTGCAAGGGGGACGGCCAGATCAAGATCGAGATGCACTTCCTCCCGGATGTGTATGTCCCCTGCGAGACGTGCAAGGGCGCGCGCTACAACCGCGAGACGCTCGAGGTGCGCTTCAAGGGAAAGTCGATCGCAGACGTGCTCGAGATGTCGGTCGAAGAGGCGCTGCAGTTCTTCGCGAAGATCCCAAAGCTTCGACGCCGCCTCCAGACCCTCCATGACGTCGGGCTCGACTACATCAAGCTGGGCCAGCCGGCGACGACGCTCTCGGGTGGCGAGGCGCAACGGGTGAAGCTCTCCTCCGAGCTCTCGAAGATCGCGACCGGCAAGACGCTCTACATCCTCGACGAACCGACGACGGGGCTCCACTTCGCCGACATCGAGAAACTGCTGGACGTCCTGCAAAGGCTGGTCGACTCCGGGAACACGGTGCTCGTGATCGAGCACAACCTCGACGTGATCAAGCAGGCCGACTGGATCATCGATCTCGGCCCGGAAGGCGGCGAGGCCGGAGGCGAGATCATCGCGACCGGAACGCCGGAGCAGATCGCCGACATCGACGAGTCGTTCACCGGCCAGTTCCTCCGGCACGTTTTGCCGAAGGCCGCAGTCGCGGCTGCCTGACGTGGTCGCGCGAGTCGAGCCACGGCAGGACGAGAAGTCCTGGTTTTTGCGCGGACTGCTCGTGCTGCAGCATCCCCGCCCGGTTTTTGCAGCGCTGCGCGACGATTCGGACGAGGTCGCGGCGGTCCGGCAGGACACTGCGGGCGCGATCGTGTGGCTCGCCGGTATCGCGACGATCCTGGCAACGGCGAGCACCGTCCGCGACGACGTCGTGATCGACGGCTCCTTGTTCGCCGTTTGGGCGTTTCTCGCGGGAGGTCTCTACGGTTTCGTGCTGTACTTCGCCGTCGGCAAGCTGCTGCACGTCTCGCTTCGCCGCCTGGGCGGCCGCGGCAGCTTCCGTCGCGCGCGTCACCTGCTCGCCTTTGCAGCTGCGCCGATCGCGCTCGCGCTCTTCGTCTACTGGCCGGTCCGAATGGCGATCTACGGCGAGAACCTCTTCCGCACCGGCGGTGCGGACGGGCGTGGCGCCGGGCCCGCCGTGGCGTGGCTCTTCTACGGGTTCGTGGTCTGGGCGGCCGTGCTGCTCGTCGTCGGAGTGCGGACCGTGCACGGCTGGACGTGGAGCCGTTCGCTGGCGGGCGTTGCAGTCACCGCAACGATCGGCGGTGCGCTAGCCGTCGCTGTGAGTCTCTTGCACGCGTTTGGCTGAGGCGCCGCTTGCGGTGCCTCCTTCAGGAGGCGCGGGCTCTGCCGCGTCTCCGTCTGAAATGACCGATCGAGCCGCTCGGACTTCGAAGAATACGCCTCTGAAAACAGTTCTAGCTCGTCCTCCGGCATTGCATAGGTGTGCTCGGGTGCTGGATACGCACCGCTGCGAACCTCCGCTGCGTACGTCGTGAGTGCGCCGCGGATCTCCTCCGCCAGGTTGGCGTAGCGCTTCACGAAGCGCGGTGCGCGTCCCTCGGTCAGGCCGAGCAGGTCGTGGTAGACGAGCACCTGCCCGTCGCACTCCGGTCCGGCGCCAATCCCGATCGTCGGTACGGTCAGCGATTCGGTGATGCGCGCTGCGACCGGCACGGGCACTGCCTCGAGCACGATCGCGAAGCAGCCCGCGGCTTCCAGCGCCAGCGCATCCGAGAGCAGCTGCTGCGCTTTCGCAGCCGTGCGGCCCTGGGTCTTGAAGCCGCCGAGGATCGTCTCGGACTGAGGCGTCAAGCCGATGTGGCCCATGACTCCGATACCGGCGGAGGCGATCGAGCGGACGCGCGTCAGCGACGGTCCCGCGCCTTCGAGCTTGACGACGTCGGCGCCGGCTTCCTTGACGAAACGGATCGCGTTTCGAACCGCGTCTTCGTCGGACACGTGGTAGCTCCCGAAAGGCATGTCGCCGACGACGAGCGGTCGCTCGACTGCGCCCGAGACGGCACGCGTCAGGAAGAGCATCTCGTCCATGGTCACCGGGACCGTTCCGTCGTGGCCGAGCACGACCATGCCGGCGGTGTCGCCGACGAGGAGGATGTCGACGCCGGCCTGCTCCGCGAAGCGAGCGCCGGGAGCGTCGTAGGCCGTGACCATCACGATCTTCTCGCCGCGACTCTTCAGATCGGCGAGGTCGTGCAATGTCAGCTTGCCGGGCTTCATCTCAGGTCTCCTTCCAGGACGACGTTGTCGAGCAAACGGGTCGGGCCGATTCGGACGGCGGCCGCGAGCACGGTGACGGCTTCCAGGTCGATCAGCTCGACGTAGTCGGGCTCGAGGCCGTTGAGTGCGGCGCGCGCTGCCGCAACCGGATCGGAGCCCGCAGCATGTGCCGAGCGTCCGGCTTCGAGAGCGTGCGGTAGCGCGAGCGCCAGCTGTCTCTCCTCAGCCGACAGATAAGCGTTCCGCGACGAAAGGGCGAGGCCGTTCTCGTCGCGCACGGTGGGCAGCACGCGTAGGTTGAGCTTCAGGTCCAGGTCGCGCACCATGCGACGAATCACCTCGGTCTGCTGTGCATCCTTCTGGCCGAAGAATGCGACGTCCGGGCGCACGATGTTGAAGAGCTTCAGGCAGACGGTCGCCACACCACGAAAGTGGTCCGGTCGCGCCGCACCTTCTCCGCCGGTGGCCTCGACCTCGACCCAGGTGCCGAATCCCTTCGGGTACATGACCTCGGCGCTCGGGATGAAGAGCACGTCGACGCCGGCTTCCTCCGCGAGCCGCACGTCACGCTCCTCGTCACGTGGGTAACGCTTCAGATCGTCCTTCGGGCCGAATTGTGCGGGATTCACGAACAGCGAGACGACGACGACGTTGCATTCCGCGCGTGCGGCCTGCATCAACGACAGGTGCCCTTCATGGAACGAGCCCATCGTCGGCACGAGCCCGACCCGGCCGGGGCTCAGAGCAAGACGGAGAGCGGGAATGGTCCGCGCGACTCTCACTTCGCCGTCGCTTCCGCGAGGACGTCGTACAACGGCTCGAGCTCGGGCCTCGCGGCGCGAATCGCCCGGCGGTGAGCCTCGACCGTCTCCCAGTCACCGCGCTCGATCGGGCCGGTCAGCTCGAAGCCGTTGTCGATCGTGCGTCGCATCAACGGAACGAGCGCCTCGGGCGGCGCGCCTGCGGCGCGAAACAGTTCGGACGCGACCTCGTGCAGCGTGACCACGTAGTTCGACGCGATCGCAGCGCCGGCGTGGTAAAGCGGACGCGCGTCGTCCGCGAGCTCGAAGGGCTGCAGGCCGAGCAGCTCGGCGAGCCAGAAGCCGACCGACCGCGCCTCATTCGATTCCGACGTGACCGCCGCCCAGGCCCCGTCGAGCTGCTCGGGCCCGCGTGCGCGCGTGAATGTCTGCAGCGGGTGGAGCGAGAAACGGCGTCGATGCGGCTCCAGGGCCGAGAGGGGCGTGGCGCCCGAGACGTGAGCGACCCACGGGCCGGGCTCGATCGTCCGGGCCACATCCGCAATGACGCTGTCCGGCACGCACAGAAGGACGAGGTCGCCGTCGTCGCCCACGCTGATGCCTCGCTCGCGAAGCCGAGCGGAGACAGCCGACCCGACGCGGCCGGACCCGATGACGTTGATGCTTCTGAGCACTCGTAGCTCCAGTTCCGTAGCGGATACCGGGCAGCTGAAGCGTACACGGGCACTGGTACTCTGGCGTGCTCCGTGGGTCGTCGTCTCCTCCTGGGGCTTGTCCTCGCCGTCGCACTGGCCTCGCCGGGCACCGCGCACGCGGCGATCCCGCTGACGCCCTGTCCGGACACGACGAACGGGCTTCAGTGTGGAACGGTCAACGTTCCCCTCGATCGCACGGGTGTGGTTCCCGGGACGATCGGCTTGCACGTCGAGGTTCTGCCTGCCACGGGCCTGCCCCGCGGAACCATGTTCCTGATCGCCGGAGGCCCCGGCCAGGGATCGGCTCACGTGTACGGGCTCGGATCGCCCGACACCGCCGAGTTCATGCAGGCGATGCTCCCTGGCTACACGCTCGTGGCCTTCGACAACCGCGGCACGGGTGACTCGGGCGTGATCCGCTGTCCGCAGCTCCAGAGCACGTTGATCGCGACCGCCGAGCAGAGCGCGGTTCTCGCACGCGACTGTGCGGCGATCATCGGCCCGCAGCGCCAGTTCTATGCGACTCGCGATCATGCCGAGGACATGGATGCCGTCCGCGCGGCACTGGGCGTTCCGAAGATCGGCCTGATGGGCGTGTCGTATGGAACGAAGCTCGCGCTCGCGTACGCGCTTGCGCATCCCGGCAACGTGGAGCGAATGATCCTCGACTCCGTGGTTCCCCCGCAGTTGCCGGATCCATTCGATCGCAACGTGTTGAGTCAGATGCCGGACACTCTGAGCTCACTCTGCGACGGTGGCCTCTGCCGCGGGGCCACGCCGAACTTCTCGGCCGAGGTGGCCGTGCTCGCGAACAAGATCGAGGCGAAGCCGATCTCCGGAAAGATCGTTGCCCCGAACGGCACGTTGAAGACGATGCGGATGGACGGTGAGCAGCTCCTCTCGATGCTGATCGACACGGATCTGAGCCCCGGCCTCGCTGCCGAAGCTCCCGCCGCCGTGCACGCCGCTCTCAAGGGCAACGTGCGACCACTCCTGCGGATCTACGACCTTGACCTCCGCACCAGTGAGCTCTCGTCGGAGGATCTGAGCTTCGGCCTCAACGCCGCGACGAACTGCGCCGACGGTCGCTTCCCGTGGTCGCCCGGCACAGATCCGTCCGCGCGTCAGGCCGCGATCGACACGGCTGTCGCCGGGCTCGCACCGGGCGCACTCGGCCCGTTCGGAAAGTGGGCCGCCCGCCTCGGCACGGCGTACTTCTGCGAGCAGTGGCCCTCGCCGTCCGGCAACACGCCGCTTGGGCCGGGCCCGTATCCGAACGTGCCCGTTCTCGCCGTCAGCGGCGGCTATGACCTGCGCACGCCGACGGCCAGCGCAATCGCGGTGATCAGCCAGTTCCCGCAGGGCCGGCTGATCGTCGTTCCGGGCGTGGGTCACAGTGTGCTCACGGCCGACTTCTCCTATTGCTCGCAGCGCGCGACGCGCCAGTGGATCCTCGGCACGCTCGAGGCGCCGATTCAGGCTGCCTGCCCACGCGTGCCGCCGCTCGTGAAGATCCTCGGCGCGTTCCCGGCGAAGCCTGCGAAGCCGACGGCGAAGTCGACGCTGGTGCTCGCGTCGAAGACCGTGCGCGAAGCGGAGGCGACGTGGCTGCAGCTGCTCTTCTCCTCGGTCAGCTTCACCCCGCGCGGCGTCTACGGTGGCAAGCTCGCGAACACGAAGAACGGCGACGCCTTCATCCTGACGAAGTACGCGATCGCCCCAGGCGTCTTCGTGACCGGGAAGATCACCTTCGTCGACATCGGCCCGCCGTCGACCTACAAGGGCACGATCAAGGTCTCAGGCCCGGCGGCCACGGCCGGGACGCTGAAATTCACGAAGAATTCGGTCTCCGGCAAGCTCGGCGGCCACAGCGTCAAGGGCACGTACTAAGAGGTCTGATGTGAAATTCCGCCGGGCCGGATGACGCACCAGACACGGCGCCGGATCAGCACGTTCGCCCGCGGCACGTAGCGCCGCTACGCACCGCGAACGACCGCACTGCCCGACTTGGTCTGGAGCGCCCCCGACGTCGGCCGAATTTCGCATCAGCCCTCAAGCCGATTTGCGACCCGTCCGGCCTCGCCCCTAAACTGCCCGGGCGATGCCGATGTACGAGTACGTGTGCATGAAGTGCGAGGAGCACTTCGAGGAGCTCGTCCGGGGGGATCAGGAGGTTGCGTGCCCGCAGTGCGGCGCGACCAACGTCGCCCGGCAGCTTTCGACGTTCTCGATGGTCGGCACCGCCGGGCAGACCGGCGCGTTCAGCAGTGGCGGCGGCTGTTGCGGCGGAAGCTGTGGCTGCGGTCACTGAGCTGACCAGGGTCGACGAGCTTCGCGCCTTCGGCGAGGTCGTTGCCGGCTGCACCAAGTGCGCACTCGCTGGAGGGCGCACGCAGGTCGTGTTCGGCTCGGGCAACCCGGACTCCGATCTGATGTTCGTGGGCGAGGCTCCCGGGTTCCACGAGGACAAACAAGGCGTTCCGTTCGTGGGCGCCGCAGGCAAGCTGCTCGACCAGCTGCTCGCCGACATCGGGCTTGCGCGTGACGACGTCTATGTCGTCAACGTTCTCAAATGCCGCCCTCCGGGAAATCGCGATCCATTGCCCGACGAGATCGAAGCCTGCGAGGGCCATCTCTGGCGGCAGATCGAGCTGATCGAGCCGCGCGTCGTCGCGACGCTCGGGAACTTCGCGACGAAGCTCCTCTCCGGGAAGCCGACCGGCATCACGAGGGTGCACGGCCAGGAGCAGAAGGTGACGCTCGGTGGACGCTGCGTGCTCCTGTACCCGATCTTTCATCCCGCAGCGGCGCTCTACACACCGCGGATGCTCGACGTGCTGAAGTCGGACTTCGCGCGTCTACCGGAGCTCATGGGCCGCGAGGTCGCAACGCCGCAGCCGGTGTTCGTCGCCCAGGCGGCCGCCGAGCCGGCGGTCCAGCTCGGCCTCTTCTGATCGAGACACACTCGCCCGACGAAACCGAGCGGCTCGCTGCCAGGCTCGCCGCCGACCTGCGGCCGGGCGACGTCGTGACGGTCTCCGGCGAGCTCGGCTCCGGCAAGACGACGTTCGTCCGCGGCGCCGCCCGCGCGCTCGGCGTCGAAGGGCCGGTCACCAGCCCGACGTACACCATCGGCCACAGGTACAAGGGCCGAGTCGACGTGTCGCACCTCGACCTCTTTCGCTTCCAAGAGGTGGTGTCGGCGGCGGAGTGGGGCGATCTCGAGCCGTACTTCGACGACGCCATCGTCTTCGTCGAGTGGCCCGAGGCGGGGGAGGGAGTTCTGCCGCCGATACGCATCGGAGTGCGGCTCGAGCATGGCGGAGAAGGGCGCCGGCTTGTCACGATTCTCGGTGATGCTGATCCTGGCCTTCGACACGGCGACTGACATAGCGACGAGCGCGCTCGTCTCCGACGGCGAGGTGCTCGGCGAGCGCTCGTCGCGGGCGTCCACGGTGCTCGAGGACGTCGATGCGTTGCTGCGTCAAGCGAGCGCGCAGACGCGTGAGATCGAAGCGCTCGCGGTGGGCATCGGGCCCGGCAGCTTCACCGGTGTTCGGATCGGTCTCGCGACCGCGCGTGGCCTGGCGTTCGCCCTGGGCGTTCCGGCGGCCGGCGTCTCGACACTCGACGCGCTCGCGGCCGGCTCCCCCGGCGCTCTGCCGGTAGTCGATGCCCGGCGCGGGGAGGTCTTCGTGCTGAAGGATGAGCCGAGAGTGCTCGATCCGGGAAAGCTCGAGGTGGCGAACGGGACGATCTGCGTCGGGAGCGGCGCCGTCCGCTACCGCGCCTTGCTGGAAGCTGCCGGAGCCGAGATCCCGCCGGATGGAGACGAACGGCACGTGCCCCGGGCCCGCTTCCACGCCCAACTTGCGCACGACTTCGGGCCGGCCGACGAGGTGCAGCCGCTCTACCTGCGAGTCCCCGACGCTGATAAAACCAGCCAATGAGCGCGACGGCCAACAAGGTGGATTTCCGGCGCCTCGAACTGAGGGACCTCAACGCGATTGAGACCATCGAGCGCGCCTCGTATCCGACACCGTGGTCGCGGTCGATGTTTGCGGGCGAGCTCGCGAAGCCGTCGTCTATCTCGCTCGGTGCGTTCGAGCCCGACACGCGCGACCTGCTCGGCTACCTGATCATCTCCCGCTACGTCGACGCATGGCACGTGATGAACCTCGCGGTTGCACCGGAACACCGGCGCAAGCGGATCGCCACCGGCTTGCTCGAACGCCTCTTCGAGCTCACAGGAGGCGAAGGACGCCGCGGTTACACCCTCGAGGTGCGAGTTTCGAACGACGTCGCCATCCGTCTCTACGAGCAGGCCGGGTTCAAGGCCCGGGGAGTTCGTCGCGGCTACTACACGGACAACCGTGAGGACGCGCTCATCATGTGGCGCGATTTCGAGCCGCGACCCAGTTGATCCTGGGTCTCGAGACGTCCTGCGACGAGACCGCTGCAGCGGTGATCACGCAGGACGGGCAGATCCTCGCGAACGTCATCTCGTCTCAGGCCGATCTGCACGCCCGCTACGGCGGAGTCGTGCCTGAAGTGGCGTCTAGGCGTCACCTCGAGCTCGTCACGCCCGTCTTGCAGGAAGCGTTGCGCGATGCCGGCGCAGAGCTCGACGACGTCGAGCTGATGGCGGTGACGGCAGGCCCCGGCTTGATCGGTGCCCTGCTCGTCGGAGTTGCAGCAGCGAAAGCGATCGCGTGGGCGAGGCGGTTGCCGCTGGCGCCGGTGGACCACCTCCAGGGACATATTGCCTCGCTCTATCTCGAGCCGGGTCCGGTCGAGCCGCCGTTTCTCTGCCTGCTCGCGAGCGGTGGTCACACGATGCTGCTGGACGTTCAGGATCGTGCCGGCAAGGCGCGAGTGCTCGGCACGACGCTCGACGACGCCGCGGGAGAGGCCTTCGACAAGGGAGCGCGCCTGCTCGGGCTCGGCTACCCCGGCGGCGCCGAGATCGACCGCATCGCGCGGGCGGGAGACGCCGGCGCGTATGACTTCCCCGTCGCGCGGGTGCCCGGGCTCGACTTCTCCTTCTCGGGGCTCAAGACAGCACTCCTCTACGCCGTCAAGGACTTGGCCGCGGACGAGCTCGAACGACGGCGTGCTGATCTCGCCGCGAGCTACCAGTCGGCGATCGTCCGCGCTCTCGTCGAGAGGGCCCAGCAGGCTGCCGCGGAGCTCGGCACCTCGAAGATCGCCGTGGTGGGCGGGGTGGCTGCGAACTCGGAGTTGCGCGCTGCGCTTCCCCCATCTACGGCCCTCGCGCCACTGCAGCTCTGCACGGACAACGCGGCGATGATCGCCTCGGCTGCGCGCTTCACGGATCCCATCCAGTATCCCCGCTATCTTGGGCTCGATGCGTACGCGTCCACCGCGTGAGCCGAGAAACGCGCTCGTGCTCGCGGCTCTGGCGGTCGCCGCGACGGCCGTCCTCATCGCGGCCGGAGGTCACAGCAGCGGCCTGACGGCCGAGGGAGAAACGAGCTGGCAGGGGCTCGCCGGGGCCCAGCGTCCGCGCGTCGCGGTCGGCCAGCGCGTGATCGTCCTGCTCAAGGCACCCGCGCTCGCAGACCGCGTCGGCAACGCCGGAGGCCTGGCGACGAGCGAGCAGGAGCGGCAGTGGACGCAGAGCGCGCTCTCTGCTCAAAAGCTTCTCGTCGCGCGGCTGCGAGTCCAGGGCGTTGTCGTCCAGCCCGAGTTCAGTTACACGCGAGCCGTCAACGGCTTCTCGGCCGCGTTCGATGCGCGCGGGATCGCGCTCCTCGAACGGGCCTCGGACGTGGCGGGCGTCTATCCCGTGCGGGCGGCATATCCGGCGTCGCTGAGCTCGCAGCTCCTGACGACGACGGGCTTCGGAGAGCGGCCGAACATCGGGTTGTCGGACAAGGATGGGCGCGGCGTCACGATCGCGCTCCTCGATACCGGCGTCGATCGGGCGCAGCCCTTCCTGCGCGGGCGTGTCACCGGTGGGATCGACATCGTCGGAGGCGACGCGGGTGCCCTCGCTGCGCCACAACCCGGCGAGCCCTCCCAGCTCGAACGGCACGGCACCGAGATGGCCGGCCTCCTCGTCGGCTCCGGTGGGCCTGGTGCGCTCGCCGGCGTCGCCCCGGGAGCCACCGTCCTGCCGATCCGGGTTGCCGGCTGGCAGCGAGACGCCTCGGCAGGCTGGGCCGTCTATGGGAGGACCGACCAGGTACTTGCCGGGCTCGAGCGCGCGGTCGATCCGAATGGTGACGGCGATGCGCACGATGCAGCCCGCGTGGCGCTGGTGGGCGTCGCGGAGCCGTTCGCCGGTTTCGCAGACGGGCCTATCGCCCGTGCTGTCGAGGGCGCTACGCGGCTCGACACGCTCGTCGTCGCGCCCGCCGGAAACGACGGGCCCGCAGGGCCCGGATACGGCTCAGTCGCCGGCCCGGGAGGCGCACCGGCGGTGCTGACCGTCGGTGCCGCCGATCTGCGGCCCCGCTTCGGTCAGGTGCGGGTGGTCCTCCGAGCGGCTCTCCGGGTCGAGTTCGACGGCATGAGCCCGCTCGTCGGCGCTGTGACCCCGTCGGAGCCACTGGATGTCGGGATCGGCGCACCGCGTGCACAGACGACGGAGCCGGTGGGTTACAGCGGGCCGGTTCCATTGCTCGACTTCTTCGACCGTCACGGCGAGAGTCTCGTCGCGGGCCGGGCCGCCCTCCTCCCGGCCGGAGCCGATCCGAACGGGTCGCTCGCGAACGCAGCTCAGGCCGGGGCCGTTGCAGTCCTGTTCTACGGCGCTGACCTGCCGGCCGGCGGCATCGGTCTCGACGAGAGCGCACCGATCCCCGCTGTTTCCGTTCCCGAGGCCGCCGCGCAGACGCTGCTCGCGCGCATTCGCACCGCCATTCCGGTGACCCTTTCACTCGGCGCAGCGCGCACGAGATCCAACGCCGGCGAGGGTCGCGTCACTCCCTTCTCGTCGACGGGCCTTGCCTTCGACGGACGCGTGAAGCCGGAGCTCGTCGCCCCGGGCGTTGCCCTGGAAACCGCCGAGCCCGGAGCCAACGCCGACGGTTCTGCCCGCTATGGCACCGTGAACGGAACGAGTGGCGCAGCCGCCCTGGTTGCCGGCGCCGCCGCGCTGCTCGCCCAGGCTCGGCCGTACCTCGACGCCGACGCGCTCAAGAGCCTGCTCGTCGGTGCGGCCCGGCCTCTTCCCGATGACGGCATCACCGCGCAAGGCGCGGGACTCGTCGACCTCGGGGGTGCTGCGGCGACCGAAGTCGGGGCGAGCCCTGCGTCTCTCGCACTCGGCCGCGCGGACAGCAGCAACTGGCGTACCGACCAGGTGGTCGTGCTGCGTAACGTCTCCTACCGCCGTCTGATTCTGTCGCTCGACGTCGCGGTCGCCGACGAGGGAGCGGCATCGGTCGAGTTCGACGTGAAGCCTCAACGCTTCTCGCTGGGATCGGGACGGTCGATCCGCGTGCATGTGCGGGCGCGCGCGACGAGCAAGCTGGAGGGAACTGCCCCGGCCGAGGGAGTCCTGGTCGTGACGCCCGCCGCGGGTCGCGCGATTCGTGTGCCGTGGACGATCGTCTTCGGCAGGCGCCGCCCGGCCGAGCTGACCACGGTCCGGCTCTCTCAACGCGCGTTCACACCCTCGGATGCAGCGCCTCCACTGCTGAGCTTCGTGGCCGGATCCGTGCGGCGTTCGGCGGCCGCGTCCGACGTGCTGCCGCTGTCCCGGCTCGACCTCGAGCTCTGGAGCCCAGCCGGCGGCCGCATCGGTTTGCTGGCCCGCCTGCGCGACGTGCTTCCCGGACGCTATTCGTTCGGCGTGACCGGTCGGGACCCGACCGGGGCCGTGCTGCCGACCGGTGACTACCAGCTCAGGCTCGTCGCCTTCGGGACGGACGCAGGACCGCCGACAGTGCGGACAATCGGTTTCACGATCAAGTAGGCTCCGCCGGCCCAGCCCGAAATGTCCCCATTTGCGCGGAAAAAGGAGCTGACGTGACCACCGTTGATGCGCCCGTCTCGCATCTGCGCGAGAACCCCTACGAGATCGCCAAGTCGCAGTTGCGCAAGGTGGCGAAGACGTTCGCCATCGATCCGAACCTCGTCAACGTCCTTCAGATGTGCAAGAAGGCGGTGTCCGTTTCGATTCCGGTCGCGATGGACGACGGCACGACCCAGGTCTTCGAGGGGTATCGCGTGACGCACAACGTCGCGCGCGGGCCGTCGAAGGGCGGCATCCGCTATCACCCGGATGTCACGCTCGACGAGGTCAAGTCGCTCGCGATGTGGATGACGTGGAAGTGCGCGCTTTCGGGCATCCCGTTCGGCGGTGCAAAGGGCGGCGTGATCTGCAATCCGAAGACGATGTCCGAGGGTGAGCTGCAGCGGATGACACGCCGCTACACGTCCGAGATCATCAACGAGATCGGTCCCGAGAAGGACATTCCCGCACCGGACGTCGGCACGGACGGGCGTGTGATGGCCTGGATCTTCGACACCTACTCGATGAACAAGGGCCACTCGGTGTTGGGCGTCGTCACCGGCAAGCCGCTGACGATCGGCGGCTCACTGGGCCGCGAAGAGGCGACGGCGCGCGGTGCTCTCTATTGCGTGCGCGAAGCGGTGCGGAAGAAGCAGATGTCGCTGCAGGGGACGAGGGTCGCGGTACAGGGTTTCGGCAACGTCGGCTCGTTCCTCGCGAAGTTCCTGGCTGAAGACGGGGCGACCGTGATTGCGATCTCCGATTCGACCTCCGGTCTTCACAACCCGAATGGGATCGACGTCCAGGCGGCGATCGCGCACAAACGCGAGACAGGCTCCCTGGCAGGACTCAAGGCCGCCGACCCGATCTCGAACGACGAGCTGCTGCTCCTCGAGTGCGATGTGCTCGCGCCGTGCGCCCTCGAGCAGGTCATCACGACGGACAACGCCGACAAGGTCAGGGCGAGGATCATCGTCGAAGGCGCGAACGGCCCGATCACGCCTGCGGCGGACGAGATCCTCGAGGAGAAGGGCGTGCTCGTCCTGCCGGACATCCTGGCCAACGCCGGGGGCGTCGTCGTCTCCTACTTCGAATGGGTGCAGGGTCTCCAGGAGTACTTCTGGAAAGAGGCCGAGGTGAACGCGAAGCTGAACGACATCGTGACGCGCGCGTTCAACGAGACCTGGGCCACGATGGAGAGCCGCGACATCTCGATGCGCCTCGCGGCTTACGGGCTCGCCGTCCAACGCGTCGCGGAAGCGACGACCACGCGCGGGATTTATCCGTAAGGAGTCGTCCTCTACCATGCAGAGGGTTGCCACCTTTGCGAGCGTGCGCTCGCGGATCGTCGAAGACATTCGAGCGGAGGTGCCACTTCGAGCTCGAGACGATGGACATCGACGGCGATCCGGCGCTGGAGGCGCGTTACCGGGAATGGCTCCCCGTCGTCGAGATCGACGGAGAGCGGGCATTCGTCTACTACGTGGATTCCGGCGCCTTGAGGCGCAAACTGGCCGCACAAACTTGACCTACGCGGCGGCTCGCCGCCGCGTGATACAACGGGTTCGGGTTGTCACAAACTCTCGACACTAAGGGCGCCGTGGCCGTCTCCGACCGGCTCACCGTCGGAGTAGCGGCTCGTTTGTCCCGCTATCTCCAGGTGCTCACCCAGGCGAAGAAGATGGGCAAAGAGCGCATCTCCTCCCAGGAGATCTCGGACTACACCAACATCAACGCGACCCAGATCCGGCGTGATCTTTCCGCTTTCGGCAAGTTCGGCAAGCGCGGTGTCGGGTACAACATCGACTCGCTGCTCGGAGAGATCCGCAAGATCCTCCGCACGCAGGGTCAGCACAACATCGCGCTGATCGGGGCCGGCCGGCTCGGCCAGGCGATTGCGAGCTCTCCGATCTTCGCGGAGCACGGGATCAACATCGCCGCCGTCTTCGACACCGATCCGGACAAGGTCGGCCGCGGCGTCGGCAACGTCCCGGTGAGCGACTACGCGCGCCTCACCGACACGATTCGCGAGAAGAACATCATCGTCGGCGTCGTGGCGGTGCCTGCCGACAATGCACAGAAGGTCGCGAACGATCTCGTCGAGTCCGGGGTCCGGATCATCTTCAACTACTCCGAGGCTTTGCTCGACGTCCCGCAGGACGTGGCCGTCCATACGTCGAACCCTGCGGTCGAGCTCCTCTACGCGCTCTACTTCTACTTGACCTAACGGCACCGTCGGGAGCCCGATGAGGATCCTGCTCTGGCACGGCTACCTCCTCGGGGGCACCGGGTCGAACGTCTATACCCGCGCGCTGGCACGAGAATGGAGCCGCGCGGGTCACGACGTGACGGTCATCTGCCAGGAGCCGCATCCCGAGCGGTATGACCTCGGCGGCGCGAAGGTCTTCCGCCCGAACGTGGGACCGCTACTACCGGTCTTCGTGCTCGATCGCTACGAGGGCATCGAAGCAAAGCTGCTGCAGGACCTCACGCGCGCCGAACGTGACCGCTACGTCGCCCTGAACGCGACGGCGTTGTGCGCGCACATGCCCGCCGATCTCGTGTTTGCGAACCACGTGCTGCTCGGCGCTCCGGTCGGGGTCGCAAGCGGCCTGCCATTCGTCGTCAAGGCGCACGGCTCCGAGCTCGAGTATTCGATCCGCGGTAACGACGACCTGACGACCTGGGCGAGGGAGACGCTTCCGTACGGCGAAAGCCGTGTACGTCGGATCGACCCATATCCGCGAGGTGCTCGAGGACGTGGTCGGACAGGTCGACCGCGTCTACGAGGTGCCGCCGGGCGTGGACGTCGACGAGTTCCGCCCCGCGCCGCGCGAGGAGGCACTGCAGGAACTGCTCGCCGAGGCGCGAGCCGATCCTCCGAACCCGCGGAACGCGAACGAGCGTCATCCCGACGCCGGGAATGAGGAGCGCTTCTCGGAGTTCTTCGCGAGCGACGAGCCGACGGTCGTCTACTTCGGCAAGCTCATCTACAACAAGGGCGTCCACATCCTGCTGGACGCGCTCCGCAAGGTCGATGCCCGTGCAGTCATCGTCGGCTTCGGGGACTACCGTGACGAGCTGGAGCGAGCCGCGCCGCCGGGAACGCTCTTCACCGGTCCGCTCGAGCACCGCCACCTCGTCCACCTGTTGCCGCTGGCCGACGTCACTGTCGTGCCGTCGATCTTCCCGGAGGCTTTCGGAATGGTCGCGGCAGAAGCGGCAGCCGCCGGATCGCCACCGCTCGTGGCCCGTCACTCGGGGCTCGCCGAGGTCGCGCGGGACCTGGAGGCCGGCTATCCAGCCGAGTCGCGGCACCTCGCAAGCTTCGCCACCGGCGATTCGGCGGACCTGGCCGGAAAGCTCTGCGAGCTGCTTGCGCTCACCCCCGAGGCCCGAGCGGACCTCGGCGCCGCCGCGCGCCGCGTCGCCGTGGAGCGCTGGAGCTGGTCGAGCGTGAGCGAGCGCCTGCTATCGCTTCATTTACGCTAGCGACGTGGGGGATTCGCAAAAGCTGAGCCCGGACGAGCAGATCAACTCTGCTCGCGAGGCGTTCGACGAGGGACAGGACTTCACAATCGCCGTCGAGGAGGAGTTCGCCCTGCTCGATCCCGACACGCTCGAGCTCACGAATCGATTCGAGGAGCTGAAGGCAGGCGCCGGAGGCACCGAGCTCGACGAGAACCTCGTCGGCGAGCTGATCGCTTCGGAGATCGAGGTGAAGACGGGGAAGTGCGCAGACTTCGCGGAAGCGTCCGAGCTGATCGCGCGACGCCGCGTGCAGCTTGGCGAGCTGGCCGACGAGTTCGGAGTCGGGCTCAGCAGCACCGGCACGCACCCCTGGAGCCGCTGGCAGGACCAGCGCATCATCGACACGCCTCACTATCGCCGTAACAGCGAGATCCTCCAGTACGTCGTGTGGCGGAACAACAGCTTCGGCATCCACGCGCACATCGGCATCAAGGGCGCGGACCGGGCGATCGCGGTGTGCAATGCATTCCGCAACGTGCTGCCCGAGCTGCTCGCGCTCTCCGCGAGCTCGCCGTTCGTCGAGGACTGCGTCACGGGGCTGCATTCGGCGCGTACCGAGATCTTCACGAAGACCTTTCCGCGCTGCGGCGTGCCCGATGCCTTCGACGGCTGGTCCGCCTACGAGGAGTACGTGCGCTTCCTCTATGCGACCGGGTCGATCGACGAGCACACGCAGATCTGGTGGAGCGTCCGCCCGCATCTTGCGTATCCGACCGTCGAGGTGCGCATCTGCGACGCGCAGCCGGACCTCGTGGAAGCCCAGTCGCTGACAGCTCTGATCTACGCCCTGGGCGCCCGGTTCGCGCGCGCGATCGACGAGGGCGAGCCTCTGCCCGACCTGCCGCACCGGTTGATCGAGGAGAACCTCTGGCGCGCGATCCGCTACGGGCTCAGCGGCGGGCTGATCGACTTCGTGCGAGGCGAGGTCGTTCCGGCGCGCGCGCGGATCGAGGCGCTGATCGAGTGGGTGGAGCCGGTCGCGGGTGAGATTGGCGCTGCGCCCTTCCTCGCCGTCCCGGCGACGAATGCGGCCGAGCGTCAGTACGAGCGTCAAGGGGAGCTTGGCTCGCATCGCGATGTCTTCGCCGAGCTCGTGCGCCGGCCGCGAGAACGCGTCGGTGGCTGAGGCCGTCCAGGGGATCGGCGGCGTCTTCTTTCGGGCGCGCGACCCAGAAGCGCTGCGTGCCTGGTACGCCGAGGCAGCTCGGGATCGACATGGAGGCCTACGGCACGACGTTCACCGCAGCCGAAGGCGACCAGACGGTCTGGGCTCCGTTTGCCGCCGACACCGAGTACTTCGGCCCGACCGGGCAGCAGTCGATGGTCAACTTCCGCGTGCGCGATCTGGACGCGATGCTCGATCAGCTCCGCGCCGCGGGCGTCGCCGTCGACGAACGGGTGGAGGAGATGGAGTTCGGCAGGTTCGGCTGGGCGACCGACCTGGAAGGGAACCGATTCGAGCTCTGGGAGCCCGCATGAGCACGCCGTCCGACGAGCAGCTCGTGCAGCAGCTCGAAGAGGAGCTGAAGAAGCTGAAGGTCTCGGACCTGCTCGTCCAGACGCTCTACACCGTGTCCTCTCTCGGTTACCGGCGGCTCTCCGAGGAAGAGCGGGACCTCGACCAGGCGAGGCTGGCGATCGAAGCGCTGCGGGCGCTCCTGCCGGTGCTCGAGGGCTCGGCGGCTGAGGAGCTGATCCGGGACTTCAAGCAGGTGACCGCGAACCTCCAGCTCGCCTACGCGGACGCGACGAAAACCGGCGCCTGACCCGGAAGAACGCCCCGCGGCCGGCCGTCTTGTGGGGGAGATGGCAGTCGAGATCGCAACCGGCATCCGCTGTGGCTGCGGCTATGTCCTCTGGGGGGACGACGAGCAGAATCTGCTGGTCGCCGCCGATCTCCACGTCCGGAACGCCCATCCCGACCTCGTCGGCACCCTTTCCCCGCTCGAGCTGGCCCGCCCCGCGGATGAGGACGAAGCAGCGGCCTGAGCCTTCGAGCGGCGCTCGCAGGGCCGCCATGTGATAGAAAAGCCGCCGCGCCGAGACCCCTCGGCGCCGACTTTGTGAGGGGGTAGGGACGCTGATCGTCGGGAGCTTTTTCAACGACCATCCGGTGCTGTTCGCGCTCATCTGCGCGGGGGTGGCAATCGCCTACGGCATCGTGCTGACCTACTGGGTGCTGAGCCGTCCGGCCGGCAACGACCGCATGCGGGAGATCGCGAAGGCGGTCCAGGAAGGCGCGGCCGCCTACCTGCGTCGCCAGTACATCACCATCGGCGTGGTCTCGATCGTCCCATTTCTCCTGCTCGGCTTCTACAACAAGCTCGGGTGGGGGACGGCGATCGGCTTCCTCGTCGGCGCTGTGCTCTCCGCAGCAGCCGGGTTCATCGGGATGAACGTCGCCGTGCGCGCAAACGTGCGCACCGCCGAGGCCGCCCGCGAGGGGCTCAAACCGGCGCTCGACGTTGCGTTCCGCGCAGGCTCGGTGACCGGCATGATGGTCGTCGGCCTCGGCTTGCTCGGCGTCGCAGGCTACTACTGGGCTCTCACCGGCTGGCTCGGACACTCGCAGGACTCGGCGATCGACGACCTGATCGGGCTGGCCTTCGGCGGGTCGCTCATCTCGGTCTTCGCGCGGCTCGGCGGCGGCATCTACACCAAGGCTGCCGACGTCGGCGCCGACCTCGTCGGGAAGATCGAGGCGGGCATTCCCGAGGACGATCCCCGGAACCCGGCGGTGATCGCGGACAACGTCGGGGACAACGTCGGGGACTGCGCAGGGATGGCGGCCGACCTCTTCGAGACCTACGCCGTGACCGCGGTCGCGGTGATGCTCCTCGGAACGCAGTTCCCGTCGAGCCGGCTTGCCCTCTATCCGCTTGCGCTCGGCGGGATGTCCATCCTCGCATCGGTGATCGGCACGTTCTTCGCGCGCGTCGGGAAGAGCGGAAACATCATGAACGCCCTCTACAAGGCCGTCCTCGTCGCGACCGTGCTCTCTGCGATCGGGTTCATCCCGGTGACGATGGCCTACGACGGCGGGAAGTTCAGCTTCACGGATCTCTATGCGTCGTCCCTTGTCGGCCTCGTCGTGACGTTTCTGCTCGTTGCGATCACGGAGTACTACACCGGCACTCGCTGGGGACCGGTGAAGTCGATCTCCTCGGCGTCACAGACCGGACACGCCACGAACATCATCTCCGGCCTTGCCGTCGGCATGCAGGCGACGGCGCTCCCGGTGGTCGTGCTCGCCGCGGGAATCCTCGTTGCGCATCATTTCGCGGGGCTCTACGGCATCGGCGTTGCGGTGATGGCGCAGCTCTCGATGGCCGGCCTGATCGTCGCGCTCGACGCCTACGGCCCGGTGACCGACAACGCAGGAGGTATCGCAGAGATGGCCGACCTGCCGGACTCGGTCCGTGCCATCACCGATCCTCTGGACGCGGTCGGCAACACGACCAAGGCGGTGACCAAGGGCTACGCGATCGGGTCTGCCGCGTTGGCCGCGCTCGTCCTCTTCGACTCGTACACGACCGGCCTGGCCGACCAGGGCCTGCCCTCGGTCTTCAACCTCAACGACGCCTGGGTGATCGCCGGTCTGTTCATCGGCGGCCTGATGCCGTTCCTCTTCGCCTCGCTTGCGATGCAGGCGGTCGGCCGGGTGGGCGGCGAGGTCGTCACCGAGGTGCGCCGGCAGTTCCGTGAGAACCCAGGGATCATGGAGGGGACGACCCGGCCGGAATACGGGCGGGCCATCGACATCGTCACGGGCTCGGCGATCAAGGCGATGCTGCTGCCTGCGCTGATCCCGATCGTCTTCCCGATCGTCGTGGGAATCATCAGCGCGCGCATGCTCGGCGGCCTGCTGATCGGCACGATCGTGACCGGCCTCTTCCTGGCGATCTCGATGACCTCGGGCGGAGGCGCCTGGGACAACGCGAAGAAGCTGATCGAGGACGGAGCCTTCGGCGGCAAGGGCTCGGAAGCCCATGCAGCATCCGTGACGGGCGACACGGTGGGCGATCCCTACAAGGACACCGCCGGGCCGGCGATCAACCCGATGATCAAGATCACGAACATCGTCGCGATCCTGATCATCCCTCTGATCGTCTCGATTCACGGCTAGAGCGCCAAAGCTCTACGCTCCGGCGCCATGAGCACGACGCCGCCGGGCACTGTCGCCCCGCAGCCACGACGTAGGGGCAGGCGCAGGCAGCAGACGCTCGAGCGGGTGCTCGGGACGCCTGCGCTCTTCGCCACCGCCTACGGCAACGTCGGTTCCTCGATCTACTACGCGCTGGGCCTCGTCGCGGGGATCGCCCTCGGGCTGACGCCCCTCGTCTTCGTCATCAGCGGCCTGATCTTCGCCGCCACCGCTGCGACGTATGCCGAAGGGACGGTGCGCTATCCGGAAGCGGGCGGCTCGTCGAGCTTCGCGCGCCATGCGTTCAACGAGCTCGTGTCCTTCGGAGCGGCCTGGGCGCAGATGCTCAACTACATCATCACGATCGCCATCTCGGCGTTCTTCGTGCCGCACTACCTCTCGATCTTCTGGGGTCCACTGCGAGAGAACCCGTGGGACATCGTCGGCGGGGTGGTCGTCGTCGTCTTTCTCGTCCTGCTCAACGTGATCGGGATCAGGGAAGCGGCCCGCCTGAACATCCTGCTGGCCGTCATCGACTTCGCGACACAGCTCTTGCTCGTGATCATCGGGTTCGCACTGATCTTCGACCCGCACATCGTCTTTTCGGCGAACATCCACTGGGGAGTCGCGCCTACCTGGAGCCAGTTCTTCCTCGCGATCCCGATCGCGATGATCGCGTACACCGGGATCGAGACGGTCTCGAACCTGGCCGAGGAGGCA
This sequence comes from uncultured Actinomycetes bacterium, assembly GCA_963804935.1. Taxonomy (GTDB): domain Bacteria; phylum Actinomycetota; class Thermoleophilia; order Gaiellales; family Gaiellaceae; genus 3-1-20CM-4-69-9. Next base: position 36,561 of record CAWDSD010000009.1, read on the forward strand.
CGCGACCCACCGCGCGACATTCCGCGCTCGATCACGTGGGTCGCCGGCGCGGTCTTTGCGATCTACTTCACGTTGCCGTCTGATCGCGCTCTCCGCGCTGCCCGTGCACAAGACCGCGAACGGCTATCAGACGCTACTCGGCCTCGGGCCGGAACAGGGCGGCTTCAAGAACGATCCGGTGCTCGGCCTGGTCGAGCACCTCGGCTTCCACGGCCAGGTGCTGCACGTGTCGAAGATCTACGTCGGGATCCTTGCGGCGACGATTCTGCTCATCGCCACGAACGCGGGCGTGATCGGCGCGTCGCGGATCACGTACGCGATGGCGACCCACCGGCAGCTGCCCGAGGTGTTCCGCCGGCTGCATCCAAGGTTCAAGACGCCGTGGTTGTCGCTCGTCGTCTTCGGCGGGATCATCTCGATCCTCGTCCTGCTCCCAGGTCAGACGGACTTCCTCGGGAACATGTACGCGTTCGGCGCGATGCTGTCGTTCACGATCGCGCACGTCTCGGTGGTCGCTCTGCGCGTCAAATCGCGCGACGACGACGAGGCGTTCAAGGCCCGCCCGAATATCCGCGTGCGCGGCATCGACTGGCCGCTGTTCGCGATCTTCGGCGGCGTTGGGCACCGGGATCGCCTGGCTGGTCGTCGTGGTTCAGAAGCCGGAGACCCGGTGGGTCGGGCTGGGCTGGCTCATCGCCGGCCTGATCGGATACATCGTGTACCGGCGCTACGTGCTGCATGAGCCGCTGACGGCGACCTTGCGCGCCCCGGTGATCATCGGCCCGGCGATCGCCCTCGAGTACCGAAACATCCTCGTCCCGGTCAAGCCCGGGCGGTCGTCGGAAGAGGCGATCGACGTCGCCTGTCGCCTGGCCACCGACCGGGGCGCGTCGATCTCCTCGCTGAGCGTGGTCGTCATCCCGCTCGAGTTAGCGCTCGACACCCTGCTGGAGGAAGAGGAGCTACGGGCCGAAGATGCCCTCGACTCCGCCGCGGCGATCGCCGAGCTCTACGGCGTCAGCTTCACCGAGCGCCTCGTCCGCGCGCGCCACGCCGGTCGCGCCATCGTGGACGAGGCAACGCGACGCCAGAGCGAGATCATCGTCATGGGCGCCCCGCGGGCCGGCCGCGGCCCCGTGTTCAGCGATACGGTGGACTTCGTGCTCAAGCACGCTCCGTGCCGCGTCATGGTGGTCGCCGGACAGAAGGCGGCATGAACGACGCCTACCGCTACGGCGTTGCCATCTTCGCGGTCACGTTCATCGGGATCGGGCTTGCGATCATCGTCGTGACGACGGTCAGAGGCGGCGCGGCGTTCGGCTACCTGATGGGCGTCCTCTTCCTCGCCCTCGGGATCGGCCGGCTCTATCTGCTCCGGCGGCGGCGCTAACCTCAGCTAGTGCCCCTCCCAGCAATGCGCGGACAGCACCACTTGCAGGGGCAGTAGTGGCGCGCAAGCTGCCCCGGCTCCAGCGGGTCCTCGATGCTCCCGCCCTCTTCTCGATCGCGTACGGGGAGATCGCCTCCTCGATCTACTTCGCACTCGGGATCATCACGCTGCACGCCCTCGGGCTCACGCCGGCGGTCCTGCTCGCGACAGGTCTGCTCTTCCTGATCGTCTCGCTCTCGTATGCGGAGGGAACCGCGGCAATCCGCGAGACCGGGGGCGCCGCGACATTCGTCCGGATTGCCTTCAACGACTTCTGGGGCTTCATCACCGGCTGGGTGCTCTTCCTCGACTACCTGATCGTGATCGCACTCTCGGCGCTGTTCCTGCCGCACTACGTCGCCGGTGCCTTCTTCACCAAGCTGCACCGGCCCTGGGACGTCGTCGCAGGGTGCGGAGTGATCGCGGCTGTGGCGATCATCCGTCTGGTCCACCGCACACGCTTGCATCGATGGGCGCTCGTCGTCGCGCTCGTCGACCTCGTGACCCAGCTCCTAATCGTCACGCTCGGGCTCGCGATGCTCTTCTCGCCGGACGTGCTCACGACCGGGACGTCGCTCGGCACCTCGCCGACCTGGCACTCGCTCGCGTTCGCGATCCCGTTGGCGATGCTCGCCTACACGGGACTCGAGACCGTTGCGAACCTCGCAGAGGAGACGCGACGGCCCGGACGGGACCTTCCGCGCAGCCTCTTCAGTGCAATTGGACTGGTCGTCGTCCTCTATGTGCTGATCGCAGTCGTCGGGCTCTCGGCATTCCCGCCGACCCACGGGACGCTGCTCGGGAGCAACTGGATCCGTGCTCCTCTGGTCGGAATCGTGACGCAGATCCGCGAGCAGGTTCCGTATTGGATCGGTGCGCCCCTACAGGTCTTCGTCGGCCTCTCCGGTGCGCTGATCCTGCTGACAGCGGCGACGACGTCGATCTCCGGCTTCGGTCGTCTCGCGTACTCGCTCGGCGAGCACGGACAGCTGCCGCGGCGCTTCGGGATGCTCAGGCCGCGCACGCTCGTCGCGCCGGAGTCGATCGTCGCCGCAGCTGTGATCTCGATCGGGCTCCTCGTCGGGACGGCGCTGCTCGCGCATCCCGTGCTCTTCCTCGCCAGCCTCTTCAGCTTCGGCGTGCTGCTCGCCTTCACCGCGGCGCAGCTGGCGGTGATCAAGCTGCGCTTCACCGAGCCACAGCGCCGGCGCCCCTACCGTGTGCCCTTCACGGTCGGCCGAGTACCGATCCCGTCTGTGATCGGCGCCATCCTGACCGCGACCGTGTGGATCATCGCCATGGCGACCCACGTGGGCGCCCGCTACGCGGGCCCCGCCTGGCTTGCGGTCGGGCTCGTGATCTACGTCACCGTCCGGAAGTCCCGCGGCGAGGGCCTGCTCGCCCGTGTGGTGTCCGCCGACGAGCATCGCGGGCTCGCCGAAGCGGAGTTCAGGAAGATTCTCGTCCCGATGAAACTCGGCGAGATCGGTGAGGAGATGCTCGCGACCGCGGTGAAGCTCGCGCAGGAGCGAGGGGCCTCCGTCGAGGCGCTGCACGTGATCCGCGTGCCGATGGACCTCCCGCTCGACGCGGAGCTCCACGACGACGAGGAGCGCGCCGAGGCCTCGCTCGCCGAGGCGAAGCTGCTCGGCGCCGACCACGGCGTGACGGTCGAGGGGCGAACCGTTCGTGCCCGCTCGATCGGGCAGGCGATCGTCCAGGAGGCCCAGGATCAGGGAGCCGACCTGATCGTTCTCGGCTCGGCGCCGCGCTGGCGGCGCCAGTCCCGCTTCTTCTCTCCGACGGTGGACTACGTGCTCAAAAAGGCCCCGAGCGAGGTGCTGATCGTCGCGTTCCCCCAGGGCGTCCTCGAAGGGGAGGATGCCGTTGGTCCACAGGATGGGCGTTGAACGGCCGCACAGGCGGAGCCCGCGCGGCCTCCAAAACGGCATCGCAAGCGACGCCGTTGGGGGTCCTGGAAGAGGACGGCGCCCAGCACCAGGGTTGACCGCCGAGCTACGCTGAGTCCGTGAAGCTCATCGTTATCGGCTGCGGCCGGGTGGGCTCGACTATCGCCAAGCGGTTCGCCTCCGAAGGGTGGAACGTGACCGCAGTCGACGAGAACGAGTCTGCTCTCAGCCGCCTTGGAGAGAACTGGACCGGAGGGTTCATCGTCGGCCACGGCATGGACACGGCCGTTCTCCGCGAGGCCGGGATCGAGGAGGCCGACGCCGTCGTCGTCTCAACCGACGGGGACAACACGAACCTCGTCATCGGGCAGGTCGCGCAGAAGCGCTTCGGGATCGAGTGCACCGTCGTGCGGATCCTTGATCCAGCCCGTGCAGACTTCTACCGCGAGCGCGGCCTCCGGACGATCTGCCCGACCTCGACGGCGATCGACTCGCTCACCGAGGCTGTGCGCTCGTGCGACATTCCGACAGTACGCGAGGAGGTCAAGGCCTAACCATGTATGTCCTGATCGCAGGCGGCGGCAAGGCGGGCGCGAACGTCATGCGCACGCTGCTTCGCCACGGCCATGAGGCGACCATCATCGAGCAGAAGCGCGACCGGTTCGAGCGGCTCGAGTCCGAATTCGAGCACCAGGCGATGCAGGGCGACGCGACGGAGCTCTACACCCTGGAGAAGGCCGGGATCAAGCGACCGCCGGATCTCGTCCTAGCCCTCACCGGCGACGACGAGGACAACCTCGTGATCTCGCAGCTCGCCAAGGAGAAGTACGGCGTCCAGAAGATCATCGCGCGCGTCAACGATCCTCGGAACCAGCCGCACTTCGACCTGCTCGGCATCTCGCCGACGGTGTGCGCGACCTCCAGCATTCTCGGGCTCGTCGAGCACGAGGTCCCGGAGCACGATCTCGTGCATCTGCTCGAGCTGCGGAAGGAGAATCTCGAGATCGTCGAGGTCCAGATCGACAAGGAGTCGCCCTCCGCCGGCAAGACGGTGGAGAAGCTGAGGCTGCCGGAAGGCTCTCGGCTCATCTCGGTCATGCGCGACGGCACCGCTGAGATCGCCGTTGGGTCGACCCAGCTCAAGCCTGGTGACCAGGTGCTCGCGATCCTGCAGCCGGGCAAGGAAGACGAGCTCCGCCGGATCCTTCTTAAGAAGTAGGTAAAGACTCGAACCGCCGGGCCGCGGCGTGACTACGTTTCGGTGAGTGCTCGCCCACGTCCTCGCAGCCGCCGCCCTTGCGCTCCCTGCCTCGCAGGGGCAACAGGCACTTTCACTCCGACCCTTTGCACAGGGGCTTTCGGCGCTCACCGCCATCGCTTCGACCCCGGCGGAACCTCGGCGCCTTTACGCGGTCGAGCAGGTCGGGCGAATTCGCTACTTCGTGAACGGCAAGCTTCGCGGCACGTTTCTGGACATCAGGAACCGGGTCTCGAGCGGCGGCGAGCGAGGGCTGCTCTCCGTCGCGTTCCATCCCGCCTACGCGAAGAACCATCGCTTCTACGTTGACTACACCGATCGCAACGGGAACACGCGCGTCGTCGAGTTCCGGTCCCGCAACGGTCGCGCGATCAAGTCGTCCGCGCGGCAGCTGCTGTTCGTGCGTCAGCCGTACGCGAACCACAACGGCGGCGAGCTGCAGTTCGACTCGAAGGGGCTGCTCTACGTGGGGATGGGCGACGGCGGGTCGGGAGGTGATCCGGGCAACCGCGCGCAGCGCACGAGCGAGAAGCTCGGCAAGCTGTTGCGGATCGATCCGCTTCGCCGCGGCGCGAGGTGGCAGATCGTCGGGCTCGGTCTGCGGAACCCGTGGCGCTTCTCGTTCGACCGCGCAAACGGCGACCTCTACATCGGTGACGTGGGGCAGGGCGCCTGGGAAGAGATCGACTATCGGCCGCAGGCTCAGATCTCCACGCTCGCCAACTACGGCTGGCACGTCTACGAAGGACGAACGCGCTACGCGACGAGCACGCCGCTCGGGCCGGGACAGCTCGTGATGCCGATCGAGGTGTACAGCCACGACGAGGGCTGCTCCGTGACCGGCGGTTACGTGTACCACGGCAAAGCCGTGCCGGCCGCAGCGGGCCGGTACTTCTACGGCGACTACTGCTCCGGGAATATCTGGAGCCTCAAGGTGGACGGCGGCCGTGCAACCGACGTCCGTCGCGAGCCCTTCCATGTCCAGACGCTGACGTCTTTTGGCGTGGACCCTGCCGGCGAGCTCTACCTGGCGACCGGGAACGGCCGCATCTACAAGCTCGCGCGTTAACCCGTTCGGCGGCGGCGCACCGTCGGCGCCTGCGTGCCGAGCGCCGCGTACGCGAGCGCCTGCAGGGACTCGTTCAGCGTCGCGAGCTCGTGCGAGATGCGAAGCAGGTGGTCGCCCGAGTCGAGTCGCCGGTTGAGCGTGTGCACCTCGTCGCAGAGACGGTCGAGCCGCTCGAGCAGCGCGTCGAGCTGACGGTCGCCGAGATCCTTGCTCTCCACGAGCCTCATGTTACGGCGAGCAGTTCGGCGCGTGTGCTGACAACTCGTGCATCTTCACCCAGGGTGGCGGAGACGCGCTCCTGGGCTCCTGCGCCTGCCTCCAGTACCTCGACGTGCCGTTCCGCACCGAGGTGGGAGAGCGCGATCCGCGCCAGCTCGAGGGGCACGTCGGTGAAGACGCCGATACGTGTGCCGCCTGCACGCAGCTGCCGCAGCGTCGCGCTGACGTCTCCGTCCCTTCTGAAGTAGACGGGCGCGCGTTCCTCTGCGAAGCGCTCGAGCAGTTGCCGCCAGTTCGGCAGCTCTTCGTCGAGCGCCCCGACGTCGACACGAAAGCGCCGGTGCGCGTCCTCGAGCCAGTCGTTCCAGAGTGGATCCGGGTCCCCGAGCGCAGAGAGGTCGATCGCGACGGCCTTCATCGTTCGCGCAGCCGGAGCCAGACGAGCATTCCGAGCGCCAGGCCGACCCCGTCGATTGCGACGTCGACCGGCGAGGAATGGCGGCCGTGCACGAAACGCTGGTGGAACTCGTCGGTCGCCGCGTAGGCGATCCCCGCGGCGAGCGCAAGCGCCTCACGCCCGAGCGCCCGGTAGAGGAGCGCACCGAGGATCGCGTACTCGGCGACGTGTGCGCCCTTGCGCAGGACGGTGTCCCACGTCCCGAGCCCGGTCGAGAGACTGGGAATCGAAGAGAAAGCGAAGATCACCGCCGCCCACGCGAACACGGGCAGCCAGACGGTGAGGACGCGCGATCGAGTCATCGCGGCCCGATGCTAGTCTCCGGCTCACAACCGGCGAGCGGCAAGGGAATCCGGTGCGAATCCGGAACGGTCCCGCCGCTGTAAGGGGAGACGCTCCCGCGTCACGTGCCACTGGCCCGCAGGGCTGGGAAGGCGACGTAGGGAGGGCGCCCCGAGTCAGAAGACCTCCGCCGCCGGCAAATTCGAACCCCTCGCGGAAGGAGGATTCGTGTTTCACCGACTCTCGCTGGTCGTGGCGGTGCTCGTCACGGCTCTGCTCGTTGTTCCCGCGGCACTCGCGGTCAAGGTCCACGTTCGCGTCGAAGGCAAGGAACGGACGATCTTCGGTGCGACCGCGCCGCTCATCGACGTCACCTCGCCGCGCGCCGACGCGCTTCCGGAGAACGCACTGGACGCGCTCGAGTCGGCCAGCGTGCTCGGCGAGTTCTACTACCACGTGACACCCACGAGCTTCGGGCCTTATATCGACCAGGTGGGCCGCTATCCGGCAGTCGGACAGACCGGGTGGGTGTTCAAGCTGAACGGCGTGTCGCCGCCCGTGGGCGCGAGCGAGGCGCGTCTGAAGGACGGTGACACCGTGCTCTGGTACTGGGCGCAGTTCGGAGTCGCCGGTGGGCCGAAAACGCTCGTCCTGCAGCGCAGGGGCCGGTGTTACACGGTGCTGCAGCAGGACGACGCCGGTGCAACGTCACGCGCGAACGGTGCGGAGCTTCAGATCGGATCGAAGCGGACGGTGCAGACACGAAACGGGCGGGCGTGCATCGGCCCGCACAAGGGTCTACTCGTCCGAGGAGTGCTCGGTGGAGCAGTCCGCTCGAATGCTCTTGCATGAGCCGGTTCGCTCTCGTCCTCGCCGTCGCGGCCCTCGCGGGCTGCGGCGGCGGAGAGCACGGAACCGCGACCGTCTGGATCACCCGTGACCAGGGCACGCACGTCTTGCTGAGCCGTTCGGTGCCTGCCGGGTTGACGGCGATGCAGGCGCTCGACCGCGTCGCCGACATCAAGACGCGGTATGCGGGGCGATTCGTCCAGTCGATCGACGGGATCGACGGTTCGGTGACGGCGAGGCGCGACTGGTTCTACTTCGTCAACGGTTACGAGGGAGATCGCAGCGCGGCGGAATACCGTCTGCACGACGGTGACGTGGAGTGGTGGGACTTCCGTTCGTGGGCGGAGCAGATGCACGTGCCGGTGGTGGTCGGAGCGTTTCCGGAGCCGTTTCTCCACGGCTTCGGTGGCAAGACGCTGCCGGCTCGAGTGCTCTACACCGAGCCCGCTCAGCGCGCCGTCGCGAAGCGGGTGGCGAAGTTGGTTCGCGGACGGGCGATCTACGCGCGGTCCCTTCCACGCGACGTAACGGCCAACACGCTGCTTCTCGAGGGCCCGTCGAAGCAACCGTCGCTCACCGCCGTTGCAAGCCAGAGCTCCCGGCCGGGTAACGCTGTGGTCTTCCTCTACCGCGGCGATCCCGGGCTCCTTCTGAAAGCCCCGCCGATCGGGCGGTACCGGTACGAGGTGCGACCGTGAGGCCCGCGGCGGCAGTCGCCCTGCTCGCCGCGCTCGCGGCGGCTGCTCTCCTCGCCGAACATGTCTGGTCGGTGGGAGTGATCGCACTCGTGCTGATCCTCGTCTGCCTGCGCGCTCCGCGTTCGCGTCGGCGTTTCTACCTGATCGGGACACTGCTTTCCGCCGGCGCGCTGTTCGTGGTGACGCCGTTCGTCGAGACGATCGGTTCGCATCCGGTCTGGACCGGTCCGATCATCCCGGTACTGGGCCAGCTCGATATCACGCGCGAGGAGCTCAGTAGCGCTGCGCTGAATGCGCTGAGACTCGCTGCGGTGGGTTTCGCATTCGCGGCCTACGCTCTGCTGCTCGATCACGACAGGATCCTGCGCTCGGTCCGCTTCGCGCGAACGGCAGCCCTTGCGACGCGCCTGTTGCCGACGCTCGAGCGGGACGCGACCGGGTTCGTCGAGTCTTTGCGCGGCAGGGGAATCGCGGTCACAGGGGTGCGGGGTCACGCGGCGCTCCTCTCGCCTCTGCTTGCAAGCTCGCTCGAGCGAGGGCTGAACCTCGCGGAGGCGATGGAGGCGCGTGGCTACGGCAGGGTGGGGCGGACCAGCGTTCCCCGGCCGCCCTGGCGCGCGTGGGATACGGCTGCGGTCGCGCTGGCGGTGTCGATCGTGATCGTGGGGGCGCTGTGGCTCTAGCCCACGTCGAACGGTTGACGTTCACGTATCCCGACGCCGGTTCCCCTGCGCTCCACGACGTCTCGATCGAGATCGAAGAGGGAGAGCTGGTCGCCGTCTTCGGCACGTCCGGATCGGGCAAGTCGACGTTGCTGCGGGCACTGTCGGGTCTCGTTCCCCACTTCCACGGTGGCCGCTTCGAAGGTCGCGTCGAGGTCTCCGGCAGTGATACGCGCACGGTCAGGCCGGCCGAGCTCACCGGAACCGTCGCGACCGTCTTTCAGGATCCCGAGGAGCAGATCGTGCTCACGCACGTCGCACGCGAGGTGGCTTTCGGGCTCGAGAATCTCGGTACTCCTCCGAACGAGATCCTGCCGCGGGCGCACCAGTGCACTCGCGACCGTCGGTGCGCTGCCGCTCGTCGATCGTCCGGTGTCGGAGCTCTCAGGCGGCGAGTTGCAGCGCGTTGCCCTGGCCTCGGCGCTTGCGTTGCGACCGCGGTTGCTCTTGCTGGACGAGCCGACCTCGCAGCTCGACCCCGCTGCCGCAGAGTCGTTCCTCGAGCTCGTCGCCGAGCTGGGTATCGCCGTCGTGATCGCGGAGCAGCGTCCGCGTCGCGTGCTCGAACAGGCGAACCGGGTGCTGTTCCTCGAGAACGGCCGTGTGCTCTTCGACGCAGCCGCTTCCGAGGCAGAGGAGTGGCTTGCAGATCAGCGCCCGCACTGGCTCGGACTCGGAGAGCACCATCACGCAGAGACAGCAGGGGAACAGATCTGCCGTCTGCGTGACCTCAGCTTCTCGTATCAGCCGGACCGGCCTGTCGTCGACGGCGTGAGCCTCGAGCTGCGCCGTGGCGAGATCGTCGCGCTCGCAGGTCCGAACGGCTCGGGAAAGACGACCGTTGCAAAGCTCGCCGCGGGACTGCTACAGCCCGACGCCGGCGTCGTCGAGCTGCGCGGCCGCGCGGCGATGCTCCTGCAGGACCCCGGCCGGTATTGCCTGTCCGAGCGCGCCGGCGATGAGGTTGCGCGCGGGGTCAAGGGCGATCTCGCCCGGGCTCGGCGCGCACTCCGATCCGTTGGTCTCGAAGGGTTCGAGGCCCGTCACCCTCGTGACCTCTCGAGCGGCGAGCGCGAGCGGCTGGCTCTCGCTTCCGTCCTCGTCGTCGAGCCGGATCTGCTCATTCTTGACGAGCCGACCCGCGGTGTCGATCCGAAACGCAAAGCCGAGCTCGCGGCGCTCCTTCGCGCTGAAGCCGAGACGCGCGCAACGCTGGTCGTGACGCACGACGAGGAATTCGCGGCGGCGGTTGCGGATCGTGTCGTCGTCATGGGCAAGGAGCCGGTTCTTGTCTAGAGCGACACTCTTCGCAGCCGGCACGGTCGCCTTCGCGGCGGCTGTCTGGGCCGCTCTGGACAGCTCGCACGATGGGCTCTCACTCTTGCTCGTCGCGTTCGCGTTGCTGGCCGTCGGCGCTTCGTGGCTCGAACGAAGGCCGGACTCGGCGAAAGAGGTGGCGCTGATCGCGACGCTCGCCGCCGCCGCGGCCGCCGGTCGAGTGCTGTTCGCCGCGATCCCCGGCGTGCAGCCGGTGACCGTGATCACGGTCGTTGCGGGAGCGGCTCTCGGCGCGCGGAGCGGATTCGCCGTCGGTGCAATCGCAGCCTTCGTCTCGAACTTCTTCCTCGGCCAGGGTGTCTGGACTCCCTGGCAGATGCTCGCCTGGGGTGCATGCGGTGTCGCCGGTGCGCTCGCGGCGGGAATGATCAGGCGCCGTGTCCCGCTCGCGCTCTTCTGCTTCGTCCTCGGCATGGGCTTCAGCGCCTTCATGGACGTCTGGAACTGGCTCGCCTTCTACGACGAGCACACCTGGCAGACGTTCGCAGCGGTGCACGCGCGCGGCCTTCCGTTCGATCTGGCGCATGCGCTTGGCAATGTCGTGATCGCTCTCGCCGCCGGGCCGGAGCTGCGGCGCCTCCTCGACCGTTACCGGCGTCGGCTGCACACGGAGATCGTGTGGGCATAGCGGTTCTCCTTGCCGCTGCCGCGATCGCCGCGAGCCCTGCGTCGTACGTCCAGTCGCGACAACAGGCCGACGGTGGATTCGCGGAAGCCGGCGGTGCGCCGGGCCCGGAGCTCACTGCGTGGGCCGCTCTCGGCCTTCGCGCCGGCGGAGCAGAAACCGGAAACGCCCTGTCGTATCTCGTCGCCCACGAGCGTGAGCTCTCGAGCCCGACCTCGATTGCGCTCGTCGCACTGGCGGAGGGCGCGCTCGGTCACGATCCGGGCGGTCTACTGGCGCGGTTGCCGGCGCGCCCGCGTGCGGTCAATGAGGCGATCTGGGACATCCTCGCCCTGCGACAGGCCCGTCGTCCCCTGCCGAAGCCCGTCGTCACCTACCTCGTGGGCTCGCAGGCCTCGAGCGGCGGCTTCGCGTGGGCGCGCGGTGTGCGTCCTGACTCCAATGACACGGCATTTGCGATCCAGGCCCTGCGCGCCGCCGGCGTACGAGGCAAGCCGATCACCCGCGCAGTCGCCTTTCTGCGGAGGTTCCAGCGTCGAGACGGTGGCTTCGAGCTGTCGAAGGGAAGGGGATCCGACGTTCAGTCGACCGCGGTGGCAATCCAGGGTTTGGTCGCTGCCGGCTCGAAGCCTCCGCCTGCTGCATTCCGCTATCTCGCGAAGCTCCGGCGTACCGACGGGAGCTATCGCTACAGCGTTCGCTACGCCGCGACGCCGCTCTGGGTTACCTCGCAGACTCTCCTGGCGCTCGCTCGTCAGCCGTTTCCGCTCCGATAGGATCCGCCGCGGCGCATTGCGCCGTTCTATGAGGGCCTAGGCGAGACACACACCCCTTCGTTCCGCCTTTCAGAGGAGGTCCTCTCTTGCAACCAACGGGTGGCACTCTCGCCGCCGCCAACATCACGAAGCACCACGCCGCGCAGCTCGTCCTGCACGACGTCACGCTCGTCGTACCGCCGGCCAGTCGCATCGGCCTGGTTGGTCCGAACGGTGCCGGCAAGTCGACGCTCCTTCGCATCCTCGCCGGGCTCGAGGAGCCCGACGCTGGAACGGTGCGCAGGTTGCCGCCGGAGCTCGCAGTCGGCTATCTGCCCCAGGAGCACGATGGCGATCCCACCGAGTCCCTCGGTGCCTACCTCGCCCGACGGACGGGCGTCGCGGCCGCGGGCGCGGAGCTGGACGGGCTCGCCGGACAGCTGGGCGCAGAACCGGCACTGGCGCAACAGCACGCGAGCGCCCTCGACCGGTTTCTGCTGCTCGGCGGTGACGATCTCGACGCGCGTGCCCGCACGGTCTGTGCGGAGGTGGGCCTGCATGCCCCGCTCGAAGCCGCGCTCGGTGCGCTGTCCGGAGGCGAGGCGGCACGCGCGCAACTCGCTGCGCTGCTCCTCTCGCGTTTCGACGTTTTTCTCCTCGACGAGCCGACGAACGATCTCGACTTCGCAGGGCTCGACCGTCTGGAACGGTTCGTCCGGAATCTCTCGGGCTCAGTCGTCGTCGTGTCGCACGACCGTGATTTCCTCGACCGGACGGTCGAGCGAATCGTCGAGCTCGACCAGTGGACGCATCGTGCGAACGAATTTGCCGGCGGCTGGAGCGAGTACGAGCAGGCCCGGACCGCGGCCGTGCGTCGACAGACGGAGGCCTACGGCGCCTACGAGACCGAGAGGGCCCGCCTCGACGAACAGTTGCGGCGGATGCAGCAGTGGGAAGAGCGGGGTTACGGACAGGGACGCAAGAAGAAGAAGACGAAGGACGTGAAGAAGTCGATCGGCGGCCGCATCGACCGGCTCGGGACGGTCGACAAGCCGTACGAGGCGTGGGAGCTCCGGCTCGAGCTTGCGCCGGAGAAGCGCAGCGGCGATGTCGTCGTGCGACTCCGCCAGGCGGTGGTGGAACGCGGCTCGTTCCAGGCTCGGCCCGCTCGACCTCGAGCTCTCGTGGGCCGACCGGCTCGCAATCATCGGTCCGAACGGAAGCGGGAAGACGACGCTCCTCGACGCGATCCTCGCGCGAGTGCCGCTCGTCGCAGGCACACGCGTGATCGGCGCGGGCGTCGTGCTCGGCGAAGTCGCCCAGCAGCGCGGGGAGCTTGCGTCCGGCTCCCTGCTGCCGGCGTTCACGAAGGCCGCCGGTCTGAACGAAGAAGCAGCACGCACGCTGCTCGCGAAGTTCGGCCTCGGCGCCGACCACGTCCTGCGCGACGCAGCCTCGCTCTCGCCCGGTGAGCGCACGCGTGCGCTGATCGCCCTCCTGGCCGCCCGCGGCGTGAATTGTCTCGTGCTCGACGAGCCGACGAACCATCTCGACGTCTCGGCGATCGAGGAGCTCGAGCGTGCGCTCGACGGTTTCTCCGGCACCGTGCTGCTCGTGACGCACGACCGGCGTTTCCTCGCCGGCTTCCGCGCTACCCGGACGCTGGAGCTGTCACCAGCCCCGGCTCGATCCGCTCGAGCCGTCCTTCGCTGACGAGCCGTTCGACGAGCCCCTCCTCGAAGAGCCACCGCCAGCTGAACCAAGCGCGGACGACCTCGCGTTCCGGCGCGACGACGGCCGCGCATACCCCGGCGACGACGAGCTTGTCGATGCCGCTTGCGTCACGTGGATCGGGATAGGCGTGGTCGTAACGCAGGAGCTCGCTCGTGTGCGTGTGTCCGCCGTCGGCGAGGCGCACGCGCAGGCTTCGAGCGACCAGCGCCCCGCAGCGTTCGAGCGGCGTGCGCAACGACTTCAGCTCCTTCGGTTTGAGCCCCAGCTCGGTCTGCAGATCGTCGAGCGTCGACGGGCCCGCTGCCGCGAGGTGCTGAAGGAACGGCGCCCATTCGGGCTCGTTCTCCATCCGTGAAAGCTCGGAGCGGCAGATCGAGTCGACGAGGCCGAGGCTCTCGTCGGTGAACAGGATCGATTTGCCGTTGTGGATCTTGAGCTCGTGCACGTCGGGCCGCTCCGCGAGCTCGGAGAACCAGGGGTACTTGGTCGCCGGCCAGGAGCCGAAGCCGCGGCTACCGGCGGCATACGGCTCCTCGTGGCACGCCTCGAAGAGACTCGGCAGCGCCGAGTCCGCGGTCCGCGTGAGCAGGCCCCGGTCCCGGAGGAACTCATGTGCTTCCTCGAATGATTCGAGCGCCCGGTCCGGGGTCAGCCTGCACAGGTAAGCGCGCTGCTCCTGGGGGCTCTGCATCACCCGTATCTTCGCAGCCGGTTTCCGCGTTTTCCCTGCAGACACGGAGAGTTCCTCTCCGCGTCATCGAAAGGAGACAAACAATGGGTATGGGAGTCAGCCTTCTTCTCATCGCCGTCGGAGCGGTCCTGGTTTGGGCCGTCAACGCGACGGTCAGCGGCATCGAGATCCACACGATCGGGTGGATCCTTCTCGCCGTCGGCGCCATTGGCGCGCTCTTCTCGCTCATCTTCTGGTCGAGCTGGGGCGGAGTCGGCGGTCCGTCAGACGGTCGCCGCCGCACCGTCGTCCGCGAGGACTACTAGACGAGCATCGGCACCCTCCGTGCCTCGAGAGCCCCGCTTCGGCGGGGCTCTCGTCGTTTCAGGGGATGCCGATGCGGTTGAGCGGCCAGTAGGTCAGAAACACCTTGCCGATGATGTTCTTGCGCGGCACGAGCCCCCAGACGCGCGAGTCGCAGGAGTGCGCGCGGTTGTCACCCTCCATCAGGTACATCGCGGCCGGAATGCGCTTCATCTTTCCGGTCGGCGGGATGTCGAGCAGCGTCTTCGTGTCCTGATCGCGGCGGCCCGGCTCGATGTACGGCTCCGACAGCCGACGGCCGTTGATGTAGGTGACGCCCCTGCGCTCGGACCACCGGTCGCCGGGAAGGCCGATGATGCGCTTGACGAAGATGCCGCCGATGCACTCGCGCGCTGCGGCGGGGGGCGCATGGAACACGACGATCTCGCCGCGCCTTGGATCGCGAAAGTGGAAGATGAAGCGGTTCGCGAGGATCCGGTCCGAGCTCGAGGCCTCGCACCCGTCCTCCGGACGCGCGCAGTGCAGGGTCGGCTCCATCGACGACGACGGGATCCGGTACGGGTTGACGATCCACGCCTTCACGCCGATCACGACCGCGACCGCGCCAACGATCGTGAGCACCCAGTCGAGCACGACCCTCTGACCGTGCGAGAGGTTCGGGAAGAACCGTTCGATGGGGCCGCGCAAATGGACGGTTACGCGACGGCAGGCGCGAGCTCGCGACCGATCAGCGCAACGGTGTCGAGGTCGCGGTGGGCGAGGTGCTGGAGCATGACCCGCTCGTAGCCGAGCTCTTCGATCTGCTTCAGATGCTCGATTGCCCGGTCGACGGTTCCGACCGGGCCGCGCTCGCCATAGCGAAGGAGCACGTCCTTCGGATCGCGGCCGAAGCGCGCGCCGATGCGGCGAGCGGACTCGTTGACCTCACGCTCGTCACGGCCGAGAACGCATGGCGCCATGAGTGAGTAGCGGAGCGTCGCCGGGTCGCGGCCCCCTTGCTCGCAGGCTGCGTCGAGAGCCTGCTTGCGCTCGCGCACTTCGTCGAGCGTTCCGAAGAGCGTGTTGTACTCGTCCGCGAAGCGGACGGCCGGTCCCGTCGTGCCCGGCTTCGCGCTCCCGCCAACGAGGATCGGTAGGTTCGGCCGGCCAAGCCCCGGAGCGTCCTGGAGTCGGTAATAGGTGCCTTCGAACGCGAAGCGCTCCTCGTGCAGGAGACCGTGCGCGATCTCGACCTGCTCGGCGAGCCGCGCGATTCGCTCGCGCGCCGTGCCGAACGCGAAGCCGTACGCCTCGTGTTCGCGCTCCATCCAGCCGGCACCCATCCCGAGCGTGATGCGCCCGCCGGAGATCTCGTCGGCCGTCGCGGCGGAGCGTGTGAGCACCGACGGGTGACGGAAGGTCGCCGGTGAGACGAGGGTGCCTAGCTCGAGCTTCGTCGTCCGAGCCGCGAGCCCGGCGATCGTCGACCAGGCGTCGAGCACCGGTCGGTTCTCGTCGAACCCCGAGATGTAGTGGTCGGAGCGAAAGAGCGCCTCGACGCCGTGGTCCTCGCAGGCTGCGGCGAGCGCCACCCAGTCGTCCCAGGTCACGCCCTCCTGTCCCTCGATCATGAGTGCGAGGCGCACGAGGCGGAAGCCTAGTGGTGGCCGAACCGTCCGTGCGTGGAAGAGAAGTCACACTTTCGACACGAACTCCAGGGCCGTTCGAGACAGTTTGGCCAGTGGCCGACTCGGACATGTCGGGGACAGTCCCCGTCGTGGCTCAGCAGGACAGGGACGGTTCGGCCGCGCCTCGGCTGACAGGGAAAGGCCTCGCTAGCATCGACCCATGGCCGTCGCCTCGCCCGAGCAGTACCTCGCAGACCTGAATCCCGCTCAGCGGGAGGCCGTTCTGACCACGGAAGGGCCGCTGCTGGTGATCGCGGGTGCAGGTTCCGGCAAGACGCGCGTCCTCACCTACCGCGTCGCACACCTGATCAACGCGGTCGGTGCGAAGCCGAGCGAGATCCTCGCCATCACCTTCACGAACAAGGCGGCCGGGGAGATGAGGGAACGCCTGCAGCGTCTCCTCGGCAGGACCGGACAGGGGCTCTGGATCCTCACGTTCCATTCCGCCTGCGGCAGGATCCTCCGCCGCGAGGCGGAGCGTCTCGGCTACCGCTCGAACTTCACCATCTACGACCAGGCCGACCAGGTCCGGCTCGTGAAGCAGTGCCTCGAGGAGCTCGAGCGCGACCCGAAGCGCTTCACGCCGCGTGGGATCCACAACCAGATCTCCCATGCGAAGAACCGGCTCATCTCGCCCGACGAGTACTCGAATCAGGTGCAGTCGTTCTACGACCAGACCGTCGCCGACGTCTACCAGCTGTACCAGCGCCGGCTCTTCACATCGAACGCCGTCGACTTCGACGACCTGCTGATGCTCACTGTCGACGTTCTCGAGCGCTTCCCCGACGTGCGTGAGAAGTGGCAGAAGGCGTTTCGCTACATCCTCGTCGACGAGTACCAGGACACGAACCATGCTCAGTACCGGCTGCTGCAACTGCTCGCGGAGAAGCACCGCAACCTGATGGCGGTCGGCGACCCGGACCAGTCCATCTACGCGTTCCGCGGCGCCGACATCACCAACATCCTCGACTTCGAGCGGGACTTTCCGGGCACGCGCACGATCGCGCTCGAGCAGAACTATCGCTCGACCAACTCGATCCTCGACGCTGCCAACGCGGTGATCACGAACAACCGCGAGCGAAAGCCCAAGGAGCTCTGGTCGGACCTGGGCGACGGAGAGCCGGTGCGCGTCGTCGAGGTCGAGGACGAGCACGCCGAGGCCCGCTTCGTCGCCGCCGGCATCGCGTCGCTCGTCGAGCAGGGCTTCGCGGGAGACGAGATCGCGATCTTCTACCGGACAAACGCGCAGTCACGCGTGCTCGAGGACGTCCTCGTCCGCCAGGGTGTGGCCTACCAGGTGATCGGAGGCCCGCGCTTCTACGAACGCGCCGAGATCAAGGATGCGATCGCGTACCTGCAGGCGATCGACAACCCGTACGACGCCGTTTCGCTACAACGGATCGCCAACAGGCCGCGCCGTGGCATCGGCGATTCGAGCCTGGCGCGCCTGCAGACCTGGGCCGACTCGCAGGGACGCTCGCTCTGGGAGGCGCTCGAGTTCGCCGAGGAGGCCGGGGTCGGAGCCGCGCCGCTCAAAGCCGTGCAGGGATTCCGCACCTTGATGCAATCGCTGCAGTCCGGCGCGCTCGAGTTCCCCGTGTCCGAGCTGCTCGAGCGTGTCTTCGAGCAGAGCGGTTACCTCGAAGCGCTCGAAGCGGAGCGGACGATCGAGGCGCAGGGCCGGATGGAGAACCTGCAGGAGCTGATCGGGGTTGCGCGCGAGTACCAGGAGACCGCCGAGGAGCCGTCCCTGTCTCACTTCCTGCAGGAGATCTCGCTCTACTCCGACCAGGACGCGCTCCGCGGCGAGGAGAGTCTCGTCACGTTGATGACGCTGCACAATGCCAAGGGTCTCGAGTTCCGCGCCGTGTACCTGATCGGTATGGAGGAAGGGATCTTCCCGCACTCCCGCTCGATCGAGGAGCAGGGAGTCGAGGAGGAGCGCAGGCTCGCCTACGTCGGCATGACCCGTGCACGCGAGCTGCTCAACCTGACGCACGCGTCCTCTCGCTCGCTGTGGGGCTCGCGGGGCTACAACATGCCTTCCCGCTTCCTCGACGAGCTGCCGCCGTCGGTGGAGCGCGAACGGCTGCGGCCGGCGTCATGGTCGTCGTACGGCGCCCAGGGCGTCGCGCCCCGCGAAGACGTGCCGAGCCTTTCGACCGGTGACTCTGTGCGGCATGGCACGCTCGGCGAGGGAGTCGTCACGCAGATCGAGGCCGGCGGCGTCGTCACGGTTCGCTTTGCGGATGGAAGCGAGCGGCGGCTGATGCTCGACTACGCACCTCTCGAGCGCATTCCGTAGACGCGCGCTGCCGTCCGCGCGAGGCGCTCGAACTGGCCGTCGACCAGATGACGGGTCCGCCAGCGCGCCTCGAGGTAGGGGCGACCGAGGGCCGACCTCGGGCCGCGCGAAGTCATGACATGCGTGGAGTGCAGCGTCGAAAGCATCGGCGTCTCCCGGGCAAGCGCATGGTTCGCCTCAGCCTCCGGACCGTGCCAGCGGCCTCCCGTTGCTTCCGGGACGTGTTCATAGCCGTGGTTCTGATGGACGACGTCGACGCGGGCGGTCGCATCGGTAACGGGGATCTTGAGCGAACGTGCGCGAAAGATCATCCAGTTGTCCCAGCGCGGGCGGCCGACGGCGAACGGCGGCAGTTCGACGAGTGGACTGGTGCGCGAGAACACGAAGTAGTCGAGCCAGCACGGGACTCGCCGGACACCACGGGTCGCAACGCGGCTTCTGAGCCTCCGCTCCCACGCGTCGTCGAACTCGAGTCGCTCGTTCAGGTCGAGGTTCCAGCGGCTGCCGACCATGAGATGGTCTGTCGGCAGGCGTTTGACGGCGTCGAGAAAGTCGGGGAACAGAATGATGTCGGTGTTGACGTATCCCAGCAGAGGAGATCGCGCGGCGTCGCTCGCCGCGCGGAAGACCGAGTCGAGCAGCGGGGTTCCGTGTTGGCTTCGGCGAACGTCCGGCACGTGTCGAACGCCGAGCTCAGCGGCGGCTTCGCCGACCCCGGCCTCGTCGCCGCAGAGGATGATCTCCACGTTCGGGCCGAGGCGTGACCAGCTTTGGATCGCGTTTCCCTGGATCACGCCGGCATGGTCCGCGAATGCTTTGGGCACGGAGAAGAGGGAGAGAAGGGGCAAGGTGGACATCTAACGTGATAACAAAAGAACGCGTGCCGATGGAAATCCGAAATCCGAGCGAAGAGGAGTTCCGGGCCGCGATGCGGGTCACCGAGTCCGCATTCGGCGAGGAGCAGAAGGACGAGGACTTCGAGCGCCACAGGAAGATGCTTCCGCGGGATCGTTTCTTCGCGGCCTACGACGGCGAACGACCGGTCGGAACAGCTGCCTCGTTTCCGTTCCGGCTGGCGGTGCCTGGCGGTGAGCTCGGGGCGGGTGGAGTGACCTGGGTCGGGGTGCTGCCGAGCCATCGGCGCCGCGGGATCCTCCGGCAGCTGATGCGAAGCCAGCTCGACGACCTTCGCGAGCGCGGCGAGCCGCTCGCGATCCTCTGGGCATCGGAAGCCGCGATCTACGGCCGTTTCGGCTACGGCATCGCCGCTCCGTCGACGGAGATGAATGCAGACCCGTCGAGGTTCGCGTTCCGCGAGGATCCCGGCCCGGTCGGGACGGTCAGGATCGTCGATCACGACGAGGCGAAGCAGTTGCTGCCACGCGTCTACGACAAGGTCTGGCGAGAGATTCCCGGGTTCGTCGAGCGCAGCACCGACTGGTGGGAGCAATACCGCCTTGCCGACCCGGAACACTGGCGCCGGGGCGCCGGCCCGAAATTCTGCGCTCTGCTCGAGATCGACGACGAGCCGGTCGCCTATGCGATCTACCGGATCAAGCTCGGCTGGGAGGACGGCTACTCGCAGAGCCAGGTCCGGCTACTCGAAACGCTCGCAGCAACTCCGGCCGCGGCACGTGAGCTCTGGCGCTTCGTCTTCGGCATCGACCTGATCGTGCAGATCCGCGGCAAGTACGACCCGGCCTCACCGCTGTTCCTGCTCATGACGGATCCTCGCAGCCTCCAGCTCAGGGTCTCCGAAGGCCTCTGGCTCCGGTTCGTCGATCTCGACGCCGCACTGGCTGGGCGGACGTACCACGGCGACGACTCGGTCGTCATCGAGGTACGCGACTCCTTCTGCCCGTGGAATGAGGGCCGCTGGCGGGTTGGACAGGAGGTGGGGAGGACCGACGACACGGCGGAGCTCGAGCTCGATTCCGCCGACCTGGCCTCCGCCTATCTCGGTGCGTTCGATTTCCACCGCCTGGCCGAGGCGGAGCGCGTGCGTGAGCTCGAGCCCGGCGCACTCGAGCGGGCAACGACTCTCTTCCGCACGCCGCGGCCTCCGTTCTGTCCGGAGGACTTCTGATGGCGCTCGAAGTCCGCCCGGTCAAGGATGTCGCGGAGTTCACGGAAGGCGTGCTCGCGATCGGCCAGTACTTCGGAATGGTCGCGAACGAAGAACGCATGCAGCGCTTTGCCGACCAGATAACCCTCGAGCGCATGCACGCCGCCTGGTCCGATGGCACGGTCGCCGGCGGCGCGGGAGCGTTCGACTTCAACCTCACCGTTCCGGGCGGCGACCTGCGTACCGCGGGAGTCACCGTCGTCGGCGTGCTCCCCACGCATCGTCGACGAGGAATTCTGCGTGCGCTGATGCGCGCCCAACTCGACGACGCGCACGAACGCGGTGAGCCGCTTGCGGCGCTCTGGGCGTCCGAGGAGACGATCTACGGCCGCTTCGGTTACGGGCTTGCGTCGTTCTGCGGTGAGATCACGCTTGCGCACGAGCACAACTCGTTCGCCCAGCCGTTCGAGCCGCAAGGGACATTGCGTCTGATCGACGCCGATGAAGCACTCGAGGCGATCCCGCCGGTCTTTGAGCAAATCAGGCTGGAGTGGCCCGGCATGTTCTCGCGGAGTCGCCTGTGGTGGGAGGACCGCGAGATCGCCGACCCGGAGGAGCGCCGTGACGGAGCGGGTCCCAAGCGCTGGGTCGCCTACGAGCGCGACGGCAGCCTGGAGGGGTACGCGGTGTACCGGCACAGGCCGGGCTTCGAGGCCGGGACGACGAATGCGGAGCTCCGGGTTCTCGAAGCTCTCGGCACGACGCCTGAAGCGCTGCGCGACGTCTGGGCGTACCTCCTCGCGATCGACTGGATCGCGACGACCAAGTCGTCTCTCCTTCCACCCGATCATGCGCTCTTCATGCTGCTCGCGACGCCACGACGCGCGCGCTATCGCATGGGTGACGGGCTCTGGGTGCGTCTGCTCGACGTCGGGGCCGCCCTCTCCGGACGCGCCTACCAGGGAGACGAGCCGATCGTGTTCGAGGTCGCCGACGAGTTCTGTCCCTGGAACGAAGGCCGCTGGAAGCTCGAGGGCGGCCTGGCCGAACGCACGAAGGACGACCCGGACCTGCACTTGCCCGTGCAGTCGCTCGGCTCCGCTCTGCTCGGCGGCGTCTCGTTCGCCTCGCTTCGCCGTGCCGGCCGGCTCACCGAGGTGAAGGACGGCGCAATCGCGCGTGGGGACTCGCTCTTCCGCTGGGACCGCCATCCCTGGTGTCCCGAGATCTTCTGAGCTGATCGGGACCGCCTGCTAGGCTCCGCGGCCGATGAGGCGGGGTCTCTGCGCCATCTTCGTGGCGCTTCTCTTTCCGGCTGCTGCATCTGCGCACACCGATGCGGGCTGGCAGCTGGCGTTTCGCTGGCCGGCCGACGGCACGATCACGTCACCCTTCGGCCACGACGGCGCCCGCTGGCATCCGGGGCTCGACATCGGGATCCTGCGCTCCCTCGACGTTCGCGCCGCCGCCGAAGGTGTTGTCACGCAGGTCGGCTTCGTGCGCGGTTACGAGGGCTACGGCAACGTCGTCCTGGTCCGCCACGGCGACGGGTACTCGACGCTCTACGCGCACCTGTCGCGACCGCTCGTGCACGTCGGAGAGCACGTGTGGCAGGCGGAGCGCATCGCTCTCGCGGGCTGCACGGGCTGGTGTACCGGCACGCACCTGCACTTCGAGCTTCGCCACAGCGGCATCCCGATCGATCCCTCCCTCCTCATCGTCGGCTAAACTGCCCGGCCGCAAGGGCGGTTAGCTCAGTTGGGAGAGCACCAGCTCGACAAGCTGGGGGTCACTGGTTCGAGCCCAGTACCGCCCATCGCCGATCGAAATCCGGCCTGCTTTCGCAGGCCATGATGATTTCGATCGGCTTGTTTCGATTCGATGCCGCAGTGGACGCCGGCTGAGCCGGCATCGGCGGCGATCTCGGTAGGTTCGTCCCCGTCGGATGCTCGTGCGAGAATGGCCGTCATGAACTTGCCCGACGGGGTGGCCCTGCGGCCGCTCGACATGAATCGCGATCTCAGGGGCTCCTTCACGGAGGTCTTTCGTGAGGAGTGGGATACCGGCATCTCGCCGGTGCAATGGAACATCGTCAGCTCCGAGGCTGGGACGCTCCGCGGTGTTCACGTTCACATCCGGCACGACGATTACCTGACGACGCTCCGGGGTCGGGCGAGTGTCGGGTTGCGTGACCTTCGTCGCGGCTCGCCGACGGAAGGGATGAGCGCGCTCGTCGAGCTCGCGGAGGATCCGCTCACCGCGCTCCTCATTCCGCACGGCGTCGCGCACGGGTTCTACTTCGCCGAGCCCTCCTTGCACCTGTACGGCGTGACGAAGTACTGGGACGTCGGAGACGAGCTTGCCTGCCACTGGGCCGACCCGCAGCTGGAAATTCCCTGGCCCGCCTTGCCGACGCTGGTCTCGGAGCGGGACTCTACGGCTCCGTCGCTCGCCGAGCTCCTCGACGAGCTAGAGCCTTCGCAGCCGTTCCGAACGCAGGAACCCCTAGTAGCCAGTTCCTGATCTGCCAGGTGCGCGTCGTCCTCAGGGCGCCCGCGGCGGCCTCCGCTGCCGCGGCCCGGCTCAGGACACGCTCGAGGAAGTCCGTCTTGAGCTGCTGCCGCGACGTCGGATCCGAAAGGCGCTCGGCCCAGGGCTCGATCTCTGCGGCTCGTTCCTCCGGTGTCCAGCCCCGCCGCTGCGAACTGGGAAAGTGGATGACGGTCGGGCGGTACACGCTGCGGGCACGTACTCCGGGTAGGCGGAGGATCTTCTGCCACATGAAGATGTCCGTGAACGTCGAGGTCGGCGCCGCACTCCAGCCGACCGGAAGCCGGCGATACAGGTCGAGCGTATGACCTGCAGACGAGAGGGGTACGAAGTTCGCTGCTCCCGACAACATCTGCTCCCGAAACCACGGCCTGCTCAGATCCGCCGGCCAGCTCAGCAGGTCTCCTTTCGGGGTCACGTGCACCGGGTGGGTGGCGACGAAATCCGCGCCCTGGAGCGCCTCCCGGACAAGCTCGACGTGCTGCGGGAGCCACAGGTCGTCGTCGCAGAGGTAGCAGACGATCTCCCCGCGTGCCTCACCCAGCGCCTCGTGCCGGTAAGGCTCGCCGTGCCGAGGCCCTTTGGGATGATCGAAGAACCGAACGCGTTCGTCCCGACGTGAGACCTCGCCGACGATCGTACGCGTGACGTCCGGGACGCCGTCGCCGATCACGAGCACCTCGATGTCCTCGACGGTCTGGGCGAGAGCGCTCGCCAGCGCGAATCGCAAGGTCGGCCCGTGGTCGTGCGTCGGGACGATGATCGTTGCGGCGATGCTCACGTGACGCGTTCGAGCGCTGCGAGCTCTCGGAGACGCTCGATCGCGGCGACGTCGGCCACGCCCTCCTTGGCATTGCTCTTCGGCGCTTCCCCTCCGGCGAGGTGCTCGAGAAAGGCTCGTAGCTCCCGAATCAACGGATACTCGGTCGAGATCGGGCGCTGCTCTTCGCTGCGCTCGCCGACGTTCGGGTCGCCTCGCGTGACCACGATGTGGTCGGCGTACGGATTGGTCAGCGTTGCGACGCCGTTGCTGCAGATGAGGCGGACCTCCCGCTTGCGCACCGGATGCGCCATCGACGACTCGATTGCGAGCCAGGGATCGTCACCGAGCAGGCCATGGATCCCTGCCCACTTTCCCTCGACCAGCTCGCCCACGGCGCTTCGAGGCTCGGGGATCTCACCGAAGATCTCGAGGGCGATCGAGAGGTCGTGCGGAGCGAGAATCCAGACCGCGTCGACGTCCTGGTGTGGATTTCCCCAGCCGAGCCGAACGCAGTGCAGACCGACGGGTGGGCCGAGCTCCTGCGAGCGTGCGATCTCCGCGAGCAGCTCGATGCCCGGGTGGTAGCGCCACTTGTGCATGACGAACACGCGATCGGGAGCGAGCTCCGCAAGCCGCGTTGCGGACTCCACGCTCGTCGTCAGCGGCTTCTCGACGTAGATCGGCAGACCGCGCGGAATCAGTTGCTCGGTGACCTCGGCGTGCGTGGACGTCGGCGTTGCGACGACGAGTCCCTCGAGATCGTCCTGAAGCTCCTCGGTGCTCGCGACGACGCGAGCCACGCCCGCGTCGAGAGCCGCGCGGCTCTTCGCTTCGTCGCGGGCGACGACGGTGACCGCTGCGCCGAGCTGGACGAGATCGCGCACGATGTTACGGCCCC
The DNA here is from genome assembly GCA_963804935.1 of uncultured Actinomycetes bacterium. Lineage (GTDB taxonomy): Bacteria > Actinomycetota > Thermoleophilia > Gaiellales > Gaiellaceae > 3-1-20CM-4-69-9. The sequence continues at coordinate 61,148 of CAWDSD010000009.1, forward strand.
ATTCTCCGTAGCCGACGACTCCGACTTTGCTTGCCGACACGGCGCGAGCATAGGGAAAACAGCACGTGCAGGCGGGCGCTAGATCATTGCCCCGAAAGGGGTAGAGCCTTTCTTGACATCAACTTGGATATCGCCAACGATTCGATCACCGAGGGGGGTCTCGGCCGGGCTCTGACACCGATCGAAAAAGAACGGAAGGGGAGGGAATGCTGACTAGGAGTCTGCGGCTTGCGGTCACACTTCTTTGCGTTGCAGGACTGGCGGTTGCACCTGCGGGTGCGGTAGGAGGGTCCAGCTCTGCGCGAATCGGCGGCGCGGCCAACGAGACAGCGACGAAGTGGTTCGTCGAGCTCGCCAGTCCGCCTGCGTCGAAGGGGACCAGCAAGGCGGCTCTGAAGGCCGAACGTGACGCCTTTAAGTCCGGCGCGGCGGCTGAAGGTGTCAAGCTCACCGAGGGCTACGCCTACGACTCCCTCTGGAACGGCATGTCGGTCTCCGTCGCACCTTCGCAGGTTGCGACCCTCCGCTCCGTCGCCGGGGTCAAGGCGGTCTTTCCGGTCGAGACCGTCTCCCTCCCGGATCTCCGCTCGGAGAACGGCGGAACCTCGGACATCGATTTGAAGAACGCGCTTGGCCTCACCGGCGCGAACATCGCCCAGGACGAGCTAGGCCTCGACGGCTCGGGCGAGACGATCGCGATCATCGACAGCGGCCTCGACTACACGCTGCCCGAGTTTGGCGGTTGCTTCGGCGCCGGTTGCAAGGTGCGCGGCGGCTTCGACCTCGTGGGCGATTCCTACAACGCCACTCCGGGGCCGGCTTTCGACGCGACGCCTCATCCCGATGGTGATCCTCTTCCGTGTGACCCCGACGCCGCCGACCGCGCCGAGGTCCTCGGCGCCGGAACCTCGGACGCAGCGCACGGCACGCACGTCGCGGGCATCGCCGCTGCTGACGGCCGTGGACACGTGGACGACGGCCAGGTCGTCGGCGTTGCTCCGGGCGCCAAGCTTCTGGCCTACCGCGTCTTCGGCTGCAACGGCGGCACGGACAGCGACGTCCTCATCCATGCGATGGAGCTTGCGCTCGCAGACCACGCAAATGTCGTGAACATGAGCATCGGCGCGGCCTTCAACAACTGGCCGCAGTACCCGACCGCGGTTGCGGCAGACAACCTCGTCGACGCCGGAGTCACCGTTGTCACGTCGATCGGAAACAGCGGCCTCAACGGTGGACAGCTCTGGTCGGCGGGAGCCCCGGGCGTCGGACGCAAGGTCATCGGCGTCGCATCCTTCGACAACCGGAAGGCAACCCTCCCGGCGTTCCGGGTCGGGACCCGAATGGTGACGTACAACCGCGCGGCCGGCTCGCTCGCGACCGTGCCGCTCTCCGGCGACGGCGAGATCGTCGCGACCGGCACCCCGGCCACGGTCGGCGACGGCTGCGTCAACGCGCCGGCTCCCGGCTCGCTGCTCGGAAAGATCGCCCTGATCCGCAGGGGCAGCGCGGCACCGCCGGCGCCGACGTGCGGCTTCTACAACAAGGCCATCAACGCCCAGAACGCCGGCGCGATCGCGGTCGTCATCTACAACAACGTGGCAGGAGCGCTCAACCCGACCGTTGCGCCGGTGCCTGCCGGTGCTCCCCCGGTCAACATTCCGGTCGCTGCGATCACCGCAGCTGACGGAGCAGCGATCTTCAGCAACCTCGCGACGGATCACACGCTCACGTGGACCGACCAGGTTCTCGAGACTCCGCTCGCGACCGCGGGCCTCATCTCCGACTTCAGCTCCTTCGGCACCGACGCCGAGCTCGGCCTGAAGCCCGACCTCGGCGGCCCCGGCGGCCAGATCTACTCGACCTGGCCCCATCAGCAGTTCGGTGGCCACAACACGATCAGCGGGACCTCGATGTCCTCGCCCCACGTCGCCGGGCTCGCGGCGCTGCTGCTCGAGGCGAAGCACAACAGCATCTCGCCCGCGATGGTGCAGACGCTGCTGATGAACACCGCACTGCCGAAAGGGGTGAACATCGCCCCCACGGCGGGTCTCGAGCCGACCTGGCGCCAGGGTGCAGGGCTTGCGCAGATCGTGGAGGCGGTCACCACGCCCGCGTCGGTGACGCCGGCGAAGATCTCGCTCGGCGAGGGCAACGGCGGCTCGTCGAATCTGACCGTCAGCAACACCTCGTCCGCTCCGATCACCTACAACCTGTCGGCGCTGACCACCGTCGGCACAGGCCCGTCCACCGCCGCGGGCGCGGTCTACCCCTTCAACTTCTCGTACCTGCTCGGGTCCAACACCGCGACGTTCAGCTCGCCGAGCGTCACGGTTCCCGCAGGTGGGACCGCCTCGGTTCGTGTGACGATTCAGGCGGGCGCCTGGCCCGACAAGAGCCTGTACGGCGGCTACGTCGTCCTGACGCCCCAAGGCGGCGGCATCACTCTTCGCGTCCCGTACCTCGGCTTCATGGGCGACTACCAGTCGCTGCCGGTCCTGACCGGCGCCGGGTGCGGCCTGCCGGCCGTCTTCAAGGTGACCGCCGGCGGCACGGACTGCGTCGGCAGCGGAGTCTCACGTCTCGGTACCGCGGGGGCGACCTTCACCCTGCAAGGCGCCGACTTCCCGATCCTGCTCTTCCATCTGAACCACCAGGTGCGGAAGCTGAACATCCAGGTCTTCAAGGCCAACGGCTCCCCCGTCCATCCGGTGTTCAACTACGTATCGCAGGACGACTTCCTCGGGCGCAACTCCGCAGCGACCACCTTCTTCGAGTTCGACTGGAACGGGACCCGCTCGCAGGACAACGGCGGCGGAAACGGCGATCATCGCAAGGCCGTGCCGAACGGTCGCTACGTATTGAAGCTGAGCGTCCTGAAGGCCCTCGGCAATGCGAGCAACGCTGCGGACTGGGAGACCTTCACGACGCCACCGATCACGCTCGCCCGGCCCTAGGGCAAGCTGAGCTAAGAAGAGGGCCCCGTTTACGGGGCCCTCTTCGTGTGTTGCTGTCGCTTCCGCGTTAGCGGGTCTTGCGGCGAGTGGTGCGCCGCTTGCGCGTGCCGGCGGCCTTGCGGCCGGCGGTCTTACGCGTGGCGGTCTTCCGCTTCCGCGTGCCGGCGGCCTTGCGGCCGGCGGTCTTACGCGTGGCGGTCTTCCGCTTCCGCGTGCCGGCGGCCTTGCGGCCGGCGGTCTTGCGCTTGGCGGTGCTCCGCTTCTTCGCCGTGCTCCGCTTCTTGGCAGTGCTGCGGCGCTTCGTCGTGCTCCGCTTCTTCGCGGTGCTCCGGCGCTTCGCGGTGCTGCGCTTCTTGCCGGTGCTGCGGCGCTTCGCGGTCGTCCGCTTCTTCGCGGTGGTCCGCTTCTTGGCGGTGGTCCGCCTCTTCGCCGTGCTCCGGCGCTTCGTGGTGCTCCGCTTTGCCGTGCTGCGGCGCTTCGCGGTGGTCCGCTTCGCCGTGCTTCGCTTCCGCGAAGCGGTCTTACGCTTGCGGGTCCCCGTGGACTTCTTGGCCGCAGTCTTGCGCTTGGCGGTAGAGCGCTTGCGGGTCGCCGTCTTGCGCTTTGTTGTCGACCGCTTGCGGCGGCCACGGCTCGAGGCAGCCTGAACCTTCGAGACGGCTTCCTCTTCACGCTGCTCTTCGACCTGGGGCTCTTCGCCGACCAGGCTTTCCGGCTGTTGTTCTTCGATCTGCCGGGGGAACTGCACTGGGAACTGCCCTTCTTCGATACTCGACATCTGCCCTCCTGATTCGGATATTTCTTCTACGAGCTGACCCGTCTGTGTGTCGTTTCCTTCCCGCGCGATATCCGCTTGGGCTACGACTCCGACGAGCCGACCGTCTTCCTCAACCACTGGTAGACGGCGGACTTGATGCTTGGCCATCATTCGCAGCGCTTCGTCCAGATCCTGCCGTGGACCGATCGTGAAGAGCTGCGTCGACGCCACGTCGCGAACCTTCACCTGATCGGGATCTCTCCCCTCTGCTGCAACCCGGGTCGCGATATCGCGGTCGGTCAGCATCCCGATCAACTTGCCGTCCTCGACAATCGGTGCGAGGCCGACATCCTCCTCCAGCATCATCTTCGCGGCGTACGCAACGGATCTGTCTGCGTCGATGGTGCACGGGTTGGAGGTCATGACGTCTCGTATGTTTTGAGGCATCTCTCCTCCTAGCAATTTGAATCGCGCGTTGCGTACCCCGCACGATTCCCTACCAAACGATGAAAATACAACACATGTCGTACGGACAACGTATCCGCGATCTTGCATTGTCGTTTCCGGAGACATATGAGGACTCGCCTTGGGGACATCCGGTTTTCAAGGTTGGCGACAACAAGATGTTCGCAGCAATGTCGGACGGAGATGCTTCGGTATCGCTGACAGTGAAGCTCACACCTGAGGAAAGGGAGATTGCGCTGCATTTCCCACACGTCAGCGTTGCGCGCTACGTTGGGCGTTACGGCTGGGTGACTGCAGAGGTCTTCGACGAGGACACTTTGGAAAGTGCTCTGGAATGGCTGCGAGAGAGTTACTGGTTGAAAGCGCCCCCGCGGTTGCGTCACGTGGTCGAAGGGACTTGACAGTTTGCGCGGAGCTACCGCGCGGGCGCCTCAATCGGCCGTCGGATCGTCGTCAGAGGGCTGGTCCTTGTCCGTCGGATCCGGGACCGGCGACTCGTCGATTTCCTCGTTGCGGTCGTCCTCGCGTGGGTGATCCTTATTCTGTTCGGTCATGAAGGTCGTTCTGCCCGACAATTCCGAACTCGAACTTCCCGAGGGTGCAACGGGCCTGGACGCCGCCCGTGCGATCGGTCCGAAGCTCGCCGAGCAAGCCGTGCTCGTCCGTGCGAACGGGCAGGCGCAGGACCTGCGGTTACCGCTCCAGGACGGTCAGCCGATCCAGATCCTCACGACCCGCGACAGGGACGATCCCGACGCCCTCTATGTACTCCGGCATTCGTCGGCCCATCTCCTGGCCGAGGCGGTCCGCCGGCTCTACCCCGGGGTGAAGGTCGCGATCGGCCCGCCGATCGAGAACGGCTTCTACTACGACTTCGAGTTTCCCGAGCCGATCAGCGAGGACGATCTGCCGCGGATCGAGGAGGAGATCCGGCGCGAGCTCGAGGAGGGGCGCGACTGGACCCGTGAGGAGGTCACGGCCGAGGAGGCGCGCAAGCGCTTCGAGGCGGAAGGGGAGCCGTACAAGGTCGAGCTCGTCGGTACTGCCGAAGGCCCGATCTCCTTCTACACGCAGGGTGACTTCACCGACCTCTGCCGCGGGCCGCACCTGCAGAACTCGAGCCCGATCAAGGCGATCAAGCTCACGGGGCTCGCGGGGGCGTACTGGCGCGGTGACGAGCACAACACGCAGCTGACGCGCATCTACGGCACCGCCTTCTATTCGCAGGCCGACCTCGACGCGTATCTCGCACGGGTCGAAGAGGCACGCCGGCGCGACCACCGAAAGCTCGGGCCCCAACTCGACCTTTTCCACCTTGCGGAGAATTCACCGGGCTCACCGTTCTGGCACCCGAAGGGGATGGTGGTCTGGAACGAGCTCGAGGACCTCCGCCGCCGCGAAAACGCGAAGCGGGGCTACGTCGAGGTGAAGACGCCGCTTTTGTACGACATCGACACGTACATCACTTCCGGCCATTACGAGAACTATCAGGAGAACATGTTCTTCGTGCAGGGGCACGAGGACGAGAAGCCCCTGGCGCTCAAACCGATGAACTGCCCGGGGCACATGCTCCTGTTCGGGGAGCGTCGCCGCAGCTACCGGGAGCTACCGCTTCGCTATGCCGAGTCCTCGACCCTCCATCGCGACGAGCGCGGCGGGACCCTCCACGGGTTGCTGCGCGTCAAGCACATCACCCAGGACGATGCGCACGTGTTCGTCACGGAGGAGCAGATCCAGGACGAGATCCACGGGATGGTCGAGTACGTGCGGTACCTGTACGACCTCTTCGGCCTGACACCGAAGGCCGAGCTCTCGACGCGTCCCGAAAAACGCCTCGGCACCGATGAGCAGTGGGACCGTGCCGAGGGGGCGCTCGAAGAGGCCCTGAAGCGCCACGGGATGGAGTACACGATCAGCCCCGGCGAGGGCACGTTCTACGGGCCGAAGATCGACCTGCACATGACGGACTCGCTCGGCCGCTCCTGGCAGATGGGGACGATCCAGCTGGACTACCAGATGCCGGAACGGTTCGGCCTGATGTACTCCGGAGCCGACAACGCCGATCACCGGCCGATTGTGATCCACCGCGCGCTGCTCGGATCACTCGAGCGCTTCGCCGGGATCCTCATCGAGCATTACGCCGGTGCTTTTCCGTTCTGGCTCGCGCCCGTCCAGATCCGGATCATCCCGGTTGGCGAAGACCACCGCGAGCCGGCGCAGGCCCTGAAGGAACGCCTCGGCGACTACAGGGTCGAAGTCGACGAGCGAGACGACACCGTCGGCAAGCGGATCCGGGACGCCGAGGTGGAGAAGATCCCCTACGTGATCGTCTACGGGGACAAGGAATCCGACGAGTCGCTCGCCGTACGGAAGCGGGGAGGGGAGCAATCGACCCTCAGCCTGGAGGGGCTTCGTGCGGAACTCTCCGAGGTTGCTACCCTCTAGGTCTGCAAGTAGGAGCGCCCACGTTCCTCACCTCGCGAGCTCTAGCTCAGCGTGGTTCAACCGAGTCGCAAGACGAGGATTTTGGGCCGCTGCTTGCAGCGGTTTTGTTGTTTTACAGAAAGGATCGAAGCTAGCTTGGTGATAGCCCTTTGAGGCCCAGACGCACGATCGAGCCACCGTCGAGACCAGTCCCGCAGGCCCGGATCAACGATTACATTCGCGCCTCCCAGGTCCGGTTGATCGACGACGACGGTTCCCAGCTCGGGATCAAGCCGACGAAGGAGGCGATGCAATACGCCTTCGACAAGGGGCTCGACCTCGTCGAGGTCGCCTCGCAGGCGGATCCCCCTGTCGCCCGGGTGATGGACTACGGGAAGTACCGGTACGAGCAGGAGCAGAAAGCCAAGCTTGCGCGAAAGCACCAGACGCAGATCAACGTCAAGGAGATCAAGCTCAGACCCAAGATCGGGGTACACGACTACAACACGAAGAAGGGCCACGTCGAGCGCTTCCTGAACCAGCGCGCCAAGGTGAAGGTGACGATCATGTTCAGGGGCCGGGAAACGACCCATCCCGAGCGAGGCCGCGACTTGCTGATGCGGCTCGCGGAGGACGTCCAGGAGATCGGAGTGGTGGAATCGCAGCCGGTGCTCGACGGGCGGAACATGACCATGGTGCTGGCGCCGACCAAGAACGCAGGAGTCAAAAGAGATGCCGAAGATCAAGTCATCGAGCAGCGCGAAGAAGCGGTTTAAGGTCACCGCCGGCGGCAAGCTGCTCCGGCGCCGGGCGATGAAGAGCCACAACCTGACGAAGAAGAGCCCGAAGCGGAAGCGTCGCTTCAGCAAGGATCAGCCCGTGGCGAAGGCGAACGAGCGGGCGCTCCGCGAGATGCTCGCGGGAAGGGGCAAGCGCTAATGCCGAGGGTGAAGCGTTCAGTCGCGTCGCGCAAGAAGCGCCGCAAGGTTCTCGATCAGGCGAAGGGCTACTGGGGGCTGAAGAAGTCTTCGTACCGCTACGCGAAGGAGCAGGTCGACCATTCGCTCACGTACGCGTACCGGGACCGGAAGAACAAGAAGCGGACGTTCCGCCGCCTCTGGATCATGCGCATCAACGCGGCGGCACGGGCGAACGGGCTCTCGTACAACCAGTTCATCGCCGGCCTGAAGGAAGCGGAGATCGAGCTCGACCGCAAGGTGCTCGCCGACCTCGCCGTCAGCGATCCGCAGGCGTTCGGAGCCATCGCCGAGAAGGCGAAGTCGGCGCTCGCCTCTCAGTCCACCTGATCACCTCCCGCGAGAACGAGAAGCTCAAGCTCGTCCGCAAGCTGCAGGACCGCCGCTGGCGGGACAAGCTCGGGCTCTTCGTCGCGGAGGGCGAGGATCTGGTCACCGCTGCTCAGGCTGCAGGCATCGAGCCTGTCGAACTGCTCGTGGCGGGCGAGAATGTCGAACCGGCACTGCTCGCGGAAGTGGCGACACTCGCCTACCCACCGCGGCTGATCGGTGTGTTCCGGCAAGAGGATCTACCGCACTCGCCGTTGCCGGACGCCGGTCTCGCGCTCTGGCGCGTCGGTGATCCGGGGAACGTCGGCACGCTGGTGCGGGCGGCCGACGCTCTCGGTCCGGCGTTCGTCGCGACCTCCGAAGGCACAGCCGACCCGACGGGACCGAAGGCACTACGGGGATCGATGGGCGCGCTCTTCCGCGTGCCGTTCGTCGGTTTCGACGACGCACCTGGGCGTCGGGTCGCGCTCGTGGCGCGCGGCGGGCGACCACTCGAGGAGCTCGACTTCTCTGGGCCGACAACATTCATTCTCGGCGCGGAACGCGAAGGCCTGCCTGAACGAGGTCCTCCTGCGCTGCGAGGAACGGGCCACGATTCCGCTCGCGGCAGACGCGGATTCCCTGAACGTCGCCCTCGCCGGCGCGATCGCTCTCTACGAGCTCTCGCGCAGGCGCAGGGAGACGAGTACCTCTTAGCCCGGCCGCCTCGCGACCCAGACAGTGTCTTCCCGGCCCATGTAGGGGCTGCGGTCGAACCAGCCGTAGCAGGCCTCGATCTCGAAGCCGGCCTGTTCGAGGAGGCTGCGCCACTCGTCGGGCGAGAGCCAGGCGAGCGCCATCGTCGTTTCGCGCTCCTCATCGCGGACCGTCAGCGTCAGCGTCCGCGCCGACTCGTCCCAGACGGCACGCTCGAAGATCCCGGGCTCGCGCTCGAGCCAGCGGTCGTTCGTCTGGGCGATATCGGCCGCGTCCGGGCTGAAGACGTCGAAGACGAACCGGCCGCCCCCTGTCAGGAGCTCGTACGCAGCAGCGAGGACGCTGAGCCGGTCGTCGTCGGTGTGCATGTGCAAGAGCGAGCGGAACGGACAGATCACGAGCGGGACTCGCTCCGTGACCGGTGGCTCGCGAAGGTCGCCCACGCGCAGGTCGACCGCGACGCCGGCGAGCGCGGCGCGCCGTGCGCAGACATCGAGCATCCCGCGCGACGAGTCCACACCGATGATGCGGATCCCGTCGGCGGCGATCGGCACCGCGATGCGACCGGTTCCCACTCCGAGCTCGACCACCGGCCCCCCGGATCGCCGTGCTTCCTGAAGGTAGAACGCCACGTCCTCGACGACGCTGGCGCTCCAGGGGTCGTAGAGCTCCGCTATCGCGTCGTAACTGCTCAAAAGCTAGATTCGCCTTGTGGACTGGGAGGAGTATTCGAGCACGGCTCTGAGGAGTTTTGCCGATGCGGGCACGCTCGACGAGCTGGCAGCGGCGCACACGGCTGCCCTGGGCCGCAAGAGCGAGCTGAAGACGGCGCTCCGCGAGGTGCGGGACCGTGAGACAGGGATGACGCTCAATGCCGTCCGATTGCGCCTGGAGGAGGCATTCGAGGACCGCGAGGGCGAGCTCGAGCGGGCGGAGCTCGACCGCCGGCTCTCCGACGACGCGTTCGACGTCACCGTCCCGGGCGACGAGATCGCCGTCGGACAGCTGCACCCGACGACCCAGGTCCGGCGGCTTGTCGAGGACACGTTCCTCGGGCTGGGCTACGAGATCCGCTACGACCGCGAGGTCGAGACCGTGGAGTACAACTTCGACAAGCTCGCCTTCGAGCCGACTCATCCGAGCCGGTCACCACGCGCGACGTTCTTCCTGGACGACGACACGGTCCTGCGCACGGAGACGTCTCCGTCCCAGATCCACTCGATGGAGGAGAAGCCGCCGCCGATCTACATGGTCACCATCGGCCGTTGCTACCGCCGGGACACGATCGATGCGACGCACTATCCGATCTTCCACCAGTTCGAGGGGCTCGCCGTCGATCGCGGACTGACGCTCGCCGACCTGAAGGGCACGCTGCTGCACGTGATGCGCGCGCTCTTCGGCGAGGACCGGCGCGTCCGGTTCCGCACCCACTTCTTCCCGTTCACGGAGCCGTCGATGGAGCCTGACGTGACGTGCGGCGTCTGCGGCGGCGAAGGCTGCCGGACCTGCAAGTACACCGGTTGGCTCGAGATGGGCGGCTCCGGCATGGTCGACCCGCGCGTGTTCCAGAACGTGGGGCTCGATCCGGAGGAGTGGAGTGGATTCGCATTCGGCGTCGGGCTCGAGCGCGTCGCGCAGCTCCGGCACGGCATCGCCGAGATCCGCCCGCTCTGGTCACCCGATCTTCGTGCCCTGAGACAGTTTTGAGAGTTCCCGTCTCCTGGCTTCGCGACTACGTCGCGGTCGACATGCCGCTACCTGAGCTGGCGGACCGGCTCAGCGTCTCCGCAGCCGAGGTGGAGGGCATCAGCTGCATCGCGGCGTCCCGAACGAGGATGGCAACCTCGGGCTCTTCCGTGTCGGACGTGTCGTCGAGGCGGGAAAGCACCCGAATGCAGATCGGCTGCAGCTGTGCCAGGTCGACGTCGGCGAGGGCGATGCGCGCCAGATCGTGTGCGGCGCGTGGAACTTCGGAGCGGGAGCGACCGTCGCGGTCGCGCTACCCGGTGCTGTGCTGCCCGACGGCCGCAAGCTCGAGCCGACAAAGCTGCGCGGCGAGCTCTCGAACGGAATGATCCTCGCGGAGGACGAGATCGAGCTCGGCGTCGACCACGCCGGGATCATGCTGCTGCCCGACGAGTGGGAGCCGGGCACGCCGCTCGCGGACAAGCTCGCCCTCACCGAGGACATCCTGATCCTCGAGTCGACCGGCAACCGTCCCGATCTGCTCTCTGTGTACGGAATCGCCCGCGAGGTCGCCGCGCTCTACGGGCTCAGCTCGCGCCGCCGCCGGGGAAAGACCCGAAGCAGAGCGGGGGAGACGAGCGCCTCGACATCCGGGTCGAGGACTTCGACGGGGGCCCGCGCTACATCGGTCGCCTCTTTCGGGACGTCGTGATCGGACCTTCGCCTGTGTGGCTGCGGACGCGGCTCAGCGACGCCGGCATGCGGCCGATCACCAACGTCGTCGACGTGACGAACTACGTCATGCTCGCGCTCGGGAATCCGCTCCACGCGTTCGACTACTCGAACTCGGCTGAGTCGCGGATCGTCGTCCGCCGAGCGAAGACGGGCGAGGAGCTGCGCACGCTGGACGGCGAGCTCCGCAAGCTCGATCCCGACGACCTGCTGATTGCCGACGCGAAGCGGGCGATCGCGCTCGCGGGGATCATGGGCGGCGAGGAGACCGAGATCACGGAAGGGACGACGGATGTCTTGCTCGAGGCCGCCAACTTCGATCCGTACACGATCTTCCGCACCTCGGAACGACTCCGCTTGCGCACGGAAGGCTCGAACCGCTGGGAGAAGGGCGTCGATCCGTATCTCGCGCCCGTGGCTGCAACGATGGCGACCGAGCTGCATCGTCGAGCTGACGGTGCGGGTGGGTCGGCCATGAGGACGTGCACGAGCAGTTGCCCGAGCGCCCGGTGATCACCTACAGGCCCGAACGCGCCGACGAGGTGATCGGAATCGCGACGCCCCCGGAGGAGCAGCATGCACTCCTGCGAGGCTCGCCTTCGACGTGACGGGTGAAGAGGTCGCGTACCGACGTGGCGGGCGCGCGACGTCACCCGCGAGGTCGACGTCGTCGAAGAGGTTGCGCGCTTCCGCTGGAGGAGGTTCCCTTCACCTATCCGCTGCGGCGGGAGATGTTCGGCAGCCTCACGCGCAATCAGAGGTTCCGCGCCGGGTGGAGGAGTTTCTGTCCGGGATCGGCTTCTCCGAGGTGTACACGCCCTCACTCGTCGAGCGGGATCCCGATCGGGAGGCGCTGCGCCTGCTCGAGCCCATCAGCGCCGAGCTCGCCGTGCTGCGGACGACGCTGCTCCCGAGCCTCGTCGACTCGGCGCGCCGAAACGTTGAGCTCGGCCACGAACGGATCGATCTCTTCGAGGTCGCGCGGGTCTACCTGCCGTCGGGCGCGCCGCTGCCGACCGAGCGCATCCACGTCGCGGCAATCGCGCAGGGAGGCTTCGCACGCGCCAAAGGCGTCGTGAAGGGCCTCGCTCGCGCTCTTGACTTCGAGGCGTCGTTCCGCGCAGCCCCGCACGAGTTGTTCCACCCGTCGCGGTCCGCGGCGACAACGGGCGGGCTGGTCGGAGAGCTTCACCCCTCGCTGCTGGAGGGTGAGTGGAGCGGCTTCGAGCTCTTCCTCGACGAGCTCGCGGCTGCGGCGCGTGAACCGGTGCAGTTCCACGACATCAGTGCGTACCCCGCGGTGCACCAGGATCTCGCGTTCGTCGTCGACGTCGCCGTGCCGGTTGCCGACCTCCTGGCGGCCGCGAGGGAGGCGGCCGGGGCGGAGCTCCGGGAAGCCCGCTTCCTGAGCGACTACCGCGAGCCTCCGATCCCCCTCGGCAAGAAGTCGATCGCCTTCTCGGTCACGTTCCAGTCTGCTGAGCGCACACTGACCGACGAGGACGCTGCACCGCTCCGAAGTCGCATCGTTTCGGCGCTCGAGAGCGCCTTCGGCGCCCAGCTGCGGGCCTAGATCCAGGCAAGAGGCTCCACGGAGAAGGGCGGCCGCGAGCCGCCCTTCTCGTTTGCAAATGACTGGACAAACCTCTCGACATTCCTAATGTGAGTGCGGGGAGTAGGACCAATGAGGGGAATGAGGGGGAGACATGAAACTGCGGCTCGTGAGCACCTGCGTGCTCGTATTCGGCATCGCTGCTTTGGCGTCCGCTTCGGCATTCGCCGGTAACGGCAACGGCAAGGGAAACGGCAAAGACGATTCGGCGGTTGTTCCGGCAGCCGTGGCGGACACGTCGCAAGGCCACGGCAACTCGACGAACGCGCCGGGTCAGCTGAAGAAAGACGAAGCTCCGGCACCGACGGTGGCCGCTCCAGCCGTTGCGGACACTACACAGCAGGTGAGCTCTGCTCAGTCTGGTGTGAAGCCGTCGAACGACACGGCGCACGACACGCACGCGGCTGCGTCGTCCGACGAAACGAAGCTCTACGGCAACGGCAAGACGGCCGGGCAGATCGCGCAGCGAAACGGCGCTGCGCCGAGCACCGTGCTGCACGGGCCGGGTAATAGCCAGCCGCACAAGGCTTTGTCCTGTGCGGGCGGGCATGAGGTGGATGTGCACGCGTTGAAGGGCAAGCGGGGTGGACGCTGCGGTAACGCATCGCCTCCGCCGCATCCGACTCCGAACCCGATCGTGACTCCGGACCCGGGGAAGAATCCCGACCCGGTGAAGAACACGGACCCGGCCAAAGGACCGACCTCCGGCCCTTCACTCAATCCGGCCGTAACTCCGGCGGGGACGGTCGTGATCAGCGGCATGGTCTCCGTGACGAAGGTGACCAAGAAGCATCGTGGCCGGGAGGGATCCGCGTCGGGCATCCTCGCAGCGACGGGAGCGGTCGGGCAAGGCACGCTGCCGTTCACGGGAGTCGACCTCTGGAGCACGGCGTTCGTCGCGTTGACGTTGATGCTGATCGGTCTGGCGCTCTGCCAGCGGGCCCGCAGCCTTCCGGCGCGCGAATCCGAACGGGGGTCCGGCCCGTAGAGTCCGGGCATGACCACACGAATCCTGCTTGCAGCCGCCGTTGCAGTCATGTTTCTCCCCTCGACCCTTGCGCGGGCCGACAATCCAAGGCTCGTCGCAACGGTCGGGAGGAACGACTCCTTCACGATCTCTCTGCGTGACCCGTCGGGGAACCCGGTCACGCACCTCGACGCCGGCACCTACGACATCGAGGTCCACGACCTTTCGGAAATGCACAACTTCCGGCTTCACGGCCCTGGGGTCGAGCAGGCGACGGACATCGGCAGCAAGGAGGAGGTCGTCTGGACTGTCTCCCTCGGGGATGGGAAGTACCGCTTCGAGTGCTCGCCCCACGCGAGCGTCATGAACGGGTGGTTCACGGTCGGCACCGTCGCACCGACCCCGCTTGGCCGCCTCGGTCGGCCCGAAGCGCACGATCTCCCTGAAGCCGAAGATCGTCGAGGTCGGTCCGGCGACGCTGACGGTTAACGACCGCAGCCGCACCGACAACTTTCACCTGACCGGTCCGGGCGTGAACAAGAAGACCGGTGTCGCGTTCCGCGGACGCGTGACCTGGAACGTGTCGCTACAGCCCGGGAGCTACACGTACCGCTCGGACAAGCACAAGCGCCTGCGCGGCTCGTTCGTCGTCAGGCTCCCCGCCTAGCGAGCTTCACGAGCCCCGCCCGCTCGCCTCCGGCAGCGTGGATGTCCGCCTGACGGTCGAGCTCGGCGTTGAGCTCCGCGCCGAAGAGCAGGGCAAACGCCGAGTAGTTCAGCCAGAGCAGAAGGATCACGCCGCTCGCGAGCGCCCCGTAGGTCCTCGTGTAGTGGCCGGCGTAGGTGACGTACACGGCGAAGAGACCGGACAGGAGCAACCAGAGCAGCCCGCCGACGACCGATCCGGGCGACACCCACTTCCAGCTTCGCTGTTCCTTGTTCGGCCCGAGGTAGTACACGAGGCTGCAGAACAGCAGGATGGCGCAAAACGCGATTGGCCAGCGGGCAATGCCCCACACCCACTGAAAGGCGCCGCCGAAGCCGGCCTTCCTCGAGATCGCGTCGCCGAGCGAGCCCCCGACCACGATCAGGAGGAAGATGCCGGCAGTCGTGATCCCGCTGGTGAGGACGAGGACGATCGCAGTGGCTCGCGTCTTCCAGAAAGGTCGTGTCTCGGGGCGTTCGTATGCACGGTTGACGGCTTTGATCACGGAGTTCATCGCGCCGCTCGCGATCCAGACCGCGGCGAAGAAGCCGATCACGAAGGCCGCTGCGGACGTACCGCCGTGCGAGTCCCGCTGCAAGCTGTCGACGAACGTGATCACGCCGTTCGGAGCGATCGGGTCGAGCAGCCGCGTGACGTCGTCGAACAGACCGAACAGGCCGAGTGCTCCGATGACGAACGCCACGGCCGGAAAGAACGCCAGCAGCGAGCTGTAGGCGACCTGCTGGGAGAGGCCCATGCAGTCGTCTTTCATGAACTTGGAGAAGGCGCGCTTGAAGGAGGCGATCCACTCCGACCGGCTCAGCTTCGCGGGCGACTCCGGCGCATGGCCGGTGCGCGCTTCCAGGTCAGTCGCGGTCGACAATGCGAAAGCGACCGAGCTTGGCCTTGGTCTCGCCTTCGCGTCCGCGGCGGAAGATCAGCCTCGCGGTCGCGCCGACTCCTCCCGCCAGGAAAAATCCCACTCCGAGGGCGCCGACCGCGACGACCGGCAGATTGGCGCGGAGCTTCCCCGTGATATCGGTCGCCTCGCTGATCTCCTCACGAAGGCTCTCGGCCGCGCCGGCGAGCTGCTCGCGCTCGAGCTCGATGTCGTGGCGAACCTGGTCGACCGTGCGTGCGTTGTTAGCGGCGTTAGCGGCCATCGCTCTTCAACGCCTCGGTCGTGAGCTTCGCTTCCTGGATCGCCTGTTCCGGGAGCGGCGGTGTGCCTTTCTTGACCTTCGCGATACCGAGGACGGCGAGCACTCCGGTGAGCAGAAGCAGAATTCCGGTCGTCACGAGCAGCGCCGCCCAGGTGGGCATCGTCGTGGCGAGCGCCGCTGCGATCGTGGCGAAGACGAAGAGCGAGCATGAAGACGAGGAAGAGGGCGGCGCCGAGCAGCAGTGCGATGCCGAGACCGAGTGAGGTGACCTTGCGTTTGAGCTCCATCGCGGCGAGCTCGAGCTCGAGCCGGACGATCGCGCTGGCTGCGCTCTGCGACCTCCTTGACCGCTGCGCCGAGGCCGTGAGGAGACTGCCGGCCGTTAGTCCCTTGGGTAGGCATAGCCCCTCCAGTCGACCCACTTGGCCAGGAAGATGCCGGCGGCCAGTGCGGCTCCGGCGATGAGCCAGGGATTCGGCCCGCCGCCGCCCGGCTTCTTCTTCGGCTTCGGCCGCGCGCCCAGTTGCGGGCTCGACGGAGCCACGGTCGCCTGTCCGGGCTTCTGATTCGTCGGCGCCTCGCCCTTGACGCGCGCCTTGATCAGGCTCGGCTTCATCTTCCTAATGAAGTCCGCATCCTCCGCGAGCGGCTGGGCGAGCTTCGCCTTGACGCCACCCTCGCCTGCCATCTGGCCGGCGAGTTGCCGAAGCTTGTTCGCGGCTCGTTCGACTGTTTGATCGGCTGTCATCTCTTGATGGGTGGTTCCTCACCCGTGAGCGTACGCCAGATCCAGGCCGAGACGCGGCGCGTTACGACCACCGCGGCGGCCGCGACGGCGCCGTGGATGGCGGCCCACAGCAATCTGCGAAGCATGACTTCGTGTTCTACCAGGCCGGGGCTCCACCAAACCTGCATACGTATGCTGGAGATATGCAGCTGGGCAAGCCCGAGCGGCATCGGCTGATCGAAAGCGTCGTTTCCCGGAAGAGGGTTGGCACGCAGTTCGAGCTCCTGGACGCGCTCGCCGGCGCCGGCTGCGTCGTCACGCAGGCGACCGTCTCGCGGGACATCCGAGAGCTCGGGCTGGAGAAGACCCACGATCCGCTGGGTCGTCCGCGCTACGTGCTCCCGCATGTCGTCCGCCGCACGGATCCCACCGAGCTGCTGAACTCGATCCTGGGGCAGTTCGGGCGCAAGGTGACGCCGGCGGGAAACATCGTCGTCCTCCAGTCGGAGCTAGGCTCGGCGCCGGCGATCGCGCGGGCGCTCGACCAGCTCGAGCACGAACGGATCGTGGGCACGCTCGCCGGCGACGACACCGTGCTCATCGTCGCGCCTTCGGAACGCGATGCGAAGTCGCTTGCGCGTGAGCTCGCGGGCGTGCTCGCCTAGCGCACTAACGCCGGAACGTGCGTCGCCAGGCGTGCACGACTCGCGTCAGGAAGTTGGGACGCTCCTCGTGCGAATGGATCGGCGCCTCAACCGAGGCCTCGGCCCGGCGAACCGCACCTGCGCCCTCCGGAAGGATCTCGGCGCTCGTCGCCGGCTCCTCGAATTCGCCGAGATGGTGAATCTGATCCTTGGTGAGCTTCAACTGCACGTGTTGCTCGGTGATCGCCGCCACCTGCTCGGAGGGGACGTAGCGCGGCCTGCCGAGCAGGCTCGTCGAGATGGAGAGCCCGTTGAAGATGTCGTTGCTCGAGTCCCCTACGACCTCGTCGACGGCGCCCACCTCTTCACCCTGGGCGTCGACGACCTTCCAGCCCGACTCGATGACGAGCCACGAAACCGGGTCGCCTGCCGTCAAATCGTGCGGCCCCCGAGTTTCCACACAGGACCCTGTGTGGCGACGGGCTGCGTATCGGAGAGGACGTAGAGGATTTCGACCTCGCCGGTGATCCCTTCGTCGTCGCAGCGTCCGAAGCAGCGCGCTGCCATCTCGGCCGAGACGCCGTAGCCGAAGTGATGGGCGCTGCGGAACCGCAGGCTTGCCGAGCCGCCGTAGCGCCCGGGATTGACGGGAGCGAGCAGGAGCGCTCCGCGCTCGACATAGTCCGTCGAGTCGAGCCGCACCTCGGCATAGATGTCACTCCAGTCAGTCGGAGCCGCGGCGAGTCGTCGCTCCCACTGAGCGCGCAGGGTCTCCTTCTCGTGCAGCTCCTTGGGAGCGGCTTTCTGCACGGCCCGGAGCTCCAGGGTTCCCGTGATCCGCTCCACGTCGAGGCGCTTGAGCAGACGGCGAACCGCCTCGGGCGCGATGCCCGGGCCGCGGCGGTCGACCGCAAAGCGGAGCGTCGGGCCGTACAGCCCGGGGTTCGCCGGCGCGAGGAGCGCAGCCGCACGCTCGCGACGCGACTCATCTGCCACCGTCAGCTGGAGCCGGAGCTCGGCCCATTCGTCGGCGAGGCCCCGCTCGAGCTCGTTGAACTGTCCGACTAGTCGCAAGAGCCTGAGCATAAACTGAGGCCCATGGCGAAGGTGGAACAGAAAGGAACGCTCTCGAAGTCGGATCTGCGCGACTTCTTCCGCGAGATGCTTCTGATCAGGCGTTTCGAGGAAAAGGTCGAGGAACGCTTTCGCGCCGGGGAGCTTCCCGGCTTCCTGCACGTCGCGATCGGCCAGGAGGCCGTCGCCGTCGGGGTCTGCCGAGCCCTCGAGGAGAACGACATCATCGCCTCGACGCACCGGGCGCACGGGCACACCCTCGCGAAGGGGACGACGCCCAACGAGCTGATGGCCGAGCTCTACGGCAAGCTCGAAGGCTGCTCGCACGGGTACGGCGGGTCGATGCACCTCTACGACATCGAGCGCGGCAACATGGGCGCAAACGCGGTCGTCGGTGGTGGCCTCCCGGCGATCGTCGGCGCGGCGCTCGCCTTCAAGTTCCGCAGCGAGCCCCGTGTCGGCGTCGCCTTCTTCGGAGACGGCGCGACGAACATCGGAACCTTTCACGAGTCGCTCAACCTCGCCCAGCTCTGGAAGGTCCCGGCAGTCTTCGTCTGCGAGAACAACCACTGGGCCGAGTCCACGCCGGCCTGGCAGCACATGCCGATCGAAGACATCTCCCAGCGCGCGGTCGCGTTCGGCATGAAGTCGATCAAGGTGGACGGCCAGGACGTCGAGGCCGTGTACAAGGCGGCGCGGCGCGCTCTCGAGCACGCGCGAAGCGGCAAGGGGCCGGTCTTCCTCGCGGTCAACACCTACCGGCTCGTCGGTCACTACATCGGCGATCCGCAGGTCTATCGCTCCAAGGAAGAGCTCGAGGAGACGCGTGCCACGCAGGATCCCATCGAGCATCTCCGCACCAAGCTCGAGCTCTCCGAGGACGAGGTCGAGGAGATCGACCGGGAGGTCCAGGAGATCGTCGAGGCCTCGGTGGAGTTCGCGAAAAACGGCACCGACCCGAAGCCGGAAGACGCCTTGAAGAACATTTATGCCTGATTTCCGCAAAAAATGCTGCGCATTTTTCGCGGGTTGGGTTTGTCCCGTCGCTGCGCTCGGGAGACCCGCAAGTGCCTGAACTCAGTTACAGAGAGGCAGTACGGGATGCGCTCTCGCGCGCGATGCGTGAAGACGAGGACGTCTTCATCATGGGCGAGGACATCGCCGAGATGGGCGGCTCGATGGGCGTCACGCAGGGAATGGTCGACGAGTTCGGGCCCGAACGTGTTCGTAACACGCCGATCTCGGAGATGGCACTCGCCGGGGCGGCAATCGGCGCGGCGATGCAGGGCATGCGCCCGGTCGCCGAGATCATGTACGAGGACTTCCTCACGCTCGCCACGGAGCAGATCGTCAACCAGGCCGCGAAGCACCGCTACATGTCCGGGGGACAGCTGACCGTGCCGGTCACCTTTCGCACGCAGGGCGGCGCCGGGTGGTCGCCGGGCGCGCAGCACGCACAGCAGCTCGAGTCATGGTTCGTCCACATTCCGGGATTGAAGGTCGTGTTCGCCTCGACTCCGAGCGATGTGCGCGGATTGCTGTGGTCCTCGATCTACGACGACAACCCGGTCGTCTTCTTCGAGCACCGAACGCTCTACGGGCTCAAGGAAGACGTGCCCGACGAGCTCGAGCCGATTCCGCTCGGAAAAGCACGAACCCACCGGCAGGGCGAGGACGTGACGGTGATCGCAACCGGCAGGCTCGTGCACGAATCGCTGGCGGCTGCAGAGGAAGCCGAGAAGGAGGGAGTTTCGGTCGAGGTCGTCGATCCCAGGACGCTGCAGCCTCTCGACGAGGAGGCGTTGATCTCGTCCGTGAAGAAGACGAACCGCTGCGTGGTCGCGCACGAGGCGGTCACGCGCGGCGGGTTCGGCGCCGAGGTTGCGGCCGTGATCCAGTACGGCGCCTTCGACTGGCTCGACGCGCCGGTCGAGCGCGTCGGAGCGAAGTTCTGCGCCGTTGCCGTTTGCGCCGGTGATGGAGGAGTTCGTCGTGCCGCACCAGGCCGACGTGCTCGCAGCGATCTACCGAACCGTGGGACGTACGTCAGATGGCAACTGAGATCAAGCTCCCGCGGCTCGGCCAGGGCATGGAGTCCGGGACGATCGTCAAGTGGCTGAAGTCGGAGGGCGACAAGGTCGAGAAGGGCGAGCCGCTGTACGAGCTCGATACGGACAAGGTCACCCAAGAAGTCGAGGCCGACGCGTCGGGGGTGCTCTTGAAGATCGCCGTCTCCTCGGGCGAGGTCGAGGTCGGCAAGACGATTGCCGTCATCGGAGAGCAGGGGGAAGAGGTCGCTACGGAAGTCGAGAAGCCCTCCGGCGACGGGGACAGCGCCCAGGCGGTCGGCGAGGACGCGCAGGAGGAGGGCTCTCCCGCGCGCGCGCGTGAACAAGATCGCGAGGAAGGCCGGCGTGCGTCGGCCGGGGTGAGCGAGCAGGTCACCGAGATCCGGCAGCCGTCCGGTGACAACGGCGGGCGCGTCAAGGCATCGCCGCTCGCCCGGCGGATCGCACGTGAGCGCGGGATCGACCTCAGCGCCGTGGCCGGCACCGGCCCGGATGGGCGCGTCGTCGCCGAGGACGTCGAACGCTCGGCCGCGTCTGCAGGGCCTGCTCAGCTCGCGGCGACGGCCGCCACCGAGGGCGTCGAGGTGCAGCAACTCTCGTCGATGCGCAAGACGATCGCGCGCCGGCTGACGGAAGCGTGGCAGGCGCCGGTGTTCCAGCTCGGAATCACCGTCGACATGGGCCGTGCGCTCGAGCTGCGCAAGCGACTCGTCGAGTTGAACGCCGACGGCAGCGTCAAGCCGACGATCTCCGATCTGCTTACGAAGGTGTGTGCGGCCGCGCTGATGCGACACCGTGCGGTCAACGCGCTCTACAAGGGCGACGCAGTGGAGCTCTACCCGACCGCGAACATCGGCATCGCCGTCGCCGTACCGAACGGACTCGTCGTTCCGGTCATTCCCGGGTGCGAGCGCAAGTCGATCGCGGAGATCGCAGCAACGCGCGCCGCGGTGGTCGAACGGGCACGCGCCGGAAAGCTCCAGCAGTCCGACCTCGACGGCGGAACGTTCACGATCTCGAACCTCGGGATGTTCGGCATCGAGCGGTTCGTCGCGGTGCTCAATCCCCCGCAGGCCGCGATCCTCGCGGTGGGCTCGATCGAGGACCGGGTCGTGCCGGTCGACGGCTCGCCGGCCGTGCGGCCGCGTATGGAGCTCACCCTCACGTGTGACCATCGCGCCATCGACGGTGCAACGGGTGCCGAGTTCCTGCGGGACGTCAAGGCGTTCCTCGAGGAGCCGGGTCTCGCGCTTTGACCCCCGTCTGGTACCAGGTGCGAAACCTTCAGGCCGGCCGCGCGTTCTACACGGGCAAGCTCGGGTTCGACGAGACGTACGTCGATGCGGACGGCAGCTGGGTCAAGCTCGAGCGAAACGGAATGGAGATCGGTCTCGCCGAAGGTGAGCCGCAGGAGGACGGCGGCGTCGCCCACGTCGACGTCGAAGACGTCAAGGCCGTCGCAGAAGATCTGCGAAACGGCGGAGTCGAGGTCGGCGTGGTGTTCGAGCTACACGGCGAGATGCGCCTCGTGGACGTGTTCGACCCCGACGGAAACCGCCTTCAGTTTGCCCAGGAACTTTCCCGAACCTGAGATCGCGGCCGCAGTCGGCGGCGTTCCGGTCAGGTGGGAGAGCGTTCGGGGAGGCGGCTACGCGACCAACACTGCGAAATGGACGATCGAGCTCGACGACGGCCGTCGCGCGTTCGCGAAGGTCGCGCTCG
Source organism: uncultured Actinomycetes bacterium (assembly GCA_963804935.1). Lineage (GTDB taxonomy): Bacteria > Actinomycetota > Thermoleophilia > Gaiellales > Gaiellaceae > 3-1-20CM-4-69-9. Next base: position 82,853 of record CAWDSD010000009.1, read on the forward strand.
ACGGGCTTGCAGCCGGATGGCTTCGAAAGGAAGCGCGCATCTATTCGGCTCTCGACGCTCCGTTCCTACCGTCCTTCTTGGGATGGCACGACTCCGAGGAAACCACGGTGCTCGTGCTCGAGGATCTCGGTGACGCGTACTGGCCCCCTCCGTGGAGCCGCGATCAGGTCTCGCTCGTCGTCGAGGCGCTCGAAGCCGTACATGCAACGACACCACCAGCAGGGCTCCCTGCCCTCGAGGGCCTCCGCGAGGACCTCGACGGGTGGCCCGTTGTCGCAGCTGAGCCCGAGCCGTTTCTCTCGACCGGGATCTGTTCGCGCGAATGGCTCGCAGAAGCGCTACCCCGACTCACGCAGGCGTCCGCCGATTGCGACCTCGGAGGTGACGCGCTGCTGCACATGGACGTACGAAGCGACAACCTCTGCATCCGTGGAGATCGCGCCGTCCTCGTGGACTGGAACCACGCTTGCGTCGGCAATCCATTGCTTGACTCGGTTGCCTGGGCGCCCAGCCTCCGAACCGAAGGTGGTCCCGAGCCCTGGGCGCTCGTCTCGGATTCGAACGGTCAGGCGGCGCTGATTGCCGGCTACTTTGCGGCCCGCGTCGGTCTACCGGCCCCGCCGACCGCGCCGGCCGTCCGCGAGGTGCAGCGGCGTCAGCTCGAGGTCGCGCTTCCGTGGGCCGCGCGTGAGCTCGGCTTACGAGAGATCGACAGCCCAGGACGTGTGTGATCGCGACGTGATTCGCCTGGGTCTTGCTTTCGCCTCGGGCTCTGCGGTGCGCCGAGGCTCTAGATTTTTCTAAAGCGCGGAAGGACGCTGTACGAGCGGCGCGGGGAGGCGGACACGGCCGTCTGCGGGACCCAGTCGCAACGCACGGCGCCGGAGCAGGCGGCCACGCAGGCCGTTCCCGAACTCGGTCCGCCGATCATCGTCACGTTTCATAACCTTGGAGATGCCGGTCAAGGCGCCTTCTTGCAAGGTTTGCAAAGGATCACTCGTTCGAGTGAGTCCCGCTTAGACTCTGAAACGTGATCCGCCAGGCCGGGCCGCAGGACGTCCGCTTCCTCCGCGACATGCTCAAGCACGCCTACCACTGGCGTCTCAACGAGGATCCCGACCAGCCGGTCGCGCGGTACGTGAACAACTGGGGACGTCCCGGCGACGCGGGGCTCGTGGCCTGGGAGGCGGGTCCGATCGGAGCTGCGTGGTACCGCCTCTTCCCTTCAGAGGCCCCGGGGTTCGGCTTCGTCGACGAACAGACGCCCGAGCTGACGATTGCCGTCGTCCCCAGCCGTCGCGGTGGAGGGCTCGGCGGCCAACTGATGACCGCGCTCCTCGAGCGCGCCAGGCAGGACGGCCATTCCGGGATCAGCCTGAGTGCCGAGAAAGGGATGACGAAGCTCTACGAGCGCTACGGCTTTCATGCCGTCGAGGAAAAGGACGGGACGGTAACCATGAAAGCGGACTTGTAGGGGTGCGAGGCCTCGAGCTCTCGAGGCGCTTCTACTTCGATGCCGTGCGGCCCGTCGTCGAGCACAACTTCGGCGACATGGAGCACGCAGCCGCGCTCATCGGGCACGGCTCCGAGGTTCTCGGGTTCGACGACGAACGCTCTCGGGATCATCAATGGGGCCCGCGCGTCCAGTTGTTCCTTCGTGATCTGGACGAGGCGAACGAGTTGCGGCAGACGCTCGCCGACCAGCTCCCCACCAGCTTTGCCGGATTCTCGACGCATTTTGGACCCACAGAAGAGGCGGGCACAGTTGCGATCGCCGAGCTCGACGAAGGACCCGTGAACCATGGTGTCGAGACGCTCCTCCTCGGCGACTACGTACGCGCAGAGCTCGGGGTGGACCCTCTTCAAGGCTTCGGCGTGGCCGATTGGCTCGCGACACCCACGCAGCGTCTGCTCGAGTTCACCTCAGGTGAGGTCTTCTCCGACCCGGTGGGCGAGCTGACGGCCCTGCGCGACAAGCTCAGCTGGTATCCGCACGACGTCTGGTTGCTTGTGATGGCAGGCCAGTGGCGGCGCGTCGCACAGCTCGAACATTTCGTCGGTCGCACGGGCTCACGCGGGGATGACCTCGGGTCGCGGGTGATCGCCGCCTCGCTCGTTCGGGATCTGATGCGGCTTGCGCTGTTGCAGGACCGCCGCTACCCGCCGTACTGGAAGTGGTTAGGCCCCGCCTACGCAGAGTTGGGTCGTCCAGAAGAAGAAGCGCTCGCACGGACGCTCGCAGCCGGAGACTGGCAGGCACGGGAGTCCGGCCTCGTCGAGGCGTACGAAGCCGTTGCGCGGCGCCACAACGAGCTCGATGTGACGGAGCCGGTCGATCCGACCGTGCGGGCGTTCTGGGGTCGGCCGTTTCGCGTCTTGTTCGCAGATCGCTTCGTGGACTCGCTGCGCGCCGCGATCACAGATCCGGCAGTTCGTGGAATCGACCACGAGGCCGGCCCGGTCGATGCCGTCTCGGACAACACCGATTTTCTCGATCTGCCGAGGTGCTTTCGAGAACTGACGGATCTGTACGATCGACCCTGATGGAAGTCGACGTCGCTGTTCTCGGAGGGGGGCCCGGTGGTTACACCGCGGCCATTCGGGCTGCGCAGCTCGGGGCCAAGGTCGCTTGCATCGAGCGTGAGCCCGAGCTCGGCGGCACGTGCCTGCGCATCGGGTGCATCCCGACGAAAGCTTGGGTCCAGACGGCGTTCGCGCTGAAGGAGGCCGAGCACACGTTCGACAAGCTGGGCGTCAAGCTCGGCGGCTTCCAGCTCGAGTTCGGCAAGGCAAACGAGTGGAAGGACGGCGTCGTCAAGCAGATGACGTCCGGCGTTGCCTCACTCTTCAAGGCGAACGGCGTCGAGTGGATCAAGGGGACCGGGACGTTCAAGGACGCCCACACGATCGCGGTCGAGGGTGGGGAGGACGTCACCTTCAAGCAGGCGATCGTTGCGACGGGCTCGTTCCCTCTTCGTCCGCCGATCGAGGGCCTCGATTCCGAGCGCTGCGTCGACTCCGAGGGCCTGCTCGCGCAGACGGAAGTTCCGAAGCGCCTCGTCGTGCTCGGCGGCGGCATCATCGGGTGCGAGTTCGCTTCGATCTTCCGTCGCTTCGGCAGCGAGGTGACGATCATCGAGATGCTGCCGGCACTCATTCCGCAGGAGGACGCAGATGCGTCGAAGGAGCTGGCGAAGCAATTCGGCAAGCGCGGGATCACGCTTCACCTCGAGAAGCAGTGCACGAAGGTGGAGGAGAAAAGTGGTGCGCTGACCGTGCACTTCGGCGACGGTGAGACCGTCGAGGCCGACCTGATGCTCGTCAGCGTCGGTCGTGGCCCGAACGTCGAAGGGATCGGGCTCGAGACGATCGGCGTCGAGCTCGACAAGCGCAAAGGGATCGCCGCCGACGAACACCGGCGGACGACGGTCGAGCACATCTACGCAGTCGGCGACTGCGCCGGCTACTGGCAGCTCGCGCACACGGCGTTTCGGGAGGGCGAGGTTGCAGCCGAGAACGCCTGCGGGCACGAGGCCGTGGTCGACAACCGGGCGGTCCCGCGTCCGATCTACACCGATCCTGAGATCGCAGGCGTCGGCCTCACCGAAGCCGAGGCGCGCGAGCAGTACGGCGACGACGTCGCGACCGGGATGTTCCCGTGGGTGGCGAACGCGCGCGCCGTGATGCAGAACGAGACCACCGGCTGGGTGAAGTCGATTCACGAGACCCGCTACGGGGAGCTGCTCGGCCTGGTGATGGTCGGTCCGCACGTCACCGATCTGATCGAGGCCGGTGTGGTCGCGATCGACGCCGAAGCAACGGTGGAGACCGTGGCCGACGGGATGGCCGCGCATCCGACCCTGTCGGAGGCGATCAAGGAAGCCGGTCTCGTGGCGCTCGGCCGCCCGATCCACGTGCCGATCCGCAAGCGCGCGAAGACGACCGCTTAGCCGCGCAGGCGGCCGGCATTCGCCGGCGTACGGTTTGCAAATGACAAAGAAGGGCGTATCTGGGTGCGGCCCTGGTTCGTTCCATCAGCATCGTGGCGACCGCAGCGCCAGAGATCCCGGCGGCCCTAGCTCGAGATCAGGCCTTCGAGTCTCTCTACCGGCAATACGTCAAGGACGTCTATCACTACGCGCTCGCGCTTCTGCGCAATCCCGCCGACGCCGAGGACGTCACGCAGACGACGTTCCTGAATGCGTACCGCGCGTACATCAAGGGCGTCGAGGTGGAGAAGCCTCAGAACTGGTTGATCAAGATCGCGCACAACGTTGCGCGCACGCGCTATGCGCGGGCGAGCTGTCGGGTGAAGGAGGTTCCGCTCGAAGAGCACGTGGAGCTGATTGCAGTGCCGGAAGAAGATCGGCCTGACGTACAGGGCGTCCTGGACGCGCTCGGACGATTGCCGTTCAATCAACGCTCCGCGCTCGTCATGCGCGAGCTCGAAGGTCGCACCTACGCCGAGATCGCCGACACGATCGGGGTCTCGGTCTCCGCGGTCGAGACCTTGATCTTCCGGGCCCGTCGGTCTTTGCGACTCAAGGCCTCCGCGCTTCGATCGCTTGCCGTGGTGCCGCTGCCGACATCGCTCGCCCAGTTCTTCGACACGGGCGGTGTCGTCGCGGGCGGCGGCGCGGTGGCGGGCGGTGGACTGCTCCTGAAGGCGGCGGTCGCGATCGTCGCCGGCGCTCTCGCCACAGGCATCGGCGGCGATCGCAGCGGTCCCGCCTCCGCGGCACCTTCCTCGACTCACCGGCTCGCCGCCCCTTCGTGGCAGGTTGCCGCCGGCTTCCCGACGCGCGGGGCTCGCGCCGTGAGCGCCTCGAGAGGCGCCCGAGTCCCGGGAGCAAAGACCGCGCGACCAGGGGCGAGAGGGATTGGGATCGGTTCTCAGCCCGCCGGCGAGCCGGGGCGGCCAGGGCCACAGGCCCACGGTCAGACGGGGGCCCAGGCGCCGGCGGGCTCCGCCCCTACCCCAACGACACCGTCGGGCCCGCTCAGCCAGGTCTCCCAGGTGGCTGACCAGGCCGCGAGCCTGGTCGGGGAGGCCCAGAAGGCCCTCGAGTCCCCCGCCGCGGCGCTTCCGGTCAAGGTGCCACCTCTGCCGCCTGTCCCGCCTATCCCGGTTCCGCCGGTCGAAGCCCCGAAATTGCCTGGAGGAACGCCGCTTCCCTAGTCAGGGGGACGCAAGATTTCCCGCGAGCGGGTATCTACTACAGCATGACGCCCCTGCTGGCGGCGAGGCCTCGCCCTGACCGGGCCTTCGAGCGGCTCTACAAGCGACACGTCGGAGACGTGTATCGGTACGCGCTCGCCGTCATGCGGAATCCCGCCGACGCCGAGGACGTCACCCAGACGACCTTCCTGAACGCCTATCGCGCCTACGTCGAGAAGGGGAGCCGGCCGGAGAAGCCCCAGAACTGGCTGATCGCCATCGCCCACAACGTCTGCCGGCAGCGGTTCCGCCAGTCCTCGAGGCGTCCGGCCGAGGTGTCCTTCGAGGACGACATCGCCGACACGATCGGCGACGACGCCACTCCGACGGGCGACGACATCCGGCGCGCGCTCGGTCATCTCGCCTTCAACCAGCGGGCGGCACTCGTGATGCGCGAGCTCGAGGGGCGCTCGTACGCCGAGATCGCCGAGGTCCTCGAGGTCTCGACGAGCGCAGTCGAGACGCTCATCTTCCGTGCACGCCGCGCGTTGCGCGAACAACTCGAAGGATCGATCACCTGCGGCGAAGCTGAGTTCGCGATCTCGCGTCAGCTCGACGGACGTCTGCCGCGGCAGGAGCGCGGACAGCTGCGCGCGCACCTCCGCGAGTGCTCGGAGTGCGCCGGTTTCGCCCGGAGGCAGCGAGCCCAGCGAGGCGCGCTCAAGACGCTTGCCCTCGTTCCGGTCCCCAGTTCTCTCATGTCGCTCTTCGGCGGAGGCGGCGGTGCCGCCGTGGGCACCGGCCTCGCGCTCAAGGCGGCGGTAGCGCTCACGGCAGGCGTCGCCATCGGCGGTGCTTCGTACGAGGGTGTTCGTCACGCACCCTGGCATGCGCGCCCGAACGCCGCCAAGCCTGCGCAGCAGATCCGGCTCGCAGCAGCGTCCGCGTCAGGTCTCGCACCCAACCACGGGGTGGTGCACGGAGCTCCGCCTTCGCGCTCGAAGCAGAGCAACGGCGCGGCCGGCAAGGCAGCGGCAGCGCATGCGAAGAACGCGCAGAAGCTCAAGACGCACGGCAAGGGCGCCCGGAAGGTTCATTACCGAGGCAGCGCGGGGGTCGCTGCCCGTCACGTGAAGACCGTGCGAGCTACGCACCCGGCCCATCCGGTGCGCCGTCACGTTCCTCAGAAGGCGAAGCACAGCTCCAAGTCGACGGCGCATCTGCCGGCCGGGCCGACCGACATCAAGCCGACGCCGAGTCAGGGCGGCGGCAACGGCAACGGCAAGTAACCGGCGAAGTCCGGCCGACTCGACAATCTCCCTCACGCGTAAGCCTGCGTCCTCGCGGGAAAGCCACCTTGGTAGGCTCGCCCCCGAAAGGAGACCCATGGGAATTGTCAACCGACGCAACGCCCTGCTGGGCTGGGGTGTCTGGAAGCTGGCCAAGGAGTTCGGCAAGCAGAAGGCGAAGGAGGCCGTTCCAGGCCCGGGCGATCACGCCGGGCTGAACAAGGGCGCCCTTGCCTCGATCGCTGCGGCCGCCGGCGGCGCGCTGTGGATCTGGCGGAAGAAGTCGGACGAGACGCCCGGCACGTAGTGCAAGTTCCTCCCGGCTTGCTGCGGCCCGCTCTTGCGGGAATCGTCCCGTACGAGCCGGGTAAGCCGATCGAAGAGGTGCAGCGCGAGCTCGGGCTCGAGCGGGTCGTGAAGCTTGCGTCGAATGAAGGGCCGTTCGGTCCGTTCCCGCGCGCGCTCGAGGCGCTCGAGCGAACAGAATCGGAGCTGAACCGCTACCCCGATGGTGGCGCCTACCGGCTCCGGACCGCGCTTGCCGACTTGCACGCCGTGGAATTCGGGGAGGTCGCGGTCGGTTCGGGCGCCGACGGCGTCATCGACGCGCTCTCACAGGCAGTCGTCGAGCCGGGCAACGAGGTCGTCCACGGGTGGCCGTCGTTCCCGAGCTACGGAATCTACGCGGCCAAGCTTGGCGCGCACGCCGTGCAGGTTCCGCTCCGCGACGATCGCTACGACCTCGAGGGACTGCTTGCCGCTGTCACCGAGCGCACGAAGCTCGTGTACGTGTGCAATCCGAACAACCCGACGGGGACGATGAGCTCCCGCGCCGAGCTGGACGCGTACTTCGAGCGAGTCCCGGATCACGTCCTGACCGTTCTCGACCAGGCTTACTTCGAGTACATCGACGACCCGGATTACGCCGACGGCATCAAGGAGTACTTCAAGGCAGGCCGCCGCGTGCTCGTCCTGCGCACGTTCTCCAAGATCTACGGGCTCGCGGGTCTCCGGGTCGGCTACGCCGTCGGCCCCGCCGAGGTCGTGACCGCGCTCGGCAAGACGCGCCGCGCGTTCGATCTGACCACGCCGGCGCAGGAGGCAGCACTCGCGAGTCTCGACTTCCCGGAAGAGCTCGAGCGCAGGAGGCGGGTTAACGCGGACGGGCGCTCCGAGCTCGTGCGGATCCTCGCCGCTGCCGGCTACCGCGTGGCGGGGCCGGCTGTCGGCAACTTCGTCTTCGCCGATCTCGGCGAGGACGCGCAGCCGTGGTTCGAGGCATTGCTGCGCGAGGGCGTGATCGTCCGGCCGCTCGCCGTATTCGGCGCCCCGAACGCGATTCGCGTGACGGTCGGCACGCACGACGAGCACGAGTTCCTCGCAGCAGCCCTTGGGCGGGTGAGGACAGCCACAGCGGCTTCCTGACAGACTCCGACGCGGAGTTGACCAGTGTCCGCCGTCAGCTGAGTCTCCTCGGCACCGCGCCCAGCTTCCGCCTGCTTTTCTTCGCGACGCTCGGCTCCAGTCTCGGCACACTGCTCGCGACGGTCGCCCTCGTCGTGGACGTGAAGGACCGCACGAACTCCGGCTCGTGGGTCAGCGCGTTGATGATCGTCGAGTTTCTCCCCGCCGTCGCGGTCGGCCTGTTTCTCGGGCCGCTCCTCGACCGGCTCTCGCGGCGCGGGCTCATGGTCGTGTCGGATCTCGTGCGGGCGGGCGTCTTCTTCACGCTTCCGTTCGCGCACACTGCGGGGCAGATCGTGGCGCTCGCGGGCGTCGCGGGCATCGCCACCGGCTTCTTTCGCCCGGCCGTGTACGCCGGCCTGCCGAATCTCGTCGACGAGGAACAGCTCGCGAACGCGAACTCGCTGATTCAGACGAGCGAGAACGTCAGCTGGACCGTCGCTCCGATCATCGGCGGAGCGCTCGTCGCCGCCGCCGGCCCCGACGTCGCGTACTGGATCAACGGTGTCTCGTTCCTGGTCTCCGCGTTGCTTTTGCTGCGGCTTCCGGCAGCGAAACTCCAGGGCGCGCTCGCTGTCAGTCGTGGTCACTTCCGCGACCTGAAGGACGGCTTCTCGAGAGTCATCCACACGAGGCCCCTCTTGACGGTGCTCGTCGTCTGGACGATCGCGCTCGGAGCGGTGGCATCCACGCAGACCGCACAAGTGTTTCTCGCCAAGGACTCGTTTGACGCGGGCGACTTCGGCTACGGGCTCATCTTCGGCTGCATCGGGCTCGGCCTCGCCGTCGGCAGCTTCGGTGCCGGCAACTGGGTGGAACGGCATTCGGTCGGGACGGTCTATGCCGCGAGCATCCTCGTGCAGGCGGTCGGCGTTGGGGCAGCCGCAGTGGCGCCGAACGTCTGGGTCTCGCTCCCGTGCTTCGTCCTCGCAGGGGTCGGCAACGGTGCTGCGGTCGTGTGTAACTCTCTGCTCGTGCAGCGTGGCGCTCCCGATGCGTTCCGCGGTCGCGTGTTCACCGTGATCATGAGCGTCAACTACCTCGTGTACGGCCTCGGCTTCGTGATCGCCGGCCCGCTGACCGACAGCGTCGGCCCGCGCTGGGTGTTCGGCGTCGTCGGCATCGTGCTCGCCTTCACGTCCGTCGTCGCCTATGCGCTGGCACGCGGCAGCGAGCAGGCCTCCGAACAGGTCGCCGAGGCCGCTTAACATGGCTGGCCGGCGGGACTGGACGCGCGAGTCGCTCGCGGAGGGCGTTCGCACGGGCGACACGCGGGCGCTCGCACGCGCGATCTCGCTCGTCGAGAACGGCGATCCGCTCGCCTACGACCTCGTCCGCGACATCTATCCGGACACCGGCCGCACCTATGCCGTCGGGATCACCGGGCCGCCCGGCGTGGGGAAGTCGAGCCTCATCTCCGGGTTGATCGGCCACATCCGCGCTCAGGAGCGCACGATCGGCGTGATCTCCGTCGATCCCTCGAGCCCATTCACCCACGGCGCGTTGCTCGGCGATCGCATCCGCCTCTCCGACCACTTCCTCGATCCAGGCGTCTTCATTCGCTCGATGGGTACGCGCGGCCACCTCGGAGGTCTCGCGGAGACCACCCTGCAGGCGCTGCTCGTCCTCGACGCCGCGGGCAAGGACCTTGTCTTTCTCGAGACCGTCGGCGCTGGTCAGAGCGAGGTCGAGGTGATCGGCATTGCCGATACCGTCGTCCTCGTGCTCATGCCAGGCTCGGGAGACTCGGTGCAGGCACTCAAGGCGGGGATCATGGAGATCCCGGACGTGATCGCGATCAACAAGATGGACCACCCGGCAGCGAAGACGATGCTGAAGGAGGTGCGCTCCATCCTCTCGCTCGACCGTGACCGAGCCTGGAAGCCGCCGATCGTCCTGACCGAGGCGACCAGAGGCGAGAACATCCCCGAGCTCTGGGAGAAGGTGGAGGAGCATCGAGCGCATCTCGAGTCAGGCGGCCTGCTCGAGGATCGGAGGCGCAAGAATCTCGCCGGTGAGGTGTTCGCGGTCGCATCGGGACGGGCCAAGGCACATCTGCAGCAGGCGGTGGCGGATGATCCGGAGCTGCGGCGGCTGCTCGACGAGGTGCAGCGGCGGGAGCTCGATCCGCTGACCGCCGTGAAGGAGATCATGGAGAGGGTGTTCAAGCTTGGCGATACAACGGATCGCACCGACACTCGTTGACATCCAGGAGGCGCGCGAGCGTCTCAGGGGAATCGCGGAAGAGACTCCGATCTATCTCTCGGAGACGTTTTCGCGCCGCGTGGGTCGCGAGGTGCGACTCAAGGCGGAGAACCTCCAGCGGACCGGCGCCTTCAAGGTCCGCGGCGCTGTGAACAAGCTCACGACGCTGTCGCCCGAAGAGCGCGCCGCGGGCGTGGTCGCTGCGAGCGCCGGCAACCACGGACAGGCAGTCGCCTGGGCAGCCCGGCAGCTGGGCATCCGCGCGACCATCTTCGTCCCGGTCACGGCGCCGATGGCGAAGGTCGAGGCCTGCCGCAACTACGGCGCGGCGACGGAGATGGCGGGCGAAGACTTCGAGGACGCGCTCGACGCAGCGATTGCGCACGTCGACGAGACGGGCGGGACGTTCATTCACCCGTACGAGGATCAGCTCGTGGTCGCGGGGCAGGGAACGATCGGGCTCGAGCTGCTCGATCAGGAGCCGGATGTCGGGACGGTGCTGATCCCGATCGGCGGCGGCGGGCTGGCGCTCGGCATCGCGACCGCGTTGCGAGCGGTCAAGCCAGAGGTGCGCATCGTCGGCGTCAGGGCAGGCGTCGACGGGTACACGATCGCGGACGGGATCGCAGTGAAGGTGCCGAGCGACTTCACCATGCCCTTGTTGGAGGATCTGCTCGACGACATCGTCGCGGTGACCGACGAGCAGATCAGCGAGGCGATCGTGCTGTTGCTCGAACGCGCCAAGCTCGTGGTCGAAGGTGCCGGAGCGGTCGGCGTCGCGGCCCTGCTGGCAGGTAAGGACGGTGGGACGGGCACCGCAGTGCCGATCCTCTCCGGCGGCAATATCGATCCGACCATGCTCATCTCGGTCATGAGTCACGGACTATCCGTCGCGGGCCGCTATCTGGTGATGCGGACGCAAATCCCGGACCGGCCGGGCGAACTGATGAAGCTGCTCTCACTCGTCGCCGAGGAGCGAGGCAATCTCATCTCGGTCGAGCACCACCGTGAGGGCATCGACCTGCCGGTCACCGCGACCGAGGTGGAGCTGACGATCGTGACGCGGGACGAGGAGCACTGCAGGCAGTTGCTCGCCGCCATGGACGAGCGCGGCTATCCCGTGCAGCGGATCAACTAAGAGCCGCACCGGCGGAACGACACGGTCCCGCCGGGCCAGTCGTTCACGCCACCGTTCAGAACTGGTCTCGCGTCGACACCGGCTGCGGCGAGAACGCTTGCAGCGATGCCGGCGCGCATCCCGGACTCGCAGATAGTCACGACCGGCTTCTGCGGGTCGACGCCGTCGGGACCGAAATCGCGCAGGAGCCTGAACGGGATGTGCAGCGACCCCGGGATGTACCCGTCGTCGCGCTCCGACTTCTCGCGGACATCGAGCACCTGCACCTCGCCTTCCTCGAGCAGCCGCTCCAGCTCGTCCAGCCCGACCGGCTCGACGACGTCGGTGGCCGGCGCTTCGGTGACGTATCCAGCGAGCTCGATGAAGCCGACAGCTCGCAGGCCACGAGCTGCTTCCAGGGCTTCGGCCTCGTCGGTCGCGTGGATGACGATCCGCTCCTCCGGATCGAGGATGAAGCCGGCTCGGGTCGCGTAGGACGCGCCGGACACCGGCACGTTGAACGAGCCGTGCACATGGCCCGCCGCATGAGTCTCACCGGCGCGCACGTCGAGGACCGTCGCGTGGTCGACGGTGTCGAGCCGCTCGAGCGGCAGCGGCGCGCCGACGAACGGTCCCTTGTTGAGTTCGACCACGCGTGCCGTCGTCGGCGGACGTGGCGTCGAGACGGCGGCGGTCGCGTTGACGAAGGCCTGCACGTCGCCGTACTCGAGCGCGGCGTTCGTCCGCTTCTCGTCGCCGATCGTCGACGAATGGGCAGGGCTCATCGACGCACCGCAGAGAGAGCCGGCGACGTGTCCGGGATACACCTCGTAGGCGTCGGGAAGCTCGGTGAGTCGTTGCAGCGAGTGAAAGAGGCCTTCTGCCCCTTCGCGCGCCTCGATCGCGAGGTCGGGACGCGCGGCGTCGCCGACGAAAAGGGAGTCGCCGGTGAGGACGAGCTGCTCGTCGACGACGAAGGCACAGTGCTCGGGCCTGTGGCCCGGTGTATGGACCACGCGCAGCGTTACCGCTCCGACTTTCAGCCTCTGACCGTCCTCGAGCGGATCGAACGGGAACTCCGGCTCCGCGAGCGGATGAACTGAAATCGGCACACCGTGCTCGAGCCCGAAGCGGCCGTGCCCCGAGACATGGTCGGCATGCGTGTGCGTCTCGAGCACCCGTACGATCTCGACGCCCTCGGCCTTCGCCGCCTCGAGGTACTGCTCGATCGCGTACGCCGGATCGACGAGGAAGGCTTGCCCCTCACTGGGATCGCCGATCAGGTAGGAGGCACAGCCGAGATCGTCGTCGACGAACTGGCGGAACAGCACACCCGGAAGCTAACAGTGCGCCTCGCTAGGTTTCTTGAAGCGTTAGGTTCAGTCAGGAAGCGGGTTCGAAGCCGGTTTCGCCCTCTCGAGACCACACCGGGACCACGCCGCCAGAGCATTCATCGGCATAAGCGGCCCGCCAGAACTGCTGCCACTCGTCCCGATGGTCGAGCAGAACGTGGCTGTAGAGGTCGGTCAGGAACGAGGCCCTGTCCTCCAACGGCGCGAGGTCGGCGATCTCATCGAGGGGCTCGTGCGGGACGGGCAGCCAGCGTTGCCCCGCCGTGCGTCCCTTCGTTCGCGCCTTGCTGACCACCACAACATACGCGTAACACACTTGGCCTTCAGCGAGGTGTAGACCTTCTTGAAAGGTGGAATCGCTCAGCAACCGAGCGAGCTTCTCCCCTCAGACGAGGCTTCGCCGCGTGCTCATGCGCGGGCTTCAAGTCGCAGGGGCGTTCGAGCGCGATCCCCTCGAGGCATTCGAGCGAGCACGCGACCAGATCTCCGAGCGTCGTGACCTCCGGACGGCCGTCCCGGCATACGTGCCGGATGAACATTGGGTCGCAACCTTGCGCGACGAGTTAGGCGCGCGAAGCGGAGGCGACGAAGACGCAGAGTTCGACCAGGTCTGGCAGGAGCTCGAGGACAGGTTCGCGCAGCTGCACCTGCCGTTGGGCCGCGGCACGTTCGGTGGTTGGGACGACGGCGATCCTGCCCTTGCACGAGCAACCTGGTCGGTCGTTCGTCGGTTGCGGCCCAGTGTGGTGGTCGAGACCGGCGTCGGTCGAGGCGTCACGACGCGAGTGATCCTCCAGGCACTCACCCGGAACGGGAACGGCCACCTCTGGAGCATCGACGTGCCCCCGCTTCTCGAGCGTGGGCTCGCAGACGAGACCGCGGCGGTCGTCTCCACGTCGGAGACCGACCGCTGGACTTTCATTCGAGGATCGAGCAGGCGGCGGCTACGAGGGCTGCTCGTGGAGCTTGGCTACGTCGACGTCTTTCTCCACGACAGCTTCCATTCCACGCGGAACCTCCTCTTCGAATGGGAGACGGTCTTTCCGCGCCTGCGTCGACCCGGCGTGCTCTTGGCGGACGACGTCCATCGCAATGCTGCCCTAGCGGAATTCACACGAGCTCATCCTGCGCTGGACCGAATCGTCTGCGGTCACAGCGACCACGCGGGGCTCTTCGCGATCCTCGTCGCTCGGAACTGAGTCGCTCTACGGGCGGCGTGGTTGAGCGAAGCCGCTTGGCTGCAACGGTCTCGGGCTAGGTTTCTTGAAGCGTTGCCCAACCGTCTGGCCCTCCTTGTCGTGCCGCTCGTCGCCCTGGCCCTGCCGGGGGAGGCCTGGGGTCACGCCACGCTGCTCCGGACCGTTCCGGCGGACGGGTCGGTGCTGGGCTCGCCGCCGGCCACGGTCCAGGTCGTCTTCGACGACACCGTGAGGACCTCGTCGGGCATCAAGGCGGTCCGGAACGGAGGTGGATCCGTCCTCGGAGGGAAGCCGCGAGCGGTCGGCCACAGGCTCGTCATTCCGCTCCAGCCTGGCTTGCCTGACGGCGACTACACCGTCCTGTGGCGCGTGCTCTCCGACGACGGGCACACGCTCGCCGGGGTGATGGCGTTCGGGGTCGGTTCGGGACGCGCGCCGCCGGTGCCCTCCCTGACGGCCGACAACGGACCGAGTGTCCAGGACGTCCTCGCCCGCTTTCTCTTCTTCGCGGGCTTGCTGACGGCGGCCGGCGCAGCTTTCTTCCGCTTCGCCGTCGGGCCCGTGCCGGTCCGGTTGATGCTCGGAGCTTTCCTGGTCGTCTTCATCGGCGTGTCCGGCGTCGTCCACGACGTCTCGATTTCGACTCGCTTCGGCAGCGTCATGGCGGCCGCGGCGGTGGTCGCCGGAGTGGGGGCGATGCTTGCCGCAATCGCGCCGGTCTACCCCCGGCTCGAGCCGCTCGCGTTCGCCGCCGGACTTGCGCTCTTGCCGGTGCCGACGCTCGCCGGCCATGCGCTCGATCGCGGCAGGCCGGGGTACGAGCCGTTCGTCGACTTCCTGCACGTGGCCGCAGCGTCGTTCTGGCTCGGCGGGCTCGTCGCGCTCGGCCTTGCGCTGTCTTCCTCCGGAGATCATGCGCAGCTCGTGCGGCGTTTCTCGAACGTCGCGTTCGTTTCCGTCCTCGTCCTCGCTGCGACCGGCGTTCTGCGCGCATTCGCCGAGCTGCGCTCGGTTAGCCAGCTCTGGTCGACCGGATACGGCCAGCTTCTGATCTTGAAGACGGCTCTGCTCGCACTGCTCGCGGCAATCGGTTGGATGAACCGCTACCGGCTCGTGCCCCGGTTGTCGTTCGATGGTCTGCGCCGCAATGTCGCGGTCGAGCTGTCGTTGTTTGCGGTGCTCATTGCCGCGGTCGCGTTGCTCACCGATCTACGGCCGGGGCGAGACCGGGCCGCCGCCGCAGTCGTGACGGCGGCGAAGGGACCACCGCCGCTTCCGGCGCGTCGCATGATCGTGCAGGGCCGCGAGAGCGGCGACCTCGCCATCGCGCTTGCCGTCGCCTGGCCGGCCGCGGAGCTCGTTGCCCTGGACCAGGACGGCGATGCGGTCAACGGTCTCCGGGTCGTCCTCGGCGGCGTCGAGGCTCGGTCGTGCGGCAACGGGTGCTACGGAGCGTTTCTGACGCCGGCTCGCCGGGTTACGGTCTCCGTAAACGGACGTGTGACCACGTTCCGGGTGCCGGCGAGGCCACAATCAGCAGACGCGCTGGTCGCCCGTGCAACTGCCGCCTTTCGCAGGCTGCGTAGCGTCGAGTACATCGAGCGCCTCGCCTCGAGCCCGCGCAACAGGATCGTCTCGCACTTCACCCTCGAGCGGCCGAACCGGTTGATGTACGAGATCCGCGGCGGCGCGGACGGAATCATCATCGGGACGCGCCGGTGGGACCGTGCTCGTGGTGGAAAATGGATTCCGTCCCCGCAGGATGTGACGCCGGAGCCCGAGCCGATCTGGGGGGCCGGCCACGTCACGAACGCCTACCTGCTCGAGACGACTCCGACGACCTACGTCGTGTCGTTCATGAACCCGCTGGCGCCGGTGTGGTTCACGGTCTCACTCGATCGCCGCACGCTGCTACCGCGCAGCCTCCGCATGACAGCGGCGGCGCACTTCATGATGCACCGTTACACCCGTTTCAACGGGCCGCGGAAGATCAGCGCCCCAAGTGGCGCGCGATGACCATCCGCTGGAGAGATTGCACGCCCAAGCCAGACTGAAGTCTGGCACGGGATTTCGTTTCCAATGAAGTCCAGCTACAGCCCTAGATGGCGCGCGATGACCATCCGCTGGACTTCATTGGTGCCCTCGCCGATCTCCAGGATCTTCTGGTCGCGATACAGGCGTGAGATCGGGTACTCGTCCATGTAGCCGTAGCCGCCGTGGATCTGGAGGGCCCAGTTGACGGCCCGGTTCGAGAGCTCGCCGGTGTAGAGCTTCGCCTGCGCGGCCGCCAGCGCGAAGTCACGGCCCTGATCCTTCAGCCACGCGGCCTTGTAGACGAGATTGCGCCCGGCCTCGATCTCCGTCGCCATGTCGGCCAGCTTGAACTGAATCGCCTGGAACTTCGCGATCGGCTTGCCGAACTGCTGCCGGTCCTGCGCGTACGCGTAGGCAAGGTCGTACGCGCCCTGGGCAAGCCCGACTCCCATCGCCGCGACCGAGATGCGGCCGCCGTCGAGAATCTCGAGGAACTGCTGAAACCCTTTGCCGCGCGGCCCGAGCAGGTTCGCCTCGGGCACCTCGGCGTCCTTGAAGGACAGCTCGCGCGTGTCGGACGCGCGCCAGCCGAGCTTCTTCATCGGCTTCGAGATCTCGTAACCGGGCGTGCCGTTCGGGACGATGATGTTCGAGGTCTCGGAGTCACCGGTCTGCGCCGTGATGGTGACGCACGAGGTGATGTCCGTCCCGGCGTTCGTGATGAAGATCTTCGAGCCGTTGACGACCCACTTGCCGTCGTGCGCCTCGGCGCGTGTACGCGTCGCGCCCGCATCGGAGCCCGCCTCGGGCTCGGTCAGTCCGAACGCGGCGAGCTTCTTCCCGGAAGTGAGGTCTGGCAGCCACTGCTCCTTCTGCGCGTCGTTGCCGTAGTAGTAGATCGGCAACGTTCCGAGCGAATGGTGCGCGGCGACCGTGATCGCCACGGACGAGTCCACGCGGGTGAGCTCCTCGACGGCGATCGCGTACGAGACGGTGTCCGCTCCGGCCCCGCCGTACTGCTCGGGAATCGTCATGCCCATCAGTCCGAGCTCCCCGAGCTCGGCGACGAGCTCGTACGGGAAGCGCGACTCGCGATCGAGCTCCTCCGCGACCGGGGCGACCCGCTGCACCGCGAAGTCGCGGACGGTCTTGCGGACGAGCTCGTGCTCTGAGTCGAGATCGAAGTTCAACGGGAGAGGCGCTTGGCGAGCTCGACGATCAGACGGACGCCGTAACCGGTGCCGCCGCGCTGCGTCAGATAGTCCCCGCGCGAGCGCTCGAGGAAGCCGGGCCCCGCCATGTCGATGTGCGCCCACGGTCCCTCTCCGGCGAACTCGCGCAGGAACTCTGCCGCGAGGACGGGTGAGCCCTGCCGGAGGTCCGAAGAGTTCTTCAGGTCGGCGAACGAGGAGTCGACGTAGCGGCGATAGCGCGGGTGGAGGGGGAACGGCCAGGTATGGTCGCCGCTCGCTTCGGCTGCGGCGAGGATCTCCGTCATCCAGTCGTCTTCGTTTGCGAACGCGCCCGCGTAGAAGTCGCCGAGCGCAAGCTCCATCGCACCGGTGAGCGTGGCGAGGTCGAGGAGGTGCGTCGCGCCGGCGCGGCGGGCGTACCACATCGCGTCCGCGAGGACGAGACGTCCTTCTGCGTCGGTGTTCGTGATCTCGATCGTCTTGCCGTTCGCGGCGCGCAAGATGTCGCCTGGCCGGAACGAGTCGCCGCTGACGAGATTCTCGGCGGCGGCGACGACCGCGATGATGCGAACCGGCAGCTCGAGCTCCGCGACGGCTGCGATTCCGGCGATCACGGCCGCGCCTCCGGCCATGTCGCCTTTCATGTCCTGCATCTTCAGCGCAGGCTTGAGCGAGATCCCGCCGGCGTCAAAGGTGATCGCCTTGCCGACGAGCCCGAGCACGACGTCGCTCTGAGTCCCGTGAGGCGGCTCGTAGCGGAGGACGATCAGGCGGGGCCCGTTCGCGCTCGCGCGTCCGACGGCCGAGAGGGCGCCCATGCCCAGCTCATCGATCTGCTTGGGCTCCAGCGCTTCGACGGTGAGGTTCGGCCCGGCGAGCTCTGCAGCCCGTTCGGCCAGTACCTGGGGAGTCAGCTCGTTCGGCGGGGAGTTGGCCAGATCGCGCGCCGCGTTCACCCAGCGGCCGACGCGCGCCGTGCGGCCGGCGGACTCGGCGAGCCCGTCGGGGGCGTCGGTGTAGAGCACGACCTTCTCGACGAGCTTCCGCGGCTTCTCCTCCGTCTTCCAGCGGGCCGGACTGTAGGAGCCGAGCATCGTCCCTTCGACGATCGCCCGTGCCTGGTCGTCCAGGGACAGAGGCAGCGAGTCGTCGAGCTGCCACGCCACGGTGCCGCCGATGTCGGCCAGGCGACGAACGACCGCCGAGGCCGCGGTCCGCAGCGCGTCGGCGTCGACGTCCTCTCGTTTGCCGACTCCTGCGACGATCAACCGCCGTGCGTCGAGCTCGCCGTCTGTGTGGAGCAGCACGGTCTTGCCGAGCTCGCCCTTCAGCTCCCCGTCCTCGAGGAGGCGCTGCAGCCGGCCCTTCAGGCGCTCGTCGAGGGCACGCGTCCCGTTCGACAGTGAGGCGCCGTCCTCCTCGGGGAACGGGATGGCCAGAGCATCGGGCTCGAGCTCGCCTGGCTGCCTGACTTCGATCGTGAGCTGGTCCATCGGGCCGCGATCGTACCCAAGCAGGGATTTACCGTGCCTTTACGAAATCTGGCTAACCGGTCTCAACTTTGATCGTCGGATGCCGATGATGACACCCGAGATGAGCGCAACGCTGCTGCGGCCCTCCGTTCCCTCGCGTTTTCGGCGCGGGCCCTCACGCCCGACCGTCGAGACGCTGATGGACCAGATCGCCGGGCTGACGTCCGAGCGCCAGCGCCTGCGGGACCGGGGCGTGAACGGCTCGAGGCTCGAGCGCAACCGGGTGAAGCTCGCCCGGGCCCAGTGGGAGCTCTCCCACGCCCTCATCGAGCGCTACCTGTAGAGCCCCCGGCTAGCCTGCGCGCGTGCGGGCGGAGATCGATCGCCGGGCGATGGCGCTCCTTTCGAGCGGCCATATGGCGACGGACTTCGCGAACGGCGCCCTGCCCGCGCTGCTCCCGTTCCTGAAGGACCGGTTCTCCCTCTCCTACACCGCCGTCGGCGGGGTCGTGCTTGCCTCGCAGGCGTCCTCCTCGCTGATCCAGCCGCTCTTCGGTCTTTGGTCCGACCGCCGTGGCGCGATGTGGTTATTGCCCGCCGGTGTGGCCCTGGCCGGGATCGGCATCGCACTCGCTGCCGACGCCCCGAGCTACTGGCTCGTCCTGCTGCTCGTCCTCGTCTCGGGTTTAGGGAGCGCCGCGTTTCACCCCGAAGGATCGAAGTTCGCGGGCTTCGTCAGCGGCCGGAAACGGGCCAGCGGCATGTCGTGGTTCTCGATCGGCGGCAATCTCGGGTACGGGCTCGGTCCGGTCGTGACAACCGCAATCGTCGTGGCGCTTGGTTTGCGCGGCGGGCTGCTGCTGGCGCTGCCCTCGCTCGTGGTCGCTGCTGCGATCCTGGCGGGCACCTCGTATCTCCGAAGCTTCGTGCCGGAGCCGAGCGCCGCGCATGCAGACGCGGGTGAAGACGATCCGCGCGCGATGAAGCTGCTGCTGGGCGTGATCGCGTTGCGCAGCGTCGCGTGGTTCGGGTTGATCACGTTCGTGCCGCTCTGGGAGGTCGCGCTCGGACACTCGACGTCGCACGGCAACCACCTGCTGGCTCTGATGCTGTTCGCGGGCGGTGCGGGCACGCTGTTGCTGGGACCGCTCGCAGACCGCGTGGGCAGGCGCCCTGTGCTGCTCGGAAGCATCGTGGCGACCGGACCGCTGATCCTGGTGTTCGTCGTCGTCGGCGGGATACCCGGCGCGATCGCGCTCGCGCTGATCGGCGCCTGCGTCGTCGGCACGTTCGGCGTCACGATGGTGATGGGGCAGGAGTACATGCCGCGTCACATCGGCACTGCCTCCGGTCTCGTGATCGGACTGTCCGTCGGCATCGGTGGCGTCGCTGCGGTAGCGCTCGGACGGCTCGCCGACGTGACGAGCTTGCGCACTGCGCTCTACGTCGCTGCCGCCGCGCCGCTGCTTGCGGTCCTCCTGGCAGTGCAACTCCCGAGCGGGCGGGAGAGACGGAGGCTCGAAGCGGCAACTGAGGTAGGGTTGCTCCCGTGACGGCCGTCAAGGAGTTCTTCGACAATCTCGAAAGTCGTGCCGACGCCTCGAAGACGTCGGGGATGACGAACTCGTACCTCTTCGACATCGACGGCGCCGGCAAGTGGACGGTCAATGTCGAGGACGGCAAGGTGAACGTCACCGAAGGCGGCGAGGATGCCGACGCGGTGATCACGACGTCCGAGGAGACGTTCCAGAAGATCATCAGCGGCGAGCAGAACCCGACGAGCGCCTACATGACCGGCAAGCTCAAGGTCAAGGGCGACATGGGTGCTGCGATGAAGCTGCAGAAGCTGTTCTGAGCCGAGTGCCTTTCTCTTGACCTGGTACACCTTCTTCAAGTCGATTCACGTCCTCACCGCCGTCGTCTGGGTCGGCGGCGCGACGATGATCCAGGCCTACGCGGTCCGCATCCTCGCCACCGGCGACGGCAAGCGTCAGGCTGACTTCGCGAAGGACACGGAAGTCGTCGGCATGCGCCTCTTCATGCCGGCGTCGCTGATCCTCTTCGCTGCCGCGATCGCGATGATGGTGAACCTCCACTGGTCGTGGAGCCAGAACTGGATCGTGTTGGGCCTGATCGCGTTCGGGCTTTCGTTCGTGATCGGCGCCGGCTTCCTCGGGCCCGAGGGCGGACGTCTGGCCGCGCTGATCGAGCAGCACGGGCCGGACGCACCCATCGTCAAGGCGCGCATTCGCCGAATCCTCACGGTGTCCCGCTGCGAGCTCGTGGTGCTGCTGACCGTGATCGTGAACATGGTCGTCAAGCCCGTCGGCCAGAACGGCTGGTTCTGGGGAATGCTGGCCGTGATGGTTCTCACGATCGCTGCCGTGATTGCCTGGTACCTGCGCAGCGAGCAGCAGGTCCCGGTTCCCGCGACCGACTAGGAGGTCACTCCTCCAGCTCGACGAGCGGGGCGCCCGCTGCGACGGATGCGCCTTCCTCGACGTGCACGGCGCGCACGACCGCGTCATAGGGCGAGGTCAGCGGCGTCTCCATCTTCATCGCCTCGAGGACGACGAGCGGCTGCCGGGCACGCACGGTGTCGCCTTCGCTGACCAGCAGTCGGATCACGGTGCCCGGCATCGGCGCCTTCACGACGCTCTGCTCTCCCCCGGAGCCCCGGTGGTCCGTGCCCAGGGCGTCGACGTCCGGCGGCGAGGCGAGCAACGGCGAGGGGAGATTGAGACGGAAGGGAGCGCGCCAGGGAGTGGCAGCCACCCGGCCGGGCGCCGGGGAGAGCGGTGGATGCTCGGTCAGGAACGACGTCCTCGTGTCGCCGGCGCGGACGACCGGGTGCGATACGAGCCAGCGGAGGAACGGAAGGTTGGTCGTCACGCCGACGACCTCGGTCTCCCGCAGCGCGGCACCCAAGCGGCTGAACGCTTCGGCGCGGGTCGTCCCGTGGGCGATCAGCTTCGCGATCATCGGGTCGTATGCGATCCCGATCTCGTCGCCTTCCTCGACGCCCGCGTCCACTCTGATCCCTTCGGGAAAGCGCAGGCGCTCGAGGCGGCCTGTCTGGGGGAAGAACGTCTTCGGGTCCTCCGCGTACAGGCGCACCTCGACGGCGTGGCCGCGCGGGTCGGGCTTGACGTCGAGCTCGTCACCGGCGGCGACGCGAAGCTGCGCCTGCACGAGGTCCACTCCGGTGACCAGCTCAGTGACCGGATGCTCGACCTGGATGCGCCCGTTCAGCTCGAGGAACCAGAAGTCGCGTCCGTCGACCATGAACTCGGCGGTCCCCGCGCTCACATAGCCGATCGCCTGTGCGAACGCGACGGCGGCGCCTCCCAGTGCTGCGCGGAGCCGTTCGTCGACGACGGGTGAGGGCGACTCTTCGAGCACTTTCTGGTGGCGTCGCTGGATCGAGCATTCGCGCTCGCCGAGCGAGAGCACGGTCCCATGTGTGTCGGCGAGCAGCTGGATCTCGATGTGGCGCGGGCGCTCGACGTAGCGCTCGCAGAAGACGCGGTCGTCACCGAATGCCGCCTTGGCCTCGCGCCTCGACGCTTCGAGTGCCTCGGCGAGCTCGGCAGGGTCCCGGACCACTCTCATTCCGCGGCCGCCGCCGCCGGCTGCTGCCTTGACGACCAGCGGGAAGCCGATCTCGTCCGGCTCGCCGCTCGGAACGACCGGTACGCCCGCCGCCTGTGCGATGCGCTTGGCCTCGAGTTTGTCGCCGCCGACACGCAACGCGTCCGGCGGCGGCCCGACCCAGACGAGCTCCGCCGCGTTCACCGCTTCGGCGAAGTCGGGGTTCTCCGCGAGGAAGCCATAGCCGGGATGGATCGCATCGGCGCCGGTCTGCTTGGCGGCGCGGATGTGCTCTTCCGAGAAGAGGTAGCTGCCGATCTCCACCGTCTCGTCCGCGGAACGTGCATGGAGCGAGCCCTTGTCGTCTGGAGCGACGACGGCAACGGTCTCGATCCCGAGCTCGCGCGCGCGCGCGAAAGACGCGCAATGCGATCTCGCCGCGGTTCGCGACGAGCAGCTTGCGGATCAAGCCTTCTTTCCCGGGTTCAGCAGGTTCTGCGGGTCGAACGCGCGCTTGACCGCACCGTGAAGCTCGAACGCACGAGGGCCGAGCTGCTTCGCGAGCCAGTTGCGCTTGACGAAGCCGACGCCGTGCTCGCCGGAGATCGTGCCGCCCAGGCTGAGCGCCAGCTCGAAGAGCGCCTCCGAGAGCTTCGGGGCGAGCTCGAGCTCACGATCGTCGTCACCCGCGAGCAGGAACGTCGTGTGGAGGTTGCCGTCGCCGGCGTGGCCCCACGAGCAAGCGGGGATCCCGAAACTGCGGCCGACCTCGAGTGACGCTTCGATCGCCTCACCGAGGCGGTCGAGTGGAACCGCGATGTCTTCGCTTGCCTTTCCACCGCGCTGTGCGTCGACGACGAGCGCCAGACCGTCGCGCCAACGCCAGAGCGCCGCGATCTCCTGCGGCGACTCGGGTGCATAGAGGGAGAGCGCGTCCTCTCCGAAGACGTCGAGCAGATCCGAGCGGATGCGTGCAGCGTCGTCCGTCGAGCCGTCGGCCTCGGCGAGAACGGCGAACGCGCCGGTGGGTACCTCGCCCGGGAAGCTCGCGCCGGCGTAGCGCATCGTCTCCGAGTCGATGTACTCGAGGGCCGCGGCGGCGAGCCCGCTGCCGACGACTCGTTCGATCGCTCCGACGCCGCCGCGCACGCCGTCGAAGAAGCCGATCACCGGCCATGCCGCCTCGGGCGCCGGCGTCAGCCGAAGCCACGCTCCAGTGATCACGCCGAGTGTCCCTTCCGATCCGACCAGGAGGTGCTTCAGGTCGTAGCCCGCGACGTCCTTCCGCAGCGCGCCACCGAGTTGGACGACCTCTCCCGGCGGCACGACGACCTCGAGCCCTGTCACCCATGCGCCGGTGACGCCGTACTTGAATGCGTGCGGACCGCCTGCATTCGTCGCGACGTTGCCGCCGATCTGCGACTGCTCGGCCGCGCCTGGATCGGGAGGAAAGAGCAAACCGCCCTCACGCGCGATGCGGCGCAGCTCCGCGGTGCGCACACCTGCGTCGACCTCGATGCGCCACAACAGTGGGTCGAAGGAGCGCACGCGATCGAGTCGCTCGAGCGAGATCACGACGCCGCCGTCGAGCGGCACGGCGCCGCCGGCGTAGCCGGTTCCCCCGCCGCGCGGGACGATCGGAACGCCGTGCGCGTAGCACCAGGACACGACCTCGGCCACCTCTTCCGCGCTGCGCGGCAGCGCGACCGCGTCGGCGCGCCCACCCAGTCCGCGCGCCTCGGTCTGGTCGGTCAGATACGCGGCGCTCGGTCGCGATCACCTCTGCGGCCACGGCCGCACGCAGGTCACGCTCGACGGAAGCCAGCGCGCTCATTCGAGAGCACGCTCGAGCGCGGCGCGCCCATCGTGGAGCACAGGCTCACCATGGGAGACGAGCACCCGTTCGACGGGCAGGTCGAGCAACGGCTGCAGGCCGACCCGCAGGTCGTCCTGGGTGTAACCGCCGAGGTGCCGAAGCCACGACTCCGGACACATCCGCAGTCCCGGCGGACGGTCGCCGAGGATGCGGTCGCCGGGAACGAGCGCACGATGCTCCGGAAGCCAGTAGATCGTCTCGCCTGCGCCTGCGATCTCGAACGCCGTCACGGCTTCCGGCACCGTGGCCGAAGCGTCGTAGCGCCGCTTCACGCCCGTCGCGGCTGCGCTCGTGAAACTTGACCGTGACCAGGACTGCTACGTCCTGCTTGTCCTTCGCGAGCGTGTCGAGAGCGGAGAACTCGCCGTCGACCACCAGCGGATCGATGAGCACGAGGGTGTCGCCCGAGTCGTAGGCGACACAACCGACCTCAGGCGGCCAGTCGGCAGGGCTGTCCACCTCCTTCGGCGCTTCCCACTCGGGATGTGCCGCGGTCCAGCGCCACAAGCCCGGTGCGACCTGTTGCAGCTCCACGTCAAGGAGCGTAGATGATGCGCCGATGGAGCCAGTTCGCTGGGGGATTCTCTCGACGGCCCGCATCAACCACGCCGTGATCGTTCCCGCTCGCGAGAGCGAGAAGGCCGCGGTGATCGCCGTCGCGAGCCGCGATCTCGCCCGTGCGGAGACCTATGCGCGCGAGCAGGAGATCGAGCGCCCGTACGGGAGCTACGAGGCGCTGCTCGCCGACGACGACGTCGAGGCGGTCTACGTCTCACTGCCGAACGCTCTTCACGTGCCCTGGTCGATCAGGGCACTCGAGGCCGGCAAGCACGTCCTCTGCGAGAAGCCGCTCGGACGCACCCCGGAAGCGGTCGAGCGCGCCTTCGACACGGCGGACCGCCAGGGCCGTCTGCTGATGGAGGCGTTCATGTACCGGCACCATCCTCAGACGCAGAAGTTGAAAGAGCTCATCGGCTCCGGTGCGGTCGGCGAGCTCCGACAGATCCGCACGGCATTCACGTTCACGCTCGACCTTCCGGAGGACGTGCGCTGGCGCCCGGAGCTGGAGGGCGGCTCACTCCTCGATCTCGGCTGCTATTGCGTCAGCGTCAGCCGCCTGCTGGGCGGCGAGCCGGAGCGGGTCTACGGCCGGCAGAGGCTGGCGCCGACGGGGATCGACGTCGGCTTCACCGGCACGCTGGAGTTCTCTGACGAGGTCTCGGCCCAGTTCCACTGCGCATTCGACCTACCGGCCGAGAGCTACGTCGAGGCGATCGGCACAACAGGGAAGGCGCGCGTCATCGAGCCCTTCCGGTGCAAGGATCCGCACGTCGACCTGAACGGACGGCGGATCGACGTGGAGGATGTCGACCGCTATCTACTTCAGCTCGAGAACCTCAGCGAGGCGATCCGTGGCGAGGCCGAGCCGCTTCTGGGACGGGAGGACGCGTTGGGGCAGGCGCGGACGATCGCTGCCCTCTACCGGGCCGCCGAACAGGCAGCGCCGTAGGTCAGTTCGTCGACACGCTGTCGGTCAGGCCGCGGAAGGTCAGCTGCTCACGGCGACCCCCGGCGCTCGAGCGCACGATCGCCTCGCCGATCTCCGACGCGCGATAGCCGTCCTCGAACGTCGCGCCGTGCGGTGCGACGTCGCTGTCCTCGGCGATCGCGCGCAGGAGGTGATGCACCTCGTGCATGAACGTATCTCCCCACCCGATGATGTGCCCGGGCGGCCACCAGAACTCCATGAACGGATGGTTCGCCTCGGTCACGAGCACCGTCCTGAAGCCGCGCGTGCGCTCTTCGCCGTCGAGAAAGACCTGCAGCTCGTTCATGCGCTCCATGTCGAAGTAGAGCGAGCCGCTCGAGCCGTTGATCTCCCACTGAAACGCGTTCCGCCGTCCGAGCGCGAGGCGCGTCGATTCGATCGTCCCGACCGCGCCGCTCTCGAACTCGACGGCCGCCTCGATCGCGTCGTCGACCCTGCGACCGCTCACGAAGGTCTTCACGATGCCGGCGACCGAACTGAACTCGCCGACGAGGTAGCGCGCCAGGTCGATCACGTGGGTGCCGAGATCTCCGAGCGCGCCGGATCCGGACTGGTCCGGATCGAAGCGCCACGTGTCGAGCGTCGGGTCGTCGCCCCAGTCCTGCAGGTAACGCCCGCGGAAGTGGCGGATCTCCCCGAGCGCGCCCTCGTCGATCAATTCGCGTGCGAGCCGCACCGCGGGCACGAAGCGGTAGTTGAACCCACACAGATGCTTGACCCCGGTCGCGGCGACGCGGCGCCACACGTCGTGACTCTCGTCGGCCGTCCGCCCGAGCGGCTTCTCGCAGAGGACGTGCTTGCCGGCTTCCGCGGCGGCGATCGTCGGCTCGGCATGGAGCGAGTTCGGGCCACCGTTGTCGAACAGCCCGATTCGCTCGTCCGTGACGATGTCGTGCCAGTCGGTCGTCCACCGCTCGTAGCCGTATCGGAGCGCCGCCTCGGCGACCGCATCCTGGTTCCGCCCGGCGATGGCGACGAGGCGTGGCACGAGCGGGGGCGGCCAGGCCAGGTACTCCACCTTGCGGAACGCGTTCGAGTGCGCCTTCCCCATGAATGCGTAACCGAGCATGCCGACGCCGATCTCTGCCATTGGCGCGATAGTACGCCGGTTTCAGAGCGGGGACACATCCACTCTGTGAGCGATCTTGTTGCCCAGGTCACAATGTAGGTTGGAGCGGGCAGCGCGCGAGAGGTCGGTCTCAAAAGTGGGTGAATTCGTACTAGAGTCTCCAAATCTCATCCCTTAGGAGGCTGCAGTGAAAAGATTCTCTCGCCGGTGGGCGTCAGTGGGGCTCGTCCTGGTCCTGGTCGGCGTCGGCGCGACGATTGCCGTCACCGGCGCAACAGCGAAGAGCTCCGCGAACATCAAGGTCTGTGTCCTACTTCCGGACACGAAGTCATCCGTCCGCTGGGTGCAGTTCGACGCACCGTACTTCGCCAAGGCCCTGAAGAAGGCCAAAGTGACGTACTCGATCACGAACGCGCTGAACGATCCCGCAGAAGATGGTCTCGCAGGCCGATTCGTGTCTGTCCCGCGGGGCGAAGGTGGCGATCGTCACCGACATCGCGCAGGGCACGTCGATCGCGATCGAGAAGAAGTTCGCAAAGGCAGGCGGTTACTCGATCGACTACGACCGTCAGGTTGTCGGCGGTGTCGCGAAGGTCTACGTCTCCTTCGACGGCAAGGCCGTCGGCAAGGCGCAGGCCAAGAGTGTCGTCAACGCCCTGAAGGGGAAGTCGAAGCCCGTCGTCGCCGAGCTCTGGGGCGGCCCGACAGATCAGAACGCGTTCTGGTTCAAGAGCGGAAACGACGCCGTTCTGAACCCGCTCTTCAAGAGCGGCAAGCTGACCAAGGGCCCGCAGCAGTTCGTGCCGCTCTGGCTGGCGACCAACGCCCAGCCGATCTTCGAGCAGATGCTGCTGAAGACGAACAACAAGATCGACGGCGCCATCGCGGCGAACGACAGCATCGCCGGTGCTGTAATTGCCGCGCTGAAGGCGAAGAAGCTGAAGCCGATCGCGCTGTCGGGACAGGACGCGACCGTGCAGGGCGTGCAGAACATCATCTCGGGCTGGCAGACGATGACCGTCTACAAGTACGTGCCCCTCGAGGCCAACGCAGCCACGGCAAGGCGGCCGTCGCGCTGCTGAAGCACAAGAAGGTGCCCGGGATCAACGGGTTCCGCAAGAACGGCAGCAAGAAGGAGCCGACCATCCAGATTCCGGTCGTCTCGATCACGAAGGCGAACTACACGAGGCTCTTCAGGGACAAGTTCCTGAAGAAGAGCGACGTGTGCGTCGGCGAGTTCGCGCAGTTCTGCTAGTAACCAAACCGGACTGACAGGTGGGGGCGCCCGAGCGGGCGTCCCCACCGACTTTGTGGTAGGAAACCGACACCGTGAGCGAGACGCCGATCCTCCAACTCCGCGGTATCTCGAAGTCGTTCGGGTCGGTGCAGGCGCTCACCGACGTCGACTTCGAGGTGCGCCACGGCGAGGTCATGGCGCTCGTCGGCGACAACGGCGCCGGCAAGTCGACCCTGATCAAGTGCGTGGCCGGGCATCCACAGCCCGGACAGCGGCGAGATCCTGTTCGACGGGAAGCCCGTTCACATCAGCAGCCCGAAGGACGCGGCCAGGCTGGGAATCGAGATCGTCTACCAGGATCTCGCACTCTGCGACAACCTCGACGTGGTGCAGAACATGTACCTGGGCCGCGAGGAACGCGACTGGCTCTGGCGCTTGAAAGAGCCGCTCATGGAGCAGCGCACGGCCGAGACCCTCAGGTCGTTGTCTGTCACGACGATCCGCTCGATCCGTCAGCCGGTTGCCTCGCTGTCGGGCGGCCAGCGGCAGTCGGTCGCGGTCGCCAAGGCCGTGCAGTGGAACTCCAAGGTCGTCATTCTCGACGAGCCCACCGCGGCGCTCGGCGTCGCGCAGACGCGGCAGGTGCTCGACCTCGTCAAGCGCCTCGGCGAGCAGGGCCTGTCAGTCGTGCTCATCTCGCACAACCTGCACGACGTCTTCGAAGTGGCGACGCGCATCACAGTGCTGCGCCTCGGCCGCGACGTGGGTGTCTACGAGCGGGAGAAGACCACGCAGCAGGAGGTCGTGCAGGCGATCACCGCAGGGATTCCGACCAAGGTCGCGGGCATCCCGGCGACAGCGCCGGAGCTGGCGTCGTGAGCTCGGAAGTCGAGATCGCGGCACCGGGGATCGGCCTCCCCGAAGGAGACGAAGTGGAGGCGGAGGCAGGGCTCTGGCGCCGGGTCTACGACAACGTGAGGACGGGCAACCTCGGGATCCTGCCGATCGTCATCGGCCTGGCGTTCATCGTCGTCTTCTTCAGCTTCAAGGCGACGAACTTCTTCACCGCGGACAACTTCAACAACATCATCGTCCAGATGGCCGGCTTGACCATGCTCGCCTTCGGAGTGGTCTTCGTCCTCCTCCTCGGCGAGATCGACCTTTCGATCGGCTATCTGAGCGGAATAGCGGCTCTGGCCGTCGCCGAGTTCCAGCTTCCGGGTAGCGGCCATGCGTATCCCGGGATCGTCGCGATCGCGATCGCGGTGGCTTTGTGCGCGTTCATCGGCGGCGTCCAGGGCTCGGTCGTGGCCAAGGTCGGCGTCCCGTCGTTCGTCGTCACGCTCGCGGGGCTCTTGATCTGGCAGGGAGTCATCCTGCAGGTGCTCGAGATCAAAGGCGTGATCGTGATCGAGGACAACTTGATCAACGATCTCGCCAACTACTACTTCTCAGCCAATGCGGGTTGGATCATTGCGGCCGTCATCACGGGTCTCTACGCCGTCGGCACGTTGGGCGGCGTGATCGGCAAGCGCCGCGCGGGCGTGGCGATCCGAAGACCGCTGCTCCTTGTCGCCAAGGTCGTCGGCGTCGCCGTCGCCTGCTTCGGCACCGTCGCGGTCTGCAACCACGCCAGCGTGCCGAAGGGCCTTCCGCTGGCCGGCGTCCTCGTCGTCATCTTCCTGGTCGTCTTGACCTTCCTGGCCAAGCGGACGCCGTTCGGCCGCCATGTCTACGCCGTCGGCGGCAATGCCGAGGCGGCTCGTCGCGCCGGGATCAACGTCGCGCGCATCCGCATCATCGTCTTCATCATCTCGGGCGCCATGGCCGGGGTGGGAGGGGTGATCCTGGCCGCGCGGCTGAACTCTGTCGACCTCAACGTCGGCGGCGGCACGCTGCTGCTCGACGCGATCTCCGCGGCGGTCATCGGCGGCACGAGCCTGTTCGGTGGTCGCGGCGAGGTGCGCAGCGCGCTCATCGGTGCGCTCGTCATCGCGACGGTCTCGAACGGGCTCAACACGGCGGGCTACAAGACCGGGACGATCTACATCGTCACCGGCGTCATCCTCTTGCTCGCTGTGACGCTCGACACGATCGCGCGCAGGCTTCAGGCGCGCTCGGGCCGCTAGCGCGCGGTGCCGGCGAAGTAGCGCTTGGCGAGTGCATACGCCTGCTTGCCGACCGTCGATCCGATCCGGCGGCCGGCGAAGTCGTCGGCGGCGATCTGCGTCCCTGCGTAGAGACCGGAGAGTCCCGCCTCGTCCGCGGCGTGCCTAAAGGTTCCCCACCTGGGCAGTCCGCCGAGATGGGCCGGCAGCGTGCCACTTTTCGTCATTCCCGTCAGAATCGCCGCCGCCGCACGCCCGAACGCGCTCTCGTCCGAGACCCAGCCGGGATAGGGGGGCGTCAAGGTTCCGGCGCGGGGAAGCCAGCGCGTCCCCAGGATCCAACCCCGCGCAGTCCGAACGGCAATGTCGCCAACATGCCCGGCGAGAGCAGCGTGACGCCGGCCGGAGGCACTCGACTCCTTTGTGATCAGCTCGACGAGTCCCGGGACGAGCGGCAGGCCCTCCGGGCTGAATGACGATGCGTGCCGATCGCTCGACTGACCCTGGAACGCGAGCTCACGGATCATCGAGATCGGGCGAACGGACTGGTAGGTGCGCTTTGCGCCCCACGTTGCGACGGCTGCATCCTGCAGGGCGCCGTTGAGGGCGAAGTCGAGCTTGACGTCCCACGCAAGACGCTCCGCCGCACGCAGGCTGTGCTTCTCGGAGTCCGAGACCGCGTTCGCGATCGCGTTCCAGCGGCCGGGCGGAGCCTCCGGACCGGTCCAGGCCGCTGCGATCGCCGCTCCCCGCTCTTCGCGAGCTCGAGCGGATCACGTTCAGCGCTGCCTGCTTGTACGCCGCGGAAGAAGGATCGCCGATGGGCGGCGGGCCAGGGTCGATGGGCAAACCGTTCTTCGAGACCGGAAGAGCGAAGCCGCGGACGTGCCCCCATTGGGAACCGACGAAGGTCTGAGTCTTCGCAGGGATGGGCAAGCCTCCCTGGATGACGATCTGGCCGAGTGCGAGCGGCTGCCAGAACGTGCGATCGTGCATCGTCGCTCCAGGTTGTGACACGACAAGGGGCTCGTTCACGGGCACGTAGCTCGGGTCGCTGTAGTGCTCCCTCTCGAGTGAGCCGTCGCTTCGTCCGAACGCGATCGCCGCCGCGGCGATGCGGTTACCGAGCGCCGCGGGCGAGTCGCCTCGCACACTGACGAATCCGGGCTGGTAGCAAAGCGAACGCAGGGTCGCCGTCAGGCGGTCGAATGCGCGACCCATGTTGGCGTCATACGACGCGCGCCAGAGGAGAAGCCGGTAGGCGGCGTAGCTGATCGCGGCCTCCCGTGCTGCAAGGACATCTTCGGCCCGGTGCTTCTCGGTGACGAAGTAGCCGGACCCCTTGGGCTCGTACGCCGCCCAAGCGTCCCACATGGCCGCGGAGAGATGGAAGAGGTTTCGGGCCTGCGCGGCGGGGTTGTCGCTCCCCGGATCAACGGCGAGCGCCGCGTCGTCCCAGATACGCGCGACAGAGCGACCAGGTCTGGCCGCCGTCGAGCAGTTCGACCTCACGTAGGTGCGCGGCGGCGACGCAACGCCGGCGGCCGCA
Organism: uncultured Actinomycetes bacterium; assembly: GCA_963804935.1. Lineage (GTDB taxonomy): Bacteria > Actinomycetota > Thermoleophilia > Gaiellales > Gaiellaceae > 3-1-20CM-4-69-9. The sequence goes on from CAWDSD010000009.1 coordinate 114,315, forward strand.
CGCGCCGGGGGTGACTTGACGACGACGACCTGATCGGCTCGCACGTCGGAGAGCCGCTGCTCGCCTCCACCGGGGAAACGGACGACGAGCGTCCTCACCGTTGTGGCGTCTCCCAAGCCGAAGTGGAGACGTGGATCTTCTGAGGACAGGTAGCTGCTTCCCGCATGCAGCTCCTGCACGAGCTTGCGACCGTCGGGCAGGACCACAGTCGCCACTGCTCCGGGTGAGAACGTCGCCAACTTGACCTCGAGCCAGTGCCCGGCGTCGCGCGTGTTTCGAAGGAGCAGGAGTCGACCGTCCACGGAGCCGACTGCGATGTCCATAGTTCCGTTGTTGTCGTAATCGGCTGCTGCCAGCCCGCGGCCGTTCACGCGCGGGATCCCGCGGAGGCCGGTAACTCCGACGTTCGCGAACCGCTTCGATTCCCGATTGTCCGGAAGATCCGACAGAACCCGGATCTGGCCGGCGTCTTTCGCAGGACTCGTGATCGGGATGTCGCCGCTGGCGAGAACGAGGTCGGGCTTGCCGTTGAGCGCGAGGTCTACCCAGGATGCACCCCAGCCGGCGGAACCGGCATACGCGGACCGCAATGCAGCGCGCGCATCGTGGAAGGTGGGCGTTCCTTCACTCGTGCCATGTCGAAGGAGGGCGTAAGGCTCTCGACGGGAGTTCGTCACGAAGAGGTCGAGCCGGCCATCGCCGTTGTAGTCGCCCGACGCAATGCCCATTCCGGCGTACGGATCGTCGACTCCCTCCGCGGCGCCACGCTCCTCGAAGCGGAAGCCGAGCCCTTCGGGGTCAGCGGCAGCCCCACCCGGCCAGGGAACGTTCTCGTAGAGCTGATTCGGATCCTCGTCGTCGGCGACGTACAAGTCGGGCCGTCCGTCTCCGTTGTAGTCCGTGAACAGCGCACCGAGGCCGTGCCGGAACTGAGTCGCCTCGAGCCCCGCTTGTACGCCGACTTCGCGGAATCTCGAGTGTCCATGCTCGTCGTTGCCTTCGTTGAGGTAGAGCAGGTCGCGCACACCCTGGTAATTCGAGGGGAAGCCGCCGATCGCGCTCGTCACCGGAGTGTTGAGATCCGTGTAGCCGGCGACGAACAGATCGGGGCGGCCGTCACCGTTGACGTCAGCCACCGCAGCGCCGGAGTGCCAGCCGAAGGAGTCGATCCCGGCGGCTTTCGCACCTTCGGTGAACGTCCCGTCGCCGTTGTTCCAGAGCAGCTTGTCGTAGGACGCCGTCGTGATCAGGAGGTCGGTGTAGCCGTCTCCGTTGAAGTCCGCTGCCACGCAGCCCTCCCCGCGGACCTGGAGGTCCGCATGCGACTTCTTGCTGACGTTCACGAACGAGCCCCTTACGTTGTGGAAGAGCGCGCTGCGCGGCAGTCCACCGTGCTTCTCCCAGCGACCTCGATCCGAGTTGGAGAACGAGTTGACGACGAACAGGTCGAGCCAGCCGTCCCGGTCGTAGTCGAGCCAGCAGACACCCCCGCCCATCATGGCGGGCAGGTCGTTCGAGACGCCGAAACGGAAGGCTCCTTGGCGGAAGTCGAGCCCGACCTGCGGCGCGACGTCCTGGAGCCGGACATCGGCGAGAGGGCCTGTCGCGCGGACGAGAGGGGCATGCACGGCAGCCAGCGCCGGCGTCGGCGCGGTCGCTCCTCCGACTCCGACGATGACGTAGTGGCCTTGTTGGAGCGCCACCTCGACGGATTGCTCGAAGGGCGCCGAGTCATGTCGAAGCGCGAGCTTCGGTGGCCGGCCGCGAAAGACGGCGACCTGCTCGACGCCCTTGATCGAGGCAAGGATCCTGGGCGGCGCCTGGCCCGCTGCGCGCGTCAGCGTCAGGCCTACGCTCGAGACTCGATAGCTCGAGACTGAGATCGGCCCACCGGCGGCAGTTCCGATCTGTTGGCGGAGATCGACGAGCCACGCACCGCCGGCACCGGCCGTCGCCCGCTCGGGGTCCCGTAGCCGCAGCGCATCCGCGTTGGCCCGGAGGTCCAGGACGATGTCGCGTGCGATCTGATCTGCGGTCGCTTGATCGACCCGCCCCGAGATGCCATTGGTCGACACGACGGTCACCTGCGGCAGGACCTCGCCGCCGGGCAGGGCGACCGCCGTCGTGTCCGGGCGCGCCGGAATGCCCGCTACCACCACGAGCCCCGCAAAACCGGCTACTGCGAGAGCCAGCGCGCCTGTCGAGACCCATCCGTGTCGCATGAGCCCACGTCCCCAAGCCAACGCGTGATCTTCGGGCGAAGCCGGTGCCGGAAGGAGCCGTTCGAGCACGGGGCGTGCCGCACACACCAGGGCGAGCGCGGACAGGACGGCGACCTTGGTCGCGAACTCGGTCGTCTGTGGGGCGATCAGAAGCGTCGCGAGGAGCCCGACGCACACGGAGTACACGACACGCGCCACGCGACCCTTCGGGATCGTCATCGGGTCGGTGATCATGAAAAAGAGGAAGATCAGGATCTCGGGCGACGTGACGAGCAGCCACCAGAACGACCAACCGGTGATCGGTCCCAGGTGCCATCGAGCCGTCATCGAGTGGCCGCTCGCCGCGAGAACTCCGATCCCGGCTGCAAACGCGAGCCAGAAGCCTCCGGCGATGATCAAGAGGCGGAGTCGTGACAGGATCGTCAGGCCGCCGGCGACGATCAGTGCGATCGCCAACGCGAGCCAGAGGGACATCGGCCCCCACCAGAAGTCGAGTGGTTCGGCACGGGTCTTGCCGAGCACGAGGAAGCAGAGGACGAGCCCGAAGTTCGAGGGGTTGAAGATGTGGCGGCCTCGCCAGCGGATCAGGTGCTTCGACAGGAGCGAGACGGCGGCCGTCGCCGCGAAGATCCACGCTCCGTGAAGGCTCCACCAGTCCCCGTGCGGCGTCCCCGGCACACGCAGGATGAACGCGACTCCGTTTCCGGTGAGGAGCGCGCTCGCCGGCCACAGGACCACGTGTTGGCGGAAGAAGGCAATGCCGATCTCGAGCACCGCGCACGTTCCGATCGCGACAAGGATCTGGGCGATCGAGAGGCTGAACCCGAACGCGGTCTGGCCGAGAACCTGCAGCGTGATGATCACGGCCGCGAGATGCAGACGCGGGTCGCGGAACTTGGGCAGCAGGACCGGGTATTGCGTTCCCCGGATCGTCAGCACCGGCGCGCCGGCGACGGCTGGTGCGCTCATGGACGATCATCGTACTGCGTGAGCCCAGCCAAACCGGGCCGGCACCATGCGATCAGATACCGTCTGTTGCCCCGCCCTATGACTCGATACGACTCGCTCGTCGAACGACTGCGCCAGGCCGCGCAACCGGACCGTGAGGCTCCGCCGGAGTTCGCTCCGTATCTCGACAAGGTGCGGAGTAACGCCTACAAGGTCACAGACGAGGACATCCAGGCGCTGAGGGATTCCGGTTACTCGGAGGACGTCATCTTCGAGCAGACGGTCTCCGTCGCGGTCGCCGCCGGTCTGAAGCGGCTCGAGGCCGGGCTCGGGGTGCTCCCGTGAGGTTGCGCTGCCTCGAGGACGGCCACGATCCCCAGGAGGCAGTCGTCCTCGATGCCATCCGGGCTCAGCGGGGAACGGAGCCACCTGACGTCCTGAAGACGCTCCACTACCGGCCTGAGCTCTTCGGACGCCCCTTTTCGGAAACGCTCGAACTGGCGATGAACGGCCCGTCCGACTGGAGCGCCGGCGAGCGTGAGCTCTTCGCGGCGTTCGTTTCCGCGGTCAGCCAATGTCCGTTCTGAACGGCGTCGCACGGCGCGGTCGCGTCGTACGCGCTCGGCGAGGAGATCTGGGAGGCTGTCAGGCGTGACTGGCGCACGGCGCCCGTGGACGAGCCTCTGCGCGCGACACTCGGATTTCTGGAGAAGCTCACGCTGCGGCCGGACGAGCTCCGTGCGCAGGACGCCGAGGCCGTCCTCGCCGCCGGCGTACGCGAGGACGCGCTCATCGATGCGATCCACGTCGCGGCTCTCTTCAGCATGATCGTTCGGTTGGCCGACTCGTTCGGCTGGCACGTGCCTTCCGATCGGGAGTTCGCGGCTCGCGCGGAGGCGAGCCTCGGCTCCAGCTACGCCCTGCTGACGCCGAGCGACGTCGGACGTGAAGCTCGAGCACGCACAGGCGATCGTGGATTTCGTGGTCCGGGAAGCGTCCGGCCCGGTGTCGGTCTTCGTCGCGAATACGCACGGCGAGCTCGTTGCGGCCGCGACGATGGACGGCGCGGCACCGGACACGCGCCTGAACGCGCAGCGAAAGGCGTATACAGCCGCGCGGAGCGACGCGCGTTCGACGAGAGAGCTGGCGGAGAAGGTGCGCGAGGACGCCGTCGAGCGCGAGAGCTTCGACCCGTTCTTCACGTTCTTCCTCGGCGGGCTCGCCGCGTTCGACGGCGAGACACGGGTGGGTGCCGTCGGCGTGAGCGGTTTGGCGGGCGAGGTCGACGAGGCGCTCGCGCGGAAGGCGCTCGAGGCCGTAGGCCTTTCCGTCTGAGCCGGTCCTAGTCGGAGAGAACGAGCGTGGCCTTGCCGCCGCGATGTTCGAAGGCCTCCGCGAAACGGTCGAGCGGGACGCGGAGCGTGACGAATTGCTCCAGCGCTTCCGGCCAGCGCTCCCGCGCTCGGTCGAGATCGGCGACCGCGGCCAGCCAGTCCTCGCGGCGCGCGTTGACGCTGCCAAAGAGAACGCGGTTCTCGAGGATCGTGTCCACGCCCAGCACCGGGCCGTCGAGCTCGACCGTCTGTCGCCGCGGATCGATCCCGAGCAGGCACGCGACTCCGCTCCTACGAAGCAGGCCCAGCGACTCGGCCATCAATTGCGCGTTGCCGGCCGCCTCGATCACGAGGTCGAACTTCCCGAGCGACGACAGCTCGGTGCCATGGGTCGAGACGTAGTGTGCGCCACGACTGTTCGACGAGGTCGTTCTCAGGCTCGAGCGACGCCGTCGTCACTTCCACGTCCGCGAGGCGTAGGAGGTACGTCGTCAGCAGGCCGATGGCGCCTGCGCCGATGACCAGCGCGCGCTCGAGCTGCCACGGCTGACGGCCGCCGATCGTCCGCGAATGGCGCAGCGCGCGCTCGCAGATCGACGCCGGCTCGGCGAGCACGCCGAGACGGCCGAGCGATTTCGGAATCGCGACCAGTTGCGCCGGATCCTCAGCGACGAGCTCACGGTCGTAGCCGTCGAGGCGTGCGATGCCGCGTTCGCTGTAGTCGCCGGTCAGACACGAGTCGGGCGACTCCTCAGCGCAGGCGAGGCAATGGCCGCACGACCGGCGGACGATCGCGGTGACCAGCTGGCCGCGCGTGAAGCCGTAGCCGTCTCGCTCGACGACGGCCAGCGACTCGTGTCCGAGCACGAGCAGCGACTTGTCCACAGGTGGGGCCCCGAAGTGGCCTTCGGAGATCTCGCGGTCGGTGCCACACACGCCCACTTCGAGCGTGCGGAGGAGCACTTCGCCCTCGCGTGCCTCGACGGCCGGAACGTCCTCGACGCGTGTCGTGTGCGCGTGACCCGGCTCCGTGACGAGAGCGAGCATTGCTAGGCCGCCGTGAGCCCGCCGTCGATCACGAAGACGCTCCCGGTCACGAAGCTCGCGGCATCGGAGGCGAGGTAGGCGACCGCCTCCGCGATCTCCTCGGGTGTCCCCAGCCGGCCGAGCGGCTGCCGCGCCGTCAGGTCGTCAAGCGATTCGCCTGCCTCCTCGACGAGTCGCCGCACCCACGGTGAGTCGACGGTTCCCGGGCAGACGGCGTTGACACGGATGCGGTCGTTGACATGGTCGACAGCGAGCGCGCGCGTCAACGAGACCACCGCGCCTTTGGACGCGCAATACGCCGCCCGGTTGCGAAGGCCCACGAGCGCAGCGACGGACGCGACGTTGACGATCGACCCGCCGCCGCGCGCGATCATGCTCGGGATCGCGTGTTTGCAGCAAAGGAACGTCCCGCGCGCGTTCACGGCGAAGACGTCCTCCCAAACGTCGAGCGTTGTCTCCGGTGCGTTCGTCGTCGAGCCGATGCCTGCGACGTTGACGAGGACGTCGACGTCACGCGCGACAGCAGCAACCTCCGCCTCTTCGCGGACGTCGAGGTGGACGTCGGTCCCGGTGAGGTCCGCGGCCACGACCTCCGCTCCCTCGGCCGCGAGCAGGCGTGCGACCGCCGCGCCGATCCCCGACCCCGCGCCCGTGACGAGTACACGTTTGCCGGCGAACCGCGTCACGATCGTGCGATTCTTCTGAGGTGGAGATCGCCGTACGCGCGAACGCGAAGCTCGCGGAGGGACCACGCTGGGATGCCGCCGCCCGGCGCCTGCTGTGGGTCGACATCGAAGGCTGTGAATTGCACGTTCTGGAGAACGCGGAGGACCGTGCGATCGCCCTCGAGGCGATGGTGGGCGCGGCGACGCCCACAAGCAGCGGTGCGTTGCTCGTCGCGCTGGCCGACCGCCTGGCGCTCGTCGATCTTGCCGACGAGTCGGTGCGTACCCTCGTTCGGCTGCCACACGGACCGGGGCTGCGCTCCAACGACGGCGCGTGCGACGCCGCCGGCCGCTTCTGGATCGGAACCATGGCGCTGGACGAAACGCCCGGCGCGGGAGCGCTCTACCGCTACGACGGCAGGCTGGAGCGAGTGCTCGACGCGGTGACGCTTTCGAATGGAATCGGCTGGACGCGAGACGACACCCGCATGTACTACATCGACTCGCCCGTGCAGCGCGTCGATCTCTTCGACTTCGAGCTCGCGTCGGGCCGTGTCGACGACCGGCGGCCGTTCGTCTCGATCGACGAGAGTGACGGCATTCCCGACGGGCTCACCGTCGATGACGAAGGCGGAGTCTGGGTGGCGCTCTACGGGGGGAGCTGCGTTCATCGCTACGACGAAAGCGGCCGTCTCGACGCTGTGCTCGAAGTGCCGGCGGAGAATGTCACCTCGTGCTGCTTCGGCGGCGACGACGGACGCTCGCTCTTCGTGACGACGGCGGCGCCGGACGGAAACGTCTACGTCACGCAGCCGGGAGTGAGTGGTCCTCCGGCACACGTCTTTCACTCGGGCGGTACCAGAACGGCGCCTTCGGACGCGGACGAGACGAGCGCTCGGTAGCGCGCGAACACTCCGAAGTCATAGCGCGGGGGAGGGGGCCGCCAACCGGCGAGGCGCTCTGTGAGCTCGCGGTCGTCCAGCTCGACAGCGAGCGTGCCGCTGTCCACGTCGATTGCAATCACATCGCCGTCTTGCACAACCGCAAGCGGTCCGCCGCGGGCTGCCTCGGGCGCGACGTGCCCGACCATCAGCCCGCGGGTCGCGCCGGAAAAGCGGCCGTCGGTGACGAGCGCGACGGATTCGCCGAGGCCGGCACCGACGACGGACGCGGTGACGCTCAGCATCTCGCGCATCCCAGGCCCGCCTGCAGGGCCTTCGTTGCGCACGACCAGCACGTCGCCCGCAGCGACGAGACCTGCGCGTACGCCGTCGGTGCATGCCTCTTCGCTCTCGAACACCCGCGCGGGGCCGCGATGCGAGCGCCGCGTCGTTCCGGAGAGCTTGACGAGACTCCCTTCCGGCGCAAGGTTGCCGCGGAGGGCATGCAACGCGCCTCTCGGCTCGAACGGCTCCTCCAGTGTGGAGACGACCTCGCCGTCCGGTTGCGGCGCGTCCGCAGTAGCGTCGCCGAGCGTCCTCCCGTCGACGGTCGGGGCCGCGCCGTCGACGAGCCTGCCGCGCACCAGCTCGCGGATCACGGCACGCGTGCCGCCAACACGCTGGAGGTCCGCTGCCATCCAGCGTCCTGAGGGCGCGAGGCTCGCGATCACCGGCGTTCGGCGCGCGATGCCCGTCAGGTCCTCGAGGGTCAGCGGCACGCCCCCTTCGTGGGCAATCGCGAGCAGGTGAAGGACGCCGTTCGCCGAGCCGCCGGTTGCCGCGATGCCGGCCATCGCGTTCAGGAGCGCTCGCCGGTCGAGGAACCGGCGTGCGGTCACGCCCTGTTCCACGAGCTGCACGGCGAGGGCGCCGGCGCGGGCAGCTGCTTCCCCTTTCAGCTCGTGCTCGTCCGCCGGCACGAGCCCGTCCCCGACGCACGCGATTCCGAGGCAGTCGACCGCGACGGCCATCGTGTTGGCGGTGAAGTGTCCTGCACACGTGCCTGCGCCCGGACAGGCGACGCGCTCGAGCTCGTCGAGGTCCTCGCGCGACATGAGCCCGCGTTCCTCCGCCCCGACCGCCTCCCACACGTCCTGGATCGTCACGTTGCGTTCGTGCCAGCGGCCGGCGCGCATCGGACCGCTGTAGACGAGCACCGCAGGCTTGTCCACTCGTGCGAGCGCCATCAGCGCGGCAGGCACCGTCTTGTCGCAACCGACGACACACACGAGGCCGTCGAAGTCATGCGCATGAACCATCAGCTCGATCGAGTCGGCGATCACCTCGCGCGAGATCAGAGATGCCCTCATGCCCGGTGTTCCTTGCGACTGGTTGTCGGAGACCGCGATCGTGTTGAAGCCAAGCGCAAGGCCGCCCGCGGCAGTGACTCCCTCGCTGACGCGGTCGGCCAGCTCGCGCTGGTTGAGGTTGCAAGGCATCGTTCCCGTCCACGTCGACGCGACGCCGATGATCGGTCCGCCGAGCTGAGTGGGGTCGATGCCCATCGCCCGGAAGTGCGCGCGTGCAGGAGCACGCTCGGCGCCCTCGAGCAACTCGGTGCGGGCCCGTCGGCGGAGGACGTCGACCGGCGCTTCAGTCACCCATCGACTGTACTTCACCTGCAGGGTTGCTAACGCACGATCCCGGGGTCGGTGAAGATGTCGAGGGCGTCGCGGCTCGTCGTCGAGAACTCTGAGACGATCGCGCCTTCGTCGCCGGCCTCGAATGAGTGGAGCGTGTTCGGCGGGACCGTGTATTGCTCGCCCGGTCCCAGCAGAATGTCGCCCGCGCCGTCAACGTGCAGGTGCACGGCACCGCGGCGGACCCGGAACGTCTCCTCCTTGCCCGGCTCGCCCTCGATCGCTGGGTGTCGATGTTCCGGGCACCGCTGGCGCGGGAACATGACAAGCTCCTTCGCGCACACGCGGTCGGTATTCACGTAGACGACGATCTGCAGTCCGATTTCCTCGAGTCGGCCTAGACCGAAGTCCGCGATCTCGATGCTCTCGCGCTCACCCGGCGTCAGCACGATCCCGGCCTCGTCGAGCATGGCCGCCGCCCGCTCGCGCGCCTCGCTTTTGGTCACGACGTGATACTAGGCTGCGCACGGGCAACGGTGAGCCCCAAAGTCTCAGGAGGCGCGACATGAAGACCTCGCTCGGAATCTGGGCGTTCGGTTCGATGGCTACGAGATTCGTTCCGGCCGGCTACAAGCCCGAACTCGCGAACCAGACGACCAGCGAACGCGTGCGGCGAGCTGTCGAAGGTCTCGGAGACCTCATGGACGGCTACGAATTCCACTACCCGCAAGAGCTGAACGCGGAGAACCTCGACGAGGTGAGAGGGGCGCTGGACGGGCACGACATCTACTGCCTCGCGTCAGGGCTCCATCTCGACCAGCGGTTCGGAAAAGGTGGCCTGATCTCGCCGGACCCGGCGACGCGCGGCGAAGCCGTGAAGCAGACGCTCGACGCGATCGACTTCGCAGGCGAGCTCGGCGCTCACTTCATCATCTGGCCCGGGATCGAGGGCTACAACTACCCGTTTCAGACGCCGTACGCGGAAAGTTGGGACTGGTTCGTCGATGGAATCGGCCAGGCGGCCGAACGTTGCCGGGAGCGTGGAATCCTGCTCTTCCTCGAGCACAAGAACTCGGAGCCGGCGATGAAGATCCTCATGCGCAACGTCGGCATGACGCTGCACGTGATCCACAAGCTCCGCGCGCAGGGCGTCGACAACGTCAAGGTCAACATGGACTGGCAACACCTCCTCATGAACGGAGAGAGCCTCGGGGAGTACGCAGCCATGCTTGCGGCGGAGGGAGTGCTCGGCCATCAGCACGCGAACTCGGGCTGGGGCACGTTCGACGACGACAACATGGTGGGAGCGCTCGCATTCATGGAGACGCTCGAGCTCGCGGTCGAGCTCCGCCGTGCCGGCTACGGCGACAACGGCGAGCGGCTCGGCTTCGATCTGTACCCGTATACGGAGGACGCAGTGGCCGCCACCCGGCGCAGTGTGCTGCAGTGGCGCTACATCGACTCCGTCGCGGCGCGGATCGACGACGCCGCGCTGCGAGCGGCGCAGAGGGAAAAGGACGCCGTCGCCGCGTACGAGCTCGTCTACGCGGCACTCGGCGAGTGACGCAGCTCGTCGGTCTCGACGTCGGCACAACGGGGGTCAAGGCGCTCGCGCTCTCGCCGGAGGGTGACGTGCTCGCCCGGGCCGAGGAGAGCTACGGGCTCTCGACCCCGCACCCCGGGTGGGCGGAACAGGATCCCGAAGACTGGTGGCGGGCAGCGGAGCGCGCGCTGGCCGCGCTCGGGGGCGAACCGGCCGCGATCGGCCTCTCCGGTCAGATGCACGGTCTCGTCGTTCTCGACGATCGCGATCGAGTGCTTCGGCCGGCGATCCTGTGGAACGACCAGCGGACGGAAGCGGAGTGCGTCGAGATCGAGGAACGGGTCGGGCTCACCCGACTGATCCAGCTGACCGGGAACCGCGCGCTCACAGGCTTCACCGCACCGAAGCTGTTGTGGCTGCGCCGACATGAGCCGACGACGTACGCGCAGGTGGCACACGTGCTGCTGCCCAAGGACTACGTTCGCCTGCGTCTTACTGGCGAGCACGCGATCGACGTCGCGGACGCGTCGGGGACCCTCCTCTTCGACGTTGCGAGGCGGCGCTGGAGTCAGGAGATGCTCGAGGCTCTCGAGCTCGACCCGGCCTGGTTGCCACGAGCGCTCGAGTCGCCGGAGGTCTCGGGCGAGACGGTCGCCGGCATTCCGGTCGCCGCGGGTGCAGGCGATCAAGCGGCGGCGGCGCTCGGCGTCGGGGTCGACCGGCCGGGACCGGTCTCCGTGGTGCTCGGTACCTCAGGCGTCGTGTTTGCTGCGCTGCCGGCCTTCGCCGCCGATCCGCAGGCGCGCGTGCACGCGTTCTGCCACGCCGTTCCGGGCGGCTGGCACGCCATGGGAGTGATGTTGTCCGCGGCCGGGTCGCTCCGTTGGCTGCGTGACGTCCTCGGCCCACGGGGCGGGTATGACGAGCTGACCGCGGCGGCCGAGGAATGGCCGGCGGGCACCGAGGGGCTCACCTTCCTGCCCTACCTGTCCGGTGAGCGGACGCCCCACGCGGACCCGCACGCCCGGGCTGCGTTCGCCGGGCTCACGCTTCGTCACGACCGCGGGGCGCTCGTCCGCGCCGTCCTGGAGGGGGTCGCCTACGGCCTGCGCGACTCGCTCGAGCTGCTGCGCGAGCTGGGAGTCGACCCGCGCGACGGACGCGTCTCCGGTGGCGGAGCTCGCAGCGAGCTCTGGCTTCGCATTCTCGCCTCGGTCCTCGGCCTGCCGATCCGGCGCACGACGGCCGACGAGGGCTCGGCCTATGGAGCGGCGCTTTTGGGCGGCGTGGCGGCCGGAGTCTTTCGCGACGTGCACGAGGCGGTCGCCACCTGTGTCCGTCTGCTCGACCCCGTCGATCCGGACCCTCGGTGGGTTGACGCCTATGAGCACGGCTACCGTCGTTTCCAACTGCTCTATCCGGCCCTTCGACCTTTGGAGGACGTATGACGACGCTCGACGGAAAAGTTGCCCTCGTCACCGGGGCAAGCCGCGGCATCGGGGCCGCGGTCGCACGACGGCTCGCGGGGGAGGGTGTCAAGCTGGGACTATCGTCCCGGAGCGGCGACGACCTGGGCATCGAGGGGGCGGTCGCGCAGCCCTGCGACGTTCGCGATGCCGCTCAGGTGGAGGACATCGTGTCCGCGACCGTGAACGCCTTCGGCCGGCTCGACATCCTGGTCCCGAATGCCGGCGTCGGTGCGTATGGTCCCTTCCTCGAGCTTGCGCCCGACTACCTCGAGGAGATGATCGACGTCAACGTGAAAGGGACGCTGTATGCCGTACGCGCCGCGCTCCCACACCTGCTCGAGAGCGGCGAGGCAGACATCGTCACGGTCGCGTCAGAGGCGGGGCGTCGCGGTCTTCCGCTCGAGGCGGTCTACTGCTCCTCGAAGTTCGCGCAGGTCGGATTCACGCGCGCGCTCGACCATGAGCTGCGTGAACGCGGCGTCCGTTGCACGAATGTCTGCCCAGGCGGGGTGGCGACCGATTTCGCACTCGAACCGGGACGAGGGCGGACCGAGGACGCGCTCGCGGGGATGATGACTGCGGACGACGTCGCAGAGGTCGTCCTCTTCGTGCTCACTCGGCCCCGCAACCATCGCATCCTCGAGACCGCGTTCCGCCCGATGACGGAGGCGTCATGGGGGTAGACGCAGCCGTCAAGTGGGGGATCCTCTCGACCGCCGACATCAACCGGAAGGTTATTCCCGGCGCCCACGCATCCGAGAAGGTCGAGCTCATCGCGGTGGCGAGCCGCGATGTCGGACGAGCGGAGGACTACGCCCGCGACTGGGAGATCGACCGCGCGTACGGCTCGTACGAAGCGCTGCTGGAGGACGCCGATGTCGAGGCCGTCTACATCTCGCTGCCGAACACGCTGCACTGCGAGTGGTCGATCCGTGCAGTGGAGGCTGGAAAGCACGTGCTCTGCGAGAAGCCGATGAGCAGGCACGTCGGCGACGTCGAGTCGGCATTCGACGCTGCGGAGAGGAACGAACGAATCCTGATGGAAGCGTTCATGTACCGCCACAACCCGCAGACCAAGAGGCTCCGTCAGCTCGTGGACGAGGGGGCGATCGGAGACGTGCGGCTCGTCCGCTCCTGTTTCGGCTATTCGCTGTACGACACGGAAAACATCCGCCTGCGGACGGAGGTGGAGGGCGGCAGCCTGATGGATGTCGGCTGCTACTGCGTGAGCGGATCCCGACTGATCGGCGGTGAGCCCGAGCAGGTGTACGGGCAGCAGTTCGTCGGCCCGAGCGGGACCGACTGGGTCTTCACCGGCACGATGCGCTTCCCGGGCGACCTCTTCGCCCTGTTCGACTGCGGGACCGGGCTGGCCGAGCGTGACGAGCTCGAGGTGATCGGAACCGACGGGTCGCTCTTCCTCGACGATCCATGGCACTGCCTCGAGCCGGTGATCGAGCTTCGCCGCAACGACGGGGTGGAGCGCATCGAGCTCGAGCCCGCCGACTCGTATCGGCTCGAGCTCGAGAACCTCAGCGACGCGATCCGGGGCACTGCCGATCCTCTTCTGGGGCGCGCGGACGCCGTCGGTCAGGCACGAGGCGTCGAGGCGCTCTACCGATCGGCGGTCACAGGTGCCGCCGTTTCCCTGTAACGCGAAAGCGCCGCGAAGGTCAGCAGACACAAGATGGCAAGCGCGAAGTACGGCACCGCATCGCTCGTTACCGACGCGACGGCTCCTCCCAGTGCCGCGCCACCGGCCTGCCCCGGCGCCCAGGCGAGGTTCACGAGCGCGAACGCGTAGCCGTAGTCGAGCCCTCTCGTCTCCGCTGCATCGGTGACCAGTGACATTGCCGGCGTCCAGAAGCTTCCAAACGCGAAGCCCGCCAGTACGATCACCGCCGCGAGCAGCCAGGCACGCTGCGGCCAGGGCAGCAGAAGTGCGACGACGGCCGACCCGGCGAGAGCCGCGAGCAGAGGGCGCACGCGGCCGTGTTGATCCGAGAGTCGGCCGAGCACCGGCGCCCAGGCTGCCTCGACCCCGGCCGACACGAGGTAGGTCGCTCCGACCGCCGCAGCGCCCCAGCCGAGGTCGGACAGACGGAGTGGCGCGAGTACGGAGAGCGTTCCGAAGCAGAGGGCGGGGAGCAGGCAGAGCCACACGCCGGTCTGGATGCTGCGGTCGCGCGAGATCGCGTCGACGAGCATTCGAATCGGCTGTGCGTGCGTCGGCACGACTGACGGCGTCGCCGCCGCAACGGCGGCAAGCACGAGTGCGACTCCGGCGACCGCACCGAATGCAGGTCCCGGGCCGGTGAAGGACGCGACGGCCCCGAGAACGGGCCCGAAGAGAGCCCCGACGATCGCCGCGCCGAAGGCGGATCCGATGAGGCGGCCGCGCCGGCCGGCAGGTGCAGCTGCAACCAGCCAGGCGAGCGCGCCCGTCCACGAGAACGCGCTCGACACACCCTGGAGGAAACGTGCGAGGTCGAGTGCCCAGACCGAGTCGGCGAGCCCGAACGCGACCGTTGTCAAAGTGAGCAGGGAGAGTCCGATCAGCACGGTTCGCTTGACGCCGAGGCGGGCGGCGGCGATTCCGCTCGGGATTCCCGCGACCAGGGCGCCCGCGGGATACATGGCCTGCAGTACGCCGGCGCCCGCCTTCCCGAGCCCCAGTTCGTCGACGTAATGCGGAAGGAGCGGTGTCAGCGCCGCGAAGAACATCGTGTCGACGAGGACGATGGCACTCGTGAGGAGAAGCAGCCTGCGCACAGGCAAGTGGGCTAGCGCCAGCCCGGCTCGCGCCGGTCGAGAAATGCGCGCAAGCCCTCCTGCCCTTCGTCGCCGGCGCGCAGTCGCGCGGCGATCTGCGCCGTCTCTTGACCACCGGGTCGCTCCCGGATCAGTCGCTTCGCTTCGCGAACGGCTTCGGGCCCCGCGCCCAGCAGTTCGGTGAGGACTCGATCGACCGCAGCGTCGAGATCCGTGGCGACTTCCTCCACCAGACCGATGCGCAGAGCGGTCTCCGCGTCGAAACGCTCGCCGGTGAGGAAGTAACGCCTCGCGTGCGCGCCGATCCTCGGGAGGACGAACGGCGAGATGACGGCGGGAACGATCCCGAGCTTCACTTCGGAGAACCCAAAGACGGCGTCCGTCGCTGCGATCGCGACATCGGCGCAGGCGGTGAGGCCCGAGCCGCCGCCGAGGGCGAAGCCCTGCACCCGCGCGATCACCGGCGCGGGGCAGCGGTCGATCGTCTCGCACATCCGGTAGAGCCGCAGCGCGTCTTCGGCGTTCTCCTCGAGCGAGAGGTCGATCGCCGAGCGCTGCCACTCGATGTCCGCGCCGGCGCAGAAGCTCGGGCCGTCCCCGGCGAGGACGACAGCCCGTGCGTCCCCGACGTCGGCAAAGGCCTCCGTGAGCTCGGCGATCAACTCGGCGTCGAAGGCGTTCCGGCGCTCGGGCCGCGCCAGGGTGATCCGGAGGATGCCTCCGTCGCGTTCGATCCGTAGGCCTGCCACGGTTGGAGCTTAGAGTTCGCTCGATGCTGCGAGGGCACTAGCCGCCGCCCTCGACTCCGCTTCGCGACGCGGGGGAAGCACTCGACGAAGAGGCCTTCGCGCCGTACGTCGATTTCCTCGCCGCGGGCGGTGTCGACGGCCTCCTCGCTCTCGGCACGACCGGCGAGGGTTTCCTGCTTCCCGTCGAGCAGCGCATGCGCGCGGCTCAGCTGTTCGTCGAGGCGGCGAACGGACGCCTGCTCGTCGCGGTGCACTGCGGTGCGCAGTCGACCTGGGACACCGTCGAGCTTGCCGCCCACGCGGCGGAGCTCGGCGTTGCCGGCGTCGCGGTCATGCCCCCGCCGTACTTCACGCTCGACGAGTCGGAGCTGTTCGCGCATCTGGCGGCTGCGGCGCGTGCATGCGACCCGACGGCTTTCTACGTCTACGAGTTCGCGGCGCGTAGCGGTTACGCGGTTCCACCGGCAGTCCTGGAGCGGTTACGCGACGCCGCGCCGAACTTCCGCGGGCTGAAGGTGTCCGACACGCCCTGGGAAAGCTTCAGGCCGTATCTGATCGAGGGACTCGACATCTTCGTCGGGCCGGAGTCGTTGCTGCCGCAGGGTCTTGCGGGTGGCGCCGTCGGCGCAGTGTCGGCGCTCGGCTCCGCGTTTCCGGAGCTCGTCGCCGCGGCGGTGCACGGTCCGGCTGATGCCGACCTCGGTCCTGTGCGTGCGGCGCTCGAGCGGTTCCCGTTCCAGGCGGCGGCGAAGTTCGTCGTGGCACGACGTGGAGTCCCGCTAGCGGCCGGACGTTCGCCGGCCGTTGCGCACGCTGACGGACGCGGAGCAGAAGGAGCTCGAGCGATGGCTCGAATCGTCGTCGCCGGTAGCGGCTCTGTAGGAGCCTGCATCGCGTACCACCTCGCGCTTCTCGGCGCGACTGACGTCGTGCTCGCGGAGCGAGGACAGATCGCATCGGGGTCGACCGGCAAGGCAATGGGCGGGGTTCGCCAGCAGTTCTCGACCGCGGCCGAAGTGCGTCTCGCGCAAGAGTCGATCGCCTTCTTCGAGGAGCTCGGCGTCGAGTGGTTCCAGCAGGTCGGCTATCTCTTCGTTGCGACGACGGCCGAAGGTCGCAACGAGCTCGAGGCACGAAGGGAGCTGCAGGCGAAGCTCGGCGTGCCGGTCACGCGTGTCGATCCGAGCTCGGTTCCCGGACTGCGAACGGATGACATTCTCGCCGCGGTGTTCTGCCCGACCGACGGGGTCGCCGATCCGCCCGCGCTGACCAGGGAGGTCGTCCGGCGAGCCGTCGAGCTGGGCGTCGAGCTGCGCGAGCACACCGATGCGCGCGGGCTCGAGCGCGACGTCCTCGTGATCGCGGCAGGAGCGTACTCCGGCGAGTTCGGTGTCGATCTGCCGATCCGCCCGCTCGCGCGGCAGCTGCTCGAGACCGAGCCGATTGCCGACCTGCCGGACGACTTGCCGATGGTGATCGAGGCCGAGACCGGCTTCCACTTCAGGCGACGCGACGATTGCCTCCGGATCGCGATGACCGATGCCGTGCCGCGCTGGGGCTTCGAGCAGATCGTCGACGAGACGGTTTTCGGCGACCGGCTCGAGCGTCTCGCGCACCGCTATCCGCGCGCCGGCGAGACCGGCATCGCACGCGCGTGGGCCGGCCTCTACGACATGACTCCCGATGCGCATCCGATCATCGGACCGGTAGGCGACGGTCTCTATGCAGCATGCGGATTCTCCGGCCACGGATTCATGCAGTCGCCTGCCGTCGGCCGCGCCGTTGCCGAAGAGCTCCTTCACGGCGAGTCCGCCCTCGACCTGGCGCCGTACCGCCTGACGCGGTTCGCCAAGGGGACGGTGTTCCCGGAAGAGCTCGTCCTTTAAAGCTCTCTGAGGGGCTTGGAGGTCACTCGAATGCGAGCCCGAGCCGCGAGAGCTGCTCGTTGACGTAACGCCCCTCGATCGTCGCTTCGACGTCGAACGTCTCGGCGACATCGGGATCCTTGCCGATCAGCTCACGGGCCCGGGTCGGCAGCTCTTGCTCGGCGGCCTCGGCGGACTCCCAGAGGTACACCGCGCCCCAGCGCTCGGTGACTTCGTCCGAGACCCAGGCCTTGAAGCGCAGGCCTGGAACCTCGGCGAAGGCGTCCGCAGACTCGTCACGCAGGTACCGCCGCAGCTCCTGGATCGTCGTTTTCGAGTCCGCGAGATTCCAGAGGACGAACCGAAGGATCACGCGGGAGGTGGCAGTTTCGCGAGCAGCGCCTTCACACTCCTCAGAACGTCGGCCTCCTTGTGGCCGAAGTCGTCGAGATACGAGTGCAGTGCTGCGTGCAAGAGCCGCAGCTCTTCGTCGGAAAACTCGATTGAGTGCATGACGCCTCCTAGCCCCATGAAGGGGGTTCGTATTGCGTGTCGATTGGCGCACCGAACGTGACGAACTCGAGCCCGTCGGCCCCGGAGACGGCCACACGGATTACGGTGGGATCCACACGAACGAAGCGACCTGGTACGAGCTCGATCTCGTCGCCGTCGACACGCATCGTTCCGGACCCCTTCACCACGAAGTAGACCTCTTCCTGTTCGGTATCGCTGTGCTCGTGCTCGCGGCCTTCCTGATTCGGAGGGAGGATGAAGTAGTTGAAGCCGAAGGCCTTGCCGTCGACCGCCCGGCGAACTTTCCGCACCATCCCGCCCGGGCCTTCCGCCTCCAGTTCGCCGACATCGGCGACGTCGTATCCCGCCACTACTGCTCCTCCTTGTCTCGGTTGTCCAGTCGTTGCACGAAAGCTTGTCGCATGCGTTCACCGTCTGCCAGGACCTGCCGGTAGCGGGGGCGGCGCGGTTCGAGCTTCACGATCTTCACGTCTCGCGGCGGCTCGCCGTAGGAGTGGTGATAGGCCTCCGACTCGCCGAGCTCCCTCAGTCGCTGCTTCGGCTTCCTGCTGAAGAGGCGCATTACATCCGGAAGACGCCGAAGGTGGTCTCGGGAATGGGACCGTTGAGCGCCGACGACAGTCCGAGCGCGAGCACACGGCGTGTGTCGAGCGGGTCGATGATCCCGTCGTCCCACAGCCGTGCGGTGGAGTAGTACGGGCTGCCCTCACGCTCGTACTTGGCGCGAATCTCGTCCGGGTCGGCGTCACCGACCATCGTCAGGACGGTGGCGGCCTGCTCGCCGCCCATCACCGAGATGCGCGCATTCGGCCACATCCACAGCTGGCGCGGCTCGTAGGCGCGGCCGCACATCGCGTAGTTCCCCGCGCCGAACGAACCGCCGACGATCACGGTGAACTTCGGCACCTGCGCGTTCGCGACCGCCATCACCAGCTTCGCGCCGTCGCGCGCGATCCCGCCTGCCTCGTACTCCTGCCCGACCATGAAACCCGTGATGTTCTGCAGGAAGACGAGCGGAATGCGCCGCTTCGTGGCGAGCTCGATGAAGTGCGCCCCCTTCTGCGAGGACTCCGCGAACAGGACGCCGTTGTTGGCCAGGATGGCGACCGGGCAGCCCTCGATGTGGGCGAAGCCGGTCACGAGCGTCTCGCCGTAGAGCGCCTTGAACTCGTCGAAGCGGGAGCCGTCGACGATCCGCGCGATCAGCTCGCGTGCATCCACCTGCTGGCGGAAGTCCTCGGGAATCAGCCCGTAGAGCTCTGCGGGGTCGGCCACCGGAGGCTCGGCCTCGAGCGGTTCCCACGGCGGGTCCGGCTTGCGCCCCTGCAGGTTGCGGACGATCTGCCGTGCCAGGGCGAGGGCGTGCTCGTCGGAGGTCGCGTAATGGTCGGCGACACCTGAGTGCCGCGTGTGCACGTCCGCGCCGCCGAGCTCCTCGGCGGTCACGTCTTGACCGGTTGCCGCTTTCACGAGCGGCGGCCCGCCGATGAAGATCGTCCCGGTGCCGCGGACGATGATCGTCTCGTCCGACATCGCGGGCACGTACGCGCCACCGGCGGTGCACGATCCCATCACGACGGCGATCTGCGGGATCCCCTTGGCCGACATCTGCGCCTGGTTGAAGAAGATCCGGCCGAAGTGGTCGCGGTCGGGGAAGACCTCGTCCTGAAGCGGCAGAAAGGCACCGCCCGAGTCGACGAGGTAGATGCAGGGAAGGTTGTTCTGCTCCGCGATCTCCTGTGCGCGTAGGTGTTTCTTCACGGTGAGCGGGAAGTACGAGCCGCCTTTCACCGTTGCGTCGTTCGCGACGATCACGCACTCGCGGCCCTCGACGACGCCGATGCCGGTCACGATCCCCGCTGCCGGCGCCTGCCCCTCGTAAAGATCCCAGGCAGCGAGCGCGTTCAGCTCGAGGAAGGCTGCGCCCGGGTCGACGAGGCGGTCGATGCGCTCGCGTGCCGGCAGCTTTCCCCGGGACCGGTGACGCTCCGTTGCCTTGTCGCCACCGCCCTTGGCGATCAGGGCTGTCCGCTCACGCAGCTCGCCGACGAGGCCCTCCATCCGGTCTCGCCGCCGCTCGAAGGTTTCGTCTCGTTCGACGGTTGACTGGAGTAGTGCCACGATCAGGAGCCTACAATCGCGCCGATGCCCGACGAAGGCCTTTTGCGGCGATATGCAGATCTCGCGGTGCGCGTGGGAGCCAACGTCGGCGAGGGCCAGGATGTTCTCATCAGGTGCTTTGTCGAGCATGCTCCGCTCGCCCGTGCGCTCGCCGCTGCGGCGTACGAGGCCGGTGCCCGCTACGTCGCCGTCGACTACGGAGACACGTACCTCAAGCGTGAGCTGATCCAGCATGCCGACGACGAGACACTCGAGTGGTCGCCGCCGTGGCAACTGGCGCAGCTCGAGCACTTCGCCAAGGTCGGCGGGGCCGAGATCGCGATTACCGGAGATCCGAACCCGGAGCTGCTCTCGGACCTCGACGGCGTGCGCGTCGGCAAGGCACGTCCGAAGGAGTATTCGCAACGGGCGCTCGAGGTGATCTTCGACGACCGGCGGCTGAACTGGACGATCGTCGCGTTCCCGAACGAAGGCTGGGCGACGAAGGTGTTCGGCGAGCCCGACGTCGATCGACTCTGGGAGAACGTCGCGAAGGCAGTCCGGCTCGACGAGCCCGATCCGGTGCAGGCCTGGCAGGAGCACATCGAACGGCTCGTCGCTCGGGCGGCTTTGCTGACCGAACGCAGTTTCGACGCGCTCCGATTCCGCGGTCCGGGCACCGATCTGACGATCGGGCTGACGCCCGCGTTCGACTGGGGTGCAGCACAGCTCGAGACGGCCGACGGCCGCACACATGTGCCGAACATGCCGACGGAAGAGGTCTTCACCGCGCCTGATGCGCGCCGCACCGAGGGAACCGTCCGGTCGACGCGACCGCTGGGACTGGCAGGAGGCGTGATGGTCCAGGAGCTCGAATTGCGTTTCGAAGGCGGTCGCGTGGTCGAGGTGAAGGCGTCCAAGGGCGAAGACGTGGTGCGCTCGCAGCTCGAGACCGACGACGGCGCCAAGAGGCTCGGCGAGGTCGCGCTCGTCGACGGCTCCTCGCGTGTCGGTCAGCTGGGCGTGACGTTCTTCGACACTCTCTTCGACGAGAACGCCACGTGCCACATCGCATACGGCGCAGGCCTGGCCTTTACACGGAACGCCGACGTCGAGCTTCCGGAAGGCGCCGCGAACACGTCGAGCGTGCACACCGACTTCATGATCGGGGGCCCCGAGGTCCAAGTCGATGGACTGGAAGCCGGCGGGACCGCGGTTCCGATCATCCGCAGCGACGAATGGGTCCTCGCCTGACCGAAGCGCAAGCACCTGCGTTTCGGCGCGAAATTGGCACAGACGGATTCGCCTTTCCGGAGTAGCATCGAGCGCAGTGGGTGGTGGGTGAAGACCCCCACCCGGGTGGGGACGCGCGCGCACGCGCACGTGTACCTCGTAAGGGGCGGCAGGGCGGATGCCGGAAGGTCCGCCGTCTAGGCTTTCGAGCGATGATCATCGCCCACCTCGATCTCGACGCCTTCTTCGCCGCGGTCGAGGAGCTCGAAGACCCGAGCCTTCGGACGAAGCCTCTCGTCGTCGGCGGCGATCCACACGGTCGAGGCGTCGTCGCGACTGCGAACTACGAGGCCCGGAGGTTCGGCATCCACTCCGCCATGAGCTGTGCGGAGGCGCTGCGGCGCTGCCCCCGCGTGGTCTTCGTCCGTCCTCGTCACGCGCTGTACCGCGAATACTCGGAGCACGTCTGGGAAACCGTGCGCGGCGTCGTGCCCACCGTCGAGAAGACGGGGCTCGACGAGGGCTACCTCGATGTCGGCGAGGTGGCCGCGACGTTTCTCCAGGCCCGCAAGGTCGCCGAGGCGGTGCAGACCGCCGTCAGGGCTGCGACGAGCCTCACCTGTGCAATCGGAGTCTCGACGTCGAAGGTCGTGGCGAAGATCGGCAGCGACCACCGGAAGCCGGGGGGTCTCACCGTCGTTCCCGAGGGCCACGAGGCGAGCTTCCTCGCGCCGTTCGACGTCAGACGGCTCCCGGGCGTCGGACCAAAGGCCGAGCAGCGCCTCGTCGCTGCCGGCGTCGAGACGATCGGCTCGCTCGCTGCGCTCCCGGAGGGAGAGCTCCGGCGCCTCCTGCCGGGGAGTGTCGGGCGCATGCTGCAGGAGCGCGCCCGCGGAATCGACCCGCGCGGGCTCGACCAGCAGACGCAGCGCATCTCGATCAGCATCGAAAACACCTTCGAACGCGACCTCACCGACCGCACGCAGTTGCACACAGAGCTGCGCCGGATGGCCGAGCGACTCTCGCAGCACCTCCGTGACACCGGAAGGACGGGACGCACCGTGTCGACGAAGCTGCGCTACACGGACTTCTCGATCCGCACGCGGTCGACGTCGCTGCGCGTCGGGATCGACGACGGCAAGCAGATCGGGGAGCTCGCGTGCGGACTGCTCGACCGCGCGCTCACCGACCGCCCGGGTGCGCTTCGGCTCGTGGGGGTCGGCGTCTCGGGCCTGGCGAGCCACCGCCAGCTCGCGCTCGTCTGATTCGTTCCCACTTTGCGGGGATGTCGCCGTGTGTGACCCTTTCGAGTGATGCCGTTTTCGCTCGGCGCTCTAGACTCGCGGCGGCGTACGACGGTTCGGTGCGGTCCTAGCCCTCCAGCCTGCGGTGCGCTCGACAGGGCCAACTTCAAAGGTGGAGGAGAGCCGTTGCGTGGGAACAACGGTCAGGCGCAGCCTGACCCGAAACAAGACCAGCCCGCGCCGCCGGGTCAGTTCGTCTCCGACGAACACGAGGCCGACTGCTCGCGCTTCCTCCGGGAGGTCAAGGAGCTGCTCCGTCACCGGTCCGAAGCGGGGCTCGCTCGCGAGCGCTGAGCCGGGCCCAGGTCTCGGCCGCGAGCAGCGGAACGAGCGCGGCGCTCCCAAGGACGATCGTGGCCACCACACGCTCCTTCGTCGAGTCGAGGTAGGAGCTGTACTCGAGGCGCGAGATCACGTAGATCCAGCTCAATCCGATCCAGGCGAGCCCAGCCCACACGAGGGCGAAGATGGGCAAGGCGCGGCTCCCGGCGACGAACGCCGCCAAGACGAGCACCGCGAACAACGGCACGAGGAAGCCCCATTGCTGCGCATCGAGCATCTGGCCGCCAAGCGTGCGGAACGCGATCCGGCCAACGCCCAAGCGTCCGTGCAGATGGCCGTAGTCGAAGGTGTCGCCGAAGCTGTAGTTGATGTCGCGGAGATGGTGGACGTGAACGTAGATCCGCCAGGGGAGCAGGAGCACGACGTCGACGGCGGCGGCGACGGCGAGCGCGCGCCAGCGCCGGTGAGCGACTACCAGCAGGCCGACGAAGACCGCGAGAACGAATAGGGAACCCTCGTTCTTCATCAGCAATGCGCCGGCGAAACAGAACGTCGCAACGGCGAGCGCCCAGCGCTCGTTCGCCAGCAGCCAGCGCCCTGAGGCCGCAACTCCGACACAGAAGACGAGCGCGAGCGGGAGATCCGCGTAGGCGGTGAGGAGCTGGTCGAACACCGCAGGCGCGACCGCGATCGCGAAGAGAGACAGCCAGAGCACCACGGCTGGGACCCGGTCGCGCAGCAATGCGAAGAGTGCGGCAAGCGCTGCGACGAGCAGGCAGAGGAACTGCACGTGGATCAGGCGTGTGTCGAACGCCCCCATCGAGCGAAAGGCGATCGCTTCGAGCGAGGGCAGTAGCAACGGGTAGTCGAGGTTCGCGAAGCGATAGGCAGAGCCTGCGAAGACGGTGGGGTCGGCCCAGCCGAAGGCGTACAGGGCATGGCCTTTGAGCGCCCAGATCGCCCAGGCGTCGTAGCGGTTCAGCGGGGCGACCCTGAAAGCGCGCGCATAGTCGGCGATGACGGCAGCGACCGCGACGACGCCCACGACGTGAATCCAGCCCGGCAGGGCCCAGCCCGGCCGCTCGCTACCACGCAGGCGCCACCAGCCCGCCGCGAGTGAGACCACGGCCAGCGTCGCGAGGCCGGCCCAGCCGAAGCCGACGTGCACGAGCGCAAGGTGTGCCGAAAGGATGCCGGCGAGCAGGATGCCGCAGAGATAGGCGAGCCCCGAGCGGTAGGCAAGCTCGCGCCAGGAGTGTGCGACGCGCAGGAGCGGCAACACGCCCAGTCCGGCCAGCAGCATCAAGAGGTTGGCGCCGACGAGCGCCTCGGCTCTCATCGGAATCGGTAGTGGAACACCCGATCCGCCCGAGTGACCTGGATCGCCGGGAGAAAGTAGAAGGCGGCGTAGGCGCGCACGACAGCCCCGCGCGTGATGAACGGTCCCTTCGCGCCGGGCGGCACGTCGACGGCGTATCGCTCCTTCGGCCTCAACCGCGCACGGAACGCGTCGAACGGCGCAGCGTCGAATCCCAGCCGGTCACCCGCAGCGTGCAGTCGCGCCGCTGCTGTCAGCTTGGAGTTACCGGCGACGGCGTCGTGCACGTGACCGCGCACGTGGTACGCCGACAAGAGTGCCGACGCGGCGAGCGCTGCGAGGAAGATCGCAGCGACGACGACCGTTAGCCGAACAGGCGGACGCTCAGTAGGACGCGGATCGCCTTGAACCCGTCCCTCCATGTGATCTTCTTCCCTTCTGCGTAGGTTCGGCCGTAGTAGGCGATCGGGAGCTCGTAGACGCGCAGCTTCCGCTTGCAGATCTTCGCGGTGATCTCGGGCTCGATGCCGAAGTCGTCCTGCCGGAGGTCGAGCGACCGCAAGACTTCGATGCGAAACGCCTTGTAGCCGGTCTCCATGTCGGAGAGCGTCGTGTTGAAGAGGATGTTCGTCAGCAGCGAGAGGAACTTGTTTCCGACGAGATGCCAGAAGAAGTACGCACGCTGTGGCTTACCGCCTGAAAGGCGCGAGCCATAGACCACGTCCGCGCTGCCGCGCTCAATCGGCTCGATCAGCGCGGGGACGTCGGAAGGGTCGTACTCCAGGTCGGCATCCTGGATGACCGCAATGTCGCCGTCGGCGTGAGGGATGGCAGTGCGCACCGCGGCTCCCTTGCCCCGGTTCTCCTGGCGGACGAGGACGACGTCGTCACGATTGCCCCGCCAGGACTCGACGAGGTCTCCGGTCCCATCCGTTGAGCCGTCGTCGACGACGACGATCTGCTTCTCCAGGTCGAGACCGTCGACACGGTCGAGGATCTCGATGATCGTCGCCGCCTCGTTGTAGGCGGGTACGAGGAATGTGACACGCACGGCGGCGCAGCCTACCGCGAGGGCGAGACGGGGAAGTCCCTCTGACCGACCTCCCCGTCTTGCCGTGGAGTAGATGCTGGGGAAGGCCGGGTCTTGCGGCGCGGTCAGGAGCTCGGCGCGCCCCGGATCTTCGAGCAGTCGGTGTCACGCCTGCGGACCTCGGCGATTGCCGCTTTGAATGTGTCATACGACGGCTTGCGAGTCCCGTCGCGCCAGAGGAGGCCCGCTTGCCAGCCGCCGAGGCGGTCCTCGTCGAGCAGGCCGAAGTTGAGGAATCCGGAGACAGCCGGTTGGCAGTACGCGAGCAGGATCGCGTCGCGCAACTGCGT
The DNA here is from genome assembly GCA_963804935.1 of uncultured Actinomycetes bacterium. Taxonomy (GTDB): domain Bacteria; phylum Actinomycetota; class Thermoleophilia; order Gaiellales; family Gaiellaceae; genus 3-1-20CM-4-69-9. The sequence goes on from CAWDSD010000009.1 coordinate 139,601, forward strand.
CGCCTGGTCGACGACGTTCCTGTCGTTGCGCGGCGCCAACGCTGGAATCGCGTGGAGGTCGTTCTCGCGGCCGTGGTAGTAGCGCAGCTTGTCGGGCGGCGCAACGGTCTGGAAACCGTCCTCGACGTACCAGATCGTCACGCCGCGGACGCCCGGCACGGGCTGGGGCGTGTCCTCGAAGGCTGTGCTCAGGACGTTCATCAAAGTCTCGTAGTCGCCCTCCGCGATTAGGTCCGAGCCCTCGTGCAGGACCCAGGGCGGCTCCGCGGAGTCCGCTGGGTATGGGTTGTGACCGAACGTGTCGAAGAGCCGGCGCGTTCGTCCGCTCGCGCGGTAGGCGTCGCCCAGGGCGAACGCGAAGCTCCCCGGATCGTGGCGGGAAGCGGTCGAGCTGATGACGTTGATCGGCCCCGGGCGGTCGTGCAGGACGTCGTAGCAGCGCGCAAGCAGCGCGGCGTACCCCGCCGCGCCGTCCGCTTCGGGCCAGTAGGCGGGCGAGTTGGCCTCGTTCCAGATCTCGACGTCGTGGATGAGCGGAATGCGCCGAACGACGCCGCCGAGGAACGAGCAGTACTGCTTCCGGAGGCGAGCGGTCGTCGGTGCGTAGCGGGCGGTGTTGTACACCGCGAGCACGACGCGGTCGCTCAGCTGCACCATCCGCGCGATCCGGTGCAGGTAGACCTGCTGGAGCCGCGTCGGCCGCACCTGACCGGGCTTCCAGGGAATCGTCACTCGGACCGCCATGAGGCGGAGGTCGCGGTGGACGCCGACGATCCCGTCCTGCCGGTTCATCCACTTGGCGGTGTCGTCGGTGGCGCCGACGATGATCTTCAGATGAGTCGTCTCGGCCGGCTTCGGCGTCCCAGCGGAGACGGCGAACGCGAGCAAAGCGAGCAGAAGGAGCCGCAGAAGCTTCACCCGCTAACTCAACAGCAAGCCTGAAGCCAACCTCCATGGGCCGAGTGGCCCATCTTTCGCCGCTGCTTTCCCGCCGGCGGGGCGGGCTTAGCCCGCCCCGGCCGCAACGGCTCCGACTCGAAACGCGATCGGCGCGAGATCATCATGGCTCGCCGAAGGCGAGCCGGATCTCGTGCGGAGAGCAGGGGCGGAGGGACTCGAACCCCCGGCCTACGGTTTTGGAGACCGCCGCTCTACAAACTGAGCTACGCCCCTGGGCTCGCCGGATTGTGTCGGCGGCGCCCGCGAGGTACGCGTCGAGGGTCTCCGCGTCCGACGCGAGCTGCCTCGGCAGCGCGTGCTGGTAGCGGCCGCTGACCGTGTGGTTCGCGTGGCCGAGGTAGCAGTCCGCGCGGGTCGGGTCGATCCCGGCGGCGTTCAGAAACGACCGATATGAGTGCCTGCACTCGTGGAAACCGATCCGTTCCAATCCTGTCTTCTTCCACGCCGTGTGCGCCCTGCGACGCAGATGCGTGTCCGTGAACGGATCGATCGCCGTTCGGCCGAACATCAGGGCGTCTCCATAGCGCCGAGCGCGGTCCAGGTGCACGGCAAGCATGTCCGGGACCGGAACGTCGCGAACGCCCGCGGCTGACTTCGGAACTGTCTGGGCTTCCGGCCCGTCATGAGGTCACATGATGCGCAGACAGACGTATCCCGAACACGGAAAACCGCTAGGCGGTGCCTACCGACACCTCTCCCGTCACTCGGCGGTTGAGACGTGTATCTTCGACGGACCTTAGTCAAGCGCTGCGGCTTGGAGGTTCGATGCTCCCCGCAAGCGTTCAGGGTCAGGGATACAGGGTCAGCAATGCGACTTTAGACGTGGTGACAGGTACGGAAGGGCCGCCTGAGTGGGAGGCGGCCTTTCTCCGGTACGGAACGGTCTGCAAGACGACGACGACGATCGATGGATCGGGGGCGAGTGATGCTCACGTGCCCGCAGCTGGCTCTACAAAAAGGGGCCTCCTCCGGTTTATGCGATGAGCCTGCAGATCGAGAACGTGGTCGTCGACCGCGGGGGGCACCACCCCGTGAAGGCGCGGAAGAGAGCCGCGCTAGGGCAAGGGGAGAGAACCTAAATGGAAGTCATCCCGCGCGGACGGGAAGCTCGCTCGACGCTGTTGAGCGATGACGGCACGGAGAAGCATCAGCCCTTACCTGGCGATCCCTTGATCGTCTCGTTGAACTTCGATGACGGTAGCTCCGATCAGTACGCGGTGCGTTCGATCCTCGCTGAACACTCGATGCGTGCCACCTTTTTCATCAGCAGCGGCGCCGTTGGGATGCCGGGCTACCTGAACTGGGCGCAGCTCGCCGAATTGGCGGCGGATGGTAATGAGGTTGGTGGGCACACCGTCGATCACGTGCGGTTGACGACCCTGAGCGCGAGCGCGGCCAGGAGTCAGATCGCCAATGACCGACAGGCGCTGATGAGCCATGGCTTCGCGGTCACGAGCTTCGCCTACCCCTACGGTGACTTCAACACGAATGTCGAGGCGATCGTCCAGGCGTGCGGGTACAGCTCGGCCCGCCACGGGTGGGGGCTCTTGCCGATCGGCAGGACGGGTCCGAACCGCCACAAGTGGTACGGCGTCGTCTTCGATCGTTTCCGCGCGACCATCAATCTCGACGTCGCCGAGGAGCTCCCGCCCGTCAACCGCTATGCAATCCGGACGATCGGTCTGGGCGCGGGCAACACGGTCGCTGAGCTCAAGAATCTCGTCACCCGCGCTGAGAGGAACGGGGGTGGCTGGGTGACCTTGGTCTTCCACCACGTTGGCTCTAGCGACGACGCGGCCAACGGCCTTTTCGTAAGCCCCGTTGTCCTCAGGGCATTTCTGGAATGGCTCGAGCTCAGAGCCGCCCGCGGCACCTACGTGCTCACTGTCCGCGACGCGCTCGCGGAGGTCGGCGGTCGTCCACCGGCGGCGCTGCTCGCCGAAGGACCGGTCCCGCTTCGCCAAGAGCGCGCAGTCGGAAGTTAGGGACGAAAGGCCCCCGTGCGTTTGGCGCCGCCCCCGACGTATCCTTTGCGCATGAGCGCTCACGGAGCGTCACGACCCGGAAGCGATAGAGCTCTTCATCACTGAGGAGGACGCGCGCCGTGCGCTCGAGGATTGTCTGCGGGACGGGCCCCAGTGGCGCGGCCGCCTCGAGGTGAAGGACGTCGAGCTCGATCACGAACACAAACACACCTCGCTCAACTAGCTACCTCGTGACGGATGACGTGCTCGTCTTCAACTGCTGAGTGTGTTGGGAGCCAGGATTGACGCGAGCTCGTCGAGCGCTGTCGCTACGACCCGGCGCCGATTCCGTCGCCTATTCCCGAGCCTTACGTCCGATCCCTCAGGACGGGAGGTACCCTCGCGGCCGTGGCAGCCATGGACAAACTTATCCGCATTGCGGGCGGACCCGGGGCTGTACAGACGGTCATTGACGTTGGGGCGAATGACGGAGCCGACTCGCTTCCATATGCGCGCCAGTACCCAGCAATCCGGTTTATCGCGGTCGAGCCGACGCCGGAACTCGCGAGAAGGCTTGAATCGGAGAGCGACACGCTTGAGAACTACACGGTCGTGGGATGCGCGATCGGCCGAGCCGACGGGGAGGCAATTTTCAACATCCGGCGCTCGAGCGTCCACAACTCACTTGAGGCCATCGATGAATCAAACGTGGCCAGAGCCGGAATTACATTGGAAACCTATGAGGTGCTGGAGAGGGTACGCGTGCCCGTCCGAACGCTTGAGTCTCTCTGTGATGACCTTCGGGTCGAGCGCATCGACGTATTGCACATAGACGCGCAGGGGTCGGACATGGACGTGCTGATTTCCGCCGGCCGTCTACTCCAGACGGTTCGCGCGGGTGTCGTCGAGGTCGGGCGCCGCTTGAATCTTTATTCGAACTCGGTTGGGAGGCGAGACTTCATTCGCTTCCTGTCACGAAACGGCTTGCGGGTCGTAACGATCGAGGTCAACGACCCGAGGAACTGGGAGCAGAACCTCTTCTTTACACAGGCGAGATCAGGGCGTTTCGATTGGGTGAGGGCGTTCGCGGCGATGGCACGGGCCGATCTCACCTACGTGGCTTCGTGGGAGATTAGGAGGGTAATCACTCGCGTAGAAGTGAGTGCCGCGCTTCGGACGCGCCTCCGAAGGGCAATCGGTCATCTGCCGCGCTTGCGACCTCCGAGCTAGCGACCACGACGAACACGGGCGCGCTGCCCCCCGCGCGAGAAGCATTCAGCGGAGCCTCGGAAAGCCCTAGATGGATGACCGCGAGGCGATTCGGCTAGCCGCAGTTCCAGTTGCCCGTGAAGCGGCGGCCGGTCTGCCCGTTCCGCACGTGTTCGAAAATAGTGAAGGTTCCGCGTTTGAGTCCGAGCTGCAGATGCGCCTTTCCAAAGGGGGTTCCAGATATGACCCTCCTCGCGCTTGTGACCAGTGTGAGCTGACCGTCGGCCACGGTCGCTACCCCGGGCTGACCATGCCGCCGCAAGAGCACAAGGGACAAGCTGTCTCGCGCAGGCAGGTGCGGGTTATCCCACTTGGTGGCTCCGAACCAGAGCCGTGCGATGTCTGCGCGTGCGCGCAGGAAGCATCTGCTGCCCTTTATCCGGTACGTGGTTCCATTCACGCTCACGGTCGCCGATCCGGGCCCGCAGGCAAGGGCGTAGCCGCGTCGATGAACCAGAGTTTTGCTTGCCTTGTCTCGCGCGGTGCACGTTGGCGCTCCGGCCTCATTCACGAAAGTCCATGCGCCGAACACCAGCGTCGCGGCCGCCAGCATGAGCCCAAGCGAGAGAACGCGCATCTCTTGTGGAGTATGAACCAGCTCTCACTTGGGGCCAAGGTTCTTGACTCGGGTGCTGTGTGCGTCGTCACGTCCGAAGTACGCTTCCCACCGTTCCAAAAACTTTTCACACGGCGGCGTTCCGCAAGCGCAGCACCTGCCGGACGAAAGAGGAAGGCCCTGTCTTCCACGGCCGGTGGAACTCACGTCACACCGCTCGGCGACCTACGGCCTGGGTCGAGGCTCTCGGTTTCCCGCGCCAACTGTCTCTCGCGCCAGCACCGCCAATCATCCGCCGCTGGGGAGTCCTGCGGCAAGGCCCGCTTGCGCGTTGACTTAGAACGCTCTTGCGATGTGGGAGAAGGTGCCCAGGGCGGCATTTACGGGCTCACGCCGCGACTCGGCCGCCGGCGGGCAAAGATGGGTCGAGGACGGCGTACGAATCCTCCTGCTCAGGGGCGCCTTTGGCTCTACGAGTGCAGCAGGGGCGGAGGGACTCGAACCCCCGGCCTACGGTTTTGGAGACCGCCGCTCTACCAACTGAGCTACGCCCCTGGGCTCATGGGATTGTAGCCCGGCTGATTTTGGAATCCTTGTTCGCGTGAGGCAGCGGCCGGCCATGGGTGCGCTCTTTTCCCTGCTTGCGCTCGCCTTCGCGGGCTTAGCCTTTGCGGCCGGACACGGAGCGGGGGGCGAGGCGGGACGGTGGATCGTCGCGCTCGCCGCTGCCGCGCTTGCGATCTGGCTGGCCTCGCTCGCTCTCCGCGCTTTCAGGTAAGCCGAAACACCGCGTATCCTCTGCGGGTGGCCGAGGCCGAAGACACCAAGTCGCTTTGGCGGCAGTTCAGCACGAACAAAGACGACAAAGCGCTTCGGGACCGACTGATCCTCACCTACGCGCCGCTCGTCAAGTACGTGGCCGGCCGCCTCGGATCCGGGCTGCCCGCGCACGTCGACGAAGGTGACCTCGTCTCCTACGGACTGCTCGGCCTGATCGGCGCGATCGAGCGCTACGACCCTGAGCGAGACGTCAAGTTCGAGACGTATGCGATCGCGCGGATCAAGGGATCGATCATCGACGAGCTCCGGGCGATGGACTGGGTTCCACGGTCGGTGCGTGCGCGCGCCCGCGACATCGAGCGCGCGATTGCCGAGCTCGAGCGGAAGATCCATCGGGCTCCGACCGACGAGGAGATCGCCGAGAAGCTCGGTTTCTCGGTCGACGAGCTCAACGAGTCGCTCACCGACATCTCCCGCTCCTCGATCGCGGCACTCGACGAGCTCTGGACGGTGAACACAGGAGGCGGCGACTCGGTTGCGATGATCGACACGATCGAGGACCTCGAGGCGCCAGACCCACAGGGCTCGTTGTCCCAGACGGAGATGAAGGAGGCGATCGGCGAGGCAATCGCGCGCCTCCCTGAGCGGGAGAAGCTCGTGGTCACCCTCTACTACTACGAGGAGCTGACGCTGCGCGAGATCGGCGAGGTCCTCGGAGTCACGGAGTCGCGCGTCTCGCAGCTCCATACGAAAGCGATCCTGCGCCTGAAGGCGCGGTTGTCCGGCTCCACCACACGCGCTTCGCTCGAATCCTGACCAGGCGCCTACTCGCCGGCAGGGTGCTCACTTCGGTTCCCCTCGCCTCGCTGAGGGAAGTACGATCGATGCTTAGCCGCGTCGTCAGGAGGAGCTAGCGCATGCCAGTCGAGCCGGGCAAGATTCGCAATGTCGCCGTCGTCGGACACCGTGGGACCGGGAAGACCTCTCTCGTCGAGGCGCTCCTCTTCCAGGCCGGGGCAACCAACCGACTCGGGACGGTCGAGGCAGGCTCCACCGTCAGCGACTGGGACGAGGACGAGCAGCGGCGCCAGATGTCATTGTCGGCGTCCGTCGAGCACGTCGAATGGCAAGGCCGGAAGATCAACCTGATCGACACGCCCGGCGACGCCGGCTTCCAGGGCGATGCGATCGCCGCCTTGCGCGTCGTCGAAGGGGCGATATTCGTCCTGAGCGCTGTCATGGGCGTCGAGGTGCAGACGACCCGGCACTGGCACCGTGCCGAGGAAGGAGGTCTCTCGCGTGTGCTCTTCGTGAACATGCTCGACCGCGAGCGTGCCGATTTCTACCGCGTGCTCGAGGCCATGCGCGCTCAGCTCTCGGAGAGGTGCGTCGCTGTTCATCTCCCGATCGGCAGCGAGCACGAGCTGACCGGGATCGTCGACCTCCTGCACATGCAGGCGTACATGGATCCGAACGGTGAGCGCGAGTCCAAGCCGACCGCGATCCCGGATGACGTGCAGGCCGAGGTGGAGGAGTACCGCGAGAAGCTTCTCGACTCGGTCGTCGAGACGGACGAAGTATTGATGGAGCGCTACCTCGAAGGCCAGGAGCTGTCGACCGAAGAGGTGGCGAAGGCACTGAAGGAGGCTGTGACGCGTGGCGACGTCTTCCCGGTCGCCTGCGGCGTCGCTTCGAAGAATCTCGGCACGACCGCCGTGCTCGACCTGCTCGTCGAGGGCGTCCCGTCCCCGGCGAAGAAGGGTGCACCAATCAGTGTCGACGGTGGCGGGACGGCTGCGTTCGTCTTCAAGACGATCGCCGATCCATTCGCGGGACGCATCAACGTCTTTCGTGTGCTGAACGGCACGCTGAACGGTGACTCGACGATCGTGAACGGCCGCTCGCACGCCAAGGAGCGGCTTGGACAGCTAATGGAGTTGCAGGGCAAGGAGCACGTCCAGGTCTCGGAGTTCGGCGAGGGCGACATCGGTGCCGTCGCGAAGCTGAAGGAGACGCAGACCGGCGACGTGCTGCTGGACGCGGAGCGGCAGGTCGAGCTGCCCGACATCGGCTTCCCGGAGCCCGTGATGAGCTTCGCCGTGACGCCGAAGGCGAAGGGCGACGAAGAAAAAATGGCAGCCGGATTGCGCCGGCTCGGTGAGGAGGATCCAACGATCCAGATGCGTCGCGATCCGCAGACGGGCGAGCAGTTGTTGACCGGGCTCTCGCAGATCCACGTCGAAGTTGCCGTCGACCGCCTGAAGAGCCGTTTCAACGTCGAGGTCGAGCTGCACCAGCCGCGGGTTCCCTACCTGGAGACCATCCGCAAGGAAGCGCGCGCGCAAGGCCGTTACAAGAAGCAGACCGGCGGGCGCGGTCAGTTCGGCGACTGCGTGATCGTCCTCGAGCCGCTGGACGGCCATCAGGGCTACGAGTTCGTCGACAAGATCGTCGGCGGCGTGATTCCCCAGAGCTTTCGCCCCGCGGTCGACAAAGGCATTCAGGAGGCGATGGTGCACGGCGAGCTTGCCGGGGCACCGGTGCAGGGCCTACGCGTCGTGCTGGTCGACGGCTCGTACCACACGGTCGACTCCTCGGAGATGGCGTTCAAGATCGCCGGCTCGATGGCGTTCAAGTCGGCGTACGAAAAGGCAGACCCGGTCTTGCTCGAGCCGATCATGGAGCTCGAGGTGACGACACCGGACGAGGCCGTCGGTGCTGTCAACGGCGACCTCAACTCCCGGCGCGGCCGTCTGCAAGGGATGGAACCGAGCGGCGGGATGACCACGATCAAGGCCGAGGTCCCGATGGCGGAGATCCTCACGTACTCGCAGGCGCTGACGTCGATGACCGGCGGTCGTGGCGACTACCACATGCACTTCCTGCGCTACGAGGAAGTCCCGACGCACATCGCGCAAAAGATCATCGACGAGACGAAGAAGGAGCAGGAAGAGGCCAAGGTCTGATGACCGCGAGCGAGAAGCCGCCCGCACTCGAGCCCGAGCTCGTCCACGAGTTCGTGTTGAAGTCGCACGGCGATCTCGAGACGGTGAAGCGTCTCCTCGAGGAAACGCCGGCACTCGTGAACTGCGCGTGGGACTGGGGTGGAGGCGACTGGGAGACCGGCCTCGGCGCAGCCTCACACGTAGGCCACCGCGAGATCGCACTCTTCCTCCTCGACCACGGTGCGCGGATGGACATCTTCGCCGCGGCGATGCTCGGCGAGACCGAGATCGTCCAGGCGATGCTCGCCTCGACTCCAGGCGCGCGCGATGCCTCAGGGCCACACGGGATTCCGCTCGTCAAGCACGCGGAGGCGGGCGGCGAGCAGGCCCGCGACGTGCTCGCGCTCCTGCAGCACGCAGAGGCGACGGCCTGAGGCCGTCGCCTGCGGCTGTTTCTAACTACACGCTCTGAGTCTCCTGTGATCCGCTCGGCTTGAGCCGTTCGATCAGATCGGAGACGTCGGCGAGCTCCTGTTCCAGGTCTCGCTGATAGGACTCGAGCCGTTCGAGGACGTTCTCACGGTCGTACCAGCGCTGGCCGAAGCCTCGATGGTGTCGTCTGCGTCCGTGGTGCATGTTCACCTCCCTTCGTAGCGCTCCAAGAAATGGTCGATGTGGCTGCGCGAACGGCGGAGGGCGCCGGCCCACTCGTCGAGGAGGCGCCGTCCCTCCTCGGTCAGCTCGTACGTGCGCTTCGCCGGCCCGGGCTCGCCCGACTCCCAGCGAGAGGTGACAAGGCCGTCCTCCTCGAGCGCCCGGAGGACCCGGTAGAGGTTGCCCATATCGACGCGCGCCTCTCCAGTCAGGGCCGGTAGCGCTTCGAGGAGCTCGTAGCCGTGGGTGGCGCGCTCGCGCAGCAACAGCAGCAGGGCGGGCTCGCTGAACCGCTCGACCCGGGCGCGCACGCCCCAATGGCCGGGCCGGACCATCCTCCGGCAACGTGCTCCCCTGCCGCCCCTGGGCCTCATCGCCCTCCTACATGTAAAACACACATGTGATCGACCTTAGCAACAGTTGCCTGGCGTGGAGCGTGGGCTAGGGTCCATGACGTCGTGAGACAGGTGGCCCGCCATCCCGTGAAGCGCGTGTGCGCGGTCTGTGAGCGGACGCTCCTGACCGGCGAGCGCGCGATCCGGTTCTCGCCCGACGGCGAGGAGTTCGTCGACGTGTGTCCGCTCTGCCAGGAGCTAGCGCTCGACTACGGCTGGGTCAAGGAAGGCAGCCCGACTTCCCCGACCGTTCCGAGCCAGCGGCGCAAGCGCCGGCGCGGCCTCGCCTCGCTCTTCGATCCCAGGCGACAGCCCCCGGACGATCCCGTCGTCTCCGAGCCGATCCTGCGCCGGCTCTCTGCTCCCGAGCAGCAGATGGTGGAGGCGGCCGACATCTTCAACTCGAGCGATTACCGCCGCACGGTCGGCGGCATCGCGAAAAGCCTCGGCGAGCCGCGCGCGAGCATCATCCCCCTCTCGGGCGTGATGGGGGAGCTCGTCGTCACCGTCGCGTGGGACATCTCGTGGTACCAGTACCGCGTCACGCCGGAGGCCGCGCAGCCGGTCCGGCTGGCCGAGCGCGGCCACGAGCTCGGCGATCTCGACGGCGGCTACCAGCGGTGGAACGCACGAATCGAGCCGGACGGCCGGCTCGTCCCGGCGATCTCACCTGTCTGACGCTCTGGCGCCGACCCGCGTCGGTCTTACAATCAGAGCGTGATCTATTGCGTCATCCCGCCGGAGCTCGCCGACGAGCTGTACGACAAGATGGTCGAGTACTACAAGGACAACCCGAACGTGACCGTGATCATCGACCGGCGCAAGGGGCCTGACAGGCGGAACCGCAAGGGCGGCGACGACGCAAAGTACGCGGAGCAGCGGGAAACCCGCGACCGGCGCCGCGCCAGGATCCCCGGCACCTTCCCCGAGACCGAGGGCTCCTCTGAGTAGACTCGCCCCCGTGGCATTGACGGGGACGAAGACTTTCCTGAACTACATCGGAGGCGAGTGGGTCGACTCGGCCTCCGGCGAGACCTTCGAGAGCTTCAACCCCGCGTCGGGCGACACGATCGGCACCTTCCCGCGCTCGACGGCCGAGGACGTCGACCGCGCCGTCGCGGCTGCGAAAGCGGCGTACGAGGACTGGCGGCTCGTGCCCGCGCCGAAGCGGGGGGAGATCCTCTACCGCTTCGCGAATCTCCTCATGGAGGAGAAGGAAGAGCTCACCGACCTGATGGCCCGCGAGATGGGCAAGGTCAAGGCGGAGGCGGGCGGCGACGTCCAGGAGGCGATCGACATGAGCCTCTACATGGCCGGCGAAGGCAGGCGCCTGTTCGGCCAGACGACTCCGTCGGAGCTGCGCGACAAGTTCAACATGAGCGTGCGCATGCCGATCGGTGTGATCGGCGTGATCACTCCGTGGAACTTCCCGATCGCGATTCCCTCCTGGAAGATCACGCCGGCCCTGATCTCCGGGAATACGGTCGTGTTCAAGCCGGCGACCGACACGCCGCTACTCGGCGAGCGGTTCGTCGAGTTGCTCGTCGAGGCAGGTCTGCCGAGCGGTGTGATCAACATCGTGCACGGAGGCGGCGGTGCGGTCGGCGACCGGCTCGTGCGGCATCCCGACGTGCCCGTGATCACGCTCACCGGCTCGCGCGAGACGGGTGTCGAGGTGATGAGGAACGCTGCCGAGCACCTCAAGCACGTCCATCTCGAGCTCGGTGGCAAGAACGCCATCATCGTCCTCGACGACGCAGACCTCGAGCTCGCGGCGGACGGGATCGTCTGGTCCGCGTTCGGTACTTCTGGCCAGCGCTGCACGGCCGCGTCGCGCGTGATCGTTGAGGAGGGCGTCTACGAGGCGCTGCAGTCCCGGCTCGTCACGGCAGCGGAGAAGCTCCGCCTCGGGCCCGGCTGGGAAGACGACACTGATGTCGGCCCGGTGATCAACAAGAAGTCGCTCGAGAAGATTCACTCGTACACGGAGATCGGCAAGGACGAGGGAGCGAAGCTCCTCACCGGGGGCGAGGTCGCGACCGGCAACGGTTTCGAGAAGGGGAACTTCTACCGACCGACGATCTTCGGCGACGTCGACCCGCAGATGCGCATTGCGCAGGAGGAGATTTTCGGTCCGACGACTGCGCTGATTCGCGTGCGGGACTTTGACGAGGCGATCCGAGTCTCGAACGGGATCAAGTTCGGCCTCTCGTCGTCGATCTTCACACGCGACGTCAACAAGGCCTTCCGCGCCATGCGCGACCTGCAGGCAGGGATCACGTACATCAATGCAGGCACGATCGGCGCCGAGGTGCACCTGCCCTTCGGCGGCACCAAGGACACGGGCAACGGCCATCGCGAGGCCGGCCAGGCCGCGCTCGACGTCTTCACGGAATGGAAATCGATCTACGTCGACTACAGCGGCAAGCTGCAGAAGGCGCAGATCGATACCGAGATCTGAACCGCAAGCTCGTCGTCTTCGTTCCGCGTGAAGCGCTCGACGCTGTCCGCAACGCCCTCTTCGAGGCAGGTGCCGGGCGCATCGGCGAGTACGAGCATTGCTCCTGGTACACGCAGGGGACGGGCACGTTTCTCGGCGGGGAGGGAACGAGCCCGACGATCGGGGAAGCCGGGCGTGAACAGCGTGTCGCAGAACTGCGGCTCGAGACCGTCTTCCCGGAAGAGCGGCAGGCAGACGTGATCGCGGCACTGCGATCGGCGCATCCGTACGAGGAGCCCGCATTCGATGTGTACCCACTGCTGTGAAGGCGAAGCTCTTCACTGACGGAGGAGCTCGCGGCAATCCCGGTCCGGCCGCGTACGGCTACGTCCTCGAAAGCGAGGACGGCGACGTCCTGGCCGCGCACGGCGAGGCGATCGGCCGGGCGACGAACAATGTCGCGGAGTACAGCGGCCTGGTCGCGGGTCTTGCCAAGGCCGCGGAGGTCGGCGTCCGCGAGCTCGAGGTGGTCTCGGACTCGGAGCTACTCGTGAAGCAGATGCGGGGCGAGTACAAGGTCAAGAACGAGGCCTTGCGTGAGCTCTGGGAAGAGGCCTCGGATCTGGAGAAGAAGTTCGGCCGCGTCCGCTATACAGCGGTGCGCCGGGCCCACAACGAACTGGCGGACAGGCTCGTGAACGACGCTCTGGACGCCGAAGCCTGAGGCTATACTGGCCGTCGTTCGCGGATGTAGCTCAGTTGGCTAGAGCGTCTGCTTGCCATGCAGAAGGTCGTGGGTTCGAGTCCCATCATCCGCTCTAGCAAAGGCCCTGGAAATGGGCCTTTTTCTTTGGGCGAGTGCTTGCAGGTGTTCCAGCACGCTCGCCATGGTGAGTCCAAATGGTGAGTAGCCGCTTCCCGAGCACAAAAACGGCCCCAAAGAGGGGCCGTTTCTCGAACACTCAGATGCTTCTGGAGACTCGTCAGGCGCAACTCGTCATCGCGTTACGGAATGAGTCCTCCGCCTGATCACGTCCGTACAAGTGCATGTAGATGCTTTGTGTGATGCCGACGTGTGCGTGTCCCATGACCTCGGAGAGCACGTTCATCGTCACGCCGCGATGCGCGGCGAGACTCGCGAAAGCGTGACGCAGCTTGTGGAACGTCAGCATACCGCGAGGGTCTCGACCTCTCTGACCTCATCGGTGGCGCAGCGGTGGTCGCAGGAATCGTGACGTTGTGGATGACAACTCCGCGATAGCACTTGTTCGAGCCTTCGACCCAAAAAGCATCGGGGGGAGCAACTCCATTAGCGGGGTAGCCAGGATGAGTTGGGCTGACGTCTTGGGGCCCCAAGTCCCACGAATCCCACAACCCGAGAAAGGCGTAAACACTTTGGCGTTCGCCAAGAGCGCGGCGGCGATTGCCGTCGCCGCCGTAGTGGTGTCCGTCGCGCCGTTTGCCGGCGCGGCGACAGCGAGAGTTCCAGCGCAGTGGAAGAACTGCACGCAGGTGAACAAGAGATTTCCGCACGGCGTCGGGAGGGTGAGTGCGCGGGACAAGACCTCCGGTTAGCCCGTAACGAACTTCAGGCGCAGCAACCTCCTCTACAGGACAGCGATGCGCTACAACCGGGGCTCGACCGGAACAAGGACGGCATCGCCTGCGAGAAGCGGTGAAGGCTTGCTACGCGCTGACTGCTCCCTCTCCGAGCGATGGTGACGGGCAAAGGGTCGAGGCCGGGTGGCTCGGTGCTTCGCGTTTCCACACGACTGAAAACTGCACATCGCAGCGCCAGCGCGTCCTGAAGTAGGCCCTCGCGGCCTCACCTGTGTGCGGTGGGTCTGGAAGGTCTCGCAGCGGAGGCTCGTTAAGGGCCGGCGCGGGGGCGAACATCTCGGCGCCGAGCGCTTGAGCCCCCGCACTCGTGTGGCGACGCAGAATGCGTGAGTGAGAAGTGTTCGCGCAGCAGCCGGCAGCGTGTTGTTTCTGGCGCTGGCGCCGGCCGTAGTCGCCGGCCTCGTGCCCTGGCTCCTGACCGGCTGGAGCTCAGCCGGCGCGCCGGCGTGGGTACAGGCCGTCGGCTGGGTCGCGCTGGCTGCGGGAGCGGCCGTCCTTCTCGACGCATTCGCACGTTTTGTCGTTGAGGGCGTCGGCACGCCCGCACCGGTCGCGCCGACGGAGAAGCTCGTCGTCGGAGGGCTGTACCGCTACGTCCGAAACCCGATGTATCTCGCCGTCGCCGGGGTGATCCTGGGACAGGCGGCGGTGCTCGGTCGCTGGCTGCTGGTGGTCTATGCGGTCGCGTTCGGCGCGACCGTCTGGTCCTTTGTGCATTGGTACGAGGAACCCACGCTTCGGCAGCAGTTCGGAAACGAGTACGAGGACTACCTGCGCACCGTTCCAGGCTGGTGGCCCCGACGTCCACGGCGGCCGACGGGCTGATGATCTGCTCCGGCGAATGCCGCCGGTGTCTCGACGATCCCGCCATCGCTCCGATTGTCCTCCTTGCCCACGCATGGCGGTAAGACTCTCCGCGACCGGACCGACCTCACGGGGTCACGCCACAGGCGTTGCGGTTCCGAAGTCGCCGCGGGAGCGCCCGTGTCGAAATCACCCCACCTGATCCGTCCTACTTATGACATCGACACGAGGAGGGCGAGATGCTCCACACGCTTTTCATACAAGGCGAGGAGGCAGGCTGGGAGACGTTCAAGAGAGCGGAACAGGAAGCGCAACGCCGAGCCGGGCTGCGGGATGACACCGTTGGCGGTCGTCGCCTTCGAAGGCTCAGCCTGCGTCGGCGCAACCTCGCGAAGGACGCCGCGCGGGGGGCAGCGCACCCGGCGTGAGACGCCGCACTGACCTCATGCAGTCATGCAGTGGTGCATTAGGGACTGTATGCAGTCATAGCAGCGCCTTCATGTACTGCAAACGTGACACAGAGTGTGGCGCAGTCGTGTGAAGCCACTGGTGCGCTAGTCCCTGGTGGAGTAGGTGCCCCGTTACGTGACGCCGTGCGCCCGCTCGCTCTAGCGCCTTCGAGGCCCGTCGGACTACGCAACGCGGGAGTCCCAAGCTCACGGGGTACCCCTCCGGCGGATCGCGGGTTCAGGTCGGCGTTTTCATTTCGATCGACCGCTTGCTCGATCAGCAGGCAGTCGCAGTGAGACCACGCATGTGGAGCCGACTGCGTCTCCACAGCCTCGGCGCGCGCAAGCGCCCCGCTTAGCCCACGTCCTGACCCGACGAACCCCACCAAACCGCCCCGCATCAAGCGCCGAATTCCGACTGCACCGCGCCCTGCAGCCCATCCGACGGCGACCGGCGACAGCCCCTCCGAAATTTGCTCGGAGTCCACAGGTGAAGCCCGCCGGGAAGCACGCGACCGTTGAGCGGTGCGGGCTTGCGGCTTACTTCTGCTCGCAAGACCACACCGAGACCACACGCGCGTGCGAGAGCGGCAAGCACGAAATGAACGAGAATTCGACGGTTCGCGCGGTCAAGTGCGATACTCGGAGTTCGGACAAAGGGGCGCAGCCATGGGGACGAAGCGCTGATGGAGGAGAGCTCGGCCGCCGTTTCGGGAATGCGGCCACCTCGTTTTGGGCGTAACCGGGGGCGGGGGTTTGTCGGTTGCACGGTAGCCGTATTTGCGGCCGTGCTCTGCGCGTCCCTATTCACCGCTCCGGCTCGAGGCGACGATCCTCCCCCGCCGGTCTCGGATGTCTCGGCGATGACGACAGACTCGACGCCGAGGGACGCTGCCGCAACGGCGTCGTCGGACGGCATCGCTCCGACAGAAACCTCGGATACGTCCGCGGCGACGACGGACAGTTCCGGCACTGCGGACCCGACCGACACGAGCGCCCCGGCACCAGATGCGACAGACACTTCGGCGGCAACGGCGGATGGATCCGCCGCTGCGGCTAACACAGCTGGCGGAGGGACTCCGGCACCAGACGCAATTGATCCTTCGGCCACGACAACACCAAACCCAATTGACACCTCGGCCGCGACGACACCAGACACAATTGCGACTCCAGCCACAACGACAGACAACTCCGCCGCTGCGCCAGACAGGACCAGCAGGTGCGCCTCGGTGCCAGACGCAACAGCCACCTCGGCCACGCCGACGGACACTTCCGCCGCTGCAGCAGACACGACTGGCACGTGTGGGCCGGCACCAGTCCCAACAGACACGACTGATGGCCTCACTGCGACAGACCCCTCCGCCAGTTCCGCCGACGCTTCCGGCGCCGAATCTAGGGATGCGGCTGTCGACTCCTTCACCACCACGAACGACCCGATAGGCACGTCAACGGGGTCTGCACCCGCCACGGACACGCACTCGCTCTCGAGCTCGGGCTCCTCCGGAGCAGCGGAACCACCTGCTTCACCACCAGGCTCGACCTTGCAGGCCCCGACTGATGCGACTACGAGCGACTCTCTGTCCGACGCCACGTCGAATGACGAAGACGCCGACGCGGGCCCTCTCCCCGGCGACCTTGTCCAGCCGTTCGCCACCGCCGTCCATTCCGGCGAGGCCATGACGCTCATCTTCTCGGTCATCGTGACCCGCTGTGGTGCCGACTGCGGCGTCACGATCGTTTGCGACCCGACCCCTGGCCCTCTTGCTCTCGCCTCATGCTCCACCAAACCCGGGGCCACGCCGGCGGGACGCATAGCGGTGAGGACGAACGGCGCGCAAAACCGGCGGCCGGCCGGCGCGCGCGGGCCATCGGCTCCCCGCCTACCCATCCCGGACCATGAGCCACAGGTGCCAACCCCACCGGGGGCCTCGAGCGGATCGGCCAGCTCAGGAGGCCCCCACGGCGGGTCCACTTTCGGTGTGACAGCAGCCGTGCTCGAAATCACCCCACGTGATGGCACGCGTCCAATCACGCTCATTGAGCTGTGCCGGCGCGCACTGCCTCTCGCCTTCTTGCTCGACCGTCCTGGCTAAGGCCTGACGAACGGTCACCCGCGCACGGCGGGGCGCCTCCGGTGCCCCCTGTGTCGAGACGAGCTCGAGTGCGAAAGGAGGTTCCAAATGAGCATCGACCTTATGAACAGCCAGTTTGATCGAACGGACGAGAGGACATCAAGCGAAGCTGACTCGAGCTACCAGCTCGAGGACTCACTAACGCTGTACGCCCGCGGAGTAGGCCGGGTGCCGATGCTGTCTCCGGCTGAAGAGCGCGAGCTCTTTCGTCGTAAGGAAGCCGGAGACGAGCGTGCGAAGCGGATTCTGATCGAGGCCAATCTGCGTCTGGTCATCTGGATCGCCCGTCAGTACGCGCATCACAACGTTCCGATGCTAGACCTCATCCAGGAAGGGAATCTGGCACTCACGAGGGCGGTCGAGAGGTTCGACCACCGATTGGGTTTCAGGCTCTCGACCTATGCCACCTTGACGATCAAGCGGGCGGTGGGGCAAGCGGCGGACCGTCATGCGCGTCTCGTTCCGGTTCCGATCTACGTCGGCAGGCAAATTCGAAGCGTTCGAAGAGCGCGTCAGGTTCTCCTCCAGCGCCTGAATCGCGACCCCCTGCTGGGCGAGATCGCTGCCGAAGCAGGACTCGAATCCCGCCGCGTCGGTGAGCTGCTCGGCTACGAGCAGCAGCCCGTAAGTCTCGAGTCCCCTCCGAAAGAAGGGCAGCAGGCCTGCAGTGAGCAGCTCACGGATCCGAGATCAGCCCACCTGGACTCGGCGCTGGCCGAGCGCCAGCGAAGAGAGGAGGTTGAGGCAACCGTCAACTCGCTCGACGAGCGCCTCCGGCTCGTACTCAGGCTGCGCTTCGGTCTCGCGGGGCAATCACCCCGGTCACTAGTCGAGGTGGGGAGGGAACTGGGAGTGACAAGCGAGCGGGCTCGCCAACTCGAGGCGACGGCACTCGACAAACTCCGAACGCTCGCGCCGGGTCTGCGGGACTACCTCGAGGTTGCGTAACACGTCAAACTAGGGCTGCGCCCAGAAGGCTTGTCCTCTCCCCGCCTCTGGGCGCAGCCCTTCCCTCCTATTCAGGTCAGGAACCGCCGGAACGCAACCCCTCCTGCGACCGAATCTTGGAAACGAGCGAGAGGCTCACCGAAGATGTCCTGCGAGTCGTGCCGATCGAACTTGACGGACGGGAACTGTCCGTGAACTAGCGGGGAAGCCGGGCGCTTGCCGTCAATCCCCCGCGCCCGGCGCAGCTTCTCCCCACTCCAAGTATGTGGCCCTGGGTCCAATCAACGGTTCACCCATTTCGGACGAAGAGGGTGACAAAGTAGGACGAGGTTTCGTTGAGCGACGCGGGGCGTCGACTAGGGCCGGTGCTGGGGACGAACATCTCGGCGCCTAGCGCTTGAGTCCCCGCGATTGCCGGCCAGGACTAATTGCTGGGTCGCTCCGACCCTTTGCCTGGTGATCCGATCGGACAAACGGAGAACGCTTAGGGAGAGCCGGTGGGCGGCTGTCGCAAAAGGGCTACCCATTGTGGCTCCCCCCAACGACTGGGACGCCTTTCGGCCGCGGCCCCAAAGCGTCCCAGTCGATCCTGCATTCCGCAATTCAGCGGTGAACCTTCCGGTTAGGGGGCGAGGCGACCGTTTGAGGAAGGATCGCCTTGCCTGTTCCATGAGGGGCCGACTCCCGACGTCTGATCGGCCCCGGCTCAGCGGACGATGCTCGCGGTCACCGCCGGTGGCCAGCTCAATGCGCGGCGCGGTGGCGGGGTCGCGGTACGCCCGCTGTTGAGAAAACTGAGGGCCCGCTAGCCAGTCGGACGGGCGATGGCGGATCCGTGGAGAATGCTGGGATCCAGCGGGTCGTGCGAGGTGGTCTCCGCGACCGAGACGATCACGTAGCTCCGGTCGCGCCCGAAATCACGCACGGTCTCGTTCGGCAGGAGCGCGCGATCCCTGAAAACGACGAAGCTGAGATCGGCGCCGCCGCCAGGCTCTACGTCGATGTTGTATCGATAGACCATCTCCGGGAGTGGTACCCGCTCAGCTGATTTCGCTACTCCCTCGTCGCGAGTTGCAGCTTCTGCAGAGCGAGGTCGCGCATCGCTGCCTAGGAAAAAACCTGAGTGGAATCAGAGGGATTCTCGAAGTGCGTCGGCTGCCGCTTGGATGCGCTGGCTGACCTCAGCTAGTGCTCGTGCGGCGAGGTCGATGCGTTCCTGCTGTGTGTCCGCACGTTCTTGCGCGTTGTCGGCTCGCGAACGCACGGCCGCCAGTTCGGCCGCCAGCTGCTCGACTGATCGAGTCAGATCCGCCAATTGGCTGGCGACGATCTCGGTGTCTTTTCGGGCCACTCTGTCCCCTCAACCGGAATTCTCGGGATCATGAAGTCGCCCATTGCGAGGGCGGCGGCCGCGCATCGGTATTACCACACATGCCGCGGTTTTTCTATAGGCGGAGATGTACGACCCCGCTCGACGCGGCCGCCGGCTCCGACTGGCGGAAGCTTGGCTGGTCTCCGCCGTAGGTAGATACTGGAAGCACATGGCCGCTCGTAATGGGCCTGACCCAACAACGGAGGTTGGTGTGTTGCTCGCAACTCATGGCTGGTGGCCTTGGCTTCTCACGC
Organism: uncultured Actinomycetes bacterium; assembly: GCA_963804935.1. Lineage (GTDB taxonomy): Bacteria > Actinomycetota > Thermoleophilia > Gaiellales > Gaiellaceae > 3-1-20CM-4-69-9. Next base: position 159,143 of record CAWDSD010000009.1, read on the forward strand.
TGTTCATTCTCATTCTGATCGCGTGCGTCATCGCCTACTTCGTTAGAAAGCGCAGCGCGTCGGCCTAAACTCAGAGGGAGCAAGACATGAAAACTGCGGCGAGAAGGACGAGGGTGGTCGTCTGGCTACTTGTTTCGGCTGCTGGCTTGATGCTGGCTACTGGCGGAACCGCTTCGGCACAGCCGCCGATTACCTTCACAGACGTATCGACCTTCTCGGAGAGCTTCTCCGACGACCCGTTTGTGTGCCAAGACGAGCTGTACGCGCAGACCGTTAGCGGCCATGTGGTGCTGCATAGAACCTACTTCCCGGACACCGGGGCCATTCATCTCCACGAGGTCGGTCACGGCCAGGTCGTAGCGGTTCCTCTCGACGGGACCGGTCCGACCTACACGGGGAACTTTTGGTTTAGCGATACAGAGAGCATCCGGGCCGTCAAGAGCGGCGACGTACTCGTGGAGCAGGACACCGATTTCGATCACGTCGTCGCACATGGATCGGATGGGTCCAAGGTGCTCTCCAACTTCCATGCGCACTTCACCGTGAACGCCAATGGCAAGGTGTCCGTGGCTTTCGACAAGTTCAGAATGGTCTGCACCTGATCGAGCTCGGAAGCGAACCACGTCGAAGCTAAGGCCGAGGTGTAGGAGCCTCGGCCTTTGTCTTTCTTGCCGTTTCACGAACCGCGCACGCGGCCATAGTCGTCCCTTTCACGGCCATCGAGATATTGGTCAGAAGGCTGAAGCAATTTGCTGCGCCGCGGGTAGGCGATCAGCCTCAGTGAAAAGTGACGAAAGGCCAGCCTTGCCCCGCGCACCGCCGGTGAACGAGCCCCCCTCGCTCACGCGAAGATCGGCAAGGCCGGCACACCCTCCTCGTACCCAAAACCTGCTCGCAGCAAGCGCGAAGTCTCACCGGAAGCTGCAAAACGTCCGCAAAGTGCGGACGGTGCTCTGAAGGGGTTCGAGCACCAGCGACCTAGGAGGCAAGACCGGTGTCCGCGGAGCATCCGTCCGCGCAACTCACACTACTCCCGACGGTGCTCCCCTCCGGAAACGGTTTTGCGGAAAGCGCTCGTAGCGGGAAATACGCCGCTCCGCGCGCCCGTTTTGTCTCGCACCGCTATCTGTGCTCGGCGGCCTCTTGAAACCCGTGCCCAATCGCAATTCTCCGGCCTAGAATGTTGGCGTGAGTGAGTTCGACATCATCGCTCGCGAGGTCAGCGGGTATCGCACTCGCTTTGAGGCGATCGAGAAGCGTCTGGATGAGGTTGAGGGGGTGAACGCTCGCTTAGAGGTGGCGGCGTTGACGACGTCGCGTGCCATGATCGAGATCTCGCAGCACTGGGACGCGGTATACGAGGCGATGCGTCGGCGCGAGCCTGACGCGTTCTCGGAGGACATCAAGCCGTAAGTTCCCAGGCTTGCCCCGTTTCTTTAGTAGGCGTGCTCCTGACCCAGGGTCTGAGACGAGCTCACGCCACGCACGCGTCGCAGCGCTCGAGCACGCCGCACCAAGAGCTCCAGCCGCTCGACAGCCTGAGGTTCGGACGGAACGCCGAGAACGGCAACACCTTTCGGCAGTGTCTACAGCGACGACTCTGCGGCGGCCTATGCGGGCGAACCCGGCAGACCACACCCACCGAATCTGACCCCCGCTCAATCATCGCGTCCGGACTTCTCTCGCGAAAACTTGCGGGGTGTGTGTTGGTGGGGGTGTCCGGGCTTGAGACCGCCCCGGGCCACTTCGGCACCGCCTCCCCGCAAACCTCATGCGGCAGCACCGTCCACGACTCCGGCGTGTTACGACGCCGCAACTGCTCGGACGGCTTACGTGGTTTCGGCAGCCTCGACGCCATCAGAAGCGGGTTTTGCCCAGCCGCCTCGTCGCGATAGGCTCACCCCGCCAAGCTCTGAAGGAGGAGACACAGATGGCCACACCCGACCGTCGCCGTGGCGGTATGTCCGTCGGCGGCATCCTCGTGATCGCCGGGGTCCTGATCCTCATCTTCTGGAGCTTCTGGCTCGGGCTGATCGTCGCGCTCATCGGACTCGTCGCTTTCGGCGGCTTCGTCCGTGGCAAGTGGTACTGAACAGCCCTCGATCTCACTGCGATTTTCCCGCAGCCGTACAAAACGCGAGAAGCATGGCGCGGTGGGCACGGCCCCTCTTTTTCCACGGCTCCGACCCGCCCCTCCCCCTCAACCGGGATGTGATCCTTCGATGATGTCCTCGATTGAGTTGAGGAGATCTAGAGCATCAGGGGAGACGGCAGATGATCCTGCCGGCGTATTCGCTTCCGGCTGGCATCGACTCCGTACTGGTGACGATGCACCTTCCGATCTTCGTCTCGATCGGGTCGCCAGGTTGGGGCGGAGTGGGCAACTCGACATTGTCGAGATCCTCGAAGGTCGCCGCTTGGATGGTGATGACGTAACGCACCTTGCCAATTCTCCGGGTACGCGGAGAGCGTTGCAACCTCCCAACCGGTTGAGATCAGCGGTGAACCTTCCGGTTAGGGGGCGAGGCGACCGTTTGAGGAAGGATCGCCTCCCCTGTTGCATGAGGGGCCGACTCCCGACGTCTGATCGGCCCCGGCTCAGCGGACGATGCTCGCGGTCACCGCCGGTGGCCAGCTCAGCGCGAAGAGAAGCTCAGCGACATCAGCCATCGCGTCACTGCCACGCTGTGCATCGAGCTCGAACGTCACCTCTCGCGAGACGTCGACGCTGCGCGCTCCGACTGCCTGGAGCGCCGTGCGCAGCTCCTCGACTCGCTCATCAGAGACGTCGTGTTCATCACTCAACGGCGCGGTTCGCACCCTGTACGTCGACGGCACGGCCCCAATCGTAAAGGGAGGCATTCCACCGTCGACCAACTCCCCGGCTCGACGGGCGCGTCCGCGTCCGCGGCCTTCGTTTGTTCGAGATCTCCCTTGGGGCGCGTAAGCGGAAACGCCCGGAGTTACGCCGTCAATCCTCAGCGAAACCCTTCGCGCCAGCCCACAAGGAGAATCGACAGTTCCAGGAGAGGCTAAACTCAAATCTCCCAAAGGATTGATGTGGCCGAGGTTGAAGCCACCCGATGCCCAGGGACCGACTTGAGCGCGCATCGGGCGGGATGCGTCCGCGCGTTTGGAGCGCAAGGCGGCGTCATTGCCGCAGGCGGCGTCGCCATTCCCTGCCTTCGATTTTGTTGGTGTGGGGCGAACCATTTCTGCGCGTTGTGCCGATCGAACTCGACGGGGCGGGACGTCTCGGTCCAACGAGCAGGTCAGATCGAGGCCGTCGACTGGTGAGTAAGTGGTGAGTCGCCATGACTCCCTCATCATCCGCTTCCCGAAACCCGCTGCGGCCGGCGGGTTTTCTATGCCGCGGCACGAGCAGCGGCAGCGGCAACAGCAACAGCCTGATAGTCAGCTTCTAGTCAGCTTTCAACGCTGGGCTTGCTACGCCCCCGGCGGTGATGCCTAGACGGCCGGTTCCAGGGCACTGTCCCAAGCGGACAGCCAGACCGGCCTTGGAGCGACGGACGGGTAACGGCACCGTCGTACTGCGGTAGCCACGCTGACCAATAGGTGTGTGCGTTAACCGGCTGACCAACGTTCCCGGGGTATGGACGCGGGACCCCAACTACTACGACGTCAGTGTCGCCATCGGCTTCGGCTTCGGGGCTCCATCTGGTGCCGTGATATTGCTGGAAACCCCGATCGGCACGGTCTTAGCGCAATGACTCGCGCAAAAGGACAAACGGGGAGAGGAATGAAGAAGCGCATCATCTAGCAAGTTTGCGCTTGCGATTGAGTCATTCCTTGTAGGGGTGCGGTGCCCGTATGACTGGCTGAGGAACTGCGGCTCTTTCAGCCTGTCTCTCAACACACCGCACCCCGCTTGACCCTACTCCGAGACGCGGTTTAGGTCACGAGCGTTCCCCAGTTCGTTTAGTCCGCCGCTCCTTCTCACGCAGTGCCTCAGGATGCAGCCGCGCATACCGCCGGTCCTTACAACGCCGCGAACAGCCCATCGCGCCGGCGCAACGGCTCGGCCAACCGCGCGAGGTCCTCTCGCCGCCGGACTCCGCGACCAGCCAACCCGGCCGTACAACCCTCGGCCGTGCCTCGTCGACGCCGAACTGAACCCAGCCGGGAGGGAGATACCGATCAGCGTTCGCACACCCGAGCAGCCTGAGAGCCGCAGCCACGTCCCGAGGTAGCCCGGACATCTGTTTCAGCTCGCGACCAGGTGCTCTCGCCGTCCGATCGCGACGGCCTCTAGGCGCGAGTGGGCGTTGAGCGCGCGCATGAGGTGTCGAATGTGGTTCCGGACCGTCTCTGTGCTGAGGTGGAGTTGATGCGCGATCTGCTCGGTGGAGCTGCCGAGCTCGAGCAGGCGCAGCACCTCTGCCTGCCTCGGCGTCAGGTGCGGATGAGGCGGCCGGGGCGGGTCGTCGTCTTCGATGTTCTTGACCTGTCCGAAGACACCGATCACATGGCCGCCCCTGCGGAGCGGAACCGCGCTGAGCTCGACCGAGAGCCGCTCGCCATCCGCGCCGATGATCACGGCCTTGTTATCCGAGCCGGCTGACGGCCCGTGAAGGTTCCGGATAAAGATCTCCCGTGCCCGCCGCGAAAACTCGGGTGCGACGACAGAGGTGAGCTGGCGGCCGCGGACGTCCCCAACGAGCTTGCGTGCTGCTGGGTTCAGCCAGCGGATGATCCCGTGGCGGTCGATCACGTAGGCGGGGACACGGACCCGGTCGATTGCATCTTCCACCTCGCCGCCAAGGGACTCGAGCTCGGACATTTAGCTTCGAGTTTGGTGGCTGCGGCACCTCCGGCGCAAGTTCAGCTCGCTAGTGGCGACCGAACTCCCGCTCGGCATTCGGGGCAGCAGAAGAGCAGCTTCTCTTCGGGGCCGTCGCCGATCCAGTAGGCGCGCCAACGCTCCCTGTTCGGGAAGCGCCATACCCACCGGCACTCCACGCACCGGACCACACGCTGATGCAGAACTAGCCGCCCCATCCTCGTGGGACAGGGTAGTGCGTTCCGGGAGGCGCTCGCTATTGTCCAAATAGCCGTCGCCCCAGCGGCATCGCGACCACGATGACCAGCCAGGGCACAGCACACGAACGGTTCCAACGCGCCATCCACCGCCGCCACGTTCAGGCCGCAGAGATGGCCGCCCGGGAAATGGGCGGACTGTCACTCGCCGACGCCCTCTCGCTCTGCGAACTGCTGGCGAACGCCGATGCGGCGCGGTACGAACGCGCGGCATTGCGCTGGCTGCAGCGGTTCATCGACGAGCGATTGCCGCCACTGACCGAGGTTGCGCTCGCCGCCTCAGCTCTCGCGGAGCTTCGGCACGGCAAACGAAACGTCGGGGTCGACGCGCTGAAACGCTTGCTCCGACACGGCTAGGCCGGGGTTCCTTTAGAAGTGGCCGGCGCCGGGGCGGAGGCTGCCGAGTTTCTGACCCACCCCGGCCAACGCTGCGATAAGTCGCTTGTAGCGTCGTCGAGAGGTTGAACGTACTTCTGGTGGAGACTAGTGTGAACCGTGGCGGTGAGACTGCTACTGGCACTGGTCTTGAGCGTCGCGGTCGTACTGACTGCTGCCGCACTGGTGGCGTCGACCTCTCAGGCACGAAAGTTGCAGTGGTTTACGTGTGGTCAGAATGGCGTGACACTTCGGACAGCTCCGTGGAGGATGGGGATTTTGGACAAGATCGGTGCGCGCATCAAACACGGAACGAAGTACTTTCTCCGCGCCGGTTCAGTCGGCCCCTCATGCGCCGTGGCCCGCAAAAAGCTCGCGCAGATCGTGAGACTCCGAACACGAAAGGCAATCCGTGCTGCCTCGTTTGGAGGCCTTGACTGCGACGTCGGGCAACGCGACCTGAACATTCTTTGGGTACGCCCACTCGGTGCCTGGGCCGGCTGCTGGTCGGTGCCAAACCAGCCGATAGGGCGCTACTTCTTCTGGGAGCTGAACTCCACCTAACGGCGAGAAAGAGCAGGATCACGCGCTCACCGAGCTTCACGACCCGGAAGCGATAGAGCTCTTCATCACCGAGGAGGACGCACGCCGCGCCCTCGAGGATTGCTGCAGGACGAGCCCGGTTGGCGCGGCCGTCTTGAGGTGACGGAGGTCGAACTCGACCATGAACACACCTCACTCAACTAGCTCCCGGGGCTCGCCATCTTTCAGGAGGCGCACATGGAGCGACTACGTCTTCCTCGTCTTCGAAGGCGAAGCGGCCCACGCGACAGCACTTCAGCTCGCGAAGGAGCATGTGATCGAAGTGAGCCGCTGGCAAGACATCGTCTGGGAGCTGCCTTCCGTGATCGCCGACGTACCAGCGGACGCTCGCTGTCTCTACCGCTGGCCAGTCGATCGGTCGGAATAACCTGCGTACTTACAGCGGGTAGTCAGAACTGAGGTGGGAGAATCCAGTCTGTGGACAGACGTCCGCTCCGTGTTGGCTTGGTCTTCTTGTCCGCTGCGCTGGCGCTCGCCGCAATGCTGTTGACCGGCTGCGGCGGCGGCGGTGACGACCAGGCGAGGGTCGAGGCCAGTCTGCGGCACTACTTCTCGACCCTCAATCCGGAGGATTCCGGCTTCCCCGCAGGAGCGGGACCGCCGCGGGTAAAGGACAACGGTTGCGTCAAGCTTGAACCTGCTCCACTCACGCTCCCGTTCGACAAGGTTCGCGTGAACGGGCACGTGCGGTTGTTCACCCCCAGGAGACGACGAGTCTCGTTTTGGCACTGTGCCGTCATTTTTGGGACATACCGCCCAATGCGGGTGGCGGTCGTCGTAGACGGCACCAAGGTCGTCGGGGCAATGCCCGACCCGGTTCGGGGGCGCGTCCATCAAGCGCCTGCTCGCACATACACCGGCTAACACAGAGACTTTTTCTCGCGGGGAGTTAGCCGGGTAGCCACAGCCCCAGCCCAGTGCCCGTCCACGCACCACCCACCCGGGTCGACCACCACGTTCTCGATATGCAGGCTCACCGCATAGACCGGCGGCCGCTCTTTATAGCCAGAGGCGGACGCGGCTCGCGTGGAAGCACAGGAACGAGGCCTTTACACCGAGTTAAAGGCGGGGCTCGTAGGGTTCCCACCAGCCCAAATCCACGGACGAAGGGGGATCAATGAGCAGGCTCAAGCGACTGGTGCCCTCGCCTTCGATGGTGATCGCATGCCTCGCCCTACTGCTCGTGCTGGGCGGTAGCGCCTACGCGGCGACCAGGTTGCCGCGAAACAGCGTCACAACGGTGCAGGTGAAGAATCACTCGCTGCTCGCACGCGACTTCAGGTCCGGGCAGCTTCCGCGTGGACCCGCCGGCCCTCCGGGTGTCGCCGGTCCAGCCGGCCCGGCTGGGCCCGCGGGTCCCGCTGGCCCGAGCGGTTCTGCATCGATCAAGTGGGCGCTCGTTCGTCCCGACGGCGGCATTGCCGCTCAATCGGGCGGGATCACGCTCGCCGCCAAGCCGAGCGCAGGCACGTACATCCTCCGCATCGGCAGCACCGTCACCGGCAAGCCGATCATCGCCTCTGCTGGGTACGCAGGTGACAGCTCCGGCGGGCGAGGCGAAATATCAGCAGGTCCGTGCGGCGGTGGAACCCAGGGGCGTACGTGCCCCACGTCGAACAACACCAGCACCATCATCGTCCAGGCCCGGAGTAATGCTGGCGCACTGGCGGATCACTCGTTCTACGTCGCGGTCTTCGGCTAGACGGGTCTTTACGGCCGCGGCTCGCACTGAGCCGCGGCCGTCCGAGTTTGCGCTCGCTGCCCAGCGCTCGCCGAGCTTCGCCACGGCCACCGAAACACCGGGGTTAGTCGAGACCTTGAAACGCTTGCTTCGCCACGGGTAGCTTCTCGGCCGGTTCAGTGACCCGATGGGTTGACCTCGATGCTGTGGGGGTCGAGACTCGCCGAATGCGCTTGCGGATCGGCCGCGGCAGCCCATCTACCCCCGTGGGTGACGCGCCCAGCGAATGGCCCTTGCGTGTTTTCTGGGGCTTGCTCGCTGGACTGGCGGTGTCGTTCTTGACGAGCAGGTGGGCGTGGGATCATGCCGATGACATTACGCGAGGAGACGCATGGCGATGGGTAGCCGCCGGTCTCACGGCGCTGGCCGTGCTCCTCCTACCGTGGTTCCTTCGGCTCTCCTCCGGAGTAAAGGCGATCGCCGCTGCGCTGACCGCAATCTTGGGCGCCGTGTTTCTCGTGCTCCCGAACCTCGCCCCACCGACCATCGACAGTTACGAGTTCAAGAACTACGCAATAGAGCAGGGCGTAACTCTTGGCGCGTACGAGCAGCACTACCCGGTGAAGAGCCTGCTCCACGAGGGCGCTTGGAGCCTCCCGTCAGTGCGTGATCCCGGTTTCGGAGATCGGGGCACCGTCGTCCTCTTCGATACAGATGTCAAGGGTCGCGCCAACGACGAGATCGCTCTCCGCTGGTCGCTGTTTAACGCGAAGACGAAGGAACGGCTCGCCAACTCATTTGAAATCGATCCCCTCTGCACCCACAAACGCGATCGCAAAGCCGGCGACGAATGCGTGGTCCGAACGCCACATCGGAAGGACTCCGACGTCGCAGGCTTCGAACTCTGGGTCAACACGGCCCCTTGGTATCCCAACGTCAAGTGCTTCTACATTCGATTGCAGGCGATCTCTCATGGCGGCCGACTCACGTCCTCGGACAGCCCCGTATTCGCATCCGAGTCAGCGTCAGCCAACGCCTGCGAGGCGGTCCACCAACCCGCCGCTACGTGATGGCGACTCGCCTCGGAAAAGATCTCAGCGCGATAAGAAGCGGGGGAGTCAGGCTGGCTTGCGGCGCGCATGCTTCGGCCGCTGCTTCTCCCGCAACTCTCCGGATGCAACCGCGCATAGATCCTTGCGGAGGGGGAGGCGCTGCAGTTGAGTTTGGCCTCGCCGTAACTACGAGGTCCAGTCCCCGCCGCCCTGCTCATACTTTCGGCGATGCTCTTGAACTTCGCGGGACACGCCCGCGGCACTACCGCCTCGTAGCCAACCGCGGAACCGAGCGACCAACCGGCGGAAGGCAGACATCGTCCTTCGAGTCTACGTCTCATCACTGATATCGCGAAGCCTCCTAGACGCTGATTCGGCCGTGGCCGCTTAGCGCAGTCGCCGCAGCTGGCGGATGACCAGTCGAGCGCCTAGGGTTCCCCCTCGTCGCCTGCCCAACGCTCGTCGAGAAGGGTCATGCTCGCGAACTCCGAGCGGTGCATCGGGTAGGTGGCACCCTTCCCCATTCGTAGTTTCTCCTTCGGGGAGTCGGCTCGCTTGACATAGATCGTGTCGCCTTCGATCGCAACGACCGCCATCTTGTTGTCGTCGAAAAGTCCGCCGTTCCAGATCTGGCCGACGGCGATCTCCTGCTTCGGGTCTGTCACTTCGGCCGCCCATTTGTGACTGTTGGTAAGGCGCCGGATGAGCCTTTTCACCCGCCCAACAGTACGCCGCCATCGCTTGCTCGTGGAAGTCACCGCGTTGAGGCGATCCGTCAGTGACCTTCACACGGCGCCATCACGGCTCGAGCTGCCAACGGTGGCAGTTCGTCTAATCCTGCGCTCGTACTTGCGCCGCTCCTTCGCCCGCAACGCCTCCGGATGCAGCCGCGCATAACGGCGGTCCTTGCAACGCCACGAACAGCCCATCGCGCCGGCTAGGCAGTCCTGTGCGGGCTCGTCGTCGGCATCGGTGTTTACAGGATCCACCGGTCGCGAGTCGGACGCCCGCCATCGCGATCGTGGGAATCCTGTTGCTCGTCGGGCTCGGTCGCAGTTTCGTTCACGGTTAAGCCGCGCCAAGCTAGCCCTCAGGGTTTAGTTCGGCGACACGTCTCGCTCGTCAAGCTCGATCGGCACAACGAAAAGCGAGCCAGCCCAGTCGGGCTTATCTTCAAGGATCTCCGCGAGGGCGGCCCAGCCGTCCTCACGCCGTAGGAAGACATCAATCGCCTCGCGGTCTCCGATCTCGGCGACGGCGAAGGCACGCATGCGCGGGAGCGTATTGCCGTCTGCCTCTCCTGGCTATTGTCCAAAGAGGCCGTTCGCCCCAGCGGTTCGTCTAGATGACCAGCCAGGGCACAGCACACGGCCGCTTCCAACGCGCCATCCATCGCCGCCACGTTCAGGCCGCAGAGATGGCCGCACGGGAAATGGGCGGACTGTCACTCGCCGACGCGCTCTCGCTGTGCGAGCTACTGGCGAACACCGATCCGGCTCGCTACGAACGAGCAGCGTTGCGCTGGCTGCAGCGGTTCGTCGACGAGCGGTTGCCACCACTCACTGAAGTTGCGCTTGCAGCTTCAGCGCTTGCGGAGCTTCGGCACGGTCGACGAGCAACCGGTGTGGAGGCGTTGAAGCGATTGCTCCGCCACGGATAGATCGCGAATGACGCAGACGCGCATGATTGGTTGAACGTGACTCTTCACGCATCGTCTTAGAATTGCCGGATGGGCCAAGCGATCGACACGCTGACACTCGGTGCTGACCTTTCCGTCCGGCGGCTGGGCTTTGGGGCGATGCGCATTACCGGCCCTGGCACTTGGGGTCACCCAAGCAATCCTGAAATGTCCAAGAGCGTTCTCCGGCGTGCGGTCGAGCTGGGCGTAAACCTCATTGACACCGCCGATTCATACGGGCCCGGAGTGAGCGAGGATCTCATCGCCGAGGCGCTGCACCCCTACCCGGACGGCTTGGTTATCGCCACGAAGGGCGGCAACCGGCGTGATGGCCCTTACCAATGGAGTCCAGATGGTCGGCCTGCGAGCTTGCGCAAGGCGTGTGAGGCAAGTCTGCGTCGGCTACGCCTTGAGCGAATCGAGCTCTATCAGCTTCATGCGGTCGATCCGGTCGTACCGCTCGAAGAATCTGTCGGCGCACTGGCCGAGCTTCAGGCCGAGGGGAAGGTCCGACATGTCGGCCTCAGTAACGTCACGGTCGACCAACTGGCACGCGCTCGATCGATCGTGGGGATCGTTTCGGTTCAGAATCGTTACAACCTCGTCGAACGCGAGTCGGAGGACGTCCTGGAGGTATGCGATCGCGATGAGGTGGCCTTCATCCCGTGGATGCCCCTCGCTCGCGGAACCCTGGCCGGGCGGCGGCGTCGTCTCAGCCGCATTGCTGCCGCCCATGGAGCTACCTCTGGACAGGTAGCACTTGCCTGGCTACTGCGGCGGTCTCGGGTCATGCTCCCCATCCCCGGGACATCATCTGTGGTTCATCTAGAGGAGAATGTCGCGGCACGTGACCTCCGCCTGACGGAGCAGGACATGGCGGCTCTCGCCGAATATCAGCCATCGCTAGTCGAACGCTTGCCAGGCGAAGTCCGACGGAAGGTGCGCCCTCTGGCCGTACGGACCCTCGCTCCGGTCCTATCTCTTCGAAGAACAGACTAGGTCGAGACCTTTGGGAACGCTTGCTTCGCCACCGATAGCCGAATACGGTCTCACGCGATGCGCCTATATGCGCTCACGGAGCTTCACGACCCGGAAGCGATAGAGCTCTTCATTACCGAGGAGGGACGCCAAGCGTGCGCTCGGCTCAGTCGACCAGCTTGGGCGAAGTGGTCACGTTTGACGCCAGTTTCCGTGCGGGTCGAAAATGCCCAGGGCAATCCTCAGAGCCGTAGGAGGTTCTCATGCCAGGCAAACTCTTCGCCCTGAATGACCAGGGAACCCACCAGGTCAACGCGACCGAGTTTCCGACCGAGTTTCAGGAGCTGGTGCAGCTGGACATCGACCAAGGGCCGCACCTGGTCATGGCGACGGGCACCTTGCGAGCCGCCAGCCCAGACTTCAACTTGACCATCGCGATTCGGCTCGAGGTCCACGGCACGTTCCACCCGAACCTAGGCGCGCAGGAGACGACCTTCATCGCACCGGGGGCTCCCGTCATTGCTGATCGCGAATCGTTCGCGCTCATGGTTTCAGCCGACATCCCGTTCGAAGGCGGTGCGGGTGCCACGGAGACCGGAAGAACCAGTGCTGCACCCCGACCGCGGGCTGTCCTCTCTGCCCGAAGGGAGCAAGGGGCCCAGGGATTCGCCGTGACGGAAATACGGATGGTCGCATTCGCATTCGATGAGATCGTCGCGACAACGATCTAGGTACCGACCCAACGTTGCCGCGTGAGGCCGTGTGCGCTACTCGAAGCCGGCGATCCCGAAGCGATCGACGTCTACCTCCGTGAGCAGGACGCAAGCGAGAAGATCGAGCTTTCGGCCGAGCAGATGTCGTTGAACTGACGGTGGCCTGCGACAATCACCGGGATGGACAAACCCGAACCCGATCTAGACCGGCCAGGCCAGCCAATAACCGATACCCAGCAATGGACGGCCGACCACGTGCTCGCCTACGAAACGAACTACGAGGCTTGGCACGGCGAACCGCCACCTGTCATCGCGGAGCTAAAAGCACGTATGCGCAAAGACAAGCTCGGCCCGCGCCACTCGGACTCGGAACCAGCCGACGACGAATAGCAAGCCGTTTCTGTAGGTCACGAGGGTCCTAGAATCGCGGGTGCTCGACAGCACCCCGAGTGACCGTTTGACCTCTCTGTCTTGAAGTTTGGCGGCAGAGTGGGACACTGGCGGTAAGCGCCCGGACCGGGACGCGAGCCGCCGAGGGTTTCTGCGGCTCCTCCCCGACTCCCGCCTCAGGCCAGGACGCAGAGCAGACGCTTTGCTTCGAGGAAAGGGGGAACCATGGGGATCAAGCTGCTCGCCACGATGCTGCTGGCGCTAACCGCCGCAGTCATCCCGGCCAGCTCAAGCGCCGCCGACACGGTCAGGTGGGTGGTTGAGCCGAGCTGCACTGCAACCACGACGACGATCACCTGCACCGGGACGGGAGCAGGCCTTCAGCGACCCAATAACAACCCACTCGGGCACAACCTCAGCCCACCGCAGGCCGCAATCCTCGGCCAAGTTCACTACACCTGCACCATTCCCGAGGACGGGAGTTTCACGATCAGCCAGTCAGGAGGGCCCTTTGATTTGAGAACCCTCACCTCGACCGCGTTTCACAATGGGCAAACCTTCTCGATCGAATACTCGCCACCATCCGGACCGTTCGGGATGGCGCCTGCGGTTGGATGCTTTAACCACCTGACCAACGTTCCCGGGGTATGGACGCGGGACCCCAACTACTACGACGTCAGTGTCGCCATCGGCTTCGGCTTCGGGGCTCCATCTGGTGCCGTGATATTGCTGGAAACCCCGATCGGCACGGTCTTAGCGCAATGACTCGCGCAAAAGGACAAACGGGGAGAGGAATGAAGAAGCGCATCATCACCGTCATAGTCGCGGCGGTCGCGCTGCTCACGCTGACATTCGCGGGCGCGGCGTCGGCTGACCCTGGCGGCGCGATCGACAACCTGAAACCACCGGCGCTGACCATACCGAGCGTCTCGTTCGCACCGAACCAGTACGAGCCGCAAGCCGTCGATGTGACCCTCACGCTCCAGTGGACGAAAGCAGGATGGGCCGACTACTACAACATCTGCGGTTGGGCCGCCTGCGTCACCATCGGCAAAGACACTCTCAGCTACACAACGACCGTCGTCTACCTCGCTCCCGGGTCGCTGCTCTACTACTACGTCTACGCCTGCAAGGCCCAGCTCGGCTGCACTCAGAGCAACACGGTCTCGATCACCGTCCCCTATATCCCATGACCGACGAGGCGGCGCGGTTAGTCCAGCTTAGGAGACTCCAGGCTGCGCCAGCTCGGCGCAAACGACAACGAGGGAGGGGAACATGAAGAAGCGCGTCGTCATCGTCATCGCCGCGGCGCTCGCGCTGCTCACCTTTACAGCGGTCTCAAACGCAGCCGCCCCGACAGAGTCGGGCGGCGTTCTCGTGAAGACCGACGACGGCTACATCATCAACGGAACGCTCCGGGACATTGACGGACACGTCGTCGGCACGCTTCACGGCACACTCATCGAGCTGACAACGGGCTTCAACAGCTGCCCCTATATTGGAATGTCCTTCCAGTTTTGTGAACCCCCTTTCCCGCCGCCGGCTTGCAACCTGCTCGGTGGAGAGATCACGTTCAACTTCCAAGGCGTGATATACGACGCCGACGTCTTTGAGGACCCCTTCTTTCAATTCCACAGCACCCTCTGCCATGTGCCCCCCGCTAATGCAACCACCTACCAACTGGATATATTCGCGTGGAGCTTCACGCATACGCCCGAGGGCCAATTCCCCGACGTCTTCAACCTGTTCGGGCCGGTGGAGCAGATCGCGCCCACACTCTTCAAATGGTCTAACAACTAGCTAGGCGAGCAGGCCGGGCGGGGCGTTCGAGGACTGCCTCAAGGATGAGCCGGACTGGAGCGGCCTGCTTCGGGTCGAGGAGATCGAGTTCGCCGGTATGTCGCAGTCCGCCAATTGAAGATCGCCGTCGTCCGCTTTTTACTGCGCGGAGTGCGCTGAGCGCGAGTTCAGCGAGAGATAACCGTTTTCGTCTCGCGGTTTACCACCTCTACCTAGCGGCGTCACCTATCTTGATCCAGCCGCGCTCACCCCCAAGCAGAGCGACTGCTGCGGCTTCTTTCTAGGTCATGACGCTATGACTGTGCCGACTGGGCCCGTCAAGACAAAGGCCGAGGCAGGGAGCGGGACGATATTGATCAGGTCGAGAGACCAGCCGATGTCCACAGAGACGGCGTAATAGTTCGGATCGCGGGTCCAGCCTGATAGGCAGACGAAGTGGTCTGTGAAGTCGCCGCCTGGCGGATTGTCGGGCGGCGAAATCGAGATTGTGAACGTCTCTCCGTTCTTGATCAAGACGCCGCCCCAGTAGGAGTTGAAGTCGTTAGGTCCCGAAACAAAGCTAAAACCGGGATCACCGTATAGAGGGTCGGGTTCCGCGCAGACGTACCGGACACCCATCGACACGTAAGCCCCTACCTGCGGACCAATTCCAAGCGCAGGGGCCTCCGGGTAGTTGAACGGACGCGATATGCCGGCCACCTTCCCAGTGCAAGTGATCGTCGTGCTGGTCGCCGTACAGGTTGGGTAGGTCAACCACTTCGCGGCGGCGCTTGCCATTGCCGGAACGATCAGCGCTCCGACCAAAACGGCGAGCAGCGCAGCGAGGCGCACCCCGTGCCGCCCATGCCGTCTTTCCTTTTCAGACGAGAGTTTCCCCAGCATCACGACCCCCTTTTCGTTGGCGGCGCATGGGCGCCAACCGGCATTGACCGACACCCAGGACGCTACTCCTCTTTGCACGGGGCCGACAATCGGGGAAATCACTGACTCCCACCCGCCCCACTTTTTCTCGCGGGGAGTTAGCCGGGTAGCCAGGTGTCTTAGCGTTTCCCGTCACGACCCCACCCGCCCCTAAAAAAACCCGCGGGGAGGGTCGCGGGTAGCCATCCGTTCTCAGATTTGCGTGGTTCGGGGTACCCCCTGTTCCTGTACTCACGCGAGGGCCCTCGCTCAGCCAAGCGTTCGCTCGCCTAATGCCTCACGGCGCTACCGCAAAACCGTCCCTGCAGACGTCGGCGGGCACCGTTGCAGCAGCGCTGCCTCTCGAGCCTCGCTGCTGCGACGCTGGAAGCGCTTCGAACGAAGCACCACGATCTGGCCGAGAAGATGCTGCTTCGCTTCCTGAGTTGAGGTTCTGCGGCCTGCTGTGGTCGCCTATCCGGAAGGCAATCTGGCGTAGAGAACGCCCACTTCTTTCCAGGAGCCGCAGCCTGGGCGATGTCTGTAATCACTACTTCTCCGCCGTTGCTGACGTGGATAACCTGGCCGACATTAAGCGCCTTCGCAGCAGAGGGGTGCGAATAGCTGTACTCACTTTCGTGTCCGCCAGCGGTACGGAGGAGGACCTTGTATTGAGCGTCAGGAACAGCCCTGTCGGTCCGACGATCGCTCCCGTTACCTTTCATTTCTTCCACGCTACTTGGGCTCAGGCGGCCGGAGGTCGAGCCCCCTGTGCGGCCGTCAGATCCGAAAGCGTCCCTCCCGCAGCAATCTGCTGGCCGGTCGCGCTGCCGCAGAGCGCGTCGCGGATCTCGGCCAGTAGGACGAGCTGGTCGTCGAGCCGGCGCAACCGGCTCTCGGCGAGCTCGTTGCGCGTCTCCGCTAGCTCGAGCTGGTGTTCGCGCAAGGCGTTGCCGCGGATCTGCTTTGCGCGCTGGACGTAGGCGATCGCCGCAAGGACCAGGTTCGCGACGCTGATCGAAAGGATCGCGATCGAGTACGGCAACATTGACGACTACATGACCGTGTTCGGATGCCCTGACCGTCGCGCAGCAAACCTCATTCGACGGAAGCCCCGCCGCCCCGTTATCGGGACACCCAAGAAGGCATCGTCGCGCCCTTCCTGCCGTTACATGAGCGGTGAGCGGGTTGGAGGTTCGAGATGTGGTCTGTGCCGCCGGCGTTGCGGGGGATGCGATGGTCTGCGACCCACATGGGTCGTCGGCGCGTGGGCCTTCGCCGCAGGCCCGGCTTACCGCACCCATCCAAATCCGCCCGAGTCCGGTACGCCCCGCGCTAGGCCGCGGTAGACGAACCTTATGTTGGTCCTCTCGTGAGGCCGCTTGGGCAGGGCTAACCATTTGCTCACCATGCTGCGCGTGAGCCAGCATCGCCAGCGCGGTTGCCCGGCGACCTTCTGCTAACTAGGCAGAAGAATCGCAAGAGCCGAACCCGCGAAACGTAACGAGTGTCGGCGCCGACATCGAATCGAAGCTACGGGCACCCCGGCAAGCTCGAGCTCATGGGCGCCGGTCGCGAACAACCTCGTGCTCGCCTATCTCGGCCAGCACGTTCTCGGGATGCACGGTCGTACTAAGCGAGCGTCTGACTGACGGAGGAGCGGGAGAGACGCTCCCAGTCGGCAGGCGCCATGCGCAGTGCTCGTCCTGCGGGGACGCGCTGTTGAGAGAGGTTCCGTGTCGCGAGCTTGCTGCCGTCGTGCCGGCGAAGCTGGACGTCGACGTCGCGACGTGCTGTCGTCCCGGAGATCTCGACCGCGTCGAACGCGACTGGCGCGTGCACCCGTAGCTGGTCGTCGGTCACGAGCGCGTTCTGGACTTTCACGCTCCGCCAGGCCCTCGACGCGTCTTGGCGCAGGTGGTGGATGTCGAAGCGCCGCCGCGACGCGCCGGTCTGAACGGCGATCGCCTGGTCGTCGTGTGGCGAGCCTTCCACGCGGATCCGGTCCTTTGCGCTCGCTGCGGTGCGCCCCGCAGTGAGCTCGGTGAGGTGCCCCGACGACAGGTGCATGACGTGGTACTCGTCGCCCCGCACCGAGATGTTCAGCGGCGAGCTTCCGGGCGGCCGCTCGAAGAAGAACAGCTCTCCGGGCAGCTCGCCCGAGCGGCCACCGGGCCAGGGCCACGGCGCGACGCCTGGCAGGCGGCGATCCGCTGACGTCTCGAGGTCGCCGCGGCTTTTGTGCACCCGGTCGCTGGTGTAGAGGCGGCGGCCTTCGTCGTCCTCGATCTGGGTGACGGTCGCACCGATGCCGCTCACGAACAGCGTCATCACTCCGGTGAGGGCGAAGGCCGGGCTGATCGGCTGGCGGCCCTTGTGAATCTCGAGCGACGTCGGGATGGCGAAGAACCAGCCGTTGTTCGATCCGTCGAACACGGCTTCGTCGATGTTGTCGGGCTGATTCTGGTCGTAGTGCCAGTTCGTCGGATCGGTGATGACGATCTTGTTGTGCACCCCGTCGTAGTGGCCGGGGTGCCACTTATACGGGACGTTCGAGTTCCACACGTAGAGCACGTAGGCGCTGCCTTCCATCTCGGCGCGGTACGGGATGATCGTGTGGGCGGCATCGCCGAACAGGCCGTTCGAGAGGGAGAGCAGGCAGTAGTCGCCGCTGGCGAGGCCGCTCTGGATGCGGTGCCAGGCCGCGACGCCGTCGTTGAGCTGCCCGGCCTTGACGACGTCCAGGAAGTTGCGGATGCCGGGCGCGCTGAACTGGCGCGCCTGCATGATGTTGATCGCCTCATGCAGGTCCTGTCTCGCCGGTGACTTGTGGTCAGTGTCGTTCGCGGGCGCGTAGAAGTTGGGCGGCGAACAGAAGCCCATGTACCCGCCGTACTTGAAAAGCGCCAGCGCGAGCATCGCCATGCCGCCGCAGTTGCCGTTGGAGGCGCAACTCTTGAAGATCTGGAAGAACGCGACGTCGAGCGGGGACTCGATCGGATCGTTCGTCGGATTGATCGCGAGGTACGTGCGCCGGTACAGGTCCCAGCTGAAGTCGGCGGGCTCTCGCCAGTTCCCGAACGACCAGCCGTCACGCGCGGGGTTGAACTCGTCGAGGATTCCCATGTCGGCCGCCTTTCGCTGGTCAGTACCGGTGCAGGACCGGTGGTGAGGGTTCGGAGAGGAGGCCGCTGTGGTCGATCGACTGGGCGACGTAGAGGTAGTCGACGCCACGCCGCGCGGAGGGGTCGGTGAAGTTGTTCGTAGTCAGGATCCCGGAGACCTGCCGGTACGGGCCGCCCGTCGCAGCCCGGAACACGACGAAGCCCTGGAGCGTGTCGGGGTCGAACGGTGGGCCCCAGTTGACCTCGAGGCCGCAGCCGTCGCTCGCGGCCGGAACCGGCGGAAGCACCGAAGGCGTGACCGGCAGATCGGTCGTGTACGTGAACGTGCTGCTGGCCGGGATGTCGACGATGTGCGCGCCGCTGCTCTCGTTGCCGAGCCAGTCGAGCGCCGAGACGCGGTACCAGTAGACGCGATGCGGCTCGGCGGTGTCGTCGAGGTAGGAAGCGCGAGCGGCGAGCGGATCGGGAACGGCGGGCACGTCGTCGCACGACGGGACGAGCCCTGCCCACGGCGTCGCGCTGACGGAGCCGTCCGTTAAGACGCAGGCGAGGAACTGCGGCGGGTCGTGCTCCGCCTCCGACCGGTACACGTGGAAGGCGCGGAGATCCTGCACCGGAGACGAGATCCACTCGACGAGGACTGCGTTGTTGCGGGCTCGCAGGCCGGTCATCACCGGAACTGGCGGCGGCGTCTTCTCGCGCAGCCGTGCGCAGCGGTACTCCCCGGGTCGCGGGCAACCGCGATCACCGGCGTAGAGGTTGCCGGCCTGGTCGTAGGCGCGGACCCAGTAGCCGTAACAGAGCGGCGAGTTCGCGGGGACGCTCGTGTCCTCGAACGAGATCCGCCCGTCGGCCGCGTACATCGCGTTGGCGTCCCCCACGGAAACGTCGCCGACGAGTGTCATGTCGCACGGGTAGCGGCTCTCGCCGCGCGTGATGATCTTGCCCTCCTTGTCCTTCACATGCGTGATGCCAGGGCGGTAGATGAAGCCGCGATCGCACACCCCGCGGTAGATCTGGTAGCCGGCGAGATCGGGCTCCCCGTTCGGCTTCCAGTCGACCCGGATGCGGTCAGCGTCTCCAGTGGCGCCGATGAGGTCAGTGGGGCCGGGCGGGGTGGTGTCCGGCACGGCGCCGGTGATGACGGCCGACGGCGCGCTGGGCTTGCCGAACGCGTCTTCCACCACGACGCGATAGAAGAACTGCTTCGTGCCGTACGGCGGGACGAGGACGGGGTCGAGGTCGGTCCACGGCACGAGCGGCGTGGTGGGGTCCTGCGGGTAGGACGGGACGGTGGCCACCAGTCGGGAGGAGAGCGAAGCGATGTCCTCGATGTCCTCCAGCGTCTCGCCGCGGTAGACGTAATTTGTGTGCGAGGGGTCGGGCAGCAAGTGGTTCTCGACGTTGCGCGTCACCTTGCGCCACGTGAGAACCAGCCCGTCGGCAGTGGAGTTCGGCGAGACCTGAAGCTCGTCCGGGGCCATCGGGGGAATGCTGCGAACAGGTGTGGCAGGAACCGCGGCCGACCAGGAGCCCGTCCGGCCCAGCGTGTCCTGTGACGCGACCTGGTACCAGTAGGTGACTCCGTTGTCGGGTCCGTAGACAGTGCCGCTCCCGACCGGATGGCCGATGGGCAGTCCGTCGGGGTCCCACGCGCCGAGGTCGAGGAACCCGGGTTGAGGCGCCGGAAGCGGCTGCCCGTCGAGGCCGGAGTCCATGTCGAACGCGACGGGCTTCGGGTTCACCTGCTGGAACGGCCCGCCGGGGCTCGTCGCCCGCTGCACGACGAACGTCGCCGCGTACGGGTTGCGGTTCCACAGAGCGAGCACGCGCCGGTCGCCCGGCTGCGTGCTGAGCCCCGAGGGCGGATCGGGAAGAACGAAGTGCCCCGCCCAGACCGGGATGTCGACGGCCAGCCGTCGTTCGGTGCCGTCCGCCAGCACTCCGCGCAGCTCGTAGAGGTAGCGCTCGTTCGCCTTCACTCCGCGATCCGTGTAGGCGAGCCCTGCTGCGTGTCGCATCGCGAGGTTGGCGTGGGCGGTCGCCCGCACGATGCGCAGCTCCTGCTCGGTGAGGCCGCGCTCGAAGCTCGCCGCGGGATTCGCAGGCTCGAGCGTGCCAGCAGCCGCGGTGAAGCCCTGGGCCAGCGCCTCCCACTCGGGCGACCCCTTCGGGACGGCCGCGTGCAACTGCCGCGCCGAGGACGGGGGGACGATCGGCTTGCTTCCGTTGATCGGCCGCGACGTGCGTGCCGGGCCCTCCGCCGGTCGCCGGTAGAGGTTGTAGCCGGCGACGCCGTGCACCGCTTCCCACTGCAGCACGACGTAGGTGCTCCCGTCGCGTTCGATCCCTGCGGAGGTGGCCTGCACGAGCGTTGAGCTGTCTGCCATGCCCGCCTCCTCAGGAAAGGTAGAACCCGGAGTTGTTCACGCCGGCGGTGACGTCGACCGACGCGCAGAGGACCCAGGCAACGCAGCCGCGCAGGCCGAACGTGCCCTCGAAGTAGGTGGGAACCGGGCCGCGCAGGCTGAGGTCGGCCCAGGCCGAGGCGCTGACGAGCCCGCCGAGGATCTCGCCGTGAACGTTGATGCCGCAGGCCCCCACGACATAGGGGAGAAGAGGGTTGCCGGCGAAGGGGGCGAGCGGCCCGCCGGCCGCGATCGGTGCGCTGAACGCCCCGGCTCCCGCGAAGATGTCGACCCCGCCGCCGACGACGTAGTAGTTGACGCCGAACGACGCCTGGCCGTAGCCGTACACGCCCGTGAGCGTCGCGGGGAGGATGCTCCTCGACATGCGGAAGTGCGTGTCCGTCGGGTCGAGCACCCACGCGAGCGCCTTGGGCACGTTGTTGCCGATGAAGAAGCCGCCCTCGAGGCCGCCGCTCACGATCAGCGAGATCACACCGACCTTCAGGCGGCCCTGCAGGTAATCCATGTACGGGTCGACGTGCCACGTGAGCTGGCCTTCGCCGGACAGCCCCGCGACCACGGCGTCGCAGTCGATGCGGCCGTACAGCTCCCCTTCGGCGGACCCGAGTGCGTAGTCGTACCGCAGGTGCGCCGTCGCCGATGCCTCGAGGTCGACGAGGGCGGTGGAGAGCAGCATGTCGCCCGACGCGTAGAAATCGAACGTCGTCGGTGTCACCGCGATGTTGATCTCGGTCTCGTAGCCCGCCTTCGGGCCGAAGATCGATCCGTGGGCCACACTCTCCTCGAGCATCCCGTAGACCGTGATGCGTTCGAGCGTCGGTCCCTCGACGCGAGCACACCCCGCGATCTGGGCCATGCCGCCGAGCCGGGCGTACAGGCCGACGTCGAGATCGTGGGTAGCCGCCGAGTTGAAATGAATGTCGGTGGCGTCACTGTTGATCTCGACGTCGATGTGGAGCGGGTCTGACTGCAGGAACGAGAGCCGCCCCGTGCCCGTGCCGCGGAACCCGTACTGGTGGGCGACGTCGTAATCGACGTCCGGCTCCGCGCAGACGAACACTGCCAGGTCGTTCGAGTTGACGTCGTGCCATGTGCCGGAGAGCGCGAGCTCCGTGGGCGGCGCGTGAGGCGTGATCGGTGCCTTCGGCACCGTGACGTGCCGTTGCGGGGCAGTCGCGAGCGCGTCGCGGATGTTCAACGGGTGCAGACCGAAGAAGGGGAAGGAGATCGGCCCCGACACGCCGAGGTACGGATCGGTGACGGCCGGGTCGTAGGCCGAGATCACGAGCTCGTGCGGGTTGAAGTTGAGCCCGTCGAACCGTTGGCCCCAGTTGTTGAAGTCGAGGTACAGCTGACCGAGATTCCCGTCCGCCAGCATTTCGCCCCAGGTGAGCCCGAACGGCTTCGCGAAATGAACGGGCTCGTCGATGCCGGCCGCGGTCAGCAGCACCCGGCCCGTGCGGACGCTGACCACCCCGGCTTGGTTGGGCGGGCCGGTGGGCATGAGCTGCAGCCCCCAGTAGGCGAGCGACATGCCCGCGCTCGGCAGGATCACCTCGCCGCCGACAAGGCACGAGGTGGAGGTGAGCTTCATCTGCGCGAAGTCGAGCTCCTTGATGTCGCACGGCTTCGGGATCTCGAAGAAGCCGGCGAAGTTGGAGTCGGAGCTCGCGCTCGTCGCGAACTCCGCGAGCAGGTTCCGCTTGTCGTTCGCGAACAGCTTCGATTGAAACGCGACGTTGCCCACGTAGCCGGTGCTCTTCGGATCGCCGAGCTCCTCGGTCGGCGTCTGGAAGTACGTGGACAGCGCACCGTCGACTCCGGTCATTCCGACGCGGATCCACCCCTGCAGGCGCTCGAGCTTGATCGGGTTGGCGCGGCCGCGGGGCCGGTCGGGCGAGTACACGAGGCCATTGGTCAGGCTCGGGAACGAGATGCCCGCGACGTGGTAGGCCTCGAGCTCGGCCAGGCTCGCGTCGGGAACCGAGTTGATCGAGGGGCCGGCGAACGCGCCGGTGGCGACCGGCGAGAAAGAGGCGTACGGACCTGCCGGCAGGTAGAGATACCCGGGTCCGAAGATCCCGGACCATGCGATGACTTCCTCGCCGTGACGGGTGAGCTCGCCCCAGCTGATCACATTGTTCCCGTGGTCGACGGCGCCGGCGAGGTCGAGGTCGGGCTGGATCGAGACGGCGGCGATCGGCGTCCGCACCCGGCGGTTCCGCCTGCCGGCGCAGACGGCGTCGTACGGGAGCGTCGTCGTTCCGTCCCTCAGCTCGCCGCGGACGATCTGGCTGTACCAGACGTCCATCGCGCCGGCGGCGAACGTGAACGTCTGGCCGAGCGGGCTGAGCGCGCCGAACGTGACCGGCTTGGCCAGATAGAGGCTGCCGAAGAAGCCTGAGTTGACGACGATGGCGTTGTCGTAGGTGTAGTGGCCACGGAGGTAGCCGGTGTTGCATGGATCCGGGACGTACTTCTCGCCTGTCGCCGTGCCTGTACCGAGGGTGAGCCCTCGCCACGCCGGCGACCACGGCGCGGGGCTCGTCGTCGTGCTCAGGTCGAGCACGTAGCCCGTGCCCTCGATGACCAGGCCGGTGTCTCCGAGGAGCCAGGGTCCGTAGGCCTGGTCTGGCGCGTCGACGTAGTAGTCGCAGGTGGGAGACAGCGCGATCTGCCCGAGGTCGATCGTGGCCGGCCCGCACGAGTCGGCATCCGTGATTCCACCGGGCAGCCTCACCGTCGCGGTCGCAGTCGACCGGTGGGGCGTCAGCTCGAGCGAGGAGATGACGAGCACGAACCCGTCGATGACGATCTCGATCGGGCCGCGGTACGGGCCGGCGACTGTGTATTTGACCGAACCCTCGATGACCCGTGCGTCGGCAAGGCTGATGGTGAGCTCGCTGAACTCGACGGCGTAACCGCCGGCGCGCGGGTCGGAGTCGAGCCAGTCGCGCACACCGCGGCCGAGCGACACGATCTCCTGGAGATCGGCCCGGTCGACGGCGAACGGGAGTGGGACGGTGTCGCCGAGCGCGACGCCGGGCCGTAGTCGCTGTGCGTCGGCGAGGCTGATCTCCGTCTGAGGATGGAGAACCTCGGTGACGACCTGCAGGCTGTGTGTGAGGGGTCGTGCCTCGGGATGGGCGTGGATGCCCGGGTGGATGGGCGGCTGGGCGCACGGCAGGTGCAGCCAGGCCTTGCCGGCGACCCCGCGAAGCAGCCCGGCCTCGCGGTCCAGCCGGCCACGCGTGAGCTCCGCAACCTCGAGCTCGAAGTCGCCGACACGCCAGGCACGCGGAATCTCGTGTCCGTCGAACAACATGGCTGACCCACCTTCAACCATCGACTCGGTGTCCAGTATCTACGAGATCGCGTTGCCCGTCTTGAGGTCGAAGAAGTACAGCCGGTCGACATCGATGCCGATCGCGACCGGCTCGCCGCCGTTGCCGCGGTGCGTCCCGGTGAACCGTGGCCGGAACCGCGTGCGTGGGCCTCCCTCGTAGACGGTTGCTGGTGGTTGTCTAAGCGCATCCGGAGACGACGCCCCGGGCCACACCGCGACGTCTTCGGAGCCCTTCACAGCGACGACAACTGGCAGCGTGAGGCTGTTCTTGAATGTGACGACGCACGACCACAGCGACTTTCTCTCGCCGGAACTTGGCCGGGTCGCGAAGCGTCACGCGAAAGCCGTGTGCGACCCACCCTCGCGAGGCAGCAGCCGAGTGTCAAGCTATGCGCATGCCTGGGGAGGTAGTCGGTGGGGAAAGCGTGGAAGCTCTGTCAAGGCTTGGTTATCGGCCGGCTCTAGATGGGGTTCGAGCGATGGCGATCCTTGCCGTTCTCGGATACCACGGCAGCGCGCAACTGAAGGGTGGCTTCATTGGCGTTGACATCTTCTTCGTCCTCAGCGGCTTTCTGATTACGACGTTGCTCTTTCAAGAGTGGTCGCATGCACACGCGATCGCGCTCGGGAATTTCTATGGGCGTCGGGCACGTCGATTGCTGCCGGCTCTGTTTCTGGCTGTTGCAGGGGTTGGCCTGATCTATGCGATTGACCCGAGCTTGAACCACGGCATCAGCTTTGGCAGGGCGGCTCTGGTCGTGATCTTCTATGCAGGTAATTGGGTCGCGGCGTTTGCCGACAATCCGACTCAAGTACTCGCGCTGCTAGATCACACCTGGTCACTCGCCGTCGAGGAGCAGTTCTACATCCTCTGGCCGCTGCTTTTGCTGATCTGCCTCCGCCGCCGATGGCGGCCGCGGAGTGTGGTGGTCCTGGCGCTGACGCTTGCCTGCGCGAGCGCGCTCCTACGCTGGTCCCTTTGGCAGCACGGCAGCAGCTCGCACGTCTACTTCCGCTCCGACGCACACGCCGACGGGCTGCTCCTCGGATGCGCGCTGGCGGGCGTTTACGCCAGCCGACAAGGCCGAGAACTGATGGGTCGGTACCTCGGGAGATGGCTTGTTGCGCTTGCCGCGGCTGTGGGGCTGGTGGTCGTTGCTTTCCGGTACGCGCCGGGTGATCGCTTCGTCTATGTCGGTGGGTTGTCGGCCGTCGCCATCTGCTCCGCTGTGTTGATCGGGCACGTTGTCTGCGCCCAAGATTCATGGTTCAGCCGAACGCTCGCGCTGCCACCGCTCGTCTGGATCGGTTCGCGTTCCTACGGCATGTACCTGTTCCACATACCTATCTTCGCCGTCATCGCTACAACCAGATTGAGCGATCGCTCCGCCCGGCTAGTCATCCCCCTCCGGATCGCATTGACGATGCTTGCGGCCGCCGCCTCCTACAGATGGGTCGAGTCGTACTTCCTTCGGCGGAACCACCTTAAAGGGGCTCCGATGCACGTGCAGCGAGCACCAATCGACCGTCAGTCCGAATCGAAAGAGCCCGGTGTCCCGTCGCCTGCTGGCTCTGCCACTACGACAGAGAAGATGACGTTCCCATGAAAGCCGTCGGACGAAGTCGCTTCACATGCGAGCTCCACTTGTCCAGCTCTGCACTTGCGAGCCTTTCCTCCCGTTGCAACTTCGGCCCCGGACGAGGGATTCTTCTTCTCCTCTCCGGGGCCGACAACGTAGACGACGGACTGCGGCCCCGTGAATCCGAAAGGAGCCGCAATGCCGAGATACGGAGTACAACAAAGAGGGTTCTTCGTGTCGAAGCGTATCTTGCGGATCGTCGCTACGGCCGCCGTTGTTGTCGCGGCCTTGGTACCCGACACAAGTTCAGCGGCGCGGCCGCTCAAGCCGAACAGCTATCAGTTTTACGCGGTGCAGGCGGCAGAGCGAGGTGCGTTGATGACGCTTGGACTCGTCGTGAGCAGAGGATGCGCACTGTCAGATCTGGTCTGCATCAACGCTGCGACTAATCTCGAGATCGCGGGTTTCGCCGATAAGGTTCATATCGAGCGGTTAGTCGCAGCGAACCTCCGAGCGGGTAAGTGCAAGACGGCGATGCTGAACCGTGCGGCGTCCTACAAGAAGCACACCGTCGACGTGCGGAAGGCGAAGGCGGCCTGGCGGGCACGCCAGTACGTGCTCGCGGAGCAACACTACTTCGCCGATTTCGCGCAAGGGGGACGCTTCGAGGCATTGTTCCTTCGCTACTGCGGCTAACGCGAACGCCTGGCTGAGGCCGCCACAGACGGGCAGCACTGGACGCAGCGCCAGGACATCGGCCGGGGCCACGCTGGGGTCATGCGATGGCCTTCGACACCGCCCAGGCTCAACTTCTTGCGTCTTGGCCTAAGCAGGACGCGCAGAGCCAGCAGCCAACCCAGCCGTTGCCATTTCGTTGCCACAGGGCCTTAGTGATCCGCCGCAGGTTTTGGTCAGCGGCTCCGCCGATGGGAGCAAAGCCGAGACCCGCGTGAGCGCGGTCTCGGCCGGTCTAGCCTTAGTACCTGAAGATGTCTACGACGACCATTTGAAGACGGTGGGGCTGATCTGCTGCACCCCAGCGGTCAGGATGAAGATGTCGGGGAACTCCCCTGGGGGAACATGCGAGCCGCTCCACATGAATAGAGTCAGTCCATAGCCAGTTGGGTCATTACGGTCCTTGCAGAGGGTGCTTGCGAGGTGGCCAATGGCGTCGCTATTGACCTGGGCGTCGTAGATTGTTCCTTGGAAGTTCAGCGTGGTGTCTCCGCCGAGCAGGTTGCACGTCCACCCTCCTGGCGGGTCCGGGAAACACAGGGCCGAGAGGGTCCCAATAAAGGGACAGCTGTTGAACCCGGTCGTCAGCTCGGTGAGCGTGCCGTGAAGCGTGCCGACGACCTGAGCGTCTGCGGCCCGTAGCGTTCCCGTGATGATGTAGCCGTCGTCGTGCCGCACGAGAACGCCGCCGGCCGAATCGAACGTCGGCTGGGCGGCTGCGGGCGACGCTGTCAGCGTGAGCAGCGCGGCCGCCGCCACTATGACGGTGATGATGCGCTTCTTCATTTTCCCCTCCCCATGTGTCCTCGAGGCAAAGCCTCAGCTTTGCGTCCTGGCCTGAGGCGGGAGTCGGGGAGGAGCCGCAGAAACCTCGGCGGCTCTCGTCCCGGTCCGGGCGCTTACCGCGAGTGTCCCACTTTGCGCCCAAAGGTCAAGGCACCGTAGGAAGGAGCCCGAGCGGCCGCCCGCTCTCTCCTCGGGAGAGCTGCCATCAGCCGGGGAAGTACGGCTCGGGCTCCATCAAGCTAGATGCGACTCAACTCCGACCCTTGCGATGCGCCGCGGTTTCTTCATCGCGCTCGCCGGATTGGCCGCCGACCGAGAACCTGTCCCGGCCGACACGCAAACTGCTTGACCGTCCGTCGTCCCACTTCACCAGGACCTGCAGGTCGTCCGAGTACCAGACACGGCCGACTCGCCTGACGCCGTTGCGCCACTGCTCTACCTGATCGCCCGCGCTTGGGACCTGGTTGCCGTTTCCCGGCATGCCGATCAGTCCTCTCGCCTGGAACTAGGTGTTCTACACACCTAGATGCGGGCTAACCTCGAACCTTGCGATGCGGAAAAGGCGCCCA
>CAWDSD010000010.1:0-5991 GCA_963804935.1 uncultured Actinomycetes bacterium
CGAGTATCCGAGCGATCTGACGATCAACGGCGTCCCGTTCGGGTCGCTCGCGCAACGGGTCCAGTCGAACCTGCAGTCGGTCGGCTTCAAGATCGAGCTCGCCGGCTCCACTGTCGGCACGTGGCTGCAGAAGTATCGCGACGGCAAGATGGCGTTCGGGCTCTCGCTCTGGGGCCCCGACTACCCGGATCCGGCTGACTACCTGGCGTTCACACCAGGTGAGCTGGTCGGGATACGCGCGGGCTGGCCGAAAGGCTCCGACCCGACCGTCGAGCGGCTCGCCGCAAAGGCGCGCGTGACGACGGCGACGAAAGCGCGCCAGACGCTCTACCGGCAGATCCAGCGGAGGCTGAACGCAACCGGGCCTTTCTTCCCGCTCCTGCAGCCGACGCAGGTCTTCGTGTCGACGAGGGATCTCAAGAACGCGTTCTTCAACGCGCAGTACCAGGTCGACGTCACACAGGTGTCGCCGAGGTAGTCAGGCATTCGCGACGAGGGCGGCGGGATAGCTGTTGAGTATGTGCCCGCCGCCTTCCTCGCAGACGACGATGTCCTCGATCCGGACGCTGAAGCGGCCGGGGATGATGATCGACGGTTCGTCGGTGAACGTCATCCCGGGCTCGAGCGGTGTCTCGTCCTCCGTGGAGATGAACGGCCGCTCATGAACGTCCAGACCGATCCCATGCCCCATGCGGTGGCGGAAGTGCTCGCCGAGCCCCGCTTCCTCGATTGGCGCGCGGCACGCTGCGTTCACCTCGGATGCGGTTGTCCCGGCCGCGGCGGCCGCGCGTCCCGCCTCCTGCGCGGCAAGCATGATCTCGTAGACCTCGCGGTAGTGATCCGGAGGATCGCCGCAGTAGATCGTGCGCCCGAAGTCCGAGCAGTACCCGTCGACGACGCCGCCGAAGTCGAACATCACTGATGTGCCTTCTCGCATCGGCTCGTGCGCCGTTTCGGTGCCCGAGTCGAGCTCACCGTCGCCGAGGCCCGTGAAGATGTGCGTCGTGAAGGAAGGCGTGCGCGAACCCGCCGCCCGCAGTTCGTGTTCGACCGCTTCGGCCAGTTGCGCCATCGTCGCGCCCGGAACGACGAGCGGCGCCGCGGCCGCCATTGTCTGCTCGACGGTCCGGATTGCGCGTCCGATCGCCTCCAGCTCTTCCGGCGTTTTCACCCTGCGAAGCTCGTTCACGAGCGTAGAGCCGGTGCGGAGGCGGTCGAATCCGAGGATCCGGCCGAGATTCAGCACCGTCTCGGCCCAGACGCGATCGCCTACTCCGACAGTGCCTGTCGAACCGAGGCTTCGCGCGACTTGCTCGAACGCCGCAAAGCCGTCGTCCGTCTCGTTGACGACGACGAGCTCGCCGGCGGGCTCTTCCTGAAGGTCGAAGGCCACGAACATGCGCGGGAACACGAAGATCGGGTCTCTGCCCGGGCTCAGGAATGCCCCCGCGACCCAGCCGTTCGCATACGAGGCCTCGCCGAAGTTCGGGACTTGCCGCTCGACCCCGGTCAGGTATTCGAGGTCCGCCGACGGCGCGAGGAAGAGGACATCGACGTCCTCCGCCTCCATCCGTTCGGCCAGCCGCCGCTGCCGTTCCGCGTAGTCGAACATCTCACGAGTCTAAGCTCGGGGGCATGAGCACGCGGCGTGACGTCGTGGTCGTCGGCGCCGGCGTCGTCGGCCTCTCGATCGCGTTTCACCTCGCGCAGCGCGGCGCGTCGGTCACGGTCCTCGACCGCGCCGGAATCGGGGCGGGTGCCTCCGGTGTTCAGCCCGGAGGCGTGCGGCAACAGTGGGGCACCCGGGTCAATTGCCTGCTCGCGCGCGAGTCGATGGGGTTTTACGCCGACGCAAGAGAGCTGCTGCGCATGCGGGTCGACCCGGGCTTTCGCCCCTGCGGTTACCTCTTCCTCGCGCACTCGGAAAGTGCACTTCTCCGCCTGCAGGAGAACGTCATGCTCCAGAACGAGCTCGACATCCCATCGCAGATCCTCGGTCCGGCTGAGGCGGCCGAGCTCGTGCCCGGTCTCGACATCTCCGGCGTCGTGGGCGGCGCCTGGTGTGCCGAGGACGGCTATTTCGACCGACCACAGTCGCTGGTCGAGGCCTTCGGTGCGTCGGCCGACGTCCAGATCGGCGAGGCGCTCGGTGTTCAAGACAAGGGCGTTATTCGCTTGGCTTCCGGTGGCGAGCTGCATGCCGAGTCGGCCGTGATCGCGGCGGGCATCGACACGCCGAGGCTTCTGCCCGAGCTGCCGATTCAACCCCAGGCGCGCTACCTCTTCTTCAGCGATCCGATCCGCGAGCGGCTGCTCGACCCGCTTGTCGTATCGCCGGAACGCCGCTTTGCCGCGAAGCAGCTCGGTGACGGCCGCCTGCTTGCAAGTGATCTCGGTGCGGTTGGCGACCCCGACGTGGATCTGTCGGACTGGCGGGCAAATGTGCGAAGCGCATTCGAGGAGCTGCTGCCCCAGCTTGTCTACGTCGCGCTACCGACGCTCGTGAAGGGCGTCTACGACGTCACGCCGGATCACCAGGCGATCCTCGGCCGTGTTCGTGACCGAGTCTGGGTCGCAGCGGGGTTCAGCGGCCACGGCTTCATGCTGGCACCGGCAGTCGGGCGGATCATCGCCGAGTCCGTGCTCGGGGAACGCGAGGACGCTGCTCTGAGCGTGCTCGATGCGGGGCGCTTCGCCGAGGGCAGACTCATGCCCGAGCCCCAGGTCGTCTAGCCCTCGGCTGCGACGACCGTCGAACGGAGTCGAGGAAGAACCTCCGCGCACAGCAGCTCCACTCCCCGGCGTTCCGGAACTCCATGCGGCGTTCCGAAGTCGATGCGTCCGGCGCCGGCGTCGAACACCGCCTCGGCGTGAGCCGCGATCTGTTCCGGGCTGCCGGCAAATGCGAAGCGGTCGAGGATGTCGTCGGAGATCAGCGCGCCCGCACCCTCATCGTCACCGGCGGCGAGGAGCGTGCGTATGCGCACGACCAGCTCCGGCTCGAGTGTGACGGTGGGATCTAGCTCGGCGACAACGGCGAGATACATCGCGACCGCGCGTCGCGCAATTCTGCGAGCCCTGTCGCCGTCCTCGTCGACCACAGTGACGGCCCCGAGCACGATCCTGACCTCGGGATTGCCGATCCGCCTGCGCATGACCGGAACGACATCCGGATTTGCGCTGCCGCCAACCTTCAGCTCCTGGGCGGCTTCACCCGCGAACGCGGCGAGGCGCGGTGACCACGTGCCGACAAGCAGGGGCACGGTCGGCCGCACGACCGCGTACCGAAGACGCTCGCCTACTGGAAGCGAAAATCTCTGGCCCGCGAACCCGGAGTCGTCACCGTCGAGGAGGCGGCGGACGACTTCCCAGGTCTCGCGAATTGCCGACACCGGGTCGGATCGATCGACTCCAATGGTCTCGAGCCAGGCTCCTCGCGCGAGGCCGAGGAAGGCGCGGCCGTCCGCGGCCGCGTCGAGCATTGCGATCTGGCCGGCGATCTCGACCGGATGGACCGTGAAAGGGTTGAGGCACGACGGTCCGATGCGGACGCGTTGCGTCGAGCTTGCGATCTCGAGGAGTGCGGGAAGCGCCGGTTGGAACCAGAGGTCGTTGAACGTTGTGACGACCGCGAAGCCCGCCTCCTCCGCCGCGCGTGCCAGCGGCCCGTACTCACCGGGCTGCTTGTCCGTTTGCAGCCCGAGCCCGAGCTCGCGCTGGCTGTCGTTCATGTCAACTCTTCGGTGCGCAGAACACGCTCGCCGATTCGTTCGATTCGCATCACGACCCGTTCGTCGGGGTCGGGGCAGCACACGAGCGAGTCCTGCTCGAGCCAGTCAGAGGCGGGGAGTTGCCGCTGCTTCGCAGGCAGCAGCGGCAGCACCGACTGCAGCGCATACATGCAGAAGTGCCGGCCCTCCGGAATACGGATCCGGCTCGACTCGGTCACCTCGAAGTAGTCGCCGACCTGGAGCCCGCAGACCGAGCGGCCCTCGATCCGCTCGACGGTCACGCGCAGGTCATACAGACGCATCTCGGTCACGGTCGGTACCAGGATATAAAGCTGTCGTGCCGCAAAAGGTCAGGGACAGCGGGGGTTTCGGAGAGGCGGCCGCCTATTCGCGAGCCATCCGTTACGGACAGCACGTCGCTGTCAGCGGCACGGCGGCACTCGCCGAGGGCCGTGTCTTGCACGTGGGCGACTCGTATCGCCAGACACAGGCGGCAATCGAGCTAGCTCTCGCGGCTGCGGCCGAGTTGGGCGCCAGGCGCGCAGACGTCGTCCGGACACGGCTGCTCCTCGCGCCCGACTGCGACTGGAAGGAGGCGGCGCGCGCGCATGCCGAAGCGTTTGCCGGTGTGGATCCGGCGAACACGACCTACTACGTCGGAGCGCTCATCCCGGAAGGCGCGCTCGTCGAGGTCGAGCTGGACGCCGCTGTCGACCGAGGCTAGGGTCGCCGAGGTTCAGGCGGCTGCAGGACGAGGCGGAGGGAGCGGCGGCAGATCCAGATCCGGCTCCGTCTCGGTGTCGTCCATCAGCTTCTCGGCCCAGTCGTCCGGATCGAAGTAGTCCCCGACGATCTCGTCTGCGTGCGAACCCGGCATCACGGCTCCTTGGTCGTTATTCGGCCCGCAGTGACAGCCACAGTCCTCCCAAAAAGTGTCGGCCCCGGGGGGAGAGGAGAGAATCCCTCGTCCGGGGCCGACCAGTACGCGCGGGTGGCAGGAGGGAGGAGTTGCTCTAGGCCGCGCGCTCGAGGCGCTCTTCGACCCGTGCCCTGGCGACGATGTGGTTGCGATCGCCGAAGCGGAGTTCCGCCTTCAACGTGCGCTCCTCGTCCCACAGGTGGTCTAGGCGCTGGCTCAGACTCTTGAGCTCTGCGGCCGCTGCTGGGTCATGTCCCTGAGAAAGGATGTGCCACAGCTCGGTCCGCCGCTCGCTTGTCTGCTCGATTTCTTGATGTATTTCGTTCAGGGTCATGTCTCTGAAAACGTCAGTTGGGCACAGCTCATTCCCGAGGCCCGAGGAAGAAAAAAACGAGGACGAGGACGCCCAAAACGGCCGCCCCGACCGCGACCGCGTTCAGCGCCGAGCTCACCGGTAACCCAGCTCCTCGAGCCGGTCTTCGTCGATCCCGAAGTAGTGGGCGAGCTCGTGGAGGACGGTGGTTCGAATCTCGTGCTCCAACTCTCCTGGATCGTGTCCGAACTCGTCCTCTAGGGGCCGCCTGTAGATCGTGACCTTGGCCGGCAGGTACGGCGCCTCCTCGAAGAGACCGAAGATGTCCGGCTCGGCTGGATGCTCGTCTTCCACCACGACGGCCACGTTCTCGAGGCGTTGCGCCAGGTCGGGCGGGAGCTCGTCGAGGGCGCGCCGGACGTGCTCCTCGAAGGTGGGCAGTTCGGCCGGTGTCATTGCCGAGCTCCTGGGTCGCGAGCACCAAGCCACGGAAGGACGCAGGGAGTGCCCGGGCTTGTCAGCCCGGGCGCGACTGAGGACGCCCCGTGGCGCCGCGTGATCGCGGGCCAGGGGCCGGCGAATGGCGCCGGTCGAGCTGCCCACATCAGTAAGTCGGGTTCAGCGGACGGCGGACCGCCACGAGACGCACGGTCAGCGCACCGAAGACGAAGCCGCCGACGTGCGCGAAGAAGGCGACGCCGCCGCCCGCCTCCGGCTGCACGATCGAGAAGCCGCCCTGCCAGAGCTGGAACAGGAACCAGAAGCCGAGGAAGAAGATCGCCGGCAGCTCCTGGAAGAAGATCAGGATGAAGAAGATCGCGGTCAGGACCCGTGCGTTCGGCAACAGCACGAAGTAGGCCCCGAGAACCGCTGCGATCGCCCCGCTCGCGCCGATGTTGGGAATGCTCGCATCCTGGGCCGAGCCCCAGTGCAGCGTCACGAACGTCTGCACGAGAGTCGCGGCGAGCCCGCCCACGACGTACCAGAGGAGGAAGCGCACCCTCCCCAGCGCGTCCTCGACGTTGTTG
>CAWDSD010000011.1:0-177982 GCA_963804935.1 uncultured Actinomycetes bacterium
GTGACGAGCTCGGGCGAGCTCTGCTGCCGTGCCCGCTCGAGCGTGCCGATGAGCGACTCCACTTCGCGCTGGCGACCGACGAGCGGGGTGTGTGATTCGGGCGCGAGGTCGACGCCGAAGCGAGCCCGCGCCTGCACGACCTCCCACACCGGCACCGGCTCTTCCTTTCCCTTGGCATCGACGGCGCCGTGCCGGCGGTACTCGATCGCCTCCGCCGTGGCGCGGTACGTCGCCTCGCCGACGAGGATGCCGTTCGTCGGCGCAGCCGCTTGCAGTCGTGCACCCGTGTTGACGACGTCGCCCGCCGCCATACCCTCGCCGGACTCGGGTCGCGCGTCCAGCCGCACGAGTGCCTCACCGGAGTTCACCCCGATCCGCACCTGGAGCTTGCCCTCCTCCGCGATCCAGTCGCGAATGGCGAGCGCGGCGCGTACGGCCCGTTCGGGGTCGTCCTCGCCCGCCACCGGCGCGCCGAAGAACGCGACCACTGCGTCGCCGATGAACTTCTCCACCGTGCCGCCCCAGCGCTCGAGCTCGTAGCGGAGCCGCTGGTGGTACGGGTCGAGGATCGCCTCGACGTCCTCGGGGTCGAGCTGCTCGGCCTGCGAGGTGAAGCCGACCAGGTCGGCGAACAGGACAGTGACGACCTTGCGCTCTCGGCGGGCTTCGCTCACCCGCGAAGCGTATGACGCTGGCGCAGCCTTTGTGTGAAGCAGGCGAGGGCCGCCGGCGGAATGCCGGCGGCCCTACTGCCGAAGCTCAGCCCATAGCGGCCATCGCGGTCTTGCCACGCTCTGCGATCTCTTCATCTGAGAGATCTTCGACGTGCGTGGCGAGCAGCCACTCATGGCCAAAGGGGTCGGTGACCGTCCCGAAGCGATCGCCCCAGAACTGGTCCTCCACCGGCATCGACACTTTCGCGCCGGCGTCGACCGCCTGCTGCACGACCTCGTCGACATCATCGACGTACATGAAGATGCCCACGCTCGTGCCGCCGATCTGCTTGGGCGGCTTCACGACCGCCTGCGGGAACGGATCGGAGATCATGAGGACTGAATCTCCGATCTCGAGCTCCGCGTGGCCGATCGTGCCGCCCGGCGCGGGCATCCGCATGCGCTCCTTGGCGCCGAACGCCCGCTTGTAGAACTCGATCGCATCGGCCGCGTTGTCCACGGAGATGCTCGGCGTGAGGGCGTGATAGCCCTTCGGAATAGCCTTCGCCATATCGTCCCTCCCGAGGTAGGTGGTTGGAGCGACAACTTCCTTCTTAGCATGCCGCGGTCACCTCACGCGGCACTCCCCACGGGTAGTTCGACCAAGATGCGGAAAGTGCCCCAGCGTCCCGTCGTCCTCCTCTCGTACTTCACCCTCCGCGATCTTGGGAACCTCCTCGACGCCGTGCGACGGAGCGGGATCGCCCAGCAGGCAGACGTCTACATCGGGAGTTACGGGGCGAACCCACGCACGGCAAATGCAGTCCACGAAGAAGGGACGCGCTACGCACCGATGCTCGGCCTCCGCACCGTCCTGCCAAAGCCGCTGCCCTCGACGGCAGCTCGACGCATCGCCGCGGGACGCGCGGTCGGCCGTTCGTTCCGCGACAAGATGGGCGACTCCGCCGAGACGTGGCAGTTCGACGAGATCTCACGTCTTGTCACGCGCTCGCGCGCGACACGCGAGTTTGCGCGCGGCGTCCTCGACGGCCTCCACGACGACTCTCTGCGCGGCTTCGTCTGGCTCGCGCACAGCGCGTTCGGTCTCGCGTCGCAGCCGGTCGACGCCGAGCTCAGCGCGTTCTGGCAGACGCTCAGTGCGGCGGCGTCCCACGTCGTCGGGGAGGAGTTCCCGCCGTTCGCCGGCGATCCGGTTGCTGCCGCGCACGCAATGGACGCGGGACGACGCGCACTCGCCGCCGGAGGACCGGTGCGCCGCTCGCTGGCGCGGCGCTACCAGGCTGGAATCACACCGGGCTATCGGCTGGCTCCCGGCCTCGGCGGCAACGTGAACCACCGGTCGCGTGCGTACGTGAACAGCTGGCGTACGCGTTATCTCTCGGCACGGCGGGACGCAGGTCTCGGCGACTTCGGAGTCTTCAACTTCCGCTTCGGGAATGCATCGCCCCAGGTGATGAACGACGTCTTGCGAGCCGTCGCGCGGGTTTCCACGGTGTGATCCCTCCAACGGGGGACGAGAAATCGCCTGCCATCGCACATATCGAGTCAACCGGCCGAAAAGCTCGGAGGCCGGAATTCGGTCATGCGGTCTGGCCTCAACGAAAGTCCCCTGCTCTGCGGCTCTTGCCTCGTTCGCGATGAAGAGCTGAGCTTCGCGTACCCGCGCGCGGGTGAGGCCATCCGATGATCGGCAAGGTCGATGTCCTGTTCGCGCGGCCTCGCCCCGTGCTGACCCGGCCGCCGGTTCCGGAGGCAGCGTCGTCCGGGCTCAACGAGCGCGTCGTGACGCTCATCGTCGGCCTGGCGATCACCGCTTGCGTGGCGCTGACCGCCACCTCCGCAGGGCTCATCTCCTCCGCGAAGGAACAGCCGGTGCGGATCGTCACGCTCCTCGCGCTCACGCTCGCTCTGCAGATGTTCTCCGTCCGCGTCTACGGGCGCGGCAGCGTCAGCGTCTCCGCGATTGGCATCGTCGCAAGCGCCTTCCTCTTCGACACCGGCACGACGATGGCGATCGCCGTCCTCGCGGCCGCCACTCAGTTGGTTCGAAAGAACAGCGAGCTCCACAAGGCCGTCTTCGACGCCTCGAACTTCGCGATCTCCGCCGGCGCCGCTTCCCTCGTCTTCCATGCACTGAATGACTGGCGCTTCCCTGCGGCGGTGTTGGCCGGTGCAGTCTTCGCGGTCATCAACAACGGCTTGCTCTGCCTCGTCATGAGCCTTGCCGAGCGCATCCCCTGGACGACGGTCTGGTTCGAGCGCTTCCACTGGGCACGCTTCCACTTCGCACTGTTCGGGCCGCTGGCGCTCGCCGCGACGATCGCCTACGAGCAGATCGGCATCGCAGGACTCGTCGCCTTCACGCTCCCGCCCGCGCTGATGATCCTCTCCGTTCGCCAGTACCTCGAGCGCACCACGGCGGCGGTCGACGAGATCCGCGAGACGAACCTCAGACTACGCCGCGCTCACAAGGACACGATCGCCGCACTCTCGCGCAGCATGGAGGCGAAGGACCTCTACACCGGCGGCCATACCGAGCGAGTTGCGGCCGTCGCCGTAGGACTCGCCCGCCGGCTCGGATTTCGCGACGAGGAGCTCGACGCGATCGAAATCGGTGCGCTCCTGCACGACATCGGCAAGATCGGGATTCCGGAGCACGTCCTGCGCAAGCCCGGGAAGCTGAACGAGGACGAGTGGACGCTGATCAAGAGGCATCCGCTGATCTCGGACTACATCCTGTCCGAGCTCGACCTGCATCCCTTTGTCCGCCAATGCGCGCGCTCCAGTCACGAGCGCATCGACGGCATGGGCTACCCCGACGGTCTTCGCGGCGACGAGATTCCGCTGCCGGCGCGAATCGTCTTCGTCGCCGACGCGCTCGACGCGCTGACGAGCGTGCGCCCCTACCGGCCATCGCGGCCGATGCTCGCCGCACTCGCAGAGATCCGCGAGCACACGGGCACACAGTTCTGTCCGAGTGTCGTCGATGCGCTCGAGGAGCTCTGGCGGAGCGATCCAAGAGCCTTCGGCGCAGAGCCGAAGCGGACGATCCGCGTCGCTTGACGCTCAGGCTGCGGCTGCTGCCGTCTGCAGCGACGGCCGCAGAGTGAGCTGAACCACGACCGCGCCGACGATGAGCGCCGCCGCCGCAACGGTGATCGCCGCGGCCGGCGATGCGATGGCATTGATGGCCGGCGCCAGCGCGACCGCACCGAGCATCGTCGTGCGCCACACGGTCGATCCGATTCCGAAGACTCGTCCCTGATACGTCGCGGCTGCCTCCTGGTGGATCGCGGTCATCATCACGACCTCCGTGAAGCCGTTCGCAACACCGAACGCGGCTAGCGCGAGAAGCGCAACGAGAGTGCTGCCCGACCACGCGAACACGAAGAAGAGGCAGCCCATCCCTGCCAGTCCGGCGGCCAACCACCGGGGCTCGATTCGCTCGGCGATTGCACCGGTCAGCGCTTCACCGGCGATCATGCCGCAGCCGAGCACGCCGAGCGCCCAGCCGTAGCCGCCGGCGCCGAGGCCGAGGTCAGCCGTGAACTTCGGCAGCGTGGCGTTGACGAGGCCGGCGGCAAGCGTTCCCACTGCGAAGCCTCCGACCACGACCGCCAACGGACGGTTGCCGAGCACGTAGCGAAGACCTTCGATCAAACCACCGCGCCTGCCACCCGCGTGGCTACCGACGTCGTCGACGACTCGAATCCGGGAGTAGAGAAGCACGGCGATGCCGTAGCTGACGAGATTTGCGGCCAGCCCTGCGGTGGCGCCGCCGACGGCGAGCGTCAAGCCACCTCCGACCGCGCCCAACGCCATAGCCGCCTCTTGGCCGACCGAATGGATTCCATTGGCGGCCGGAAGCTCGTCCTGCTCGACGACCATCGGAATCAGCGCATTGCCCGCGACCGTCGACACCATCCCGACGAGCCCGCAGAGACCGACGAAGGCAAAGACGGTCGGCCGGGACCCCGCCATCACCCCGAGGAGCGCTCCCGCAATCGTCGCCGCGCACGCGGCCTCGCTCCACACGAGGACGCGTTGTCGCGGCAGCCGGTCGACGAGCGACGCCGCAACGCCGCCGCCGACGATCGGTGGGACGAGCCTGATCGCCATCAGCAGGGCGACCTGAGCGACCGACGACGTCGACTCGTACACCCAGCCGACGAGCACGGCCACCATCAGCCAGTCGCCGAAGTACGAGATGCTCTTGCCGACGACGAGGCGCCTGAACGATGCAGACCGAAGCGGCCGCTCGAGCCGCTCCGGCATCAACCTCTTTGCCGCCCTGGTCAGGGCAGCCATCTGATCGGCCGAACTGCGGGCGGCGCCGAGGCGCCGCCCTCCCCCTTCCCCGAAGGGCCTAGTTCCAGGTGCTGCCTTTCTTCATGACTCCTCCTCTCCCGTGACGGGACGCCCGCGACGGCGACGGTCGTCCCGCCCGTGAATGCCGCAGAGCTCTTAGGACTGTTGTCAGGCACCGAGTTCACGACGCGATCCTTGCGCGGGGCGCTGAAGAAACGCTGAAGGCGTCCTGAAATCGTGGTAAGACCCTCCGGTGACGGCTGCTCGCCCCCAGTTCAGCCTCCTCGGTCCGGTCTCCATGAGCTTGGACGGCGAGCCGATCGCACTCGGAGGACAGAAGCGGCGCGCCTTGCTCGCGGTTCTGCTCCTGGATGCAAATCGGGTCGTCTCGCGCGATCGCCTCATCGATGCCCTCTGGGGCGACGAGCCGCCCGACACAGCGCGCAACACCCTCCAGGTTTACGTCTCGCAACTCAGGAAGCTCCTGCCTGAAGGCGTACTCGAGACGGCGCCGGCCGGTTATCGGCTCGTCATCGAGGCGGACGCCGTCGACCTCTTCGAGTTCATCCGCCTCAGCGAGGAAGGGCGAACCGCGCTCGGAGCCGGGGACCCAGCGCGTGCTGCCGACACGCTGCGGGCCGCCCTCGCGCTCTGGCGCGGCGCACCGCTCGCCGACCTTTCCTGGGAGCCGTTCGCGCAGTCCGAGATCGTGCGGCTCGAGGAGCTTCGCCTGGCGGCACTCGAGGAACGGATCGATGCCGACCTCGCTCTCGGCCGGCACGGGCAGCTCGTCGCGGAGCTCGAACGTCTTGTCGCCGAGCAGCCGATGCGAGAGCGGTTCCGCGCGCAGCTGATGCTTGCGCTCTATCGCTCGGGCCGGCAGGCGGACGCACTCGCTGTCTACCAGCGAGCACGTAGGACGTTCGTGGATGAGCTCGGGATCGAGCCGAGCGACTCACTGCGCCGGCTCGAGCGGGCAATCCTCGCGCACGATCCGTCACTGAATGTCCCGCAGGCTGGCCCGACGTCGCCGCGGCGGGCGCCGATTCCTGCCACACCGCTGCTCGGTCGCGAACGCGAGCTCGCCGCAATCGCGGAGGTCGTGCGGAACGAGGACACGCGGCTGGTCACGCTCACCGGAACCGGCGGCATCGGCAAGACCCGGCTCGCGCTCGAGCTCGTCCGGCGCCTCTCCCCCGAGTTTCAACACGGGTCTGCGGTAGCCACGATCGCGAACCTTCGCGACCCGGCCCTGGTGGCAGGCGCGATCCTCGAGGCGCTCGAGGTCCCCGAGGTCGGCCCGAATCCCGAGGAAGAGCTGACTCGGGCGCTGGCGAGCTCGGAGCTCTTGCTGCTCGTCGACAACTTCGAGCAGGTCATAACGGCCGCGCCGAGCATCGCGCGCCTACTCGAGGCGGCGCCCAGGGTGAAGGTGATCGTGACGAGCCGCGCACCACTCCGTGTGGCGGCCGAGCGCGAGGTGCCCGTACCGCCGCTGGCCGACGATGAAGCTGCTGAGCTCTTCATCGCCCGTGCGCAGGCCGCCGATCCAGACTTCGCACTGACCGAGCAGAACGCGGGCGCGGTTGCCGAGCTCTGCGCACGCCTCGACGGCTTGCCTCTGGCGATCGAACTTGCGGCCGCGCGGACAAAGCTCCTACCGCCTGCGGCTCTTCTTTCACGGCTGGGCAACCGGCTGGAGCTGCTCACCGGCGGGCGACGCGACGCGCCCCCTCATCAGCAGACACTTCGCATGACGCTCGACTGGAGCTACGACCTGCTCGACCCTGAGGCGCAGCGTCTCTTCGCGCAGCTCGGCGTGTTCGCCGGCGGCTGGACGCTTCCATCCGCGGAGGCCGTCTGCAGTGGCAACAGCTCGGTGCTCGAAGGGCTCGCCGCGCTCGTCGACGAGAGTCTCGTGCGACAGCGCCAGACTTCGGACGGCGAGCCTCGGTTCTCGGTGCTCCAGATCGTCCGCGAGTACGCGCTCGAGCGACTTGCAGAGCTCGGCGAGGCCGACGACACGCGCCGTCGCCACCTCGAGCACTTCGTCGGTTTTGCCCAGGAAGCCGAACCGAAGCTGGCCGACCGCGACCAGATCTCCTGGTTTGCCCGCCTCGAAGACGAGCACAACAATCTCCGCGCCGCGCTTGCCTTCGCGCTCGAGATCGGTGACTCCGTTTCGGCACTGCGGCTCGTCGTCGGGATCCGGCGGTTCTGGCAGATCCACGGCTACCTGGCGGAGGGTCGTCAGGCGCTGGAGTCCGCGCTGGCTGCCGCGTCTGAAGAGCCGTCAGAGCTCCGCGCGAACGCGCTCAACATGGCCGGGATCCTCGCCGGCGAGCAGGGAGAGTTCGATGCGGCGCGTGCGCGGTTCGAGGCAGCCCTCGCAGACGCGCGTGCCAGCGGGTCGACGCGGGTGATCTCGTCTGCCCTCGTGAACCTCGGCAACCTCGCGTTCTTCGGTGGTGAGCTCGAGGTTGCGCGCGATCTGTACAAGGAGAGCATCGAATACTTCGTCTCCCTCGGAGACACTCGCGGGCAGGCACTGGCGAAGGAAAACGTCGGGCTCATGGCCCTGACGGCGGGAGATGTGCCGGAGGCAGTGACCTGGTTGACCGAAGCGCTCGAGCTCGCGCGCGAAGTCGGCGACGACCGGGAGATCGGCGCCGCGTCGCGCTCACTCGCAGCTGCGATGATCGAGCTCGGTGAAGGTGCGCAGGCGACCAGTCTGCTCGCCGAGAGCCTTGGACTCGCCCGCGAGCTTGGCGAGCCACACGGTATCGCCGTCTGCCTCGATACGTTCGCCGGTCTTGCGGCGACGGGCGGCGAGGTCGAACGAGCCGCAACGTTGTTCGGCGCGAGCGACGCGGCCCGCGCGTCGATCGGTGCGAAACGTCAGCCCGATCACCAGATTCTCTACGACCGTTGGCTCGCACGAACGCTCGCGCATCTCGACACGAACGCCTACTCGATGCACTACGAAGCTGGACGGGCGTTGACGCTCGACGAGGCCTGCGCACTGGCGATCGGCCACCAGTCGGCGCTGGTTTCCTGAGCTAGTGGTCGGGCGTGAATCGAGCGGACACACCCAATCGCGTAGGCCACGAGTTCTTCCACGGGCATCGCTCTTCCCTCTTGCCGTAATGCCGCGAAACGATCCTCGAGTTCCCGGCTAAGGATCGACTGTGTCTCCTCGTAAAGCTCGTTCCAGACCGGTTCGCGCACACCTCCCGCGCCCTCGAAGAGCGCCTCGGATCCTCCGAGTAGTACGGCTGCCTGTTCGTCGTGATGCCACCTCACGGCCACAGCTGCGAGCTGGGTCAGGACTTCGGCCAGGTACTCGAGGTTGAAGTGGTCGTACGCGAGTGGCACGGCCTCTTCAAGGAGATCGAGCGCTTCATGCAGCCGGCCTTGGCGTAACGCCACGTGACCAAGGTTGCCCAGGCCGACCAGGATGCCTCTCGAGTCGCCCGCCTCTCGGGAAAGAATGAGCGCTTCCTGAACCGCCAACTGAGCACTCGGATAATCCTGCCGGGCGATCCCGACCCAGGCCAACATGCCGAGCGACTCCCTGACCTCGCGGTCGTTACCGCTTCGTCTCGAACATCTCGAGTGCTTCGCGCTGTAGCGCCTCCGAGGTCTCGTAGTCGCCCTGGTCGCAGGCGATGATGCCCAAGGCGCGTAGTGCGACGCCCAGATCGGTTGCATCTCCAGTTCTTCTCACCAATGTCAACCAGTCCTCGGCTGACGTTCGAGCTCGATCGAGATCGCCCTGACGCACCGCAATCGACGAGACGGTCCGCAACGCTGTCGCTCGTGTGCCGGGGAACTGCTTTCCGGCCTTTTGCAAGGCAGCCTCTAGCCAGAGCCTGCCTTCTCCGTACGGCCCATGAAACGCACAAAGAACACCGTACGCGGACGCCAGCAGCAGGCTCGTCTCCACTTGGCCCGCACCGAGGGCCCACTCGATCGCGCTCCGCAAATTCTCTCGTTCGGGCTCGAGCTCCAGTGCCGCTTCAGTGCGGTCGGGGTTCTCGAGCGTCAGCCGCGCGAAGGCGAGCGAACTCGTCAGCGCTCGAGCCCGGCGACCTGCCAGACCTTGGTGTGAACGGCGAACGTGCGCCGAAGCCCACGCTCGTCAAGCAGGCCGAGCATGGCCGACGGCGGATGGACGAAGCTCCGATACTCCTTCCGGAGCAGCTTGAAGATCAGGTTCTCCGTAGCCACGAAAAGGCGCGACAACGCGTTGCGCGGCGGGTAGCTGAATACGAGCAACCGCCGGGCTCGTTTCTCTGCCGCTCCCAGCAGGCGCTCGTAGTCCGGGTAACAGCAGACGACTCGGTGCAACACGACGATGTCGGCTGCCTCTACGCCGTCGGGCTCCACCGCGATGTCGTGGAGGCGGCGCTCCGCACGGTCCTCGAGCGCCAGCTCGCGTAAGAGTCGCTTCGCTTCTTCCTCATACGCCGGGGAGAGCTCGAGGTTCGTGGCGTGAGCCGCGCCACGTTTCAGGAGCTCGATCTGGATCTCTCCCACGCCGCCGCCGATCTCGAGCACAGTCGCGCCCTCGATCCCGCGCTGCTCGAGGAACTCGACCATCCGTCGCGCCGTTCGATCAAGTCCTCGCTTTCGGTAGCGCGTCGCCATGCGGCGCGCAAACCGTGGCGTGAAGAACGAGTCGCAACCGCGCGGATTGCAGCACCTGGCCACAGCGCCAAAGCCTACGCGAGCCTGGCCTGACCACCCCTGCTAGTGCTTCAGTCGGCGTAGACTGGCACTTCGGCACCTATCAGCCCTTCGCGTTCGACCACGAAACGGCGGCGGCGAAGACGACGGCCTAGCTTGCTTGTGCCCACCGACGAGAGCAGGAACTGACGGGCACCGGCCACAGCTTCACAGTCGCAGTTCCACCAACCACGACACTTCGAGTTGGTCCGGAGGGGGTTAGGCTCTTCCACATGCCTCACTGGCTCCCACCCTTGTCAGCGGCGGCGTTCGCGGTTCTGCTCCTAAACATCGCTTTGATGGTCCAGCGAGTGCGCGAGCGGTCCAAAAGCTGGCCGGCACAGTTCCTGCGTGACCTGCGCGACTGGGACGGACGCCTGCCCGACGATCACGACAAACGCGTCGATACCTAAGATGCTCGTAGATGCGGTGAATGAAGAAAGACTTCCTCTTTCACCGCGGACAGGAGTTCACGGAACGTGACCGGCTCGTCCTGGACCTGCTCCGACCGCACCTCGCACACCTCGACAGCACCGCTTTCGTCCGTCGCCGTTTGTTGCGTAATCGAGCGAATACGCAACAACGCGCGACGATGTAGGCGTTCAGGCGGGCGACGTACCAGACGGCACCCCGTATCCCCTCGAGGCGATCGAGCGTAACGGGACCCCTCCGGCTTCTCCTCTAACAACGAACGTTCAGCGGACACGAAGCAGCGCGAGCAGCGCCGCGGAGCAGCCACCGACGCACGGCTCAAGCCGATTTCCGACCGTGCGCCTACGCCAGAGTCGCTGCATAGATGCGACGTCGCTCACCGAGACCC
Source organism: uncultured Actinomycetes bacterium (assembly GCA_963804935.1). Lineage (GTDB taxonomy): Bacteria > Actinomycetota > Thermoleophilia > Gaiellales > Gaiellaceae > 3-1-20CM-4-69-9. The sequence goes on from CAWDSD010000011.1 coordinate 10,531, forward strand.
TTGAGCTCGTGAATCGCCGCTGTCCGTGAACGAGAGGCCGGAGCCGGCCACGAGGTCACGGACGGTCGAGGTGACGAGGACCTCGCCCCCGGCGGCGATGCCGGAAACGCGAGCCGCGACGTTGACCGCAATGCCGCGAGGCTTGCCGCCCCTTGGACGCTCGACCTCGCCCGTGTGCAAGCCGGCCCGTACCTCGAGCCCGAGCCCCGAAACGGCGCTTTGGATACCGAGCGCGCAGCGAATCGCGCGCGCCGGCCCGTCGAAGACGGCGAAGAAGCCGTCGCCGGCGGTGTCGATCTCCTCGCCGGCGTAGCGGTCGAGCTGACGCCGCACGGCCGCGTGGTGCTGCTCGACGAGTCGGGACCACGCCGAGTCACCCAACTCGCGAGCCGTCTGCGTCGACCCGACGATGTCCGTGAAGAGGATCGTTGCGAGGACGCGATCGGCGACGGGAGCCGGCCGAACGCCCGTCAGGAACTCCTCGACCTCGTCGAGCAGTTGCTCGGCATCCACCCACGGCAGCGTGCACGAGCCGGGCAGCTCGATGAAGCGTGCGCCCGGAATGACGTTCGCTAGCTCGGGGTCGATCTGCATCCCGTGCATTGGGTCATCCGTCCGGCGCAGGACGAGTGTCGGCGCCTGCACGCTCGGCAGGGCGTCGTGGACGTCCCCCATCGCCACCGTCGCCAAGTGGTTGCGAATCGCGCCCGGGCTGCCGCCAACCCGTTCTCGCGCGCCCCACCACGCCTTCATCACGTCGTCGGCGTCGGGCGCGAATCTCATGATCGTCTCACCGTCGCCCCAGTGGTCGACGATGCCCTCGATGATCCCTGCACGTTGCTCCTCGGGAACGTCGATTAACGGTGGAGTCGCGAATGTGCTGGCGAGAACGAGGGCGCGAGTACGCTCGGGATAGGTCGCGGCGAAGAGAACCGCCATCGGGCCGCCTTCCCAATAGGCGAAGAGCGCGGCGCGCTCGGTTCCCACGGCATCCATCACGGCGCGCACGTCGTCCATCGTCGTCTCGAGGTCAGCAATGCCACCGTGCCGGTCGGAAAGCCCAGTGCCCCGCTTGTCCAGACGGATCAGGCGCGAGAACGACGCCAGCCGCTCGAGGAACGCCGCGTGACGAGGCTCCTCCCAGTCGAACTCGAGATGGCTGATGAACCCCGGGACGAGGACGAGGTCGAACGGGCCGTCTCCCGTCACCTGATAGGCGATCGAGACGTCGCCGCTCTGTGCGTAGCGAATCGGGCCTCGCATGCGGTCATTCTTACGCAGGCGCACTTGTACTCCGCCGAGGGGCGAGCGATAGTCCGCACCGTGAAGCACGTGAATGTTGCGGGCTGGCTATTCGTCGTGCTCGTAACGCTGCTCGTAGAAACCGGCGTCCGCGCGTTCGACTACGGGCAAAGAATCGCGACGCCCTCGTCGACGCTCCGCGCCCTCTACGACGCGCTCGCGGATGGCACGTTGTCGGGCGAGATCGGCTTTACGCTCCGCGCCTATCTCGAAGGGCTCGCGTTGGCGATTCTGATCGGCGTCACCGTGGGTCTCCTGATCGGCAGCTCGCGGACGCTGCTCGACGCCTCGTCCGTCGTGATCGAGTTCCTGCGCCCGATTCCGGCTGTCGCGCTCATCCCGCTCGCGATCTTGTTCTTCGGCCCATTTGGCATTGCCGCACACCGTTTCGTCGTTGTCTTTGCGGCCGTTTGGCCGATTCTCATCAACACGATCTACGGCGTGCGAGGCGGCGACCGCATGCTCCAGGACGTCGCGAGGACGTCGGGCGTCGGGCGCGTCGGGAGGCTCTTCCACGTGACGCTACCAGCCGCACTCCCCAGCGTCGCGACGGGGATTCGCGTCAGCGCCGCCATCGCCCTCGTAGTCTGCGTGACTGCCGAGTTCCGTACGGGCGCAGGCGGCATCGGCGCCTACATGGAGGACCAGCAGTTCGCCAACAAGCTGCCGGAGCTGTACGCGGCGGTCGTGCTCGTCAGTCTGCTCGGCCTGGCCGTCAACGCCGGGTTGCGGGCCGTTCAGCGGCGTACGCTGTTCTGGGCCGGGGAGGAGCGGTCGGCGCAGTGAAGACTTCCGCCGCGCGCCGCCTCGCCGGGCCTGCGCTCGGCGTCCTCGTCTTTGTCGCCGTCCTGGGTATCTGGCAGCTCTGGGCGGGAGCCGAGGACTCGTTCCTCGTGCCGACGGCAAGCGAGGTGGCAAAGCGGGCCTGGGACGTGTGGCCGACATCGGACTTCCTGTCGGAAGTGGGGCAGAGCATGAAGCGGTACGCCGTCGGCTTCGCGATCGCGGCGGCGATCGGTATCGCCCTCGGGCTTCTCGTCGGTGCGTCCCACGCGGCCAGGCGCACGCTCGATCCATTCCTCGAGTGCCTGCGAGCGGTACCCGCGATCGCGATCGTGCCGGCGGCGATCCTCATCCTCGGGCTCGGCGACGCGTCCCGCATCGCGGTCATCGCTTTCGGCCTGTGCTTTCCGATCCTCGTCAACACTGCGGAGGGTGTACGAGGCATTCCGCTCGAGGTACGGGACACCGCCTCGATGCTGCACGTCGGGCGGGTGGAGCGCGCCTCGCGGATCTACCTTCCGGCGGCGCTCCCGTCGATCATGGCGGGACTGCGCATCGCCGTGTCGCTGGGGCTCGTGCTCGTCATCGTCTCGGAGTTCGTCGGCGAGCAGAACGGCATCGGCTACTACCTCATCATCAAGCAGTCCGAGTTCGACTATCCCGCGCTCTACGCGGGCATCCTGTTCCTCGGCTTGCTCGGATACGTGCTCAACCGGCTCTTCCTCCTCGTCGAGCACCGCGTCCTCGCCTGGCATTACCGAGCAGCCGGTGAGTGAGCCGGTTCTTCGGGTCTCGAGCCTGGAGAAGCGTTACTCGGATGCGGGTCCGGCCGCGATCGCCGACGTGACGTTCGACGTCTTCGAGGGTGAGCTCCTTGCCATGGTCGGCCGGTCCGGCGGCGGCAAGACGACGCTCCTCCGGTTGCTCTGTGGGTTAACCCCACCCACCGCTGGAACCGTTCATCTCGACGGCCGCCTCGTCTCGTCGCCACCTCGAGAGGCAGCGATTGTCTTCCAGGACTACAGCCGTTCCCTGTTCCCGTGGCTCAACGTCAGCCGTAACGTCATGTTCCCGCTCCGCCGGGAGCGGGAGCCCCGCTCGGAGAAGCGAGCGCGGGTCGAGGCGGTTCTCACCGAGGTCGGTCTCGACGGCGTGGGAAAGAAGTACCCGTGGCAGCTGTCGGGCGGGATGCAGCAACGCGTGGCGATCGCGCGAGCGCTCGTTTCCCGCCCAGAGATCCTGCTGCTGGACGAGCCGTTCGCCTCGGTGGACGCGCTGACCCGCGCGGAGCTCCAGGACCTCGTGCTGCGCCTTCACGAGCTTGAGGAGCAGGGGGTGACCATCCTCCACGTCACGCACGACATCGACGAGGCCGTCTACCTGGCCGACCGCGTGCTCGTGCTCAGCGGAAACGCCGGGGCGCATCGTCGCCTCGGTCGATGTGGGGCTCCCGCGACCCCGCAAGCAGACCGAGACCCGCAGCTCGTCCCGCTTCCTCGCCGTGCGCAACGAGCTTCACGGCTTGATCGCGGCGCCGGAGCCGTCCAATCCACGCCGGTAGGCCGCTGATTCGTCATCGGCGTGTCACGGCTGCGTCACCGAGGCTGATCAGCGTCGGCGTCATGCAGGCCTTGGGCTTGGCCTCATTGCGAGTTACCATGCGTTTGTGCGGCGGCGGACCTTGTTGCGTACCACCTGCGGGCTGGTCCTGGTCGCGTTGCTCGCCGTTGGGGCCGTGGCGGCAACGCCGGCGGCCGGACGCCCAGCCGAGCTGACGAAGATCAAGGTCGCGTTCTTGCCGGCCGAGCCCGCAGTCCTCGTGACGTACGCGAAGCACCGAGGCATGTTCCTGAAGCAGGGAATTGACGCGGAGATGGTGCCACGCACCGATCCTCCGGTGATCCTGGCGGCCCTGTTGTCAGGAGACGTGCAGTTCAGCGGAACACACGCCGGCGCGGCTGCGCTGCTCAAGTCGAGAGGCGCGCCGATCAAGGTCGTGGCCGGCGGGGCGCTCTATGAGCCGAAGAAACCGACGTCCGGGCTCGTCTCCGGCAAGGGCAGATCCATCAAGAGACCCCGCGACCTCGTCGGCAAGACGATCTTGATCGACAGCCCCAACACCATCGCGGAGATTGGGGTCCTCAAGTGGCTGAAGAAGGGTGGGGTCTCGAAGGGCGACGTGACCATCAAGTACGTCCCGTTCCAGGAGATGATGGCTTCGCTGTCCAAGGGCACGGTAGATGCAGCGTTCTTGCCCGAGCCGTTTCTGACGGTTGCGAAGCAGCAGGGCCTGAAGGTTTCCGCCTATCCCTTCAACGCCGTGTGCTCGAAGATTTGCTTGCTCACGTTCTGGATGGCTCGAGCCGACGTCGACGCGAACCTCATCGTCCGATTCCGGAAAGCTGTCCAGAACGCTGCCGTCTGGGCGAATCAGGACAAGAACGACGCCGCCAGCGCCAGGATTCTCGCGAAGTACGTGCCCATCGACGCCAAGGTGATGGCGAAGATGCGGCGGACCTCGTTCGCGACCCATCTCCGCCCGGCGCTGGCGCAACCCTGGCTCGACGCCTTCGCCGAGTTCGGCGTCATCCCGGCCGGGTTCAAGGCCAGCGACCTCGTCAAGTAGCCTCGAGCGCAAGCGCCACGGCGTCCTCGAGCGACAGTCTGCGGCCGTCCTCGAGTCCGTCCTCGAACTCGGCGTCCGTAAGGCTCGGCTGGAAGCGCACCAGCCCGTGGATCCAGCTGCCGATCGGCGCCGTCGCCTCCTCGGCGTCGATAGCTCCCCACAGCGTCCCCGCGCGCTTGGACTCTCCGGTCTGTCCGTGAATCTCGGCCAGGAGACCGAGCTCGTAGACGATGGCGCTCCTGTCGCGCATGGAGCTGGACAGAGCCAGGGCCCGCTCCGCGTTGACGCGCGCATCGTCGAGGCGCCCCAGGTCGAGCAGAAGCGCCGCGATTCGGGCCGAGGTGCCCGCCTGCCACCAGCGAAAACCGGACGTTGTCGCCAGTCGCCGACCCTCCTCGAGCAACGCGAGAGCATCCTCGAGATCTCCGTTCGCCTGCCTTACCTCGGCCAGCGAGGTGAGCGCCTGTGCCTCGCCCTTCGCGAACCCCCCGACGCTGCGGAAGGCGGCGAGGCTCTCTTCGGCTAGCACCTGCACGCGCTCCATGTCTCCCGCGTACACAGCCGTGGTCGCAAGCCGGTGCAGGAGGATCCCGACACCCAGCTCGTCGCCGAGCTCCCGAGCCATGGCCAACGCCTGCTCGAAGTGCTGCCGGCTGAGCTCGCGGTGCCCGAGAATGTTCTCCATGCCACCCTGAACTCGGAGTGCGCGGAACCGAGGACGACTCGAATCGGCCGGAGCGTTCGACAGCAGCATCTGCGCCCACTCCAATCCCTCGTGAGCGGCATTCGTGGCCCAGTAGTTCTCGAGCGCCACGAAGAGTTCGAGCCCGAGGTCCCACTCGGCGTTCTCGCAGGCCCAAGTGAGTGCAGCCCGCATGTTGTCCCGCTCCGGGATCACGAGGTCGTGACGCATCTGACCCGCGACGTCCGGTGCGAGACCTGCCGAGAGCGCGACGAAGAGGTAGTGCTCCGCGTGCCTTCGGCGAAGCGGACCGTCTTCGCCCTCAGCCGCCAGCTGCTCTGCTGCGAGCTCACGGATCGTCTCGAGCATCCAGTAACGCGGACGCTCGTCTTGACGCCGCCGGACGAGACTCTTGTCGAGCAGCGACTGCAGCGTGTCCGGGTCAGCATCGCACACGGCCACCGCGGCCTCGAATGTGCAGCTGCTGGCGAACACGGAGAGCGCGCGGAAGAGGCGCTGCTCCGCCGGCTCGAGCAAGTCGTACGACCACTCGATCGTCGCGCGCAGCGTCTGCTGCCGCGGATCGGCGTCTCGGCCCCCCTTGAGCAAGTCGAGACGCTGGGAGAGCCGCTCCACGAGCTGCTCCGGGGAGAACACGATGGAGCGGGCGGCTGCGAGCTCGAGCGCAAGCGGCAGATTGTCCAGGCGCGAACAAAGCTCGCCCACGGACTCCGACGCGCTTACGTCGGAGTCGATTGCCCGTGCCCGGCTCAGGAACAGCTCGACGCCTTCGTCGCCTGCGAGCGGCGGCACCGAATAGACGTGCTCGCCCTGGAGCTGGAGGCGCTCCCGGCTGGTGACGACCAGTGTGGGGCCGGAGACGTCGCGAAGCTCCGCGATCCGCGACGCCACGTCGGGGATGAGATGCTCGGCGTTGTCGAGCACGAGCAATGCGCGCTTACCGCCGAGACGGGCCGCCAGGCTCTCTTCGAGCTCCTTGCCCGGCTCCTCTTTCACGGAGAGTGCCTGTGCAACGGCGGAGGTCACGAGCCGCGCGTCGCTGAGCGACGCCAGCGGCACCCACCAGATGCCGTCGGGAAACGAGTCCGATGCTTCCGCAGCCGCGTGGATCGCGAGCCGCGTCTTGCCCGTTCCCCCGGGACCTGTGAGCGTGACGAGCCGGGCGCCGTCCTGTAGCAGACCGGCGATCTCGGCCAGCTCGTGGTCGCGGCCGAGAAACGACGTGGCCGGTACCGGCAGGTTCGTCCGGTACAGCGACTTGAGCGGTGGGAACGTGCCTTCACCGAGCTGATACACGCGCTCAGCGGCGGCGAGGTCCTTGAAGCGGTGCTCGCCGAGGTCGGTGAGCTGAACGTCGACGAGGCCGGCGGTGGCCGCCGAGACGAGCACCTGGCCGCCGTGACCGGCTGCCGCGACACGGGCGGCCCGATGCACGTCGTCACCTACGTAGCCTTCCTCAGCAAGCAGCGGCGTCCCGGTATGCAGCCCGCCGCGGACCCGGATCGGCCCTGTAGCAAGCCCGTCGGTCATGGCCAACGCCGCAGCCACAGCACCCGGTGCGGTCGGGAAGGCGAAGAAGAACGCATCTCCCTGCGAATCAACCTCGACGCCACGCTCGCGAGCGCATGCCTCGCGAACGACCCGCCGATGTTCGGCGAGCGCGGAGGCGTAAAGCTCGGCACCGAGTTCGTGCAGGAGCATCGTTGAGCCCTCGACATCGGTGAAGAGGAAGGTAACGGTGCCAGTCGGAAGCTCGGAGCGCATGCAGGAATCATCCACCGAGTACGACCCCCAAGCAAGGAGTAGTTCAAGAGACATTCCCGCACACTCCAGCGCGGATGAGTTTCTTGATGTGGCGCGGGGAGTTGGCTCGAAAGCTCGAGGAGCACGCCGATGAGGTCGTGGCGGCCTCCTTGGCGGGGATTCGCTCGGATGACCCCAACCGGGCTTACCGAGCGGCGGATGCTGGATCTCGGATTCATGGCCGGCCGAAGGAGACGATCGAAATGTGTCCGATTGGACGATCCGTTCGACGTCGCGTCGATGAGCCGCGAGCAACGCGACGCCCTCAAGCGCCACATCGTGAGACAGCACCCGGAGCTCGCAGAGCAGTACATGGGGATCCGAGCGGTCGAGTACGCCAGGGATCCTCCTGTTCGACGAGACGGATGCCTTGTTCGAGAAGCGCGGCGACGTACGGGACCGCCACGACCGGTACGCGAACATGAAGGTCGACTACCTCTTTGCTGGGAAGATGCACGCCCGCTCGATCGGTCAACCTGAAGCGGGCACGGGCCTTACCCCGTCAAAGGGCTCCGACTGCGCTCGAGCTCGCCGGCGCAATCAGGAATCCAAAGAACCTCTGGCCGGAGCCGCGCTCGCAGTCGAAGCTGTCAGAACCGCTCGAAACGAAGCTCAAGCGACAGGTCTGCAAGGGAATCCTGACGCTCAAGAAGACGCGCGCAGCTATTCGGGAATTCAAGAACACGCAGGGTTAGACGAGGCACGGCTTTCTGAATCGCGAGCAGTGAGACGCCCTCAAACGCGAAATTTTGAGACAGCTCCAGAACTTGCCGAGCAGTTCGGCTTGCGCGCTGTCACGTAGCGAGCGTCGATAGTCATCAGCAAGCTCTTTAGTGGTCAAGACCGCGTGCCGCCCAGGCCTTCGCGGGGATCGTGAACGGCGCCTCGGGCAGCTGCTGCCGACACCGTTCACGTAGCTCAGCCTGCTGCTCGGGCTCGAGGCCCACCACGTAAGCCCCCGCCGGCCCGACGCCCAGTGTGAAGGGCTCCCACCATTCCTCGAAGGTCGCGTGCTCGACGCGAACCGGCAACGCCGTCTCCTCGATCTCACGCAGTCCCGCTTCGTGGAAGAGCGCCGCGAGGTGACCCTCGCGCCCACCGGCAAGGGTGCTTTCGCCTGTCTCGTCCGGGTCGAGCCCACGCACGGCCCGCCAGTAGGGCGCCAGCGGCGTCTGCTCCCCCGCGTGATCCCAGACGCACGCCGCGACCACGCCACCTCCACGCGTGACGCGAGCCATTTCGGTCAGCCCTTGAACAGGATCCGCCATGAAGTGGACGACGAGTTGCGCCAGTGCTGCGTCAAACGTCCCATCCGCGAACGGCAAGGTCTCCGCCGGCGCCTCCTGAACTTCGACCCCGGGATGACGTTCCCGCGCGGCTACGACGAACGACTCCGACGGATCGACGGCCGCGACGTTCGATGCGCCTAGACGCTCCACGAGTTCGGTCGTGAGCGCTCCGGGTCCGCAGCCGACGTCGAGTACTTGCTGTCCCGAGCCGACACCGGCAAAGTCCGCGAACCGCGGAGCCAGCAGCGTCGAGTACCTCCCCATGAAGCGGTCATATGAATCCGCGGCGACGGCGAAGCTCACGGCGACACTCTGCCACGCCCGGCGCCTCGGATTACCGCGCTACCGCACCCAGAGCTGATCGATCAAGACGCCGAACTGCGGGTTCCGCTGGTAGTTCGCGACGCGCTTCGACGTCAGCTCGAGCCCCTGAGCGTTCAGGAACGGGATCCAGGGCGCAGCATCGACGACTCGGCGATCCACCTTTGCCCAGAGCGCAGCGGAGGCGGCGGCATCCGTGGCGGCGAGATCCTGCGCACGCCGCATCTGGCGGTCGAGTGACGGCTCACAGAACCCCGACGCGTTGAGATTGATGTCCGTGTCGGGCCTGTAGGCCGAGCAGCTCAGAAGGTTGGTGAAGAAGTCCGACGCACGAGGCAAGTCCGAGCGCCACCCGTCGATGCTGAGCTGGATGCGCGCCCGCGGATTTCCCGCAGCGTGGTAGAGGTCGATCGTGTGCGGATACAGCCGCAGGTGCGCCTTGAAGCCGAGCTGATTCAGCAGTCCCGTGATGTATCGAGCCGCCGACTCCTTGGCGGGATCGTCACTGGCGCCGGCAACCAGCACGGTCTCCCCCCTCGCGCCGGCGGCGGCGATCAGACGCCGCGCTCGTGCGAGATCGGGCCGTTTCCACTGTCCGGCGGCGCTCGCGGCGGCGGTGTACGGGCAGGTGGGCCGGTAGCCGGCGATTCCCGGCGGCAGGACCTGGCATGTCGTCCGCCAAAGCTGCTTCCCGCCCCAGAGCCGGAGCAGCTTCTCGCGGTCGACCGCAAAGTTCAGCGCGCGCCGTACCCGAACGTCGTCGAACGGTGGAAGCTTCGTGTGGAGCCCAAAGAAATACGTCGACGGTTCGACAAACGGATGCGCGAGGCTCGAGAAGCGCGTCGCGATCTCGCGCAGCCGCTCCGGTGGAGGCTGCTCCAACGCGAAGTCGGCTTTCCCCGACTCGACGGCGGACGTCGCCTCGGACGCTTCGAGCCCGAAGGTGTACTCGAAGCGATCCGGATATCCGGCCGGCTGCGCTTCCGCCGACCACTCGTGGAAGTACGGGTTGCGCACGAGCACCAGCTTGCGATTCGGCGCGTAGCTCTTGATCAAGTACGGCCCCGTCCCCGGCAACGGTGCCTTGGTCTTCGCAATCGGCGGGGAGCCCGGCGGAATGAACGAGCCGAACGGCAGCGCGAGCTTGAACAGAAAGTCCGGATCCGGCTTGTCGAGGTGGATCGTGATCGTCCTCGAGCCGTCGTCGGCGACGATTCCGTGGGAGAGATCGCACGCGTCTTTCGTGCACTTGCTCGCGCCACTGATCTCGGCGATGCCCGTAAAGCCTGCCTGCTCGCGGTAGCCGCGTTCGATCGCGTGGCGTAGGTCGCTCGCCTTCACCGAAGCGCCGTTCGAGTAGCGGATCCCGTCGCGCAGCTTGAACACGTACGTCCGGCCGCCGTCCTGGATCACCGGCAGCGCCGTCGCGAGGTCGGGAACGACGGTGTTGCCGCTCGGACCGCCCGTCCGCCGATACGCGACGAGCCCGTCGTACACGATCCACGCGAGCTGCCAGGAGCCGGCGCGGTAGGCGGCACCGGGATCGGGGGTGTCGAACGCCTCGTCGCCGGTTCCGGCAGCAATCCGCAACGTGCCTCCTCGATGCGCGAGTGACGAGGTCAGCGCGATCGTCCAGACATCCCGGCCGGACGGCGCCAGTCCCGCCGGGTTGTCGACCGTGCGGATCGGGCGTCCGACGTCCTGCGAGTCTGTGTTGATCCGCGTGAGCGTCCCGTCGAGCGTGTTCGCGACCCACAGCGTGCCGTCTGCGTACGTCACCTCCGCAGGCCGGTCGACCAGATTGAGCTTCGTCACGGCGCCCGAGGTGGGATCGACGCGCGTGACGGTCCGGTCGGGAGTGTTCGCGACCCAGACCGCGTTATCGCCGACCGCGACGCCGACCGGTCCGTTCCCAACGGGCGTCGCCTCGACGACCGAGCCCGTCTTCGGATCGACGCGAAGCAGGACCCCGGCTTCCTCGCTCGTCACCCAGACGTAGCCGAGGCCGAACGCGAGCCTCGTCGGGTTCTGGCCGAGCGGGATCGTGTCCGTCACGCGGCCGCTGCCGGCCGCGATGCGGGAGATGCTCGCGTCGACCTGGTTGAGCACCCAGACCGAGCCCGCCCCGTAGGCGATCGAGCTCGGTCCGTTGCCGACCGGGATCGGGGCGGCCACGTTGTCGTTCGCCGGATCGATCCGGGAGACGGTCCCGTCCTGGCTGTTGACGACCCAGACCGAGCTCTCCACCGACGGTTACCCCGCTGGGATTCGTCCCGACGACGATTCGGTCGACGACGCTCCGCTTCTGCGGATCGATGCGCAGGAGCGTTGCGTTCACGGAGTCGGTCACCCAGACCGCGTCGGCTCCGGTCGCGACACCGGCAGGTCGCCCCGAGATCGGGACCTCCGCCGCGACGTGTCCGTTGCTCTCGACGAGACCGACGGCGTTCGCGGCGATCGTGCTATCAGCGGAACCATTGCCGGTGAGAAAGATCGCCAGTAGACCTCCGACCAGCACCGCGCCCGCGGCCGCACCGACGACGAGCCAGCGACGGCTCGTCTTACTTTGCGGCGCCGTAGCCGGCGTCGGCACCGGTGGCAACGGCTCGTCCGGGACGACCTCGTTGACCTTGACCCGCTCTGCGATTCCCTTGAGCCGCTCGGCCTTGCGCGGCCGGTACTGCAGGCCGTCGACCTTGCGCGCGAGATGCGCAACACCTTCGCTCGCGAGCACCTGGCCCGGCGCTGCGATCGAGCAGAGACGCGCCGCAAGGTTGAGCGCGCCGCCGCGATACCCGCCGCCCGGCAGCGGCACCGCCTCGCCGGCGTCCAGCCCGATGCCGACCCCGAGCGGCAACTCGATGCGACAGCGACGCTGCACCTCGACCGCTGCACGTAGAGCCTGCCGCGCGGAAGCGAAGACGACCAGCGCCTCGTCCCCGCGCAGCTCGATCAGATCGCCGTCGTACTCGGCGACAACACGGCCGACGATGTCCGCGAACGATGAGGCGAGCTCAGCCGCAGCTTCGTCGCCGTGCTCCTGCGTGAAGCGGGTGTAACCGCGGACGTCGGCGATCAGGAACGTGCGGACGACCGGGGCCAGCCCGGGCTCGCTCTGCCTTCGATCGCCTCGTTCTTCGCCGCCGTCGATGTTTCAGTCTAAAGCGCTAGTAGCGGCCCATCTCCTCGAGGCGCTCGACTTCGGCGAGATCGACCGGACCTACTGCCTCCAGAACAGTTCCCTCGAGTGATTTTGGCGCCTGCGACGCCGCCTGAAGGTCAGGTGCAGGCTGCCGCGGTCGTCACGACCTCCGCGAACTCGTCCTGGAGGTTGATGCCGGTCATGCGCGCGACCGCGGCAGCCGGCACCACCTCGCCATCCGGGGCGGCCATGTCGAACGTGTGAGTCGCGTCGAGGACGAACCACACGTCGTACCCAAGGTCGGAGCCGATGCGAGCGGTCGTCTCACAGCAAAAGTTCGTCTGAATCCCGCACACTGCGATCGCGCGGATCCCGCGCTCGCTTAGCCATGCATCGAGATCGACATCTCCGTGAAACGACGAGTGCACCGTCTTGACAATGCGCACATCGGGCTCGCCGGTGACGGCCTCTTTCAGCTCGAAGCCGGGCGTGCCACGCTCGAGCGGTCCACCCTGCCAATCGTGCTGAACGACCACGATGGGGTCGCCGCGCCGGCGCCACGCGGCAATCAACTTGGCGACGTTCTCCTCGGCCTGCGGATTGTCGCGGGGTCCGAGCGCTGGATCCTCGAAGCCGCGCTGAACGTCGACCACCACGAGCGCGCGCTGTCCGGTCATGCCTTCGAGCCTACCTTCTGCTCAGCTGATGCGGATCAGCTTCTTGTTGACGAACTCGTCGGCCCCGTAGCGGCCGAGCTCGCGTCCGAAGCCGGAGCGTTTCGTGCCGCCGAACGGCAGCTCGGCACTGTCTGCGCCGACGATATTCACGTAGACCATGCCGGCGTCGATCCGGTCCGCGACGCGCTCGGCCTGCTCCGGGTCGTTCGTCATCACGTATGAGCCGAGCCCGAACGGCGTGTCGTTTGCCAGCGCGACCGCCTCCTCCTCCGACGGCACGCGATAGACCTGGGCGGCCGGGCCGAACAGCTCTTCACGGTAGATGTCGTTCTCCGGCGTGATGTCCGTCAGCACCGTCGGCTCAAAGTAGTTGCCGTTGCGCTTGCCACCGGCGACGACGGTCGCGCCCTGCTCGACGCCGCGCCGGACCTGATCCTCGAGGCGGTCGGCCGCGACCTGAGAGGACAGCGGCCCGATTTCGGTCTCGCGCTCGTGCGGGTCACCTTGCTTCACGGCGGTAAGCGCGGCCGTGAACTTTTCGAGGAACGGCTCGTAGAGCTCGTCGATCACGATGAATCGCTTCGCCGCGTTGCAGGACTGGCCCGTGTTGTCGATCCGCGCGGCGACAGCGTCCTCGACCGTCTTGTCGAGGTCGTCAGTGCCGAGGACGATGAACGGGTCGGAACCGCCGAGCTCGAGAACGACCTTCTTCAGATTCCGGCCGGCGATCTCCGCGACGGCGGCGCCGGCGCGCTCGGAGCCGGTGACGGATACGCCGCGGACGCGCGGATCGGCGATTACCCACTCGATCTGCTCGTTCGTGGCGTAGATGTTCACGTATGCGCCGTCGGGGAAGCCGGCATCGCGGAACATCTGGGCCATCGCCTCGGCCGACTGCGGGCACTGGGGCGCGTGCTTCAAGAGAAGCGTGTTGCCGATGATCAGGTTCGGCGCCGCGAAGCGTGCGACCTGGTAGTAGGGGAAGTTCCACGGCATGATCCCCAGGAGGACGCCGAGTGAGCTGCGGCGGACGACCGCCGACCCCTCACCACTGAGGAGGTCAATCGGCTCGTCTGCCATCAGTGCGTCCGCATTGTCTGCGTAGAACCCGTAGATCGACGCGCAGAAGTCGACCTCGCCCCGCGCCTGCCGCACCGGCTTGCCCATCTCGGCGACGATGATTTCTGCAAGCTCCTTCCGCCGTTCCGAGTAGAGCTCGCCGACGCGCCGCACGAGCGAGGCGCGGTCAGCGACACTCGCAGCTCTCGACCACTCGCGGTGTGCCCGGTCGGCGCGGGCGATCGCGTCCCGCAGCTCGTCGTCCGTAATCGTCGGGTACTCCTTGAGCGTCTCGCCGGTCGCGGGGTCGACAACTGCGTACATGCTCATCACTTCGCTCCTTCGTCGATCGAACTTAGGCCGACTCTACGTCGTCGCGCCAATCTCTCCTAGTAGCGACCCATCTCTTGGAGACGCTCGTCGCTGATGCCGAAATGGTGGGCAACCTCGTGGAGCACGACGTGCCGGATCTGGCGGCGCAGCGTCTCCGGATCGGCGCCGTACAGGCGCTCGAGCGGCCCTCGGTAGATCGTGATCTTGTCCGGTAAGACGCCGGAGTACCCGCTGGTTCGTCGCGTCAGTGGAATGCCTTGATAGAGCCCGAGCAACGGCTGGCCGGGCGGCGGTTCTTCTTCGACGACGATCGCGACATTGGAGATTTGGTCTCGAAGCTCGCGCGGAAGCGAGGCCACTGCATCCTCTACCTCCTGCTCGAAGTCGATCCCTCCGGTCGCCCCACCTGCCAAGGACATTGCTCGAGCGTAGCTACGCGGCGGCGGGCTCCGAGTCCTACAACCCGGGGAGCTGCTGGAGCAGGCTGATGAGCTGCTCGATCGGGAAGCGGCGGACGAATCCACCCAGGAGGTCAGCGATCGTCGAGTTGAACGCGCCCGCATTCTCGGCGTCGTCGATCGAGCGCAGGAGCCCGGCGCGGACGAGCTCATCGATCTGCTGTGTCGAAACATGATGCTCGCGAGCGAAGCGGGAGAGTGCATCGCGGCTCGCGAACGCAAGCACCATGTCCTCGCGCGAAACGTGGAGCTTGCAGGCCGCGCCGTCGAGACCCGAGAGCACGATCTGCTCGACAGTCTGCTGCAGACCCTGCGGGTTGCGCCAGCTGCGAGCCGCACACGGATCGGCAACCCGGGCCGGCGCGTAGGACGCTCCGCCGAGCGCGAGGTAGACGACGATCAGCAGGAGCGAGACTGCCCGCGGCCGCAACGATCGTTCGCATCAGAGGCTCACCTCCCGACGGCTCAGCAAAATCGGCACGAGAGCGGTCAGGGAGAGCAGCGCGGCGACGAGGAATGCGTGTGAGAACGCCTGAGTGACGGCGCGGTCGAGCTGGTCTTGAAGGTGGGAGACGAGGTCGGCGTAGCCGGATCCCTCGTGCTTGCCGACCACCTCGGACACGTCGGGTATTCGCGCCTGCTGCTTTGCATCGTCGACCGCGCCGGCGATGTGCCGCGCGACCGAAATCTTGTCGAGCGGTGGGATCCGGCTGTCGAGGATCGCGGCCGTTCCGGACGCGAGCACTTCGTGTTCACTCTTGTGAAGGTCATGCGTGAAGATCGGCGTCAGCAGCAACAGCCCGAGGACGACGCCGGCGTGGCGCGCTGCGATCGTCCAGCCACCGTGTACCGCCTGCGCCGAACGGCCCGCGAGCGCGCGCTCGGTCAGTGCCGAAAGTGCGAAACCGAGGCCGGCCCCGATCAAGAGCTGCGGCGGGAACGTCCAGGCGGCACCGGCGTGCGGCAGCCAACCGAGCGCGGCCAGCCCCCCGGCGATAAGCAGCACGCCCGAGCTCGCTCGGACCCAGAGCGGTGTGATCGTCCGCCCGAAGCGTGCGGCCGCGATCGCGGCGAGCGGCATGACCGTCACGGCGAGGCCCGCCTCCAGCGGACTGAGTCGCCAGCCGTTGATCAGCAGGATCACGAGCAAGAAGAGCGCCGCGACGAGGCCTCCGGAGATGAGTAGGAGCGCCGCGTTCGCGCCGATGTGCGGGCGTCCGGCGGGCTCGGGTACGGGCACGGTGTACGCGCCGCGCAGCGCGACCAGCGCGAGCAGGACGACCGGCGCCTGCACGAAGAAGATCGACTCCCAACCCAGCAACTGGGTGAGGATCCCGCCGACGGCGGGCCCGAGCGCGGCGCCGACGATCCCGGCGAGCGCCCAGATGCGAGCCGCGCGTGCCTCCGTTCGTGCAGCCTGGCTCAAGAGGTCGAGCGCCGCGCAGACGACGGCGGCTCCTGCGACACCCTGAATCGCGCGACCTGCGACGAGCACACCGAACGAAGGCGCGAAGCCGCAGAGAAGTGATGCCGCCGAGAAGACGAGGATCCCGACGCCGAAGACGGGAACCGGTCGGCGGCGCGCGAGAAAGGCAGCCGGCAGCGCCGAGAGGGCAAGCGCCAGGTTGAAAGCGGTGAGCACCCAGGCGAGCGTCGAGATCTCGACGTGGTAGCGAGCGAGGATGTCCGGCAGCGCGATCGTCACCACCGACGAGTCGGCGAGGACGACGCCGACCGCGACGGCAAGTAGGACGGCTGGAGTGCGCACTTCGCGGACGAGACTAGTGGGCGAGCATTGGTGCGCGCGCCTGGAGAAGTGAATCTCCAGGCGCGCGCGGGCGATGCGTCCCCTCCGGTCGTCCCTAGAGGTCGAGCTCGAGGCCCGCGGCTCGTCGGGCGTGGGCGATCAGGAAGCTCAGCGCCCCCAGATCAGCCCGCCGTCGCCGGCGTTGCGCGCGGAGCTCGCGGGCGATTCGTTCTGACTCGGCTTCCCGCTCGCGCTGCTGTCTGCGCTCAGGGACCTCGTGCAGATATTGGTAATACGCGTACACGATGCCTCCTAATGGTCGTGCTGAGTGACCGGTCACTGCTCGTGGACGGGTCAAACAACTTGGGACTCCTTTCGTTTGTTCGCGCTCGCAGAAACGAGCGCCTGACATGTGGGCGCGCGCGATCGCCGGCTGCAGACGAACGCAGCTAGTGAGCCCGCGGGCCCGGCGTGGTGATGAGGCCTACGGCTCTACGCGCAGAGATCTACGCGGGTACCGAGAGGCCAGTTGGAAATGTTCATGAAGCGATTAAGCAACGTGACCTCCTTTCCACCGTTGTCGAGCAGCAATGCGCTGTTCGAACTGCAGTCGAGTGTTGCAGCGACACACGACGATGTCAAGAACTTTTCTGAAATCCAATTCTCTTCGAGCCAACCGCTCGATCAATGACCGAACCAGCGTGCGCTGCGGCTCGAACCGAAGTGACGCTTCTCCGCGACGAGCTCGCGCGACGGTTCCTGGAACGTGCCCGTCGGCTTCGGTCCCGAGAAGAAGTCCACGTCGACGCGACCGACGCGGCCGGCGCCGAACTCGATGTAGCAGGAGCCGGTTCCGTCGTACTCACCGGATTCACCGCCGCCTCCGCAGCTTCGAGATCAGCGCCGTGGCGACAACGCCCGCCTGCCTCTCGGAGAAGAGTCCCGCCTTCGGCACCCCCACCGTGGCGACGTCTCCGAGTGCGTACACGCCGGGAAACCTCGTCTCGAGCGTCCGCGAGCTCACCGGTACATAGCCGTCTTCGGTCATTCCGCTCGCCACGACTACCTCTGGAGCCCGGTGCTTGGGAACGCCGAGGAAGAGGTCATAGGGAAGCTCGGTGCCGTCGTCCAGCACGGCGACGCTGCGCGCCGGATCGAGAGAGCTCACGAGGTGGCCGGAGAGAAACTCGATGTCACGTTCGGCGAAAGCCTCGAGCAGCGCGCGGGACGTATCCGGTGACGGAGGGATGGGAATCTCGAAGGGGATGACGAACGAGATCTTGCAATCGTCGCGGACGCCGCGCTCCGAGAGGTAGTCGTGCAGCAGCAACGCCGCCTCGCTCGGCGCGGGCGGGCATTTGAACGGCGCACCGCAGACGCCGACGATCGCGCGACCCTGCGAGAAGGTCGGCAGCACTTCGCGCAGACGCTCGGCGCCCTCCACTGAATAGAACTCGTTGCCGCCCTCGGCGAGTCCCGGTGTCGCGTCGAGGTCGTAGTCGGCCCCGAGCGCCACGATCAGGAATTCGGCCTCGTGCACACCGCCGTCGGTGGTCACGCGCCGCGCTTCGGGATCGATCGCGGTGACCGTCTGCTGCAGGAACTGCACCCCCGGCTTGGCGATATCGCGGTAGCGGAGGCGGACCGCCTCGGGCGCCGTCCGGCCGAACATCACGTCGAGTTTCGAGTAGCCGAAGACGAACGCGTCGTTCTTGTCGATCAGCGTGACGTCGACGTCCTCGCCGAGCGCTTCCGACAACGTCGTCGCGAGCTCGAGGCCCCCGAAACCAGCCCCGAGGACCAGAACTCTTGTGTTCATCGCCTCGATCGTAGTGGATCGACCCTATGCCGTCCGGTCCACGCGGGACCATTCAGGGTGATGACCTGGCCCCAGCTGATGCGCTGCCGTGAATGCCGCCGCGAATCGCTCGATTCGCGCTGGTCCCCGCTCTGCCCTGTCTGCTACGAGAGCGTGCAGCTCGAGCAGCGGCGCCTCGAGATCCGGCCGCCCGAGCTCGACGAACCCGGGTGGAGCGACCCCGCCCGGCTCGACGCCGCGTTCGAGAACGCGCTCGGATCGGAGCTGCCGTGAGCCCCGGCCTTGCGCTCTTCCTCCTCGTGCTCTTCGTGCTGGTCGCGCTGGCCGGCGCTTCCTTCTTCCGGCACACGCTCGCGGTGCTGCTCGTGTTCCTCGCGCTTCCCCTCGGTCTCATCCTCAAGGCGGCCTTCGGGACCGGCGTCAGCGTGTTCGCGATCGGGCTGCTGGCCGCGACCATCGCCGTGATCCACACGATCGCCGACACGCTCAGGCTGATGCGGGCTGCCAGTCGGCCGACCCGTCGATCTCAGCCAGCGGCGCGATCGAAATCAGATCGCTCGCGCATCGCCGCCTGAGATAGCCCCGTTTATTTACCGGACGATCGAGCAGGACAGGGTTCATGCTCGTTCTCCTACTCGTCATCATCCTGATCCTCGCGCTCGCCGGCGGGATCTTCATCAGCAAGTTCCTCTTCCTGCTGCTGCTCCTGTTGCTGGTCCTGCTGCTGTTCCGCGGCCGGTTCTAGCACTCAGGACAGCGGAAGCCGGAACTGCAGCGCGGGACCGAGCGGGCCTGAGCCCAGCTTCCACGTCACGCGGTATCTCCCGGGAGACTTCACCGGGAACTGCCGCGCGTAGTTGACGCGCGAACCCCAGGTCGAGCCGCCCTGCCTGAACACCGGGAACGAGCCGCAACGCTGGGGTGCCGCAGGTCGAGTGCGACGGACGCAGAGCGTGTACCGATTGAAGTACTTCGCGGCGGTCGTGATCTCGAGTGAGACCTTTCCGCCTCGATTGAAGATCCCGTAGCAGACGTCGCCGCTCGGGCTGCAGTAGCTCGCGATCGTCTTCGTGCGAGGCGCCGTCGGACTCGCCGTCGCCGTCAGCGCGCATGAGAACGCTACGAGCACTAGTGCCAGCGTGAGAAGGCCGGATTTTGCGGTGAGTTGCACGTCTCCGAACCACGCTATGTCCTGGGCGAGACGGCGCCGGTCGGGGGCATACCGTCGAGCCTGACCTCGGCTATGGTGGACCGGACTCTGTAGCCGCGCCCGCGTGCTCGCTCGGGGCGATCAGCGAGACCGCGCACCCGCTCTGCTGCAGAGGAAAGACCTGCAATACCGCACCAAGCCTCCCAGAGGCGCGTCCTCGCCGTGGACGTTTGGCCTGACCGCTAGGAGGTACGTCAAGAGAAACCGATGAAAGGATTCCGCGTGTTCAACCGCACAAAGTCACAAGTACTGAAGGACAGCGCCGCGAGCGCGACCGATTACGCCACCGCACTCGCGAAGGACAAGAAGTTCCGCAAGGAGCTCCTGTCGGCCATGCGCCATGGGACGATCGCACGTCGCCGGGCCTCGAGCCGCATCGGCTTCGTCGCTGCCACGACACGGCTGGTCACCGACGTGGCACTGAAGAACGAGCTCCTCAAGATGACGAAGAACCTCGATCGCGCCTGGTCGCGCGTCGAGAAGAAGCGCAGTCACAAGCTCCGCAACACGATCTTCATCACGATCGGCGTTGGCGGCGCCGTTGCCGTGGCGCTCAAGAGTCGCAGTAACGGCAGTCTGCCGAGCGTGCCGTTCACAAGCGGTTCCTCGCCGCGCACGATCGACGAGTCGATCGAGGTCAACGTCCCCGTCTCGGTTTCGTACAACCAGTGGACGCAGTTCGAGGACTTCCCGCTCTTCATGGAAGGCGTCGAGCACGTCCAGCAGCTCGACGACACGCGCCTGCACTGGGTCGCGGACGTCGCCGGCAAGAAGGCCGAGTGGGACGCAAAGATCCTCGAGCAGCATCCCGACAGGCAGATCAGCTGGATCAGCGAGGACGGAAAGAAGACGCGCGGCACCGTCACGTTCGAGCCGATCAGCGAGGACAAGACACGCATCCGGATCTCGATGAGCTACCAGGCCGATCCGATCGAGACCGTCGGCTCAGCCGCCGGGCTCGACTCGCGACGCGTCAAGGCCGACCTCGAGCGGTTCAAGGAACTGGTCGAGACCCGCGGCACCGAGAGCGGCGCCTGGCGCGGCGAAGTCGCAGCAGGCAAGACCAAGAGTTAGAGGAACAGACCACGGGGCCGCGCGGAGAGAATCCGCGCGGCCCTTTTTTTGTGGACCGAACGCTTGTCATTCGGGTCGAGGCGGTTCATGCTCCGTCTGGGTTTGCGCGATCCGTCACGCCGTCGGTTCGGATCCCACCGGCTGAACCTGTCCGGCCGTCCTCGGCAGCCGCGATTCGGCGTTTCGACCGTGCAGCCACGCAGGCGCGACCGAAACGGAGGCAGCTAGATGGCACAGCCAGAACAGTTGAAGCAGGCGGCAGCCTCGCCTGTCGAGACGGACGAGCCGGGACGAGTCGAACCGGGCGTCGCCCTTTGCCTCTCCGGCGGCGGCTACCGAGCCATGATCTTCCACGTCGGCGCGATCTGGCGGCTCAACGAGCTCGGCTACCTCGCGAAGCTCGACCGGGTCTCGAGCGTCTCCGGCGGTTCGATCACCGCAGGCGTGCTCGGTCTGAACTGGCACCTGCTCCAGTTCGACGCGAACGGCGTCGCCACCAATCTCGACGCGGAGTTCGTCAAGCCCTTGCGGAAGCTCGCGTCGAAGACGATCGACCTCGGCGCCGTGCTCCGCGGCATCCTCCTGCCCGGTTCGATCTCCGACCGCATTGCCGGCTCGTATCGCAAGCACGTCTTCGGCGAGGCGACCCTCCAGGATCTGCCGGACCGCCCCCGTTTCGTCATCAACTCCACCAACCTCCAGACGGGCGCCCTCTGGCGATTCTCGAAGCCCTACATGGCGGACTACACGGTCGGGCATGGTCCGCAATCCTCAGGTCGAGCTCGCGGTCGCGGTCGCAGCCTCTTCGGCCTTCCCGCCGATCCTCTCCCCCGTCGACCTCAGCGTGGATCCCGAAAGCTACGACCCGGCAGAGAACGGACCGCTCCACACCACGCCGTACACGACCGACGTCGTGCTCGCCGACGGCGGTGTGTACGACAACCTCGGGCTCGAGACAGCGTGGAAGCGTTACACGACGATCTTGGTCAGCGACGGCGGCGGCAAGATGGCACCGCAGCCGAAGCCGAAGCACGACTGGGCGCGCCAGGCCTACCGCGTGCTCGGCGTGATCGACACGCAGGTGCGCAATCTGCGCAAGCGGCAGGTGGTCTCGGGCTACCTGAACGGCGACCGGGAGGGCGCCTACTGGGGAGTCCGTAGCCACATCGGCGATTACGGGCCGCCCGCCGGCAGCCTGCCCTGCCCGGACGAGAGCGCACTCAGGCTCGCGAAGACAGCGACGCGGCTGAAGCAGATGGACGACACGTTGCAGGAGCAGCTCGTCAACTGGGGCTATGCGATCTGCGACGCAGGCATGCGCAGATGGGTCGAGCCCGCCGCACCGGCCCCGCCGGGCTTCCCGTATGCGGGCGGCCTCGGGTAGAGCATCCGTGTCAGACGACCGCCAGTCGATTCCGCGCCCCGTCTTTCGGAACCTGCGTGTCTTCGCGGTCGATCCCGGCCTGACCGCGCGCTTCGAGACGGCCGTCATGAACGAGACGACGCTGCGCATCCCGTGGGAGGAGCTCGACCCCGGTCCTTCAGGTGAGTACGTCGTCGTCGTCGACAAAGACGAAGGCGGGACGACGCTGAATCCGCCGGTCGACCTCGACCGCCCCGAGGTGCTCGCACAGGACGGACTGCCGCCCTCCGACGGGAGTCCGCAATTCAGGCAGCAGATGGTCTACGCGGTCGCCATGCGGACGATCAAGAACTTCGAACGAGCGCTCGGCCGTGTCATGCACTGGCCGCCGTGTGGCGACGCGAAGACGACGTATCGCCAGCAGCTCACTCTCTATCCGCACTACATGGAGAACGCGAACGCCTACTACGAGGCTGACGGCGGAATCCACTTCGGCTATTTCGAGAGCGGGCCGGAAGCGGTGTTTCCCGGAACGGTCGTCTTCAGCTGCCTTTCGCAGGACGTGATCGCGCATCAGGTGACCCATGCGCTGCTGATGGGCCTGAACGTCGAGTTCGACATCGGCACGAATCCCGACGTCGCCGCGTTGCACGAAGGGTTCGCGGACCTGATCGCGCTCTTCCAGCACTTCTCGGAAAGCGCCGTGCTCCGGCAGCAGATCGGCGCGATTCGCGGAAACCTCGAGGAGCGGAGCCAGCTCGGTGCCGTTGCTCCGCAGTTCGGCGGAGCGATCGGACAGCCGGACGGCCTCAGGAACGCGCTCGGCTTCACCGACGCAGAGGGCAACTGGCAGCCGCGCCGGCCGGACCCGAAGCTCTACGAGACGGAGGACGAACCACACGCCCGAGGAGACCTCCTCGTCGGCGCGGTGTTCGAAGCCTTCAAGAAGATCTACGAGTCGCGTGTCGACGATCTCCGACGCATCGCGACGCAGGGCACCGGGGTGCTTCCGAAGGGCTACCTCCATCCCGATCTCGTGAACCGGTTGACGCACGAGGCAGCCAAGTCGGCGCGCCATGTCCTCGACATGTGCATGCGCGCCCTCGACTACCTACCGCCGGTCGAGGTCACGTTCGGGGACTTCCTGCGCGCGATCGTCACCGCAGACGCGGACCTCGTTCCCAACGACCATCGCCGCTACCGGGTCGCTTTCGTCGATGCGTTCCGGAGCTACGGGATCGGCCCGGCCGGGCTCGGGACGCTCTCCGTGGACACATTGCGATGGAGCGCGGCCGGCCACAGCGAGGCTTCGGGGGCGGTCTCGGAGTTCGTCAAAATGCTGTCGCAAGCCCAGAGCTACTGGAACATTCCGCGTGAACGCGAAGCCAGGTGGCACACGCTCGAGGCCTGGCGCCACGCGCTCGAGGAGCAGCTGAAGCAGCAGGGCAAGAAGTCGGAGAAGCTCGGGGTGATCGACCTGACCGAGCCGTTCGAGGTCGTGTCCTTCGACTTGCGCGAGCGGGCCGCTCTCACCGGTGACTTCTGCCTGCAGTGGGTGATCAAGATCATCCAGCGAGACGACGCGCGCGCGGCCGGCTGCACGATGCTCGTCGACGCCGAAACAGGGGTCATCCGCTACCAGATCGAAAAGGCGACAGGAGGCCGGAAGAGGAAGGCGGATCTGCTGAAACGCTCGTCCGGTGCGGGAGGGATTCCCCACCCGATGCAGCGGCGGCTGCGAGTCTTCGCCTTCGATCCGAGCGTCGGGATCCAGCTGGACTCGGCCGGGCTCAACGAGGCGACGCTCGCGATTCCCTGGGAACGCGACGAAAAAGGGAAGGACATCCTCACCCCCGGCCCGGTCGGCGAGTACGTCGAGGTGATCGACCACGATCCCGCCAGCGGCGCCTTCTACGAGCCGATCGACCTCAACGACTCGGCGATCGTGGCGCAAGACGGCCTGCCGCCGTCGGAGAGCAACCCGCAGTTCCACCAGCAGATGGTCTACGCCGTCACGATGCGGACGATCCGCAACTTCGAGCGGGCGCTCGGAAGGCTCGCGCTCTGGTCGCCGCACCGCGACGAGGTGGACGGGAAATTCACGGAGGAGTACGTGCCGCGGCTGCGCATCTATCCGCACGCGTTGCGAGAGGCGAACGCGTACTACAGCCCGACGAAGAAAGCGCTCCTCTTCGGCTACTTCCCCGCGGCGGTGGGCACGGAAGGAACCGGCGCGACCCCGCTCAACGTCTTCACCTGCCTCAGCCACGACATCGTCGCGCACGAAGTGACACACGCGCTGCTGGACGGAATTCATCGCCGCTTCAACGAGTCGAGCAACCCCGACGTGCTCGCCTTCCACGAGGCGTTCGCGGATCTCGTCGCGCTCTTCCAGCACTTCTCACTCCCCGAGGTGCTGCGCGACCAGATCGCCGCGACGCGCGGCGACCTCGCGAGCCAGAACCGCCTGGGTGAGCTCGCGCAGCAGTTCGGCGAGGCGACCGGCAAGCGCGGAGCGCTCCGCAACGCGATCGGCGAGGTCGACGAGGAGACCGGCGAGTGGAAGCCGCGCGAGCCCGATCCGGACGACTACGCCAACCTGACCGAACCGCACGAACGAGGTTCGATCCTCGTCGCCGCGGTCTTCGACGCCTTCCTGACGATGTACAAGAGCCGGGTCGCGGATCTTCTGCGCATCGCGACCGAAGGCACCGGCGTCCTGCCCGTAGGGCAGCTGCATCCCGACCTGGTCAACCGGCTCGCCGAAGAGGCGGCGGCCTCGGCGCAGCATGTCCTCGAGATGTGCATCCGCGCGCTCGACTACTGCCCGCCGGTCGACATCACCTTCGGCGACTACCTCCGTGCCGTCGTGACGGCGGACTTCGAGTTCAATCCTGTGGACGACGAGCACCATCGGGTCGCGTTCGCGGAGGCCTTTCGCCGCCGTGGCATCGTCCCGGACAAGGTGCGCACGCTGTCCGTCGACGGTCTGCTCCTGCGCCCGGCCGCCGATGCGCCCGACGAAGACGAGAACGTCGTGATCGGCCTCGTCAAGAACTGGGCGGCCGACATCGACTCGTGGAACCTGTCGCGCAGCCGCGAGGAGCTGTTCGAGTTGATGAAGGCGAAGCGGGCCGAGCTGCACGTGTACCTGGAGAGCAAGCTCGACCTCGACTCGGCGGTGCTGAGCGGCATCGATCCGAAGCTCAAGTTCGAGGTCCACTCGATCCGGCCTTCGATGCGCGTCGACTGGAACGAGCAGTCGCGGCTCCAGTGGGTGATCGAGCTGACCCAGAGGATCCCGCAGTACCTCGACCCCCAGAGCAGTAACGGCACGGCGCCCGACTACTACTTCCGGGGCGGTTGCACCCTGCTCGTCGACGCGGAGACGGGGAAGGTGCGTTACAGCGTCAAGAAGCGCCTCGACGCGGAGCGCAAGGAGCGGCAGCGCCGCTATCTCCTCGGCGAGGGCAACGAGAGCCTCGCCGCGACCTACTTCGGCGACGCGATGTCAGACGGGAGCGAACCCTTTGCGATGTTGCACCGGTTCTAGGGCGGAACGTTGAAGCTGCGCGTCCGCATGTACAGGCAGGGCCTCGGCGACTGCTTCCTCCTCACCTGCTCCGACGGGAAGGACGAGAGCCATCTCCTCATCGACTGCGGCGTGCTCAAAGGAACGGGAGATGCCGAGAAGCGGATGCAAGATGTGGCTCAGAGCGTGCACGACACGACGAACGGAAAGCTCGACCGGCTCGTCGTCACGCATGAGCACTGGGATCACCTGTCCGGATTCCTGCAGGCGGGAGCGATCTTCGACACCTTCGAGGTCGGCGAGGTCTGGCTCGCCTGGACCGAGGACCCGCATGACGAGCTTGCGAATGAGCTGCGCAAGCGCAAGCAGCAGCGGCTGAACGGGATCGTGGCCGCGGCCAAGCTCGCCGACCGCAACGACACACCGGCAGCGCGACGTACCACCGAGCAGCTGGAGTCGCTGTTGAACTTCCACGGCGACCTCGGCCTGGCCGGGACCAAGACGACGGGGAAGGCCCTCGAGTGGGTGAAGGCCCGGCAGGCCCCGGTCAAGTACCTGAGTCCGGGTGACCAGCTCTTCGATCTGGCCGGTCTCCCCGGGATTCGCCTCTACGTCCTCGGTCCACCGCACGACAGCCGGCTGATCAAGCGGAGCGACCCGAGCAAGAAGCATCCCGAGGTGTACGAGCTGGCCGCCGCCGAGGGGTCGCATCAAGGGTTCCTTGCCGCCGCCGAAGCTCTCGCGGAGGATCAGAAGCCGGGCGGGCAGCCGTTCGACGGATTCTTCCGCGTGGACGAGTCGGACGCCCGGAACGAGAACGAGCTCTGGAAGAAGTACTACGCCAAGGGACGTTCCTGGCGACGCATCGACGACGACTGGCTCGGCTACGCGGGACAGCTCGCGCTTCAGCTGGACTCGGATACGAACAACACGAGCCTCGTGCTCGCCTTCGAGCTCTCGAGCGGCGGCGACGTACTCCTCTTCCCCGGCGACGCGCAAGTAGGAAACTGGCTCTCGTGGGAATCGCTCGAATGGCAGATTCCGGAGGGAGCTGCAACGCGCACCGTGAAGTCGGACGACCTGCTCGCACGCACGGTGCTGTACAAGGTGGGCCACCACGGCAGTCACAACGCCACGTTGCGGGAGAAAGGCCTCGAGCTGATGGCGAGCAGCGAGCTGGCGGCGATGATTCCGGTCAACAGGGTCACGGCCAAGAAGATGGACTGGCTGATGCCCTTCCCAGCTCTCTTGACGCGGCTCGTCGAGAAGACGCACGGTCGGGTGATGGATGCGGAACGGGGCCTCGACGACGCAGCCGCGCAAGACCTGAGCGACGCAGACTGGGCTCGCTTCATCGCTCGCACGGACGTGCAGCCCGGCTGGGTCGACTACACCCTCGAATGGTGAAGCTGCGCGCGTCCGTTGCCGTGATCGCGGCGGTCCTCGTCGCGGTGGCGGCTACGACGGCGCCGGCCGCGACTCCGACCCGCCAGGCGAAGCTGCGCCAGCTCGCGCAGAGCCTGGTGAGAGCCGGCGCTCCCGGTGCGATCGTCTTCGTTCGCGCTCCGAGTGCAACGCGGAGCGCTGTCAGCGGTTTCTCGAATCTCGAGCCACGCGTGCCGATGCGTGCGTCGGATCGCTTCCGCGTCGCGAGCATCACCAAGACCTTCGTCGCCACGGTCGTGCTACAGCTCGAAGCCGAAGGGAAGCTCGACATCGACGATCCCGTGGAGCGCTGGCTTCCCGGCAGGGTCCCGAACGGCCCCTCGATCACGCTTCGCGAGCTGCTCAGCCACACGAGCGGGATCTTCAACTACACGGACGATCAGGCTTTTATCGGCGGCATCATCGCGAATCCGTCACGCGCATGGTCACCGGCTGAGCTCCTGTCCGTCGCGTTCTCACACGCCGCGCTCTTCGCGCCCGGAACCAACTGGTCGTACTCGAATACGAACTTCATCCTGCTCGGGCTCGTGATCGAGGCCGTCACCGGGACACCGATCGAACAGCAATTGCAGCAGCGCATCTTCGGACCGCTGGCTCTCGGCGCGACGTCGTTTCCAGGCGGACTCTCCGTCGAAGGACCGTTCGTGCACGGCTACCTCGGCGGAACGCCGGAGTTCCCCGCTGGAGCGTCGGGCCTTCTGGACATCACGCCGCTGCTGAGCCCGTCGTGGGCGTGGGCCGCGGGCGGGATCGTCTCGACCGCGGCCAACGTCACGACGTTCTACGCCGCGCTGCTGAAGGGGCGGCTACTGCCGGCCGCGCAGCTCGCCGAGATGAAGGCACCGAGCCCCGTCGTCGGGACGTACGGCCTCGGTCTCACCCTGACGTCCACCAGGTGCGGGCGGGCCGTCGGTCACGACGGCGACTTCCCCGGGTATCGCAGCATCGTCCTGGCAACACCGAACGGGCGGCGTGAGGCCGTCGTGATGATCAACGTGGACGAATCGCGGGTGCCGTGGAGCAGGCTCGAAGCCGCTGCGGGCATTGCCCTCTGCTCTGGCTGAGCCGCGGCGCTTGCATCGATCGCCGTTCAGGGGCATGCTCCTAGGCGATGCCGCCGTCGGCTCGCTCCATCGTCTTTCTCAGCGACTTCGGCTTGAGCAACGAGTGGGTCGGGATCTCGCACGCCGTTCTGAATCGGATCGCGCCGCAGAGCCCGGTCGTCGACCTGTCTCATCTGATTCCGCCGCTCGACGTGGTCTCCGGAGCGCTGCTGCTCGCCGACTCCATGCGTTACATCGCCGAGGATGCGGTCGTCCTCGCGGTCGTCGATCCAAACGTCGGCAAGGATCGCGACGTCGCGATCGAAGTCAAGGGCGGTCGCTACCTGGTCGGTCCCGACAACGGGCTCTTCGCTCCGAGCTGGGAAGCACTCGGCGGCGTTCAGAAGGTGGTCGAGATCACCTCGGAAGAGGTCATCGTCCAACCGGTGGCCCCGATGTTCCACGCCCGCGACATCCTCTGCCCGGCGGCCGCACAGCTTGCATCCGGCCTGGCGATCGAGGAGCTCGGCCCTGAGCTCGATCCCGAGTCGCTCGCCGGGTTGGACGTTCCCGAGCCCGAGATCCAGGCCGGCAAGATCCGCTGCGAGGTCGTGGAGTTCAACCGGTTCGGCAACGTGAAGCTGAACGTCCGGGAAGCGCACCTGGTCGCAGCCGGAATCGACGGAAATCCGGATCTTGCGGTCGAGGCGGTGTCGGGCTCGACGAGGGCGAGACGGGGTGACACGTATGCGGACTTCACTGCAGGCGAATACGGCGTCATCTTCGATCCACGCGGCTGGTTGATGGTGGTGCGCGGGAATCCGGCGAGCGCACTCGAAGGGCTCGGCCTGGCGACCGGCGACCCGGTCTGGCTCAGCGGTCCGACCAGTAGGTCCGAGCTCGTTACGCCCTAGTTCGGCGGGATGTTCGGGCTTCGGCTAGCGGACGCACCCAAAGGATGCGCCCGCAGCCGTTCCAGCCTGATTCGCCTTAGGTGCGGTCCTTGACCTCGTCCTTCAGGTCGTCGGCCTTGTCCTTCGCCTCGCCCACCTTCTGCTGGGCCTCGCCCTGCTTCTCGCGCATCGTGTCGTCGGTGAGCTTGCCTTCTGCTTCCTTGAGCTTGCCTTCGACCTTGTCTTGCATTCCGTCGGACATGACCCCTCCTTTGGTTGGTAGAGGCTCGTTCCCGCTCGGCCCGACAAGAAACTCGCGCTAGCTTCTGGGCGAAGGCGAGAAAGGGACGGAGGTCAAAGTGGCTGTGAAGCTTCATCGCTGCAAGAACATGTGGGCCAAGTTCGGGACACACCCCTGCTGGAAGGTGCAAAAGGCGCTCGACGAGCAGGGCATCGACTACGAGGTCGTGCCCGGGCCGTGGCCGAGCCGGAAGAAGCGCACCGCTGTAATCGGAGGCACCGGGCAGCCGCTCTACCCGGCAATCGAGTTCGAGGACGGCAGCTGGTATCGCGAGCAGTCGAAGGACATGGTGCGAACCATCCGCGAAGGCAAGTTGATGGAGCGAAAAGGCGGATCAGCTACGGCTTGAACTCGGCGCGACCGCCGGGGCGACCGATGAATTCGGGAGCGCGGGAGAGTCTGTGGTGTCGAAGGAGCCTTCCGAGGGCACGCTCGCGCTCGGCCATCTCGACGAGAGGACGAGAATGAAGACGTTCAATCTCTTCAACGGCGAGACCGACGAGGTCCCGCCGGGGGCGCCCGGCCACCCGGGCCGGGCCGCCCGCGTCGGATCCAAGCTCGGAGCGGAGAGGCTCGGCATGAGCGTCTATGAGATCCCGCCGGGCGAAGCGATCGGTCCGTACCACTTCGAGTGGACCGACGAGGAGTGGCTGATCGTCCTCGACGGCCAGCCGACCGTCCGCACACCAGAAGGTGAGCGCGTCTTGGAACCAGGCGAAGTCACGTGCTTCCTGGCCGGTCCCGAAGGCGTCCACCAGGTGCGGAACGCGACCGATGCGCCCGGCCCGCGTCGCGATCGTCGCCACGAACAACGAGTTCGGCATCGTCGAGTACCCGGAGATCGAGAAGGTCGGGATCTGGGCGGGGCCCGAGCACTACGTGCTCGACCGGCCCAAGGACGACGCGTAGGCTCTGAGGATCGCGCGAACACTCCTTCAGCGAGTCCACAATCCCCGCGGCCGGACGTGCGCCTGCGACCCGGATTGCTGGTGCAGACGCACAGCGCTCGGTCGCGCCGTCAAGTGGTGGTTTCCCGGTCGCTACTTCGGTCTCCACCACAAGAGCCGTGCGCTTGAAGACTGGAAGCGAAGTCAGGATCCGGGAACACTCGCCGAGTGGAAGCGGCGTCAGCAAGAGGGCTGACCGTCGACTAGGTCGTAGGTCTGGGTCGAGCCAGACCTTCGGCGTGCGCACCTGCCGGCACCTTCGCCCAGGATGCGAGCGGGATGGGGAAAGCCGAGTTCACCGTTGCGCTCGCAGTGGGCGCGTTTCTGTTGGCCAGCTGGGTCGATGCCCGGGTCGGGGACTCGCGGCCGGAATCGCCGATCCGGCGCAGCGTGCACGTTCTCCTCGGCCTCGTCGTTCTGAAGCTCGCGGTCGTGCTGGTGGCCTTCGTCCACGCTTCCGGCGTTCCGAAGGTAAGCGTCCTGATCGCCGTGATGGTGTTCTTTCTTCCCGCTCTCGTCTACACGTTCCTCACGGGACTGTGGATGATGCGGACGCTCGCTGAAGTCTCGCGGCTCGCGCGCCGCTAGCCCGGCGGGATGTTCTGGTTGATCCGGAAGAAGTTGTCCGGATCCCACTGCCGCTTCAACGCCTTCAGCCGGTCGTACCTCTCGGGACCGTAGGCGGCCCGGATTCGGTCCTCGCCTTCGTTGTCGAGGAAGTTCACGTACACCGTCTGATGCCACGGCTCGAGCGCCGACCAGAAGTCCCGTACCCATTGTCGTTCGTCGTCGAATCCGTCCGCCGTCTCCGTGCAGCACCCGATGTTGTAGGTGAAGGCCGCCTTGCGGCCTCCGAACGGCGTCTCGTCCTCGCCGACTCTTGAGACGGCGCCTCCCATCTGCCAGATCGGGAACGACGTCATCGGCGAGTTGATCTGCAGCGACCGCTCCACCGTGATGTCGATGACGTCATCGCTCAGCTCGGCCAGGTCGCACGACTTGAAGTAGTAGAAGCGCCCGGGCACGAAGCTCGGGTCGAGCATCGCCTGATGCGCCAGGTACGGCTTCACCATGCAGACGTCGGCGACGGGCGAGCCGAACTCGCGCAACGGCTTGATGAACTTCTCCCCCGCCTCAACGTCACCGACCCAGCAGACGATCACCATCACGACCGGCTTCCCGTGCAGCTCCTGCGGGACGAACGGAAGCGGTGGAGCCTTCCTGTGCACGACGATCGTCATCAGCTCGTCCGGGGCGTCCGCGACCCAGTCGCGGTAGAAACGCAAGACGTCTCCTGACTGCTCCATCGGCCAGAAGACCGGCCCGGCGAGCACCTGCGTGCCGAGCGGGACGCAGTTGAACTCGAACTCCGTGACGATTCCGAAGTTGCCGCCCCCGCCGCAGAGGCCCCAGAACAGATCGGGGTTCTCGTCCTTGCTTGCCTTGACGAACTCGCCGTCGGCGGTCACGACGTCCATCGAGACGAGCTGATCGACCGTGAGCCCGTGCTTGCGCATGATCCAGCCGATCCCGCCGCCGAGCGTCAGGCCGGCGACGCCCGTGTGCGTGACGATGCCGGACGGGACCGCCAGGCCGAACGCCTGTGTCTCCCGGTCGAGCTCGCCGAGCAGCACACCGGCCTGCACCCTCGCCGTGCGCTTTTCAGGATCGACGCGCACGCCCTTCATCGGCGAGAGGTCGATCATCAACGCGTCGTCAGCCACAGACAGGCCCGGGAACGAGTGTCCCCCGCTCCGCACCGCAACCGGCAAACCCGTCGTGCGGCCGAACTTGACTGCCGAGATCACGTCGGCGACACCGGCGCAGCGTGCGATCAGCGCAGGATGGCGGTCGATCGAGCCGTTCCAGATCTTGCGGTGCTCGTCGTACGACGAGTGGGTTGTGGGCACGACGTCCCCGCGAAAGGTTCCCTGGAGCTCCGCGAGCGCCGCTTCGTCGAGCATGACTCCTTCGGCTACGGCCATGCCTCAAGTCTGCCAGTCCGTCCCGGTCCAGCCAAGGGGAAGATCAAGCCGGGCGTGTCCGTCTTGCGGTTATGGATTACTCGACCTACAACGAAGCCACGTATCGCCAGGGGGAATCGCTCAGGCTCGCCCAGAAGCACCATGTGGACTCCGAGCCGCGCAGCAAGCGCCGCTTGGGATTCCCCGTGACACCCCGGGTCCTGGCACTGACGCGCAAGCTGCACGTCGCCTCCAGGAAGCCGGCGGTCTCACACTGAGCTTGATCTAGGCGCGCGCGGCGAGCTCGCGAACGGCGGAGCGCAACGCACCAACCTGATTGGTGCGAAGTGTGCGCGGACGTTGCTGCAGCCATTCGAGCAGCTCGGCGCCCTGCACGTAGGCGACGCCGCCCTCTTCCCAGCGCCGTTGGGCGAACTCGCCCCACACGACGACGACAGGTTGCACGTGCGTCGCCTGCATGCCGAGGTCGGTGAATTCGTTCTTCAGCGCGATTGCCTCGCCGCGCAGCCTCCCGCCCGATTGCTTCCAGCGGCCGGCGCAGAGTGCGTCGGCAGTGACGTCGGCGGGCCTGGCGAGATCCTTCGACTCCAGCATGTACACACCCGAGGGCCCGACGAGGACGTGGTCCCACATCCCACGACGGTGCGGAATGTCGTGCTCGCACGACCAGTCGTCGTCGAGCTGCCTGAGGACGGCCTCGGTCTTCTGCTTACCGACCCAGAGCCAGACGAGTGAGGTGACGTGGCCGCCGACCTTCCAGCCAACGATCGCGAGGGTGAGGAGCGCGCCGAGGACGCCGGCCGCGAAGACCTGAGCCAGGCCGTCTGCCACGGCGATCGTGGTGCTCGCCCCGAAGACCGCGAGCACGAGGAGAGCCGATTCGTTCCTCCGGCTCTGGCTGGTGGAAGCGGGCTCCCCAACGCTCATACCTTTCCCTTCGGCGCTCCCTCCCAGAGCTAGACCCTCGATTTGGGTATCGCGGTCTGATGCGGAGGGCATGATTCCGTGAGATGGCCGAAGAGCGAGACGAGCTCGAGCAAGCCTGGCAGGCGCTCACCGAACGGGAGCGCCTGGTGCAGCAGACGGTGGCCCGCAGGTCGGCGGAGATCGACGCGCGCGCAAGGCGCTTCGACGAGATCGCCGCCGATCTCGACGCGCGCCGGCAGCTGATCGAGGACGCCGAGAAGGACCTCGTCGAACGGGAACGCCGTGTCATTCTCGCCGAGGAGCAGGTGCAGGATCGTCAGGAAGAGATCGAGCACGCCGCGGCGGAGGCCGACCGCGTCCGCAGGCTCGCCCGCGAGCTCGACGTGCGCGCGAGCGAGCTCCGTGTCCTCTCGTCCGAGCTCGAAGAACGCGGCGAGTGGATCGCGACCGCATCGGCTGCACTGGAAGGACAGGAGCGCCGCGTGGCCGTTGTCGCCGAACAGGAAGCCGACCTCGAAGCGAGACTTGCGGCGCTGCAGGACCAAGAGCGGCTGCAGGGCACTTCGCTCCGGCAGCTCGAGACCAGGTCGACCGAGGTCGAGGCGCGCGCGACGGTGGTGGCAGCGAAGGAAGAGGAGCTCGCCAAGGCGCGCGCGGAGTTGGAGCCTCGTCTTGCTGCGGTCAAGGAACGAGAGCGAGTGTTCGAGGAGCGCGCGCTGGAGATCGAGGAAGGTGCGACCCGGCATGCGGAGCGCGAGAAGCAACTCGGACGTCGCGCGGCGAAACTGGCGGTCAACGAGACGCAACTCGCGAACAAGTTGCGTGACGTGCGCGAGGCTGAGGAACGGATTCCCGTGTTGGAGGAGCGTGCCCTTCGTCTCGACGAGCGCCGTCGCGCGCTCGATCGCGTCGCTTCGGACCTCGACGAACGGGGAGCGTGGCTGACGGAGGCTGTTGCGCGGGTCGAGACTCGCGAGCGCGAGGCTGCCGACGCGATCGAGCGTGCAGCGGCGGAGGTCCGGCGCGTCCAGAAGCGTGAGGAGGAGTTCGAGGAACGGTCGGCGCGCCTCGACGACCGCGACCGGCGGTTGAGCGAAGCGTACGAGGCGCTGACAGAGAGACGACGGCGAATCCGCGAAGACGAGTTGGGACTGCAGCCGCGCGAACCGGCTTGACGCCTGCCGAAAAGCAGGCGCTGCTACCCTGGCGGCGGGGTTTGATGCGGTTCTTTCGAGTGTCCTCGGTCCTGGCGTTGCTCGCGGCAGTCTTCGCGGCGTCCGCCGCTGCATTCGGTTTCACGGACGAAGCACAGCTGCCGCCGGACATGCAGCTCGGCGCGCCGTACAGCTTCCAGCTGAGCGCGCGCAACGGCTGTCCTCCGTACTACTACGAGCAGCAGTCCGGCTACTTTCCGGGTGGTGTCGGCATGAACCGCGACGGCCTGATCAGCGGGACACCGCAGCTGGGTGGGAGCTACCAGGTCTGGCTGGCCGTGAAGAACCAGTGCCCCGGCGACAGCTCGGAGCGGCTCTTCACGTTCTACGTCGCCGACCCGGCCCCGCTGCTCGTGCGGACGGGCGGCTTCTACCCGGCGGTGAAGGGAAGCTCGTACTCATACGAGCTGCTCTCTTCGGAGAGCGGCGTCCTGACCTGGACGCTCAATGCGGGGCGCCTACCTCCCGGCCTGAAGCTCACGCCGCGGGGTTTGATCCTCGGGAAGCCGACCGCCTTTGGCTCGTACAAGTTTCGGGTCAAGGTCAACGACGGGAGGCGGACGGCAACGCAAGACTTCACGCTTCCCGTCCAGCCGAGATTTGGGCTCGTCGCGAAGACGCTGCACTTGCGGGTGGGTCATACGTTCCGCACTCGAGTTTCTGTGCGCGGCGGACTTCAGCCGTTCCAGTGGTCGATGGCCGGCGGCAAGCTGCCGCGCGGCGTTCGCTTCGTCGCGGGCGAGTTTCGCGGCAGGCCGCAGGTCCCCGGCACCTTTCGGGTCGGAATCACCGTGACTGGTCACGATCGCGTGTACTCGACGAAGACGTTCGTCCTCGTCATCCGGCGCTAGAGCATGTACGCCATCAGGATCGCATCGGTGAACTGGTCGCCGCGCCTGTAGTGCGCGCGCCGGTAGCCCTCCTGCACGAAACCGAACTTCTCGTAGAGCTTGATCGCGCCCGTGTTGTGCGGGAACACGTGCAGCTCGAGCTTCTGCACATCGGCCTTGCGAGCCCATTCGACGGCCGCCTGCAGCAGTGCGGTGCCGACGCCCTGGCGGCGGTGCGAGGCGGCGACCATGATCCCGAGGTCCGCGACATGGCGGCTCGCGGGATGCTGGTCGCGCGCGATCGAGAGACGGCCGACGATCAGGTCCCCGTCAGCTGCGACGAAGACCGCCGCGTTCGGGTAGCGGCGGATTGCGCGCAGGTAACGGCGCTCGTCCGAAACGTTGCGCCAGCCGTTCGTCGTGACGAGCCAGCCCTCCGGTTCGGAGCCGACGGCCTCGCCGAGCTCGGTGAGCCCTTGCGCGTCGTCCGGTCCTGCTCGACGGACGATCATTCGACGACAACCCCCGCCCCACCCCGCCGAGGATCGCCGGCGGCGGCGAGCTCCCCGTCGCTCGATGTCACGGCCGAGGCGCCGCCGAAATAGAGATTCTGTCGCCGCCAGCGGATCACGTTCCAGCCCATCTCCTCCAGCTTGTCTAGCTCTGCGGGGTCGTGCCCACCCTCACAGTGGAGGTCCTCTCCTTCGAGGTGCACGCGCGGGCGGTCGATCGCGTCCTCGACCGGGAGGTCGTGCGCGACGACGTTCACGACGTTCTGCAGGACCGCGCCGCGGAGGCGAAGCGAGCCGGCGCTGCCGACGACGAGGTGCGGCGTGCCGTCACGCAAGACGACGGACGGGCTCATCATCGACGACAGGCGCGCACCCGGACGCGGCGGCTTCGCGAGGTCGAACTCGCCGAGCATGTTGTTGATGTGGATGCCTGTTCCGGGGACGACGATGCCGGAGCCCGCTCCGGTCGACGCCGTGAGAGCGACGGCGTTTCCTTGGCCGTCGACGACCGAGATGTGGGTGGTGCCGCGCGAGACGATCGCGGCACGCTCCTCGAGGGCCCGGGCGAGACCGCTGACCGAGCCGGCGGCGATGCGCGAGTTCGCCTGCTCGCGCATCACGCGGGCGAGTGCGTCGATTGCCTCGGCGGTGCCGGGATCACCCGGGCCGAGCTCTTCGAGAAGCGGCAGGCCGTAGGCGATCAGGATCCCGCCGGCCGACGGCGGCGGATTCGAGAGGTACTCCTCACCGCAGAAGGTCGCGCGGACGGGTCGTCGGCGGATGACACGGTACTCCTCGAGATCTCGTTTCGTGATGCAGCCGCCGTGGTCGCGGACGTGTTTCGAGATCGTTTCGGCGAGGGCACCTTCGTAGAGCACCTTGCTGCCTTGCTCGGCAATCAGCTCGAGTGTTCCGGCCAGGTCGTTCTGGAACAGCCTGTCTTCGGCGACGAGACGCTCGCCGTCTTCCTTCTCGTACACGTCTCGCGATTCGGGCGTGTGGCGCAGGATCAGGTCGAGGATCGCGTGCAGATATGCCTGTCCGTTGTTGAGCTCGACGCCGCTCCGCGCGAGTGCGATCGCGGGCTGAAAGAGGTCGCGCCACGGAAGTGAGCCGTGGGACCGGTGTGCTTCCTCGAGGCCGACGGCGGCGCCAGGGACTGCGCACGAGGCGGCGCCGATGTGGAAGACCTGCGTGGAGCCGCCGCTGAAGTCGACGTCCACGCGATCCATCTCGGCGAGGTCCCTCTTGGCGAGCCCGAGGCCGGGAACGGCGACGAAGAAGTCGAAGACGCGAGTCGAGCGGTCGCGCGCCCGGTGGACGAGCATGAATCCGCCGGCGCCGGGGCCGGTGAGCGGGCTCTCGGCGATCCAGGAGACGAGCGCCGCCCCGACGGCGGCGTCGACGGCGTTTCCTCCGGCGGCGAGCACGTCAGCGCCCGCCTGTGCGGTCAACGGGTGCCCGGCTGCGACTGCCCCTCTCATGCGGGAAGGGTAGCCCTCACCTTGACTGGCTCACGCCGACTAGCCGGCCAGGGAGCGAACAGCTGGGGTCAGACCCGTGCCGTTTCTGGGGTCGCCCCTCGGTACTGGTCCCAAAAGGCTGGGGTCAGACCCTTGCCGTTTGTGACACGGACGGGAGGGAGGTCAGGCGCCGGGCACTCTGGCGAGCGGTACGGACTCGGCCTCGCGGGCGGCGGCCTCGACGAACTTCCTGAACATGGACTGCGCCTTTGCAGGACGGGCGGCGAACAGGGCGTGCACGCCCGCCACGTCGAGGAAGTCCGGTGGAGGATCCAGACCAACCAGCGCTCGGAAGCTTCCCCACCGCCAGGACTCAGGGGTTCGGCAGAGCTCTGCACGTACGGGGTTGAGCGCCACATACCTATGTGCTTGGAGCAGGTGCGAGTCGGTCACGATGAGGGTGGATCCGAATCGCCGGCCGAAGAGGTGCCCTCGGCGGGTGTACTTCCAGTTGAACCACTTCGCGTAGACACCGCACAGGTGTTGCATCCCGCGCGACAGGTTGGGCTCCGGCGTGTGGACGATGAGGTGGAAGTGATTGCCCATCAGGCAGTAGGCCCTGCAGTTCCAGCCGTAGCAAGCGATGGTCGCCGTGAGCTGAGTGATGAACCGCCTTCGATCCGCGGACTCCCGAAAGACGAGCTCTTTCTCTACGGCAAGTGCGGCGATGTGATGTGTCGCGTCCGGGACGTCGATCCGGAGTGGCCTGGGCATCCACCGAGAGTAGGCCCTTCCAGATCGAGTCGAACTGGGAGGGCGACAATCGCTGCGGACTCGTAACAGTCACGCCTCGAAAGGCTTGGGTCAGACCCGAGCCTTTCGGGTCGTGCGCACCCGGCGGAAACGACATGTGCCAGGGACTGTCCCTGGCACATGTCTCGCAGAGGGGGCGAGGGCCCGCGCCAGCCTCCCTGGCGTGGGCCCTCTGTGAGGGGCCGCAGTTTTGGACCTAGTGGTCGAGTAGATGCGCGTCGAGCCCGCACCTTTCGCTCTGCCCGCGATGTTCACTCGAACGAGTGACCGTTCCCGCACAATGGGGTCGTGGTCCAACTCCTTGCCACGATTTCCGCGGTCGTCGCGGTGACCTTTCCGCACGGGACCGCCGGGATCCGGACCCCCGAGCGCAGCGTCACCGTCAAGGTCGAGCTCGCCCGGACACCTGCCCAGCTTCACACCGGTCTCGGCGGCAGGAAGACGCTCGCGGCGAACGCCGGTATGGCCTTCCTTTTCGGGGGCGACGTCCGCGGGCAGTTCTGGATGAAGAACACGTCGATCCCGTTGTCGATCGCATTCTGGGGCAAGGGCGGAAAGATCCTCCGCATCCTCGACATGGCGCCGTGCCTCGCCGACCCGTGCAGGGTCTATGACCCGAAAGTTGCGTTTCGCGGCGCGCTCGAGGTGAACCGTGGCGCGTTCAGGCGCTGGGGCGTACGCCCGGGCGCGGTCGTGACGATCCGGCGCTAGTTCCGCAGGAACGACGGCGGCTCGAGCTCGTCTTCGGGCGCCGTGAGGGCGCTGACGAGGCTCGGCGAGCGCGGCCCGCTGCGGCGGCCTGTGTCGCCCAGTCCGGTGGCAATCACTGTCACCCAGACCTGACCGGTGAGACGATCGTCGATCGTCGCGCCGAAGATGATCTGCGTGTCGTCGTTCGCGGTCTGACGGATGACCTCCGCCGCCTCGTTCACCTCGAGCAGCGTCAGGTCGTCTCCGCCTGCGATCGAGAGCAGGATGCCGCGCGCCGAGCCGACCTCGGTGTCGATCAGCGGCGAGCGCAACGCGCGCTCCGCTGCCTCGCGGGCACGATTCTCCGTCCCGGACGAAAAGCCGATCCCCATCAACGCACTGCCGGAACCTTCCATGATCGTGCGCACGTCGGCGAAGTCGAGGTTGATCAGGCCGGGCAGGGTGATCAGATCGCAGATGCCCTGCACGCCCTGGCGCAGGACGTCGTCGGCGATCTTGAACGCGTCGAGCATCGAGGTCGACTTGTCGAGCACCTCGAGCAGCCGGTCGTTCGGGATCACGATCGTGGTGTCGCACTCGCGACGCAACGCATCGACACCGGTCTCGGCCTGGCCGCGGCGCTTTGTGCCCTCGAACTTGAACGGCGTCGTGACGATGCCGACCGTCAGTGCGCCAAGGCTCTTCGCGATCTTCGCGACGATCGGCGCAGCACCCGTCCCCGTCCCGCCACCCTCGCCGGCGGTGACGAAGACCATGTCCGCGCCGCGCAGCGCATGCTTGATCTGGTCGTAGCTCTCCTCCGCAGCCAGGTGACCGATGTTCGGCTCCGCGCCGGAGCCGAGTCCCTTCGTCAGGTCGCGGCCGATGTGGATCTTCGTCTCGGCGTCCGAGATCTGCAGTTGCTGCACGTCGGTGTTCACCGCGACGAACTCCACCTGGTTGATCCCGGCGTCGATCATCCGGTTGACGGCGTTCAGCCCCGCACCGCCCACGCCGACGACCTGGATCTTCGCGAGGTAGGAGCCAAGCTGTCCCGCGCGGGAGTGGTGCAGGCGCGGCGCAGGCTCGAGCATCGGCTCGACGTACCGCGTGACGGGCGGCTCGGGAATGTACGCCGGCGGCGGAGTCGGCTCAGGTGTCGGGTCCGGGGCCGGCGGCCTCGGCGTCGGCACGGGCTCCGGCTGCGAAGGCTCGGGTACCGGATCGGGACGCGGCGGCGCCGGCGTGTCGATCTCGTCCTGCCAGGTCGGGACGTGCTCGACAGTCGACTCCTGCGGCTCCTCGGGGGGCGCTTCCGCTGGTTCGGCCTGCCGCTGTGCCGCCTCGGTTGCCTTGAAGAGCTCCGCGAGTGGGCCCTCACGCATGCTCGCGCGTTTTCGCGCCATTGAGCACCTCCTTCGCGAGATCGCGGTACAGCTGCGCGGCGTTGCCGCTCGGGTCGTAACCCAACACGGACTGGCCCTTCACCGGCGCCTCCGCGTAGCGAATCGTCTTGCGGATCTTCGTCTTGAAGACGAGATCGCCGAAGTTCTCCTTGAGGATGTCGACGGCCTCCTTCGAGTGCAGCAGGCGCTTGTCGTACATCGTCGGGAGGATGCCCTGAATCTCCACTTCCGGGTTCAGGTTCTCACGGATCATCGACAGCGTGTTCTCGAGCTGGACGAGCCCGCGGAGCGACAGGTACTCGCATTGAACCGGGACGATGACGCCGTTCGAGGCGACGAGCGCGTTGATCGTCAGCAACCCGAGCGACGGCGGTGTGTCGATGAGGATGTAGTCGTACTGCGGCTTCACGCTGACCAGCGCCTTCTCGAGCGCGCGCTCGCGGCC
Organism: uncultured Actinomycetes bacterium; assembly: GCA_963804935.1. GTDB lineage: Bacteria > Actinomycetota > Thermoleophilia > Gaiellales > Gaiellaceae > 3-1-20CM-4-69-9. The sequence goes on from CAWDSD010000011.1 coordinate 50,687, forward strand.
GATCATCGACGAGAGCGCGAGCTCGGCGCCGGCAAGGTCGATCGACGAAACGGCGACGTCCACCTCGGCGACACGGACGATCTCCTCGATCGGGAGCTTGTGGACGAGCACGTCGAACATCGAGCGCTCGATCTCGTCCGGGTTCCAGCCCTGGCTCATCGTCAGGTTCCCCTGGGGGTCCAGGTCGACGAGCAGGACCGTGTGACCCTTTTCCTTGAGGGCGACCCCGAGGTTCAACGTAGTCGTCGTTTTCGCCACGCCGCCCTTTTGGTTGGCGAACGAAATGACCCGGCTCAAAGGAGATCCCTTCTTATCGGACGAGGCGCGTGTGTTGGGACGCGGAAGTAGGCGTGAGAGCCCCATGTGGCGCTCTTTCGGGCCAGAATAGCGACTTCCTTCCGATATCCCGCATGATCACGGGAGTCTCGGATGTCGCCGGGCCTAGGTGGTGCCCTCGACCGCCAGGGTGAGCCGAAGCGTGTAGCTCAGAGAAAGGCCCGTATTGCTGACCAGGCGGACGTCACAGTCGGCCGGGCCGAGATTGTGAATGTCGAACGCCCTCTTCGACCTGCCCTTCTCGAAGTTGCGGCTCACGACGACGTGCCCGTCGCAGACGAGCTGGGCCCGGGCGCGGATGCCTTTCCGCTTCGGCTTCGAGATCGTCGCTGCGAGGGTGACGCGGCGGCCGGGACCGAGCAGGGAGAACGGAATGCTGAAGCGGTCGCGCGGGACGAGCGTTCCGCGCCGGTTGAGGACCGTGGGGACCTCGGGCGCGAAGGGGAGCGGCTCGGTGGGCGTGCCGAGCTCCGCGAAGAGCGCTGCCTTCAAGGCCGCGTCGGGCGGGGACATCCAGCGGATCGCGTATCGGTCGCCGGTGTGGATGTAGGAGTAGTCCTCCGCAAAGATCTCGCCGATCCCGTGGCTCCAGCCGAGGGAGTAGTCGAACGCGACCTGATGCTGCGCAAGCAGCGCCGCCATGCCCCGTGCCGCCCACCACACCGGCGTGCCGTTCAGCTCGGGAACGCCGGAGACGCGCCAGTACGTGTCGAGGTGATGGCCGTACTCGTGCAGCAGCGTGTCTTCGATAATTCTGCTCTTCCCTGCGGCGATCATGATCGTCGGCGGGCCCGACCGGCCCGTGTAACACGCGGAAGCGTCTTCGCCACCGCAAAGCCCCGGGATCTGGGACTCGGGAACGATCCGAATCGTGACGTCGCTGATCTCGTTTCCGTGTGCGGACGCGCGCAGAATGCTCGCGTACCACTCCGTGTCGACGTTCGGCGCACGGACGTCGAAGGTGATCTGGCGGCCTTGATCGTCGTGCGAGGTGACGATCGCGGCATTCGCGCCGGTTGCGAAGACAAGAGCGAGGGCCGCGCAAAGCGCGACGAGCATCCGGCGGTGCACGGCCGTCATGGAACCACGCAGAGTTAAGAAGTCTGTAAGGACTTAGCCGACGAGGGCCGTCTTGCGGACTGGGCGAAAGCGGATGATCAGCATCCAGATGCCGGCACTGGCGACCAGAGCTGCGCCGACGACGATGACCAGCGCCTGGGCGGCAACGGCGAAGGCAAAGGCCTCGGCCTTCGGAACGCCCCCGATGATCAGGATCGCCGCACCCGCGCCTGCCTGCGTGGCCGCGCCCGCGGGCGCGATCGGCAGGGCGGCCGAAGCGGCCGAGGCGCAGAGGAAAGCAAGGGCCAGCGGGAACGACGCACCGACCGAAAGGGCATTCAGGAGGACGAAGACCGCGAGGCCTCGAAGCGCCCAGGAGATCGAGATCAGGAACCAGGCCTGCGAGGCGGAGCGCCGGCAAGCCGTGTGCTCCTGCACCCACCGGCCAACCTTCCAGCGGCCGATGAACGACAGGCCCGCGATGCGCGGGAGGAAGAGGACGAGGAGCGCAGCTGCGACGCCCGCGGCCGCGACCAGAGCGAACCCGACCTGGACGCCGCTCGAGCCCGACCCGGCTGCGGCGACCGACGCCATCGGCGTCAGCGCGGCGCTGTCGAGCAGGCCCACGATGATCAGGGTGAGGCAGATCGCGCCGAGACCGGCGGTCTTCTTCCCGGGTCCGCGGCGCACGACGGCGATTCGGATCGCCTCGTCGAAGCGTCCCGGCAGCGCCACGCCTCCGACCGAGGCGGCACCGCCTGCGGCGGCGAGCGTCAGCGCTTCGGGTCGTTCATCCTCGGTAAAGAGCCGCTGCCAGCCCCAGGCCTTGAAGGCGTAGGCGAACAGGAAAAGGATCCCGGCGGCGCTCACCAGGACCGGATCCGCATTTGCGAGCGGCCAGCCGGAATGGACGAAATGCATGACCGTGAGAGCAGCCGCGGCAAGAGCGCCGGTCATGAAGACGGCGTTCACACCAATACGGACTCTGCGCGAGCCTGCGAGTCGTCGAGCTCTCCCCATGCGGGGAGATATCGGGAACTCGGCTAGGAGGCTGGATATCCGAATGAGGGACTACTTGGGTAAAGCCTGGGGCGTGCCCTGACTGTGTACCACGCCTGGGTTGGGTTCGTGTAGCACAGTTGGGTTGGGTTCGCCGGAGAACAGCCTAGTCCTCGGGCTCTCCGTCGCCGTAATCGAGCGGCTCCAACCTGGCGATGAGGCCGAGGCCGCGCCAGTAGATCTTGTTCGACCGGGGGTAGTAACAAACATCGTTCGGCTCACGGGTGCCGTAGGCCAGGAACGTCATCGCCTCATCCCCGGCCCGAAGGAAATGGGAGATCCCCGTGCTCGGCGGGCGTGAGATCACGTGGCCGGCCCGGAGCTCGTGGGTCTCGCGCTCCAGTCGCGGAGCCGCCTCAGGCGAGGGCCAGAGCTCGACCGTCCCGCTCCCCTCGAGGATCACGAACAGCTCCTCGTCGGCCGAGTGGCTGTGGGGCGGGGCGCCCGCGTGGCCGGCTTCGAGCCGGCCCCAGTTGAGCCCAGCCCGGACTGCGCCCGCCTTCCTGGCGAGGACGACCCACTTGCCCGCATCACCCTCGTAGTCGGCGGCGACGCTCTCGAGATTCGCGGTCGAGGGCGGCGGCAGCTCGTCTTCGAGGTTCGGGCGTCGCGCCAGCGGCCCGACGAAACGAAGCACCGTCAGCCCCTCATCGTCCGCGCGGAGTGAATGGCCGGTGTACTGGACCTGGCGCACGATGCAGTCGCCGGCCCGAACCGGCGACGCGGTTCCCCGATCCTGCGAGGAGCCGGAGCCGGAGAGCACGAACAGGATCTCCTCCGCTCCGGGATCGCCCTGCTCGATCGTCTCGCCGGGTGTGAGCTCGAGGCGACGCAGGCCGACGTTCAAAGCTCCAGCTGCCTGGCCAAGGTCCCGCCCCGCAGCGACCTCGTCCCAGTGTGCGATCACTCGAGCTCTTCGCCGTCCCAGTAGTCGAGCTGCTCGATCCGACCGACCACGTCCACTCCCCGCCAATAGATCTTCCGCGAGCGCGGGTACCAGCAGATGTCGTTCGGCTCGCGCGCGCCCCACGCGATCAGGGCCATGCCGGACTTGCCTGCGCGAAACGCATGCGCAACACCGGTGCCCGGCGGACGCGCGACGACCGATCCCTTGCGAACTGGCTGCGCCTCGGGCTCGGCGCCGAGCCCCGCCGGCGTCAGCTCGAGAGTGCCGTCGCCCTCGAGCACGACGAAGATCTCTTCTTCGGCTGAGTGCACGTGCGGCGGCCCGGACAAGGTGCCGGCATCCATTTCGATGTGCCTGAGCCCGGTCCAGCGTGAGCCGGCCGCTCCTGCGAGGTCTCGTCTGCGGCGCCCCCCGCGCACCTGCGGCTCGACGTCCTGCACGTTGACGATCGTCGCCGGACGCTCAGCTTCCGGCGCCGGCCACTCGAGCTTCGGCTCGCGGTCCCAGGGATGTCCTTTCTGGACCTCGACGAAGCCCGTGATCGACCACATCGTCCGGCCGCGTGGAAGCTCGCCGGAGCCGAGATACTCGCGCGGCCCGAACGCGATCACGTCGAGGCCGTCGTCGCCGGCGCGGATGGTGTGCGCCTCGTGGAAGTTCTTGTAGACGATGCAATCGCCCGCACGGATCTCGTAGGCCTTGTCGTCGAGCAACGTCAGCCCTGAGCCGCCGAGCACGTAGAAGATCTCCTCTGAGTCGCCGTGCACGTGCGGCGGCGTCGGTTGTTCGCCCGGAGCTAGCTCGATTCGGTTCGCGCCTGCGCGCCAACTGCCGGCGGCCGTGCCGAGTGAGGACCATGTTCCGGCCATCTGGCCTCGCTCTTCGCGACCCTTTTCGACCTCGTCCCAGTGTGCGATACCCATACGGCGACTTTACGCGACGAGTTGCGCGAGGGCCGCATCGCATCGTTCTACGGCGTTGCGTGCACGTTCGTCTCCTTCCAGTTTCGCCCAAGCCTCAGCCGCCTGGACGAGGCCGCGCAGCTCCTCGAGCAGGGCGCCGGGGGGTGCGCCTTCGCGGTCGAGCTCTTCGATCCGGTCGAGCCGGGCCAATACTGCGCGGGCCTCGTCCATGTCGACGAAGCTAGCGTGAGAAACCGCACGGATATGCACCGCCTTCGCGTCCTCTTAGACGCTGTGGTGCAGGGCGCTGCCGCGCACGACGAGCGTCAGCGTCTAGCCGAATTCCGCAGCGGGAATTTCGGCGGTCACCGGACCCGGACGCAGTCCGAGGATCGACTCGTCGAGTGACGCAAGTAGCTCCGCGCGATCTCGGTGCAAAAGGACCTCGACGAGCGCGCGCCGGATCACGTCCCCGTCCGGGTCCCCGCTCAGTCGATCCTGCAGCTCGGAGCGTGCCCGCGGCGTATCGCCGAGAAGGATCGCCCCGCGAACCGCTGCCGCCCAGAGACCGTCGGACCCGCCGAGGAGGGCGGCGAGCGACTCTCTCAACTGCTCCGCCTGGAACGGGCCGGCCTGGAAGAGCGACAACTCCCAGCGATCGAGCGCCTCTCCGAACTCCGCATCGTCGTCTACCAGCCCGAGTCGCGCGAGGAGATTCGTCGCAAGGCCGGCACGGAACGAGTCGAGCCGAGTGGGCTCGCCCCTCGGCTGGGTCGCGGCGATCGGGAGGACAGGCCGGATGCCGTACGGACGCCAGTCGAGCCGTTCGAAGAGGACGGGTCCCGCTGCAATCGGCGCGGCGGTCGCGAGACGGATGGCCGTCACGGCGTCGGCAAACTCGCCCGGAGCGTCGGGCGGCTCGGTGGCCCCGGAGTCGAGCGCGCGTTCGAGTTCGAGCACGTTGAGGCGGTCTGGCTCCCGTCCGAAGTCCGTCGGTAGAAGCCCGTTTGCCTCCGGCCACAGCTTCGCGAGCTCACCGGTTCCAGCGGCGCGAATGCGGATGCCGTTGCCGAGCTCGATCGTCGCACCGCCGGTGGTGATCCCGATCACCGGCGCGATGGCTCCGTACTGGTGACCCTCGCCGAAGAGCGCGCTCTCGAGCTCGACGTACGCGCGGTCGAACGCTGCGTCGTCCCAGTCGAAGCCGCCGCACGACTCGGCCGTGCTCATCAGCAGGGGCAGCAGAACGCTTCCGAAGAGGGCTTCGTGCTCGTCGGCGCGTGGCCCTGCATGTGCACGCGCGAAGATCGCCGCTGCCGGCTCGCGCCGGAGCTCGTCGACGGCGAGCTCTGCGTCCGGACGTCTTCGCAGGGTGTGTGCGTGCGCCTCGATGAACGGCTTGACGAGCGGTCGGTACTCGTAGAGCGCGGGCCGGTCGTAGGAGCTGTGCTCCTCGAAGGCGAACGGGAGATCGGCGCCGCGTTCCAGCTCCTGCAGAAGCGCACGGAACGAGCCGAGAGCAAAGGCCCTCAGGGACTCGTGAAGCTGCGGAGCGCGCACGATCACGAGTTGACTTACGCCGTCTTCGGTTCCTCTCCTCTCTGGCACTCCGGACACCAGTAGGCCATGCGTGCGTCGTCGCCCTGCGGCCACGACTTGATCGCCGTGCCACAGCGGGGGCACGGCCGGCCTTTGCGGCGATAGGCCTGCGCGCTGCCAGACACTCCGTCGAGGCGGCCGCGCATCAGCCGGTGCGCTGCCTCGAGCGTCGTGCGCAACTCGGCGTCGTTGACTTCGGCGAGGCGGCGCCACGGCGAGACGTGTGCGTGCCAGAGCGATTCCGCTTTCCAGAGGTTGCCGATGCCGGCGACGATGCGCTGGTCGAGTAACGCGTCTCCCACCTGTCGCTGCGGATTTTCGGCGTGGAGCCGCTCCAGCATGGTGTCGTAGTCGGGCGGCTCGGCGAGGATGTCGGGACCGATTCGTCGCGCGATTCCGCGATCGAGCTCGAGCACGGCGCCGTTGAACATCGCGCCCACGTACTCGTCGCCGCGCAGAACGAGCCATGGCCGGCCGAAGATCGGTGCGTCGCGGCGCAACACGAGCCAACGTCCCTTCATGCGCAGGTGACTGCGCAGGACAAGCCCGCCCTCGAAGCGGAAAAGGAGGTTCTTGCCGATTGCCTCGACGTGTTCGAGCCGAAGGCCGTCCAGGCGCGGCGCGAGCTGCTTCACGGCCGCGCGTGGATGCGGTGTCTCGACCTCGAGCTGTTGTCCGACGAGCACCTGCAGGCGACGAGCGGCGCGATGAAGGGCGTCCCCTTCGGGCATGCTCCAAGGGTATGTCGCCTCGTCTTCGTGCCGCAGCTGCCGGCGCCGTCGCAGCGGTGGTCTGGGGACTGCAGGAACCGCTCGACCAGCGGGTCTTCGGTTGCGACTACTCCGACGTGGAGTTCCTCGGCCGTGGGCGGCGGTCAGTTGGCTTCGTCGTGCATGCGCTGAACGGCGCGCTGTTCGGCGTCGGATTCGATGTAGTGCGGCAACGTGTCGACGTCGACGAGCGGCGACTTGCGCTGACACTCGCACTGGCGGAGCACATGGTGCTCTGGCCGTTCATCGGCCTCGTCGACCGCCGGCTGGTCACGAGTCCGAACGCCTTCGCGCAGGCGACGTACCGCCATGCGCTCTTCGGGGTCGTCCTCGGGCGCCTCGCCTGAAAAGACGTGTGCCAGGGACTGTCCCTGTCACACGCGCGACGTAGGTCGCCCGAGAGGACGCCCGACATCCCTGCGGTGGCCGGCATCGGTGCGATCCGCGTCTTCGGCCTGCGGTTTTGTGGAGTCTGCTGATCGGCGGCATTCGGCACGGTCAGCTAGGGACGCAGCACGGCACGCCGAGGCCCGGCGAGAAAGCCGGCCTCGAGCAGCAAAGGCATGATCTCGGTCTCTCCGACTGGCTCGCCGTCGAAGCGCTCGACCGCCAGGCGTTTCTTCGACCCGCCCTTCTTCACGTGCTCGACGAGCGCCTTCAACGCGACGCGGAGCCAATCGTCCTCCGGATCACGCAACGGGACGAGTGACTTGCCGCCGCGCTCGACGAAGAGCGCCGGCTGACCGCCGAGCAGGACGACCTGCGCACCGGCGACACGCGCCGCGCGCGCTCCTGCTCGCTTCGGCCACGGCAAGCCAGCGCCGTAAGGCTGTGCCGGGTCGGCGGCGGGAAGGACGAGCGGTTCCGGCTCCTCGTCCTCGCGCGGACGCAGCTCCCGAAGTCGTTCCACGGCGCCCGGGACGGCGAACTGCGCGCCGCCGAGGCCTTCGACGAAGTAGCCACGCCGGCAGACGCCGAGTGTCTCGAGCGCACGCAGCTCGCCGTACACCGCGCCGTACCCACCGGGGATCCCTTCGCCGCGGACGCCGTCGCGCGTGACGATTCCTTGACGCTCGAGCAGCAGTTCGGCGAGGGCGCGCGCATCGGGCCGGCCGGGGAAGAGCTTGTCGGTGAGCGACCAGCGTCCCTGCGTCGCGGTGATCCCGGCTGAACGCTGGCGCGAGAAGCGGCGCGGCCGGCCACGCTGAGTTGCCTTCGGAGACTGGTAGCGGCGTCCGGCTCGAAGCGGCGTCCAGGCGTCGTTCGTGACCTCACCCGCCCAGACCAGATCCCACAACGCCGGCAGCGCGACCTCGGCCTCGAGCCCGGTCGACGTGACCAGGTCGTACCAGAACTCTGCACTGCGTCCGAGCGCCTCCCTGATCTTGTCGTGCGCCTCACCCTCGGGGCGAGCCGCGGCCGCCGGACGACCGAGCGCGGGCGCGTCCTCGCGGAAGAAGACGGCGACCCGGTCGAGCCCGGCGCCGACCCACACAACTTCACCGGATGCGCAGAGCTGATCGAGTTGTCCCGGGTTGAATCCGGGAACCCGGCGTGGCAAGACGTCCGACTCCCAGAGCGCGACCGGCAGCGACAGTCCTTGGAGCGGCACGAGCGCCTCGCGCAACGTGGCGCGGCGATCGATGCCGTGCCAGTGCGGCAGGAAGCGGCCGAAAGCCGCCTGCTCCGCCGGTTCGACTTCCTTGCGGAGCGCGGCGAGCGACGCGCGCCGCAGACGACGCAGAACGTCGGGGTCGCACCACTCTCGTTCGGTTCCGCCCGGCCGCAGCTCACCACGAACGAGCTTCTCCTGACGCTCGAGCTGCTGCAGCAACGGTTCCACGTCGCGACCGAAGCGCTCGTTCGCCTGCGCAGTAGTGAACGGCCCGCGGCCGCGCGCGTAGCGCGCCACGAGCTGGTCGAGCGCGTCGGGGGCTCCCTCGAGGAAGACCTCCGGCAGGCCGCCGGGAGGCATGACGCCGAGCGCATCGCGGTAGCGGCCGGCGTCCTCCGCGGCAATCAGCCGTTGCTCGTCCGCGAAGCGCACGAGGAGGGCGCGGCGCTCGCGCAGCAACGTCTGGGCGAAGCCTTCGTCGTACTCTCCTGCACGGAGGTCACCGCGCAGGCGCAGCTGATCGTGCAGCTGGTCCGCGTTGCGTGGATTGCCGCGCAACTGCGCCTCGACATCCTCGACGGCGCCTGCGTCCAGTAGATCGCGCAGCTCCTCCTGACCGAGCAGCTCGCGCAGGAGATCACGGTCGAGCGACAGCGCCTGGGCTCGCCGTTCGGCGGGAGGCGTGTCGTCCTCGTACATGTACGTCGCGATGTAGTCGAAGAGCAGCGAGGCGGAATAGGGGGATGCCGAAGCCGTCTCGACGTCGACGAGGTCGAGCTCGCGCGTCCGCAGTCCGTGCAACAGGCGCTTCAACGCCGGCAGGTCGAAGACGTCCTGCAGGCATTCGCGGTAGGTCTCGAGGATGATGGGGAACGAGCCGTAGCGACGCGCCACTTGCAGCAGCCCCTGCGCCTTCAGGCGCTGCTGCCAGAGTGGCGTGCGCTGATCCGGGCGACGGCGCGGGATCAGCAGTGCACGGGCGGCGTTCTCGCGGAAGCGTGCACCGAACAATGCGCTCTGCCCGACTTCCTGCACGACGAGCTCCTCGATGTCTTCGGGCGAGATCATGATGTCTTCGATGGGAGGCGGCGCGTCGGCGTCGGGCAGGTGCAACGCGATCCCGTCGTCCGACCAGATCGACTGCACCTCGAGCCCGCGCGACTCACGCAGGCGCGCCGCGAGTGCAAGCGCCCACGGCGCGTGGATGCGCGCGCCGAACGGGGTCAGGATGCAGAGGCGCCAGTCGCCGATCTCGTCGCGGAAGCGTTCGACGACGACGGTTCGGTCCGATGGGATGGCACCGGTCGCCGCGGCCTGCTCGTTCAGGAAGGTCAGCAGGTTGTTCGCCGCGCGCTCGTCGAGCCGGTGCTCGCTCATCAGCCGGGCCTGCGCGACGTCGTGGCTCAAGGCCACGAGCTCGCGCGACGTCTTCCCGATCGCTTCGCCGAGCTCGTACGGCCGGCCGACGCCTTCGCCCTTCCAGAACGGAACCGCCCCGGGCACGCCCGGCGCCGGTGAGACGAGCACGCGATCGCGAGTGATCTCTTCGATCCGCCAGGTCGAGGCACCGAGCAGGAACGTCTGCCCCGCGCGCGCTTCGTAGACCATCTCCTCGTCGAGCTCGCCGACACGGCCGCCGCCGTCGATCAGGTGGACACCGAAGAGGCCCCGGTCCGGGATCGTCCCGGCGTTTGTGACGGCGAGACGGCGCACACCGCTCCGCCCGCGAATCACGCCGGCGGTGCGATCCCAGATGATGCGCGGCCGTAGCTCGGCGAACTCGTCGGACGGATATCGGCCGGCGAGCATGTCGAGCACGTTCTCGAGTTGCGCGCGCGAGAGCTCGGCGAACGGATACGCGCGCCGCACGAGCTCGTGCAGTTCGTCGACGGAGATCTCCTCGTCGGCGGTGATCGCGACGACCTGCTGCGCGAGGACGTCGAGCGGGTTGCGCGGGATGACGGTCTCCTCGATGCCGCCTTCGAGCATGCGCTTGACGACGACGGCCGACTCGAGCAAGTCGGCACGGAACTTGGGGAAGATGCGGCCCTTGGAGACGGCGCCGAGGTCGTGGCCGGCGCGCCCGACACGCTGCAGGCCGCGCGCGACCGACTTGGGCGACTCCACCTGGATGACGAGGTCGACCGCACCCATGTCGATGCCGAGCTCGAGCGACGAGGTCGCGACGAGACATGGAATCTCTCCCGCCTTCAGCAGCTCCTCGATCTCGACGCGCTGCTCGCGCGCGAGCGACCCGTGATGCGCGCGCGCGACTTCTCTCTCCGCCAGCTCGTTGAGACGCAGCGCGAGCCGCTCAGCGAGGCGGCGGTTGTTGACGAAGACGATCGTCGAGCGATGCGCTTCGACGAGCTCGAGGATCTTCGGGTAGATCGACGGCCAGATCGAGCTCGAGGAGCCTTCGGCCCCACCCTCCGGTGCCGCACCCGGCTCGCGCATGTCCTCCACCGGCACGACGATCTCGAGGTCGAGCTCTTTCGAGACCCCGGCGTCGACGAGCTGGATGTCCCGTGCGCCCGAGACGAAGCGGCCGATCTCCTCCATCGGCCGCTGCGTCGCAGACAGGCCGATGCGCTGGAACGGCTGGTCGACGAGCCGCTCGAGCCGCTCCACGGAAAGCGCGAGGTGCGCGCCGCGCTTCGTTCCGGCGACCGCGTGAACCTCGTCGAGGATCAGCGTCTGGACGCCCTTCAGGTTCTCGCGCGCGCGCGAGGTGAGCAGCAGGTAGAGCGACTCGGGAGTCGTGATCAGGATGTCCGGCGGGTTCCGGAGCATCTCGGCGCGCTCCTTCTGGGGCGTGTCCCCGGTGCGGACGCCGATCCGAAGCTCCGACTGCAGCCCGGCGAGCGGCCCGCGCAGGTTGCGCTCGATGTCGTAGTTCAGCGCCTTCAGCGGGGAGACGTAGATCAGACGCAAGCCCTGGCCGGGCTCCGAGTTGAGCTTGTCGATCCCGTAGAGGAAGGCAGCGAGCGTCTTGCCCGAGCCGGTCGGCGCCTGGATCAGCGTGTGCTTGCCGCTCGCGATCGCGGGCCAGCCGAGCTCCTGCGCAGGGGTCGCCCCGGCGAACGCCTGCTCGAACCAGGCCCGTGTTTTGGGGCTGAAAAAGCTGAGCGGATCCACCCCGTCAGGGTACTTGCGCAAGGGGCCTCCAAGAACCAAGATCGTCCCGGTGGAGAGTGTCGCCTACTCGGTCAGCGGCTCGTACTTCGAATCGTGCAACTGCGACCCCATCTGCCCCTGCCGAATGGTGGACGGCGTGCGCGGAGGCAGGTCGACACACGGCATCTGTTACGGCGCGCTCGCCTGGCTCGTCGAGGCCGGGCGCATCGGCGACGTCGACGTCAGCGGGCTCGCTACGGCCCTGATCGTTCGTTACGACGACGACGAGCCCGGGTCACCGTGGACGATCGTGCTCCACGTCGACGCGACCGGGGACGAGTCTCAGCGGAACGCCCTTGCCGACGTGTTCCTGGGCCGCCATGGCGGACCTCAGGTTGGCGTGCTGCCGTGGGTGCGAAAGATGAGCAATCTCGTGGACGTGCGCCCGGACCGAATCGAGCTCGTCGCGCAGGGTGAGGGCTACGAGCTCCGGATCGGCGAGGCGGTGCGCGCGAGAGCGACGCGACCCGTCCCTTCGGACGCGACGGTGCGGTGCGTCATACCCGGCTACGACCAACCCGGACACGAATTGGTGGCAGACGAACTCACGGTCGACGACGATCCTTTCGCCTGGGAGCTCAGGGACAACTGCGCGTTCGCGAGCCGCTTCGACTACGCCTCCGAGTAGCTCGGCTATTTGCCGCCGTACACGAAGTACAGCGTCAGCGCGATCGCCAACAGGATCACGAAAATCACCCCGAGGAAGAGCGTGATGCCGGAGATCACGATCGCGGGCGTGCGAGCGCTCGCTCCCTCCTCGGCCTCGTGCTCGAGTGCCTTCGCCGTTTCAATCGGATGCTCCACGTCGTGCAGGATGTGTTTCGCCTTGTCGACCGAGTCGGCCATATCTCCCGAAAGTGTACGCCTGCCATCTAGGATCAAGGGGTGGCAGCGACGACCAGACCTAGTGCCCTCTATTTCACGGGGAACGACGAGGCAGACGCGTTGCTCGCCGAGGAGCCGCTCGCGCTGCTGATCGGCTTCGCGCTCGACCAGCAGGTGACGGTGCCGACGGCGTTCCTCGGGCCGTTCAAGCTGAAGCAGCGCTTCGGGTCGCTCGACGCGCGCAAGATCGCGGCCGCCGATCCCGGTGAGCTCGAGCGGATGTTTCGCGAGAAGCCGGCGATTCACCGTTTCCCCGGCTCGATGGCCAAGCGGGTCCAGGAGCTCGCCGCGGTCGTGGTCGACGAGTACGGCGGGCAGGCCGAACGCATCTGGACGGACGCGGCCGACGGCAATGATCTGCGCAAGCGCATCTCTTCGCTCCCCGGGTTCGGCGACATGAAGCTCAAGTCCCTGACCGCCGTATTGGCAAAGCGGTTCGGGGTCGAAGCCGCGCGGGAGATCGCACCGAACCATCCGACGCTCGGCGACGTCGACTCACCCGAGGCGCTCGAGGAGTATCAGGCGAAGAAGCGCGCGCACAAGGCTGAGATGCGCGCGAAGCAGTCCGGCTGAAGGGCTCTATGTCCTGGGTTGCGGCTGCCAGGACGCGTCTCCGCGTCCTACGGGCGCGAACGTTCGTCCCGTCGCGTGCGTCAGCAGCGTGAGATGCCTACCGTCGGCGTCCATCACGAATGTGCCCGGCGTAAAACTGGGAGCGCCGAGGATTGCGATCTTTTTCCCATCGGGTGACCAAATTGGTTGGCCCGCGAGCCCGATCGCGTGACATGCGAAAGGCGGATTCGCCGGGGTCCTGTCTTTACCACCTGGCGTGACAAGCTTGATGCCGCAGGGCGAACGGTAGGCGATCACTTTGCCGTCAGGCGACCAGGTGGGGAAGCTCGCCTGCGTCGCTAGCAGCCTGCGGTGAGATCCATCCAGGTTGATCACGGAGATCGACGAGTGCTTTTGACGCCGGGTCGCGAATACCAGGCGAGTTCCGTCCGCAGACCACGAGGGAGAGAAGTCGACGGCGCCGTCGCGAGTACCGGTACGAAGGCGCTTCGGGCGAAAGCTACTGACAGTCAGTACGTAGATCGATCCCGACGAATCGAACACGAGTTTGGAGCCATCGGGCGACCACTCAAGATTCTCAGGACCCAAATCTCGGCTCAGAAGATGCGTCCAGAAGTCCCGTCGGGTCCGAAGAGTGAGGATGTGGACGCCGTTGAACTCAGGGGTTCCCCCGACCGACGTGACCGAGTAGGCGAGCCGTGTGCCATCGCGCGCCCACGCGACGCTCAAGACGTCGCCACACCAATCGGCATCGTGTTCGCATCGGATGAACGGGCGCAGGCGACCCCTCACCACGGTCGAGAGGTCGTACCAACCTGGCCTCCCCGGGCCGTTGTCCGTCGGACCGCCGATCATCGTGAGCTGCCCCGGTCGTGCGACGGGTGCTATTCGGGTCCTCACGCCGCTCTGCCCACCGCTGACCGGACTTTCGCCTCGGGCTGTCGGCCGCTGCGCACCGCCTCCGTGCCCCCGCCCGAAGACGGCGACAGAACCCGCGGCTGCGAGCAGCGCGGCGGCCGCGTACCAGAGCCTTCGTCGACGTGCGCGTCTGCGTGCTTCCTCGATCAGCGCTTCCAAGTCGTCGGGAACGCTGCGACGCGGCGGCTGAGGAGGGGAAGTGACCGTCATCTGCCTATAACGCTACTATGACTAGCACCATCATCCGCGTCAAGGTCAACCGCACGGAATCACTAGACCTCCACGAGCAAGTGGCGGCCGAGATCCGGCGCGCGATCGCCGAGGGCGAGGCGAAACCAGGGGAGCGCCTGCCTCCCGCGCGCGACCTCGCCGCCGTGCTGGGCGTCAATACGAACACCGTCCTCCGCGCACTCAGGCAACTGCGAGACGAAGGTTTGTTGGAATTCCGGCGGGGCCGTGGGGTCACCGTGCTCGGCAGGCCGGAGCAGAGCGCCCTGATCGCACAAGCGAGAGAGTTAGTCCAGCTCGCACGACATCACGGCTATCGTCTCGACGAACTGCTCGACCTAATCCAGACAGTCGCGTGATCCGCCGTCGCACAACGGGCGCGGCGCTAGTCGCGGAGGCGCGCCCACAAAACGGAGACGCACGCGGAAGCAGCAGGCGTAACCGTCGTTGTGCGCCAGGCGGTCGCGCCTCGTAGCTTTCGGAATCGCAGCCAATCAAAGGACCGGCGACGGGCGAGAACAAGGCACAGCTCCGCAACAGACGGCGGACTGAAGAGACGCAGCCGCGAACGCCACCGCCTCCATGACGGTTCCGGGCCGCATACCGTTGGGTCTATATGAGCGAGTTACCTGCGCGCGAGGCGACCGTGCGCCTGTCTGTGCCAGCCGACGGGCTCCGTGCCGGCGACGTCATCCTGCGCTTCCCGACGAAGGACGACGTGGATCCGATCCTCCCGGCGTTTATCGACCCGGAGATGCGTGAGGCAGGAAACCTTCCTGCCTTCGATCGTGACGCCCTTGCCGCCTCGATCCAAGATCTCCCCATTCTCGCCGAGAAAGGGCGACTGCTGGCGCTGGCCGCCGTCGACGCCCGCAGCGGCGAGGTTGTCGGCGGCGCCACGCTGCACCACCTCGACGGCGAGCGGAAGATCGTCGAGATCGGTTACTTCGTCCTGCCGCATGCGCGGCGACGCGGCGTTGCGACCACCATCGCGCGTCTCCTCGCCGAGCACGCCTTCGCCCTCGGGATCGAACGCGTCGCGGCCTACGTCAACATCGGCAATACGGCGTCCGAACGCGTGGTCGAGCGCGCCGGTTTTACTCGTGAGGGCGTCGTCCGCTCGATGCCCAAGCCCGATGGCCGGCGCGTCGACAAGACGCTGTTCTCGCTGCTTCCGGGCGAGTGACGTCACCTTGCACGACTGGCCTACCGGTAATCGCGGCAGCGCGCACACCAGGCTGAGATGCGCCCGAAGCAGTACGCCTGAAAGGCATCACGACAGCGAGTTCCTACGTCGAGATTCGAAGCGACGTGATTGCGTCGCCTGCGAGCGTAAAGTCGTATTTGAGCTCGACGGGACTTCCCGGAAAGTTTCCCGCGAGAGTCCCGGTCACGACGGTGTGGCCGCCTCGCGATTCGACGGCATTCGGCTCGATCGTGTAGACGAAGCGCTCTTCGGTCTCGCGCTTCCACGCGCGGACTTCTTCGACTCCACGGTGAGTCCGACCTTCGTCCTCGACCATGGCATCCGAGGCAAAGCACTCGACGGCGCGGTCGAGGTCTCTCGCGTTGCTTGCCTCGATGAAGCGTGCGATCGTAGAAGGGAGCTCGATCACTTCCTCATAATCGATTCTATGGCCTCACAGCAGCAAAGTCGCACGGAACGGATTATCGAGCGCATTCGCTCAATCCCGGAGGGATTCGTTCGCACCTACGGCGACATCGATCCCGGCGCGCCGCGCCTCGTAGGACGCGTCCTCTCGACCACGCACGGGCTTCCGTGGCATCGGGTCGTCCGGGCGGACGGCAGCATCCCGAAAGGGGCGAAGCAACGCGAGCTCCTCGCCCGCGAAGGCGTGCCGATGCGGAACGATCGCGTGGACCTCCGGGCGGCACGTGTCCCACCCGAGTTCTGATACGACGAACGACGGGCGGCTCTAGGAGGCGGCAGCGAGCAACGACTCGCACCTGCGTAGATACCGCCACGCGCCGACCGAACGCCAGAAAGGAAGCGCGCGCTCGAGCTGCACAGCGGCTTCCGCGTGACGCCCTTCTTCGACCAGCCACTCGCCCGCCCACAGCCTGGCCGTGGCGGCGGCCGAGATGGCAGCCATCGACTCCAGCTGGGCGGCGGCCTTGTCGAAGTCCCGCTCGATGAACGCACTGACGACGTCGAGCCAGGGGACGGCAATCGGGAACTCCTCGACGGCCGTCTTCACGCGCGCCTCCTCTCCGGCTGACCAGGCTGCGAACCAAAGGTCGAGGACCCAACTCTCGACATACGACGACCGCGTCTCCTTCCAGACGTCCAGGAGCTCGGCCGTGACTCGCGCTGCGTCTTTCGTCTCCCCGAGCTCGGCATGGAGTCGTGCTCGGAGGGCGAGCGGGTTGCAGAGACCCTGGAACGTCGATTTTCCCTCAACGACCGCCACAGCCCGGTCGGCGTCGACGACCGCAGCTTCGACCGCACCCTCTGCAATCAACATGCGAGCGCGGCAGACCCGCGTTTGCGGTTCGACCCAGAACGGTGATTCCTCATAGGCGGGCATGAGCTCGTCGACGATTCGCCGTGCCTCTGCCCAGTTACCCGCGAGCATGTGATCGTTTGCGATCTCGGTCAAGAGCCAGCGCGTAGGTTCCTCGTAGCCGATCTCCTGCGAAATCTGCAACCCCTCCGCATGCAGCTCGGCTGAACGTTGCAGCTGTCCCTCGCAGGCGAGGACCGAAGCAAGATTCCCGCAGGCACGCACATACTCGGGCCCGCCCAGACCGCGCGCGATCTCGAGGCTGGCTTCGAGATCATCGAGGCCCTCCCGCTCGCCGAGAGCGACGCGTGCAACGCCGATGTTGTTCAAGACATGCGCGCGCATCTCGTCGCGGCCGAGTTTCTCCGCCAGCGCAAGGGCCGGTCGCCCAAGGGCCACCGCACGTTCGTTCTCATCGCCGAGCATCGCGAAGCGCCCGAGGTTCGCAAGCACGCGCAGCTTGACGTTCTCGTCTGTCATGCGCTCGGCCAAACCCCCGGCCGCGATGAAGTGCTCGTTGGAGCCCGCCTGATCGCCCCGCAGCCACCGGTATTCGCCCAGCACGACCTCCGCTCTGCCGGCATCGTGCACGTCGCCTGCCAGCAGCACTTCGCGAGCGCTACGGAGCCGCCGGTCGCTGGAGAGGTCGACATACACGGACGCCTCTGCCTGCTCGAGCACGAGCCGCGGCCAATCCGGATCGTCCTCCGGTGTCAACTCGACGGCTGCTTCGAAGAACCGTGCTGCGTTCACGAATGAGTTCAAGGCGACCGCGCGCCGGCCCGCGTCGCGAAGCGCAACCCGGGCGCGGCGGATCACCTCGCTCACATCGCGACCGGCCGCCCGTCCGTACTCCAAAGCGTTCGAGTAGTGGTGCGCAAGGAGTTCCGCCGCATCTTCACTGCGCACATGCCGCTCGATCCACTCTGCCACTTGCTCGTGCCTCTCGGCGCGCGTCACACGGGGGATCTGGCCGTATGCGACGTCCCGCACCAGGACATGCCGGAACGCGTATTGAAGCTCTCCCTCGACCGATGACCGGCGCTCACGCCGCACAAATTCCTTGCGCTCGAGCCCTCGGATGGCATCGTCAAGCGCAGCTGCATCCCGGTTGGCGGTCAGCGCACCCGGCCAAAACACCTTCCCGACGACCGCCGCGTCCTGCAACAGCTCCTTCTCTGCGCGCGTCAGTAAGTCGAGCCGTGCGGAGATGAGACCTTGAACCGAATCGGGCAAGACGAAGTCTCCGCCGTCGTGGACATCACCGCGCTCTGCGATCATCCGTGCGAACTCCTCGGCATACAAGGGGTTTCCGCCTGCACGGGCCAGGACGGCCGACTGCACGTCTGCCGGCAGAACCGATCGCTCCAGAATGGCGTGGACAAGCTCAGTTGTCTCCGCTTCGGACAGCGGCGCCAGCGACAACGTCGCGGCATTCGTCTTGCCGCCGCCCCAGTGAGGACGGCGCGCGAGGAGCTCGGGACGCGCCGTGGCGACGACAAGGAGCGGTACGTCCGTCGCCCAGTCGACCAGGGAATCGACGAAGTCGAGTAAGCCGTCGTCTGCCCAGTGAAGATCCTCGAAGACGAGCACGGTTGCGCGCTCCGCGGCAAGGCCCTCCAGGAACCGACGCCAGGCCGCGAACGCCTCGCCGCGCCGATCCCCGCTGGAGGCGTCGTCGGCGATACCGACGAGTGGCTGCAACATCGCTCGCAACCACTCGGCCTCTTGCTCGCCGCACACGCGCGCCACGGTCTCGCGGAGCTTCGACTCGGCGACCGGAGCCGCATCGCTTTCGAGAATCCCGGCCTCGGCCTTGACCATTTCGCCGAGCCCCCAGTAGCTCACACCTTCGCCGTACGGAAGTGAGCGGCCCTGACGCCAGCGGATCAACTCCGGTTCGGCTTCGATCCATGCCGACAACTCCTGCACGAGCCGGCTCTTCCCCATCCCGGGAACACCGACGATTGTCACGAGCTGAGGTTCGCGTTCTGCGCGCGCACGTCCCAGCGCGTCGACGAGCAGATCCAGCTCGCGCCGGCGGCCTACGAGTCGAGTCGACGGCTTCAGGTCGACGTCGACGCCGAACAACGAACGCGCCGAGACCGCCTCCCAGACGCCGATGGGCTCCTGCTTCCCCTTTGCCGCCACGGATTCGCGCTCGCGGTACTCGATGGGTCCTTCGGTTGCCCGGTACGTCTTCTCGCCGACGAGGATCCCGTTGACCGGCGCTGCCGTCTGCAGACGAGCCGCCGTATTGATGACGTCCCCCGCGACCAGTCCCTCGCCGGCGTCTGCGCGCGCGTCGACGCTGACGAGGGCCTCTCCGGTGTTCACTGCGAGTCGAACGTCGACGCCGTCCTCCTCCAGCGCCCAGTCGCGAATCGCCAGTGCCGAGCGCACTGCGCGTTCGGCGTCGTCTTCGTGCACGAGCGGCGCTCCGAAGACGGCGACGACCGCATCGCCGATGAACTTTTCAACGGTGCCGCCATGACGCTCGAGCTCCGACCGGACGCGGGCGTGATACGACGACAGCTCGGCGCGCACGTCCTCTGGATCCAGCTGCTCTGCGCGTGCAGTCGACCCAACGAGGTCACAGAACACGATGGTGACGACCTTGCGTTCCTCAATCGGCCGGGAAGCCGAGGCGAGGCGCGCTCCGCACTCCGAGCAGAACTTCGCCTCTGGCGCATTCTTCGAGCCGCAAGCTGAGCACGTGACCACCGGCGAAGCGTACGTCGCGATGGCTCGGGTGCCTAACGCCCTACGCCGGGCTCGACCCTCAACGCGACTCGAAATCAGCTCCGGCGAGCGCTTCTGGGGAGTCGACGCGAGGACGACCCCGCGGCAACGCCCAGCTCTCCGGCGCGTGCCTTCACGACGAGCATCTGGGTCGCAAGCGTGATTGCGAGCATCAGTGGGATGGAGGTGGCCGACGACGCAACCTTGGCGCCGAACGCTGCAGCGGTCGCGATCAGCGCAATCCGTGTTACCACGAGCCCTCCCCAGCCGACTCCGATCGTCGTCCACGAGGCGCGTTCCCATAGTTCCTCGCCTCGCATGAAGAGCTCGATCGTCAGGCCTCGAATCACGCCGAAGGAGACTGAAGCGAGCGCGCTCATGAGCAGCAGCACGGCGGATGCGGTCGTGAGCGAGTCGTGCTCTGTCGTCTGCGTCAACAGGACGGCGCCGTAGACGCCGAGGGCCAGAGGAAAGAGCAGCGAGCGCTCCCGGAAACGGTCGCTCCGGCGCTGGCGCACGATGAAGAAGGCGACCACGCCGACAGCGATGACGACGTACAGCGCATCTTTCATTGACACGGCACAGTGCGATCATAGGACGAGCTCTCAGCGGGTCCCGGCGGCTTAACGGGACCTCAACATTCGATGCTTGGTAGGCCTGGCGGCCGTCGCAGAAGCCCTAGCCGAAGGTGAAGCAGTAGGCCTCGGCCCCGGGAGCATCGAAGCTGATCTCGAACGTGCGGTCGGCGATCGGCCCGCGCTCGCGAATCAACTGATGGAGCCGCTCCTCGGACAGCGTGCCGCGACCTAGTTCGTCAACGTCAAAGCCATGCGCGTCACCCGGAGGTTCTCCGTCGACGAGGACGCGGAACGGGACGGATCTGCCTCGCCCTCCGGGTGACATCACAAGGTGGACGTCGCGCGCATGGAAGCGAAACACGATCCTTCCACCTGCTTCGTCCAGCACGCACGCCTTGTCCCCGACCGTCCAGTCTCCGGTGAGAGCCCACTGGTTCAGGCGCAACTGCTCGGGCGTGTCGTAGGCGCGAAGCTCGTTGCGACGTGCGCCACCTGGCGAAGCGAAGCTCTGCGCCTGCTCGTACCCGAGATAGGACTCGGGACTCTCGAGGTTCGCGAAATCGGCCTGAAGCTCGAACCCCTCCGTGGGGACCGGCACGAGGTCGTCGCTGATCCCTTCGCCTCCGGCCTCCCGCAGCAACTGCTGGACGATGCGTTCGCACTCTTCGTAGCCACCCTCCCCGAACTGGTGGTGTCGAATTTGTCCTTCCGCATCGGCGATGTACACAGCCGGCCAGTAGTGATTGCTGAAGGCCTGCCAAACCGCATAGTCGCTGTCGAGTGCGATCGGATACTCGACCCTCATCTCCTTCGCGGCCTCGCGGACGTTGTCGATGTCGCGTTCGAACGGAAACTCGGGGGTATGGACGCCGACCACGACCAAACCTTGATCCTCGTACTTCTCGGCCCACGCGCGGACATAACCGAGCGTACGCAGCCAGTTGATGCAGGTGTACGTCCAGAAGTCGACGAGAACGACCTGCCCGCGCAGATCCGCGGGGCTGAGGGGCGACGAGTTGAGCCAACCGGTTGCGCCGTCGAACTCTGCTAGCTGCCCCTCGAAAGGCAGCGCAGCCGGCTTCGTCGGTGTGGCGCTTGCTGAAGAGGCTCACCTCAGCGACCCGAATGCAGACCGGACCTCGCTCGAGAAGAGCTCCGGCTCCTCCCAGGCGGCAAAGTGACCGCCCCGCTCCGCCTTGTTGAAGTACGTGAGATTGGGGTACGACTGCTCAACCCAGCTCCGTGGGGCCTGGAAGATCTCGTCAGGGAACGTCGTGAAGCCGACGGGGAGCGAGACCTCCGGAGGAGCCTGGCCGCCCGCAAGAGCCTGGGCTCGGCCGAGCTCCCAGTATGCGCGGGCCGCCGAAGCTCCCGTACCCGTCAGCCAGTACAGCGTGATGTTGTCGAGGATGTGGTCGCGCGTGAGGTTGCCCGAGGGCTCGCCGTCGAGAAAGGCGTGGGAGATCTTCTCGTAGCTGTCCGTGTCGTGGTCGAGCAACCAGGCCGCCAAAGCGACCGGTGAATCCAGGAGGGCGTAGCCGATCGTCTGCGGCCGCGTGGACTGCTCGAGGAAGTAGCCGAAGCCGCTCGTCGTGAACGTGTTGATCTCGGCGAGGGCGGCGCGTTCCTCCTCGGAGTCCCCCGGCGGCGGAGTAGCGGCGCCCAGCGTGGTCACGAGCAAGTTGATGTGGATGCCGAGCAGCCCTTCGGGTGCCAGGCGGCCCATCACATCCGTGACGATGGCACCAAGGTCTCCGCCCTGGGCGACGTAGCGGGTATAGCCGAGACGGTGCATCAGCTCCGCCCATGCCCCCACGACGCGGCCGGGACCCCAGCCGACTTCCATCGGCTCTCCCGAAAACCCGTAGCCGGGCAGGGACGGCAGCACGAGGTCGAATGCATCCTCGGCGCGGCCGCCGTGCGCAGTCGGATCCGTAAGCGGGCCGACAGCCTCGAGCAGCTCCATGACGGAGCCGGGCCAGCCGTGCGTCATGATCAGCGGCAACGCGTTCTCGTGCGGGGAGCGCACGTGGATGAAGTGGATGTCCACCCCGTCGATCTCGGTGATGAACTGCGGTAGTGCATTGAGCCTCGCCTCAGCCTTGCGCCAGTCGTAGTCGGTCGTCCAGTAGCGCGCGAGTTCGTGAAGCGTCGCCAGCTGCACGCCCTGTGAACGGTCCTCGACGAGCTCCTTGCTGGGCCAGCGCGTCTGCGCGATGCGCCGGCGCAGGTCGTCGATCTGCTCCTCTGGAATCTCGAGGTGGAAGGGCCGGATCTCGGTGGCGCTCTCGACGGTGCTGCTCATTGACGACCTCCTTGTTAACGCAGTGATCTGAATGCGGCTCGCACTTCGGCGGAGAAGAGCTCCGGCTCTTCCCACGCGGCGAAGTGACCGCCCTTGTCGACCTCGTTGAAGTAGATGAGGTTGGGGTAGGCCTGCTCGGTCCAGCTCCGCGGCGCTTGATACTGCTCGCTGGGAAAGACGGTCACGGCAACGGGGATCGAGACGCCCTTGGCGTTGAAGAAGCCACCTTTGTATTCCCAGTAGAGGCGGGACGCAGAGACGCCGGTGTTCGTCAGCCAGTAGAGGGTGATGTTGTCGAGGACCTCATCACGCGTCAGTTCGCCCGTGGCGCTTGCCGTCCGGTCCAGAGCAGAGACCACCGCCGCGGCCGGTTGGCCGTCCGCATCGTTGTGGTCGAGTAGCCAGGCGGCCAGACCGACGGGTGAGTCCGCGATGCCGTACAGGGTTTGCGGGCGCGCCGCCATCATGTGGGCGTACTCGACCTGCTTGTACGTTCTGAGCAACTGCTCGTACGCACGTCGTTCCTCGGCTGACAGCCCGGCAGGTGGCGGTTCGCCGGCCAAGGAAGCGCTGTCGACGTCAGCTGGCACAGTCGCGGGCATGTTGGAGTGGATGGCGAGCAATCCCGCGGGTGCTTGCAATCCCATCTGGTCGACGACGAACGCGCCCCAGTCGCCGCCTTGGGCGACGTAGCGGGTGTGGCCGAGGCGCGTCATCAGTTCGTCCCACGCTCGGCCCATGCGCTCGGGGCCCCACCCGGTGCTCATCGGCTTGCCTGAGAATCCGTAGCCGGGCATCGACGGAATGACCACATCGAAAGCGTCCGCTGCGCTCGCACCGTGTGCCGTCGGATTCGTCAGCGGATCGATGATCTTCAGCTGCTCGATGACGGAGCCGGGCCACCCGTGATTGACGATGAGCGGCAACGCGTCCTTGTGCTGCGATCGAACATGGATGAAGTGGATGTCGAGGCCGTCGATTTCCGTCGTGAACTGCGGCACGGCGTTCAGCCTCGTCTCGACCCTGCGGAAGTCGTACTCGGTGCCCCAGTAGCTCACGAGCCTCTGCATCGTCGCGAGCTGCACGCCCTGCGACTGATCTGCGACGGTCTCCTTCTCGGGCCAGCGCGTCGCGTCGATGCGCCGGCGAAGGTCTTCCAGGGCCTCAGCGGGAATCTCGACCTCGAAGGGCCGGACGTCGACGGCGGTGTCGACGGTGGTGCTCATAAGAACCTCCTCGTGCTCGGGTGGCTTTCGCCCACCCCCTCGCTCGCTGGGGACCCTTCCGACACTACTCCTGCCTGCCGGCGCAACACAACCAGCGACACCGAGACAAGTGTCGTAGCGGAGTCGGCAACCCGGACGTATCCTTCTGCGCTCATGCTGCGGGCGAAGCAGAGCTGACTCCCCTCCGCGTCGTTGCGTACGTGACCCGCGGGCAACCAGCTGCTCGTATTCGAGCATCGTGATCTGCCGGAAGCGGGAACGCAGGTGCCGGCGGGCCGTCTCGATCCGGGCGAATCGCTGGAGGAGGGCCTCGCGCGCGAGCTCGTCGAGGAAGTCGGCATCGAGGCGCAGGTCGTGCGCGAGCTCGGGACCGTCACGCGGGATCATGGCGAGGAGGTCGGGACGTACGAGACCCACTACTTCCACCTCGAGACGGGAGACCCGCGCGAAGCGTGGGAGCACGAGGTGAGCGGCACCGGTGATGACGCCGGGCTGGTCAATCAGCTGCCACTTCGTGCCACGCACGCCCGCGCCGCAGCTCGCCGGCAACCAGGGAGAGTTTCTGCACCTCCTGTGATCGAGGTTCACACACTCACTGACGGTGGCCAGTCCGCCGTCGAGATCGCGCGCACTGATCGCGGCATTCGTCGACGGCGCGAAGCAGACGCTCGAGCTCGCGCTCTACGACATTCGCCTGCACGACGAGACCGCCGACATCGTGCGAGGGGCGCTCGTCGGAGCACACGAGCGCGGAGTCAACGTTCGACTCGTCTACAACGTCGACGAGGTCGACGAGCGCCCGCCGATTCCTCCCCCGCCGAAGACCGAACCGTCGCTGATCGAGTCACTGCCGTTTGACACCGCGCCGGTTCCAGGCTGGCCTGATCTGATGCACCACAAGTACGTCGTCCGCGATCGAGATGCGGTGTGGGCAGGCTCGACGAACTGGACGGACGATTCCTGGACGCGCGAAGAGAACGTCATCGTCATCGTCTCGTCGACCGGAGTTGCGATCCGCTTCCAGGACGACTTCGCGCAGTTGTGGAAGAAGCGCAAGGTCTCGGCGTCGGGAAGGGTGGCAACGAATCCGATCCAGGTCGGTGACGCAATGGTGCGGACGTGGTTCTCGCCGAAGCGCGGTGAGAAGATGGCGCACCGGATCGCGGACGCGATCGGTGGCGCGGAGCGACGGGTTCGTGTGGCATCGCCGGTGATTACTTCGGCCCCGATCCTCGGAACACTCGCGGAGGTGGCCGCCGACGGCAAGGTCGACCTGGCGGGCGTCGTGGACTCGACCCAGATCCACGAAGTGCTCGGACAGTGGCGCCTGAACGGCAACGTCACCTGGAAGGCTCCGTCGCTGAAGTTTCTCCTAGAACGTGCGACGTTCTCCGGCAAGCGTTCGACGCCGTACGCGCCCGGATCGGTGCACGACTACATGCACGCGAAGGTGACGGTCGCCGACGACACGGTCTTCATCGGCAGCTTCAACCTGTCGCATTCGGGCGAGACGAACGCGGAGAACGTCCTCGAGATCGAGGATGCGGCGCTGGCTGAACGGATGGCCGGGTTCGTCGACTCGATCCGCGCGAAGTATCCGGCGCTAACGCTGGACTAGCTCGCGCGGGTTCGGCAGCGGCGTCAGCAGCGGCTCGACGCGCTCGCGCAGATGCTCGTAGTCCGGCGGGAGCGAAAGGCGCTCGCCGAGCGTCTCGAGCGGCTCGTCGACGGTGAACCCCGGGCCGATCGTGGCGATCTCGAAGAGCACGCCGCTCGGCTCGCGGAAGTAGACGGACTTGAAGTAGAAGCGATCGATGACAGGGGTTGGGTGCGCACCGGCAGCGGCGACGCGCTCCTGCCACGCCTCGTGCTCCTCGGGCGGTGATGCCCAGGCGACGTGGTGGACAGTGCCGGCACCAGGGACTCCGAGGTCACCGGGCGGGATGTCGTACGCGTACCACGAGCCGCGCTTGGCGCCGCGCACCTCCCAGGTGTTCTCGCCCTTCGGCTGGAAGGCGAGGGTCTCTTCGAGCAGGCGCCTGCTCGGTTCGGGGTCGGCGTAGGCGCGCACGCCGTCGAAGCCCTGGAGTGCGAGCTCCCTCGGGATCTGCGGCTGGTCCGCCGTCAGCGGCGCGTCGTCGGTCTGCACCACCGCGATCTCGAGCCCGAGGCCCTCGGGGTCCTCGAAGCGGAGACCGGTGTCGGCGCGTTGCGTCGGGACGTTCTCGGCGGCGAGTCGCTCCTCCCAGAAGGCGAGCGCTTCGTCGGAGCCGACGCGGAAGACGATGCGATGGACCATCCCGGCCCCTGCGCGGCCCCGGCGGGCGTGCGGGTACTCGAAGAAGGTCAGGTCGCTTCCTGCGCTCCCCTTCTCGTCGGCGTAGAAGAGGTGGTAGACGGTCGGGTCGTCCTGGTTCACCGATTTCTTGACGAGCCGGAGGCCGAGGACGCGAACGTAGAAGTCGACGTTGCCCGGAGCGTCGGCGGTGATGCACGTGACGTGGTGGATACCCTCGAACCGCATCAGCCGTTTGGACTCTACCGCGGAGGTCATGATCCAGGGATGGCGTTGACTGCGCGTGTGCGGCCCGCTGCGGGCGAGCCGGAGGGGGCGCTCGTGTTGTTCCACGGGCGCGGCGCGGACGAGCACGATCTCTTCCCGTTGCTCGATGCGCTGGATCCCGAGCGCCGGCTGGTCGGCGCGACTCCGCGCGGGCCGCTGTCCCTGCCGCCCGGCGGGGCGCACTGGTACGTGCTCGGCGGGATCGGGACGCCGGACGCGCAAACGTTCGGGGCGAGCTACGGAGCCGCAGCGGAGTGGCTGGGGGACTTTCTGAGGGAGCAGGGTGTCGGTTACGACCGGCTTGTGCTCGGCGGGTTCTCGCAGGGCGGCGTGATGTCGTACGCGCTCGGGCTCGGGAAGGGGCGTCCTCGGCCGGCGGCGCTCACGGTCTTCAGCAGCTTCATTCCTCGGGTCGATGGGTTCGGGTTCGATCTGTCGCCGCCGTTGCCGCCGGTCGCGATCGGCCACGGGACGCTGGATTCGGTGATCGGGGTCGAGTGGGGTCGCCAGGCACGCGAGGTGCTCGAGGCGGCGGGTGCCGAGGTGCTGTATCGCGAGACGCCGATGGGCCACCAGATCGACCCGTCGTTCGTCGGCGAGGTGGCCGAGTGGCTGCGCGGGATCATTCCGCCTCGCGGATGAAGGCGGCGAATCGCTTGCGGGCGATGTCGAGGCGACGGCCGAACTCGTAGAGCAGCATCCTCGAGAGACGCGGCCCCTTCGTCGTCATGCCCATCGTCTTTCGGTAGCTGGTCCACTTCCAGTCGGGCGCGGTCGCGCACATTCCGGCGCGAACGGGGTTGAGGAGGATGTAGCGCGCGGATTCGTGGAGGTGCCCGTCGCCTTCGATCAGCTGCGACCAGAAGCGCCGCTCGAAGACGTGGCCCTCGTACCCGTGCCGCCAGTCGTACCACTGTCCGTAGCAGCCGTTCAGGTACTGCATTCCTTCCGAGACGGTCGGCTCGACGGTCGTGACGAGCAGGTGGAAGTGGTTCGTCATCAAGCACCACGAGTGCAGCTCCCAGTGGTAGCGCTCGAGCGTCTCGTCGAGGAGCCCGAGGAAGCGCTTCCGCGACTCGTCGTCGGTAAAGACCGGCAGCTTGCGAACGCCGCGGCTGACGAGGTGGTAGATCCCTCCTGCGACCTGGGGTCGTAGAGGACGAGGCATCCTGTCCTTTCGGGGCGTGGTTTTGGGTCAGACCCCAAGACCTGTCGGCATGTGGTGTCCCCGCTGTGCCGGGACGAACGGGTCTTCCCACGGTACGGGTTGGGGTGTGACGAGATCGAGCCCGCTTTGGGACGAATTTCGCGCGTTACTCGACGAGTGCCAGGAAGCGCTTCGTTCGCTCGTGGCTCGGGGCTGCGAAGAACCGGTCGGGGGGCGCTTCCTCGATCACCCTCCCCTCATCCATCATCAGGATCGAGCTCGCCACGCTGTGCGCGAAACGGAGCTCGTGGGAGACGACCACCATCGTCATGCCGTCGCGCGCCAGTCCCTCCATCACGTCCAGCACCTCCCGCACCAACTCGACGTCCAGCGCCGACGTGGGCTCGTCGAACAGCATCGCCTTCGGACGCATCACGAGAGCCCGCGCGATCGCCACGCGTTGCTGCTGCCCGCCGGAGAGCTCCTCGGGATAGTTGTCCGCCTTGTCGGCGAGCCCCACGCGCGCGAGAAACTCCCGGGCCCGCTCGCGCGCTTCGCGCTTCTTGAGCCCACGCACCTCGACGAGCCCGCACATGACGTTGCCGATCGCCGTCATGTTCTGGAACAGGTTGAAGCGCTGGAACACCATCCCCACCTCGGACCTGTGCGCGGCGAGCTCCTTCTCTCGCAACCCGCTCAGCTCGTCCCCATCGAGGTGAACGGAGCCGGAGTCGACCGGCTCGAGCAAAGCGAGACACCGCAGCAGCGTCGACTTCCCCGAGCCGGACGGACCAATGATCACCTTCACCTCGCCGCGATCGACGTCGACCGAGACGCCGCGTAGTACCTCGAGCCCGTCGTACGACTTGTGGACCCCTTCGGCGCGGAGGACCGCAGCGTCGTTCATCGGGCATCGTGTGCGACCGCGGGAACGGGGCTGCGGCGCCTGCGCCCCGCCGAGCTCCACGTGAATCGCTTCTCGAGCTGCGCCTGCACCACCATCAACACGCTCACGATCGCGAGGTAGTAGACGAGCGCGGCGCCGTAGGCCTCCGGATACCGGAAATCCACTGTCGCATGCACCTGCGCCGCCGTCAGCAGCTCGTGCAACGAGATCACGAACGCGAGGCTCGTCAGCTTGAGCAGCGTGATGAACTCGTTGCCGGTCGGCGGAATGATGATCCGGATCGCCTGCGGGACGATCACGCGTCGCAGGATCCTCGGACGCGTCATGCCGAGAGCACGCGCCGCAAGCTCTTGGCCCGGGTCGACGGACAGCAAGCCTGCCCGGATGATCTCCGACATGTACGCGGCCTCGTTCAAGGAGAGCGCGATGAAGGCGGCGAGGAACGGTTTGAACCAGCTCCCGGCGAACACCGGCCACAGCTGCGGCAACGCGTTCCAGATGAAGAGCAACTGCAGGAGCGTCGGCGTCGCGCGAAAGATCCAGTTGTAGAAGAACACGAAGGCGCGGACCCCGCGGAAACGGCTGCTCCGGCCGAGGGCCAGGAAGAAGCCGATCACGCACGCGACCGCGAGTGAGACGAGCGTCAGCTCGAGAGCGAGAAGCGCCCCGTTCCAATACGGCTTGGAACTGAGCGCTTCCCAGAAGATGTGGGCGTCGAAGCTTGCGAGCACCCGCGCGTGCGACCTACTTCACGTCTGACACGGGGATCTGATGCTTGGCTGCGATCTTCTTCAGCGTGCCGTTTTTCTTCAGCTGCTTGATCGCGGTGCGCAACGCGGCGCCCATCTTCTTGTCCGAGGGGCGGTAATAGATCCCGAACGAGTCCGTCTCCGGGAACAGGTAGGCGAGCGCGAGCTTGCCCGGATGCGCCTGCTTCTGAAATGCACCCGAGGTGTCCTGGGTCAGGACAGCATCGGCGCGTCCGATCAAAAGCTGCGCAACGGCATCCGTGTCGCCCGGATAGCTCTGCAGCGTGAACTGCGGCCGCCCCGACGACTTGAACTGGTCGTTCAGCGCTTTGAGGTACTCCTCGTACTTGGTGCCCGCCTGAACGGCAACCAGCTTGCCGGACAGGTCGTTCGGGCCCTTGATCTTCTTCGGATTCCCCGCCTGCACGACAAGCGCACGGTGCGTCTTCATGTACGACACCGCGGGGAAGCTCTTGACGCGGTCGGGCGTGATGAAGATCCCGCTGATCACCATGTTGCACTTCTTGGCCGAGAGCGCCGGCAGCAGCCCCGGGAACGCCGTCTGGACGAACTTCGCCTTGACCTTCCAGAACTTGCCGATCGCGTTCGCCATGTCTATGTCGAAGCCGGTCGGTTTGCCGGCCGTCGTCGTCGACTCCATCGGCGGGAAGGTCGGATCGCTGCAGTATCTGAAGGATCCCTTGACGGGCGACTTCACCTGGTGGCTCGCGCCGGCTGTCCCGACCACGGCCAGGGCCGCGAGCGCGGCGAGCAAAATGAGTGGGCCGATGTAGCGCTTCATGGCTCCTCCTAGGACGGGAGCCACGAGCCTAACCGGAAACGCCCGCGAGGAGAAACGCGCGCTGCTCCTTGAGCATCTCGCGCGCGATCACGAGCCGCTGGATCTGGTTCGTCCCTTCGTAAATCTGCGTGATCTTGGCGTCACGCATCATCCGCTCGAGCGGGTACTCGGAGATGTACCCGTAGCCGCCGAGCACCTGAACGGCGTCCGTCGTGACCTCCATGGCGACGTCGGTGCAGTACAGCTTCGTCATGGCCGACAGCTTCGTCAGCTCCGACCCGTCGATGCCGTCGTCGACCGCTGCGCCGAACTTGTACAGAAGACCGCGGGCCGCCTCGCACTTCGTCTCCATGTCCGCGAGCATCGCGGCCACCAGTTGATGCTGCGCGATCGGCCGGCCCATCGTCTCGCGTGTCTTCGCGTACTCGAGCGCATAGTCCGTCGCGCCCTGGGCGAGACCAAGTCCCTGCGCCGCGACACCCGGCCGCGACCGGTCCAGGATGCGCATCGCGATCTTGAAGCCGTCACCCTCCGCGCCGAGCAGGTTCCCAGCCGGCACACGCGCTTCCTCGAACACGAGCTCCCCGGTCGTCGAGCCCTTGATCCCCATCTTCGGCTCGACCCGCGCGACCTCGAAGCCCGGCGTGTCCGCCTCCACGACGAACGCCGAGATGCCGGAGTGGCCGGCTTCAGGGTCTGTCTTCGCGAAGACCGTGTAGAGCTGCGCGACTCCGGCGTTCGTGATGAATCGCTTCGACCCGTTGAGAACGTAGTCGTCACCTTCACGCCGCGCCGACGAGCGCATCGCCGCGGAGTCCGAGCCCGACCCGGACTCGGTGAGCGCGTAGGCGCACAACCACTCGCCGGATGCAAGCCTCGGCAGGTAACGCATCTTCTGCTCGTCGTCGCCCGCAAGCTTGAGCCCGAGCGACCCGAGCTCCTGCACCGCCAGAATCAGCCCGCTCGTTGCGCAGACCTTCGAGACCTCCTCGATCGCCACGAGCGACAGCAGCGTCCCGGTGCCGAGGCCGCCGTACTGCTCGTCGAAGAACAGCCCGAAGAGGTCGTTCTCCCGGAAGAGCTCGACGACGTCCCAGGGAAACTCATGGCTCTCGTCGATCTCCGCCGCCCGGGGCGCGATCCGCTCGCGCGCGAGCTGGCGAACGAGATCACGGATCTCGCGTTGTTCCTCGGTCAGCGGCTCGTACGGCACGCCGCGAAGTGTAAGGCTCAGTCGCTGGTGGGCCAGTAGCTCGCGATCGCGAGCATCACGACGAGCAGCAATAGGATCACGAGCGTGGTCATGGTCGTCCAAACGATCGAGCCCTGGAAAAGGTTCCGCGCTTGATCCTGGAGAACGGCGTCGTCCGAACGATGGAGCCGACGCTCCCACTGGCCCGCGCCCTGGCGATCGCGGGCGACCGCATCGCCGGTGGGATCGGCACCCACGAGACGGCGCTGGCCAGCCCTGACCGCGTCGACCTCGGCGGGCGGTGCGTCCTCCCCGGCTTCAGCGACTCCCACGTCCACTTCCCGACCTGGGCGCTCGCGCAGCGTCAGATCCGGCTCGAGGACGCCGGCTCGCTTGACGAAACGCTCCAGCGAGTCGCCGCTGCCGCCGAGCACGCCGAGCCGGGCCGCTGGCTGCGCGGCATGGGCTGGCGCGCGGGCGACTGGTCGCCGCCGACAGAGCCGACGAAGGAGGCGCTCGACCAGGTCACCGGCGACACGCCCGCGGCGCTGATGGCGCGCGACTACCACTCGCTCTGGCTCAACTCCGCGGCCCTCGCCCGCGCGAACGGCGACCTCGAGGTCGCGGGCGGCGTGGTCGAGCGCGACGAGCGCGGCGAGCCGACGGGCGTCCTGCGCGAGGAATGCGCCTGGCACTTCCGCGACACCTACGTGCGCCCGACCGAGGACGAGATGGTCGAGGCTTCGCGCGAGGGGGTTCGCATCGCAATCGCGCGCGGCGTCACCTCCGTCCACGACAAGGACGGTTGGCTCGGCGCGCTCGGCGTCTGGCAGCGCCTTCGGGACGAGGGGTCACTGCACTTCCGGATCTGGCAGTCGATTCCCGCCGACCAGGTGAGCTGACCTCGAGGCCCTGCACCTCTCGAGCGGCTTCGGCGACGACCTTGTGCGCATCGGCTACCTGAAGACGTTCATGGACGGAACACTCGGGTCGCAGACAGCGCGCATGCTCGACGGCAGCGGCGTGCAGATCACAAGCAAGGAACAGTTGGTGGAGATCATCCGCCGCGGTGCCGCCGCGGGCCTGCCGGTCGCCGTCCACGCGATCGGCGATCTCGCGAACCGGGAGGCACTCGACGCCTTCGAGGAGACGCGCGCAACCTGGCAACCACTCGGCCTGCGCCACCGCATCGAGCACGCCCAGCTGCTCGCCCCCGAAGACCTGCCGCGCTTCGCCGAGCTCGGGATCGCCGCATCGGTCCAGTTCAGCCACGCCCCATCGGACCGCGACCTGGCGGACCGCTTCTGGGGCGACAAGACCGACGGCGCCTACGCCTATCGCTCGCTCTGGGACTCAGGCGCCCTCCTCGCAAACGGCTCAGACGCACCGATCGAGGAGCTCGACCCCTGGGCCGGGGTCTGCGCAGGCGTCCTGCGCACGATCGACGGCCGCGACCCTTGGCATCCCGAGCAGCGACTCACGCTCGAGGAAGCCCTCGCGGCGACCACCGTCAACCCCGCCTGGCTCACGCGCGACGAGCATCGCCGCGGCAAGCTCCTGCCCGGCTACCTCGCCGACCTCGTCGTCCTCGACCGCGACCCGCACATGCTCGAGCCGGAGCAACTTTCGGAAGTCAACGTCGTGGCGACGATGCTCGGTGGGCGCTGGACACACAATCCCCCGCCATGGCAGGATCGCGCGGGGTAACTTCTAACGCAGGAGGGCGTCCTCCCATGGAAGCTGGCTCGGTTTCCGGATCCTTCGATCGCTTGCGGGTGCACTCGATTGGCCTGCCGCAAGTGCTCTTTCAGTCGATCACGCACATGGCTCCTGCCGCCGCCGTTGCGTACTCGATCTACATCTCGGTGCCGTTCTCACGGCAAGCGCTGGTTCTCTCCGTCTTGCTCGCCCTGATCGCGTGCCTCTGCGCCGCAACCGCGATCGGACAACTCGCGAAGCTCGAGCCTTCGGCCGGCGGCCTCTACGCCTATGCCGCTCGCTCCCTCGGCCCGGGTGCCGGGTTCAACGTGGCCTGGCTCTTCATCCTCTTCGAGCCGCTCGTCGCCCCTTTCCTCTACCTGGAGTTCGGCTGGGCGATGCGCGAGGTGATGTCGAGCGAGGCCGGCTGGCACTGGTCCGGTCAGTGGGTCCTCTGGGTCTTCGTCATGGCCGCGATCGTCTTCTTGCTCACCTACCGTGACATCCGCATCTCGACGACGGCGGGCGTCATCCTCGGCGCCTTCGAGATCCTGGTCTTCGGAGCGCTGGCCGTCTGGATGCTCATCTCGAACGCCGGCGACCTGAACCTCCAGCCGTTCAACCCCCACCATGCGGTTGACAGCTGGAACGGCGTCTTCCGCGGCATGGTCTTCGCGATCCTCGCGTTCATCGGCTTCGAAGCCGCTGCCCCCTTGGGTGAGGAGGCGAAGCACCCGCGCTACACGGTTCCGCGCGCCGTCATCGGGTCGGCGGTCGCGATCGGCCTCTTCTACATGCTCTGCGCGTATGCGTGGGTCTTCGGCGCCGGCTTCAACACCTTCGTCGACCAGGCAACCGGCGCGGATCCGTGGCGCGCACTCGGCAAGACCTTCTGGGCAGGCGGGTGGGTACTCATTTTCCTCGCGATCTGCAACTCGATCGCCGCCAACTCGAATGCAGCCGTCAACGCCGCAACACGGGTCTTCTATGCACTCGCGCGCAACCGGCTCGCCCCGCGGCCCCTCGCACGCACGCATCCCGAGTACAAGACGCCGTATGTCGCGATCATCTGGATGACGATCTTCGCTGTCGTATTGGCGCTGCTCCTCGGCTGGAAGTGGGGGCCACTCGTCGGCTTCGCCTTGATCGCAACGCTGGCAGTGATCGTGGTCGTCATCGTCTACATCATCATCTGCATCGGCTGTATCTGGCACTACTGGACGAAGCGCCGCTCGGAGTTCAACTGGTTCCTGCACGGCATCGTTCCGGCTGCAGGCGCGGTGCTGTTCTTCTTCCCGCTCTACTACGAGTACGTGAAGTTTCCGCCGACCTACCCGATCAAGTACGCGAACTGGGTCGCGCTCGGCTGGATTGCAGCAGGGATCGTGCTGACCATCTATCTCTATGCCCGCTACCCGGACCGGCTGCGTGACATGGATCGCGTGTACGTCGAGGACGAGACGGTGGCACCGGACACGGCTCCCGCGGGCGCGCCGGCGTAATGGCGGTCGCGGTCGACCACCGGATCGGCCGTGACGAGTTCATCTGGGCGTTCGGGCCCGACCTCGAGCCTGTGCTCGAGGTCGAGCCCGGCGCGACGGTCACGTTCGAGACGAACGACTGCTTCACCGGGCAGATCACGAGCGAGGAAGACCTCGTCACCGAGATCGACTTCGACCAGGTCAACAGCGCGACGGGCCCGGTCGCGGTCAAGGGCGCCGAGCCGGGTGACTCGCTCGTCGCCGAGATCCTCGACGTGCGCCCGGTCGAGGTCGGCTTCGCCTGCCTGATCCCCGGTTTCGGCCAGCTGATCGAGCAGGTCGAGTCGCCGGTCACCCGACTGTTCCGGGTTAAGGACGGCTGGATCGAGATGAACGACCGTGTCCGCTTCCCCGCCCGCCCCATGGTCGGCGTCGTCGGCGTCGCGACGGACGGCGAGACGCTCACGAACGGGCTCGCCGGCCGGCACGGCGGCAACCTCGACGACCACCTCCACGGGAAGGGCGCGCGCATGTACTTCCCCGTGCGCCAGCCCGGTGGGATGTTCGCCGTCGGCGACATGCATGCCTCGATGGGCGACGGCGAGATCTGCTTCACGGGTGTGGAGATCGCCGGGGAGGTCGACATCCGCTTCGATCTCGTCAAGGGAAAGCAGGGAACGTGGCCGGTGACGGAGCTACAGGACCGCTGGCTCCCCCATGCGACCGCCGACGACTACGCCGAGGCGCTCGAGCTCTGCTCGGAAGAGGCCGCGAAGCTCCTCGTCGACGAGTGGGGCTTCACCGTAGAGGACGCGTTCATCTTCCTCTCGGTCGCCTGCGACGCCGGTGTCGCGCAGGCGTGCAAGCCCGCCCCGGGCTTCGGGACGATCGCGCGCTTCTCGATCCCGAAGATCGAGGCTACACCCGGGCCTTTCAGGAGCTGACTACAATTCCTGAAGCGATGCGCACCATGAATCCCGTCCACGAGTCCACGTCGTGCGCGGTTGCGGCCTGCGCGGCGATCATCGGCGCCAAGTGGACGGCCCTCCTTGTCCACGACCTCTCGGAAGGCCCGCGCCGCTTCTCTCAGCTCGAGCACTCCTGCGCCGGCATCAGCCCAAGGACACTTTCGGAGCGCCTGCGTGCACTCGAGGACGAAGGGATCGTCCTGCGGGAGAGCTACGCCGAATCGCCGCCGCGGGTGGAGTACGAGCTCACGGACAAGGGCTCCGCGCTGCTGCCGATCATCGAGGAGATGCGGCGGTTCGGTCATTCGTACCTGACCGACGCGTAGCCCAATCGGGCTCGGCCCACAACTTCACGAGCTCCACGATCGTCGCCGCCGAAGCGGCCATGTCCTGAACCGATGCCCACTCGAGCACGGAATGGAACTGGTGCGCTCCGGTGTAGATGTTCGGGGTCAAGAGGCCGCGCGCGCTCAACATGGAGCCGTCGGTGCCGCCTCGGATCGGCTCGCGCCACGGCTCGAGCCCGGTTCTTCGGGCAGCCTCGTCCGCCGCCTCGGTCACGGCGGGATCGGCGTCGAGGAACTCCTTCATGTTGCGGTAGCTCTCCTCGACGGTCACGGTCACGGTTGCGCGCGGCTCCTCGGCGCCGACCTCGTCCGCGAGTGAGCGGAGGAGCTGCTCGTGCTCGGCGAGCTTCTGCGCATCGAAGTCGCGTGCGATGAACCGGAGCTCGGCCTCTGCGGTCGTGCCGGTAATTCTCGTGGGGTGGACGAACCCTTCACGTCCCTCGGTCGTCTCCGGCGAGCGGTCGTCCTGCGGGAGCCGCTCGACGATGTGCGCCGCGAGCTTGATCGCGTTCACCATCTTGTCCTTCGACGTGCCGGGATGGACGCTGTGTCCTTCGATGCGGATCCGAACCTCGGAGGCGGAGAAGGTCTCGTCGTCGATCCGGCCGATCTCGGAGCCGTCGAGCGTGTACGCGAAGTCGGCGCCGAACCTTTCGATGTCGAAGTGGTCGACGCCCCGGCCGACCTCCTCGTCGACGGTGAAGCCGACGCGGATCGGCGCATGGTCGATGTCGGGATGAGCCGCGAGGTACGCGACCGCACCCATGATCTCGGCAACGCCGGCCTTGTCGTCGGCACCGA
The DNA here is from genome assembly GCA_963804935.1 of uncultured Actinomycetes bacterium. Classification (GTDB taxonomy): domain Bacteria; phylum Actinomycetota; class Thermoleophilia; order Gaiellales; family Gaiellaceae; genus 3-1-20CM-4-69-9. The sequence goes on from CAWDSD010000011.1 coordinate 86,746, forward strand.
GCAGCGTCGTGCCGTCCGTCGTGACGATGTCGTGGCCCTTGCGCTCTGCGAGAATCGGGTTCTCGCTCGCGCGTAGCACCTTGCGCGGGTCGCCCGGAAGCACGATGTCGCCACCGTCGTAGTCGCGAACGACCTGTGGCTTCACGTTCGTGCCCGACTCGTCGGAGCTCGTGTCCATGTGCGCGATCAGCCCGACCGTCGGCCCGCCCGACCCGGGCAACGTCGCGAAGACGTAGCCGTGCTCCGTCAGCTCGACGTCCTCGAGGCCGATCTCGCGGAGCTCGTCGGCGAGCAGCTTGCCGAGGTCGAGCTGTTTCGCCGTGCTCGGATACGTCTCGGAGTCGTCATCCGACTGCGTGTCGACCTGGACGTAGCGCAGGAATCGTTCGAGCACGTCGTCCGCGACCTCCGCCGCGATCGGGGTCGGGTAACGCGTGTCAGCCAAGTGCGGCGAGACTCCGGTAGAGCTCCGACGCAGCGGCAACTGCGCGGTCGATGTCCTCGACGCGCAGCCGCTCGTTCGGCGAGTGGACGTTGCTCTCGCGAAGCGCGAAGCCGGTGCCGATCGTCGGGATTCCCTTCGCCGCCAGCGCGGGATAGATCGGCAGGGTGCCGCCGACCCGCACGAGCAGCGGCCGAACGCCGGTCGCCTTCTTGAACGCCTCCATGCCCAGCTGGATCGCACGCGAGTCTGCGGAGAAGACGCCGGGCGCCGCAGAGTTCTCGCGGATCAGCTCGACCTCGGCCGAGTCGGGCACCGCGCCCAGGATCAGCTTCTCGACGGTTGCGGCGATCGTCTCGGGATCCTGACCAGGTGCGAGCCGGATCGTGAAGCGCGCCTCGGCCTCCACGATCAGCGTCGTATTGACGAACTCCGGCTTGCCGCCGCGAATGCCGTTCACGTCGAGCGACGGCTCGGCCCACGTACGGTCGTAGAAGTCGTCGGCCGCCTTGCCGTCGAGCGGAGTCGCGCCTGCCTCGTCGAGGATCTCCCAGCCTTTCGGGAGACTCTTCAAGCTGTCGACCTCGAGCTGGCTGAGGGCTTCGCGGCCGATGCGCAGCTGATCGGGCAGCAGGCCGTTGCTCCGAGCGGTCACGGCGGACAGTCCCTGCATCAGCACATGGATCGCGTTGAGCGCCGCGCCGCCGTAGTACCCGGAGTGCATGTCGCGCTCGCCGGTCTTCACCTTCAGGTGGAACGCGACGAGGCCGCGCGTGGCAAGCCCGAACTCGGGCTGCTCGGCACGCGTCATCCCACCGTCGAAGATGATGCACACGTCTGCGCCGCGCTCGTCCGCCTCGAGGAAGTCGACGACGGAATGGCCGCCGATCTCCTCCTCACCGTCGGACACGACTCTGATGTTCACGGGCAGCGCGTTCTGCTCGCGAAGGAGCTGGGCCGCCTTGAGGAGCGTGAACAGCTGCCCCTTGTCGTCGGCGATGCCGCGTGCGTAGTACCAACCGTCCCGTTCAGCGAGCTCGAACGGCGGCGACTCCCAGAGCTCGAGCGGCGCGGGCGGCTGGACGTCGAAGTGTCCGTAGATCATCACCGTCGGAGCCTTGGCGCCGTTGGCATTGGCGGGGATGTCGCCGATGACGAGATCACGCTCCCCGTAGGAGACGAGCTCGGCCTCCCCGCCGACGCGCTTGACGAAGTCGCGGACCCATTCGGCGGCCCGACGCACATCGTCGAGGTGCGCCGGGTCGGCGCTCACGCTCGGAATCGCGATGAACTCGCGCAGCTCTTCGACCCAGGTCTGCTCCACGGGCGGCGAGTCTACGTGGACCGAGATTCGACGGGGAAGTCTATTGGCGCTTAGGCGACGTCGCGAAGCTTGACCGCTTCGGCCAGGGCGCGGAGCTTCTTCAGGCTCTGGTTCTCGATCTGCCGGATCCGCTCCCGCGTGACGTTGAACGTCCGGCCGACCTCGTCCAGCGTCCGGGGATGCTGGCCGTCGAGCCCGTATCGAAGCTCGAGCACCTGACGCTCCCGGCTCGAGAGCGTGCCGAGAATCTTGCACAAGGTCTCCTTGCGCATGGTGATCTCGGCCTCTTCGTCCGGCAGCGGCATGTTCTCGTCGGTGATGAAGTGCCCGAACTCCGACTCGTCCTCGTCGCCGACCGGTTTCTCGAGCGACACCGGCGTCTGCGCGCTGCGGCGGATGTGCTCCACCTCATCGCTCGTCAGGTCGAGGTCGCGGCCGATCTCCACGGCAGTCGGCTCGCGGCCGAGCTCGGCGCGGAGCTTCCGCTCGGAACGGACGATCTTGTTCAGCTTTTCGACGACGTGAACCGGCATCCGGATCGTGCGCGCCTTGTCGGCGAGCGCACGCGCCACGGCCTGGCGGATCCACCAGGTCGCGTACGTCGAGAACTTGAAGCCCTTGCGGTAGTCGAACTTCTCCGCGGCGCGAACGAGCCCGATCGTGCCTTCCTGGATCAGATCGAGGAAAGGCAGGCCCTGGTTGCGATACTTCTTCGCGATCGAGACGACGAGGCGCAGGTTCGCCTCGACCATCTCCTGCTTCGCGCTGTGGTCACCACGCTCGATCCGCTTCGCGAGCTCGACCTCCTGGGCGGCAGTGAGCAGGTCGACCTTGCCGATGTCCTTCAGGAAGAGCTGCAGCGAGTCGGTCGAGACCTCGCGGGCCGCTTCGACCGGCCGCTCTTCCTCTTCGACGGCCACGACGACCTCGATGTGGAGCTCCTCGAGAGCGTGGTAGAAATCGTCGATCTGGGTCGGCTCGAGGTCGAGCTCATCGAGCGCGACTGCGATCTCGTCGGCTGTGAGTTGCCCGCTCTCGCGCCCGGTTTCGAGCAGCGCCTTTGCGTCATCCGTCTCGAGTAGGTCGACGACGGCCTTCGGTCCCACTGCTTCCTCGGTTGCGCTCACTCCGTTCCCCCCTCTAGGACCGGTGCTTTTGCGATGCCGCACTGTGCCACCTGGCTCGGACGAACGCTATAGGCCGAACGGCTCATCTTTGTGCGGACTGGTCCTAGGACTTTTGACCGGCTTTCAGAAGCGTATCCGCCCTTCTTCCGAGCGGGGTTCCGGGGCCTTGCGAGCGGGCGAGGGCCAACTCGCGTCGGGCACGGCCCACGTCCCCGAAGTAGATCAGGAGGAGGCCGAGATGGAAGCGGACGGTCTGCGCGTGCGGGAACCGGCGAACCAGGGGCCCGAGGTGCGAAAACGCCAGGGCCGGCCGGTCCTTGTCGTAGAGCCCGACGGCCGCGGCCGTGAGCGCCTCGGGGTCGGCCGGCGCGAGAGCCGCAGCCGCCTCGAACTCGCGTTCGGCCGAGAGGGGTCGAAGCGCCTGCTGAAAGGCTGCGCCGCGCAGGAGCCGGGCCTGAACCGCGCTCGTCGGCTGGGAGAAGCTCGGGACGAAGGGCGGGAGGTCGGGCGGGGTGTTCGGGTGGCGGAGGTCTTGCGCACGCACTGCGGACGGCGAATCGGGCTGGACACGCTCTGCGTCCAACCAGGCCTTGGTCGCGTCGGCCTGCTGGCCTGTCAAGACGAGCGCCAGCCCGAGCTCGAGCCGGACGAGGCCGCTCCGCGGATAGCGCTCGGCGAGGATCCGCAGCCTCCGTACCGTTCCGGCGGGCCAGGCTCGCAGCGCCTCCTGAACGGCCCGGGCGATCTCCGGCCGCGCCGTCGGGTCAGCGGCGTAAGGCGGCGGCTTGCTCGTCTGCTTGGCGACGTCGGTTCGGGTCGCGAGCGTGACGCCGACGGCGGTCCCCGCCGCGGCGAGAGCAACGAGTGCCACGATCAGCCGAACCCGGACGGAAGCACTCATCGCGGACGACGCTAGCTAACGGAGCAAAGCTATATTTCCTATAGCGATGGCCACGTACCGCGAGCTGCTGCAACAGGTTCGCTCCGAGATCTCGGAGGTGGACGCCACCCAGGCTCGCGAGCTGATCGACTCCGGCGGCCCGCTCGTCCTCGACGTCCGGGAGCTAGACGAGTGGGACGAAGGTCACATCGCCGGTGCCGTCCACATTCCGCGCGGGAACCTCGAATCGCGCGTCGAACGCGCGGCTCCCGACCACTCGCGTCCCGTCCTCGTCTACTGCTCCGTCGGCAATCGTTCCGCGTTCGCGGCCAAGACGCTCGCCGAGCTCGGTTACGAGGACGTCGTCTCCCTCTCGGGCGGCTTCACCGACTGGAAGCGCAACGGCTTTCCCGTGCAGCTTCAGGCCGGGCTGGACGCGCAGCGACGTGCGCGTTACAGCCGCCACCTGCTGATCCCCGAGGTCGGCGAAGAGGGCCAGCTGAAGCTGCTCGACTCGAAGGTTCTACTGGTCGGCGCCGGCGGCCTCGGCTCACCCGCCTCGCTCTATCTCGCTGCGGCGGGGGTCGGCCGGATCGGCATCGTCGACGCCGACGTCGTCGACGAGTCGAACCTGCAGCGACAGATCGTCCATTCGACGGAGTCGCTCGGAGAGCCCAAGGTGGAATCGGCGAAGCGTGCGATCGAGGCGCTGAATCCCGACGTCGAGGTCGTCGCGTACGAGGAGCGACTGACCTCCGAGAACATCGAGCGGATCCTCGCGGACGGCTGGGACGTGATCGTCGACGGCGCGGACAACTTCCCGACGCGCTACCTCGTCAACGACGCGTCGGTCTGGCACGACATCCCGGTGGTTCACGGGTCGATCTATCGCTTCGAGGGACAGGTCACGGTCTTCAAACCTCACGTCGGACCCTGCTATCGCTGCCTCTTCCCCACGCCGCCGCCGCCCGAGCTCGCGCCGTCGTGCGCGGAAGGCGGCGTGCTCGGCGTGCTCCCCGGCGTCATCGGGTCGCTGCAGGCGAGCGAGGCACTCAAGCTCGCACTCGGCATCGGTGAACCGCTGATCGGGCGCCTGCTTCTGTTCGACGCGCTCTCGGCGGAGTTCAACGACGTGAAGCTTCGCCGCGATCCGGATTGCCCGGTGTGCGGCGATCACCCGACGATCACGGAGTACATCGACTACGTCGAGTTCTGCGCGGGAACGAGGGAACCAGCGTGATCAAAGTTCGCATTCCACCGACGCTGCGCGAAGTAACGGGCGGCGAGCGCGAGCTCCCGGCCGAAGGCGACACAGTTCGCGAGCTGCTCGAGGATCTGATGGGCCGCTTCCCTGCACTGCGCACCCAGCTCGTCGAGGACGGCGACCTCGCGCCGTTCGTGAACGTCTACGTCGAAGGCGAGGACGTGCGCACGCTCGACGGGCTCGAAACAGACGTCCGACCCGGCGCCACGGTGATCCTCCTACCCGCAATGGCCGGTGGCTAGCAACTCCGAAAGTGCTGCGCACTTTCGGAGTGTCTTGGAGATAGATCGTCGCTTCGCTCGATGAACTCGAGAACCGCGAAGAATGTACTAGACCTAGTCGGCAACACACCGCTCGTCGAGCTGAAACCGGCCGGCGCGGTCCAGATCTACGCGAAGCTCGAAGGACAGAACCCGACCGGCTCGATCAAGGACCGCATCGCCAAGGCGATGATCGAGGCCGCCGAGGCGTCGGGCGAGCTCGAGCCCGGCCGCGAGCTCCTCGAGCCGACGAGCGGCAACACGGGAATCTCGCTCGCGCTCGTCGCGAAGCTCAAGGGCTATCCCCTGACGTGCGTGATGCCTGAGAACGCGACGGAGGAGCGCAAACGACTGCTGCGCCTCTTCGGTGCGGACATCGTCTATTCGCCGGGCGCCGAGGGCTCGAACGGCGCCGTCCGGCTCGCGTTGGAGCTCGCCGAGCAGACGTCGCGCTACTTCATGCCGTTCCAGTACGCGAACGAGGCGAATCCGCGCGCGCACTACGAAGGAACCGGACCGGAGATCGCCGAGGCACTCGACCGCGTCGACGTCGTCGTCGCCGGCCTCGGCACAGGCGGAACCCTGATGGGAACCGGAGAGCGTCTGCGCGAAACGTTCCCCGACATCATCGTCGCCGCGGCCGAGCCACTTCCGGGCGATCCTGTGATGGGGCTGCGCTCGCTCGACGACGGCTACGTCCCGCCGATCCTCGACGTCTCGAAGCTCGACCGCAAGGTGCTCGTCACCAACGAGGAGTCGGTGCACGAAGTTCGCCGCCTGCTCGACGAGGACGGCGTCTTCGCCGGCGTCTCGGGAGGCGCCGTCGGACACGTCGCGCGGAAGCTCGCAAACGAGCTCGACGAAGGCGTCGTCGTCGCAATCCTCGCCGATGCCGGCTGGAAGTATCTCTCCGCCGACTTCTGGGAGGCCGACGACGTCGAGCAGGCGATGGAGCGAACCGTCTGGTGGTGATTCCCGCCGAAGTGCGCGACGCGCTCGTCGCGCACGCCGAGCGCGAGGCGCCGAACGAAGCGTGCGGCCTCGTCCTGCTCCGCGACGGCCAGGCGGAGCGCTACGAACCGGGCCGCAACGCCGCATCGTCGCCGTACCGCTTCGAGCTGGAGTTCGACGATCCCGAGATCTGGTTCGCCGAGGACAAGGGCTACGAGCTCGCGGTCTTCCACTCACACATCTCGTCACCCGCGCGGCCTTCGCGCACCGACGTCGAGAACATCGGGCTCTGGGCCGGCAAGCCCTACCTCGTGTACTCGATCCGACACCGCGACCTGGCCGCCTTCCGGATCGAAGACGGCCAGATCGAGGAGGTTCCGGTTACGCGGTGACCTTGAAGTGCCCCTTCATGCCGCTCGAGGCATGCGGGTCGCACTGGTAGGTGTAGGTGCCGGGCTTGAGCTTGATCGTCCAGGTCGTCTCGCCCGTGAACGAGATGCCGGTCTTCTTGTTCAGACCAGGGCCCTTCAGATGGAAGTTGTGAATCGAGGCCTTGTCCTCGACCTTGATCCTGTACGTCCCGGCCTTGATCGTCTTCAGGTCCTTGTTGCCCTTCTCGACCTCGATCGAGTAGCCGGGGCCGACCTCAGCCTTGAGACCGCTCGACTTGGCCTGGACGGGAGAGACGAGAATCGCGGCCGCAGCCGCGACGGTGAGTGTCAGCAGTAGTGCTCGAAACATGAGAAAGCCCCCTCGCTTTTGTGTATTGGGCGTCAATACGCGAGGGGGCCTCGAAGCGGTTTTCTGAGGACCTAGGTGACCTTGAAGCTGCCCTTCATGATCGAGGCATGCGGGTCACAGATGTACTTGTAGGTGCCCTTCTTGAGCGTGACCGTCCAGGTGAAGGTCCCCTTGGGACCGACGCCCGTCTTCTTGTTTATCCCGGGCCCAGTGAGGTGGAAGTTGTGGATGTTCGAGAGATCCTTCACGACGATCTTGTACTTCCCCGCCTTGAGCGACGTGACCTTGGTCTTGCCCTTCTTGAGGGTGATCGTGAAGCCAGGGCCGTCGGTGCCGGTGAGGGTCGGCACGGCCGCGGAGGCCGAGGCGACGAACACGAGCGCCGCACCGAGCAGCGCGACGAGAGCGAGACGAGTACGAAACATTCTTCTCCTTGTTGAGTAGTCCAGACCCCAGAACTTCTGTCGCGAAATGGTAGCCGCGAATGCTCGGGTCAGGCGCTTTCTGCCGCCGACCTGATCGCAACTCCGCCGCTGGGCCTAGTTCTCGGCGTCGAAGAGCTCGGCCTCGAGCGCGTCACGTTCGTGATCGTCGCGGTCCCGCTGCTCCCGCCGCTGCTCGAACGTCACCGCGAGCTTGAGGATGCGAGACCCTTCGACCTCGAGGATGTCGAAGCGCATGCCGTCGTGCATGATCGTGTCGCCCTTCTCCGGCTGGCGGCCAAGAAGCCCGAAGACGAAGCCGGCCATCGTGTGGTAGTCCTCGGCAGGCATCGACGTGTTGAAGCGCTGGTTGAAGTCGTCGATCGGAAACGTTCCGTCGATCATCACCGTGTCCTCGTCGATCTGCTCGATCGATTCGTCCGGAAGGTCGAACTCATCCTCGATGTCGCCGACGATCTCCTCGAGCAGGTCTTCGAGCGTGACGATTCCCTCCATGTCGCCGTACTCGTCGACGACGACGGCCATGTGCTGGTTCGCACGGCGAAACTCGCCGAGCAGGGCCGCGAGATCCTTCGTCTCCGGGACGATGTGAGCCGGTCGGATGATGTCCTCGACCTTGACCTCGTGCATGCCCCGGTCGCGGAGCGCGCGAAACAGATCGCGGACATGGAGGATGCCGACGACGTTGTCCAGCGTCTCGCGATAAACGGGATACCGCGTAAAGGGCGAGTCCATCACCGCTTCGAGGCATTTCTCGGGCGGTAGGTCGATCGACAGCGCGACCACCTCCGGCCGCGGCACCATCACGTCCTTCGCCTCCTTGTCCGCGAAGTCGAAGACCTTGTAGAGCATCTCCTGCTCCTGCTGCTCGATCTCGCCGTGCTCGGTCGACTGGGAGACGAGCATGCGCAGCTCGGCCTCCGAGTGCACGTCGTCGTCCGCGCCCGGCGGTTGCAACCCGAGCCAGCGCAGGACGACTTCGGTCGAGCGCTGCAGGAACCAGATCAGCGGCCGCATGACGATGAAGAAGCCCCGCACGGGGGCGACGACGAACAGAGCCGTCCCCTCGGAGTGGCCGAGCGCGATTCCCTTCGGGACGAGCTCGCCGATGACGACGTGCAAGAAGGTCAGCAGGAGATACGCGAGCACGACCGCGAGCACCGTGGCGAGGAATTCGTCGAACAGGTGCGACAGCGCCTGTTCGCCGATCGCACCGATGGCCAGTGATGTGAGCGTGACGCCGAGTTGCATCGCGGCGATGAAGCGCGGCGGGTCGGACGTGATGCGCAGCACCTCTCGCGCGCGCCGGTTTCCCCGATGGTGCAGCTCGACGATGCGCGTTCGGCGCGCGGTCACGAGGCCGTATTCGGCCGCCACGAAGAAGGCGTTCAGCAGAATCAGAGCGCCGACGCCGACGAGCTCGAAGAGGATCGTCACGCCCCGACCCCGTGGGCGTGGGTACTAGGAAGGATGTCGTCGTCCAACTAGGGGCCAGTATAGAAAACCCGTTGGTCGTCCCCTCCGCGGGCGGCCCGGCCCTCCCGGACGAGCCGTTCCAGGTGCGAAAGCGTCTCCGCGACGGCAAAACGGCGCTGGGTCGGCTCCAGATCCGCTCCGAAGACGTCGAGGGAGATCTCGTAGGCGCTCCGCGGCTCGTCGCCGAGCGCCGCAGCGGTTTCGTCGAGCCGGCGCCGATGATGCTCGATCAGCTCTCTGGCGCGAACGCCGGCGTCGAGGATCGGCTCACCGTGTCCGGGGTAGACGATCCGCGGCGCGAGCTCGATCGTCCGCTCGAGCGATGCCAGATAGTCCCCGAGCGGGTCCGGCCTACTCTCCGGGTAGAGACCCACCGCCGGCGAGATTCTCTGCAGGAGATGATCGCCCGCGATCAGCACGCCGTCACGGAGAAAGCCGAGGTGGCCGTCGGCGTGACCGGGCAACTCGAGCACCTGCCAGCCGTCCACCTCGCTCCCTTCGTAGAGCAGGTCCGGTTCGACGGCGTAACGGATGAACGGCGCGAACGCGTGACCCTGCGCGATCAAGTCTTCCGCGACTGGGGCGGGCGCTCCGTGCCGCACGAACCAGGAGGCGATCCGTTCGGGCCAGTCGTCGCTCCCCCACACGCGCTCGCACTGGGCATAGTCGAGGCCGCCCTGAAAGACCGTCGCTCCGGTCGCCCCGGCTGCAGCCTCCGCTCCGCCGACGTGGTCGGGGTGGAAGTGGGTGATCGCGATCCGCTCGGCCTCCACGGCGCTCCAGGGCGCGCCTGCGAGCCCGAGGCCCGTGTCGAAGAGCGTCCCGCCCGCGAGATAGCAGTGGACGTGCTTCGGGCCGGTCGGCAGGGGGAGGGTGAGCCGCCGGATACCATCTTCGAGTTGTACGAACGTCTGTTCTATACTCCCCTCTGTCGCCATGGGGATCGAGTATCGCGAAGAGCCCTGCAAGAGCGCCCTCAATCCGGTGAAGGGCATGGGCTTCAAGTGGTCGTTGAACCCCTACATGGGTTGCGTACACCGCTGCACCTTCTGTTACGTCAGGGCGTTCGAGCAGAGGTCGGACCGACCGTCGGACGACCGGTACGGAACGTCGATCCGCGTGAAGACGAACATCGCCGAAGTCTTGCGCAAGGAGCTCGCGCGCTCCACGTGGCAGCGGGAGCAGGTGACGGTCGGAGCTGCAACCGATCCGTACCAGCCCGTCGAAGGCAAGTACAAGCTGACGCGCGCCTGTCTCGAGGTGTTCCGCGATACCGCGAATCCGTTCGGGATCATCACGCGAGGGCCGATGATCGTGCGCGACGTCGACGTGCTCGTGGAAGCGGCCCAGCGCGCGGAGGTCGCCGTGACGTTCTCGATCCCGACGCTCGACGAGGAGGTCTGGAAGCGAACCGAGCCGTCGACTGCTCACCCCCGGCAGCGGTTGCGGGCCTTGAAGGCGCTCGTCGACGCCGGCGTCAAGGCGAGCGTCGGGATGGCACCGATCCTCCCTGGGATCTCGGACCGGCCCGAGCAGTTGCGCGAAGTCGTCCGGGCCGCGAGAGAAGCCGGAGCCACGGGGATCTGGGCCAACCTGCTCTTCCTGCGGCCGGGGACGCGTGAGCACTTCCTCGAGCATCTGGCCGAGGACTGGCCCGAGCAGCTTCCTCTGTACGAGCGCCTTTACGCCCGCCGCCGCGCTTACCTAGGCGCCGAGGAGCGGAACCCGCTCCGTGCCGAGGTCTCGAAACTCGCCCGGGAACACGGCATCCGGGACCGCCGCAAGGTCCGCCTGGGCCCGCCGCCGGAGCCCGAGCAGCTTTCGCTGACCGTATAGCGGAATATCATCCTCGAACTGTGTCGACCCCATCCGAGATCACCTGCCTGATCGTCGACGACCATGAGGTCGTCCGGGAAGGCTTGAGGCTCTCGCTCTCGCGCGCCCCGCACATCCGCGTGATCGGCGAGGCGTCGGACGGCGCGAGCGCCGTGGCGCTCGCCGAACGGCGCCGCCCGAACGTCGTGATCATGGACGTGCGCATGCCCGGCATGGATGGGTTGGAGGCGACGAAGATCCTGACCGACAAGGTTCCCGAGTCCGCCGTCTTGATCTTCACCGCGTACAGCGAGCGCTCGCTCCTGAGCCGCGGCCTGGAGTCCGGCGCGAAGGGCTACATCCTGAAGGAGGCGCCGCACCAGACGCTGTTGCGCGCGATCGAGAAAGTGGCCGGCGGCGAGGGATACGTCGACCCGGCGCTGATGCCGGCATTCCTGACCGGCAAGGACAAGGACGAAATGCTCACCGGGCGCGAGCGCGAGATCCTGCAGTTGCTCGCGGACGGGATGTCGAACCAGGATGTCGCGGCGAAGCTCTTCATCAGCCAGGAGACCGTGAAGAGCCACGTCCGGCACATCCTCGCCAAGCTCGAAGCTGACACGCGCACGCAAGCGGTTGCGATTGCGCTTCGCGAAGCGATCATCGACTAGAGCGGGACTGCTCGTCGCGGCGTTCGCGGCAGCGGCGGCTCTCGTCGTTGCGGCATTTGCGCTCGGCAGTCATCCGCTCACGCTCGCCGGACTCGGAGTGGCCATCGCGATCGCCGGGATCGTCGCAGCTTCTCTGATCGTGACAGAGCGCCGCCGGCACGAGGCGGCCGAGCGGGAGCTGACGAGTGAGGCGCGCTTCCTCGAGGCGCTCGTCGAGACCATGGGCTCCATTGTCGGCGGAGCCGACGTGATCGAGCGTGCGCGCCAGGAGGCGGAGCGGCTCTTCGAGGCGCGCGCACGGCTGCTCCCGCCCGGCGAGCGCCCGCGTTCGGCACCGGCGGAGAATGCGGTCGTGATTCCGCTGCGCGCCCGCGACGAGGAGATCGGTGCGCTGCGTCTGACCCGAGCGAGGCCCTTCGATCGCGAGGACGTCGTGCGCGCGACCGTGCTTGCAGACTTCGCTGCGCGCGAGCACGAGAACGCGCAGCTGCTCGACGACGCGAGAGTGCGCGAGGCGGAACGCTCGCGTCTTTCGGACCAGCTGATCACCGCCGAGCAGGACGAACGCCGCAGACTGGCGAACGAGCTGCACGACGGCGCGGTGCAGTCGCTCTCCGGAGTGGCACTGTTGCTCGACGCGGGCTTGAACTCGATTGCAGAGGGCCGCGACACGGAGGCCCGGGAGATCATCGGGCGGGCGCTCGAGCGCCACCGGGCGACGATCGGGCAGTTGCGGAATCTCTCCTTCAACCTCGAGCCCGTCGTCCTGCGAGACCAGGGGTTCGGAGCGGCCGTGCGCGCGCTGACCGACCAGATCGCACTTGCACACAGTGTGCAAGTCGAAGTCGACGTGGACGCCGCAGAGCGGCTCGCCCAGCAGACCCAGGCCGCGATGTACCAGATCATTCGAGAGGCGATCGACCAGGCAGTGCGACGCGGCCCGAAGACACTGACGGTGACGATGCGCGAGACGGACGACGGCGAGCTCGAGACCGCGATTGCCGACGATGCGCCCGGCGAGCGCCGCCGCCGCAGCCTCGACGAGCTCGCGGAGCGGGCGCGAACGCTGAACGGCGTCCTGACGGTCGACCAGGGCGAAGAGGTCGGCACGACGGTCCGCGTCGTCTTGCCGCCGTACGCGACGTCCCGTTAGCCCATGTTCCAGGGACAGTCCCTGGCACGCGGCTCTTCGGGCCCTGTCACGTGCCTGGCACCGAACGTGTCCCGTTAGGATGCGCGGCCGATGGCCGACGGCGGAAAGCACCTCCTCTTCATCTGGAAGCCCAGCGGCTATGAGCTCCGCGAGGCCGACGGCGACGCGCCGGCGGTGGGCTCCAGGGTCGAGGTCGACGACCGCGAGGAACAGGTGGTCAAGGTCGCCCCCTCCCCGCTGCCGCACGACCCCCGGCCCTGCGCGTACCTACAGGCCGTCTAGCGCGGACTCCGCGGCAATCCGTCCGAACACCAGCGCGGCCGCCAGCCCGCTCGCATAACCGCCTGTGGAGATCCCGCCCGCATCGGCGCCTGCGGCGAACAATCCCTCGGCGCCGACGACCCGCGCCTGCTCGTCGATCCGCAGGCCGCCGATCGTGTGCGTGATGCCGGGGCGCACACGCACCGCGACGCGGGCACGCGGCGGCGCGGGAAACGGAAGCTCGGCGGGGTCGACCCGGGTCGGGGCACGCGCCACGATGTCGGCGACCTTCTCGCGACGAACCGGCTGTTCGAGCGCCAGGTCGTCGAGGACGTACCACGCCTGCGCCTCCGGTTGCTGCGCCGTCGCCTGGACGAGGTCGTTCTCAGACCACGAGACCTCTCCGTCGAAGAACTCCTCGCCACGTTCGTTGTAGACGCGCGCGTACCGGCCGTAGAGCTGCGCGAGCGGCACGAACTGACTCTCGGCAAACGGTGCGTCCGGCATGTTGCGGCCGTAGAACTCATCGAGCCCGGCCGAGAGCTCGGCGCCGCGGCCGAGCGCGAGCCGCAGCCCGTCGCCGCTGCTCCACGGATTCGCCCGCAGTCTCAGGGTGCCGCCCGGATGGATGTGCTCGGCGACGAGGCTCTGGTCTCCTTGAAAACCGCCCGTCGCAAGAATCGCCGGCGCCTCCGTTGCGGTTTCGGCCAGGCGAACGTCACCCGCCACGCGCACGAGCGTCTCGGTCAGGCCGCGCGGATCGAATCTCTTGCCGACGGTGCGCGGATTACCGGTGTCGTGCTCGACGACCGGCGCACCGAGCGACTCCAACCAGGCCAGCCCATCGTCCAGCTGCTCCCAGACCACCCGCTGCAGCGGCTCGTCTCCACCCGGACACTCCGCACGAAACTCCTCCCACTCGCGGAAGCGCCAGATGACGCAACTCGAGAGGAGCATCGAGCCCCCCGGACGCGTTCCCTTTTCGTAGACCACGGGCGCCGCGCCGAGCTCGCGGGCGCGGGCCGCCGCGGACAGACCGGCCATGCCGGCCCCCGCGATGACTACTGCAGTGCGAATCCCGGCTTGTGCTCGACGTACTCGATGCGCACGCGCTCCGGTCCCCACACGAAGACGGCAAGTGTGTTCGCAGCGTCGACCACGTTGTCGACGATCTCGCGCTTCTCCGCTTCGGCGATGACCGGATCGACCTCGTCGACGAGCACTGCGACGTGGTTCAGCAACGGCTTGTCGGGCTCACCCGGATCACCGCGGTGGAATTCGACGTACGCGCCGCCGACCTCGACGCGCGGATGCCCATCGGACGGCTCTGCGGGATTGAAGCCGAGCTCCGTGTACTCCCTCGCCGTCTGTTCGGGATCCGCCGAGACGAGTGCGACATGGTCGAGGTCGTACTCGACGTCTGTCGGCGCCTCGACGAGCTGGATACGAACACCCTCGCCGAGCTCGAGCTCGGCACTCGGAAGGTCGGCCGTTGCGCGCTCGAGGTCCGAGACGCGCAGGGCAACATGCTTGAAGGCGCCCTGCTCGCGCGGTCCTTCCGCGGTGAACAGGGTCAACTTCCCGCGCCGCGCGTCCGAGCCGACGAGCGTGAACGCATCCTGCCGATCGATGACGTGCATCCCGACGTGCTCCGTCAGGAAATCGACGATCGGCTCGCGGTCCGCCACCCAGAAGGCGACGTGATCCAGGGTCTTGGGCTTCACCTCGCCAGCGTACCTAGCGGTCGCTGTCCTTCGTCTCACCCTTCTCCGTACGCTCCTTGTTGACGGTGCGCGCGGCGATTTCCTTCGCCCGTTTCGTGCTCCGTCCCTGCTTCAGCTCCGACTCCTTGATGTGCTCGTACTGACGTTCGCGCTTCGCGCTCCAGGCATCCTGCGGCATGTGTCACAACCTCCTCTGGTGTGGACGACGAGCGTCCCTTACCCACTTTCGCGGGGGTTATTCCAGGGGTGGATTCTGGACGTTGTGCTCGGTCGCGTACTCGTCGACGAGCTTGTTCATGACGTCGGCGCCCTCACCGTAGGCGTAGTTGATCCTGACAAACGGCTGCCACTTGTCCGGCAGTGCATCCTCCGGAAAGATCGCCTCGACCGGACATTCCGGCTCGCAGGCGCCGCAGTCGATGCACTCCTCCGGATCGATGACGAGGATGCGCTCCACCTGGTGGATGCAATCGACGGGGCAGACGTCGACGCAGGAGAGGTCTTTGATGTCGATGCAGGGCTCGGCGATGATGTACGTCACAGGGCCGTCACTCTACTGAGGCCGTCAGCTCCTCGACGACCTGAACCGCGCGCTCCTGCAGGGCGTTCTTCACGAGCACCTGATCGAAGCCGGCCTCGTGGGCGCGACGCAATCCGGCAGTATCCGTGTGTCCCCCGAAGCCGAGAATCGGTATCTCCGGATACGAGTCGGCAACGTCCATGGGGTCGACGCGGCTGATGTCGGCGATCACGAGGTCCGGCCAGTCGGCGCTGTCGGTCGTGACGAAATGATGTCCAGGGAGCAACGCTTCGAGCTTGCCCCGAAAGTAGACATCGACCCCACACAACAGGATCGTCGCCACGGCGGGAGGGTATGCCGTCTGCGCCGACTGTTCAACCCTCCCCCTATGCGAGGCTCGCTGGATGGCAGAGAAGGGCATGAGCCCGGAGGAGTTCGAGTCCGCCTACCAAGCCGGGCTCGACCTGATCCGGCGCGGCGAGTACTTCGCCGCGCACGAAGAGCTCGAGAACGTATGGCGTGCCGCGGGCACCGACGAGCGTGATTTCTTCCAGGGCCTCGTGCACGTTGCCGTCGCCTGGTACCAGGCCGGGCGCGGCCGGAGGATCGGGACCGAGCGCCAGCTCGAGAAGGCGATCCGGCGCTTGGAGCCCTTCGGGCCCGAGCACCGCGGTGTCGACGTCTCGCGGCTGACCGCGCAACTGTCGGATCTCCGGGCACGCGACTCTCTCGATCTGCCACCTCCCGACCTCCCCTAGTCCACTAGGCTCCGCGGCTCGTGAGCGACTTCGGGAAGGAAATTGCCGCCGCATACGCGACGACGGGCGCATCGATCGAAGTCGGCAAGGGGGTCCTCGACGGCAAGGTCGTGACGGAGGCCGACGTTCGCCTCCCGCTCCGCAGCGCGAACAGGCATGGACTGATCGCCGGTGCGACCGGCACGGGCAAGACGCGCACCTTGCAGCTGCTCGCGGAACAGCTCTCCGAGCAGGGCGTTCCGGTCTTTGCCGCAGATGTGAAGGGCGACCTTTCCGGAATCGCCGCGCCGGGTGACGGATCCGGCCCCGCCGGCAAGCGGGCAGCCGAGCTCGGCGAGAAGTTCGAGCCGACGGCGTTTCCGGCCGAGTACCTCTCACTTGGGGGAATCGGGCCGGGCGTTCCGATCCGCGCGACCGTGTCCGACTTCGGGCCACAACTCCTCGCGAAGGTCCTCGAATCGAACGACACGCAGGAGCAGAGCCTCTCGCTCGTCTTCCGCTACGCCGACACGAAGGGTCTCCCGCTCCTCGATCTTTCCGACCTGCGAGCGCTCCTGACCTTCCTCGATTCGGATGCCGGCAAGGCAGAGCTCTCCGGCATTGGCGGTGTCGCCTCGCAGACGATCGGGGTCCTGCTGCGATCGCTCGCCGGCCTGGAGGACGGCGGCGGCAACGAGCTGTTCGGTGAGCCACAGTTCGACGTCAACGACCTGCTGCGAACGACATCCGATGGACGCGGCGTGATCTCCTGCCTCGAGCTGCCGGCCGTGCAGGACAAGCCGAGGCTTTTCTCGACTGCGCTCATGTGGCTCCTTGCCGAGCTGTTCGAGGCGCTCCCGGAGGTCGGCGACCTCGAGAAGCCGAAGCTGGTCTTCTTCTTCGACGAAGCGCACCTCCTGTTCGACGACACGACGAAGGCCTTTCTCGAGTCGGTGACCCAGACGGTGCGTTTGATCCGGTCGAAGGGAGTTGGGGTCTTCTTCATCACGCAGGCTCCGAAGGACATCCACGAGGACGTCCTCGCCCAGCTCGGAAACCGCGTGCAGCACGCCTTGCGGGCTTTCACGCCCGACGACGAGAAGGCTTTACGCGCGACGGTGCGGACGTTTCCGAAGTCCGAGTACTACAAGCTCGAGGAACTGCTCCCGCAGCTCGGCACCGGCGAGGCGGTCGTCACGATCCTCTCCGAGGGCGGCGTGCCGACTCCGGTCGTGCACACGAAGATGCAGGCCCCGCGCTCACGAATGGGCCCGGCCGACGACATCGCGGCAGCCTCGGCGCAGTCACCGCTCGCTTCGAAGTACGCGACGCGGATCGACAGCCAGTCGGCCCGCGAGCTGCTCGCTGCCCGACTCGAGACGGCCGCGACGGCGACACCGCCGGTGGTGAAGGCGAAACACCGCGACGCGGCCAAGGCGACCCAGGGCGGAACAGACGCGCTCGGCGACTTCCTCGGCTCTCGTCAGGGAAAGGCGCTGCAACGCGAAGTCGTCCGCGGCGTGTTCGGACTGCTGCGCAAACGTCTCTAACTCAGAGATCGCCGAGGCCGATCGCCTCGAGCACGCGATGCGTGTAGATCTGCACTCGGTAGAACTCGTCGAAGAAAAGCAGCAAGCCGAGCGCGACGAGGATCACTCCGGCGACGAGCGAGAACAGGCGGTAGTGATCGCGCATCCAGCGGAAGAACGCCATCCCGCGCACGAAGAACACGGCGACGAGCAGAAAGGCGAGACCGAGCCCGGCCGCATATGCGGCGAGCCAGGCGGAGCCCCGGACTACGGTTGACGAGTTGCTTGCGGCCGCGAACGCCTCGGCGAGAAACGGACCGACACACGGCGCGGCACAGATGGCGAACGCCCCACCGAGAAGCACTCGAGACCCACGCCGGCGCGCGCCCTGGATCAGCCCCCCGGCGACGAGCCGGTCCGTCCACGGCAGCAGTCCCATGAAGGCGAGCCCAGCGACCACGAGGATGAAGCCGGCGAGCGCCTGCTTCGTCTGGTCGCTCACGACCTGGGCAATGAGGTTCGCCGCTGCGCCCAGTGCAACGAACACGACCGCGAAGCCAAGGATGAACGGAAGGCTCGCGAGCGCGACGCGTCGTCCGACACCCGGATCCCCGAGTCGTTGCGCCTCGACAGCCGAGACAGCGGAGAGGTATCCCGGAACCAGCGGCAACACGCACGGAAACGCGATCGAGGCGAATCCGAGCAGGAACAGTCCCCCGGCTTTTTCCATCAGTCGTCGAACCGCCTGAGCTCATCGTTCAGTCGCGCTTCGAGCGCGGGATCGAGAGGCGGTCCTGCCAGCAGCGGTTCGCGGTGCCGGGACCAACGCCAGGCGCCGGCGCCTACGATCACTGCCGCCGCGATGATTCCGGCGATCGGCAGCCACCAGGCGAGCAGGCCGAACCCCTTGTGCTGCGGGGCGGCGAGGATGGCGTCCCCGTACTCGGCGACGAGTTGATTCTCGATCTGACTCTTCGTGTCGCCCGCCGCGATGCGCGAAGCGATCACGCGCTTGATCTGCTGCGCTGCAGGAGAGCTCGACTGATCGAGCGTCGTCCCGCAGACGGGGCACATGACTTCGCCTTCGAGCTCGTTCAGCGTCGGGTGGCGTTCGCTCGCGTGGGCGACAGGCACGGCGAGCAGCGCCGCGACCAGGAGGAAAATGAACGGTCTCACGAGGCGGCGATCTGCCGGAGGTACCGAGGCAGATCTTCCTCCACGACCAGTTCGCCGACCACCTTGCCGCTGCGAGCGACGAAGAAGATCCGCGGAATCGGCAGCCCGCCCCACTTCGTCAGGACGCCGCCGCTACCGTCGTGCACGCTCGGGTACGTGATCCCATGCTTGCGCTGCCAGCTGCGAGCGTCGCCGGAGAAGTCCTTCGTGTCGACCCCGATGAACGCGACGCGATTGCCGTATTGCTTGCGCGCCGCCTCGAGACGCTTCGACTCGTGAATGCACGGAACGCACCATGAGGCCCAGAAGTCCAGCACGATCGGCTTCTTG
Organism: uncultured Actinomycetes bacterium; assembly: GCA_963804935.1. GTDB lineage: Bacteria > Actinomycetota > Thermoleophilia > Gaiellales > Gaiellaceae > 3-1-20CM-4-69-9. The sequence continues at coordinate 105,570 of CAWDSD010000011.1, forward strand.
CCGCGCAGCGACGCGAGGTCGATGCGTCCCCGCCCGTCGAGCCGGCTGAGGTCGAACGCAGGAGCGGTCGGGTGCTGTCCGTCTCTGAGTGCTTGCGAGACGCCCTTGTTGCTGTCGTTCGCAACGCGCCAGATCAGCAGCGCCAGCAATCCGACGACTAGCGCGACGGCCAGCCCCTGCGCTGCGAGCCGGGCCGACCGAGTCATCAGGCTGAGACGATGAAGACCGTCGTGCCGATCTCGACGTGGTTAAAGAGCCACTCGGCCTGCGGGATGTGCATGCGGATGCAGCCGTGCGACGCCGAGTAGCCGATGGAGGCGTCCGAGGGCGTCCCGTGGATACCGACGCCGGGCGCCGACAGTCCCATCCAGCGCGTGCCGAGCGGATTGTCCGGGCCGGGCGGAATCGGCTTCTCTCCCTGCGCCCAGGGAGAGTCAGGTGGATACCACCATGGGTTCCTCCACTTGACGACGATCGAGAAGCGGCCGAGCGGCGTCGGGTACTGCGACTGACCCGTCGCGACGGCGAAGAGGCGGCGATACCGCGAGCCGTCGTAGAGGAAGAGGCGGTTGGACTTGCGACGGATGACGATCACCGGCCCGAAGTTGCGACGTGTGACCGTCGGTCGAAGCGTCGTGTGCGGAAGCACGATGCCCGTGCGCACTCCGCTGGTGACGGCGGCCGCGATGTCGCGCACGGACTGACGCTGCACGAGCTTGCGCCCGGCTCGTTCTTTCGACAGCCACGGTCGAAGGTTGCGGAGCGAGAGCTTCGAGTCGATCGCAGGCCGGTCGTAGCGCTTGGCAAGCGTTGCGACAAACGCCGCAGGCGTTCCCGTCACGATGCTGACGCCGAGCGGGATCGCCGCGTTCGGCTCGGCGGCGAGCGCACGCTCGATCGCCTTGTCGATGACCGGCGCCGCGCCGAGCACGTCGGGCGTGACGAGAACCCGCGTCGTTCCGAGCTCGAGCTCGAGGGGTGTGTCGAACGCCTGCTGCACGGCGGCCGTCGCCGCGTCCGGAGCGAGCCCGCCGACCTGCACCCCGCCGATCGTGACGCCCACGGGGATCGCCACCGGCTCGTCGGCGGCAGGCAGCGCAGACGCAACCGCCCCTGTCACCAGCAGGCCGGCCACGATCACGAACAGGAGCGAAAGACGCTTCACGCCTGGAACATCGTAAAGATCCGCGGATCGTTCGTGATGATTCCGTCGGCTCCGTCGCGCACGAGCCGCTCGGCCAGCCTCGGGTCGTCGACCGTCCAGACGTAGACCGCCGCTCCGAGCTCGTGCGCTCGCGCGATCGCCGCTTTGGAGGCGATGGAGTAATGGAGCGTCGCTGCGCCCGCTCGGGCGCGTGCGAGGAACTCCGGCAGGCGGCGGGGCAAGGAGGCCCCGATCGACCCCAGGGCACGTCGCACGACCGGCGCGAGCGGGCCTCGCTTCGCGATCCCGAAGCGGTCGCGGGGGAGCGTGTAGGCGCGCGGCAGCTCGGGCTCGAGCTCCGCGATCCGCCTCAGGGAGCGGGCGTCGAAGGTGCTGACCCAGGAGCGGTCGAGCACTTCGTGGCGCCGGAGCGCCTCGGCAACACCTCCCTCGATGCCGCGGCGCTTCAGATCGAGCTGGAGCCCGATCCCAGGAAGGCGGTCGGCGCAGAACGCCAGCGCCTCGTCGAGGGTCGGCAACCCCGGCGCGACCTGCCTGAGGTCTGCGAGACCGCGCCGGCGCACGCGCCCGCGGGCGGCGCCGTGGCTCACCTCGCGCAGGTCGCCGGAATGCGCGAGCACGAGCGTCCCGTCGACGAGGTCGAGCACGTCGAACTCGAGCATGTCGCAGCCGAGCTCGACCGCGAGCTCGAGCGCCGCGAGCGTGTTCTCGGGCGCGAGCGCGGAGGCACCGCGGTGGCCGACGCGCGCAAATTGGCCCGGCGGGCCGGCGAAGCTGGATCAAGTGCGTTTCACGACGACGACAGCGCAGTCGTCGGCGAGCTCACCACGCGCGAACGCGCGGCAGTCGTCGAGCACGCATTGCGCGAGCTCGCCCGCGGGAAGATCGCGGCGCTCGCCGAGCAGTCGGTCGAGTCGCGCTTCCCCGTACAGCTCCCCGTCACGACGAGCTTCGATCACGCCGTCCGTATAGAGGACGACCGCGCTGCCGTGCTCGAGCGACGCCCTCACCTCCTCGTACTCCTGATTCGACTCGATCCCGAGGACGAGCCCTCGTGCCTCGAGGCCGGTGACGCTTCCATCGGCCCCGACGATCCGCGGCGGAGGATGGCCTGCGCCGGCCGCCGACACTTCGCCCTCTCTGCCGTCGATGAGCAGATAGACGAGCGTGATGAACTTCCCGGGAGCGATCTCGCCGACGATCACCTCGTTCGCAGACTGCAGGAAGTCTGCGGGCTCGGGATGCTCGCGTGCGAGCGAGCGGAACGTGAACTTCGCCATCGCCATGTCCGCCGCGGCTTCGATCCCGTGCCCTGTCACGTCCCCGAGCGCGACCGCGAGCCGGCCGTCGCCGAGCTCCATGAAGTCGTAGACGTCGCCGCCGACCTCGACGTGAGCCGACGACTCGTAGGCATCGCCGAGCTCGAGCCCCTGCAGTTCTGGAACCGAGCGTGGCAGCAGCGAACGCTGCATCGTGTCCGAGAACTGCTTCTGCTGCTGGTAGAGCCGGGCGTTGTCGATCGCGAGAGCAGCCTGTCCGGCAATCGCGGTCGCCTGCTCGATCGTGTCCTGCGTCACCGGCGAACCAGGCTGCATCGAGAGAATCGTGAGCGAGGCCAGGACTTCCGCCGGGGTCGCGATCGGAAGGACCGCGGCGGTCCACCCGCGCTCGAGGAACGGGAGGAGCGCTGTCGCCGGAGGCCCGATCTCGGTCACGGACTCGACGGTGACCGCGAACGGCTCGCGCAGACGGAACAGACGCTGGATCGGGAGAGCTCCGAAAGGCTGTGGGCGATACAGCATGGAGTGCGCGGCTTCCTCGACCCGAGGCTCGGAGACCTTCATCGCCCGCGGCACCAGGTACTCGCGGCGCTCGTCGGGCATGCGAATGAGCGCGACGTCCACTCCGAGGATCTCGACGATGGTGCCTGCCACTGCCTCGAGAGTCGCTTCGAGGGACAGGCTCTGCGCGAACGAACGTGAGATCTCGTACAGGGCGCGCACCTGCTTCGACGCCGCGCGCTCGGCTTCGAGGGCGCGTTCCCGCTCCTCTCCAAGCTGCTTCGCGCGCTCGTGCAGCTGCGCGTTCTGCACCGCCACGGCCAGCTGCGCGGCAAGCGCGGCCAGCAGTGCCGACTCGTTCTCGGTGAGGACGCGGCCGGAGGGTGGGAACACACCGAGCAGCCCGATGACCTCGTCCCGCGCGAGTAGCGGCACCGCGATGGCGGCCTCGATCCCCGACTCGGCCGCCGCGTCGGCGACGCCCGACAAACGTTGATCCACGGAGACGTCGTCGACGACGAGCATCCCGCGCGAGCGAAACGGGCCGAGCGTGAGATCGAGGAGCCGCTCGGCCAGCCGCGCGTGCGGGCCGGCGAGCCCGAGCCCCGCGGCTGCATACAGGCGATCGTCCTCGTGTAGGTAGACGGCCAGGCGGTCGGCTTCGAGCAGCTCGCCGACGCGCGCGACCGCGGTCTCGAGCGTGTGCGCGAGCGACAGTTGCGAGATCGCCTGGCCGACGACTCCGAGCAGCGCACGGGTGCGACCCAGTTCAAGCTCGACGGAGTGTGCGTGCATGCTCGCCCGCAGGGCGTGAGCAGCCCGAACGCCGAACGTTGCCAGCGTCGCAAGGTCGATGTCGCCGGCCTCGGTGTCCCTGGCGAACAGGAGCTGCAGCGCGCCAAGCGGAGGCTGACCCAGTTGCAGCGTCGCAGAGACGGTGGCAACCCCGGGCAGGGCCGAGACGCTCTCGACGCTCACCGCGTGACGGCCGATGAGCGCGCGATCCGCGGCCGCCTGCGCGGCGACGAGCGGCTCCGCACTGCCCAGGACCCCGACCGAAGCGACGAGCTCGAGCTCGGCTTGCAGGCCACGACGCCAGAGGAGGCCGGCCAGGGCACCGGTCGCATCCGTCGCGAGTCGTGTGACCTGCTCGGCCGTTCGCACCTCGTCTCCTCCTGCGGCGAGAGCCTCGCCGGCGAGACCGAGCACCGCCTCCGAGTCGGCATACCCGACCGGGCGCTCGAAGGCACGAATCACGAGGGCCGCCTGCCCGGCGGCAATCCGCGCAAGGCGGAGCTCGGGCTCCGCGAAGGGTGTCTCTGTGCGCATCAGCTCGAGGCTTCCCTGCACACGGCCGTCGAGGTGGACCGGGATCAGGACCGCGGCTCCCGCATGGACGCGCTCCGCGGCGCGCCGTGCACCGTCCGGGAGACGCTCGGGCGTCGACTCTTCGACTGCGGGCACGTCCTCGAGGGGCAGCCGAGAGCCCTCGAGCTCGGCGGCGACGGCGGCCGAGTCGGTCACGACGGCACAAGTGACGAGCGAGCGGCGGGCTTCGTCGGCGACGCGCACGATCACGATCTCGGCGCCGGTGGCGCGGCCCGTTGCCTCGGCGAGGATTTGCAGCGCCTCCGAGAGGCTCCGAGCGTCCCCGAGCGCCAGGCTGGCCTGGGCGAGCGCATCGAGCCCACCCTCAGTGAGCTCGGCCTCCCGGTTTTCTGGACGTACAGCCATCCCGACCCGACGCTAAGTATCCCGAAACCCTCGGGGGAGGCCACTAGACTCCACCCATGGCCCAGCCAGCCCGCCGCGTGGCGACGCCCCCCGAAGAGCCTCCGGTCGACCCGGAAGCGATCGACCGGGCCTACCACTATCACCGCGCACGACGAAACGCCCGGGTCCGACGCAGCCGTGAGAAGGCGCGCGCGAAGCTGCGCTTCATCGCCACGTTCGCGATCCTCGCAGGGCTGGCGCTGTTTCTGATGCTGACCATCTGGCACGAGATCCAGAGGGTCTTCGGGCTCTAGCTACGTCGCTAGAGCAGGGGCGTTCGAGAGAAGGGGCTCCAGGGCGACTGTTCCCACGCGGTTCCACCGCACATCGGGCAGAGCGGCAGCGCGCGGACGATCGTGACCCCATAGCCGCAGTCCGAACAGTGGTATTCACCCTTCACGGATTGACCGGCCGCAAAGAACTCGACGAATTCGTCGGGTGCCACTTGCGAGGTACTCGAGTCCCTCATCATCGGACCCCCTTAGAGTACCCCTCTCGGCGCGATCTCCGTGCCGCCCCAATTTCCATCAGAGATCCGTGCAAACCCCTGAGTCCTATCCCCCGCCGGCGCCCGAAGAGGAGGACTGGCTGGCGCCTCAGCCCCGCCCGGCACGGGGCTTCGAGGACCTCTCCCGGATGGGGCACACACTCACGTGGGTCTCAGGGCTCGTCCTCGCCATCTCCGCTTTCACCGGCTGGTACGTGGGCTCGGGTGAGGGTCCGACGACAAGCGTGATCGGCTGGCACACGGGCGCGCTCGGGAAGCTCGTGTTCTTCATCGGCCTGGCAGTCCTGGCCCTCGTCGCGCTCAGGGAAGCGGGCATCGAGCTCCCGGCGACGGTCCCGGAGAGCCTCGTGATCATCGCGCTCGGAGCGCTCTCGACCGTCTTCGTGCTCATCCGCCTGATCAGCGTCCCCGACGAGTTCTTCGGTTGGAGGGGCCGCGGGATCGGAATCTTCATTGCACTGATTGCCTCCCTCCTCGTGACCGCCGCCGGGCTCTTACGAGCCGGCGACGAGCTTTAGCTCCGCTCCGCTCGAAAGCTTCGCTTTCGAGCGGGTCTTGGGTACGGCGCTTCGCGCGAAACGTGCGCGGGCAAAGCCCGCGCACTCTCATTTGTGGTCGCGTTGGACGACTGTTTCCTTCCGTGCGGGCACGGGCGCTTCGCGGCCGCGCCCACATCACTCCGCCTCCGGCTAAGCCCGGCTCCGCCTGGTCTTAGCCTCCGGCCCTGGCGTTAGCTGTACCGAGTACGTCGAGGGCGGAGATCAGGCCGGAACGATTTGCTTCGTCTGGTCGATCAGCGCGCGCAGGTCGAACGGCTTCCCGACGAAGCCCTGCGCGCCCCGCCGAGCGGCCTCGCTCCCTGCTTCCAGCTGGCCGCTGAACATCACGACCGGAATCGAGCCGACGCCGTGGCGCTCCTGCACGCGGCGCAGCATCTCCCAGCCGTCGACCTGGGGCATCATCACGTCGAGCAGGATCAGGTCCGGCGCCTCGTCCTCGAGCGCGGCCAGCCCGTCTTCCGCGTTCGCGGCCTCCCTGACGGCGTATCCCTCCATCTCGAGGTTGACCCGCACGACTTCGCGCACCTGGGCGTCATCGTCCACGAGCAGCACGAGCGGGCCGCGCGCGGGCTTGCCGGGGCCGCTGCGCTCGAGGAATGCCTCGAGGTCGTGACGCTTGTAGCGACGATGGCCGCCGGGGGTGTAGAAGGCCGGCACGCGGCCGACGTCGGACCACTTGCGGATCGTGCTCTGGGCGACGCCGAGGAATTTCGCCGCCTGTCCGAGGGTCAGCCAGTCGTTCTCACCGGCAGCACTTCGCCGCGATCCGGGGTCACTCGTGGCCACACCGCGAATCTACCCAAATATTGGCGTTCTTTACACCTCGCCTCAGGGAGTTATGGTCGAACCTGGGTTTCCGGCGGTCGGAAGGTGGATTGTCCGGTCCGAGGTGACCGTGCGGCCGGTCTTCGGATTGTCCTGGATCGCCTGCCCGAGGGCGACGCCGAGTAAGAACACGAGCACCACGATCAGAATCCGGATGCCCCAGCGGATCAGCTCCCGCCGGCGCCGCTGGCGCCGGCGCTCGGTCCGTTCGACCGGGGTCAGCGCGCTCACGGCGCGTAGTCGACTGCGCCGCGCTGGTACAGGTGGAACGCAGCGTCTTCGACGAGTGCCAGTGTCCGCGGCCAACCCGGTGTTGCAGCATGTTCCGATACGGCATCGCGGACCCACGCGTCCGCGCGGTCGTAGGCGATCGCAAGCTGTTCGACGGTGAACGTCTGGCCGATACGCCGCCGGAGCTCGTCGGTCACGACTTCGAGCTGGGCGTTCAGCCGCTCTGCGGCAACGGGATCGCGCAACGCGGCTTCGAAACGGCGGTACCCGTCTTCCCATTCGTGCCTGACTGCTTCGATCACCACGGCCACGGGCGGAGAACCTATCCGTTAGTCAGGCGAGCAAACGGTGGGCCACGGCGGATCGAGCTCCCCGAGGATGCGTTCCCCGAGCAGGTAGCCGGGTCGTGCGAGCGCGAAGGCGACGTGTGCGTGCAGGCATTTGAGGGTTCCTGCACCGGGCCGCGCGCCTCCGACGCCAAGATCGAGCTCGGGGCGCAGCTCACGCTGCTCCGCGTGAGCGCGTTCGAGGCTCGCGCCCAGAGTTGGATCCTCGGCAGCCGCGCGCGTCCACTGCTCGACACCGCCCGCTGCTTCGAGCCTCGACACGGCCGCCACCAGCGCCGGACAGGTGAGCCAGTACATCGTCGGGAAAGGCTCCCCGTCCTTGTCGTACGGGCTCTGCTCAGTGACTGTTGGGTGGCCGGAGGGACAGCGGACGACGACGCGCCTGAAGGCGCGCGGCGGCCTGCCTAGCTGGGCCTCGACGGTGGCGCGATCACTTTCCATCACCGTCGATCGTAGTGTGAGCGCGGCGCCAGGCCTGGATGCCTTTGACGATGAAGAGGTGCTCGCCGGGGCGGATGTACCCGAGGCGTCGCGCTTCGCGTGCGAGCGCATCCGCGCTCGCGGAGGTATTCAACCGTTGCTGAAGCTCGCGCTTCTCCGCCGAGAGCTGCGCCACTTCCGTGCGCCGGCCCGAGAGCTCGTGTCTCGTCTCGAGCCACGTGCGGAGAGGGTGGTAGTAGGCGTAGCCGATCAGCACGACGAGGACCACGGCGAGCCAGCGCCGCATGAGCGCAGCAGTTGGAGGTCGGCGGGAAGCGCGCGCAGCCATGTGCGCGGCACCTTCGCCCAGAGAGGGCCTGATCCTCTCTAGAGGACGTCGACTTTGATGACGTTCGTCGAGCCCGGGATGTTGACCGCAGTCCCCGCGGTGATCACGACCGTGTCGCCCGTCTCGATCAGGCCGGCCTCCGTTGCCGCCTCCATCGAGCGGTTCCACAGATCCTCGACGTCCTTGCACTCGGGAATCCAGATCGGTGTCACACCCCACTCGATCGCCATCTGGTGGACCGACCACTGCTTGTGCGTCAACGCGACGATCGGCCGGCGCGGGCGAAGGCGGGCGACTGCAGAGGCCGTGCGGCCGGTGAACGTCGGCACGAGGATCGCCGCGGCGCCGAGCGCCTCCGCGAGGTCGCAGGCCGCGTTTGACATGGCATTGCCGATCGTCGGATCCTCGGTGGCCTCGGGAATCTGATGGCGATATCCGAGCGACGGTTCGACGGCGCGAGAGATGCGGTCCATCGTCTGCACGGCCTGAACCGGGTACTCGCCCATCGCGGTTTCGCCGGACAGCATCACCGCCGATGTCCCGTCGAGGATCGCGTTCGCCACGTCACTGGCCTCGGCGCGCGTCGGCTCCGGGTGATGGATCATCGACTCGAGCATCTGGGTGGCGGTGATCACCGGCTTTCCACGTTCGAGAGCCTTCGCGATGATCCGCTTTTGCAGCAGCGGTACGAGCGCCGCTCCGATCTCCACACCGAGGTCGCCGCGCGCAACCATGACCGCGTCGGACTCGGCGAGGATGTCGTCGAGCGCGTCGACCGCCTCTGACTTCTCGATCTTCGCGATCACGTGCGCCGTGGATCCCTCCTGTTCGATCAGCGCCTTGAGGTCGCGCACGTCGGCAGCGGAGCGCACGAACGACAGTGCGATGAAGTCGCATCCGAGCTCGAGGGCGAACTCCAGGTCCTCGAGGTCCTTGCGCGTCAGCGATGGAATCGGGATCGGCACGCCGGGGAGGTTCACCCCTTTGTGCGACGTGACCTCGCCGCCGACGACGATGCCGCAGCGCGCACGACCGGCCTCGACCTCGTCGACGCGCAGGCGAATCATCCCGTCGTTGATCAGCACCTCATGCCCCGGCCTGAGCACCCCGCCGATCGCAGCCGGGGCGATCGGCAGCTCGCCGTTGCGGGCGACACCGTCTCCGAGCACGATCGTCACCTCATCGCCCTGCAGCAGGTCGAGCGGCTGGTCGAGGCCGCCGACGCGGAACTTCGGGCCCTGCAGGTCGCCGATCAGCGCGAGCGGGCGGCCGACGTCCTCCTGGACGTCGCGCACGAGCTTGGCCCGGGCGGCGTGGTCCTCGTGCGTGCCGTGGGAGAGGTTGAGGCGCGCCGCGTCCATCCCCGCATCGACGAGCGCGCGCAACGTTTCCGGCGTCGAGCAGGCGGGGCCGACCGTCGCAACGATCTTCGTCCGGCGCGGCGCGACGGTTGGCATGCTCCTCAGGGTAGCGCCGGACCCTGTCAGCGTTCCGCGCGGGGGAACGCCTGCCACCCCGGATAGACCGCGGCCGCGCCGAGCTCCTCCTCGATCCGTAGCAGCTGGTTGTACTTCGCAACTCTGTCCGTGCGCGACGGCGCGCCCGTCTTGATCTGGCCGGCGCCCGTCGCGACGACGAGATCCGAGATCGTCGTATCCTCGGTCTCGCCCGAACGATGGGAGATCACGACGCCGTAGCCGTTCTCCCGTGCGAGCTCGATCGCCTCCAAAGACTCTGTCAGCGTGCCGATCTGGTTCACTTTCACGAGAATCGCGTTCGCAACGCCGTCGTCGATCCCGCGCTGGAAGCGTTCGACGTTCGTCACGAACAGGTCGTCGCCGACCAGTTGAATGCGATCGCCGAGTCGCTCCGTCATCGCCTTCCAGGCGCCCCATTCGTCCTCCGCGAGCCCGTCCTCGATCGAGACCACCGGATAGCGGTCGGCGAGCGTCGAGTAGAGATCGATCAGCTCGTCAGCGCTCCGGATGACGCCGCCCTCGCGCTCGAAGTGGTAGCCGCCGTCCTTGTACAGCTCGGTCGACGCCGGGTCGAGGGCAATCGCAACGCGCTCGCGATGGCCGACCCGCTCCGCGGCTTCGAGCACCGCCTCGATCGCCGCTTCGGTCGAGTCGAGCTCGGGAGCGAACCCGCCCTCGTCACCGACGCCGGTCGAGAGGCCCCGCTCGTGCAGCACGTCTTTCAGGGCGTGGAACGTTTCGGCCCCGATGCGCAGCGCTTCTGCGAACGAGTCCGCACCGGCGGGGACGAGCATGAACTCCTGGAGGTCGAGTGAGTTCTGCGCATGTGCGCCGCCGTTGACGACGTTCAGCATCGGCACGGGCAGGACGTGCGCGCTCACGCCGCCGATCCAGCGGTACAAAGACACCCCCGCGTCCGCGGCACCGGCCTTCGCGGTGGCGAGCGAGACTCCGAGGATCGCGTTGGCGCCGAGCCGCGACTTGTTCTTCGTCCCGTCGAGCTCGATCAGCCTGAGGTCGAGCGCACGCTGATCCTCCGCATCGAGACCGGTGACCGCGTCCGCGATCTCGGTGTCGACGTTCCGCACGGCGGTGAGCACACTCTTGCCCCCGTAGGCTCGCGGGTCGCCGTCGCGTAACTCGACCGCCTCGAACTGTCCCGTCGAGGCGCCCGACGGGACCGCCGCCCTGCCGGTCGCGCCCGATTCGAGCACGACGTCGACCTCGACGGTCGGGTTCCCGCGCGAGTCGAGAATCTGCCGCCCTCGAACCTGGGCGATCGAGGACGCACTCATTCGAACTCCTCCTTGGCGCGATCGAAGTACCGGTCCTGCTCCTGCAACCCGAGCGCAGAGAACGTCTTTCCCTCGCCGGCGGCGTGGTGCTCGGCACGCTCCACCCGCTCAACAAAACGACGGGACATCGCGCGCAAGGCCAGCTCTGGATCGACGTTCAGGCGCCGCGCGACGTTCACCGCCGCGAAGAGCACGTCGCCCATCTCCTCGAAGACATGCGGGTGCGGCTCGGTCTCGGGCGCGGGCTCCCCCACGTCCGAAAGCGCTTCCTTCAACTCGCGCACCTCGTCGTCGAGATCCGCGAGCGCTCCTGCCGTGTCGGGATACTCGAAGCCGATCGCAGCCGCGCGACGCTGCACCTTGCGGGCATAGAGCAGCGAGGGAAGCGACTCCGGGACGTCGTGAAAGATGCCCTCGCGCTCCTCGTCCGTGCGCTTGATCTCCTCCCAGCGCTCGCGCACGCGCCCGGCGGTCTTCGCCTCGGCGTCGCCGAACACGTGGGGATGCCGGCGCACGAGCTTCTCGTGCGCGCGACGGGCAACCGACTCGAGATCCTCGCCTCCGCGCTCGGCCAGCAGCAGCGCGAGGAAGTAGACCTGGAACAGGAGGTCGCCGAGCTCGTCGGCGAGCTTCGCGTCGTCGCGCCCAATCGCTGCGTCGGCGACCTCGTAGGCCTCCTCGACCGTATGCGGGACGATCGTGCGCTCGGTCTGCTCACGATCCCAGGGGCAGTCGCGCCGTAGCCGCTCGGTCAGCTCCTGGAGGTCGACGAGCGCCTCGGCGAGCGACACTTACTGCGACGTGGTGGTGGTCGAGCCCGAGAGGGTCGCGCAGGGATCCGGGTTCGGCTGATAGCCGATCTGGTACTTGATCCCGGATTTGCAGTACTGCTTCTTCTTGTCGTCGACCCACTTCGTCATCGACTCGTTCTTGCGCTGCTGCTCGAGCTGCGTCTTGATCGAGGCCTGAACCTTGGCGAGCGGGGTCGACTTCGCCGGCTTGACGGCGGAGAGCGCCTGGATGATGTGGTAGCCGTACTGCGTCTTGATCGGCTGTGAGAGCTCACCGGTCTTGAGCGAAAACGCCGTCTTGTCGAACGGAGGGACCGTCTGGCCCTTCGAGATCGTCAGCTTCCCGCCGTTCGAGGCAGAGCCCGGATCCTTCGAGTACTTCTTTGCAAGCGCCGCGAAGTTCCCGCCGGACTTGAGCTGCGCGTAGATGCTGTTCGCGAGCTCCTTCTTCGCGACGAGGATGTGTCGCACGTCACGCGTCTCGGGCTGGCCGTACTGCGACTTGTGCGAGGCGTAGTAGGCCTTCACCTCGGCCGGCGAGACCTTGATCGTGGCGGTGACCTTCTTGAAGAGCTCTTCGGAGATGATCTGGGCGCGAACTTCCTCCTTCGCCTGGTCCTCCGTCAGTCCCTGCTGTGCGAGTGCCTTCTTGTAGCGCGAATCGCTGCCGCCGTAGAACTGCTTCTTCAGCTGCTCGATGCGCTTGTCGACCTGGTCGTCAGTGATCTTGATCCCCATGGCATCCGCCTCTTGTGCGAACTCGGCACGCTGGATCAGGAAGGTGACCGCCTGGCCCTTGAGCTGCTCGTACTCCGTGGTGCCCGGCTTCGGGAAGGGACGCTTCTGCGCCGTGTAGCTCTTCTGCGCGCGGTCCATCAGCGCCTGGAACTCGGCCTTCGTGACCGGCGTGGAGCCGACCACCGCAGCGTCGTCGCTCCCGAGCGTGGCCGTCGACGTCCCGCCGCAGCCTGCGACGACGAGCGCGAGAAATGTAAACGAAAGAAGAAAGAGTCGCTTCATGGAAAAAGCGCCATTTGCAGCGGATTCGTCACGCTGCCTGACGCGCGGCCAGTATAGCATCGACCAGTCGTAGTGCCTGCGGGAAACCGTCCTCGCGCAGCGACACCTCGTGGTTGGAGGTCGTGTACACCGCCGTGTCCACGCGGCGCCGGAGGTCGCGCAGCTCGTCCGAGCCGAGCACCATCCGACCGATGGTCGCCTTGCCGCCGCGGAAGACGAAGTAGTCCGCACCGGCACGCGCGAGCTTGAGTTTCGCCTCCTGAATGAGGAAGAGATTCTCGACGGGCTCGGGCAGCGGGCCGTAGCGGTCGACGGTTGCCGCCTGCAGCTCGCGCACCTCGTCCTCTGAGTCGCTCAGCGCGAGACGACGGTGCAGGTCGATCTTGAGCGCTTCGGACGCGATGTATTCGGGTGGGACGTAGGCGTCCACGCGCGCGTCCACCCGGACCGGGCGCGCCGCGACGCGGCGCTCGCCGGAGAGCTCTGCGACCGCCTCGGCGAGCAGCTCGACGTAGAGCTCGAACCCGAGCGCAGCCACGTGGCCGGACTGCTCGTCGCCGAGCAGGTTGCCTGCGCCGCGGATCTCGAGGTCGCGCATCGCGATCGCAAAGCCGGCGCCGAGCTCCGTGTGGTCGGCGAGCGTGGCGAGGCGTGCACGGGCTTCGGGGGAGAGCTCCGACATGTCCGGGTAGAAGAGGTACGCGTGCGCGGTGACATCGGATCGACCGACCCGTCCACGGATCTGGTAGAGCTGCGAGAGACCGAGCTGGTCGGCTCGCTCGACGATCAAGGTGTTCGCCTGCGGGATGTCGAGCCCGGACTCGATGATCGTCGTCGAGACAAGGACATCGGCGTCGCCCCGCAGGAAGGCGTGCATCTTCTCCTCGAGCTCGCGCTCGCGCATCTGGCCGTGGGCTTCGAGGAACCGAAGGCTCGGAACGAGCTGGCGCAGCTTCTCCGTGGCCTCGTCGATGGTGTCGACGCGGTTGTGCAGGTAGAAGGCCTGCCCGCCGCGCTCGATCTCCCGTTCGAGCGCCTGCTTCACGATCTCCTCGTCGAACTCGCTGACCGTCGTGCGGATCGGCCGCCGGCCTTCGGGTGGGGTCTCGATGATCGAGATGTCGCGCAGCCCGGAGAGCGACATGTGCAACGTGCGCGGAATCGGTGTCGCACTCAGGGTGAGCACGTCCACCTCGAGGCGCAACGAGCGCAGCAACTCCTTCTGCGCGACGCCGAAGCGTTGCTCCTCGTCGAGGATCACGAGACCGAGCTCCTTCGGGATCACGTCACGGCTCAGGATCCGGTGCGTCCCGATCAAGACGTCGACCTTCCCCTCCTGGAAGTCGGCGAGCACCTGCTTGACCTCCTTCGGCGGTCGGAAGCGCGACACCATCTCGACCCGCACGGGAAAGTCCCGGTAGCGGTCGCGGAACGTGTGCCAGTGCTGCTCGGCGAGGATCGTCGTCGGCGCAAGCATCAGCGCCTGCTTGCCGTTGACCGCGACCGCGAACGCGGCCCGGATCGCGACCTCGGTCTTGCCGAAGCCGACATCGCCGCAAACGAGGCGGTCCATCGGCCGCGGTGCCTCGAGGTCCTCCTTGACCGCCTCGATCGCGGCCTGCTGGTCGGGCGTCTCGCGGTAGGGGAACTCGGCCTCGAGACGCTCGAGGTACTCGTGACGCAGGTCGTACGCCACCCCCGGCGCCTGCTGGCGCTGCGCGTAGAGCGCAAGCAGCTCTCCCGCCAGCTCGCGAACCGACTCGCGCGCACGGGTCTTGAGGTTGTCCCAGGCCTTGCCGCCGAGCTTCGATAGCGCAGGCATCGTGCTGTCAGCGCCGATGTAACGCGAGACCTTTCCGAGCTGCTCGTGTGGGACGTACAGACGATCGTCGCCGCGGAACCCGAGGAAGAGGTAGTCGCGTGTGACGCCCGCGACCTCTTTCGTCTCGAAGCCGAGCAGCTTTCCGACGCCGTGATCCTCGTGCACGATGAAGTCGCCGCTGCGTAGATCGGCGAACGACTGCAGCGCTCGCCCGCCGATCCGGCGCTCACGCGGCGGACGCTTGCGAAAGACCTGCGTGTCCGGCAGCAGCGTCAGCCCGAGGTCTCGCCAGACGAAACCGCGACGGGCCGGTGTGACTGCGAACAGCAGCTCTGGTTCGCGCGGCAGATCCTCTCCGTCCTCGAGGATGCGCGCCTGCACGCGCCGCAGGAGATTCTGTTGGCGCATCGCTTCGCCGACGTGCGGGAACGCGACGACGACACGCTGTCCGCCGCGCACGAAAGCACCGAGCTCGTTCTCCGCCTCCGACAACCCGCGGGCAACGAGCGCGGGGCGCTGCGCTTCGAAGGCGAACGGCTGACCGGCGGGAAGCGTGTCGAGATGCGCGGCTCGCTTGAGCGTCACCGGCTCGAGCCCTTCCTCCTCCCAGACCTGGCGTACTTCGTCGATCTGCCAGACGAGATCGGGCCCCGCCGCCACCGGCGGCACGAGGTCGTTCGGAATCGGGATCGGCTGGTCCTCGTCGAGCAGTGTCGGCTCCACCAGGTCGAGCCGCCGCTCGGCGGCCGGGTAGACGACGGCTATCTCCACCGGATGCAGTGCGCGTTGCGTGAAGGGCGAGAACACCCGCATCTGCTCGATCACATCTCCCCAGAACTCGACGCGAAGCGGTTCGCGCCCGGTCGTCGGAAAGACGTCGACGAGCCCGCCGCGAACTGCGAACTGACCGCGCTCGTCCGCGCGCTCTACGCGCTCGTAGCCGGCGAGCGCGAGCGACTCGGAGAGCTGCTCGAGGCTGATCTCCTGTTCGGTGGCGAGGCGGATCGGCTCAGGACGCGCCGCGACCGGCGGCATCGGCTCGGCGAGTGCGGCTGCCGAGGCGACGACGAGCCCTCCGGCCGCGAGAATGTCGAGCGCACGGGCCCGCTCCCCGACGAGATGTGGTGCGGGGTCGAGGCCCGAGCCCCAGTGGACGCCGCGGCTCGGAAGCATTGCGACGCGTTCCTCGCCGAGAAACCACGCCGCGCCCTCGGCGGCATCGCGCGCATCCTGATCCTCGGGCGCCAGCAGGACGAGCGGACGGTCGAGCTCCTCGTGTAGCGCCGCGAGCAGGAGCGGCAACGCCGGCTCGGAGACGCGCGCAGCAGCCGGAAAGGCTTCGGCAAAGGTCTTGAGCCGCTCACTTTCTCGGAGCGCCTCGACGAAGGGATGCAGGATCGGCTGGTCCATGACCAAAGGCCGAACCCCGGGGGTTCGGCGCGTTTCATGGTAGCCGCGCACCGTTCAGCTACATCGAGTCGGCGGAGCTCAGTTGTACTGCGCCTGAGCCTGCTCGAGGCCTTCGGCATCGAGCTTCTCGACGGCGTCCGCAGCACGCGCAACGAGCGACTCGGCGTCGTCATCCGGAGCGAAATTCGAAAGGACGTAATCCGCGGGCTTGCGGGGATCGCCTCTGCCCGGGCGCCCCACTCCGATACGCAGGCGCAGGAAGTCCGGCGTCTTCAGTCCCGCGGCGATCGAGCGGAGACCGTTGTGCCCCGCGAAGCCGCCGCCCCGGCGTGCCTGCAGCCGGCCGTGCTCGAGGTCGATCTCGTCGTGGACGACGATGACCGCGTCGGGCTCGAGCTTGTAGAAACGTGCGGCGGCGCTCACCGCCCGGCCGGAGTCGTTCATGAACGTCTCAGGCTTCAGCAGCGCGACACGATGCCCGTCGAGCCGAACCTCGGCGATCTGGCCGTGGAACTTCCCCTTCCAGGTGGCGCCGTGGCGACGGGCCAGCTCGTCGACCACCATCCAGCCGACGTTGTGGCGATGGCCGGCGTAGCCGCGGCCCGGATTGCCGAGGCCGACGACGAGCAGATCGAGCGACGAGGCGCGTTCGCCCCGGCGCCAGGGGAGGCGCATTAGCCTTCGTTGGTGCCGGGCTCGCCCTGCTCGCCCGAGCCGCCGTCGCCGCTCGGAGCGCCTTCGCCCTCTGCCGCACCTTCCGGCGCCTCTTCGCCCTCGGGCACCTCGCCCTCCGGCAGCTCCTCGCCCTCGACACCTTCCTCGGGCTCCGGCTCGACTTCGCGCGCCGGCAGGGCGACACTCGCGAGCACTGTTTCCTCGGGATCGTCGAGGTACGTGACGCCTTCCATCGCCGGGAGGTCGGCGAGGCGAAGCGTGTCGCCGATCGCCATGCCGCTGACTTCGAGGTCGATGTGCTCCGGGATCTCCATCGGCAGGGCCTCGACGTTGATCTCGCGCTGCACCTGCGAGAGCACGCCGCCTTCCTTCACGCCCGTAGGCTCGCCGACGAGCTGGACGGTCACGCTCGCCTGGATCGGCTGGTCGAGCCGCACTTCCTGCAGATCGATGTGCGAGATGTGGCCGCGGATCGGATCCTGCTGGTAGTCCTTGAGAATCGAGGCGTGCGTCGTGTTCTTGCCTTCGACGACGACGTCGAGGATCGCGTGCAGCCCTCCCTGCCCGGTCAGCACCCTGCGGAGGTCGCGCTCCGGAACGGCGATGGCGTAGGAGCCCTTGCCCTTCCCGTAGAGCACGCCGGGGATGACGCCGGCCTTGCGCAGCCGTCGGGCCTCGCGGGAGCCTCGCCGCTCGCGCTCGGAAACCTGCAGTTTGACTCGTTCGCCCGCCATGACGGCGGCGAATGGTAGCTACTTCTTTACGTGGAGGTCGATCCCCAGCAGGATCAGCGGCCAGAGAAAGACGGCGAAGATCGCCGAGAGCACGCCTCTCCAGCCGTGGACGTGCTGGAAGTAGTGGTGGCTGGCGGCGATGGCTACCCCGACGCCCACGTACACGAGGCCGAAGAGGCTGATTCCGGGACCACGTCGCATGACGGAGTCCTAACCGCCCTGTCGATTCTGTAACCCGGAGTTAGAAGAGGGCGTTCATGTCCTGGAAGATGGCGGACACCGAGTCATCGGCGAAGACGTTGTGGATCGTCTCGGCGAGGATGTCGGCCACGGTCAGGACGGTCACACGCTCCGGCTTCGTCAGCGGGTCGATCGGCACCGTGTCGGTGACGATGACGCTGTCAAGAGCGCTTCCCTCGATGCGCTCGATGGCGGGGGGCGAGAAGATCCCGTGTGTAGCGCAAGCGAAGACACGCTTCGCGCCGCGTTCCTTCAGGAATTCCGCTCCGGCGACGAGCGTGCCCGCGGTATCGACCATGTCGTCGGTCATCACCGCGCATTTCCCGTCGATGTCGCCGATGACGTTCGTCACGCGCGCGACGTTGTGCGCAGGCCGGTCCTTCTGGAGCACGGCCAGGTCTCCGCCGATCATCTCGGCAAACTTGCTCGCAAGGCGCGTACGGCCGGTGTCTGGAGCGACCGCGACGACGTCTTCGGCCAAGCCGAGATCCCGCACGTATTGCGCGAGCATCGGGAGCGCAGTCATGTGGTCTACCGGGACGTCGAAGAAGCCCTGGATCTGTCCCGCGTGCAGGTCCATCGTGAGGACGCGGTCGGCGCCCGCCGTCTGGATCATCTCCGCGACGAGCTTCGCGGTGATCCCCTCGCGCGGCCGGGACTTCTTGTCCTGGCGCGAGTAGGGGTACAGAGGGAGCACTGCGGTGATCCGCTTCGCCGACGCGAGCTTCGCGGCGTCGATCATGATCATCAGCTCCATGAGGTTCTGATCAACGGGCGGCGAACTCGTCTGGACGATGAAGAGATCGGAGCCGCGAATCGATTCCTCGTAGCGGCAGTACGTGTTGCCGTCGGCGAACGTGCGCAGCGTGACGTCCCCGACCTGGATCCCGAGCTTCTCCGCGATCTTCTGCGCGAGTGCGGGATGCGAGCGCCCGGAGAAGAGCATGAGCCGCTTCGACGGGCCACGCTCGATCCAGTGCTCCGGCTTCACCTCGGCCTTGGTCTCGGCGACCTCCAGCCCAGGCAGGCGAGTCAGCTCAGTTGTTGCGCTTTCCACGGAGATAGCCCTCTTTCGTGATCTGCTTCGGCGGGAAACCAGCGAGCGATTCGGGAGGGACATCTTCTGTTATGTACGAGCCGCCCGCAATCCAAGCGTCGTCCCCGACCTCCACCGGTGCCTCGAAGCCATTGTGAATGCCGGTCCTGACGTTCCGCCCGATCTTCGTCTTTCCTTTGGGGCGACCCGGCTGATGAGGGAAATTGGCCGTGATATTCCCGGCGGCCACGTTAGCGCCCTCGCCCACCTCGGCGTCCCCGATGTACGACAGGTGAGGAATCTTGGCGCGGGCGCCAATCTCGGAGTTCTTGATCTCGACGAAGGTGCCGGCCTTCGCGCCCGCACCGAGCTTCGTGCCCGGGCGGAGGTAACAGAACGGACCGACCCTGGCGTCTTGCCCGATGTCCGCGTCGTCGGCCACGACGTGCGGCCCGACCTCGGCGCCGGTGCCGACTCGGGTGCGCCCGCGAAGCACCGTGAAAGGGTGAATGGTCGAATCGGCGGCGAGCTCCACTTCGGGATCGATCCAGGTGGTCTGTGGATCCACGATCGTCACACCCGCCAGCATGAGTTCTTTGTTCACGCGCGCGCGTAGGAAAGATGCTGCGTCGGCCAGCTCGGCACGAGTGTTCACTCCTTCCACTTCATCAGCATCGGGAGCCTTGAACACGACGACCTCCTCCCCTCCTTCGACGAGCAAGCGGACGGCGTCTGTCAGGTACAGCTCGCCCTGAGCGTTCGCCGGCTCGATCCGTTCGAGAACAGGCCATAGCTTCGCAGTCTCGAAGACGTAGATGGAGGAGTTGACCTCTCGAATCGCCCGCTGCTCGTCGTCTGCGTCGGCATCCTCGACGATCGCCAGGAGATGGCCGCCGGCATCGCGGATGATCCGGCCGTAGGCGCGCGGATCGGGAGGCTCGAACGAGAGCACGCTGGCCGGAGCGCCAGACGAGCGGTGCTCTTCGAGGAATTGCTGCAAGAGCCCAGGGCTGATGCGTGGATGATCACCGGAGACGACGAGCAGCGTGCGCGCATCGCGGACACTTTCGCGTGCGCTGCGGAGCGAGTCGCCGGTTCCGAGCGGACGCTCTTGCACAGCGACCTCGACTCCGTCGAGTGCTCCCGCCGCCTCAGGCGAGAGGACGACGACGAGCGGGTCGGGACCGAGCGGGCGCACCGCCGCCACGACCCAATCGACGAGCCGTCGCCCGAGCAGCGGGTGCAGATGCTTCGGCGTGGCGGACTTCATCCGCGTGCCGAGACCCGCCGCCATCACGACAGCTGCGAAGTTATTCGCCATTGGAGCTGGGCCGCCAGGATTCGAACCTGGGATCACGGGACCAAAACCCGCTGCCTTACCACTTGGCCACGGCCCACGGTTTAGGAGAGCTTAAGTACGCCGGTAGTCCGAGAAGAGATAGACGAGGGCGATGATCGCGAAGATTACGACCGCGACGATCGCCACGAACCCGAGGACGAAAGCGAGGACGACGACGAGGATCGCGAGCGCCTGCGACGCCGCGGCGATCCACGAGAGCTGACGCCCGACATCCCAGCGCAGGTTGCGGCCCGCGACGACGTAGAAGGCCAGAAGGATCGCGGCGATGACGAGGACGGTCCACTTCGTCAGATCGGCCGTGACCGCAACGAGTACCCCTTCGATCACCGCCACCCACAGAGTGAGGCGGATGCGCCGCTCCCGTAGCCACCTGCCCGTGCGCGTCGTGCCCGCCTCGATCATGGGCTGGCTGTACGCCATGCGATCAACGGTACCACGCTGGTGCGGTCAGCCAGCTGCGCCCCTCGGCGGACATTTTCCGCTGCGCGGCGCGGGCACGCTCGCCGTGCAGGAAGAGCCCATAGACGGCCGGACCCGCGCCCGTGACGTCGGCACGGAACGCACCGAGAGCCAAGAGCTTCGCGGTGAGCGGTGAGGATGCGAGGTCGTTCGGCGGCAGCGCGGCGAGGTCACGTGGACGCCTGACCTGCTCGAGTCTGTGCAGGAGGGCTGCGCGGCGTTCGTCGTAGCCGTCCGCGCCGCTTCGCGTGTCGAAGGTCGAGTACACCGCGCCCGTCGAGGTCTTCTCGGCGCTCCGCGGGAGGACGAGGACGACCCAGTAGTCCTGAGGCAGCTCGAGCGGCGACAGCTCGGTGCCGTCACCCGTGCCGAGCTGCGGCCCGTCGGCCAGGAAGTACGGCACGTCGGCGCCGAGGTCCCGCGCGAACGCCTCGATCTGTTCGCCGCTGTGCGGCTCTGCGCGCAAAGCGTTCGCGAGCCGTAGGGCCGTGGCTGCATCGGAGCTGCCGCCGCCGAGCCCGGCTGCGATGGGAATCCGCTTCTCGATCCGCGCCGCGAAGCTCCTCCCGTCGCCGTCGGCCACGAGGCCGAGCGCCTGTCGCACGAGCGTGTCGCCGGCGAACCCCGTGACGCGCAGCTCCGCAGAATGCTCCACAGCGATCCGGTCCGAGAGCGCAACGCGCTGGTAGATCGTCACGAGCTCGTGCTTGCCGTCGTCGCGTGGCGGCCCGACCACGAGCGCGAGGTTGATCTTGGCCGCGGCGGCGGCGCGCATCACCGCAGCGCCTCACTGAGAGCAAGGAACTCCGGCGGCGTGAGCTCCTCCGCACGAACGTTGCGGTCTCGGCCGATCCGCTCGACCGCCGCCTCCGCGTGCTGACGGTCGGCGACGCCCGCGAGCTCGAGCGAGTTCGCGAGCCGCTTGCGTCTGTGCGCAAACGAGCCTTCGACCACACGCTTGACACTGCGGAAGTCCGGCGGCAGCTCGGTGCGTCTGAAAGCCACGAGCGCCGAATCGACGTTCGGGCGCGGACGGAAAACAGAAGGCGACACCGGGTGAAAGCCCGTCCGCTCCGCGACCAGTTGCACCAGGACCGAGACCGCTCCGTAGGCCTTTGTCGACGGCGCGGCGAAGAAACGGTCTGCAACCTCGCGCTGGACCATGACCGTCCACAGCTCGATCTCCGGCAGACGGTCGAGGCTCTCGGCGACGAGCGGCGTGGCGATGTTGTACGGCAGGTTGGCGACGAGCTTCCTCGCCCCGGGCGCGATCTCGGCGAGGTCGAGCTTGAGCGCGTCGCCAAAGCGAAGCTCGACGTTCGAGCGTCCTGCCAGCCGGTCGCGTCAGCTCCTTCTCGAGCGACGTGTCCAGCTCCACCGCGTACACCTGCGCGACCCGGTCTGCGAGATACGTGGTCAGGATGCCGAGCCCGGGCCCGACCTCGAGCACGACGTCGTCGCCGTTGAGCTCGGCGAGGCGGCCGATCACGCCGAGGATGTTCTCGTCGACCAGGAAGTGCTGGCCGAGCTTCTTCTTCGCCCGGACGCTCATGGCAGGGCGAACGCCTCGGTCGCGTTCGCATCGATCTGCGCGCCGAGTGCTTCCGGGTCTTCCCCGCGCGCGTCGGCGAGAGCCGCGACGGTATGGACGACGTAGGCCGGCTCGTTCGTCTTCCCTCGGACCGGCTGCGGCGCGAGGTAGGGGCAGTCCGTCTCCGCGAGGAGCCGCTCGGCCGGAACGGCACGCGCCGCCACTCGCAAGTCGTCCGCGTTCTTGTAGGTGACGTTGCCGGCGAACGAGACGTACCAGCCCTGCTCGACCGCCTCGTCGAGGAGCGCTACCGACGAGAAGCAGTGCAGCACGACCGTCCCGTCGAACCATTGCCTGAGGATGGAGACCGTGTCCTCGTCCGCCGCGCGGTTGTGGATCACGACGGGCAGCTGCGCCTCCTTCGCGAGGCCGAGCTGATAGATGAACACCTTCGCCTGCGCGTCGCGTGGCGCATAGTCGCGGTAGTAGTCGAGGCCGATCTCGCCCAGCCCGACGACCTTCGGGTGGCCGAGGAGGCGCGGCAGAGCCGCGAGATCGAAGGTGAGGGTCGCTTCGTGCGGATGAAGACCAACGACGCCGTAGACGTCCTCGTGCGCCTCGATCAGATCCAGCGTGTTGGCCCAGGAGACCGGATCGGTGCCGATCGAGATGATCCTGGTCACCCCTACGCCACGCGCCCGCGCGACTGCTGCTCCGGCATCCTCGAGCGCGTCGAGATGCGCGTGCGTGTCGATCATGTCTCGGTCAGACGAGCCAGCTCGTCGGCGACGATGCTCGGTTCGAGCTTTCGGAAGAGCGGCTCGGGCTCCCGCAGTTTCTGCCCAGCCGGGAGCTCGCTCGGCTCCCAGCAGCCGATCCAGCCCGAGTAGTCGCCTGTGAGGATGGTGTGCCGTTCTTCTCCCTCCTCCTCGATCTCCCGGAACTCGAGCGGACCGGCGATGAAGCCCTCGTAGCCGAGCAGCTCGTGCAGCTTCTGACTCGAGAACGGCAGGAACGGTGTGAAGATCGCCTTCAGCGAGTCGACGATGCGGAGCGCGACGAACAGGATCGTCGCCGCGCGCTCGCGGTCTTCCTTGATGACGGCCCACGGCGCTTGATGGTCGACGTACTGGTTCCCGATGCTCGAGAGCCGCATCGCCTCGGTGAGCGCCTGCTTGAACTTCCCTTCTTCGATCGACCTGCCTACGGTCGCAAAACCGGCCTCGACGGTCGCGAGAGCCCCGCGGTCCTCATCGGTGAGCTCGCCGGGTTGCGGCACTTCTCCGAAGTTGCGCTGCGCGTTCGTGAGCGTGCGGTTGACGAGGTTGCCCCAGTTCGCGAGCAGCTCGTCGTTGTTGCGCCGCAGGAACTCCGCCCACGAGAAGTCGCTGTCCTGCGTCTCGGGCCCTGCGGCGGTGAGGAAGTAGCGAACGGGATCCGGGTCGTAGCGCTCGAGCACGTCGCTGACGTAGATCGCGATTGACCGACTCGTCGAGAGCTGCTTTCCCTCCATCGTCAGGAACTCGCTCGCGACGACCTCGTCGGGAAGGTGGAGCTCGCCCTTTCCGGCCCCGAGCTCTCCGCCGGTCCCGTACCCGAGCAGCATGCTCGGCCAGATCACCGTGTGGAAGACGATGTTGTCCTTGCCCATGAAGTACGCGTGCGTCGCGTCAGGGTTCTGCCACCAATCGCGCCATGCTTCGGGTGTCCCGTTGTTCTGGGCCCACTCGACGGCAGCCGAGAGGTAACCGATCACCGCGTCGAACCACACGTAGATGCGTTTCGTCTCCGGCGGGTAGCCCTCCACCGGCACCGGAATGCCCCAGTCGATGTCACGCGTCATCGCGCGCGGCTTGAGGTCGTCGACGAGCGAGAGGGAGAAGTTCCGGACGTTCGGCCGCCAGCTGGTCTTCGACTCGATCCACGGGCGAAGCCGATCCGCGAACGCCGGCAGGTCGAGAAAGAGATGTTTCGTCTCCCGGAATTCCGGCGTCGACCCGTCGATGATCGAGTGCGGCTCGATGAGGTCGGTCGGATCGAGCTGGTTGCCGCAGTTGTCGCACTGATCGCCGCGGGCTTCCGTGAAGCCGCAGATCGGGCACGTTCCTTCGATGTAGCGATCGGGAAGCGTGTTTCCCGTCGACGGCGAGAACGCGCCGAGCGTGGTCTTCTCGATCAGGCAGCCGTGCTCGTAGAGGGTGCGGAACATGTCGGTCGTGACGCGGGCGTGATTCTGCGTGGTGGTGCGCGTGAAGTTGTCGTAGGTGATGCCAAGGTTCCGCAGGTCCTCACGCGTCAGCTTGTTGTAACGCTCTGCGATCTCACGCGGCGACACGCCCTCGCGATCGGCCGTAACCATCACCGGCGTGCCGTGCTCGTCCGTCCCACTCACCATCAGGACGTCGTCGCCCTTCAAGCGGTGGTACCGCGCGAAGATGTCCGCCGGGACTGCGAACCCCACCACATGTCCCAGATGTCTCCGCCCGGACGCGTATGGCCAGGCTGGGGCCACCAGGACTTTCTTCTTCGCTGGGCTCTCCGACATGAACGTGCGTCTCCGTCTCGGGGAGGGACATGATACGAGCCGCCTTTTGGGCCGAACGCCGTCGCCAGGCGCACGCGAGGGCGAAGATCAGGACCAGCGCGCCCAGAACGACGGTCCAGGAATGCTCTCCTTCTTTCGACGCCGCCGGTTGCGTCATTGCCGCGACGAACCGAGACGCTTGCTCCGCCTCGTGCTGGAGGCCGTGCGAGGAGCCGGCCGCCGGCCGACTGTCGTGGCTCTCGGCCCGCGACGGGCGTTGGCGGTGTCGCGGCGCTGTCTTGAGGCCGTCCCGCTGCGTGACTTGCACCGGGACACGCGCAAGAGTCACCTCTGCTGCGCCGAGCGAGACGGAGTGGCCCGGTTCCTCGTCGACACGCGCGTGCGACGTCGGCCGGATCTTCGCCACAGCTCCAGCCGCCGACGGCTCGACGCGCGCACTGACAGGCGCGGCGACCGGCGCCGACGCAGCGGGTGAGCCCACCACGCTCTCCGCAGGAACGTTGTCGGCGGTGACCGCCGTCGTGGCAGCGACGACCGGCTCCGCAGCCGGGGCCTCAGCCGTGGAGGCGGCGCCCACGACCGCCGCCACGGCCGGAGCGTCCGCCGCGGTCGCCGGCGGGGCGCGTGTGCGCGACGGCAACACGATCATCGGATCGACATACCCCTGCTGATCGCTCGTGGTGCGTAGACCGAAGTAGACATACGGCTCGGTGAGCTCCGGCACGCCGCTCGGGCCGACGGTTCCGACGACCGAGCCTTCGCCGACGGACGCTCCGCGCTTCACACCAATCGAGCCGAGGTGAACGAGTGTGGCCGTGTACCCGAGCGGCGTCTCGATCGAAACGGTCTTCCCGCCCGTCGGCACGGTTCCCGCGAACGAGACGATTCCCCCGGTCGGAGCGAGCACCTGGGTACCGCCGGGGGCGCCGAGATCGACGCCGCGGTGCTGACCGCCCGCGTAGGGATGCGCATGATCGAACGAGAAAGGCCGCAGAACTGGTCCGTCGACCGGCCAGGTCCATGCGCGCGCCGCCGACACCGGGAGCGCGCACGCACACACGAGCAAGACAGCAAGACGCCGCACGGATTTCCTCCTTGTTGCCAGTTTTGAGAACGAAGCGACCATAGCAAGGTCGATCTCTGTTGTCAATATTGGCTACAAAGTACGGCGGTAGAGCTCGTTGCGCGAGGCGCCCGTCAAACGAGATACAACGTCTGCCGCTTGCCTGCGCGGCAGCCCGGCGGAGACGAGCTCACCAACCGCCTCGATCGCTGCACCGACGTCCGCGCTCGGGCTCCCAGGCCCGAGCACGAGCGTGATCTCACCCTTCGGCGCTTCCGCGAAGCGTGCCGCCAGCTCGGCCGCCGTCCCGCGGACGACCTCCTCGAACTTCTTCGTCAGCTCTCGGCACACGGCAACCTCGCGCGCAGGCTCGGCGTCGGCGAGCGAGCGCAAGGTCGCCGGTAGCCGCCGTGCCGATTCGAAAGCCACCACCGGGTAGGGCCAGGACGCGAGCTCCTCCCAAATCGACGCGAGCGCACGCGCACCGCGGGGCAGGAAGCCGACGAACTGATATCGCTCGGCCGGAAAGCCGCTCGCGACGAGCGCAGTGTCGACCGCGGTCGGCCCCGGGAGGACCGTGACCGGAACGCCACGCTCGAGCGCAGCAGCCACAAGTCGCGCACCGGGATCGCTGATCGCCGGCATCCCGGCATCGCTCACGAGCGCAAACCGCTCCCCAGCTTCCATTCTCGAGAGCACCTCTGCGGCACGCTTCGCCTCGTTGTGCTCGTGGTACGACACGAGCTTGCCGGAGATTCCATGCCGGTCGAGCAACACGCGCGTGTGACGCGTGTCCTCGCAGAGGATCACGTCAGCCGAGCGCAGCTCCTCGAGGACGCGCAGAGTGACATCGTCCAGGTTTCCGATCGGCGTCGCGCAGACCGCGAGAGCCACTTACCCGACCGCGTCGAAGGCGACGAGACCGGCGCCGATCAGCCCGGCAGCGGTCCCGAGCTCTGCCCGGACAATCGGGATCCGGTCGCCCGCATGAGCGAGGGCCTCGCGGCGCATGACCTCACGAGCCGGCTCGAGCACGAAGTCGCCGGCGGCCGCGAACCCGCCGCCGATCACGACCAGCTCGGGATTGAAGATGTTCACGAGCGTCCCGATTCCGGACCCGAGATGCCGACCGATCCCGTCCAGGATCTCGACCGCGCGCCGCTCACCTTCGTTCGCAAGGCGCACGAGCCGGTGCGCGTCGACTGCAGGGCCGAATTCCGCCTGAGCAAGCTTCGTCGCGGCGACACCCGTGACGTAGGGCTCGAGGTGCCCACGACCCGTGCACGTTCCCTGACACGGAATGCCGTCGTGGACGATGACCATGTGGCCGAACTCGGCCCAGCCGCGAAAGAGCTTCCCGTCCACGACCGCGCCGCCGCCGCAGCCGGTTCCGAGCGTCAGCATCACCATCGTCTCGACGTCGCGGGCAGCGCCGAACCTGAACTCGGCGTACGCAGCCGCATTTGCATCGTTCTCGATCCCAACCGGCAGGCCGAACCGCTCGCGCATCCTCCCGCGAAAATCCACGCTCTCGTCGAGTGGGATGTTGACCGCCTGCAGCGCACGGCCCGCCTTCTGGTCGATCGGGGACGGCAGCCCGAAGCCGAGGGCCGCAATGTCCTCGGTGAGGAGCTCCTCGATTGCGGCGTCGAGCCCTGCGAGCAGCTCATCCTGCGAAGCGGTCGGAGTCGGATACTCCCGGCGTCGCTCGACCTGTCCCCGGTCGTCGACGACCCCAGCCAGGATCTTGGTGCCGCCGAGATCGACGCCGATGACACGTATTCCGTCCAAAGCGCGCGGCTACCCTACTTCCTCGATGGCGACGGGAGAGAAGCCCTACCGCGTCTACCGGGGCGGACGCGTGAAGGGCAAGGTGCCGCTCGACCGGCCGCAGAAGGGGCCGGACCGCAGCGCCCGAGAGCCGCGAGAGCCGAAGATCCGCAGGCCCCGGCGGCGCTGGAGCTGGAAACGGCGGATCGGCATCGGCCTGATCGTCGTCCTCGTAGTCGCCACGGTCTGGGGCATCGCCGGGTACCTGTCCTTCAGGAGCGGAGTCGACAAGGCGAACGCGCGACTCGACCCGTCGGTGACGCCGGCGCTCGCGAAACAGGACGGGCTGCTGCTTTCGAAGCCGACGACGATGCTGCTGCTCGGCCGGGACCACGAGAACACCGATCAGCGCGTCGGACTGAACCATTCCGACTCGATCATGATCCTGCGCACGGATCCGAGCCGTCACCGCCTGGTCTACCTGTCGATCCCGCGCGACCTGCGCGTTCCGATCCCCGGCCATGGTGAAGACCGGATCAACACAACGTTCACGCTCGGCGGCGCCGCCCTCACCATCCGCACGATCGAGGACCTCACCGGGCTCGAGATCAACCACGTGATGATCGTCGACTTCCGCAGCTTCAAGAGCCTGATCGACAACATCGGCGGTGTCGACGTCAACGTGCCGGCGCCCATCCTTTCGAACAAGTTCGATTGCCCGTACAAGGCGTCACGCTGTGCGCGCTGGCCCGGCTACCGCTTCCACAAGGGACTGCAACACATGAATGGACAGCGGGCGCTCGTGTACTCGCGCATCCGTGAGAACCAGCTCAACCCGTCGGACAGCGACATCACACGCGGCCTGAGGCAGCAGGCGGTGATGCGTGCGGTGATGGCCAAGCTGCTCGGCGTCGGAACGGTCGTCAAGCTTCCGTTCAACGGCGACTCGCTCCTGCAGCCGCTCACCACTGACCTGAGCGCGTGGCAGTTCGTCCAGCTCGGCTGGGTGCTCAAGAGGGCAGGCCAGAAGAACGCCCTCCACTGCCGGCTCGGCGGGACGGCAACCTCGATCGGCGGTGCGTCGGTGATCGTTGGCGGCGAGGAGAACCGCTCCGTGGTTCAGATGGTCATGGGTCGCGCTGCGCCGCAGCCGCCACCCCCGGGATCAGGACAGTACGGTCCCGGCTGCGTGGTCGGCAACCGGCAGTTCCGTTAGTGCTAACCCGCCTCGGCGGCCTTCTTCTCCGTCGAGGTCTCCTTCTTGTCCCCCGAGCCCGAATCCGAGTCCGAGGACGAGCCCGATTCCTTCGCCGGCTGCTCCTTCTTCCTTCCTCCGCGGCCGTAGTCGGTCGAGTAGAAGCCCGAGCCTCGGAAATGCACGGGCACGGGATAGAGGACCGTCTCGACCGGGGAGGCCCCGCACACCGGACACTTGTCCGGCTGCGGGTCGGCGATCCGCTTGAAGACCTCGAAGACGTGCCCGTTCGGACACTTGTATTCATACGTGGGCACGAGATTTAGGACGCTAGCAGTGTTATCGGCTTGGACATCGTAAAGAGAAAGCCCTTGATCGAGCTCGCCGGTCATAGCTCGCCACTCGCGCGTTCCCGCACGCGCGTGCACGCGACGACGCTCTTCTGGGCCGGAACCGCGGTTGTGACCGCTGCGCTCGCGGGCGTGCTGGGCTGGTTCCTCCGCGCCTGGCCACCTCACGAGGACGAGGCCCTCGCGCTCTTCGTCGGCCGCGGTTCACTCGGCCACGTGCTGCGGACCGTGCTCTTCGAGCGCGGCGGCGCACCGCTCCACTTCACTTTCGCGTGGGCGATCGTGCACCTGGGCGGAGGGCTGACCGCACTGCGGGTGGTCTCACTCGTGTTCGCGGTGGCAAGCGTTCCGTTGATCGCGCTGCTCGGTCGGCGCCTTGTCGACCCGGCCACCGGCGTCGTCGCGGCGCTGCTTGCGTCCGGCACCTGGGCACTGCTCTTCCACGGGATCTACGGCCGGATGTACAGCCTCTTCCTCTTCACGAGCCTGCTCTCGTTTCTGGCTCTCCTCTCCGCGCTCGACACGGGCGGGCGGCGGCGGTTCGCGCTCTGGGGAGTCGCTGTCCTCGCGATGCTCGCGAGCCACCCCTACGCCGTGCTCGTCGTCGCGGCTCAGGGCCTGTTCATCCTGGTGCGTCGTCGCCGGGTGCGCGAAGCGGCCTTGACGCTCGCGGCCGTGGGCGTTGTCGGCGTTCCGTTCTGGTGGGCGGACATCGTCCTGCGGAACAGGTTCGACGTCGGGGTCGGCGGAGGCGGGCCGCAGCTCGGCTCCCCCGCGTCGGTTCTGCACTACTTCTGGTGGGTGTCCGGCGACTTCGGCGCCGGACACCACGCCTGGTCGATCCCGGTGTTGCTCCTCGCGCTGGTCGGCACGGTTCTCTTGTGGCGACGGCGCCGCGAGGTCGTCGTTCTCATTGCGTCCGTCATTGCGATACCTGCGCTCGCGTTCATGCTCGCGACGCTCAACTCGACAGCGTCGCCCGAAGCGCGCCATCTCATCTTCGCGTTGCCGTTCTTCAGCATCTTGCTCGCGGTCCCGCTTGTCGAGCTCGCGCGCCTTCGTCCGCCGCTGACCGGCGCACTTGCGCTCGTCGCCGTCCTGACTCTCGTCGTGGGAGAGGTGCGCTGGGCACACGAGAAAACACCGCAACTCTTCGACGGCGATCCGGCGAGCGAGGCGCAGTCACGCACCGCTGCCGGCGCATGGCTTGCCGCGGGCAACCGGTCGAGTGACGTCCTGCTCGGCTACGAGCCCGTCTACCTGCGGGCGTGGGAGCAGGACCGCTCCTTCTCCGGTCACGTGCTGCCGCGCGCCGATCCGGCGCTGCTCGCCTCGACGCTCAAGGACATTCCCGAACCGCTCGGCCGGGGCGTCTGGGTCCTGGACGCGAGCGACACGACGAATCTCGTCGAGCGCGAGACGATCCCCTTCGTCCTCCCCGCTCCAGGCTCGGCCTTCGAAGGGCGTGTGTACGGACCGTTCCTGGTCATCCGCTCGCGGCGGGCGCTCGTGACGCGCGCGCGTTATCTCAAGGTGTCGGAAGACGTCATGCGATTGGGCGTCCGCCTCGGGATCGGCGACGCGGACATCAATCTGCGGACCTTGCTCCGCGCGGCGTCACGGCTCTAGCCGCTCGCGCTTCTTCTCGACGATCTCGCGGTAGCAGGGTGCGCCCTCGAAGGCCTCGAGCCCCTGGAAAACGGGTCGATCGGGCTGGGCCCGCCGGCGCCTACGGCGAGCGGCAGCGAGGGTGGCCGAAGCCCCGAGCAGCCCTCCGACGATGAACGAGCCGAGACGGCCGCCCCTGTTCTCGCCGTCCATGGGACGATCTTAGGTGTGATCACGACACTCGGAGACGCGCTCCTCGATGTGATCGTCCGCCTGGACGAGCCACTCGCCGCAGGCGCGGACGCCCTGGCGGCGACGCAGACGAGTGTTGGCGGGCAGGCGGCCAACGTGGCGGCCTGGGCGGTTGCCCTCGGCGCGGAGGCCCGCTGCGTTGCGAAACGCGGTGACGATCTCGCGGGGAAGCTCGTCGGTGCGGAGCTCGGGGCGCGAGGCGTCGAGCCGGCGGGACCTGTCCAGGGACGCAGCGGCATCGTGGTCTCACTCGTCGGCACCGACGGTGAGCGGACGATGGCTTCGGATCGCGGCGCCGGTCCGGAGCTTTCGGCAGACGAGCTCGACCCGGAGTGGTTCGCATGCGACTGTCTGCACATCTCCGGCTATGCGCTCTTCTCGACGCCGATCGACGGTGCTGCGCTTCGCGCGGCGGAGCTTGCGCGCGAGCGCGGCGCGCGGGTGAGCGTCGACCTCTCCGCCTGGACGCGAATCCGCGAGTACGGGGCCGTTCGTTTCCGGGAGCTGCTCGAGCGTCTCGCTCCCGACGTGATGTTCGCCAACGAGGCCGAGTGGGAGATCGTCGGCGCCGCGTACGGACTCGCGCCGACAGCGGTCGTCAAGCGCGGTGCGCGTGGCGTGCTCGTGCTCGGCGAGGAGCGCGTCGAGCTGCCTGCTGCTGAAGGCGAGGTCGTCGATGCGACGGGCGCCGGGGATGCCCTGGCCGCGGGCTTTCTCGTGGGCGGCCCCGAGCTCGCGGTCGAGGCGGCCGCCCGCTGCGTCGGCAAGCTCGGAGCGATGCCGTGATCGTGGTCTCCGAGGAGGTGCGCGAGGCTTCGGCGGTCGTCGCGCTCGAGACGACGCTGATCGCGCACGGCTTTCCTGCAGGAGAAGGCGTCGCCGTCGGTCTCGAGTCGGAGCGTCGCGTGCACGAGGCGGGCGCCGTCCCCGCGACGATCGGCGTGCTCGACGGGGAGATCCGGGTCGGGCTCACGGAGGACGAGCTGACACGGTTCGACGCGGGCGCACGCAAGGTAGGGCCACGCGATCTCGCTGCGTGCGTCGTGCAGGGTTCGATCGGCGCGACGACCGTCGGCGGGACGCTCGCGGTGTGCCGCGCTGCCGGCATCCGGTTCATGGGAACCGGCGGGCTCGGCGGCGTGCACCGTGGCTTTCCGCATCCGCCGGACGTGTCAGCGGATCTCGGCGAGCTGGCTCGCACCCAGGCGCTCGTCGTCTCGGCTGGAATCAAGTCGCTGCTCGACGTCCCGGCGACGCTCGAGCTCCTCGAGTCGCTGGGCGTGCCGGTGCTCGGGTTCCGCACGAACGAGTTGCCGCTCTTCTATACGGCGCACGGCGGCCCGGCGGTTCCGGGACGCGTCGAGTCCCCGGACGAGGCTGCGCGAGTGGCCCGCGTTCATTGGGATCTCGGCGGCGGCGGTCTGTTGCTCACGCGCCCACCTGACCGAAGCCTCGACGACGTCGAGCCGCTGATCGAGGAAGCGCTGGCGAAAGCCGAGCGGCGAGGCGTAACGGGTCAGGCGGTAACGCCGTTCGTGCTCTCCTTCCTGCACGAGCGAAGCGAGGGCCGAACCCTGGCCGCGAACCGAGAGCTCGTCGTCGCAAACGCCGGCCTGGCCGCCGAGGTCGCAGTCGCGTCCGCGTCAGCGTGACCCTGTCCGAACGGTACGTGTGCGCCGGAGCCACGTCGGGGACTGTCCCCGACATGTCCCGGTGCGACAGGTCTCGGCCATGTCGCCCCCGGCCGGGACGCGTGTACCGAGAGTGTGACTCTTCTTCCACACGGCGCCGGCGCGGACACGGCTGACGGCCCGGCGTCGCATACGTTCGAGGACGGCACGCCGCGGTCCCGTTCGGAATTCGGACAGCGCTCGCTACAGATCGCGACGCACGAAGCCCGCGATCGCGAGTGCGCCGACGATCACGAGATACGCCACCACCCAGAGGCGCAGTCCGACTCCGCCCTGCTCCGCGCCTCCGAACGGACCGAGCCGAAGGAGGAAGCCCGTCAAACCCGAGGTCTTCTCGGTGATCCCCCGTAGCGCGTCCTGGTACAGCGCTTCGAACGGGATGATCCACGCGGCGATCTTCGCCGCATGGATGAGGCCGGTCGAGTTGAGCACGTGCCCGATATTTCCGAGCAACCCGGCCACGAGCCCGGCGCCGAACACCATGAACACGGCGATCCCGTTCGCGATCGAACTGAGAAACACCGAACCGAGCAAGGACAGCGCCGCCACGACCAGCACGCCGGCGGCCAGCTCGAGCCCGGGCGTCACGATCCGGTCCGGCCACCACGAGCCCTCGAGCCCGGTCAGCAGCATCCCCGCGAAGTAGAGGATCAGCACGTACGGAACACACACGGCCGCCGCACCGAGGAACCGCGCGACCAGCAGCGTGGCCCGGCCGATCGGACGGACGACGAGCGGCTGCAGCAGGTTCCGCTCCGCATCCCCGCGCACCGTCCCGAGCGTCAGGAAGATCGCGAGAACGACGCCGAGAAAGAGCGTCCCGAACATCGCCATCCCGAACAGAAACGCGCCGGCGAACGTCTGCGCATCGACACCCGCCGGAGGGACGACGCCCGCGATGTGATGAAACGCGTACCGCGCCCCGAGCCAGTACAGGACGAGAAACGCAACCGAGAGCACGCAGACGACGACGAACACCTTGCGCCGCAGCGCCTCGCGCAGGCCGTACCCGGCGATCGTCAACACGGCCGTCACGACGTCTCGCCGCCGACGGCTTCCACATAGACCTCTTCGAGCGTAGAGGTCAAGACGCGGGCTCCGTACACGTCCTGACCGTTGCGCACGAGCTCGGCGATCAGCTTCGGGACGTCCTCGCGGCCTGCTTCCAGATACGTCCGTTTCCCCTCGCTCGTCTCGATCTCGACGCCGCGGGGACGCGAGAGCTCGGCAGGCGTGCCCGCCGACACGACCTTGCCGCCGAGCAGGATCACGACCCGGTCGCAGACGAGCTCGATCTCGCTCAGGAGGTGCGAGTTCAGGAGGACGGACACGCCGCGCCGCTGCAGCTCCTCGAGGAGCGTGCGCACCGTGCGCCTCCCCACCGGGTCGAGCGCGCTCGTCGGCTCGTCGAGCAGCAACAGCCGCGGCGATCCGATGAGCGCCTGGGCGATCCCCAGCCGCTGCTGCATTCCCTTCGACATCGCCTCGACCGAGCGCCTGCGCGCCTCCTCCAAGCCGACCAGCTCGAGCAACTCGACCCGCTCGCGCTCACCACCTCGCGAGCCGGCGAGACGCTGGTGCAGCTCGAGCAGCTCATCCGCCGTCATCCACCCGGGAAAGCGGAACAGCTCCGCGAGGTAGCCCATCGCCGCGCGCGCCTCGCGCGAGCCTGCGCGCGCGCCGCAAACCTCCGCGCGTCCCGCTGTTGGACGAACGAGACCGCAAGCGATCTTCACGAGCGTCGACTTGCCGGCGCCGTTCGGGCCCAACAGTCCGACGAGCTCGCTCTCGCGGACTTCGAGGTCGACACCGACGAGTGCGTCGACAGCGCCGTAGCGCTTCACGAGACCGCTGACGGCGAGCGCGGCGGGCACGGCGCCGAGCGTACACTTACGCTCATGCCGCGCGGTTACGAAGAGGGACCCGTTGCGGAAGAAGCGCAGGCCCGACTGGACGCGCTAGAGCGCGGCGAGCCGATCGAGCCTGCACCGCACGCGCCGGACCGCCGCGCCGTGTACGGGTCGACCGAGGACAATCCCGAGAAGCATTTCCTCGGCTGGGCGGACGAGATCGACCCGGACGAGCTCTTCGACTCCGGACGCGCGTGGGGGATCTCGGTTCTCCGCGAGCGCGCGGACTAGCCGAGCGCCTGCAAGAACTCGTCGATCGTCAGCGCCGTGAGCGTGCGGATCTTCGTGCTTCCGCGCGCACCGAGTGAGACGGACACGCGCGCGATCGTCGCCGCGTCCGGTGCCTCGACGATGTTCACGAAGTCGTAGTCCCCGAGCGTCGCCCATTGATGGAGCACCTTGGCGCCGAGCTCCTCGACGTCCTTGTTGACCTCTCGTAGACGGTCAGGGTTCGACTTCAGGGTCTGGACGCCCTGCGCCGTCAGACTCGAAAGCAGAATGTAGGTCGGCATCGCGCTTCCTCCTCGGTCGGGAGCTCGACTCTACTCGGGCTTCCTGGTCGACGTAGAGCACCGCGGCTCCGAGCACGAAGATCGGAGCGAGCACGACGAGCGCGAGCAGGCCCGCGACACGGATCGCCTGGTCGCTCAGCTCGCGCAACGAGAAGAAGAGGACGAGACCGGTGAGGAAGATCGTGATCGCAAGCGTCGCAAGCGAGCCGAGCGCGTGAACGTAGTCGGCACGCGCGAGCTCGATGCCGCGCCTGATCGAATCCGCGAAGCCGCGACGCTCGACGAGGGCGGCAGGGACACCGAGCCCGACGAACGCGAGCCAGCCGAGCGCCAGCAGGTAGATCCCGGGAAAGATCCAGAGCCGCGACAGGCAGAGTGGCAGGAACGCGACGAAGCCCACGGCCAGCGCGACGGGCACAGTCCTGCCGCGGCCGATCGGGCGGACGAGTGCGACGGCACCGGCGTAGGAGCCTGCCAGCAGCAACGGTCCGGCGACGAGGACGACCGCGAATCGCGCGGCGCCCTCGAGCTCCGCGTCCGCGACGCCGACGACAGCAGGACCGATGCCGAGCGCGAGCGAGGGCCAGAAGCGTGCCGCGTAGAGCTTCAGCGATTCCGCGACGAGCTGCCCGACGGTGCGGGTCTCCGGCGGGAGCGGCGGCGGTAACTGGGTGCGGTGCACGCGGTCGAATCTAGCTGTGCTGCGGAAAGACCGGCTTGCCGTCGACCCAGTCGAGCTCGAAAGCCACCCGCGAGTTGTGCAGCGCTTCGAGGTTGGCGACGATCTCGCGGCTGGTGGTGTCGATGACGTCACCGGAATCCCCGACGTAGACGAACCGCCCGTCTGCGCTGTGCTGGAGCGACCCGATGCGACCGCACGCCTGCGAACAGGGGCTCTCGTCACCGGAGATGGGCTTCGTGAGCCGAATGTCCTCGATCCGGCGTGGCGGCTGGTCCGGGAGCCCGCTCACGTCGAAGAGGTGCACGACACTGTTCGGCGCGTCGAGCGCCCAGAGCTCGGGCCGGTCCGGCGCGAGCGAGAGGCCGTGAGTCGGCGGGTCGGGCCCGAAGCGCGGGTTCCAGGTGAAGCCCTTGAAGCGCGCGACGTAGAGCTGTTGCTTCGTGCGCAGGTCGAGGACACGGACGCCGAGCAGCCCGCGCTTCGTCTCGTAGGCGACGCCGTGCTCGCGGTCCTCGACTCTTAACGTGTCAGAGGCTGGCGGTGCGGCCTTCGCGAGCCACTTCGCCTGCGCCAGAGAGAGCGCACCGACGAGGCGGTGCTTCTGAGCCATGTCGAAGACACACGCGGAACCGCTGAGGAGGACGATCTCGTAGCGATGCGTTCCGCTGTCCGTCGGCGGCCGCCAGGTGTCGACACCCGAGACGAGACAACGCGGAACCTTGTCGGAGCTGTAGTAGATCGTCAGGCCAGCCACCGCGGCGACAGCGGCAAGTGCGAGCGCCGTCGCCCGGAGCCAGACGCGGCTCACCTGGCGAGCTCGACCAGCAGCCTCGGCAATGCATCGTCGAGCGCGGCGAGCGCATCGTCGAAGCGCCAGCGCGCGCGATCGGGCTCGTCGATCTCGTTGGACACGGCTCGGACCTCGACGGCGGGCACGCCGGCTCGTTGCGCCGCACTCAGGACCGCGAAGCCTTCCATCGCCTCGACCTGGCAGACACTCGTCCCGCCGACGTGCGCGCTCGTCCCGATCGGCAGCACCCGCGCACCCGGAAGTGCGCGCTGCGCGGCATCGACGAGACGAGGGTCGGGTCGAACCCGGTCCGGCACGAGGCCGCCTGCGAGCGCATCCTCGTACACGGCCTCGGAGCCGATCACGAGCTGAGGGACCGGAATGCCGCGAGCCCCGGCGATTCCGACGTGGAGAAGCGCATCCGGCCGCTGCGTGGTCAGCGCGGTCACCGTCGCTGCCGTAGCCTCGACCGGGCCGATGCCGCACGCGAGCGTCACCACACCGGTGCCGGCGCCGGCGAGCTCCCGCGCAGTGGCCGCGACGACGAGGATCACCAGGCCACGGTAGCCGTGTCACCCGGATGGGTGAACGGCTGCAAGAATCGCCGGGCGTCGGCGTCTTCAGATGGTGCGGCCCGCTCCCCCGTACCCCGGAAGGGGGATTTCTTCGAAGCCCCGGCAAGATCCGGCCACTTGAGGCATCTCAAGGTGAAAGCACCAATAGCAAGTCGCCCCTGAGGCCAGCCGCAGGCCGATGGGGCGAGTCATTTCCCAAAGGGCCGCGGCAGCGGCCCTTTGCGTCGTCGGAGGTAATGAGATGTACGCATTGCAGATCCAAACAGGGGAGCTGCGGGAGACCGATCTACCGCCCGGCTACGGCGAGTGGAGCGACTACGCCAAGTTCGCCGTGACGTTCGCGCCGAGAGATCGGGAGTCGTGCACCGAGTCCGCAAGCGGCGCCTTCGCGCGCTGGCGTCGGACCGGCGAGGTGCCGCGGACGCTCGAGGAGCTCCGTGCGTGCCTCTGGTACGAGCAGCGCCGCTGGCGCTTCCTCGGCCGCGAGCCCGACACCGAAGGCATGCGCTACGCGGGCGCGCTCATCCGCGCGATGCGCACGCACTTCGGCTAGAGCCCGGCGGCAAGACCGCCTGGGTCACCGTGTCGTCCACCGACGACACCGGTGACTCGCGCCCGACGCCCAACGTCACCCGCGCGGGATGACCTCGCGCGACGGATCGTTGGCCGGATCGTTCTCCGGTAGGACATCGTGTGCCCACTCGCTCTGCTTCCACTGCGGTACCGGCGTCTCGCACTCCCTCTTCGGCACGAACCGCGATCTCTTGATGAGCTTGTACTCGTGGATGTAGCGCGGGCAGTTCGGGAAGACCTCGGTCGCAGCGACCCGAACGATCAGCTGCGCCTCGGGAAACTCCGCGAGCAGCGGATCGTCGTCTGCGACCGACGCGATGCCGTTCAGCCGCATGCGCTTTCGACCCTCGAAGTCGATGAAGAGCAAGCCGACCTTCTTCGTCGTCATGAGATTGCCAGCAGTCAGGTACATGCCGTTACCGTCGTAGAGCGGGAAGGCGATCGTCGTCTCGTCGAGCACACGCACGAATCCCGGTTCGCCGCCCTTGTACGAAGATTGCGGCTGGCCGTCCTCGTCCGTTGTGGCGATGAAGAACATGTCGCGCGCCTCGATGAACGCCCGGTCGCCGTCGTCGATC
This sequence comes from uncultured Actinomycetes bacterium, assembly GCA_963804935.1. GTDB lineage: Bacteria > Actinomycetota > Thermoleophilia > Gaiellales > Gaiellaceae > 3-1-20CM-4-69-9. The sequence continues at coordinate 143,474 of CAWDSD010000011.1, forward strand.
TGGTCGTGCACGATCCGCTCCTCGATCCGGTCGGCTAGTCGCCTGGTGTCGAAGCGGTCCTGGAGCTCACGGCTCCCGTCGTGGTAGAGGCCCACGTCCCGATTTTCTCAGGGATCGCTCACGATCACCAAACAATCCGCGGTCAGGATGCAAGTTGTCGCTAGTGGATGGGGGCCGCTGTGGGGAGCGGCCCTTTTCTTATGATCCGGGTGTGGGCTACCAGATCGCAGACTCGTCCAAGTTCGAATGGGAGGAGCGCCCGCCCGGCGCAGAGGGCCAGGAGCCGCGCCTGGCGGCGGACGTCACGACCGCCGCAGGGCTCCAGCAGTCCCGTGGACGCGTCTGGCGGTACCCGGTCGGAACACGCGGCCGGCGCCATGCGGACAAGGCTCAGGAAGAGGTGTTCGTCGTGATCTCGGGAGCGCTGACGATGCTGCTCGGCGATCCGCCCGAGCGTGTCGACGTCGGCCCGCAGAGCGTCGTCGCAGTGCAGCCCAATACCCCGCTCCAGGTCCGAAACGAGGGCAGCGAGGAGCTCGTGCTGTACATCTACGGCGCTCCGCCCGAGCAAGAGGGCGCCGACTTCTTCGACGACCCCGGCGACCTCTAGCTCGCGGGCTTTTCCCAGACGCCGACGAGCTTCTCGCTCACGCTCGTGAACGGCTCACGTTTCCAACCGCTCCAGCGCTCGCGCGGCGTCATGCCCGCGATCCGCGCCATCAGGTCCAGCTCCGACGGCCAGACGTAGCGGAAAGGCCCCGACGAATACTTGAATCTCCCGTCGGCGTCGCGCGTGTAATGGTGCGAGACGAGGCCCTGATTCGCGACGTCGAAGGTGTCGAACCCGAGGCGCGAGTCGCTTATGTGGAACGGACGGATCGTCTCACCGAACGGCAGGCGCTGCAGGTCTGGCAGCCCGACCTCGATCACGAAGCAGCCTCCCGGCTCCAGGTGCGCGGCGACGTTCTGGAAGCACGCGACCTGGGCGTCTTGCGTCGTGAGGTTCTGGATCGTGTTGTAGACGACGTACGCGACCGTGAAGGTGCCGTCCACCCTCGTCACCGCGAAGTCGCCCATCGTCACGTCTATCTTCTCCGCCCCCGGCTTGGCGCGCAGACGAGCGACCATGGCCTCCGAAAGATCGATGCCGTGCACAGGGACGCCGCGTTCCGCAAGCGGCAGTGCGATCCGACCTGTGCCGATACCGAGCTCGAGTGCGAGCCCGTCGCCCGCAAGCTCGACGAGGAAGTCGACGACGGGGTTGATCGCCTCCGGCGAGAACATCGGGTCTTGCTCCTCGGAGGCGTCGTAGTGAGCGGCGACTTCTTCGCCGAAGTAGTCCTCCGGCACGCTAGGCGGCGGCCGGCTCGCGCGCGGGTGCGCGCTCGAAGAACAGTTGACCGTCCTTCGCGTCTACCCGGACGGCGTCGCCTTCGCCGAAGTCGCCTTCGAGCAATCGCAGCGCCAGCGGGTTCTCGATCATGCGCTGGATCGCACGCTTGAGCGGCCGGGCCCCGTAGGTCGGATCCCAACCGGCTTCGGCCAGGACGTGCTTCGCTTCGTCGGTGAGCTCGAGTTCGAGGCCGCGCTCCGCGAGCCTGACGCGGAGACGTTCCAGCTGCAGCTCGACTATCTCCCCGAGTTGATCCTTCGTCAGCGGCTTGAACTCCACGATCTCGTCGATCCTGTTCAGGAACTCGGGCCGGAAGACTTCGCGCATCTGCTCCAGCGAGCGCAGGTTCGAGGTCATGATCAGAACGGTGTTGCGGAAGTCGACGGTGCGGCCCTGGCCGTCGGTGAGACGGCCGTCGTCGAGAATCTGAAGGAGCACGTCGAAGACCTCGTTGTGTGCCTTTTCGATCTCGTCGAGGAGGATCACTGAGTACGGCCGCCTGCGCACGGCTTCGGTGAGCTGACCGCCTTCCTCGTAGCCCACGTAGCCGGGCGGCGCGCCGATCAGCCGTGCGACGGTGTGCCGTTCCTGGTACTCCGACATGTCGAGCCGAACGATGGCCCGCTCGTCGTCGAACATGAACTCCGCAAGCGCGCGGGCAAGCTCGGTCTTGCCGACACCCGTCGGGCCGAGGAACACGAACGAGCCGATCGGCCTGTTCGGGTCCTGCAGGCCCGTACGTGAACGGCGAAGAGCGTTGGCGATGGCCTCGACGGCTTCGTCCTGGCCGACGACGCGCTGGTGCAATCGCTCCTCCATGTGGATCAGCTTTTCCGTCTCGCCCTCGAGCAGACGGTCGACCGGGATTCCCGTCCACCGTGCGACCACCATCGCGACGTCGTCCTCGTCCACCTCTTCCTTGACCATCGTGTTCTCGGGCTGAGCGCCGTCGCGTTCGGCGAGCTCGCGTTCCAACCCCGGCAGCTCGCCGTGGCGAATCTCTGCGGCGCGGTTGAAGTCGCCGCCCCGCTCCGCGCGCTCGTACTCCATGCGCAGCGCGTCGATTCGCTGGGTGACGTCCTTGACGCGGTCGAGCGCCTCCTTCTCCTGTGACCAGCGTGCGGCCAGGCCGGCGTGGCGCTCCTTTGCCTCGGCGAGCTCCCGCTCGACCGGCTCACGCACGTCCTTCGACTCCTTCTGCATCGCGGCGAGCTCGATCTCGAGCTGGCGTACGCGGCGATCCGCTTCGTCGAGCTCGATCGGGCTCGAGTCGATCTCCATCCGCAGGCGTGACGCGGCTTCGTCGACAAGGTCGATCGCCTTGTCCGGGAGGAACCGGTCGGTGATGTAGCGGTCGGAGAGGACCGCGGCCGCGACGAGCGCAGCATCTCGGATGCGCACGCCGTGATGCGCTTCGTAGCGCTCCTTCAGGCCGCGCAGGATCGCGATCGTGTCGGTGACCGACGGCTCGCCCACGAAGATTGGCTGGAAGCGGCGTTCGAGCGCGGCGTCCTTCTCGATCTGCTTGCGGTACTCGTCGAGCGTGGTTGCTCCGACGGCGCGCAGCTCGCCGCGCGCGAGCATCGGCTTGAGGAGGTTGCCCGCGCTGACGGCGCCTTCGGCGGCACCCGCACCGACGATCGTGTGCAGTTCGTCGATGAAGAGGATGATCCGGCCCTCCGCGGACTGGATCTCGTTCAGCACGGCCTTCAGCCGCTCCTCGAACTCGCCGCGGTACTTCGAGCCGGCGAGGAGTGCGCCGATGTCGAGCGCCCAGACACGCTTGCCCTTGAGGCCTTCTGGGACGTCGCCGGCGACGATGCGCTGCGCCAGTCCTTCGACGATCGCCGTCTTGCCGACTCCAGGGTCGCCGATCAGGACGGGATTGTTCTTCGTGCGGCGCGACAGCACCTGGATCACCCGGCGGACTTCCTCGTCTCGCCCGATCACCGGGTCGAGCTTGCCCTCCTCGGCCGCGGCGGTGAGGTCGCGGCCGAACTTCTCGAGCGCCTGGTAGGTCTCTTCAGGATCCTGCGAGGTGACGCGCTGGCCTCCGCGCACCGCCTTGATCTTTGCCTCGAGCTGATCTCGCGGCACGACGTCCAGCGCGAGCAGCAGGTGCTCGGTCGAGACGTAGTCGTCCTCCATTCGCTTCGCTTCGTCGGCTGCCTCGTCGAGGACGCGCGAGAACGCGGCCGAGACGTTCGGCTGCTGTTGCATCCCCTGGACCGACGGCTTTGCGCTGAGCGCTGCTTCGGCCTGCAAGCGGAGCTCGGCCGCGTCCGGCACGAGCTGCTGCGGCAACTCCTGGTCGAGGAGCGCGAGCAGCAGGTGCTCGGGGTAGAGCTCGGGGTTGCCCATCCGGCGCGCAAGCTCCTGCGCCGCCGCGACGGCCTCCTGGCTCTTGAGTGTCAGCCTGTTGAAGTCCATGTCACCTGTGGAGTTGCCATCAGGGACGCGTCGGAAGGAGGTCGATGGGTGGCTTCCACGGCACGAGGTCACGGCGGTACTGACGGTGAACCTCGTCGATCGCCGCGCGCATCTCGCGCTGCATGCGGTCCAGCCGGCGCTCCATCCGCTCCACCTCGTCCTGCAGCTGCAACACCTGCTCGACGCCTGCGAGGTTGAGCCCGAGGTCGTTCATCAGCTGCTGGATCAGCTGCAGCCGCTGGATGTCTGCTTCCGAGTACAAACGCGTGTTGCCGGCCGTGCGCTTCGGGCGGATCAGACCCTTGTTCTCGTAGATGCGCAGCGTCTGCGGATGCATGCCGACAATGTCGGCCGCGACGGAGATCATGTAGCGCGGCCGGTCGTCCATCACACGCCCACCCCGAGTTCGGGCCGAAGAGAGTCCGGGACGCTGCCGTCCTCATCCGCGAATCCATACTCCGCCGCCAACTCGGCGGCCACCAGTGTCTCGCCCGTTCGATCCATCAACCTGGGATCGGCCGCGAGAGCGGCGACGGCTCTACCTACGAACAGCGGCGACTCCGAGTTGCTCAGGTCGATGTAGTCCTTCCACTTCAAGATTCCTTCGGTTCGAACGAGGCCGGGATACAAGGAGACGACCGCGACGCCGTGCGCTCGAAGCTGCTCGGACATGAGCAGACTGAGACGATCCGTGGCCGCCTTGGCAGTTCCGAGCGCAACGTTCTCTTTGCTGTTCACGCCCGCGAAGGACGAGATGTTCACGATCAATCCGCCGTGTTCGAGCATGAGCGGAGCTGCGAACGAAGCCGACACATAGTGAGTGCGGACTCCGGCGGCGAACATGCCGTCCCAGAATTCGAGCGGCTGCTCCCAAAAAGGCGCCTGGAACTCGTCGAACCGCCCGGCGTGCAAGGGCTCGTAGCCACCCCACGCGTTGTTCACGAGGACATCGAGCCGCCCACGCTCGGACTGGATGCGGGACAGGACATTCCGCACGGCATCGTCGTCGCGATGGTCGCACCGGATCGCCACGCACTCGCCGCCGTGCGCACGCACCTCAGCGGCCGTCGCGTCAAGCGTCCCCTCGAGAGGCGTGGTCGGCTGTTCGCCCGAGACCGTGCGACCGGTGATGTACACGATCGCTCCAGCCTCACCCAGGGCCAGGGCGACGCCTTTGCCGACGCCGCGGCTGGCACCCGTCACAAGCGCGACCTTCCCGTCGACGCGATCGTCCATCACTCCTGCTCCTCCTTGACCCGCCGCAACTCCTCGAGCTTGCGCCGCATGATCACGAAGGTCACCAGCACGACGGTGGTGCCGACGCCGACCATGATGAGAGCCGCGAGCTTCACGAGAACAACGCCTCCCGCGGATCGTCGTGCGCCAGCTTCTGCAATTCCTCGAGCGCCTCGCGCTCCTTCTTCGACAGCTTCTTCGGCACGCTCACGCGGAGCCGCGCGATGAGGTCGCCCTTGCCGCTTCCGCCGAGCTTCGGTGCACCGTGGCCGCGGATCCGCAGCAACCGGCCGTCCTGCGTTCCTGCGGGAACCTTCAGCGACACGCGCTCGCCGTACGGCGTCGGCACCTCGACAGTTGCGCCGAGCGCCGCCTCCGTATAGGTCACCGGCACTTCGATCAGGAGATCGGCGCCGCGCCGCTCGAACCTCTTCGACGGCTCGACGCGCGTGACGACGTACAGGTCGCCCGCCGCGCCTCCGGCTTCCCCGAGCTCGCCCTTGCCCTTGAGCCGGATCCGCGTGCCGTCCTTGACCCCGGCGGGGATCTTCACGGTGTAGCGCTTCGTCCGCCGCTCGCGACCCGAGCCCTTGCACTTCTTGCACGGCTTCTCGATGACCGTGCCGTTTCCGCGGCAGCGCGGACACGGCTGCGACAGCGCGAAGAGCCCCTGGCTCTCCGAGATGACGCCGCGGCCATGGCACTCCGGACAGATGACCGGGGACGTCCCCGGCTCGGCGCCGGAGCCGCCGCACTCACGACAGGCCGTCGTCACCTCGACGGGAATCTTCGTCTCGAGACCGCGAAGCGAGTCCTCGAACGACAGCCTGACCGGAACCTCGATGTCGGCGCCGCGCTCCGGCTGCGGCCGAGCACGACCCGCCTGCCCACGGTTGAAGATCCCGCCGAACAGATCGCCGAGGTCGCCGAGGTCGTTGATCGTGAAGTTGCCGCCGCCGCCGCCGAAGTTGACGTCACCGGGATCGAAGCCCGGCCCGCGACGACCGTTCGTGGAGCCGAACCTGTCGTACTGCTTCCGCTTCTCCGGATCGGAGAGCGTGTCGTAGGCGTTCTGGACTTCCTTGAACTTCTCCTCCGCAGCAGCGTCGCCGGGATTCTTGTCGGGGTGGTGCTGCGCGGCGAGCTTTCGGTAGGCCTTCTTGACCTCCTCCGCAGACGCGCCCTTCTTGACGCCGAGCGTGTCGTACAGCGTCGCCAACTCAGTCCTCCAGCGGAGCCGCGACGACGACGCGCGCCGGCCGCAGCACCTTGTCACCGAGCTTGTAGCCCTTCTGCACGACCTCGATCACCGAGCCTTCCTCCTGTTCGGAAGGCTGTGACAGGAGCGCCTCGTGGACGTGCGGGTCGAACCGTCCCTCGGTCTCGATCTCCGCAAGACCTTCCTTGGCCAGCAGATCGTCGAGCGCGCGGTGCACGAGCCGGACTCCGTCCTCGAGCTTCGCCTCCTCGTGATCCGCGGCGGCCTCGAGCGCACGCCCGAGATCGTCGAGGATCGGGATCAGCTCCTTGACGAGCCGCTCGTTGGCGCGCTCCGCAAACGCCGCCTGCTCGCGCGCATTGCGCTTGCGGAAGTTGTCGAACTCCGCGGCGAGCCGCTGGAGCCGATCGAGAAGCGCATCGCGTTCAGCCTGGAGAGCCTCGACGTCCACGCGCTCCTCGGGCGTCTCGGCCGGAGTCGGGGGAACCTCCCGGTTCCCCCGAACCCCCTCCACTGGTCCGCTGTCGCGGACAGGCGGCTGCGCCGGCGCTTGGCTCTCGCGCTTCGAAGCGTCGCTCAAGGCTTCGCCGCCTCCTGCTCTTCATCGATGACTTCGTAGTCGCCCTCTTCGACGACCTCGTCGTCGGAGCCGCCACCGTTGCCGGTCGCCGACGTCGTGGACGTGGTCTGCTGCTGCGCCGATGCGTAGACAGCCTCGGCGAGCTTGTGGGAAGCCTCCTGCAGCGCCTCGGTCTTGGCGCGGATCTCGCCCACGTCATCGCCTTCGAGCGCCTGCTTCAGCTCCATGACCCGGCCCTCGATCGTCGCCGCGTCGGACTCATCGAGCGCCGAGCGGTGATCCTTCAGCGAACGCTCGGTCTGGTAGGCGAGCTGCTCTGCGTGGTTCTTCGTGTCCGCGACCTCACGCAGGCGGCGTGCCTCGTCGGCGTGCGCCTCCGCGTCGCGAATCATCTGCTGCACCTCGTCCTCCTTGAGGCCCGAGCCGCCCTCGATCCGGATCTGCTGCTGGTTTCCGGTGCCGAGGTCCTTCGCCGACACGTTGATGATCCCGTTCGCGTCGATGTCGAACGAGACGTCGACCTGCGGCATGCCCCGCGGCGCCGGCGGGATGCCGACGAGCTGGAACTTGCCGAGCGTCTTGTTGAACGCGACCATCTCGGACTCGCCCTGCAGGACATGCACCTCCACCGACGGCTGGTTGTCCTCCGCGGTGGTGAACGTCTCCGACTTCTTCGTCGGGATCGTCGTGTTCCGCTCGATGAGCCGCGTGAACACACCACCCTTCGTCTCGATGCCGAGCGAGAGCGGCGTCACGTCCAGAAGCAGGATGTCCTTGACCTCGCCCCTGAGCACGCCGCCCTGGATCGCGGCGCCGACGGCGACGACCTCGTCCGGGTTCACGCCCTTGTGCGGGTCCTTGCCGATCAACTCCTTGACCTTCGCCTGCACTGCAGGCATACGGGTCATGCCGCCGACCAGCACGACATGGTCGATCTTCGACTTGTCGATGCCGGCATCCTCGATCGCCTGCCGCGTCGGACCGACGGTCCGCTCGAGCAGGTCACCGGTGATCTCCTCGAGCTTTGCACGCGTGAGCGCAAGGTCGAGATGCTTCGGCCCGTCCTGCGTCGCGGTGACGAACGGAAGGTTGATCTGCGTCGTCATCGTCGACGACAGCTCGATCTTCGCCTTCTCGGCCGCCTCGTAGAGACGCTGCAACGCCATGCGATCGGCCGCAAGGTCGATGCCCTGGTCCTTCTTGAACTCCGCGACCATCCAGTCGACGATCGCCTTGTCGAAGTTGTCGCCGCCGAGGTGGTTGTCGCCGTTCGTGGACTTCACCTCGAAGACACCCTCGCCGAGCTCGAGGATCGACACGTCGAACGTGCCGCCGCCGAGGTCGAAGACGAGGATCGTCTGGTCGGAGCCTTCCTTGTCGAGGCCGTACGCAAGTGCAGCCGCGGTCGGCTCGTTGATGATGCGAACGACGTTGAGCCCGGCGATCTTGCCGGCGTCCTTCGTCGCCTCGCGCTGTGCGTTGTTGAAGTACGCCGGGACGGTGACGACAGCGTCGCTCACCGGCTCACCGAGATAGGCCTCGGCGTCGGCCTTCAGCTTCTGGAGAATCATCGCGCTGATCTCCGGCGGCGCGTACTCCTTGCCACCTGCCCGCACGCGGGCGTCGCCGTTCGGGCCCTGCACGACTTCGTAGGGGACGATCGTCATCTCCTCCGAGACCTCGTCCCACTTGCGGCCCATGAACCGCTTGATCGAGAACACCGTGTTCTCGGGGTTCGTCACCTGTTGGCGCCGCGCGGGCGCCCCGACGAGCCGCTGACCGTCCTTCGTGAACGCGACGACGGAGGGTGTGGTGCGCCCGCCTTCCGCGTTCGGAATGACCACTGGCTCGCCGCCCTCGAGGACGGCCATCGCGCTGTTGGTGGTCCCGAGATCGATGCCGATTGTCTTAGCCATACCTGGTTTCGCCTTTCCTTGTGGGTCTACTGAGAAAATCTAAGTCGCATCTTATCAAGTTCTTGGCCGTCTCAGGTTACGCACCAATGCTCCGGCCGCGGCGGGCTCGGCCAGGACGATGCCGGCCATGATCACGGCGCAGCCTCCCCACCCCAGCAACCCGAGCCGGTCGCCGGCGAGGGTGTAGCCGAAGAACGCGGTCCAGACCGGCTCCATCGTGAAAGCCAGAGCGGTACGGGTCGCCGACGTTCGCCGCTGGGCCCAGGTCTGCACGAGAAAGGCGAGCGCGCTCGCGAAGACGCCGGTGACGAGCAGCGCGCCCCAGACCGTCCAACCGTGCGGCAGCGTGGAGATCACCGAGCGCCGCAGCAACGACGCCGAGCGCGACCCCGGCCGCGAGCATCTCGACGAAAGTGAAGGCGACTGCGTCGTGGCGCGGCGCGTAACGCTCCATCAGGACGATCTGCAGCGAGTACACGGCGGCGGCGGCCAGCACCAGGAGATCGCCGGTCACCGAGCCGGCATGAATGCCCGAGAGCATCGCGAGCCCGATCGTCGACAGCGCAACTCCTCCCCACACCGACAGGCCGATGCGCGATCTGACGAGGACGAGAGCGATCAGCGGCGTCAGGACGACGTACATCCCGGTGATGAAGCCCGTGCTCGACACGGTCGTCCGCTCGAGCCCGGCCGTCTGCAGCGTGTACCCGGCGGCCAGCAGCAGACCCAGGAACGCCCCGCCGACGAACCCTGGCCGCCCGAGGCTCCGCACGCGCGGGAGCCCGGGAACGGCCAGCGTCAGCGTCGCGATCCAGAAGCGCACCGCCAGGAAGGCGAACAGCGGATAGAGCGCGACGGCGTCCTTGACCTGGACAAACGTCACGCCCCAAACAGCGGTGATGAGGACCAGGGCGAGGACAGCCGGCACCCGGCGATTCTCCGCCAAACCCTTGGGCTAAGCTCGGTTCATGGAACCGCTCGTCGACGCGTGGGGCCGGGAGATCAAGTCGGTCCGCATCTCGGTCACCGACAAGTGCAACTTCCGCTGCACCTACTGCATGCCGGCCGAAGGGCTGGACTGGCTCGGCCGCGACGAGATCCTGAGCTTCGAGGAGATCGCGCGGCTCGTCGGTGTGCTCGCGCGACTGGGCGTCGACGAGGTTCGGCTCACCGGCGGCGAGCCGCTCATCCGGCGTGAGCTGCCGACGCTCGTCGGGATGCTCTCGGCAATCGAGGGCGTCCGCGACCTGTCGCTCACGACGAACGGCGTGCTTCTCGACCGATTCGCAGGCCCGCTCGTGGAAGCCGGATTGCAGCGCCTGAACGTATCGCTCGACTCGCTCAATCACGTCCGTTTCGCGGAGATCACGCGCCGCGACGCGCTCGACGCGGTCCTGCGCGGGCTCGAGGAAGCCGAGCGCTACCCGGAGCTGCGCCCGATCAAGGTCAACTGCGTCGCCGTGAAAGGCTTCACGGAGACAGAGGTTCCCGCGCTGGCGGAGCTCGCACGGCGGAAGCCGTACGTCGTGCGCTTCATCGAGTTCATGCCGCTCGACGCCGACGAGGCCTGGCGCGAGGACGATGTCCTGACGGGTGCGGAGATCAGGGCGATCATCGAGTCCGAGCACGGGCCCCTCGTCGAGCTGCCGGCGAAGGCGTCGTCGACAGCGCGCCGTTTCCGATTTGCCGACGGCGCGGGCGAGCTCGGCTTCGTCAATCCCGTCTCGGAGCCGTTCTGCTCCAGCTGCGACCGAATCCGGCTCACGGCGGACGGTCAGCTCCGCACGTGCCTTTTCTCACGAAGAGAGTGGGATCTGAAGAAGCCGCTCCGGGCAGGCGCGAGCGACGCCGAATTGACCCAGCTGCTGCGATTCGCCGTGCAGCACAAGGAGCTGAAACACCGAATCAACGACCCAGGCTTCGTGCGCGCCTCGCGCTCGATGTCGCAAATTGGCGGCTGAGCCTGCCAAAGGAGGGATTTATCCCCTCCTGGCCGACGTTTAGAATTATCAGGTCATGACTGCCGCCATTGCAGCCGGAAGGCGCTTGTTCCCGCGTGGTTACGCCGATTTCGGCTACCAGCTCCTGATCTGGTTCGGCTTCCTGGCGGCCTATCAGGTCGCACGCGGCGTGGCGGATCGCGACCCGACCCGCGCATTCGCGAACGGCTGGCGTGTCATCAACATCGAGCAAAGCCTCACCGGCCTCGGGGAGCTGACGCTGCAGGGCTGGACCCAGTCGTCACGCGTGCTCGAGACGCTCGTCTCGTGGACCTACTGGAACTCGGAGTTCACCGTGATCGGGCTGGCGCTCCTCTGGGTGTACTTCCGCCACAACGAGGCCTTCACGCGCTTCCGCAACACGATCCTGCTCGCGAACGTGCTCGGACTGATCGGCTACGTCTTCATCCCGACTGCGCCGCCGCGCTTCTTCACGTCGATCGGCTTCTCGGACACGCTCGGCCAATTCGGTGGCCTCAACCACGGCAGCGGTCTCGTCGAGCTCGCGTCGAATCCCTACGCGGCGATGCCGAGCCTCCATGCTGCAGACGCGCTCATCGTCGGTGTAGTCCTTGCGTCGGTCGTGCGCAGACCCGTCTTCAAGGTGCTCTGGCTCCTCTGGCCGGCGTGGGTCTGGTTCGCCGTCATGGCGACCGGCAACCACTTCTGGCTGGACGTGCTGGCCGGGATCGTGCTCGCGCTGATCACGATGGCGCTCCTTTATCGAGACCGAGTCCAGGGCTTCATCGCAAGACTGCTATAGTCACCCCATAGCAGGAATGCGATGGGTCAGCACATGAGGGAAAGCGCCGTTCTCAGCCGAGTCAAGCACGGCTACACGACGGGAGCGCGAACACTCGCCTCCCGTTCGATGAGAGGCCTTGCACGGACCCGTGTGACGCCGAATGCACTCACCACCGCCGGCGTGTCCCTCTGTCTCGCGGCCTCCGTGCTCGTCTTCTTCGAGAACCGCAACCCTTGGCTCTTCTACTGGGCCGGCGCCGTGGCGTTCGTCGTCGGGTCGATCCTCGACATCCTGGACGGCGCGCTTGCTCGCGCCGGCGGGAAGACCACGCCGTTCGGGGCATTTCTCGACTCCACCACCGATCGAATCGGCGAGGGAGCGATGCTCGGCGCAATCGCGCTCGTCTTTCACCGACACGATCATCCGGTCGCCCTCGCGCTCGCCTTTGCAGGTGTCGCCGGCTCCTTCCTCGTCAGTTACACGCGCGCGCGCGCCGAGGCACTCGGTCTGCGCGGGGACGTGGGCATCGGGTCTCGCGCCGAGCGCGTCGTCGTGATCACGGCCGGTCTCGTGCTCGCTCCGATCAGCATCTGGCTGCTCGTGGGTGCGATCTCACTGCTGACGGCGACAGCCTGGCTGACGGTCCTGCAGCGGATCTTGTACGTCCGCAAACAGCTGCTCTCAAGCGAACAATGACGACTCCATGCTGATCTTCATCATCGGGTTGATCGTCTGGGGCTTCATCGTCGGCGCCCTCGCGCGTCTCTCGCTTCCGGGGCCTGATCCGATGCCCTGGTACGCGACGATCGGACTCGGCCTCGGCGGCTCGATCATCGGTGGGATCCTCGCGAGGCTCCTGATCGGAACCGCCGGCGGCCTCATCTTCGCCTTCCTCGGCGCGGTGCTCCTGCTGTACCTGTATCGCCGATTCGTGCAGGGGCGCGGCATCACCGGCCCCTCGGCGCGCCGCTTGCCCTAGCGGCGTATCGCATTCCTGCTATCTTCCTCGGCATAGCAGAAATGCGATAGGAGGTCTCTTGGATGGCTCATGAAAACGGCAAGCAGAACGGCAAGGGGCGCCAGGACGGCCCCGTTCGCGTTGCGATCGTCGGCGTGGGCAACTGCGCCAACTCGCTCCTGCAGGGAGTGGAGTACTACAAAGACGCGCCCGAGGACCAGTTCGTCCCGGGGCTGATGCACGTGAACCTCGGCGGGTACCACATCCGCGACATCGAGTTCACCGCCGCGTTCGACGTCACGAGCGACAAGGTCGGCAAGGATCTCTCCGAAGCGATCTGGGCGCACCCGAACGACACGATCAAGTTCGCCGATGTCCCCAAGACCGGCATCGAGGTCTCTCGCGGCATGACGCACGACGGACTGGGCAAGTACATCTCCGAAGTCGTGACGAAGGCGCCCGGCGCGACCGACGACGTGGTCGGGATCCTCCGTGACACCAAGACCGACGTAGTCGTCAACTACCTCCCCGTCGGCTCCGATGCCGCCGTCAAGTGGTACGCCGAACAGGTGCTCGAGGCCGGCTGCGCGATGGTCAACTGCATGCCCGTCTTCATTGCCCGCGAGGCCTACTGGCAGCGGCGCTTCGAGGAGAAGGGCCTGCCGATCATCGGCGACGACATCAAGTCCCAGGTCGGCGCGACGATCACGCACCGGGTCCTCACCTCGCTCTTCCGCGAGCGGGGCGTCCGACTCGACAAGACGATGCAGCTGAACGTCGGCGGCAACTCGGACTTCCTCAACATGCTCGAGCGCGAGCGGCTCGAGTCGAAGAAGATCTCGAAGACGAACGCCGTCACGTCCATGCTCGACTACGACCTCGGCGCAGCGAACGTGCACGTCGGCCCGTCCGACTACGTGCCGTGGCTGACCGACCGCAAGTGGGCATACATCCGCATGGAGGGCTCGTCATTCGGCGACGTTCCGCTCAACCTGGAGCTGAAGCTCGAGGTCTGGGACTCGCCGAACTCGGCCGGCATCGTCATCGATGCGGTGCGGCTCGCGAAGCTGGCGCTGAACAACGGCGTCGCCGGCGCCCTCGAGGGCCCGAGCTCGTACCTGATGAAGTCACCGCCGAAGCAGGTGCCGGACGACGACGCCTACGAAGCGACCGAGAAGTTCATCGGCGAGAACGCGCGGACGCTGTCGCCGGCCCCAGTCGAAGCACCCTAGGAGATCGACGAGAGCCGCCCGTGTGGGCGGCTCTCGTCCTTTCGATCGAGCCGAGTTAGGGCCCCGCCGCCTGGTACTGCTTGGCGGTGAAGACGTCCGACAGGCTGTTCACGGCCGCGTCACGACTCGTCAGGGCCTGAAGGCCATAACGCTGCTCGATCAGCGCGAGGATCGACGTCGTGTCGTATTGCGTGTGGTCGATGACCTCGTTCCCACGCAGGAACGGTGAGATCACCAGCGCCGGGATGCGCGTTCCCGGGCCCCACTGGTCATGCGGGCCGTTGTTGTTTCCCTGGCCCGGCGGCGCGACGTGATCCCACTGCCCGCCGAACTCGTCGTAGGTAACGACGACCATGGTGTCCTTCGCGCACGCGCTGTTCCGGATCAACTGGAGGAGCTCGATCAGGTGCGTGCTGCCATTCGACTCGCTCGCGTACCCCGGATGCTCGTTCTCCTCGCCGATCGGCTTCACGAAGCTGACCGAGTCGAGGTTGCAAGCGGTGGTCGACGAGCGGGCCGCATTCTCGAACGCCACCTCGTCACGTAGGTGCGTCCGTCCGGGCGTGCCCGGCGCATAGTTCGCGAAGTAGCTGAACGGCTGATGGTGGAACTGGAACGCGAAGTCCGGGCACTTCGGATAGTGGTAGGCCGCGTTCGTGTCGTGGTTCGGGTCGCTGCAGACCTTCACAGCGCCCGTCCCCCCGTCTCCGTTCGTCCAGCCGGGCCCGGTGGTGTTACCGGCTGCGTTGTCCCAACCACCCGCGTACCAGCCCCACGAGACGCCGGCGCCCGTCAACTCGTCGCCGATCGTCGGGGAGTCCTGGACCACGAGCTTGTCCCCGAACGAGCCGAACGGCTCATTTGTCGGCTGCATCGTGTTCACGGCCCAGTTGCCACAGGCGAGGCCCGGCTTCGGGGACGGACACGGAACCGTGAAGTCGCCGTCCCGGTACGTGACGCTCGGATCCGGGTTGTACAACGGATAGTTGTTCCGCGGGAAGCCCGCGGCGTCGATCAGCGAGTGCTGAGCCGCCGGCGCGTTCGGGTCCATCGGAGTCCGCGCTGCGATCAGCCACTGGTGATTGAGGAACGATCCGCCGAACGCCGCCTGGAAGAAGTTGTCTGCAATCGCATAGTGCGAATGCGCATTCGCGTGGAGATAGCTATAGATCGGCAGCGAGCGAGTGTTGTAGACGCCCATCACCGTTCCCGCAGAGTCGCTTCCCGTTGCGTAGCGGTTCTGTGCGCCACCGTTCAACTGGTACTGCTCTTGGTAGAACTTGTGCACCAAGTCACGCGTGCAGCCGCCGGGGATGCCGACACCGGAGCCGTTGAGGATCCCGTTGGGGAATGCGAACGAGTCCTTCGGGCTTGGACAAGTGGTGGCATCCGGCCCGATGAAGTTGTCGATCGTGAACCAGGTGTTCGCGCGAAAATGGCTGTTGAAGGCAACCCCTCTCGGAGTCGTCCCATCGCAAACCTTTGTGAGCGGCGGCACCGTCAGGTTGACGTCGAGCTGAAACAGACACGAGTACGGCGTACCGGTCTGATCGACCTGAGCCGTGTGAGCGGCATCCGCATTCGCGAGACCGTTCACGCCCTCCCAGGTCCCGTAGAGATTGTCGAAGCTGTGGTTCTCTTCGTAGATGACGACGATGTGATTGATCTTCCGTAGCGGGTCGGGGCCGGCAGAGGCCGACTGGCCCGCCGACGCTCCCGCGCCGGCCGACGATGCAATCACCGCGGCGAAGAGCGCTCCCGCAAAGATGGCGAAAGCAAGTCTTCGCCAGACGCGTTCGAATCTCCCCATGTTGTCTCCCCCTGATCGATTTCTGAGCGGTCGGAGTCTTTCGAAATTTCGTGCGGTCGGCAGGACGACCCGTCGGGCACGGCTAGGCTTACCGAGAGCGATGGGCCTCAGAATCTGCCTTGTTACGCCCTTTGCGTGGTCTCAGCCACACGACGTCAACGAGCACGTGACGGGCGTTGCAAAAGAGCTACGCGGCCTTGGCCATTCCGTGACCGTGCTCGCCTCCTCGAACCGGGCCCGTGACCTCGCTGCGGGGCGCCGGGCCCTCCTCGACGGGTTCGACTCGGAGGTGATCGCGCTCGGCCCTGCCGTCCCGATCTCGCGCCGCAGCCGCATCGGCGTTCCGGTCGGTGCGCGCGCCAACCTCTCGCTCGCGCTGGCGCTAGGACGCTTCGACGTCGTGCACGGCTTCGAGCCGGGCTTGCCGTCGTTGTCGTACCTCGCGCTGCGCGACGCGCAGGCGCTGACGGTCGCATCGTTCCTCTCGCCCGAGCGGCTTGGCTACCCGCCCGGCAAGGCCCAGCGCGACCGGCTGCTCGCACGCGTGGATGCACTCGTCGCGACGAGCGAGGACACGGCCGAGGCGGCGGCCGTGCGTTTCCCGGGTCAGTACCGAGTCATCGGCGAGGGAGTCGACACGACGCTGTTCCGACCCGGCGCCAAACGGAACTTGATCATCCTCGAGTGGCGTCCAAACGAGCGCGCTCTGCTGCGGGGCGTGTTTCGCGCGCTGGAAGAGCTCCCCGACTGGGAGCTGCTCCTGCTGCGGACCAAACCGCTCGCCGGACGGCCCTCGATCCCGCGATCGCTCCGCGACCGCGTGCACATCCGGACGGCTCGCGACGGCGCGACGAGAGCGCCGCTCCTCGCGGAGACCAGCATCTTCGTCCCTGCGCTCGCGGGGCTGAATCGCGTCCGGCTCGAGGCAGCAGCAGCCGGTTGTGCAGTCGCCGCACCGCCCGGGATGCGAGAGCAGCCCGAGCTTGCGGGCGCCGAGGTCGCACGGCTCGCCGAGGACCCCGACTTTCGCCGGCGCAAGGCCGAGCGCGCGCTCGGGGAGGCCGAAAGCCAGAGCTTCACCGACGTAGCCCGCGAGCTCGACGCGCTGTACCAGGAGCTCATCAAACGACGTCATGGGCCGCGCGCGACGGCCGAGCCGCTCGCCGACCGCGAGTGGATCCTCTGCGACCTCCACATGCACACGAGCTGGTCGCACGACTGCACCGTCGATCCCGCAGACCTCGTCATGCATGCGGAGGCAATCGGCCTCGGCGCGATCGCCGTTACCGACCACAACGCCATCGGCGGCGCCCTCGAGACCGCACAGCTTGCGGCCGATCACGAGCTCGTCGTCATTCCCGGGGAGGAGATCAAGACCGACGGGCAGGGCGAGGTGATCGGCCTCTTCCTGCGGCAGGAGATCCCGCGCGGAATGTCGTTCGAAGAGACCGTGGCGGCGATCAGGGAGCAAGACGGGGTCGTCTACCTCCCGCATCCCTTCGACCGCATGCATTCGATCGCCGATCCGGCGACGCTGCAGCGCCACCTCGCCAACATCGACATCTTCGAGGTCTACAACGCGCGCCTGCTCTTCGAGGCCTACAACGACGAAGCGCTGCGCTTCGCCCGGAAGTACAACCTGACAATGGGAGCCGGATCCGATGCTCACGTGCTCCAGGGCGTGGGCACCGGCGCCCTGCGGATGCGTGCCTTCCACGGCCGGGAGGAATTCGTCCAAAGCCTCCAGTCGGCCCAGGTTCTGAGGCGCCCGCGGTCTCTTGTGTACCTCCAGTCCCTCAAGTGGATGGCCCAGGCCAAGGAACGGGTTCGCTAGTCCCGAAACTGGAGAGAGCGTGCCGGCGACCGACGAGATCTACGAGAAGTACCTCCAGAAAGCCATCGTCGAGATCAACGATCTCGCCCACGAGGTGGCACGGACGGGCGGCCCGCGCGTGCCCGTCGTAGGCTCCGGCCATCCGCTCGCCGACGTGATGCTGCTGAAGTTCAAGCCGCAGCCGGCAGAGGTCCAGGAAGGAGTCGCGTTCTACGGGCGCGCGGGCCAGGCGATCCTGAAGTCCCTGCAGCGCCTGCACGTCGACCCCATGTCGGTCTACGGGACGAACTGCGTCAAGTTCGCCGACGGTGACGAGGAGGAGTCGCGCCCATTCCTGACCCGCGAACTGCACATCGTGCAGCCGAAGCTGATCGTCGCGATGGGAGAGGACACAGTCGAGTACCTGAACTCGATCGAGTTTCCGCTCGCGGATAAGGTGGAGGACAAGCCGGGAGAGCTCCAGCGCTTCACGCCGACAGTGCAGGTACTCGTGGTCCCCGACATCGATACGGCACTCGACGAAGCTCCCGCAAAGACGAAGTTTTGGAACGCCTTCAAGCCACTCGGCCAATGGTGGGCCGAGCTGCCGCCTTACTAGCAGTCGGGACGGCGCTCGGGCTCTACTACGCATTCCACGATCGGCTGTGGAATGCATCGACCTGGTGGGACATCGCGTTCCTGTCGTTCGCGCTCATCCCGGCCTGCTTTGCGCTGGTCTGGCTCGTGCTTCCTCTGCGGGATGCGCCTGGGCTCATCTGGGTCGGGCTCGCGTTCGGCCTCGCCGCCCTCCTTCTGCACCTCGTGGGCGCGAGCACTCCCGAGAACTTCTGCAAGCTCTTCGGCGTCACAGCGTTCGGCTTCTGGTTCCTCCGCTACTTCGAGAGTCTGAGCTGGATCGTCCTCGTGGCGCTGATCATCCCGTGGGTCGACGCCTACTCGGTGTGGCGCGGGCCGACGAAGGTGATCGTGACCGAGCACCGCAGCGTCTTCACGAACTTCTCCTTCGCCTTCCCGATTCCGGGCGAGAACGGGGCAGCGAACCTCGGCCTGCCCGACCTGCTGTTCTTCGCCCTGTTCCTGGCGGCGGCCGCGCGGTGGAACCTCCGGCCTCGGTTGACTTGGCTGTTGCTGACTCTCTCTTTCGGCGCGACGCTTGCGCTTGCGGTCTGGCGCGACATCGGCGGCCTCCCTGCGCTGCCGTTACTCGCGCTCGGGTTCCTGCTCGCAAACGCCGACCTGCTGTGGACTCGCGTCAGGGCGGAGCTGCGGGAAGCACGCTCCGATCGAACCGAAACACGTTCTTCGGGTCGTAGCGAGCCTTGACCCTCCGCAGACGCGGCAGGTTCGACCCGTAGTACGCGACGTTCGGCTGCTGAAGCTCCGGGTCGATGTAGTTCTGATACGCGTGACCGGAGACGAACGGCGCCATCGTTCCGCGAAACGCGCGCAGCCAGTCCGCGTCCGCCGCGGACGAGCTCCCGGCGACGTACTGGATCGAGAAGAGCTGGTCACGGTGCACGAACGCGGTTGAGTCCTTGGGGACGCGGTTGATCGCGCCGCCGTACGCATCCATGAGGATGCTGCCGCCACCGAGAGCGGGATCGTTCTGCCGCTGCTCGATCTTCTGGATCATCGCCTGGATCCCGCCGGTCGGCAGCGGCGTTGCGACGTAGTCGGACTTGGCGAGGAAGTCGGAACGGCCGACCTCCGCGTTCGGGACCCCGATGTGGCAGCGGGCGACCTCCGAGCAGTTGGCCCAGTCGAGCGCTGCGTTGACGAACGAGCGGAGGCGAATCTCCATCGTCTTCGGCGGCGCAGCGTTGATGAGTGGCTGAAGCAGCGTCTGCAGAGCGGCAGCGCCGCCGAAGTACTGGCCGTTCGACGCCACGATCGGACCGCCGGCCCCGTCGGTCGCGATCAGGTCGCACATCGAGAAGAGCTCGTCCGGCGCGGTCGGCGCCCATGCCTGCCAGGCTGCGACGATCTTGGCCGCGTCGCTCCAGTTCCACGTTGCCCGATACGTTGCGACGTCACTCGCGGGATGCGTGTTGAAGACGAAGCTCGTCACGATCCCGAACTGACCGGCGCCGCCTCCGCGGCAGGCCCAGAAGAGATCGGGATGCTGCGTCTGGCTCGCGAGGAGCGCCTGACCGCTCGCCGTCACGATTGTCAGCGAGCGCAGGTTGTCGCACGTCAGGCCGTACTTGCGGCCTGAAAAACCATGGCCGCCGCCGAGCGTCAGTCCCGCGATCCCAACGGTCGGGCACGATCCGGCCGGGATCATCACGCCGTTCTGGAACAACTGCTGGTCCACGTCGATCAGCCTCGCGCCCGCGCCGACCGTAGCCGTTCCCGCCGCGGGATTCACCGTCACGTTGCTCAGACGCGTGACGTCGGCGACGACGCCGCGGCACGTGGAATAGCCCGCGTAGCTGTGTCCTCCGGCGCGCGCGACAACTCGGATCGAGTGCCGCTTCGCCCAGCGCACCGTGCGCCAGACGTCCTGCGTCGTCTCGCAGAAGACGATTGCCCCCGGGCGGACGGAGTCGTAGCGAGGACTGTAGAGCCGGCGCGCCGAGTCATAGGCGGAATCGGTCGGCGTGACCACCGTGCCCTGCACCAACCCTGCGAGCTCCACGACCCGAGGGTCGACCGTCGAACGCGAGCCGGCCGTGACCCAGCCCGGGAGCGCAACAACGGCGGCTCCGCCCAGAGCGAGGCGACCGCCGCGAGCGAGGAACTCGCGCCGGTCCAGACCCTTCGTGCCAGAGCCCCTGGTGTCCGACACCGTTTCGTAAGTGTGCCCTACGCCAGTTCGAGGAGCGAAACGGATTCCACGTGCGGCGTGTGCGGGAACATGTCCACCGGCTTCACGCGTCGGAGGTCGTAGCCGTACTCGGACCGGAGCCGCTTCACGTCGCCGGCGAGCGTCGTGGGATTGCAGCTCACGTAGACGATCCTCCGCGCGCCGATCTCCCCGAGGCGCTTCAACGCCTTACCCGCGAGGCCCGCACGCGGCGGGTCGACGACGACGACGTCGGGGTCGCCGCTCCGGGTGTGCAGGTCCTCGAGCGTCTGGCCGACGTTGCCGGCGAAGTAGGCGGCGTTGTGGATCTCGTTCAGGTCTGCGTTCTCGAGCGCGCAGGCGATCGACTCCTCCGACAGGTCGAGACCCCAGACGGTCAGCGCATCGCGCGCCAGCACGAGACCGATCGTGCCGATGCCGCAGTAGAGGTCGTACACCGTCTCGTTGCCTGTCAGCGCGGCGAACTCGCGGGCGATCCCGTACAGCTTTTCCGCCATGCCGGTGTTGGTCTGCAGAAACGCATTCGGCCTCACTCGGAAGCGCAGCCCGCAGAGCTCCTCCTCGATCGCCTCCTCACCCCACAGCAGCTCACTCGGAAGATTCGTTGTCACCTCCGCGGGCCCGTCATTCACTGCCCAGTGGATCGACCGCACCTGGGGGAACTGGCGTAGCACGTCGACGAAGCCGCCGCGGTCGAACTTCTCACCGGAAGCGGTCACGAGCTGAACGAGCATCTGCCCCGTGTTCCGTCCCTCGCGCACGACGAGATGCCGGAGATAACCCGTGTGCTCGGACTGGTCGTACGCCACGAGCTTGTCGCCGCGCACCCACTCCCGCACCGCGTTGCGAACGGCGTTGCCGACGTCGCTCGTGAGCCAGCATTCGTCGATCTGAAGAACCTCGTCCCAGCGACCCGCCTTGTGAAAGCCGAGCGTCGGGCCGTCCTCCAGCTGCGTGAACGAGTACTCGAGCTTGTTGCGGTAATGGAAGATCTCGTCCGCCGGCAGGAGCTCCTCGAGCGGCGGCTCCGCGAATCCTCCGATCCGGCGGAGCGCATCGGCGACCTGATCGTGCTTCGACTGTGCCTGCGCCTCGTAGGCGAGATCCTGGAAGCGGCAGCCGCCGCAGGCCGGAAAGTGATTGCACGGCGCCTCGACGCGCAGCGGGCTCGGCTGCAGGACTTCGGTGACGAGCGCCTCCGCGTGGCGCCGCTGCACCTTCGTAACGCGTGCGCGAACCGTGTCGCCGGGCAGGCCGCGTCGCACGAAGACGACGAACCCGTTCAGACGCGCGACGCCGTTTCCGCCGTAGGCGAGACGGTCGATCTTGAGCTCGAGCTCTTGGTCTCTGGTAACAGGAGCGGCCACTCGTTGAGCGTAGCCGCTCCTGTCGTCGACTCAGTGAAGGTCGGTCTGAGGGCGCGGATTCAACAACAGGGGCCGACGTGGCTTCTGCGCGAAGTCGAAGTCGCGAACGAGCGTGCCGAGTATCGGCTCGTTCTCGCGGACGTCAGGCCGTGGATCCGGACGACCGTCGGTCGCCGGGTTCAGCCGCTGTCCGCCCAGGAAATCGTCTTCGATGAACTTCGCGTAGGCGTCGAAGCTCAGGGTCTGGTGGTCGACGAAGCCCTTCCGCGCATACGCGCTGATCACAAGCCCCGGGACGCGCAGGCCGTAGCCGTTCTCGTCGACGCTCGGTGGCCTGACGTGATCGTAGAAACCGCCCCAGTCGTCCCAGGCGACGAAGATCGCGGTGGACTTCCAGTCCGGTCCGCGCATCGCGGCATTCACGAGCCTCGTCACGTACGCCTGGCCCGCAGTGATGAGCCCCGGCGGATGCTCGCTGACCGAGCCGGTCGGGTTGATCCACGAAACCGCAGGCAGCTTGCCGTCCTTCGCAGCCTTGAAGTAGTTCGAAAGGCTGGTGACATTCTGCGTCTGCCCGTTCTGCTTGACGGTGTCGAAGTACGGCAACGGGTTCCAGATGCCTGGCGTCTTCGCGCCTTGCTTGACGGATTCACAGATCATCGCGTCGTCCTCACAGTCCGGCTCGGTGCCGCTGAAGACGTAGTAACGCCAGCTGACTTGACGCTTGTGCAGCAGATACGTGAGATCGGTCCACGCGTAGTTCGGCGCGACACCTTTGCTTCCGGGCCAATCAGGTGGTGCGCCAGGGTTCTGCAGAGCGTTGACACAGCTCATCGGATCGTTCGCGCGCGAGCAACGGGCCGACCACTCGGAGACCAGGAACAAATGCGCAGGAAGACTCCAGGAGGCGTTCGGCTCGTAGAGGTGATCCTGGAGGACGAAGTTACGGGCATACGCCCAGTAGTTCGGGATGTCGCGCCCATCGTGGTAGCCCATGACATCGGGATTCGCCGAGCGCTGGGAGCAGATCGGGTCGTTGGGATTCTTCTTACATCCCCTGCGCCTCGCGACCTCCGCCTGAGCGACGAAGCCGTTCATCTTGCCCCCGTTGACGTCGGCGACCGCATTCGCGGCTCCGTGAGGGCCACCGGCGTTGAGATCGTTCGTGTCGTGAAACGGCTTCTCGCAAGCACCCTTCAGCGGATCGGGGACGCACACTGCGAAGTCGCCGTTCGCCTCGCGTGGCAAACCGTCCGCCCCGGGATACGTGCCGAAGTACTGATCGAAGGACCGGTTCTCCTGCATGATCACGATGATGTGCTTGATCTTGTGGATCGCAACCGGCGCCTTTGGCGGCGTGCGTTGCGTCCCTGCATCGAGCGCCGAGGCGGCGAGAACCGCGGCAAGCCCGGCCCCCAGGAGCGCGATCGCGACGAGCCAACTTCGCATGACCCTCCTTGCCTCGACCGTCGCTTTGTAGCGGCGCGCCTTTAAAGCACGGTTAGGGCCGCGTTAAGAGATCTCCCTGGTCGCCGATCAGGCCACCTTGCGGAGGTTCGGCGCCGCGGCCCGGACCGGATGATTCGACCGGAAGAGATCCTGCGGATCCACCCGCGCCTTCACCGTCTGAAGACGCCTGTACGTCGAGGCGCCGAACAACCGCTCGCCGCGCTCCCGCCGCTCCGTGAAGTTGAGGTAGTCGCGCCCGGCATCCCAGGGAGCGAGAGCCGCCTGGACGACCTCGATGTGCGCCCTCACTGCGGCGCCCATCTCGGGGGTCATGGAGATCCCGACCGCGAACATCGCGAACCCGGCCTCGATCGTCGCGAGAGCCCCGTGGCCCGGTTGCATACGACCGAGCGCACCGCCGAGGTGTCGCACCTCAACCGAGAGCAGTGGTGAGCCCGAGCCGGCCCCGGCTGCGGCGACGACGGCCTCGATCGCTTCGTCCGTGAAGTCACCGAGCAGCATCCCGTCACCGGCGCCCGGCACGGGATGCTCGGGATCCATGTGCAGATGCTTCAGCTGCTCGACCGGAATCGTCGCGAAGGTGTCCATGGCAGGCCCGAGCGCGCGCAGCGGGCGCAGGAGCTCGTCGGTCGCGTGCTCGCCCAGGAGGGAGGTTGCTTCGACGACGACGAACGATCCGCCGCGCAGCGGCTCGGGGATGTCGGGGATCGGTGGGAACTGCAGGAACCGGCCGACCGACGTGACCTCATCCGGCACGTCTTCGATCCAGCGCCTCCATGCTCGCAGCACCTCGGCTCCACGCTCGAGCGGGAAGAACAGCACGCCGGCATGCACCTCGGGAATCGGATAGAGCGCGAACTCGAGCGCCGTCACGACGCCGAACGAACCACCGCCACCTCGAAGCGCCCAGTAGAGCTCCGACTCGTTCTCAGCGTCTGCGCGCACGAGCTCGCCGTCTGCGTTCACGAGCTCGATAGCGGTGACGCTGTTGGCCGCGAGCCCATGCTTGCGCGCGAACCAGCTGATGCCTCCGCCGAGGGAGTAGCCGACGACACCGACGTCGGGTGAGGATCCGGCGAGCGCGGCCAGACCGTGCTCGGCGGCAGCCTCACTGACCTCCGCCCACAGCACTCCGGCCTCGACTCGCGCGCTGCGAGCCACAGGATCGATTGTCACGCCGCGCATGCGCTCGGTCTTCACGAGCACGGTGTGTGCGAGCGAGCCCATCGCGGCGGCGTTGTGTCCAGTTCCCTGCGGGGCGACTCTCAGGCCCCGGCTCCGCGCCCACCGCACGACGGCGGCCACATCCTCGGGTGATTCGGGAAGCGCGACCGCGGCCGGCTGCTGGTCGACGGCAAGGTTCCAGGCGAGGCGGGCTTCGTTCCAACCCGGTTCGTGCGGTAGCACCAGCGCATCAGTCTTCATCATTGCCTCCTAGGCGATCCGTGTTCATGCCTAAGAGGTTGGCAGCACGACGAGCGCTGGGGTATGTGGTGCGCCGGTGTGTTGCGGTGCGGTAAGCCGTACGCCCGCGCTAGCTCAGCGGCGTGACGTAGACCTTTCGCTCGCGGGGCCCGTCGAACTCGCAGAAGAAAATCCCCTGCCACTGCCCGAGGGCGAGCTTGCCGTCGGCAAGCGGCACGAGGATGTGTGGGCTGATGAGAGACGCCCGGATGTGCGAGGGCGCATTCGGCCCGTCCGGATCCTCCACGTGCTTCCAGTCCCACCCGTCGTCGACCACCTTTTCCAGCGCGGACTCGAGGTCCTGGGCGACCGCGGGATCGGCTCCCTCGTTGATCGTGATCGCCGCCGTGGTATGCGGAACGTAGACGAGTGCCGCCGCCGCGCCGTTGGCCGAGGCGATCGCTTCTTGCACCTGCCGGGTGATATCCACCAGCTGGGTGCGCCGCTCGGTCTTCACACGGATCTCCTGCACTGCTGCGTATCCTACGAGACAATGCCTCCCGCCCCGCCCTCTGACCGGGAGCTGGACGCCTATCGCGAACAGGCGGACCGGTTCATCGCCGAGCTCGACGAGGAGTTCTACCTCCACTACGCCGGGCTGAAGGAGACGTTCGACCTGGCGCCGATCTACGAGCGCCACACGAACCTGACAGAGCTCGACCAGGTCAAAGCGATCGGGCTGGCGGTGAACGGCGGCGCACGCGTGCGCGAGCTGTGGCGTTTCGCCTGCGAAGGCTACTTCGGCGACCTCACCCGCGAGCACGCCGAGAAGCTCGCGCAGCTCGAATCGGAGCTGTCGGTGAGAGTGAGCGGAGAGGACATCCCCTACCGCATGGTGCGTCCGGCTCTTGCAAACGAGCCCGACCGCAACAAGCGGCGCGATCTCGACGCCCAGGCGAACGCGGTTCTCGACGAGCACATGAACCCGCTCCACCTCGACGCTGCGCAGGTCGTACAGAGTGGCGCACGCGACCTCGAGTATGCGAACTACCTCGAGCTCTACCGCCGCGCGCTGCCGTCGTCCGCACTCGACGATCTCGCAGAACAGTGCCGGACCTTCCTCAGCTCGACGGAGAAGCTCTACGAGGAATGGGCCGACAAGCTTTTCCGCACGCGCGTCGGCGTGTCACTGGGAGAAGCGGAGCGCTGGGACGTGCCGCGCCTTTTCCGCGCACCGGAATGGGACCCGATTTTCCCCGCGGACCGGATGGTGCCGGCACTCGAAAGCACCCTCGAAGATCTCGGCATCGACCTGAACGCGCAAGAGAACGTCACCCTCGATCTCGACGAGCGGCCGAACAAGAGCCCGCGGGCGTTTTGCGCGCCGATCGAAGTCCCCGACCGCGTCGTGCTCGTCATCCAGCCGATCGGCGGCCCTGACGACTGGCGCGCGCTCTTCCACGAGGGCGGACACACCGAGCACTTCGCGCACACGTCACGCAACCTCTCCATGGAGGAGAAGCGGCTGGGCGACAACGCCGTCACCGAAGGCTGGGCGATGCTTCTGCAGCACCTCACCGACGAGCCCGAATGGCTGACGCGGCGCCTCGACTTCCCACGACCGAACGAGTACGCGATCGAAGGCGCGACAGGCCTCCTCTACTTCGTGCGCCGCTACGCGGCCAAGATCCTCTACGAGCTCGAGTTCCACGCGGCAGAAGACGTGACGACGATGCGAGGCCGCTACGAGGAGCTTCTCTCGGACGCGCTGAAGATCGACGTCACGCCGGCGAACTACCTCGCCGACATCGACTCGGGCTTCTACGTCTCTTCCTACCTGCGCTCCTGGGCCTTCGAGGCGCAGCTACGCGCCTATCTGAAGGAGAAGTTCGGCTCGAAGTGGTTCGCGAGCCGCGAGGCAGGGTCGCTTCTCCGCGAGCTCTGGGGCGAGGGCCAGAAGATGCGCGCCGAGGAGATGCTCAAGGAGGTCACCGGCTACACCCTGGAGATGGAGTCAGTCGCCGAGCGGGTCGAGAGGTTCTCAGATAGTCCGTCCTGGCTCAGTGCATAAACTTTATGCATGGCCAGGACACGGGTGCTGATCGCCGGCGCTGCCGGACGCGACTTTCACAACTTCAACCTCGTCTACCGGGACCGGCCCGAGTGCGAGGTGGTCGCCTTCACCGCGACGCAGATCCCGAACATCGACGGGCGCAAGTATCCGCCCGAGCTCGCCGGGTCGCTGTATCCGGAAGGGATTCCGATCCTGCCCGAGTCCGCGCTCGAGGAACTCGTGCGGGAGCATGAGATCGACGACGTCGTCTTCGCCTACTCGGACGTGACGCACGAGCACGTGATGCACATCGGCTCGCGTGCGCTCGCCGCCGGCGCCTCGTTCCGTCTGATCTCGCCGCGCGAGACGATGCTCGTTTCGAGCAAGCCCGCCGTCGCGATCTGTGCGGTCCGCACCGGGTCCGGCAAGAGCCAGACCACCAGACGCGTCGCCGAGCTGCTCCGCGAGGCCGGCAAGAAGGTCGCCGTCCTTCGCCACCCGATGCCGTACGGAGATCTCGCGAAACAGGCAGTGCAGCGCTTCGAGCACTACGAGGACCTCGAAGCCGCCGATGCGACGATCGAGGAGCGTGAGGAGTACGAGCCGCATCTCGCCGAGGGAAACCTCGTCTTCGCCGGAGTCGACTACGAGAAGATCCTGCGCGCGGCGGAACAGGAAGCCGACGTGATCCTCTGGGACGGCGGCAACAACGACACGCCGTTCGTCAAGCCCGACCTCCACATCGTCGTCGTCGATCCCCACCGCCCAGGGCACGAGCTGCGCTACCACCCGGGTGAGACGAACCTCCGCATGGCCGACGTCTGCGTCGTCAACAAGATGGACAGCGCGACGCAGGAGGGAATCGATGCGGTGCTCGAGTCGATCCGCGCGAACGCGCCGCGCGCGCAGGTCGTGCTCGCCGACTCGCCATTCCAGATCGAGGGCGACACGGCCGAGGTCGCGGGCAAGCGCGTGCTCGCCGTCGAAGACGGTCCGACATTGACGCACGGCGAGATGACGTACGGCGCAGCTGTCCTCGCCGCCAAGGAATTCGGCGCGGCGTCGCTCGTCGACCCCCGCCCCTTCGCAGTCCGCTCGATCGCGAAGACCTTCGAGGACTATCCGAAGGTCGGGACCCTCCTGCCGGCGATGGGCTACGGGCGCGAGCAGATGGAAGACCTCCGCGAGACGATCGAGCGTTCCGACGCAGACCTCGTGTTGATCGGGACCCCGATCGACCTGCGCAAGCTGATCGACATCGACAAGCCGGCCCTGCGCGTGACCTACAGGCTCCAGGAGCGGGGCGAGCCCACGTTGAAGGACATCCTCGCCCAGAAGGGACTGCTGGAAACAGCACTGGTGTGAGTACGGTCGTAGCTCTCGGCGGGAACGCGCTCATGCGTCCCGGCGAGCGAGGGACTGCGGCCGAGCAACTGGCAAACCTGCGCCGCGCGGTCTCAGCCTTGCAGCCGCTGCTCGACGAGCGCGCACTGGTGATCACGCACGGCAACGGGCCGCAGGTCGGCAACGAGCTGTTGCGCCAGGAGCGTGCGGCAGACGAGGCACCGGCTCTGCCGTTGTGGCTGGCCGTTGCGCAGACGCAAGCGGAAATCGGTGCGTTGATCGTCGCGGAACTGCACCCCGCGCTCGCCGACCGGCCGATCGCCTGTGTGCTCACGCACGTTCGCGTGGCCGCCGATGATCCCGCTTTCGATCGTCCGACGAAGCCGATCGGGCCCTTCTACTCGGCCGATCAGGGCGAACAGCTCGAACGCGAGCGAGGCTGGGCGATGGTCTCGGATGCGAACAGGGGACACCGACGGGTCGTCCCGTCGCCCGACCCACTCGAGATCATGGAGCTCGAAGTCATTCGCACGCTTGCCGAGCGGAACACCGTCGTGATCGCCTGCGGCGGCGGCGGCATCCCCGTGGTTCGCCGGGGCAACCGCCTTGCCGGCATCGACGCAGTCATCGACAAGGACCGGGCTTCTGCCCTGCTTGCACGCGGGCTCGAGGCGGAACGACTCGTGATCCTGACGGAAGTACCCGCGGTGTACCGGCGTTTCGGCGAGCCCGCTCAGGAGGAGATCCGCGAACTGTCGGGCGTAGAGGCCGAGACCCTTCTGCCGGAGCTGGCCGAAGGCTCGATGCGGCCCAAGGTCGAGGCGGCGCTCACGTTCGGCGGCGAAACGCTCATCACCAGCATCGACGCGCTCGAGACCGCTGTTGCCGGGAACGCCGGAACCCGAATCCACTTATAGGCTTCGCAGCCGGGAATGGTCGCCGTCGCAGACAGACTCAAAGGGCGCTCGTTCACCCGGGTCGCGAACTGGAGCCGTGAAGAGCTGCTCGAGGTGCTCGACCTGGCGGACGACCTCAAGCGACTTCAACGGGCCGGCGAGGAGCACCACCTGTTGCCCGGTCGCACGCTCGGGATGATCTTCCAGAAGCCGTCGACCCGGACGCGGGTGTCGTTCGAGGTCGGGATCTACCAACTCGGCGGCACCGGGCTCTACCTCTCCGCGGGCGACCTCCAACTCGGTCGCGGCGAGACGATCAAGGACACCGCCGTCGTGCTCTCGCGCTACCTCGACGCGATCATGATCCGCACGTTCGCGCAGTCCGACGTCGAAGAGCTCGCCGAGAACGCGACGATCCCGGTGATCAACGGGCTGACCGACAGCTCACACCCGTGCCAGGCACTTGCAGACGTCATGACGATCCGCGAGCGCTTCGGCCGACTCGAGGGACTGAAGGTCGCCTACCTCGGCGACGGCAACAACGTCTGCGCCTCGCTGATGGTCGCGTCGGCCAAGCTCGGCATGGCGTTCGTCGCTGCGACTCCCTCGGAATACCGCCCGGACGACGAGGTGGTAGAGATCGCGCGCGCTGCCGGAGGCTCAGTGGAGCTCGTCGATGATCCGGCCGGTGCGGTCGAGGGGGCAGACGTGCTCTACACGGACGTCTGGACCTCGATGGGCCAGGAGGACGAGCGGAACAAGCGGCTGCAAGATCTGGCCGGCTTCGGCATCGATGCTGAACTCGTGACTCGAGCGGGCCCGGATGCAATCGTCCTGCACTGCCTCCCCGCCCACTACGGCGAGGAGATCACGGAAGACGTCCTCTACGGGCCGCAGTCGGCCGTGTGGGACGAGGCCGAGAACCGCCTTCACGCACAGAAGGCGTTAATGGCTCTCGTCATTCGGTAAGACTCCACGCCCCATGCTGCCGCTGAAAGACAACGTCCCGACGAGGGCGTTTCCGATCGTGACGGTCAGCATCATCACCGCCAACGCGATCGTGTGGGTCTGGGAGTTCACCGGCACGTCGGTCGACACCGACGTCATCCACTACGGCTACTACCCATGCAAGGTCGACGGCCCTTGCGTTGGGCTCGCTCTGCACGCAGCGATCCCCTGGTACGAGGAAGCGTTCACCGCGATGTTCATGCACGGGGGCTGGGAGCACATCATCTTCAACATGCTGTTCCTGTGGATCTTCGGGAACAACGTCGAGGACGCGCTCGGAAGGGTGCGCTTCCTTCTCTGGTACCTCGCGGCCGGCCTCGTCGCTACGGCCGTGCAGACCATCGTGACGCTCCATTGGGGCTCGGTGCCGGACGCGAGCATCCCGAACATCGGCGCAAGCGGCGCGATTGCCGCGGTGCTCGGGGCCTACCTGGTGCTGCTGCCGAATGCTCGGGTCCTGACGGCGATCTTCTTCATCCTCATCTTCTTCCAGGAACTGCCGGCGGTCATCTTCCTCGGGTTCTGGTTCGTGTTCCAGCTCTGGCAGGGGGGCTTCTCACTCGTCCAGCCGCAGGCCGGCGGAGGCGTCGCCTTCTTCGCCCACATCGGCGGCTTCCTCTTCGGCGTGCTGACCGTCCGGCTCGTGGCGGTGCGCCAGCCGCTCCAGCCGGCCTACTAGGGATGGACTTCGAAGCGCACGTCCGGGTGGCCCTTGACGCGCTCCCGCCGGACCTCGCCGACGGGCTGAAGAATGTCGCGGTGGTGGTCGAGGAGGAGAACCTGGACGAGCCCGACATCTTCGGGCTCTTCGAGGAGGTGCCGTACCTGCCGGCCAAGGTCACGGTCTACCGCCGGCCGCTCGAGGAGGACTTCGGAGACGACCCGGAGGAGCTCGAGCTGCAGATCCGGATCACCGTGCTCCATGAGCTGGCCCACTACTTCGGGATCGACGAGGAGCGGCTCGAGGAGCTCGGCTACCGGTGACCTCCCTGCTGAACGCGGTGGCAGTCGGAGCCGCCGTTCTGGGCATCCTCGTGCTCGTGTTCTTTTTCCTCGGCCCCCGGGAATGAGAGCCGGCCGAAGAGCGTTTCTAAGAACATGACGCTGATTGAAATCCACGAAGAGATCCAGCAGGCCAGCGAGCGTCGGACCGAGCTGTGGAACATCCTCTCCAGAGGACATGACCCAGCAGCGGCTGCAGAGCTCAAGAGCCTGAGCGAGCGCCTCGAGCGCCTCTGGGACGAGGACCGGACGCTGAAAGCGGAACTCCGCTTCGGCGACCGCGACCACATCGTCGCCAGGGCGCGCGTCGAAGAGCGACTCGAGCGCGCGGCCTAGCACCTTCCCTCCAACACCCCGCGCGATCCGTCGGCCCCGGACGAGGGATTCTCCCCTCTCCCCCCGGGGCCGACATCCTTGTTCGAGGAACTTGTGGCGGTCACTGCGGCGACCACAACGACAGAGGAGCAGTGATGCCGGGTTCGCACGCCGAGGAGATCGTCGGGGACTACTACGAGTCGGACGACTGGGCCGAGTCCTTCGCTGAGGACGCCGAGTCCGAGCCGGATCTCGACCTGCCGCCACTACCTCCGCTTCGTCCCGAAGCGGCCTGAGACAGGCTGCCGGGCGGAGCGCGAGCGCCCCGCCCGTTGGCCGGTCCGTCGTGCCCGTGAAACCCCTGGTAATTACGAGTGGGCGAGCACGGTGACGGGCATTCCGATCTCGGCGAAGTCGTAGGTCGAGTGAGCGACGGAGAACGCCTGCCGGACGCAACCGTGTGAGGCGGGATACGCCGGAACCACCGGGTATTCGTGAAAGGCGATGCCGCCGACGAACGGCACGGCCCACGGCAGCCACTCGCGGAACGGCGTTGACCACCAGCGCTGGATCTTGGCGTAGACGCGGTAACGTCCCGGCGGCGTCGGTGTCGAGGGCTTGCCCGTCGAGACGGAGATCGCCCGCACGACGCGGTTGCCGGAGATCAGCAATGCGACCTGGCGGTCGAGCAGGACCTCGGCGCGCTCTTGCCGCCGCGAGGCGCGTGACCGGATCAGGTCGGAGGGCGTGAGGCAGGCGCGCTTCCGTCGGCGGATCGAGCAACCCCGTCCGGTTCAGTCGCTCCCACTTCTGAAACGCGAGCACGGCGTTCGTCGTCGCGGGCCCGAGGCGGCCGTCTGCATCACCCGTGACCAGGTAGCCCAGCTCGATCAGGCGTAGTTGCACCTTCTTGACGTGTGGATCGACGCTCCCACGCTTACGCTCGGGCGGCTTCGGCAGGCCCCTGTTCGGGGTCTGGAGATACGCGAACGTGACCGGCCTCTCCGTCGGAACGCCCGGGAAGACGCCGGTCGTGACCTTGCCCCTGATCAGCAGCTGCACCGCCTTTGTGCCCTGAAGCCCGGTCAGCGTCCGGACGACCTCGGACAGGCGGGCGAGCAGGCTTCCCGGATTGTTGCCCGACACGAAGCGTGAATCGAAATCAACGGTGGCGATGCCGTTGACGACGCGCACGCCGAGCAGCTTCGTCCTGGGCGGCACGTAGCTCCGGAATCCCAGCGCGCGCTCGGCTCGCGTGGGACCGGCGATCAGGTGGCGCAGCGCGACCGCCGGCGACGTACCCGCTCGCGACACCTGCGCGAGCTGTTCGCCTCGGAGAAAGAAGACACGGCCAGGCTGTGCCGGCGCGGCGGCGGCAGCGGCCGACGCAAGCACCGCCCCTGCCGCGAGCAAGGCGGCGACGACAACGCGCAGCATCGCCCTACGCCTTCGCCCGCTCGAGCGCGGCCAGCAACGTCTCCAGGTCGTACGAGTCGTCGTGCCTTCTGCCGTTGATGTAGAAGGTCGGCGTCCCGTTCACACCGCTCCGGACGCCGCTCATGAAGTCCTCGCGCACACGCGGCCCGTGCGCGTGTTCCGCGAGCTCGCTGTCGAACCTGTCGACATCGAGGCCGAGCTCCTTTGCGTACTGATGGAGGTCCTTATCCGTCAGCCCGCGCTGATGTTCGTAGAGGTAATCGTGCATTTCCCAGAAACGTCCCTGGGCCGCTGCAGCCTCGGCTGCCTCGGCAGCGTGCTCGGCGTGAGGATGTGAGGTCGTGATCGGAAAGTTGCGAAACACAAAGCGCAATTTCTCTCCCATCCGAGCTTGCACCTCTTTGACGATCGGGTAGGCGGCGCCGCAGTACGGGCACTCGTAGTCGCCGTACTCGACGAGCGTCACAGGTGCATCTGCCGGACCCTCGATGTGGTCGCGCTCCTCGCTGATCGGTAGTGCGAGCTCAGCGGACCATTCCGTTCGGGTCATCGGGTGGCTCCGCTTTCGAGCTCCTCGAGCGCGCGGAGAATTCCGTCGGCGCCGGGGTTGATCCCGACCGGGGACACGTAGCTCCAGTGAACGATCCCGTCGGCGTCAATGACGTACAGCGCCCGCTCGCTCGTCCCGTCGGAGGCGCGGTAGACCTGGTACTTGCGTGAGACCTCGCCTTTCGGCTCGAAATCGGCCAGGAGCGGGAAGTGGAGATTCCGGTCTTTCGCAAAAGCGAGATGCGACCAGATCCCGTCGACCGAGATGCCGACGAGCTCTGCGTTCAGCCGCTGGAATTCCGGCAGCAGCTCCTGATAGAGCGCCAACTGATCCGAGCAGACCGGGCTCCAGTCCTCGGGATAGAAGACCAGGACCACGGGCTGCCCCCGGAACTCCGAGAGCGAGACGCTCTGATCCGGGGTCGACGGGAGCGTGAAGTCCGGCGCCTCGGTACCAGGCGCGAGCGTTGTTGCTTTAGCTGAAACGTTCGTCAGGTTCATAGCTTCAATCGCGGTTGCCGAAGAGCGACAGCAGCAGAAGGAAGACATTGAGGACATCCAGAAAGATCGACGCCGCGAGCAGGGGTGCCGTCCGGATGTCTCGAGCGTTCCGAAGACGCTGGAAGTCGTACGCCGTCAGGCCTGCGAAGATCACGAGACCGACGACGGCGTAGATCAGCGAGCTGTGCGGGATCTGGACGAAGATCGCCACGATTCCGAAGACGATCAACGCAATCAGCGCCCAGAAGAGGGCACGCGCGATCCCCGAGAGATCGCGGCGCGTCGCGTAGCCCGCAGCGCCGAAGCCTCCGATCACGAGGGCCGTCGCCCCTCCGGCCTGCCACAGGGCTTGCGGATTAGTGCTCGCGTAGTAGCTCAGCGTCGGTGCCGACGCGAGACCAATCAGCACGCCGAACCCGAACAGCAGAGTGACCGCCCCCCGCTCCGACCGCTGCGCCACGACGTTCATTCCGATGAGCGAGACAAATCCCGCGATCCAAAACACCCATCCCCACCCGTACGACATGTTGCGGCCGAGGTAGGCGCCGAGCGCAAACAGGCCGGCGGTGACCGCAACGAGGCCCATCGTCTGCCCGAAGAGCGTTCCGGTTTCGTCGTGCGTCAGTGGCGCCGGAAGGGCAGCGGTATTCGAACTCATCGTCAGCTCCTTTGTGGGGCGTTGTCATCGGATGGCGCGCAAAGAATCGCCGGGCGGGTCGGAAAGAAAGCGATGGAGATCTCTTGTGCCATCTCAGCCAAAGAAGAATTGCATGCGTAGATTCCGTTCGCGCCCGGGCAAAGCCCTGGTTTCCGTGAGTGTCCGAGCCAGTCTGTTCAGCGTGGTCCGGCGAGCATTGGAGAAAGTGGTCGATGAAGCGTAGGCCAGCGAAGTCTGGAAGAGCCGTAGACCGGTTCTGGCTCTACTATGCGGGTGCGGGGCGTTAGCTCAGCTGGGAGAGCGCCGGCTTTGCAAGCCGGAGGTCACCGGTTCGATCCCGGTACGC
>CAWDSD010000012.1:0-26147 GCA_963804935.1 uncultured Actinomycetes bacterium
CGCGAAATGCGGCCGGCCTTGCCGGCCATGATGATTTCGCGCCGTTCGGGTTCCGATTCGTTGCGCGCTTGGCAAAGACGGGCAGAGCCCGTCTTTGCGGCGGACGGATAGTTGGAAACTTAGACTTGGCTTGTGGCTGAGGTCGAGACTCTTTCGGTTGAGGAAGGGCGGTTGGAGTGGGATACGCCGCTCTTTCGGACTGCGTTGCAGCAGTTCGAGCTTGCGCTTCCTTACGCTGAGGTCAACGAGTCGATCGCCGAACGGCTTCGCTACCCCGAACGTGCCGTCATGGTCACGGTTCCGATTCGGCGGGACGAGGGGCACGTCGACGTCTTTCCGGCTTATCGGGTTCAGCACTCGAGTGTGCTTGGGCCGACCAAAGGTGGGATTCGCTACGACCCTCACGTGACGATGGGCGAGTGCGCTGCGCTCGCTGTTTGGATGACCTGGAAATGCGCACTCCTCCGGCTTCCTTACGGTGGCGCGAAGGGTGGTGTTCGTTGCAATCCGCGTGAGCTGTCGCTTCGTGAGCTCGAGCGGTTGACGAGGCGCTACACGAGCGAGTTGCGCGGAGTGATCGGGCCGCAGGAGGACATCCCTGCGCCGGACATGGCGACCAACGAGCAGACGATGGCCTGGATCATGGACACCTATTCGATGCAGGTGGGCCATGCGGTTCCGGAGATCGTCACCGGGAAGCCCGTCGCGCTCGGCGGTTCGCTCTTCCGGCACGAGGCGACCGGCGCCGGTGTCGTGATGGTGATCGAACGAGCATGCCAGCGACTCGGATGGAAGCTCGGGGAGCAGCGTTGCGTAGTGCAGGGCTTCGGCAACGTTGGAGGGATCGCAGCGCAGGAGCTCGTCTTGAAGGGCGCGACCGTGTTGGGCGTCTCGGACATCTCCGGCGGGATCTATTCGGAGAGCGGTCTCGACCTCGATTCGGTGCGCGCGTGGGTCGCTGACCACGCGACCCTCGAGGGCTATCCGGATGTCCGGCACGTCTCGAACCTGGAGTTGCTCGAGCTGCCGTGCGACATCCTCGTGCTCGCAGCGCTCGAGGGACAACTCACGGCGGAGAACGCACCGCGCATCGACACGAAGCTCGTCGTGGAGGGGGCCAACGGCCCGACGACCATCGAGGGCGATGCCATCCTCGCGGAGCGCGGCATTCTCGTCCTGCCGGACGTGCTGACGAACGCGGGTGGCGTGACCGTGTCGTACTTCGAATGGGTTCAGGACCTGGGGCGGCTGTTCTGGACGCGCGACGAGATCCGGGCCCGGCTCGCGGAGAAGCTCGCCGATGCATTCGACCGTGTGTGGAGCCTCTCCGACGAGAAGAGCATCTCGTTGCGGCAGTCAGCGCTCGTCGCGGGCATCAACGAGGTGGCCTCCGCGTTGAAGGCGCGCGGGATCTATCCATGACATCGATGGCGCAGCACGTGCGCGATGCGATGGTGCCGGAGCCGGGAGCGCTCGACGTGACCGCGAGCGCGCAGGAGGCGGGCGAGCGGCTGTCCGATCCCGCGGTTCGAGCGATCCTCGTCTGCGACGACGGCCAGCTCGTCGGCGTGATCACGCGCAAGACGCTTGTGTCGCAGGTGGTTGCACCTGGACGAGATCCACGCGACACGAAGGTGGGGGAGATCGCGGAGCCGCCGTTGTTCACGCTCGACGCCTCGATGGATCTCGAGGAGGCATTTCACGCTCTCGAGGAGCACGATTTCGAACGCGTACCCGTCGTCGAGGACGGGAGGCTCGTCGGGATCCTGTCGCGGACGGTGCTGCAGCGAAGGCTGGCGGAGGACGAACCGCCGCCAGTACCGGAATAGATTTTCAGCAGCAGGTGTAGGCGCCGGGTGGCGCTGCTCCTTCGTCCTCGTCCGGTAGCTCGGCCGCGGCGAGCGCGGCGCCATCGAGGATGTCCCGTTCGCTGATCTCCAGCTTGTCGAGCCCGAGGAAGTCGAGCACCTCGCGCGCGATCACCGCGCCGCCGACGATCACCGGTGCGCGGTCCGGATCGAGTGGACGCAGGTTCCGCCGCTCGGCCAGCGGAACCGACGCCAATCGCTGCAGTTGTTTGTCGAGCGCCTCCGCACTGAGCACGAACCCGTGCACCTGGTCGCGGTCGTACTCCTCGAGACCCAGGGCGAGCCCTGCAATGCTCGTGAGCGTTCCTGCGACTCCGATCGCGGAGCGCGTGTCGTTGCGGATCTCGTCGGGCACGCGCTCGGACAGCAGCGTGCGCACTGCGGCCGCAGCGTCGTCCAGCTCGGCTTCCGTCGGCGGGTCCGAGTGGAGGAAGCGCTCGGTGAGACGAACCGAGCCGATGTCGAGGCTGTCGTGCCAGCGCAACCCGTCCGTTGCTCCTGCGACGAGCTCGGTCGAGCCGCCGCCGATGTCGACGATCACCGTCCCGTCGCGCAATCCGCGCTCCGACGTGACGCCGCGAAACATCAGCAGCGCTTCGTCGTGTCCGGTGAGAAGCCTGGTCTTGAACCCGTAGCTCCACTCGATTTCGCCGAGGAACGCCTCGCCGTTCTCCGCGTCGCGCACTGCGCTCGTCGCGATCAGCAACGTTCGCTCGACGCCGAGCGATTCCAGTGTCTTTCGATAGTCGGACAGGACGTTCCGTACGCGCGCGATGGGGACGGGAAGGAGGCGCCGGCGCGCATCGACCCCTTCGCCGAGGCGCGTGATGCGGGTCTCGCGGTCGACGTCGGAAATGCGTCCGTCCTCGATGTCCGCGACGAGCAGACGCGTGGAATTCGTGCCGAGATCGACGGCTGCAACACGACTCACAAGGGTGTGACTGTATCTCCCGAGCCGTGGGTAGAGTCAGGCCCGTGAGTCGAGCCCGCCGCCTGCTCTACCGACTCGACCCGATCCTCCAGATCGGTCTCGTTATCGGCCTCGCAGAGGTCTACCGGCTTCTGCGCCGGCTGATCCCGACCGACTGGCCGCAGGCGATCGCGAACGCGCAGCACGTCGAGCGGCTCGAGCGCGTGGCGCACTTCTCCTGGGAACAGGGGATCCAGGCGTGGTTCCTGCAGTTCCCGGACGTGGTTAAGGGGATGAACTGGTTCTACCTCTCCAGTCACTTCGTGGTGACCGGAGCGTTCTTCGTCTGGTTGTACTGGCGGAACCGTGAGGGCTTCTCCATCTTCCGCGACGGGTTCCTGCTCGCGACGGCGATCGCGCTCGTCATCCACTGGCGCTATCCAACGGCGCCGCCGCGGCTCGCGAACATGGGGATCAAGGACACGATCGACCTGTACTCGGGCGTGAACATCGGCAAGCCGCACCATGAGCGCTTCTCGAATCCGGTCGCGGCGGTACCGAGCCTGCATGCGGGGTGGGCGCTTGCCCTGGGGGCCGGCCTCATCTTGTACGCGCGGAGCTGGCTGCTGCGACTCGCCGGGGTGCTGTATCCAGCAGCGGTGCTGCTGACGATCGTGGTCACCGGGAACCACTACGTCTTCGACGCCGTCGCCGGCGCGCTCGTGATGGCGGTCGGCTTTGCTGCGACTGCTCCGTTCCGGGTGAGCGTCCGCGAGCCGGCGTACGCACGTCCTCGCTGAATCAGCTGTAACGCGAGGAGGTCTCGCGGGACGGTAGCTGCGACAACGGGAGACAAAGGGAGATTCCAATGACGCAGCAAGCAGATGGATTCGTGTACGTGCAGACGAACGATGCCGACCACAACGAGGTCGTCGTGTTCGCCCGCCGGGCCGGCGGCGAGCTCGAGCGCCTTAACTCGTTTCTCACGGGCGGCAAGGGCTCAGGCGAGCCGCATCTGCCGTCTCAGAGCTCGGTCCTCGTCGACGGCGACCGGCTGTTCGTTACGAACGCAGGCAGCGACGACGTAACGGTCTTCTCGATCGACGGCGATCGGCTCGAGGTGCTCGACCGGATTGCTTCGGGAGGCTCCGCTCCACGCAGCGTTGCAGTGCATACCGGTCATGTCTACGTGCTCAACACCGGGGCCGGACCGAACATCACCGGCTTTGAGCTGGAGGGCGACCGGCTCGTCGCCATCAAGGAGTCGACGCGGCCTGCAGGGACAGATCCTGCGCAGGTCGCGTTCAGCCGCGACGGCCGGACGCTCCTAGTGAGCGACCGCGCGGACAGCATTCACGCGTTCTCCGTCGACGGTGACGGACGGGCGCAGCAGCAGGTCACGTACCAGTCGTCCGGGGCGACGCCGTACGGCTTCGATCTGACGAGGGATGGCGTCTTGGTCGTGACCGAAGCTGCCGGCGCGCAGGCCGGCAAGGCCTCGGCATCGTCGTACAGGCTTGGTGGGCCGGCGCAGCTCGCTCCACTTAGCGGTCCCGTCGGCAACACACGCAGTGAGGTTTGCTGGGCGGCGATCAGCAAGGATGGCCGGACCGTGTTCGTGACCAACTTCGGCGACGGCACGATCTCGACGTACGCCATCAGCATCGACGGCAGCATCGAGCTTCGCGAGGCTGTCGCGGCAACGACGGTCGACGGCAAGCCGGGCATCCGTGACGAGGCGCTCACCTCCGACGGGGAATATCTCTACGCACTGCATGCCGACAGCGGCCAAGTCTTCGGCTGGCGGATCGGCGAGGACGGCAAGCTCGACGCAGTCGGCTCCACGAACGGCCTGCCACTGACGGCTGCAGGGCTGGCCGCGACCTAGCAGGTCTCGAGCCCAGGGAGCTATAATTCCGGCCAGCGACGCGGGGTGGAGCAGTCAGGTAGCTCGCCGGGCTCATAACCCGGAGGTCGCAGGTTCAAATCCTGCCCCCGCTACTGCGGAGAGCCCCGGAAACGGGGCTTTTTGCTGAGCGGGGATTGACCAAAAGGGGGCTGGCTGGGAGATATGACCCGCCGCCGGTGAAGGCTGGGATGCGCCTCTGTAGGGCTGGTGCTTTCGAATTGGACTATTCGAAAGCGGGACCGAAGCTATTGACATTCCCGTAACCAGAGCGTAACGTCGGCGGTCGGCCACGACCGATCCCGGTTGCCAAGCTGCATGACGACCGAACTCCCCAATCTCTCACAGGGCGAGCGGATGCAGAGGGTGTTGCAGATGCTCGAGACGCGGGATTCCGTTCACGTTGCGGAACTTTCGGAGGAGTTTTCGGTTTCGGAAGTCACGATCCGCAATGACCTTTCCGAGCTCGCGCGGCAGGGGCTCGTCGCGCGTGTGCGCGGCGGTGTTCGCTCGCTCAATCAGGGCGGTCAGGCGGAGCTCGGATTCGACTTTCGACTCCGGCTCGAGGTTCGCGCGAAGCAGGCGATCGCCCGTGCTGCCGTAGCCATGGTCGGAGAAGGCGAGGCGGTCGCGCTCGACGCGAGCACGACTGCCTATTACCTGGCACTCGAGCTGCGGCGGAAGCGCGAGCTCGTCGTGGTGACGAACGGCATGCTCGTAGCCGCGTCGCTCGCGGATGCGCCAGGGATCAACGTGGTCGTGACCGGCGGGGAGCTGCGGCTGTCCGCGATGTCCCTCGTGGGCGATCTCGGCGCTGACCTCCTTCGCAACACGCGTTTCAAGTGGGGGTTCCTCGGCGCGCGCGGTATCAGCGTCGAGCGCGGGCTGATGGATCTGAACCCGGACGAGGTTCGCATCAAGCAGGAGATGGCGGACGCATGCGAGCGCGTCGTCTGCATCGCCGACGGGACGAAGTGGCACCGGAGCGCGCTCCTGTCCTTCGTGCCTGCAAACGACGTGCACGGGATTGTTACGGACGAGAGTGCGCCGGCCGATCAGATCGCGGTGTGGCGCGCGCGTGGCGTCGAGGTCGTCGTCGCCGAGGTCGGGCCGCAAGAGCGCGTCCCGACGCACCCGATCGACTTGCGGCCGAGGCACTGATGGCGACGATGATCGCGGCCGATCTCGGTGCGCAGAGCGGGCGTGTAGCTGTCGGAAGGTTTGACGGCAGCAGGATCGAGATCGAAACGGTCCACCGGTTCGGAAACGCACCCGTGCGGGTGAGCGGCGTGCTGCGCTGGGACGTCCTAAACCTGTTCGACGGCGTCTTGCAGGGCCTGCGAATAGGGGCTCGTGACGCGGGGCGGGTTGAGTCGGTGGGCGTCGACTCCTGGGCTGTGGACTTCGGTCTCCTCGACCGGCACGGCCACTTGCTGCAGAACCCCGTCCACTATCGGGACACGCGTCGTGCTGCCGCGGTCGACAGTGTTCTGGCGAAGATTCCCGCGCGCGAGCTCTACGAGCGGACCGGCATTCAGCTGATGCCGATCAACACCATCTTCGAACTCGCCGCGATGGCGGCCGACGGCGACCCGGTGCTGGACGCGGCGGATCGGCTGCTGATGATCCCCGACCTCTTCCACCTATGGCTCGGCGGATCGGCGGTCTCCGAGCACACGAACGCGACGACGACCCAATGTTTAGACGCGCGATCTCGGGGATGGGCGAACGACCTTCTCGAACGCCTCGACGTGCCTGTCGGACTGTTGCCAGAGATCGTCGAACCCGGAACTGCGCTTGGTCCGATTCTGCCGGACGTCGCCGACCAGGTCGGGCTTTCGGACGTGGTGATCGTCGCTGGCGCAACCCATGACACCGGCTCGGCGGTCGCGGCAATTCCGTTCACCTCGCCGCAGTCGTTCTTCATCAGCGTGGGGACATGGTCTCTGGTCGGCGTAGAGCTACGGGCACCGCAGATCGACGACGCGACGTACGCGGCGAACCTGACCAATGAGGGCGGCGTCTCGGGAACTGTGCGCCTCCTTCGTAACGTGACCGGGCTCTGGCTGTTGCACGAGTGCCGCCGCGCCTGGGAGCGGGCAGGCGCGAAGGTCTCCTTTGAACAGCTCGTCAGCGAGGCGGAAGACGCGCCACCGCTGCGCTCGTTGTTCGACCCGGACGACCCGTCGCTCGGAGGACAAGACATTGCGCGCCGCATCGCGGAGCTCTGCGCGGCGAACGGTCAACCCGTTCCAGAGACACGAGCTGCGATTGTGCGGGCGACGCTAGAGAGTCTCGCGCTCAAGCATGCCCAGACGATCGACCTCGTCCGCGACGCGACAGGCGTCTCGCCGAGCATCGTGCACGTCGTCGGCGGGGGTGCGCGAAACGAGTCTCTCTGTCAATGGACAGCGTCGGCATCGCGTCTCCCGGTCGTGGCCGGCCCAGTCGAGGCGACCTTGATCGGGAACCTGCTCCTGCAGGGAATCGCCCTCAGAGAGATCGGCTCGCTCGAGGAAGCCCGCCGGATCGTCCGCGATTCCTTCCAGCTCAAGACGTACGAGCCCGAGGACAATGCGCCCTGGTTGGAGGCGCGAGCACGCTTCGCCGCCCTCACCTCGTCCAATCGAGAGCTGACGGAGGTCGAGGCGTGACGCCGGTGGGCCCCGTGCCCGAACCGCGACTCGTGCTGTCGCTGCAACATGCGTCGAAGACCTTTGGCGCTGTTCGGGCGCTCCAAGACGTTTCGCTCGACCTGTACGCCGGCGAGGCGCACGCCCTCGTCGGCGAGAACGGGGCCGGGAAGTCGACGCTGGTGAAGATCCTCGCCGGCGTCCACCGTCCTGACGAGGGCGTGCTGGTCGTCGACGGCCGGGGGGTGTTCCTCGACAACCCCGCCGACGCCCGAGACACGGGCATCGCGATCATTTACCAGGAGCCGCTCCTCTTCCCCGACCTGACCGTCGAGGAGAACATTTACATCGGCCGGCAGCCGCTGACGACGGGGCGCCGGATCGACCGGCGCGCGATGCGCAGGCACGTCGAAGAGGTCTTCGGCCGACTCGGCGTTCGGCTCGATCCCGGCCGCATCGCGCGAGGGCTCTCGATTGCGGAGCAACAGATCGTCGAGATCGGCAAGGCGCTCTCGCTCGACGCGAGAGTGATCGTCATGGACGAGCCGACGGCCGCTCTCTCGGCTGTCGAGGTGGCGCGGCTGTTCGGTGTCGTCCAGAGCCTCCGGGCCGCGGGTACCGCCGTGCTCTTCATCTCTCACCGCCTCGAGGAGGTGTTCGAGCTCTGCCAACGCGTGACGGTCCTCCGCGACGGTCGCTGGGTGACGAGCGGACCCCTTGCCGACATGACTTCGGACGGACTCGTCCGGGCTATGGTCGGCCGTGACCTGCTCGAGCGGGAGCCCGAGGAGCAGGCGATCGGCGACACCGTGCTCCGCGTCGAACGGCTCACGCGGGAGGGTGTCTTCACCGACATCTCGTTCGACGTCAGGGCGGGTGAGATCGTCGCACTTGCCGGCCTCGTTGGTGCTGGCCGGAGCGAGGTCGCGACCGCGATCTTCGGAATCGACCGCTACGACGCCGGTGCCGTGAGCGTGAACGGGCGCAGCCTGCGCCGCGCCTCGCCGACGGCCGCCATGTCTGCGGGGATCGGACTTGTTCCCGAGGACCGGCGGCAACAGGGGCTCGTCATGGACATGTCGATCGCCCGGAATATCGCGCTGGCGTCAATGCGGTCGCTGCGTCGACTGGGGATGATCAGCGGCAGCGCCGAGCGACGCTTCGCCAAGGACTGGGCGCTCCGTCTCCAGCTCAAATACGGTCGCCTGTCCGACCCGGCCGACTCGCTCTCCGGGGGCAATCAGCAGAAGGTTGTGCTCGCCAAGTGGCTTTCGCGGCGCCCGTTGCTGCTCATCGTGGACGAGCCGACGCGCGGCATCGACGTCGGCACCAAGGCGGAGGTGCACCGCCTGCTGGACGTGCTCGCCGCCGAGGGCGTCGCGGTGCTGATGATCTCCTCCGAGCTGCCCGAGGTCCTGCACGTCGCCGACCGGATCCTCGTCATGCGTGAGGGCCGCATCGTGACTGAGCTCGCTCACACCGAGGCCTCTGAAGAGGCGATCGTCGCCGCCGCGACGGGTCAGCTTCGGGAGGCAGCGGCTTGAACGCCGCCGCTGATTCGGCGCGGCGCACGCCGGTTGTCGGCCGGCTTAGCTCCGGGCGCCTGATCGACCTCGCCTACCGCGCTCGCGCGTTCGGGATTCTCGCGGCGTTGGCGGTGCTGATCGTCGTGACGGCCGCGATCCAGCCGCGCTTC
Organism: uncultured Actinomycetes bacterium; assembly: GCA_963804935.1. GTDB lineage: Bacteria > Actinomycetota > Thermoleophilia > Gaiellales > Gaiellaceae > 3-1-20CM-4-69-9. The sequence continues at coordinate 9,014 of CAWDSD010000012.1, forward strand.
CTGAGCGGCAACGAGGTCAACATCGTGCTCGGGAACACGACCATCCTGGCGCTCCTCAGCCTCGGCGAGGCGATGGTTGTGATCACCCGCAACGTCGACCTCTCGGTCGGCTCTGTGCTGGGTCTCGCTGCGTACGCGTCCGGAAACATCTTCGGCCACCTGCACGGCATGTCGCCGGGCACGTCGATCGTGATCGCGTTCCTCGTCGGCATTGGGATCGGTAGCGCCTGCGGGGTCGTGAACGGCGCGCTCGTGACGATCGGTCAAGTACCTAGCCTCGTGGTCACGCTGGCGACCCTCTACATCATCCGCGGGATCGACATCTGGATCATCGGCGGTGGCCAGGTCGTCGCGAGCTCGCTTCCCAATGCGTTCTTCGAGATGTCGCTGAAGAGCTTCCATAACGTGCCGTACCTTGCGCTCGCGGTGGCGGCCGTCGTCTGCGTGGGCGCCTACTACATGCGCTCGTTCCGCTCGGGCCGCGACCTGTACGCGATCGGCTCCAATCCGCAGGCCGCGCGACTCGTCGGGATTCCGACCGGGCGTCGGGTCTTCACCGCGTTCGTCGTGAGCGGTGCGCTCGCCGGTGTCGCCGGTGTGCTGTGGGCCTCGAAGTACGGAACGCTCGATTCGACCGCTGGGACGGGCTACGAGCTGAGTGTGATCGCGGCTGTCGTGATCGGCGGCGTGGCGATCTTCGGCGGCAGCGGAAGCGTGATCGGCGCAGCTCTGGGAGCGCTGCTCTTGAGCACGATTCTCGCCGCGCTCTACGTCGTCGGTGTCTCGCCGTTTTGGACGCAGGCGATTTCGGGCGCGCTGATTCTGGTCGCGATCTCGATCGACCGGGTGATCACGCTCCAGCTGACGTCGGCACTGCGAAGAAGGAGGGTCCGTGCCGCAACGGCGTGACCTCGTCGAGCGGCTGCGCCCGCTGGTGCGATGGGAGACCGGCCTCTTCGTCGCGCTCCTCGTGATCGTCTTCTTCGGGACGCAAGCCTCAGACCAGTTCCTGACGAAAGGTAACCTGTTCAACCTCTGCCTTTCGATCGGCGAGGTCGCGATCATGACGCTCCCGCTCACGCTGATCGTGATCACGGGCGAGATCGACCTCTCCGTGGCGTCCATCCTCGGCCTCGCCAGCGCCATGCTCGGCTACCTCGTCAAGGACGGCTGGCCGATGTGGCAATGCTTCGTCGTCGTCATCCTGCTCGGCGCTGCCGCCGGGATCTTCAACGCCACGCTGATCACTCGACTCGGCCTGCCCGCCCTCGCCGTCACGATCGGGACGCTGACGCTTTACCGCGGCCTCGCCGTGGTCATCCTCGGTCCGAACATCGTCTCGAGCTTCCCCGAGCGGTACACGAACATCGGTGTCAACGGCTTTGCCGGGACGTTCCTCTCCTGGTCAGTGGCGTTCTTCCTCGTGCTTGCCGTCGTCTTCGGCGTCTTGCTGCACCTGACGCCGCTCGGCCGCTCACTGTTCGTGATGGGGGCCAACAAGGACGCTGCGCTCTACGCGGGCTTCCGCGTCAGGCGGATCAAGTTCCTGCTGTTCGTGCTCTCGGGCGTCATCTGCGCGTTCGCGGGAATCCTCTACACCTTCCAGCTCTCGACCGCCGTCCAGGACAACGGTCTCGGGCTCGAACTGAACGTCGTCGCGATCGTCTTGCTCGGAGGCGTGTCGATCTTCGGCGGCAAGGGCTCGATCCTCGGCGTCGTTCTCGCCGTGTTCGTCTACGCGGCGCTCCAGAACGCGCTCTTCCTCACGAGCTTCCCGCAACGCGCGTTCGGGATCGTCACGGGCTGCCTGCTTCTGATCAGCGTCCTCGTCCCCAACGCCGGCTCCTTCGCGAGGCGCGCGCGCGAGGCGCTGCGCCGACGCGGAGCTCGCGCGGCGCATCCAGTCGTGGAGTCCAACTAATGCCGTCGGCGCTCGCAGGGGCCGAGCGACCCGCACCCGGGAGGAGGTGGTCGGAGGCCTGACCGGAGTAGTGGTGGTGGGTTCGGGGTGCTCGAGTGTGTGCGCCCTCCAGCAGTCGTCGAAAGGAATCACGGAATGAGAACAACATTCAGCAAGCGGAGTTCCGGGGCGGTGACCGCTGTCGGACTCGTGCTCGTCCTCGTGCTCGTCCCGATGGCATTGGCGGCGTCCTCGGCTAAGCCTCTGAAGAAGGGGCTCAAGGTCTTCGTCATCCCGAAGAACCTGGGCAATCCGTACTTCACGACCGCCGACAGCGTGAAATCCGGCGGCGCGCTGGCCGCACTGAAGGCGCTCGGCGAGAAAGGCACCGAAACAAGCGGGACGGCAGCGACCGCCGCGTCACAGATCCCCGCGATCAAGGCCGCGATTACAAAGGGCGCCAACGCCCTGGTTGTCTCCGCGACCGACGCCTCGGCGCTCTGTCCGACGCTTCGCTCGGCGATGAAAAAGCACATCGCCGTAGTGACGTATGACTCGGATGCCCCGACATGCCGGTCACTCTTCATCAACCAAGCTGATACCGCCGCGATCGGACGCAGCGAGGTCGCGCTGCTCGCAAAGCAGATCGGCAACTCGGGCGAGATCGCGATCGTGTCCGCCGCTGCGTCTGCGACGAACCAGAACGCATGGATCAAGTACATGAAGCTCGAGCTGACGAAGCACCCCAATGTCAAGCTCGTGTCCACCGTGTACGGCAACGACGATCCCACGACGTCGACGCAGGTGACCCAGGGTCTGCTCCAGCAGTACCCGAACCTCAAGGGGATCATCTCGCCGACCACCGTGGGAATCGCCGCAGCGGCCGCGCTGCTCGACACCCCGCGCTACCGCGGGAAGGTGAAGCTGACCGGGTTGGGCACGCCGAACTCGCTGCGGAAGTACGTCAAGGACGGGACGATCATCGCGTTCGAGCTCTGGAACCCCGCGAACCTCGGCTACCTGGCTGCGTACGCGGCTGTGAACTACGCGTCCGGCGCCATCACGGGCAAGGCGGGCCAGCGGTTCACCGCGGGCAAGCTCGGCCGCTACAAGGTGGGGGCCAAGCAGACCGTCCTGCTGGGTCCGCCGTTCGTGTTCAACAAGGGAAACATCGACAAGTTCCACTTCTAAGTCGACCGAGTGGAGGTGCCGGGTCGATCCCGGCACCTCCAACCACTGGAGGCAACGTGGGCGGCAAGAACACATGGTTCGTTCCTGACGGGTACCTGCCCGGCGACTCGTCGCACGGCGTACCGAGCCACGAGGCCGCCTGTGTCCTCAACACGGGCATCCGCGAAGCACAGCTCGCCGTCACCTTCTACTTCGAAGACGCTGATCCGGTCGGGCCGGTGCACCTCCGGGTCGGCGCCGGCCGAACCCGGCACATCCGCCTCGACGATCCCACAGCCATCGGCGGTATCGAGCTGCCACGCAACGTCCCCTTCGCCTACGCCGTTCGCAGCGACGAGCCAGTGATTCTCCAGCACTCGCGCCTCGACACCTCCGCCGGGGCCTACACGCTGTTCACGACGATCGCCTATGGGGAGTAGCGTCCGCACATGAGCGCTGCCTACGACCTACTCGCCGAGAAGCTGAACGCGCGCGACGTGGATGTCGACGCCGTCACCGCGGCCCTGCACGCACAGGTCGTGGAGACCCCTTCGTGGGCCTACGGCAACTCCGGCACGCGCTTCGCCGTCTTCGCGCAACCCGGCGTCCCGCGCGATCCGTTCGAGAAACTCGAGGACGCGGCCGAGGTGCACCGTCACACCGGCATCGCGCCGTCGGTCGCGCTCCACATCCCATGGGACCGCGTCGACGACTTCGCAGCACTGCGCGAGCACGCCAACGAGCTCGGCCTTCGACTCGGCGCGATCAACCCCAACCTCTTTCAGGAGCCCGAGTACAAGCTCGGCAGCGTGTCCCACCCGCACGAGGCGGTGCGCCGCCAGGGTGTTGCGCACGTGGTCGAGTGCATCGAGATCGCCACGGAGACCGGCTCCGACGTGGTCTCGCTCTGGCTCGCCGACGGCACCAACTACGCCGGCCAGGACTCGTTCGCGGCGCGCCGCGCGCGACTCGTCGAGTCACTGTCGGAGATCGTCGCCGTGCTCCCGGAAAGCATCCAGCTGTTCATCGAGTACAAGCCCTCCGAGCCGGCGTTCTACGCGACCGACATCGCCGACTGGGGTTCGGCGCTCCTGCTTTGCCAGGCGCTCGGGCCGCGCCCCAAGGTGCTCGTCGACCTCGGCCATCACGCACACGGCGTGAACATCGAACAGATCGTCTCACTGCTTGCACGGGAGGGCCGACTCGGCGGCTTCCACTTCAACGACCGCAAATACGGCGACGACGACCTGATCGCAGGCGCGGTCGATCCCTTCCAGCTGTTCCTCATCTTCCACGAGCTCGTCGCCTGCTCCGCGTTCGAAAGCGGCGTCCGCCTGACGATCGATCAGTCGCACAACGTGGAGCCGAAGATCGAGGCGATGATCCAGACCGTCGAAAACCTGCAAGACGCATACGCCAAGGCGCTGATCATCGACCGAGGCGAGCTCGAACGCGCACACGCCGAAGGTGATGTCCTCGCCGGCCATCGCGCACTGGTCGACGCGTTCCGCACCGACGTCCGGCCGCTCAGTGCGAAAGTCCGTCGTGAGCTCGGCGCATCGGAGGATCCGGTAGCCGCCTTTCGGTCGAGCGGATACACCGCGAGGGCCGCAGAAGCCCGCATCGGCGGGAAGGCGGCCTCGTGGACGTAACGACGCTCTCCGCCGAGACAGGCTGGGCCGCCGGACTTGCCCCGCTCGATGCCCTCGCGCGCCGCTCCAACCTGCTCGGAGCAGACCGCTCGATCGCGAACTACGGCGGCGGCAACACCTCATCCAAGATCACCGAGGTCGATCACACCGGCCGCGAGGTCCAGGTGCTCTGGGTGAAAGGATCGGGGAGCGACCTTGCGACCATCACCGGGACCGGCTTCACCGGTCTGCGACTCGACGAGATCGCGCCGCTGCGCCAGCGCGACGCCATGACGGACGAGGAGATGGTGGAGTATCTGGCGCGCTGCCAGGTCGCGCCCGGCATGCCGCGGGCGTCGATCGAGACGCTCCTGCACGCGTTCGTGCCCGCGGCACACGTCGACCACACGCACCCGGACACGATCGGGGCGATCGTGGGCGCGAGAGGCGGCGAGCGGCTCGCGCAGGAGTGCTTCGGTTCAGATGCTGTCTGGATCCCGTACATCAGGCCGGGCTTCGCGCTCTCGAAGCTCGTGGCCGAGGCGGTCGCGGATGCGCCCCATGCGAGGCTCGTGCTGCTCGCGAAGCATGGTCTTGTGACCTGGGGCGACACGCCGGAGAGCTGTTACGCCTCGACACTCGAAGCGGTGCAACGTGCAGGCGATTTCGTGGAGCAGCGCCGTAGTGCTCCCACAGGTGCGCGCGCGAATGGGCCGGAGACAGGAGCACGCGATGTCCTCCTAGGACGTGTGCTCCCGGCCCTTCGCGGCGCAGTGTCGGTGGACGGGCCGCGCGTGGCGCAGGTCGACCTCTCGCCGACGGTCGTCTCGTTCGTCTCGTGCGAAGGCGCCGCAGAGCTGTCTCAGGTCGGAGCTGCCTGTCCGGATCACCTCGTACACACCAAGCGCCGCCCGCTGTGGATCGACTTCGACCCGCGCGCGGACGACGCGGAGGCACTGAAGCAGCGACTCGTCGAGGGGGTCGCCGGCTTCCAGGAGCGCGAGCGCGCGTACTTCGAGGAACACGCGGCTCCGGGCGACCGGCTCCTCGATCCGAGCCCACGCGTTGTGCTGATCCAGGGCCTCGGAATGGTGACGCTCGGACGGACGCTGAAGGCGGCGCAGCTCGCCCGCGACTTGTATCACCGTGCGATCGCCGTCATGAGCGGCGCATCCGGGCTCGGCGGCTTCGTCTCGTTGACCGACGCGGAGTCATACGCGGTCGAGTACTGGCCGCTCGAGCTCTACAAGCTCTCCCTCGCGCCACAGCCGAGGGAGTTCGAAGGCGCAGTCGCACTCGTCACCGGCGGTGCGGGCGGGATCGGCAGCGCAGTCGCACGCGCCCTTTCGGAGCTCGGCGCGTGCATCGTCGTCACCGACATTGACACCGAGCACGCGAACGCCGTGGCGGAGTCGCTCGGCGACGCCGTCGCACTACGCCTCGACGTGACCGACGAGGCCTCGGTCGCGGACGCGTACCACAAGGCCGCGCTGGCGTTCGGCGGCGTCGACGTCGTCGTCTCCAACGCCGGCATCGCCACGAGTGCGCCTATCGAAGAGACGACCCTCGACTTGTGGGAGCGTAACCACGCCGTGCTCACCCGCGGTTACTTCCTCGTTGCGCGCGAAGCCGCCCGCGTTCTCCGAGAGCAGGGACGCGGCGGCAGCATCGTGTTTGTCGGGTCGAAGAACGCGCTTGCCGCGGGAAAGGGCGCGAGCGCGTACTCGTCTGCGAAGGCAGCGGAGCTGCACCTCGCACGCTGTCTCGCCGAAGAGCTCGGCCCGGACGGGATCCGGGTGAACGTCGTCAACCCCGACGCAGTGCTCGAGGGGTCGAGGATCTGGGACTCCTCATGGCGGGAAGAGCGCGCGCGCGCCTACGGCATCGATCCCGAGGGGCTCGAAGCGCACTACCGCGCGCGGACAACGCTGAAGGTGAACGTCGTCCCCGCCGACGTTGCCGAGGCGGTCGTGTTCCTAGCGTCGGCGGCGCGCTCCGGCAAGAGCACAGGGAACGTGATCAACGTCGACGGCGGCGTTGCGGGCGCCTATCCGCGCTAGTGCGGATCGCGCTCGTAGTCACCTGCTTCAGCGACACGCTCTTTCCGGAGACCGCAAACGCGGTCGTGCGTCGCAGCCGAGGCCGGCGGTCGTCTACGCTCGGCGCAGCATGACCCGGATGCAGCGGCGGGTCCCGCGAGCAGCTGATCTTGCGCGGTTCGTCGGGCCGACGTTTCGGCGGGGGACGTCCGATCGTTGGAGCCGTGTGCGCACGGTCGCGGACTTTCGCGCGCTTGCGCGCCGGCGAACGCCGAGGTCGGTGTTCGACTATGTCGAGGGGGCCGCCGAGCTCGAGCTGAGCAGGGATCGAGCGGTCGCGGCCTTCAACCGCGTCGTATTCAGCCCACACGTACTGCGCGACGTTTCGACGGTCGATGCATCGACGACGATCCTCGGGCGGGAGGCGTCGCTTCCGCTCGTCTTCGCCCCGACGGGATTCACGCGGATGATGCACGCGGCCGGCGAGTCCGCGGTCGCGCGTGCAGCAGGGCGGGCAGGCATCCCGTACACCCTCTCGACGCTCGGGACGACGTCGATCGAGCGGCTCACAGCGGAAGCCCCGAGTACCGATCGCTGGTTCCAGCTGTACATCTGGCGGGACCGCGGCCGCAGTCGCGATCTGATCGCACGCGTGGCCGAGAGTGGATACAGGGCGCTTGTCTTGACCGTGGACGTCCCGGTCGCGGGCGCCCGCCACCGGGACGTCTACAACGGGCTCACGATCCCGCCCTCGCTGACGGCACGGACGATCCTCGGCATGCTCGGCAAGCCGCGCTGGTTGTTCGACGCGGTTACGACGGAGCCGCTCGCCTTCGAGTCACTCGGTGCAGCCGAGGACGTGATGGGGCTGATCAACACGGTCTTCGACCCGTCGGTCACTGTGGCCGACATCGAGTGGCTCCGTTCGCAGTGGGACGGCCCGGTCGTGGTCAAGGGCATCCAACGGGTGGACGACGCAGTCGAGGTGGTGTCCGTCGGGGCGGACGCCGTGGCGGTGTCGAATCACGGTGGACGCCAGCTCGATCGGGCCGCGACTCCGCTCGAGCTGCTTCCGTCGGTGGTGGACTCGGTCGGCGCGAGCGCGGAGGTGTACGTCGACGGCGGCGTGCGCTCGGGTGCCGACGTGGCAGCCGCGGTCGCTTTCGGAGCCCGCGCAGCGTTCGTCGGGCGCCCGTACCTGTACGCGCTGATGGCCGGCGGCGAAACGGGCGTGAACCACCTGACGAAGCTGCTTCGGGATGACTACACCCGCACCCTCAAGCTCCTCGGCGTCACCGAAACCGCCGAGCTCGACCGCGACCTCGTAGCGCTCGCCCACGAGCCTCAGACACTCCGAACCACATCCTGAATCATCGGGGCCGTCAGGGTTGGCTCGTCCGCGCCCTCGGCGGACGCGATGCCTCACTCGCGCGCTCGGCGGCGTTGGTCGATTGCGCGAAACCGCCTGGCTGCAAGCGCTCTGCAAGCATCGGACTTCCGCAGCGATGTCACCGCGTTCCGCCTCAATGCAGCGCGTGCGGGAGATTCTGGCTTGGAAGCTGCATTTAGGCGGAATACGGCGGAACCCGTATACATAGTCGAGGCGGCTCATAACCCGGAGGTCGCAGGTTCAAATCCTGCCCCCGCTACTCGAAAGCCCCGCTCCGGCGGGGCTTTCTTCGTTCAGGCTCGACGACCTTGCTGCCGCGCGTGAGCCTAGACCCGGACCAGCGCCCAGGCTAGCCCATTAGCCGAGTCAACCGTCCCACCCGGCTTCGGGAATTTCTTAGCCTCGTCGCTGACCGCCTTCGCGATGTCGTCGAGACTGCCGCGTTGGAGGACACCCCGTTGATCCTCACTCAGCTTGCCCCAGAGATCGGCGTACTTCCCTTTCGATGGGTCGCCCGGACCGCTCGGGCCCTCCGGCCACCACTTCCCCACGACATCAGGGTCCTTTGCGACCGCCACTAAGAACCTGCGAAGTGGCCCTGGATATACATCCTGGTCCTCGGGGGTCATGCTGCGACCGTACTGCGTCGCTGCTTCGGTTTCAAGATTTGGCACGGCCGCCCGGCATCGCCACGGTGTCCCTTATTGCCGTGTAGAAGTGACCTTCGAGGATGTTGTTCGTACAACCACCCGAAGGTTGACCCGGCGATCTTGAAACCCACAACCAGCACGCGAACGGTTGACGTTGTGCGTTCGGTTCACTAACGTCGACCGGGCACCAATAGGCATTAACTGCGGCCATCTACATGGGGAGGTAAGGAATGGGCAAGAAGCGATTGCTCGCGGCTGCGTTCTGTGCAGCCGCGCTTGCTGGTGCAGGTGTTAGTTCGGCTATCGCCGGCGAGGTCAAGGGCCCGCCTGGAACTGGACCGCGAACGCAGGAGCAGGTTGACGCCCACGCGACCGGTGCCCCGGCGCACTCGAACTCGATTTGCTCCTTCTCCGGCCTGAACGACATGATCCCGGGCCAGGGGCCGATCGATTTCCACGTGCAGTCCCCCGGACAGGACGTCAGGAATGGCGGACCACCTGGAATCCCTGGCTTGGCATGCCACGGCGGGAGTAACCCGAGGAACCCGTAACAGAGACACGAAGGTTGGCCCGGCGCTGATTGCCCCGGGCCAACCTTGATCACGCCGCTCCGCTGCTTCTCCCGTAGCTCCTCTGGATGCGTGCTCGCTTAGCGGCGGTCTTTACAACGCCTCGAGCAGCTCAGCTTGCCCTTGCGGCCCTCGAACTCGCCGCCGCACTCAAAGCACCGCAGCTTCGCCGGCGGTGTCCGTAGAGCGGCGTTGACGCGTTCCCGGTTTTGCTCACACGTGCGAGGTGGCCTTCACGTTCTTGACACCTGTTCCGCGGGGTGGGAAGCTCGTTACGAGCAACGGAGGCGGTCTCGCTGATGCGAACTCCTGACAGGGCGAACGTTGCTGCGGCCTTCGAGACGCACGTGGTCCGTTGAGCCAACGAGAAGGGAGTCGACCATGAGTCTTCGTCTACCTGTCTATCCGGTCTCCGGGCCGGACGCGCATCCGGAGACGCTCGACCGTGTCGTCACCGGGGTCTTCGGCGCGAGCAAGCCGGCGCACGAGCAAGATGCGGCGTGGATCCGCGCGACCAGTGGCTCGATCTCGGCGATGTTCGATCGAGCGAGCGGTGCGGTCTACGCCGCGGACGAGGAGCGCCAATGGACGCTGGCCAAGAACAAGCTCGAGCTTCCATCGGCGAAGGACGTGTACGCGCGTGCTGGCGCGCTCCTGAACGATCTGGAGCTCCTACCCCGCTTCGACGACGGCGCGCCGTTCGAGCTGATGGAGCTCAACGCGGGGCGGACCCTCCTAGCGACGAGAACAAAGGGCAGTCGTTCGCAGCACACGCTCGACATCCAGGCGCGGTACGCCGTCGGCGTCCGCAATCCCGGCGTCGAGGGTGCGCCCGATCTGCTGCCGATCGTCGGCGGGGGCGGTAAGTTCAATCTCGCTCTCGGAGACAAAGGACGTCCCGTCGGCTACTCGGGGCTGTGGCGGAAGACCGGCGAGGGTGAGTTGGTCGAGGCCCTCGACCAGCGGGAGGCGACCGATCGCTTCGACGAGCTGACAGCGGACCTCCACCTCTCCCGTACGCACTCGTTCCTCGCCTACCACGCCGCGCCGACCGGCTCCAAGCAGGAGACGCTGACTCCGGTGTGGGTGTTTGGCGGGATCCTCGACGTCCGCGGCCGCAAGGTCCCGATGCGGCTCGTCACGATTCCTGCGACGGACTACGGCCCGAAGCTGCCGACCTACAGGCCGCAGCCCCCGCGGAAGAAGCAGGCGGGGCGGCTCAACCTCGAGCGGTCGCGCCGGGCGGATGTGATGGCGCACAGCGCGAACCCGTTCGAGGCGGGCACCTCGTGGATCGGTACCTCCGGAGGCCTCGCGGGTAGCCACGACAACGCGAAAGGCTTCGTCGACGGACTTGCCGACGACGGCTGGCTTGTCAACTTCAACTGGGGTGACGGGAACGCCTGGGAGTCGGACTGGCGGCGGAACGACGACACCTGGGTGGACGCCGCAGATTTCGTCTTCTACACCGGACACGCGAACAAGGACGGGTGGGTGCTGACGTCGCCCGACGACGGGTTCCTGTCGTTCAACGAGGTCGGTGGCGGACCGGCGACACCCGGCGACCTGTGGGGCCAGCAGGACCTCGAGTGGGCTGTAATCGCCGCGTGCGGTCCGCTGCAGGACGAACTGATCTCCGCCGGCGGCGGCGACGTCCTCGCCCGCTGGGACGGCGCCTTCGACGGGCTCCACAGCCTGCTGGGGTACGGCGCGATCACCTACGACAACACCGACGAGGGGAAAAGGATCGTCCAGTACGCCAAGGGGGGAGCGCCCATCATCGACTCCTGGTTCAGGACGGCACGGGAGATCCAGCCGAGCACAAACGGTGCGAGCCCGCCGGATGGGCCGGACGTCTGGGTCGGAGCGATGTACGTCATCGCAGGATCCGCGGATCCGCGCAACGACCATCTATGGGGTCACGGCTCAGTCGCCGCCGATCCGCACAACCCGAACACGCTCGTCTGCATGTGGACGACCTGCTGAGATCTCGAATCATCCGTTGATCGCCGGGCGGGGCGGTACACGTGACCGCCCCGCATCGCCGCCCGCTTTCTGCACGACGAGATCAGGGGGTACTTCGCCGCACTGCGCGACAGCTTCACCGACTTCACGGTCAGCCGGGCTCAGGTCCTCGTCGACGGCAACTTCGTCAGTGCGCGCACCGTGATGGCCGGCCGATTCGAAAAGGAGTTCGCCTACACGCCAGCGGGCGAGGCTGATCGCATTCAACGAATACGTGAACGGGCCGGAGACGAAGTAACGGCAGTGCGGTTCACGTCTTTGTGAAGTTCGCCGACAGTGAAGTTAGGGAGCTGGTGAACGGGCGACCGTCGAGGTCTTGCGCATCGGGTTGAAGAAGGGCAACTCCATCACCGTCCCCGTCGTGCGGCCGCGCCGCGCCTCCACCGTCCACTCGACGTCGATCCTCGTGCCGAGCTTGCTCTGGTCGGCAGCGACTGACGCCAGCGCAACCACCTTCTTCAGTGTCGGGCTCCACGTCGTGCTGGTCGCCTTGCCGATCTGGCGGCCCCGTGCGTACAGAGGAATGGGGAGGCGCGAGGCGGCCGGCTCCAGCGTCGGCGTTAGCCCCTTCGCGCGGTACAGCTCCTCGAGTGGCTCCCATTCGAGCTCGAGCCCGACGAGCCTCCGTGGAGGCCCACCGCGACGCTGTTCCCGCTCGAGCGCGCGACGGCCGACGAACTCCACAGGCTTATCGAAGTCGACGAAGCGGCCCAGGACGCCCAGCTCGAAGGGCGAGTACGACTGCTCGGGAATGAGTGCGCGCCGCACGGATTCGAAATCCACTTCGATGAGGATCAGCCCTGCCTCGATCCGCGCGATGTCGAGGGCGAGCATCCCGGCTGGCCGGATGCCGTAGGCGCTCCCGGCCCGGACGAGGGCGTCCCAGAGCTCGACCGCCTGAGTGCTCTCGACCCACACCTCGTAGCCGAGGTCCCCCGTGTAGCCCGTCCGGGAGACGTCGACGGGGATGCTGCCGACCTGCGCGGCCTGCCGGCCGAAGTACTTGAGGTCGCCCCAGGGCGTCTCGGTGGCCGCCTCGAGCACGTCGCGGCTCAGCGGCCCCTGCACGGCCAGCGCGGAGATGCGTTCGCTCACGTCCTCGATCTCGACGTCCAGGCCGCGAGCGTTCATCCGGAGCCAGCGCAGCGACGAGTCGGCGGCCGTCCAACGGTAGGTCTGCTCCTCCAGCCGGGCGACTGTCCCGTCGTCGACCACGCGCCCGTCTTCATTGCACCAGGATGTGTAAAAGACGCGGCCGACGGCGAGCTTGCTCGCGTCCCGCGTGATCACGCGGTCGACGAGCCGTGTGGCGTCAGGCCCGGAGACCAGGTACTTGTAGAGCGGAGAGACGTCGATGAGCGCCGCCGCCTCCCGGATGGCGTTGTACTCGATCTCGTGGGAGTCGGAGTACGCGCTCGCTGCGAGATAGCCCGACCATTCCCGCCACTGCAGCTTGGTGTTGAGTGGCGCGGTCCGAGGATAGAACGCGGTTCCGACCGACAAGTCGGCAAGCATAGTCGGGCGGCTTTTGGAAAGCGCGCCAGGCCGTGCCGCGGTTAGTGTCGGCGCTGATGGCGACCTCCAATCACCGCACCTACGACGCCGTGATCATCGGCGGCGGGCACAACGGGCTGGTGGCCGCGGCGTACCTCGCGCGGGCCGGGCTCAAGGTCGTCGTGCTCGAGCGGCGCCACGTTCTCGGCGGGGCGGCGGTAACCGAGGAGGTGTTCCCCGGCTTCCGGTTCAGCGTTGCCTCGTACGTGGTCTCGCTGCTCCGTCCCGAAATCGTCCGGGAGCTCGCGCTGCCGGAGCACGGCCTCGAGATCCTGCCTCTCGACGGAACGTTCACGCCGCTCGACGACGACTACCTGTGGCGTGTGAACGACCACGGCCGCACCGTGCGCGAACTCCGACGCTGGTCGGTGAGCGACGCAGAGGCGTACGAGGAGTACGGCCGCCTGATGTTCGAGATGGCGAGGTTCGTCAAGCCGATCCTGTCCATGACGCCGCCGGACCCCGGCCGGCTCGATCCGCGCGAATGGCTCCCCGTCGCAGGTCTTGCCCGTTCCTTCAACGGCCTCTCCCTGGAGCAGCGGGCGGTGTTCATCCAGCTGATGACGATGAGCGCCGCCGACTTCCTCGACCAGTGGTTCGAGACGGATCCGCTGAAGGCGACGATGAGCGCCTCCGGGATCATCGGCACGTTCCAGGGGATCCGCTCTCCTGGGACCGCGTACGTCCTGCTGCACCACTACATGGGCGAGATCGACGGCGTCCTGCGCGCCTGGGGAATACCGCGAGGAGGCACCGGCGCCGTCAGCGAGGCGATCGCGAGCGCTGCCCGGTCGTTCGGCGCCGAGATCCGGACCGAGACTCCCGTCGAGCACTTCCTGACCCGAGGCGACGAGGTGACCGGCGCCGTCACGTCGGCGGGCGACGAGGTGACCGGGCGGGTGACGCTGTCGAGCCTGGATCCGCAGCAGACGTTCGTCCGGCTCCTGCCACCCGGCGTCCTGGACGGGTCGTTCCTCGAGGAGGTTGCGCGTTACCGGTACCGGGGCTCCAGCGGGAAGGTGAACCTGGCGCTTGACGGGCTTCCCGAGTTCACGTGCCTGCCCGGCGTGGGCGACCACCTGCGCGGCGCGATCAGCTTCAGCCCGGGCATCGACTACATGGAGCAGGCCTACGACGATGCGAAGTCCGGGCGCTTCAGCCGGCGCCCGTACATCGATATGGTCATCCCGACCCTGGTCGACCCGTCGATGGCGCCCCCGGGCAAGCACGTCATGAGCTGCTTCGTCCAGTACGCGCCCTACCACCTGGCCGAGGGCGACGAATGGGACGACGGCCGGCGTGATGCCTTCGGGGAGACCGTCATCGACACGATCGCGGAGCGGGCGCCGAACATCCGCGAGTTGATCCTGCATGCGCAGGTGCTCACGCCCAAAGACATCGAGGACCGGTTCGGACTCACAGAGGGAAACATCTTCCAGGGCGAGCTCTCACTCGAGCAGCTCTTCTTCAACCGGCCCGTCCCTGGATGGGCGCGCTACCGGACGCCGCTCCGAAACCTCTGGATGTGCGGCTCGGCCACGCACCCCGGCGGTGGGATCATGGGCGCGTCGGGACGTCTCGCGGCACTCCAGGTGCTGCGCGCGCTCCGCCGCAAGAAGGCCGCTTGAGGGTGGCCCGGGAGCGATACGACGCGGTCGTAGTCGGGGCCGGCCACAACGGCCTGGTCGCGGCCTCGTACCTGGCGAAGGCTGGGCTCCGAACGCTGGTTCTCGAGCGGCGAGGCCGGGCGGGCGGCCTTCTGGCCACCGAGGAGGTCGCGCCCGGAGTGCGGGCGCCGGTTGCGGCCGACTGCGTCGGAGGGCTTCGTGACGACGTCGTCCGTGATCTCGGGCTCGGCGCGCACGGCTTCCGCGCCATCGAGCCGGATGTGACGGCGTTCGCCCCGTCCGCGGACGGGCCCGGCATCACGTTGTGGCGCGACCCGGTCCGGACGGCGATCGAGCTCCGGACGGGGACCCAGCCCCGCGATGCCGATGCGTTCGTCGCCTTCGACCGCAGGATCCGCTCGCTGGGCGCGTTCCTTGCGCGCGTCCAGGCAACCGAGCCACCGGACCTCGCGTCTCCGTCCCTCGCGGACGCCACCGGTGGGCTCACGGTGTTGAACGGCCTTCGGCACCTAGGAAAGGAGCAGTTGCGCGACGCGCTGCGGGTGCTGCCGATGTCCGTCGCCGACCTCGTCGGCGAAGCCGTCGAGGACGAGGCGCTACGCGGCGTCCTCGGCGTGCGAGGCATTCGTTACGCGGCCATGGGCCCTCGGTCGGCAGGGACGGCGCTCAACTTCCTGTGGGACTCGGCCTCAGGAGGCGGAGCGGTGGGCCGCACAGTTTTCCCACGCGGCGGGCCGGATTCCCTGGTGAAGGCACTCGTCGCCTCTGCGCGGAGCAACGGCGCGACGATTCGCTGCGACGCCGACGTCGCGGCCATACGAACCGGTCGAGGCGCTGTCGACGGGGTCGCTCTGGCGAGCGGAGAGGAGATCGACGCGCGGATCGTCGTATCGAACGCCGACCCCAAGCAGACCCTTCTGCGCCTCGTCGACCCGGCCGAGGTCGGCCCGACTCTGGGCTGGCGGGTCGAGCACATCCGCACGCCGGGCGTGGTGGCGAAGGTGACCCTCGTCCTGGAGGGCTTGCCGGCGTTCGGCGGCGTTGACGACGAGCGCCTGCGCGGGCGGATCGTCATCGCACCGAGTCTCGACGACCTCGAGCGGGCATTCGACGACTCGAAGTACGGCCGGATCTCCGAGCACCCGTATCTCGAGGCAACGATCCCCACGCTCTCCGACCCCTCGCTCGCCCCCGATGGGATCCACGTCATCACCGCGCTGCTGCAGTACGCACCACGGCGCCTCAGTGACGCGGACTGGGACGAGGCAGCGCGCGATGGTGTTGCGGACCTGGCCGTACGGACGCTCGAGGTCTACGCGCCGGGTATCGCGGACAAGGTCGTCGCTCGCCACATCGTTACGCCAGCGGACCTCGAGCGAGACTATGGCCTCACCGGCGGGCACCCGATGCACGGCGAGCATGCCCTCGACCAGTTCTTCGCCTGGCGGCCCCTCCTCGGACATGCTCGCTACCGGCTTGCCGGGATCCGCGGCCTCTACTTGTGTGGGGCCGGTGCACATCCCGGGGGCGGAGTCACAGGCGGCCCCGGAAGGAACGCAGGCCGGGCTGTCCTGGCCGACGTCCGGCGAGCTCGACGCCGCGGGACGAGACGTCGCGCACGCGGTGCGGACGCGTAGCGGACGGCGTGCGGACGAAGTTGCCGTCGTTGCGGGTCGTTAGCGGTGGCAGGGATTTCGGATGTCGTCATCTGGCTCATCCGCAGGATCGACCGCCTGCTCATCGGCAACGTATTCCGCCTGCCGCCCCGAAAACGTCATCCATTTCAGGTGAAAGCGGTTCCTGACGCAAAAGATCACCCTTGCGGGGCGATGCCTCGCAGCCCAGAAGGAGCCAGATTCGTCCCGACCCTGTACGACGGTCAGACAAAAGGAGGATTCATGTGGTGGGGAATTGGCTTCGGTGGTTTGTTCCTGTACCTGTTGCTGCTCTTCTTCCTCGGCTTCAGGACGCTCAGAAATGGCCACGGGTGGATGTTCTTCTTCGGGATCTTCTTCCCGTTCCTCTGGCTGTTCGGGGCCTTCATGCAGCCCACGACGCCACAATCAGCCTGAGGCTCGCAGTGTGCCGCGCGTAGCTCGTCCGAGTCTGATCGAGCGCCGCCTGTCGCGGTTCCTGCGCGAACCGCCCTCCGTGCGGACCGCGGCCGGCGTCATCGTCACGGCCACGGCGGTCGTGGTCACCCTCGGCGGAGTCCTCATGCGGGTGCTCGACCATCAGGAGTACTCGAACATCTGGGTTGGCATGTGGTGGGCACTACAGACGGTGACGACGGTGGGGTACGGCGACGTCACACCGAAGAATCCGTCCGGGAGGATCATTGCCACCGTCGCGATGCTTCAGGGCATCGCCTTCCTGGCCATCACGACCGCGGTGATCACCTCGACCTTCGTCGCGCGCGCATCCAAGGAGCGCGAGAGTGCGCGTGACGCGGACGAGGACAACGCCGAGCAGCGAATGGAGGCGAAGCTGGAACGCATCGACCAGCGCCTCGATCGGCTTGAACAGATGCTGCGCAAATGAAGGTGCCGTGACGCGGCTACTGTCGAGGGATGCTGCG
>CAWDSD010000013.1:0-79210 GCA_963804935.1 uncultured Actinomycetes bacterium
CCACGTTGCAACAGGAGCTTGCGGGCGCGGCCGAAGGCACGGTCGCGTACACGCTCGCGGCGATCAAGGACTGGACGTTCCTGCTGGGGCCGGGCTGGGATCGTCGGCTGGGGGAACGGGTTGATCCTCGGCTACATGATGTACCGGACAGGACTCGTGCCGCGGCAGGTCGCGTGGCTAGGCCTCGTCGGCGGGCCACTGCTCATCGCGACCGGGACGGCAATCATGTTCAGCGGGAACCATCCGAGCAGCACGCTGCGCTCGCTGCAAGGCATCGCAACGATCCTCGAAGCCCTGTGGAACTTTTCCTCGGCGTCTATGACGATCTGGGCTTCAAGCGCGACGCCCCGATCCTTTCGGAGGGGGCCCGATGACTCAAACCGCGCAGCCCACGCAGATCCCAGATGCCGCAGCGTCCGAGGCGCTCCCGGGGTCATGGCAGCGGCTCCTAGCCCTTTCTGGGTTGTGTTCGCGGCGTTGTTTCTCGTCGGCTAGTTCACAACCGGTGGTCTAACGCCCCACTACAGCGCGCCAATTCACGACTGGACCAAGTGGGCACGTGACAACCAGTGGAATGGCCGCATCAGTGGTTTCCTGATGTTGCTCGCCTGCTTCGTCTTCTTGCACTTCATGGGAGCGATCCGGAGCGTGCTCGGGAGTGCGGAGTCACCGGTCGCGGTTCCGCACAACTCGCCCGTGTCGCGTTCCGGGGGGTGCCGTGACTGGCATCGCGGGGACAGCCATGGCGTCCGTCACGCTCGCCGCCGCGGGTTCCAACGGTGCCGATGTGGATCCCGTGGTGAGCAAGGCGGTGGCGACCGCCGCGGGCGGGCCGTTTCTGGTCGCCGCATGGGCTTTGCCGCATTCCGCGATGGCGGCGGGGCTGCTGACGCTGCGGACGGGAGTCTTTGCACGCTGGACGGCATCGTCGCGCTGATCGGCGCGGTCTGTTTCCTCATCATGTTCCTGATCGTCATTGACGGCATGACCGACGGCAGCGTCTTTGGATATGCGTTCTTCCCGGCCATCCTGTCGCTCGTCGTCTGGAGCATCGCGACGAGCATCGCCAGATACCGCGCGCTGGCGACCTAGTGGCGTCTCGGAGACGGAGGCGGCACGCGTGCCGCTCCGTCTCACGGTTCATCCTGAGCCCGCACGCAACTGGACATATGCACGCGCGTCAGTCCGGTTCGGGTGCGCAGAAACGCCGTATGAACGAGCGGACTTACCACCGAACCCGTCCGACTTGATCACGTAAACCACGCCGGTAACACAGTCGCCTGCGCCAGCGTTCGGGAATGTCACCAGACGGCGTCGGGTCTCTAGGTGCGGCGAGCCAGCCCCAACCTGCGACCCGAGTACCACCAAGAGGCTGGCCAGAAGTACTCCGAGAAACGAAAATTTGATGATCAGCCAAGGCGTGCTGTTCGGAGTTCCTCCGCCGAAGCCGAACGTGAAGAGCAGCGCCACCAGGGCCAGAACGTCCAGCCGCGACTGAATGGCCGGAGGGCGCCGAGGCCAGCGGTCACAACGCGCATCGGTCGTGATTCTACGTCCGCAAGCGAAAGGCACCGTCGAGCGCGTGGGCCTCGCGAGCGTCACGACGTTGGCCTGCGCCAGTATCGGCAACGTCCCCCAGCCGGCAAGCGTGCGGCAGGGTTCAGATCGTCAGGGCTTGCCGATTGGGTCGCCTTCGCCCAAGCTTTGTCCATGTGGACTAAGGGATGAAACCCGCGACCGGCACCGTCGTGACCGGGCTGGCCTTCGTCGTTGGCACCGGGATCGTCTTGGCGATTACTTCCGATGCCGAGACGTGGGTCGGGCCGTTAATCGTCGGTGGGGGGATTGCCCTGTCGGTCTGTTCGTCACGTGGGTGGGCTGGGCCGTGCGCAGTAGGCGAATTCGCGGAAAGGTTGTCTAAACAGGATTATTCCCTGCGCCAGTGTTCGGGAATGTCACTAGAAGGGTGGCCTAGTTGCGGTGGTCGTGGGCACCTGAATCGCCGGTTGCGCTCGCCGTAGACCTATGACCGAGCGGAGGCTACGTTGTGAGCGTGCGCGAGTTCATGCGACTCCCGGTTGCTCGGACGCTACTGCTCGCGTTTTGTTGCTCTGTTCGTCCTTGTGGTTGCGAGCCTCGGAATTGACCAGACCGCGCATAGCCGCGAAGCGGCGAAACAGCTGGGCTTTGGTCACCCGGTGCACTTCGCGTTCTCTGACTTCACGACCTATTACTCGCCGTTCAGCTATCCACAAACCTTCCGGCTCAATCCATGGAGATTCCGGTGGAAGGCAATCCGCTCGCCTTCCTGGTGTCGTGGGTCTTGGTCTACGGCGCCCTGCTCGCCCGCGCCGGCCTCCTCCTGCGCAAGACGCTGATGTGGGCTCGTCAGCCTGCGCGGTCTCAGGACCGCGACCTGATCACCTAAGACCGCCGAAGAGCCTAGGCGAGGTCTTTCTGGGATGCGCCAGTGTTCAGGAATGTCCCCCGAACTGAGGGCCGTCTAGTGGCCCAGATCACTAGGGTCGGCTCGTGCCGGACCCGATCATCATCGTGGAATCCGATCCATGTGGCCGGCCGAGTTCGAGCGGCTGCGAGTTCGTACAGCTGGTGCTGTCGGTGACGTAGCGGTCGCGATAGAGCACATCGGTTCAACCGCTGTGCCGGGCCTGGCGGCGAAGCCGGTGATCGACCTGGTCGTCGTGGTCGAGCCCCAGGACCTGCAAACCGCGGTCGAGCGACTCGTCGCGATTGGCTACGTCCATCAGGAACCCCCGGCGTTGCAGAGGGTAGAGAGGCGTTTGAGGTTCCGGAAGGCGAGCGTGGCCATCACCTGTACGTCTCTCCGACCGACAGCGAGGAGCTGCGAGCGCAGCTCGCGTTCCGTGACCGGCTTCGGAAAGATCCAGCACTCGCGGCGGAATACGCGGCACTGAAACGAGAACTCGCAGTGCGGTTTCGCGACGACCGACCGGGCTACACAGACGCAAAGAGCGATTTCGTGATTGGAGCGAGTAGACCGTAAGGCTGGAACGTCGGCTGCGCCAGTGTTCGGGAATGTCCCCCGGCGGGCTCCTAAGATGAGTGGTTGGCATCTCCGGGCTAGCCGATCTGACAGAGTCTAAGACGGCACGCAACGGCTGCGGGCGCAGGAGGAGCTCGCGAAATCGTCGCCGGTCTCTTGCTGCGCCGCGGCCGTGTGTTGCTGTGCCACCGCTCTTCTGGCCGTGAATGGTTTCCAGACGTGTGGGATCTGCCCGGTGGGCATGTGGAACGCGCAGAACCGCCCCTGAAGGCACTCGCCCGGGAGTTGGAAGAGGAGTTGGGAATACGCATCCAACAACCTGGGCCCGAGCTACGTCGAGTTGTCGAGCCCGAATTCGACTTGCGGATCTGGCTGGTCGAGAGGTGGATTGGGATCCCGGACGCCTCCCCTGCAGAGCACGACGATCTCCGGTGGTTCGACGTATCTGAAGCATCGGAAGTGCGCCGCTTGCGCACACCGGCTACCTCTCTTTGATACGCGACACGATCGCGGGTTAGACCGCGGTGCCGCGGCGGTCGCCCTGGCCAGTGTGCGGAAATGTCCCCGACGAGCTAAACGATGACCAGATCGACTCCTCGCCTGCTTCTCGGGTGTGTGCCTGCCAGACGACCCGGAAGTCGTCGTCTCCGAAGCCGAGGCGGAGTAGTTCGGACACATTAACCAAAGGTGAGTGTTTACGGCTTATTCTCGGCGATACGTGAATTTCGCTCCAACCTCAGCAGCGGCGCGCGAAGCGCATGCGGCGGGCGATCTGGCTGAGTGGTCCAGGCGTTCCTTCGAGGCGAAGGCGGGAATCTTGGCGTCGCCGAGCCACTTCGCGAACGGGACGACGACGATATGCTCCTGGCACAGGTGTCCCTGAGCGACGTATACCCCATCTCAGGCCCTGATCAAGACTTCGACTGGCCCGTCCCGCCTGCCGAGTACGAGCGAAAGGTCGTGGCGATGGTGCGGCTGCTCGAAGAGGGTTGGGACGCACCGCCGTTATTCGTCCACATGCCCACGTTGCGTCTCGTTGACGGAAACCATCGGCGGAGGCGCTCATCCGCCTAGGGCACCGGACTTACTGGCGGTGATGTGGTATCGCCGACCCGCGCTCAACGGCCGCGGCCAGCCGGTGTCCCTCGACGGGCGAGCGGCTACATGCGCCAGTGTTCGGGAATGTCACCCGACGAGCAATTAGGAGCCGGATGCCTCGGGGGCTTGCGTCGCGCGTCGACACCAGGCTCGAGGTTGGACCGGCGCAGCATGTGTTCGAACCGAGTCCGAGCCGAAGCCGGTCTATGCCCGATTTGCAATCGCGAGTGGACCCGAGCGCGAATGCTTAGACGACCGGGACGAGGACGTCGATGACGTCGTGGCGCCGGTAGTACTCAGCGTCGGCCGCGTGGTCCGCATCCCGCCGCTGCGCGAGGCGCTGCGCAGTCGGGCCGATCTGGTCGTAGACCTCGGGAGGCTCGCCGTGCAAACGGATGCAGGCGTACCTCCCGCCCGGGAGTGCCGCGCTGGTGCCAATGTCGCGGGATCGTCGTCGGTGCGCAGCACCGCGCACACGCTGTAGGTATCCGTCGCGGGATCAAAGGCGCCAAGAGCTTCGCGCAACCCAACTGCGGCCTCGAACTCGGCCCAGGCCCGCTGAATCTCAGGCAGCACGTCGGCGACTCGGACGAGCATCACCTCGACCGGCTCACGCACGACGACGTGCTCGTCGCTCACGCTCGCAGGTTAGCGCCAAGGAAAGAGCGGACGGGATTACGCGAGGGGAGTAGGCCTTGGGTGGGCCATTGTTCAGGAATGACGCCAGCGGACGGCCACGCCGCCAGCTCGCCGTCTACTCGCCGAGGTCGCCGGGGAGGGGCGTCTCGGACCGCGTCGAGGTCAACGTCCCCAGCCCACCCGCGCGTTCGCGGTCTCGACGAATGCGATCCGCAGGTGCTCGAGCGCCTCGTCCCGGCGCCCCATGCGCGCGCAGAGGGAACCGAGCACGTAGTGGATCGTCCCGTGCTCGGGCCATTGCTCTAGCCCTTGGGCAACGATCTCATAGGCCCGTTCAAGGTCACCCGCGCGCTCGGCGGGCAGCGCCGCGTACCAGTACTCGAATGGCGACGGCGGCAGCGCGGCGTCGGGGCGTCCTCCGACCACGACGATCATCGTTCCGCCGGTGGTTGCGACGGCTCCCGCATTACCCCGGGCTCGACTGCGACCAGTGTCCCAGCGGCGTGTCCAGGGCCTTCCCGGCGACGGTGAACGTGGCGGCTCCGGAAACGACTAGGTAAAGCTCCTCGTGAGCGCCGGCGCCCGCGCTGGTCTCGTCATGAGGCTCGACCACAGGCTCGCCCGCCTCTGCACTGTAGGCGTTCACTGCCGAATGCAGTAATCGCGAGCGGCCGACGAATCGGGTGCCAGACGCCGTGGTCGAGTGGTATCCGCTCGAGCTGGTCGAGAGCGCGAGGGTTCTGTAACTTGGCACGGCTGCAGAATTGCAGACCGACGCCACCGGCGAGAGTGCGAGGAGACGGCGGTCGCGGAAAAACGTGTCCACTGCTCCCCTCGACCACACAGGCACGAACGAACAACGTCAGAGCCGCCTGCGCCAGGGTTCCGGAATGTCCCCCGGCGGGCAAGTCTTTCGGGGCGATGGGGGTTAAAGTGGATCAAGCTGAAGATCCCTGTCGGAACGTTTCGACGAGAACCTGTCCTTCTACAACGATGTGATCGGCCTCGACGTGGCGATGGTCGGGACTGGATCTTGTTCTTCGGAACGGACAAGTCCGAAGTCCAGTTGAGCGGGGTGATGAACCTGGACATTCAAGCGCATGTCCACCCAGACGTGTCGATCGAAGTCGACGACGTCGATGCCGTGTACGAGCGCGCGCGCGCAGCGCAGGCGCCGAGATCGTGTATCCGATCACCGAAGAGGAGTGGGGCCTTCGAGATTCTTCGTACGCGATCGAGGCGGTCATCGAACAGTCACTGAACACCGCGGCTGAGAGAACTAGCAGACGGCGCTCTCTGTGCCAGTGTTCGGGAATGTCACCCGAAGGAGCGACAGCTCGCGCGGCGAAGGATCGGTAGCATCCGCGAAGCTGTAGGCGGGGTGAGGCCCCCGATCAACCGCTCGTAATCAGCCAACGGCCTCAACGACGAAATGGAGCAGGCTCTTATGAGCGACATCGCAGTAGCAGCACTACTCGCCGGGACGATCCTTCTGGCCTCGATGGTCTCGGTGGAGATCGGCCTCTCGGTCGCGCTGATCGAACTGTTGGCTCGGTGTCATCGTCGGCAACGCGTTCAGCCTCGACGTTCCGGGGTGGCTGACCTTCATCGGCTTCGCGGGCATCGTGCTCACCTTCCTCGCCGGGGCAGAGGTTGACGTTCCGCAACTCCGTCGGGAGTGGCGGGCGTCGGTCTCGATCGGGCTGGTCTCCTTCTTCGCCCCCTTCATCGTTGTGGCGCTCGTTGCCTACTACGGTCTCGACTGGACCGCCGCCAGGCGGAGATCGGCGGACTCGCCCTCTCGACGACGAGCCTGGCCGTCGTCTACGCGGTGCTTGTCGAGACGGGGCTGAGCGGCGAACTGGTGGGCAAGCGGCTGATGTCGGCGACCTTCGTGACCGACATCGCCACCGTGACCGGCCTGACCGTCCTGTTCGTCACGCCGACGATCTGGATCGTGCCGTTCGTCGTCGTCTCGGTCGCTGATGATCTTCGGGCTACCACGAGCTGTCCACCGGTTCTTCGCTCGCTACGGCGACCGGGTGATCGAACCCGAGATCAAGCTCGTGTTCGCCTGCCTGTTCCTGCTGATGTGGCTCGGGACGAAAGCGAACTCCCAGGCCGCGCTCCCGGTGTTCGTGCTCGGGCTGATGATGTCGTCCTTCTACGACTCGCACCGAGCCGAACAGGACCGCCTGCGTGTGGTCGCGTTCGCGTTCCTGACGCCCTTCTTCTTCCTCAAAGGCGGCATGAACGTCTCCACCAGCGCCGTCTGGGCCAACCTCGGCGTGCTCCTCGTCCTCTTCCTCGGCAAGATGGTTCCGAAGCTCGTCGGTGTCTACCCGCTCGCCCGTCGCTACACATCACCGCACGCGGTGTTCACGACCCTTCTCATGTCCACCGGCCTAACCTTCGGAACGATCACGTCCCTGTACGGGCTCAACGCGGGCATCATCGACCGCACCCAGTTCTCGCTCCTGATCGCGGTCGTCGTCCTATCCGCAATCGTCCCAACCGCGATCGCGCAACGCTTCTACTCACCAACTATCGAGGAGCAACGAGACCTGACTGCTCCTGTCGCCCCGGCTGGCCTTTGGCGCACTGAGCAGGAAGGGGAAGCTTGATCTAAGGCAGAACTCGCGTGGGCCAGTGTGCGGGAATGTCACCCGACTGGCGAGCGTCGAATCGGCCTCACCTAGAAACCGTCTGGTTCCGATACGAGGTCAGATGAACGACTCGTGGGATAGCGCCCGTAGGCATCCGACGCTGACGCTGGCAGGTCTATTCACGGCTGGGCTTGTCGGCGTCGGACTCGTCAGTTACCTCGGACCGGGGGAGGCGCACTCTACGCGTCACTTGTAACAGGGCTCTGCTGCGGGCTGTTGCTGGCTCTGCTCGGCTGGAGAGCGATCCGGGGAGGGCGTTGACGCCGCCACGCAACCTCTTCGTCCCCTGACAGCCTTCAATGTGCTGACGGCCGTCGCCGGACGCTCTCGTGCTCCTCGCCTGGGGTATGTGTCGCCGACTGGCCATTGGCGCTCTCAGGTCTGCCGCTCCTTGCGCTTGGCGCCGGGTTGATCGTAATCCGGCGACTGGGTCAGTCGGGGCAGGCGCAAGGGTTAGGCCATCTCCGTGGGCCAGTTCCGGACTGACCCCTGAGTGGAGAGGATGCCGCGTTACTGGAGATACCTCGTCGCCGCTTTGGTTGGCCTCGCAGCGGGTGCCGTCTTTCGCGGCGCGATTGGGGTCATCGTCGGCGTCTTCGTCGCCCTCACGATCATCCTCATCGTGGAGTCCAGGACGCGGCGCGGTAGCCGTCGCCGATAACGGTGGTCTGCGCGAGCGTTCGGGAATGTCCCCCAAATGCGACGGTTACCGGTCGCGCTCGCCTTCGCGGATTGCCTCACGCTTAGTCAGACGTGCAGCCTTGCGGGCGTAGCGCTTAGCCTCGTCACGGGAAACCCACCATCCTTCCTTGCTCGCGGAATTCTTCGGACCACCGTGAGAGATGCGGATGCGCTTGGGAAAGGCCATCTAGAGAGCGTAGCGTCGCCTGAGCGAGCGTCCTGTCGCCTGAGTGCTTGATCACGGCGGTGAAGACTTTCTGGGTTACGACGCATCCACTTATTTCGGGATCCTTTGCGCCGCTGATGGCACCAAATTAAAGATGTGGGGTAGCCATGGCGAAATAGGACGTGGTAAAGGGATAAAGGGTGGCTGTAGTGGAGCGCATGTACACAACGGAGGAGGAGGAGAAGTGGCCGAGGCGTGGTCGGGAGTGGGCGCACCTGGGATCGAACCAGGGACCTCCCGCGTGTGAAGCGGGCGCTCTCCCGCTGAGCTATGCGCCCGGGAGAACAGCGAGGATACCCAACCCTTCATTCGCCGCCACTGCCGGCTTTGCCGGCGGTGGCCGCAACGGCGACGGACCGAAAGAAGAACCTCGGATCGAAACTCCTCGACAAGTCATCATGGCTCGCGTAGCGAGCCGGACTTGTCGAGGTAGTAACCGCGGCGCCTGGAAGGAATGCTTAGCGCTGCTGCCTCCCGGCCCTGACGCGGTTCACACACTTCCACCGCCGCGGCGCGGACGATGGTAGCAGCGACGATTCGGCGTCGACGTAGAACACCGAGCGCCCGACCTAGTTTGCCGATGCGCGCGACTAGGCAAGAGAGCCGCACATGCGCTTTCGCCGCAACGCTCCCCTCGACACAGGACAGGTCCGCGATGCCCGTGGCCGCAGCATGGGCCCCGGCGGCGTCGCAGTCGGGGGCGGCGGGCTCGGCCTCGTCGGGCTGATCATCTACATCCTCATCTCCGTTCTCTCGAACGGCGGCGGTGGCACCGGGCTCCCTCCTCAACTCGCGCCGCTCGCAGACCAGCGGGTCGGGGTCAATGACACGCCGAGCGACATCGATCAGAACTGCAAGACAGGGCAGGACGCGAACGAGCGGACGGACTGCCGCATCGTCGCGGTCGTCAACAGCGTGCAGGAGTTCTGGAACGGAGTGTTCGAGCGGAGCAACCGCCAGTACACATACTCGGACAC
This sequence comes from uncultured Actinomycetes bacterium, assembly GCA_963804935.1. Lineage (GTDB taxonomy): Bacteria > Actinomycetota > Thermoleophilia > Gaiellales > Gaiellaceae > 3-1-20CM-4-69-9. The sequence goes on from CAWDSD010000013.1 coordinate 9,313, forward strand.
GGTCTTCTTCACGGGTCAGATCGATACGGGGTGTGGCACCGCCGACTCCCAGGTCGGTCCGTTCTACTGTCCACGCGACAAGCTCGTCTACATCGACCTCGGGTTCTTCGACGACCTGCAGTCCCGCTTCGGCGTCGGCAGCTCGACATTCGTGCAGGCCTACGTGATCGCGCACGAATACGGCCATCACGTCCAGGATCAGCTCGGTCTCTTCGACAAGCTGGGTAGTAGCAACCAGACGGGGCCGGAGAGCCTCTCGGTGCGGACCGAGCTCCAGGCCGACTGCTACGCCGGTGTCTGGGCGGCTCACGCCGTCGAAACGCGACTCGTGGAGCAGTTGACGCAGGCGGACATCAACGACGGTCTCGACGCCGCCGCCGCGATCGGAGACGACCGGATCCAGCAGCAGACCCAGGGCCAGGTGAATCCCGAGACCTGGACCCACGGCTCGTCGGAGCAGAGGCGGCGCTGGTTCTCCCGGGGATACGAGCAGGGCAAACCGGCCGTTTGCGACACGTTCTCCGGATCGATCTAGCCTCCGAAACCTCGGTCGCTAAGATCGCTCGGTGGCCGCCCTCTACCGGAAGTACCGCCCGCAGGACTTCGACGAGGTCGTCGGCCAGGAAGCGATCGTCCGGACGCTCAAGAATGCGATCTCATCCGGACAGGTGCGTCAGGCCTATCTGTTCGCGGGACCGCGCGGCACCGGCAAGACCTCTCTCGCGCGGATCCTTGCCAAAGGACTGAACTGCGTGCAGGGACCGACGCCGACGCCCGACAAGATCTGCAATCCCTGCGTCACGATCGCGAACGGCAACTCGCTCGACGTGATCGAGATGGATGCCGCGTCGCAGCGGGGAATCGACGACATCCGCGAGATCCGGGAGCGAGTGGTGCTCCAGCCTGCCGAGGGGCGATACAAGGTGTACATCCTCGACGAGGCGCACCAGCTCACGGACGCGGCGTGGAATGCGCTCCTGAAGCTGATCGAGGAGCCACCGCCGCACCTCGTGTTCGTGTTCTGCACGACCGACCTGTCGAAGGTGCTGCCGACGGTGCGCTCACGCTGCCAGACGTTCGTGTTCGCGCGCCCGCGTCTCCCCGAGCTCGTCCGTCTGCTTCGCCGCGTCGCCGACGGCGAGGAGATCCAGGTCCCAGATCAGGCGCTCGCGCTCATTGCGCGCGGCGCACGCGGGTCGTTCCGCGATGCGGTGTCGACGCTCGACCAACTCGCATCGGCGACCGAGAAGGAGATCACGGTGCAGTCGGTGCTCCAGCTCCTCGGCGCCGTGGAGGAGGAGGCCCTGTTCCGGCTCTGCGACCTCGTCGTCGACCGGGACACCGCCGGCGCTCTGACGTTCGTGGAAGAGCTTTCGGAGCAGGGACAGGATCTCGGCCGCCTCGTCGTCGACCTGCTCGAGCATCTGCGTCATCTGATGCTCGTGCAACACATGGGCGAAGTTCCGGACACACTGCCCGTCACCGAGGAGACCCGCGAGCGGCTCCGCGCGCAGGCGAATCAGCTCGGCGAAGCGACCGTGATCCGACTGGTCGACCTCCTGGCCGTGGCCGTCGAGGACATGCGCCAGGGCGGCGACCCACGCCTGCCGCTCGAGCTCGCGCTCGTGAAGGTCACCCGCCCCGGCAGCGACCTGTCGCGCGAGTCCCTCTCCTACCGGCTCGAGCAGCTGGAGACGAGGGGCCACGCCCCGAGCGCACCAGTCCCGATGTCCGACACCGGGACGGGTCCGGAGGAGGCCCCCGTCGAGGCCGTAGCGATGTCCACGCCGCCGTCGCTCGAGCTCGAGCAGCTGCAGGAAGCCTGGCTGCGCACGATCCTCCCCGCCGTCGAGGAACGCTCGATCCCCGCAGCATCGGTGCTGCGCGAAGCTCACCCGGCCGGTCTCGCCGAGGACACGCTGACCGTCGAGTTCCCGGCGAGCGCCTCGTTCCACCGACAGCTGGCGGAGGAGCCGAAGAACGCCACGCTCCTAGCCGATGCCCTCTACGAGGTGACCGGACGGCACCTCGGCCTCGCGTTCGCCGAAGGCGAGGCGCGGCAGGACGAGCTCGAGCTCGACGAGCCGGCCGGCGAGGAAAAGATTCTGGAGCTCGTGAAAGAGACCCTGGACGCCCACGAACGAGAGGACTGACGCGATGGGCATGGACATGGACAAGTTGCTGCAGCAGGTCGGCCAGATGCAAACCGAGATGCAGAAGGCGCAGGAAGAGCTCGCGAACGAGACCGTTCAGGCGACCGCAGGCGGTGGCATGGTCACCGTCGTCGCGAACGGTGCCGGCGAGATCAAGGAGATCAAGATCGATCCGAAGGCGATCGACCCGGACGATCCGGAGATGCTCGAGGACATGGTCCTGGCCGCGGTCAACGAGGCGGTCCGCTCTGCGCACAGCTTGATGGAGTCGAAGATCGGCGGGCTCGCGGGCGGGCTCGGCGGCCTCGGCCTCCCCGGACTGGGCGGGTAATGCGCGACCGGCTGGGAGCACTGCCGCTCTTCGCCGACCTGGACGACGCGCAGCTCGACCGGCTGGCCGCGGCGACATCGGAGTTCGACGCCCCTGCCGGCCAGGCCTTGATCGAGCGGGGCAAGCCGGGGGCGGGAATCTTCGTGCTCGAGCAGGGGCAGGCAGTCGTCGAAGCCCCGGAGGGCCGCCACGAGATCGGGCCGGGAGACATCTTCGGGGAGCGATCGCTCCTGGGCGACGACATCGAGCGCACGGCGCGAGTACGGGCGCAGACCGACGTCCGCTGCCTCGCGATCGCGCGGCCTGAGATCGAGCGGCTCCTGGCCGAGGATCCACGGCTCGCGGACAAGCTCCGCGGCCTCTCGGCCTGAGGCCGGCGACCCCGGCAATCCGGGGCATGTCGGCACAATAGGCTGGTGCTCAGCCCGGCTGTGGAAAACCTCGTCGCGCAGCTCTCCCGCCTACCCGGCGTGGGGACGCGCACCGCGCACCGGCTCGCCTTCCACCTGCTGCAACGGCCGAAGGACGAAGCGCTCGCGCTGTCCGCGGCGATCGAGGACGTGAAGGAACGCGTTCGCTTCTGCAACGAGTGCGGAAACCTGACCGAGGAAGAGGTCTGCGCCATCTGCCGCGACGCCCGGCGCGACCACACGCTCATCTGCGTCGTCGAACAACCGGTCGACCTGATCTCCGTCGAGCGGACGAGTGAGTACCGCGGCCTCTACCACGTGCTCGGCGGCGCCCTGTCGCCGCTCGACGGCGTCGAGCCGGAGCATCTGCGAATCGACGAGCTGCTCGGGCGCGTGGAACGGAACGGTGTGCAGGAGGTCGTCCTCGCCACGAACCCGAACATGACGGGCGAGGCGACAGCGGCCTACCTGGCAGACCGCCTGCGCGGCCGCGTGCGCGTCACGCGTCTCGCGAGCGGTCTCCCGGTCGGCGGGGACCTCGAGTACGCGGACGAGGTCACGCTCGGACGCGCGCTCACCGGCCGGCGGGACATGGCATGACGACCGTCGGCTACGAGGCCGTACCGGCTGTCGAAGGGGACGCCGTCGCGTCGCCCGGAAACACCCTGGTGATGAAGTTCGGCGGCACCTCGGTGGGCGACACGGAGAAGATCAAAGGCGTGGCCCGCCGGCTAGTCGCTGCGCGCCAGGCCGGCCGCCGCGTCGTCGGCGTGCTGTCCGCCATGGGCGACACGACCGATGAGCTGATCCGGCTTGCGAGCGAGATGTCGCCTCACCCCCACCCCCGTGAATACGACATGCTCGTGTCGGTCGGGGAGCGCATCTCGAACGCGTTGTGCGCGATGGCGATCCGTGATCTCGGCAACGAGGCTGTCTCGCTCACGGGCTCGCAGGCCGGGATCGTCACCGACACCTTCCACGGCAAGGCGAAGATCGTCGAGGTCCGGGCGCGACGCCTTCACGCGGAGCTCGACAAGGACCGAATCGTGCTGGTCGCAGGATTCCAGGGTGTGTCCACGGATCTGGAGGTGACGACACTCGGCCGCGGCGGCTCCGATGCGACTGCGGTTGCACTGGCGGCTGCACTCGGAGGAGCGTGCGAGATCTACACCGACGTCGAAGGCGTGTTCACCGCCGACCCTCGCATCGTCGCCGACGCACTGAAGCTGCCGAGGATCTCCTACGAAGAGATGCTCGAGATGGCCGCGACCGGCGCCCGAGTGATGATGGCGCGGTCCGTCGAGATCGCACGGAGGTACGGTGTGCCGATCCACGTGCGCTCGGCATTCAGCGACAGCGACGGCACGTGGATCAGCGAGGAGAAGGACCTGGTGCTCGAGAAAGCGATCATCTCCGGCGTCACGCATGACACTTCCGAGGCGAAGGCGACCGTGCTCGCCGTGCCCGACAGTCCCGGCATCGCGGCACGTCTCTTCCGCGCGCTCGCGGACGCGGGAGTCAACATCGACATGATCGTGCAAAACGTCTCTGCAGACGGCGCCACCGACATCTCCTTCACGCTGCCGAAGACCGATCTTCCCGCGGCGGAGCCGATTCTCGAGATCGTGGCGACGGAGATCAACGCGAAGGGCGTCATCTATGACGCGGACATCGCGAAGATCTCCCTCGTCGGTGCCGGGATGAAGAGCCATCCCGGTGTTGCCGCCGACATGTTCGAGGCGCTTGCGGAGGCCGGCATCAACATCGAGATCATCTCGACGTCCGCGATCCGCGTCTCGTGCGTGGTGAGGGCGGTCGACGTCGAAGGTGCGGTGAATGCGGTTCATCAGCGGTTCCGCGGCTATGCCGAGGAGCGCGTCGATGGCTGAGCCGCGAATCGCGGTGGTCGGCGCGACCGGCGCGGTCGGTGCGGTGACGCTGCGGCTCCTGAAGGAGCGCGGCTACGGACAGGTTCGCGCGTTCGCGTCCTCGCGGTCCGTCGGCAAGAAGCTGGACGGCGGTCTCGTCGTCGAAGAGGCGACGCCCGAGGCGCTCGGGGCCGGAGACATCGACCTTGCCTTGTTCTCCGTCGGCACGTCTGCTTCACGCGAGCTGGTGCCTCACGCGGTGCGCGGCGGTGCAATCGCCGTCGACAAGTCCGCGGCCTACCGGCTGCAGGACGGAGTCCCGCTCGTCGTTCCCGAGGTGAACGGGGACCGTGCGCTCGAGCACGACGGCATTCTCGCCAACCCGAACTGCTGCACGATCCCGCTGACGATGGCGCTGAAGCCCTTGCGCGACGCCGCCGGCCTCGCGCGCGTGCGCGTGAGCACCTATCAGTCGGTGTCCGGCGCCGGCGCGCAGCGGATGGAGGAGCTGCGCGAGACTCCGCCCGGTGAGGCGGACATCGCGATGGACTGGAACTTCGACGGCGACGAATCCGACGAGGAGTCGAAGCTGCGCTCCGAGACGCGCAAGATCCTCGAGCTACCGGAGCTGCCGGTCAGCGCGACGTGCGTGCGCGTGCCCGTCATGGTCGGGCATGCAGAAGCGGTCTGGGTGGAGACGGAGGAACCACTTTCGGCGGAGAGCGCGCACGAGCTGCTCGGACGGGCGCCCGGCGTACGCCTCCAGGAACTGCCGACGACACAAGCTGCCGTTAGCACCGATGACGTCCTCGTCGGGCGCATCCGCCGCGATCCGACGGTTGCGAATGGGCTCGTCCTGTTCGTCGTCTGCGACAACCTGAACAAGGGCGCAGCGCTCAACGCGATCCAGATCGCGCAGCTCGTCCTCGCGCGCCGCGCCGTAGCAGCCTGAACGTCTGGCTCTGGCTTCTCGTCGCGCTTGGTGCATGCCTGGCGCTCTGGTTGTCGGCACTCGTCGCGCTGATCGCGTTCGGCCGCCGCGATGACGCGCGCGAGCTGGCGCGTTTCATTCCCGACTGCATCGTTCTCTTCAAGCGGCTGCTCGGAGACGAGCGGGTGCCGCGACGGGCGAAGGTGGCGCTCGTGCTTCTGATTCCGTATCTCGCGATGCCGTTCGACCTCGTCCCGGACTTCATCCCGGTCGCCGGACAGCTCGACGATGCGATCCTCGTCGCTCTCGTGTTGGCCTATGTCGTCCGCCGCGCGGGCCGGGGTGTCGTCGAGGAGCTCTGGCCCGGCTCGGAGGCCGGCTTACGAATCGTGCTCGCGCTCGAGTCCACCCAGCCGGCAGCCCAGACACGTCCCGAACGGCACGGGTCTGACCCCAGCCTTTAGGGACACGTCACGGCTCAGGGGCCCGGCGGCACAGGGGCCGGGGCCGGCGTGAACGCTTCCTTCACGACGCGAAGCACCTTCTCGCGCGGGCCTTCGGCGACCGGAACCAAACCGCCGAACTCGAGGCGCGCCAGTTCCACGTGGCCGGCACGTCGTAGGGTCTGAAAGCCGAAGTCCGCGAGAAAGTCCGAGGGGAAGATCGTCTTGTGCACCTGGAAGCGCTCGTACTGCGACTCGCCTTCCCGGTAGCGGTACGCGAAGGTCTCCAGAGCCTTCGCCCCCCGGTCGCGGGCATCCCCGATCGCCGCGAGGAACAGCGACTGCATCACCCACGGGCTCGACGCCTCGACGAGGTACGCGCAGGTCACGAGGACCGCATCGGCCGACGGCGGCCCGGCAGGCAGTTCGGAAGCTCGCGGGAAGAGCTCCGCGGGGCCGTACTGCATCGACCCGAGTACGTCGCCGTTGGCGTCGTAGTACACGGTTCCCCACGGCCCCCACTCCGTCTCCGCCTTCTCGATCCACTTGCGCTTTTCAGTCGTCCGGCCGTCACGCGACTGCCACCAGACGCAGTCGTGGCACACCGCCGGAACGTCCTGAAGCGTGACGCCGGTGAGGCCGGTGACACGCGGCCCGCTCATGCCGGCCCGATCTCGTCGACGATCACGTCGACGGCGTCCGGCTCGACCTTCGCCATACGGCCGAGGTACGCGGCAACGCGGCGCTGTACCTCGCTGCCGACCTCGGGGATCGACGCGCCCCATTCGACGGCGACGTGGAGCTCGACCCGTACCCGGCCGTCGTCCTGCGCGATTCGCACGCCCTTGTGCCTGTGGAGGCCGCTCTCCACGAGCCCCCGGACCCCGTCGACCTCCCGCGCCGCGTCGGCGGCATAGCTCGCAAGGATGTCGCTCGAGATCGTCGCCATCACGGGCGTTGTAGCACCAGTTCCGTCGCCTCGGGCCGGGCGAAGAACCTGAACGGGACGAAGGTCGTCCCGAGCCCGGAAGAAATGTGCATCGTCCCGCCGGGCTGCACGTAGAGGCCGGTGTTGTAGCGCGTGCTCCGGTGGGCGAACCGATATTTCCGGTCGCGGCCGAGCGGGACCGCGATCTGCCCATCGTGCATGTGGCCGCTGAGGACGAGATCGAACACCCCCGGCGGGAGGAAGCTCAGGATGTAGGGGAAGTGGCAGAGCAGGATGCGCAGGTCCGCATCCTCGTCGACCAGCTCCCAGGGGCGAGAGCGGCCCTGCCGGTAGGCCCTCGGATCAACGCCGACGATCTGCACGCGGTGACCACGGATCTCGATCGTCTCTGCCTCGTCGACCAGCAGCCGCGCCGGCGAAAGATCCGTGAAGCCGGCCGTGCGGGAGAACGGGTCACGGCTGTAGGCGACGTCGTGATTGCCGAGCACGACGTACGGGCTGCCGAGCCGAGTCAGGCACTTCCGCAGCAGCTCCTCGCCGCTCGGGCGCGAGACGAGGTCGCCCGTGACCGCCACCAGATCGGGCTGCCGTTCGGCGACCCATTCGACCGCCCGCTCTGCGGCGACGGCACCTCGGGAGGGCAAGCCGAAGTGGAAGTCCGAGAGGTGCGCGATTCGCAGTCCGGCGAGCTCCTCTGGAAGCCGCGGCAACGACACGTCGAGCGTTCGCAGCCGCACCCAGCCTGCCTCGAACCAACCCCACACGACGGCAGCCCCGGCGACCCCGCCCAGCAGCGTCCCGGCGCGCGCCGTCTTCATCATCGCGCCTGGACGCCGGTCAGACTTCGAGCTTCTCGAGTACCGGCGTGACCGGCACGACGTGGCGCTTGAACTTCAGCTCCGATTCCTCGAGCCCGGCCGCGACACCGACGAGTTGCGAGAGGTGGAGGATCGGCATCGCGAAGTCCTTGCCGGTCGACTCCTTCAGCTTCGACTGCCACGCGTCGAGCGAAAGATGACAGAGCGGGCACGGGGTCACGATCGCGTCGGCACCGGCCTCCTTCGCCTGCTCGATCGGCTGGATCAGCTCGCCGAGCGCAGTCTCCTCGCGCGCCTGGATGATCGGAAAGCCGCAGCACTTGATCTTTGCCGGGTAGTCGATCGCCGTTCCACCGCATGCCTCGATGATCCGCTCGAGCGACCACGGCCGATCCGGATCCTCGAAGCCGAGGAGCTTCGAGGGCCGCAGGATCTGGCAGCCGTAGAACGGCGCGATCTTCAAGCCCTTCAGGCCCTTGTGCGCCGACTGCTTCAGCAGCTCGTACCCTTCGCCCTCGGCGATCTCCCAGAGCAGGTGCCGAACTTCGACGTTGCCGCTGTACGGGGGGACGCCGACGCGTTCGAGGTTGTTGCTCACGCGCTCGCGCAAGCCGTCGTCGTTCTTCAGCTGCCAGTTCGCCTGCCTGAGATTCAGGGTGCAGACGTTGCACACCGTCAGTAGCTCGTCGCAGCCGGCCGCCTCCGCGTACGCGAGGATGCGGGCGTTCAGGTGAAGGTAGTAGTCCGGTTCCGCCTCGTGGATGTCGCCCGCGCCGCAGCACGTCACCGTTTCGAGCTCGACGAGATCCAGGCCGACCTTCGGAGCGAGCGCCTGCGTCGACGAGTCGAGCTCCTTCGCCGAAAGCGAGGCGAGACACCCCTTGTAGTACGCGACCCTCTTCATCCTTCTGCGGGAGGCGGCTCAACCCCCGGTTGGACCTCGGGATCACTCGCCTTCACGCCGGCCTGCTCGGTGAACTCGATCCGGCCGAGTGCATGCTCCCCCTGCACGATCCCGAGCGCGCCGTCGCGTCCCTGCTCCTTCACCAGCGAGTAGAGCAAGCGCGACTCGTTCACTCGCCCGGCGACATGCGGCGGGACCGGCAGCGGCACCTTGCCGTGCTTCGCCAGGTTGAGCGCGAACTTCGTCTGCTTGATCGCCTCGACGATTCCCTGCGTCTTCGGTACGAGCTCGGTCTCGCGCAGCCAGCCTGTCGTCTTGGCGGAGGTCACGAACCAGTTCGCGTGCTTCGCGCCCATGTCGTGGTCGATCCCTTCTTTGATCGACTCGGCGCCCAGCTTGGCGATCGCGTCGCGCGGATCGACTCCCTTCGGGCACCGCTCATTGCAGAAGTAGCAGCGTGTGCAGTCCCAGATGCCGTGCTCGTCGTTGTAGTCCTCGAGCCGGGTCACGTTCGCCTGGTCGCGCGCGTCACCGACGAAGCGCATGCCCTTGGCGAGTGCCGCCGGCCCGAAGAACTCGGGGTCCGACTCCATCGAGTTGCACTCGGAGACGCAGCAGCCGCACATGATGCAGAGCGCCTCCTTGTGGATGACGTTCATCTTCTCCTGGGAGACGCGCCACTCCTGTTCGGGCGGCTCCTCGTAGCCGGGATCGAGCCACGGCTTCATCCTGCGGATCTTGTTCCAGAACGGATCCATGTCGACGACCAGGTCCTTGCGCACGGGGAGATTTCCCATCGGTGCGATCACGGGCACGTGACCGGACTTCGCGATGTCGTACATGCGCGTCTTGCAGGCGAGCACGGCGGCGCCGTCCATGCGCATCCCGCAGGAGCCGCAGATCATCATCCGGCAGCTCTTGCGGTACGCGAGCGTCCCGTCGTGCTTGTCCTTGATGATGTCGAGGACGTCGAGAAGAGTCACCCAGTCCGGCGCCTCGACCTCGTACCGCTTCAGCTCCTTGTCGCCCGTCACGGCGTCGTAGCGCCAGATCTTGAGCGCGATCTCGATCGTGGTGGAGCCCGGTGCCGGGGCCAGGTCCGTATGCACTAATACGTCCTTTCCTGGGGTTGCCACTTGGTGATGGTCACAGGCTTCCAGTCGACCTGCGCCGTGCCGTCGCGCATGGTGACCAGCGTATGCCGCAGATACTGCTCGTCGTCGCGGTCGGGGTAGTCGTAGGGACGCGCATGCGCACCCCGGCTCTCTTTCCGTTCGAGGCCGCACGGAACCATGCAAGCGGCCAGCTCGAGCAGGAAGCCGAGCTCGAGCGCCTGCGTCAGATCGGTGTTGAAGACGTCACCCTTGTCCTCGACGATCACCCGCTCGTACCGCTCCCGCAGGCCCTCGACGATCTCGCCCTGCTTCCGCATCTGTTCCTCGCGCCGAAACACGCCGAAGTTCTCGTGCATCGAAGAGGCGAGCTCGTCGCGGATCGACCACGGCCGCTCCCCTTCCGTGCGATCGAGCAGCTCCTTGAGCTCCCGCTCCGCATCCGCTTCGACAGATTGCGGAACCTCGACCGTCGTGTTCGCGAGCGCCCAGTCGGCCGCGTGCCGCCCGACTCGTTTGCCATACGTGATCGTCTCCATCAACGCGTTGCCGCCGAGGCGGTTTGCTCCGTGCACCGAGACGCAGGCGCACTCACCCGCGGCATAGAGACCCTCGACGGAGGTGAGGCCCCAGACGTCCGTATCGACGCCACCCATGTGGTAATGCGATCCCGGTCGGACGGGAATCGGCTCGTAGATGGGATCGACGCCGGCGAACGTCATCGACAGCTCGCGCGTTCCGTGCAACCGCTCGAGAATCTTTTCGGCACCGAGATGACGAAGGTCGAGCATGACGTTGCCGTTGATCCCTCGCCCCTCGTCGATCTCCGTCTGTTCGGCGCGTGAGATGACGTCGCGCGAGGCGAGCTCCATCGCGTTCGGCGCGTAGCGCTTGAGGAACCGCTCGCCTTCCGAGTTGAGCAGGTACGCGCCCTCCCCGCGGGTGCCCTCGGTGATGAGCACGCCGGTGGGTGAGAGCGTCGTCGGATGGAACTGCATCATCTCCATGTCCTTGAGGGAGACACCGACACTCAGCGCGAGCGCCATCCCGTCGCCCGTGCACGCATAGGCGTTCGTGGTACCGACGTACAGCCGTCCCGCACCGCCCGTGGCGAGGATGACCGTCTTCGCGCCGATCGACTTCAGACCGCCGTCGAGGAGATCCCACGCGATCACGCCCTGACAGCGGTCGTCGTTCATGACGAGCTTCCAGGCGAAGAACTCCTCGTACGTCGGGATCTCGCGCTTCATCACCTGCTCGTAGAGGACGTGCACGAGCACGTGCCCGGTGATGTCCGCCGCGTACGCGGTCCGCGGCGCGCCGGCCGCGCCGAACGGACGCTGGGCGATCCGGCCGTCATCCGTGCGCGAGAAGACCGCGCCCCAATGCTCGAGCTGGTAGACGTCGGCGGGCGCCTCGTTGCACAGGATCTCGATCGCATCCTGGTCGCCCAGGTAGTCGGACCCCTTCACCGTGTCGTAGGCGTGCTCCTCGGGGGAATCGTCGGAGGCATTGCCGAGCGCCGCGTTGATCCCGCCCTCGGCCGCGCCGGAATGGCTGCGGACCGGATGGATCTTGGAGAGCAGCGCGACGTCGGCGCCCGCATCGTGCGCCTCGATGGCCGCACGCATTCCTGCGCAGCCGGCACCGACGATGAGGACATCGTGCTTGGCCTCCACCATGGAGGAAGCTATCGAATGGACGGCGCCTGCCGACTTCGCTACGACGGTTGCGAGAAGCGGCGGGCACTCCGAAGAGGGGACGTCCCGGATTGATCCGGAAACGAGGACAAGCGGAAGAGGCCGCATCTGGCGCCTCTTGCCGCCGTCTAACCTGGCCGCGTCCCGGGTAAGATCCCCGAGTCCTAGCCGTCGAAAGAGGAGCGACTACACGTGGCGAAGATGCTGTTCCGGCTGCCGCAGGCGAAGCGGGTGATCGAGAACCCGACCCCTGAGGAGGTCAAGGCGCTCGCCGCAAAGATGCCGACCGCGCGTCCGACGAGGTACGGGAACCTCAACGTGCAGACGAACGTCCTCGCACGCTCGAAGGGCTCGACGTTCCTCGTCACGGACGATCCCGACGGCCAGAACCAGGCCGTCTCGACGGAGGACGCGGTGAGGTGGGCCGACACCCAGGACAAGTACATCGCCGAGCAGGAGATGGTCGTGGTCGACGGATACATCGGGAACGATCCCGAGTTCCGCACGGCGACGCGCCTCTACGTCGAGGCCGCGAACGCGAACATCGCCGGGATGCAGCAGCAGCTGTACTTCGGCCCGCCCGAGGACGAGTTCGAGCCCGAGCTCACCGTCATCTACACGCCGAACCTGAAGGCGGAAGGTTTCCCGGAGGACCGGCTGATCATGGTCGACCTCGAGCAAGGCGTCACACGCGTCTTCAACTCCGACTACTTCGGGGAGTCCAAGAAGGGCGGCCTGCGGATGTGGAACAAGCTCGTCTACGACCGCGGCGGGCTTCCTTTGCATGCCGGCTGCAAGGTCATCCCGACGGACACGGGCGACAAGGTCTGCCTGACGGTCGGGCTGTCGGGCACCGGCAAGACGACCACGACCTTCACGAAACAGAACGGCTCGTTGCCGGTGCAGGACGACTTCGTCGCCTGGATGCCGGACGGCCACGTGTACGTGACCGAGAACGGCTGCTTCGCGAAGACGTACGGGCTCAATCCCGAAGACGAGCCGACGATCTACGGCGCTGTCACCCAGCCGGACTCCTACCTCGAGAACGTGTCGCAGAAAGGTGACGAGGTCGACTTCTACGACGAGAGCTACACGCAGAACGGCCGCGCCACGTTCCCCTTCGGCGTGATCGATGCAGCAGCCGACCGCGAGATCGCGGACGCGCACTTCCTGCTCATCCTCAATCGCAACGAGAACGTGATCCCCGCAGTCGCCAAGCTCGAAGGGCCGCAGGCAGCGGCCTATTTCATGCTCGGCGAGACGAAGGGGACAGCGGCGGGCGGCGCGGACGAGGCCGGTAAGTCACTGCGCGTGCCGGGAACGAATCCGTTCTTCCCGATGCTGCACGACCTGCAGGGCAATCGCTTCCTCGAGCTGCTCGAGGACCATCCGCTCGAGGTCTATCTGCTGAACACCGGACGCGTCGGCGGCCCCGAAGACGACGAACGCTCGAAGAAGGTGCGGATCAAGCACTCCTCGGCGATCGTCAAGGGGATTGCCGAAGGGACGATCGAGTGGGAACGCGACCCGGACTTCGGGTACTTCGTCGCCGCTGCCGTGCCGGGCATCGACGACGTGGAGGTCCTGCAGCCGCAAAAGCTCTACGAGAGAACCGGACGCGCCGACGAGTACCGCGCCATGGTGGAGCGTCTGAAGGCGGAACGGGCCGAGTTCCTCGACGATTTCCCGAGCCTCTCGGACGAGATCGTCGCCGCAGTTCGCTGACTCTCGGGTTGCCTCCGGTAACGAATCCCTGAGGGTCTCGCTGCCACTGATGCTGACGCTGCCTGCAGCTGCCTCCGCTTCTGCCGGACCCGCCTCCGCTTCCCTGAGCTAGCCTCGGCGCATGCTCGCCGTGCCGGACCCGCTTCTCGACGATGGGGTCGTGACGCTCAGACCCTGGTCCAGGGGAGATGTTCCCGCGTTGATCGAGTGTGTCGACGGCGACGAGGAGATCGCCCGCTGGCTGGACGCGGTCCCGCAGCCCTACCGCGAGGCCGAGGCTCAGGCGTGGGTCGACCAGGCGACGTCCTGGTGGCACGACGGCACCTCGGCTCCCTTTGCCGTGACCGAGTCTGGGACCGGGCGCGTCCTCGGCAGCGTGGGCTTCGGCTGGATCGGTGACCAGCGAAACGGAGAGGTCGGCTACTGGATGCGTCGTGACGCGCGCGGACGCGGCCTGACGACACGCGCCTTGCACCTCATCTCCCGCTGGGCACTCGACGAGCTCGGCTGCGCGCGGCTCCAGCTTCGGGCTGATCTGTTGAATCTCCCTTCGCAGCGTGTGGCTGAGAAGGCCGGCTTCACGCGTGAAGGCGTCTTGCGGTCGGTGCATTTCAACCCGCGGCAGAACCGGCGAGTCGATTTCGTGATGTTCTCGTTGCTCCCGGGTGAGCTAGAGCTGCCAGCTTGAGTCGCGCAGGACGGGCACGCGCTCACCGTCGCGAGTGATCCCGGTGACGTCGACTTCAGGCGAGCCGATCATGAAGTCGACATGGATCGTCGAGCGATTCAGCCGATCGGTGTCGGATTCCTCGACGGCGGACTCGTACGCCGACCCGAGCGCGATGTGGCTGGCCGCATTCTCGTCGAGCAACGTGTCGTAGAAGACCGTGTCGAGGGGACCGATTCGGCCCTCGCGGTCGACGAGCGCAAGCTCGCCCAGCCGGGTCGCGCCTTCGTCCTGGTCGAGCAGTGCGCGCAGGGTCTCCGCTCCCGAGTCGGCATCGACCTGAACTGCGCGGCCGCCCTCGAAACGGACGGTGAGCCCATCGATGATCCGGCCCTGCGTAGACAGCGGCTTCGTCGCGCGGACGACGCCTTCCGCTCGTTGGGGATCCGGCGAGGTGAAGACCTCTTCCGTGGGCAGGTTCGCCATGTGCAGGATGCCGTCGACCGTCTCGTCGCCGCCCCCGTTCCAACGCGATGTCGGCAAGAGCCCCACCGTGAGATCGGTTCCGGGGCCCTCGAGGTGGATGGCGTCGAAGTGCCGCTCGCCGAGCCGGCTCGCGACGCCCTTCAACACCTTGCTCCGCTCCTGCCAGGCGGCGACCGGATCGTCCTCGTCGAGGCGGCAGATGTGGACGACCTGCTCCCAGAGCTTGTCGAGCGCGGCCTCCGGGTCGAGGTCGGGGTGCACCAGTTGCGCCCACTTCATGGACGGTCCAGGCGCGACGCACCAGTTCACCGTGCGCTCGTTGATCACCGTCGCCCACTCCTTGACGCGCGGGAAGACGTCGCGCCCGAGGCGCTCGGGGTCGAGATCGTCGAAGAGATGGGGTGCGATCGGACCGCTGAGTGAGATAGTCGCACCGCGTTCCTCGCCGAGCTTCAGCGTCCGTTCGCCGTACCACGGCGGGACGAAGTCGAGCACTTCGTCGGGCGCATACTTCACGCGCTCACGTTTCAGGTGCGGATCCCAGTAGGACACGTCCACGAACTTCGCACCGCGCTTGTACGCGCTCGCGGTAATGGCTCGCGTGAGCTCTTCCTTCCCGAGCCCCGAGCCGATGTCGACGATCTGGCCGGGCTGGATGTTTGCGCCGAAGTTGACGATCAGGTCGGCAAGGCGTTGCTCGAGGTTTGACGGCATGGGGAGGCGATGCTAGCTGGGCCGCGAAAGGCGCTGCATGGACACGGCGCGCGCCATCGAGCGCTTTCTCAATTCTCCCGCTCTCGGCGAGGGAACCCGCAAGTCCTACCGGCATGACGTCGATGAGTTCGCGGTGTGGCTCGGCGACCGGCGCCTGGCTCTCGACGATGTCGACGTCCGCGTGCTCACGGACTATGCGGCGGACCTCGGGCGCGCGCGTCCCCGGAAACTCGCGCCGGCGACGATCGCGCGGAAGCTTGCAGCGGTGCGGAGCTTCCTCAGGTTCACGCTCGGGCCGACGAACGTGCCCGACGTCTCGCTCGCACCGCGCCGGCCGCGGCGCCTCCCGGACACGCCGAAGACCGAGGAGGTCGAGTCGGCGCTCAGTGCGCTTGCGGGGGACGGGCCGCTGGCCCTGCGGAACCTCGCGCTGGTGGAGCTCGTGTATTCGGCCGGCCTTCGAAGCGCGGAGGCGGTCGGCCTCGATCTCGCCGACGTCGACTTCGACCGCGAACAACTTCACGTCAGGGGCAAGGGCGGCAAGGAGCGCCTCGTCCCGCTCGGCGAGGAGGCCGGCCATCTGCTTGCGCGCTATCTCCACGAAGCGCGACCGGAGCTGGTGACAGGTGCGGAGAACGCACTGTTTCTGTCGACGCGCGGCAAGCGGCTCGACACCTCGACGCTGCGCCGCGTGTTCGCACACCCACACCGGTTGCGGCATGCCTTCGCCACGCATCTAATGGAAGGCGGGGCCGACCTCCGAACCATCCAGGAGCTCCTGGGCCATAGTTCGCTGTCGACGACGCAGCTGTACAGCCATGTCGACGGCCGTCGCCTCCGCCGCGTCTACGACAAAGCTCATCCGCGTTCCTGATCCGCCGGGACACGTCGGGGACTGTCCCCGACAAGTCCGCATTTGGCGCGTCTGTTTCGGACAGAACGGACAGGTCCTCTGCAACGAAAGTGTGACTTCTTCCACAGGCGGTCACACACCGGTGTCCCATGGGGCATCGTTTCGCTGTTCAGGGCGGGAAACCGGTGCGAAAACGACCGCGATCTCGTTCGCTCGCCCCTGCGCCGAAACCGCTCCGCGGGAGGCGATTCGCCGCCGGCCCCGAAGCGACAGCCGTGGAGACACCACCAGTCGATCCCGAGGTCGAAGGCTTCCTCGCGCTGCTCGCGACCCGGCGGGCGCCGAAGACGGTCGACGCGTACCGGCGCGACCTCAAAGCGCTGGCGGTCTGGCTCGACCGGCCCGTCGGCAAGATCACCACGGAGCAACTCGAGCAGTACCTCGCGGAGCTCCGCGCGGCCGGGCTCTCGCCGGCAACGATCGCGCGACGGGTCGCGGCCATCCGCTCCTACTTCCGTCACCAGACTCTCCTCGGGACACGCAGCGACAACCCGGCGGCCGAGCTCGACCTGCCACGACGCCGGCGGACTCTGCCGCGGACACTGTCTCCCGCGGAGGCGGAGCGCCTCGTCGAAGCGGCGAACGGCGTCACGCCGCGCGCACTGCGTGACCGCGCACTGGTCGAACTCCTCTACGGCGCAGGACTACGCGTCAGCGAGGCCGTCGGCCTGCAGAAGTCCAGCGTCGATCTCGACGCCCGGCTCGTGCGCTGCATCGGCAAGGGCTCGAAGGAGCGGATGGTGCCGCTCGGCCGGCAGGCGGCCCAGGCACTCAGGCGCTACCTGGCGCGGGGCCGGCCCTTCCTGGATTCGCGGCACCGCCCCGAGCTCTTCCTGAACGCCAAAGGCGGCGGCCTCACGCGAGCCGGGGCATTTCTGATCCTGCGACGGCTTGCAGCGACGGCCGGGCTCGAGCCCGAACGAGTCCATCCGCACTTGCTGCGCCACTCGTTCGCGACTCACCTGCTCGAAGGCGGGGCCGACCTACGTTCAGTCCAGGAGATGCTGGGGCATGCAGACCTGGCGACGACCGAGCTGTACACCCACGTATCCGACCGGCGGCGTCGCGAGTTGTACTTCCAGGCGCATCCACACGCCCGCAGAAAGAACTGAGACTTGCCATGCATCTCGATCCCAACATCGCCGCCCTCGCCGCCGTCACCTGCGGAATCGGCTATCTGATGACCGTCGTCGGTCTCGGCAAGGGTGCGCTCGAGCTGAGGCGTCGCACCCGCGTGTGCCCGAGCTGCGGCCGCCAGATCCAGGCGCGCGTCTGCAGCTCCTGCAGCTAGCCCTTCGGGCCGGCGCGTTTCTTCAGCTCAGCCGCAGTCGTCCGCGCTGCATTGCGCAGCTCCAGCTCCTGCTCGTCGTCCTCGGCTAGCCCGTTCAGCAGGACGATCGTCTCCCGTTGCGGCGATCCATGCCGCAGGCACATGACCGCGAGCCGGCGCACCGCCTGATTCGCGTCGGTCGTCACGATCGCGTGGAGGAGCGGCCGGATCGCATTGACCACGCCCGGGCTGTCCTTCGAGAGGAGCTGAACGGACAGGAGCGCCGATCCCCGTGCCGCCGGGCTCTCGTCCTCGAGACCACGGCGCAACAGCTCGAGCTTCTGCCGGAAGCGGAACTGCCCGATCGCCCGGTACGCGACGGCGCGTTGGCGGTAGTCGGCGCTTCGGGCCGCGCCTTCGAGCTCCTCGTCCCATTGCTGCCGGAGCACCGCCAGTTCACGCTCGGCACCGGATTGCGCGAGCTCGTCGGCCTCTGCTGCTGCCTCGGCGAGGGACATGCGGCGCGGCACTCTACCCGCCGCGGCTAAAGTCCTGCGCCGTGGCCCACAAGGTGATTCTGATCCCAGGCGACGGAACCGGCCCCGAGCTGACGGAGGCCACCCGCCGCGTCCTCGAGGCGACGGGCGTCGACTTCGAGTGGGACGTTCGGGAGGCAGGCGCGGATGTGATGGACAAATACGGCGGCAATCCGCTGCCCGACGAGGTTCTCGACGCGATTCGCGAGACCGGCGTCGCCCTCAAGGGCCCGATCACGACACCGATCGGCGTCGGCTTCCGGTCCGTGAACGTCGCCCTGCGCAAGAGCCTTGATCTCTACGGGCAGGTCCGGCCGTGCAAGACCTACCCGGGCGTGCGAACGCGCTTCGACGAAGTCGACCTGATCGTCGTCCGCGAGAACACCGAAGACCTCTACGCCGGGATCGAGTACGAGCAGGGCTCGGAAGAGGCCGAGGAGCTGATCGGCTGGATCAAGGCGCACGGCGGCAAGCTCGCAAACGACGACGCCGGCATCTCGATCAAGCCCATCTCCGTGACAGGCACACGCCGGATCGTGCAGTTCGCCTTCGACTATGCGCGCCGCAATGGACGCCGCAAGGTGACTGCGGTGCACAAGGCGAACATCATGAAGTTCACCGACGGCTTGTATCTGCGCGTCGCGCAAGAGGTCGCGGCCGAGAATGACGACATCGAGTTCGACGACCGGATCGTGGACAACATGTGCATGCAGCTCGTCCAGCGTCCCGAGGAGTACGACGTGCTGGTGCTGCCGAATCTCTACGGCGACGTCCTCTCGGACCTGTGCGCCGGGATGATCGGCGGCCTCGGGCTCGCTCCGGGCGGCAACTTCGGCGAGGACATCGCGATCTTCGAGCCGACGCACGGCTCTGCGCCGAAGTACGCGGGCCAGAACAAGGTCAACCCGATGGCGCAGATGCTCTCCGGGATGATGATGCTGCGTCACCTCGGCGAGCAGGCGGCGGCCGACCACCTCGAGGGCGCGATCGCAGACGTGATCCGCGAGGGCAAGAGCGTGACCTACGACATGAAGCCGACGCGCAACGATCCGAGCGCCGTCGGCACGAGCGAGGTCGCCGACGCGATCATCGAGAAGCTCGGCGTGCGCGTATGAGGCGCAAGGTCACCGTCGTCGGGGCGGGGAACGTCGGCGCAACCTGTGCCCAGGTGCTGGCGTCGCGCGACTACGCCGACGTCGTCCTGGTCGACATCAAGGAAGGCCTGCCCCAGGGAAAGGCGCTCGACATCAACCAGATGGGCGCCGTGCTCGACTACGAGCCACGCGTCAGCGGCTCGAACAGCTACGACGAGACCAAGGGCTCCGAGGTCGTCGTGATCACCGCAGGCCTCCCTCGCTCACCCGGAATGAGCCGCGACGATCTCGTCGCAACCAACGAGAAGATCGTCAAGGACGTAACCGAGAAGGCGATCACGCAGAGCCCTGACGCGATCCTGATCATCGTGTCGAATCCGCTGGACGCGATGTGCCACGTCGCGAAGAACGTCTCGGGCTGGCCCAAGGAGCGCGTGTTCGGAATGGCGGGCATCCTCGATACCGCACGCTTCTCGACGTTCATCGCCTGGGCGACGAACGCGTCGGTGAAGGACGTCACCGCGATGGTGCTCGGCGGCCACGGCGACCAGATGGTGCCGGTCGTCAGCGCCACGACCGTTGGTGGAATCCCCTTGCGCAAGGTCGTGGGCGACGCCGAGATCGAGCAGATGGTGACGCGGACGGCAAAGGGCGGCGGAGAGCTTGTCGAGCTGCTCGGCACGTCCGCGTGGTACGCCCCGGGCGCTGCAGCAGCGCAGATGGTCGACTCGATCATGCTCGACGAGAAGCGCGTCCTTCCCTGTACCGCCTACCTCGAAGGCGAGTACGGGATCGAAGGTCTCTACATGGGGGTGCCCGTCAAGCTTGGTGCCGCAGGAATCGAGGCGATCTACCAACTCGACTTGACCGACGACGAGCAGGCCCTCCTGAAGAAATCGTCCGACGCCGTGCGCGAGGTCGTCGGCGTGCTCTCCACCTAGTCATGGATCTCGGTCTCAAAGGCCGGACTGCAATCGTGAGCGGCGCCTCGTCCGGGCTCGGCCTCGCGACCGCCGAAGCACTTGCCGCGGAGGGAGCGAACGTCACCATGTTCGCGCGGCGGCGTGACGTGCTCATGCGGGAGGCGGACCGGATCGGGGCTCTCGCCGTTCGCGGCGACGTCACGAATCCCCGCGACCTCGAGGCAGTCGTCCAGCGAACGGTCGAGGCCTTCGGCGGCATCGACATCCTCGTCTGGAACTCCGGCGGGCCGCCGCCCGGACCGGCGATCGGCGTGTCCGTCGAGGCCCTCGAGGAAGCGGTCGAGCTCCTCTTCGCGCCGGCGGTTCGACTCGTGGCCCTCTGCCTGCCGCACCTCGTGCAAAGCGCAGGCGGGCGGATCCTGGTGTTCACGTCGGTTGCCGCGCGTGAGCCTTCCACGCATCTGGCGTTGAGCAATTCCGTTCGGCCCGGCGTGACCGGTTGGGCGAAGACTCTGTCCCGCGAGCTCGGCCCGCGGGGCATCACGGTCAACTGCGTCGCTCCCGGCCGAATCGACACGGCGCGTCTCGCACAGCTCTATCCGGAAGGCCCGGCCGAGGCCGACCTACAGGAGATTCCGGTCGGTCGCTGGGGCACGCCACAGGAGTTCGGCGACGTCGCATGCTTCCTCGCCTCCGACCGCGCCCGCTATGTCACCGGCACGACCGTGGTGGTCGACGGCGGCCTCTCGCGAGGCCTCTTCTAGCCGGCATGGCTCGCCTCCTCTCACCCCTCCGGCTGGCAGCAGCCGGCGTCGTGTTGCTGGCCGTGGTGCTGGTCGTCCTGGTCACGCGCGGCAGCAACCAGTATCTGGAGGTTCCGGACGAGGCCCATCCGCTTCAGGGCCTCGTGCAGGTGCCGGGGGCAAAGCCACCAAAGAACGGCGGTGACATTTACTACGTCGACGTCCTGCTCCGGCCTGCTTCACTGCTCGAGTCCTGGGTGCCGGCCGTCCGGCCCGAAGGCTCGGACATCATCGCCCGCACGCAGATCGTCGAGCCCGGTATCTCGGACAAGGAGCGGTTCCAGCTCGACCTCGCGACGATGAAGGTCTCCCAGGAAGTCGCTTCGGTCGTGGCCTTGCGGCAACTGGGCTACCACGTGCCGATCCGCCCGGACGGCGTCCGCGTCGTGGCCGTGACCTCGGGCTCGCACGCAGCAGGACTGGTGAGGCCGGGCGACGTCATCGTCGCCGCCGACGGCAAGCCGGTGCGGACGCGTACCGACCTTGCGGCCGCCCTCTCGCGGCACAAACCGGGAGACGTCGTGAACCTCGTGATCCGCCGCGGCGGGCGGAAGTCGACCGTCTCCGTCCGGACGACGTCAGACCGCCAGGACCCGAAGCGGCCGATCATCGGCGTTCTTCCGATTCAGGCGCTCCATGCTCAGCTGCCGTTCCCGATCAAGTTCAACCTGCGCAAGGTCGGCGGGCCCTCGGCCGGGCTGGCGTTCGCTCTCGAGTTGCTCGAGCAGAGAGGACGCGACGTCGATCGCGGCTACAAGGTCGCAGCGACCGGCGAGATCGAGCTCGACGGATCGGTGACAAGAATCGGCGGAATCAAGCAGAAGACGATCGGAGCGCGAAAGTCGCATGTCGACGTCTTCCTCGTCCCGGTCGATGGGGACAACGCCAAGGACGCGAAGCGCTATGCCCATGGCCTGAAGATCATCCCTGTGAAGACTTTTCAACAGGCGTTGCGCGCGCTGGCAACACTTCCGAAAAAAGGTTAGGTCGGTGTAGTTTTCGGCAGGATCGAAACTCCCGGAAAATGCTTAGTTTTCAGCCACGACAACGTTTACCGGAGCGGGCAGCCTCGTAGTATCCCGCCTTGTCACTGCGGCCCCCGACCTAACTTAGGCAGACGAAGCCATGACCAAGCGGAACGACTTGACCTGCGAGGATTGCTACTTCCGTCGCGCCGGGCTCTGCGCTCTGCCGACTGACGCACCCTGTCCGACGTTCCGGCTGCACAGCCGCGGCTCGCTCGTCCCGCCGCGCCAGCCCCGCCTCGTGCCTCGCCCTCTCGGCGACTTCGCCCAGGCTGCCGCCTCCTAGACGGAAACGGGCACGAGCGCCGCAAGCCGGCGCACGCCTTCGCGGATCTCGTCGAGCGAGACGAAGCTGAAGGCGAGCCGAGCGGTGTTCGAGGCCCCGCCGAAATCCGGGCCGGGCACGTAGGTCACGCCCGCCTCGCCAGCAGATCCGAGCAACGCGGTCGTGTCCGTTCCCTCGGGCAGCTCGAGCCAGATGAAGTAGCCACCCTCGGGATGGCTCCAGCGGGCACCGGGGAGCTCGGCCTCGAGCGCCTCGAGCATCGCGTCGCGCCTGGCGCCGAGCAGCGAGCGCACGCGCTCGAGGTTCGGCTCGAAGTTGCCGCGCCGGAGGAATTCGAAGACCGTCGCCTGGCCGAGCAGCACGGGCGTTATGTACGTCGACACGGCGAGCGCTTCGAGCTCACGCTCGAGCGCAGCAGGGAGGACGAAGTAGCCGACACGCAGTCCCGGAGCGATTGTCTTCGAGAACGAGGACGAGTAGGTGACGAGCTCTCCCCCCTCGAGCTCGAACAGCGTCGGCGGCGCGGTGCCCTCGTAGCGGACGAGGCCATAGGGATCATCCTCCAGTACGGGCAGGTCGTGCTCGCGCGCAAGCTCGACGAGGCGGTGCCGCCGCTCGGTGCTGAGCGTTCGCCCACTCGGGTTCTGGAAGGTTGGGATCGTGTAGAGGAACGCCGGCTTCTCCCCGCTGCCGAGCGCCTGCTCGAGCGCGGACGGATCAAGGCCCTCGTCGTCCATCGCGACCGGGGAGATCTCGACGCCGTGGGCGGCCAGGATCTTCAGCGGGCGGTCGTAGGTCGGCGCTTCGACGAGCACCCGCCCCGAGCGAAACCGCTCAGCGAGGAACACCATGCCCTGCAGCGAGCCGTTGGTGATCAGCACGCGTCCGGGATCGACACCGTGGCGCTCGCCGATCCACTCGCGGAGCGGCTCGTAGCCGCCGACCGGCCCGTACGACAGGACGGTCGAGCCGTCGCGCTCGACGGCCGCGCGTGCGCAGTCCGCGAGCTCCTCGACGGGGATGCATTCGTGCGCCGGATTGCCTCGGGCGAAGGAGATCGTCTCCATCTCGCCGAGTGTAAAGCTCACTGGGAGAAGAGAGGCGATCCGCGGAACGCGGCCGGGCGAAACGCGTAGGCGGTTCCCGTTGGATCCGCGCCGAAGATCGAACCGCCGACGGTGATCGTCTGCTTAAGCCCGCGCGCCGAAGCGACCGGCCACGAGCTGCGCCACCTCGGTGGGTGTCGTGCCGACCTGGATCCCGACGGCCTCGAGCGCTTCCTTCTTCGCCTGGGCCGTTCCCGAGGAGCCGGAGATGATCGCGCCCGCATGTCCCATCGTCTTGCCCGGCGGTGCGGAGAAACCGGCGATATAGGCGAGCACAGGCTTCGTCACATGCTCCTCGACGTAGCGCGCCGCCTTCTCCTCCTCGTCGCCGCCGATCTCGCCGACGAGGACGATCAGCTCCGTCTCACCATCCGCCTCGAACTTCTCGAGCACGTCGATGAAGGAGGAGCCGACGACGGGATCTCCGCCGATCCCCACGATCGTCGAGTTCCCAAGGCCGAGCTGCGTGAGCTCGTGCCCGATCTGGTACGTGAGCGTCCCTGAGCGGGAGACGAGGCCGATCGCACCCTCGGAGAAGATCTCGGCGGGGATGATCCCGACGTTGGCCTTGCCCGGCGAAAGCACGCCAGGGCAGTTCGGCCCGATCATCGTGACGCCCTTGCCGTGGATGTAGGTGTGCACCCGCAGCATCTCGTGCGCGGGAATGTGCTCGGTGATGCAGATGATGGTGCCGATTCCGGCGTCGACCGCCTCGTAGATCGCGTCCGTCGCGAACCGGGCCGGGACAAAGATCAGCGTCGTGTTCGCCTGCGTCTCCTCCACCGCATCGGCGACGGTGTTGAAGATCGGGATTCCCTCGACGTCCTGGCCCGCCTTGCCGGGCGTGACGCCGGCGACGACGTTCGTGCCGTAGTTGCGGTTGCGCAAGCCGTGGAAGCGTCCCTCGCTGCCGGTCAGGCCCTGCACCAGCAGCCGCGTGTCGTTGTCGACGATGATCGCCATTACTTCTGCGACCTCCGTGCCTTGACGACGATCGACTTCAGCTCGAGCACGCCGTCGTGGACGTGACCCTCGAGCAGCTCACGCACCCGTTCGGCCTCGGCAGGCGGGGTCTCGACCCGTGCGAGCCAGTCCTCCACGACGGGATGGCGCTCGAAGTGCTCGATCTGCTCGACCTCGAGACCAGCTTCGGTCAGCATCTCCTTCCACTCGTCTTCCGTGTAGCAGCGCACGTGCGTCGGGTCGCGCAGGCGCTCAGCCTCTTCGACGCGCTCGTCCACGAAGACGTTGTCCTCGATCACGACGAGCCGTTGCGCGACGCGTGCCATCTCGGCGACCGCCTTGCGGATGTCCTGAAAATGGTGCGCGGCGATCCTGCAGGTGACGACGTCGAAGCTCCCGTCCTCGAACGGCAGTTCTTCCGCGCGCGAAACGACATCGGGCTGCATGCCCGGAGCGGGATCGACGGTGACGACGGTGCAACCTTCGTCGCGCAGCCGCCGCGCCACGTGGCCGCCCCCGGTCGCGACGTCGAGCACCTTGACGTCAGGCCCCGGCTCGCACCACTCGACGAGCAGGTCGAGGTCCGGGCCTTCCCTATGTGTCGGGCTCTCACGGAACGCGTCGGCACGCTGCGACCAGATGTCGGTCATGCGGCCAGCTCCACCGCGCGCTGCGCGGCCTCGAGCATGGTCGGCTCGACGTAGAGGTTGGGCGGAGCGGCGTCGGCGAGGATCTTGCGGCCCTCCTCGGCGTTCGTCCCGTCGAGGCGCACGACGATCGGGAGCTCGATCTTCATCTGCTCGAGCGCGACCAGGATTCCTCGCGCGACTTCGTCGCAGCGTGTGATCCCGCCGAAGATGTTGAAGAAGATCGATCGAACCTGGTCGTCGCTCGTGATCACCTCGAGCGCGTCGACGACACCCTGGGCGTCGCCGCCGCCGCCGAGGTCGCAGAAGTTGGCGGGCCGCCCGCCGGCGACCACGACCACGTCCACGGTCGACATCGAGAGACCGGCGCCGTTACCGAGGATCCCGACCTCACCGTCGAGCTTCACGTAAGTGACGCCCTTCTCGCGGGCGAGCCGCTCGTGCGGGTCGGCAGCTTCCACGTCGCGCATCTCTGCAATGTCGGGGTGGCGGTAGAGCGCGCTGTCGTCGACGGTGAACTTCGAGTCGAGTGCCCGCACCTCGCCGTCCGGGGTGACGATGAGCGGATTGATCTCGGTGAGCATCGCGTCGGATTCGACGAAGCAGGAGTAGAGCTTCTCGACGATGCCGAGGATCTGCTTCTGCTCGCTCGGGTCGTCGATCGCCGCGCCGTAGACGAGTCGCCGGCCCTGATACGGCTGGTAACCCTCGAGCGGATCGACGTGCAGTCGCGCGAGCGCGTCCGGGTTTTCCTCCGCGACCTGCTCGATCTCGACGCCGCCTTCCGTCGTGAGCATGAAGAGCGGCTGCTTCGTGCCGCGGTCGAAGGTGATCGAGAGGTAGTACTCCTTGGCGATGTCGGACGCCTGCTCGATCCACACCTTCCGCACGATGTGGCCGTTGATGTCGAGCCCCAGGATGTCGCGCGCCTTGGCTTCGGCGTCAGCGGGGTCGTCGGCGAGCTTGACGCCGCCCGCCTTGCCGCGCCCGCCGGTCAGAACCTGAGCCTTGACGACGACAGGCCCGCCGATCTCCTCGGCGGCGGCACGCGCCTCCTCGGGGGTCGTGGCGAGGCGGCCTTCGGAAACGGGGATGCCGAAGCGCGCGAAGAGCTGCTTGCCCTGGTACTCGTAGAGATCCACCGGCGCGGGACTCTACCCGCCGCGCGGAGCGTCGCCGCACATCTCTAGGCACACGCACGCGCGCGGCCCCACCCGGGTGGGGGTGATCACCCACCACCCTCTGCGAGCGACGATACCGAGGTAGGCCCTACGCCTTTGTGCCGATTGCGCACCGAGATCTCACTCTGTGGTCACGACGCAGATCACCTGGCCCGTCGTCACCGGCTGGCCCGGGGCGACGGACAGCTCCGTCACGCGGCCGGCGCGGTGGGCGTGCACCTCGTTCTCCATCTTCATCGCCTCGATGATGCAGATCACCTGGCCCGCCTCGACCTCGTCGCCCTCCGACACCTCGACGGCGAGCACGGTTCCCTGCATCGGCGACACCACCGCATCGCGTCCCGCGCCTGCGGCTCCTTGACTGCGCGACCGTTCGCGGCGGCGCCGCGCGAGCTCTGCGAAGGCAGGCTCGGGCCTCAGCACCCGGACCTCGAAGCGGCGCCCGTCGACCTCGACGGAGCGAACGGCCTCGCGCACCGCGGCGACTCCCACCCCCGCAGGGCCGGTCGGACGCCCGTTCTCGAGCTCGGCGGCACGCGCCGCCATCAGCTCCGACTCGACGAGGCCGTGACACGTCTCGCCTTCGACGAAGCACGGATGGGTCAGCAGCGCCTTGTGGAAACCGATCAGCGTCTTGACGCCCTCGATCACGAACTCGTCGAGCGCCCGCAGCATCCGCCGGCGTGCCTGCTCCCGATCGACGTCGTGCACGACGAGCTTCGCGATCATCGGGTCATAGAGCGGTGAGATCTCGCTGCCTGCTTGCACGCCCGAGTCGACCCGGACGCCCGGTCCGCTCGGCTCGACGTAACGCGTGATCGTCCCAGGCGCCGGCAGGAACCCGTTCGCGACGTCCTCGGCGTTGATCCGGCACTCGAGCGCATGCCCGCGCAGGTGCACGTCCTCCTGCCGGACCGACAAAGGCTCTCCCGCCGCGATCAACACCTGCTCGCGCACGAGATCGAGCCCGGTCACCATCTCCGTCACGGTGTGCTCGACCTGGATCCGTGCGTTCATCTCGAGAAAGAAGTACTCGCCTTCGCGGGAGAGCAGCCCTTCGATCGTGCCGGCGCTGCGGTAACCGACCGCACGCGCTGCGTCGACCGCGATCGCGCCGATTCGCTCGCGCAGCGCCTCGTCGACCGCCGGCGACGGCGTCTCCTCGACGAGCTTCTGGTGACGGCGCTGGATCGTGCAATCGCGCTCACCGAGATGAATGACGTTGCCCTGCGCATCGGCGAGCACCTGGACCTCGACGTGCCGCGGATCCTCCAGGTAGCGCTCGACGTATACCGCCGGGTCAGAGAAGTACGCCTCGCCCTCGCGCCGTGCGGATTCGAAGGCGCGCTCGACCTCCTCTGCATTGCGCACGACCTTGAGCCCCTTTCCGCCGCCGCCCGCAGACGCCTTGATCGCGATCGGCCAACCGAGCTCGTCGCCGAGACGGCGCACCTCATGGGCCGATTCAACGGCCGATGTGACACCGGGGATGATCGGGACGCCGGCCGCGCGCATCCGCTCGCGCGCCTCGATCTTCGAGCCCATTGCCCTGATCGCCTCGGGCGGTGGCCCGATCCAGACCAGGTCGTGCTCGGCGCACGCGCGAGCGAACTCCGCATTCTCGGCGAGGAAGCCGTAGCCGGGATGAATCGCCTGCGCGCCCGCTTTTCGGGCGGCGTCCAGGATCCGCTCCTGGTTGAGATAGCTCTCCGTGGCCGGGCCGCCGCCGATCAGATACGCCTCGTCTGCGTACGCGACGTGCGCCGCATTCCGGTCTACCTCCGAGTAGACGCCGACCGTCCCGATCCCGAGCTCACGAAGCGTCCGGAAGACACGAATCGCGATCTCGCCCCGGTTGGCGACAAGCACCTTTGTGAAAACGGCCACTGCCCTCGTATTCTCTCGTTAGTGAGCCTTCCGGACGTTCTGACCGTTGCGCGCGCCGCCTCGGTCCCTTTCGTCATCTTGCTCTACGCGTGGAACTTCCAGGACCACAATTACTGGGCCACCGCGCTCTTCGCCGCCGCCATGGCGACGGACTGGTTCGACGGCAGGATCGCGCGCAGCCGCGGCTACTCCTCGCCGCTCGGCTCGCTGCTCGATCCCGCTGCGGACAAGATCCTCGTCCTCGCGGTTCTGGTGATGCTCGTCGGCGAGGGCGTTGCGCCGGGCTGGATGGTCGCGCTGATCGTCGTGCGTGAATTCCTCGTCACCGCGCTTCGACTCGCGGCGCTCGAGCGCGGAGTCGTGCTTCATGCCCGCGACCTGGGCAAGCTCAAGACCTGGTCGCAGGCAGTCGCCGCGGGAGTCGGTGGGTTTGCAGCCGCCGGCGCCTGGAGCGACGAGGTCGCCTGGTGGGCACTCCTGGTCGCGGTCGTGCTGACGTGGATCTCGGGGCTCGACTACGCCCGCGTTGCGCCCCGGCTCTGGCGCGGCGGCGCGCCCGCCTGATCGTCCTCGTCTTCGGGCCCAGGACCTAGCCCGGCTTGCCGCCACGGCGAGGGCGGCGCGACGGCGCGGCCCTCCTGCTCGAGCGCCTCGAGGATGGCTCGACGCTCCATTTCATCGGGCTCCGGCGTGATCTCGACGTCCACGGATTCCGAGATTAAAGGCGTACGGCGGGTCGCCGATAGGACAGGTATGCGCTGCCGCCGCCTCTCGTACGTTTGCGCGCTCGTTACGCTCCTCACGCTGTCGCCGGCAACCGCCGCCGCCAAGCCGGGGACTTCGTGGGCACAGGCTGAGCTCAAGACCGTAGTGGCCGCTGGATTGATGGCCAAGGCGGCGGCAGCGCGACCCAACGATTCGCTCACGCGGGGAGAACTGGACGCGATCGTCGCGGGCCTCACCCACACGCAGCCGGTCACAACCGCGAATCCCTCCGCCAAGGTGACGATGGCCGCGCTCGACTCGCGCCTCGTCGCAGCCCTCGGCCTCACCGACACCGCGCGGCTCTTCACCCAGGCCGCGAAGACCGCGGGACTGGCGCCGCCGTCTCGCTTCGGCACCGAGGCCGTCGCCCGGCTGCTCGGTCTCCGCACGAATCATCCGGCCGCTCTCGACAAGCTCGAGCTCTCGCCTGGTGAGCCCGCAACTCATGCCGAAGCCGCGTTCTCCGCCGCCCGGATGCTCCAGCTCGGCGAGTTCGACCCGGCGGGCCTCCAGGCGTTGGCGGAGACCTTCGTCCTCCCGGAGCTGACGCCGTGGCAGAAGAGCGTCCTGACGACAGCCGTGCACTTCATCGGCTACCCGTACGTCTGGGGCGGCGAGAGCGAGTTTCCGGAATCGCCTTTCGGCCCACAGGCCCACGGCGGCTTCGACTGCTCCGGCTTCGTCTGGCGCGTCTACAAGATCCAGGAGTACGCAAACGAAGGCACCCTCGCCGACACCCTGAAAGGCCGGACGACCTTCGCCATGAGCGGCGAGGTTCCGGCGGCGAAGCGGATCTCCCTGGTCAAGCTGCAGCCTGCAGATGTCCTCTTCTTCGGCGCGAAGGGCCCGAAGTCGAAGCGGGCGCAGGTCGACCACACCGGTATCTACCTCGGAAACGGCTGGTTCATCCACTCTTCGGGCTACGGAGTCGCCGTCACGACGCTGACCGGCTGGTACGCAAATCGCTTCGCGTGGGGACGACGTCCGCTCGCTGAGGCCAAGCTCGTTCCCCCTGCTTAAAGACATATTTCCCCAAATCCCCCTATGGGGGGATACGGCGAAAGAGGGCTAGAGAAAGAATCCGCCCGTCTGGCGTCTTCGTGGGAGGGGAGTGCGGAATGTTGCAGTGGAAACCGAAACTGATTGCCCTTGTGGCGATTCTGGTGCTGATCGCGGCAGTCTCTGGTCAATTCACCTGGGACTCGTTCGACCAATTCACCTGGTTCTAAATCTGACGTGAGCTCTCAGGCGGTCACGTCCCGCCGGCTGAACGCCCTGATCCTCCCGGTCTGCCTGGCGGGTCTGGGCGTTCTGAGCGCGGCCGCTTACGTCTTCGCGACCACTGAGCACAGCGCCCGCGCACTGATCAGCCTTGCGGCGCTGACTGCGGCGGCGACCCTCGCGGAACGGTTCCCGGTTCCGATCAACGCCGAGACCGGCGGGGGCGTCACCTCGCTCACGTTCGTCTTCGCAGTCGCCGCGATCGTGCTCTTCGGGTGGGCAGCCGGGGCGCTCCTCCTGCTCGCCGCGACCGCCATCGTCCAGCTCGCCCAGCACCGCCCGCTACAGCGCATCTCCTTCAACGTCGCGGTGCTCGCGCTCGTCGCACTCGCGGCGGGCGCTCTGATCGCCCCGATCCAAGGCGAGAGCGTCGGCGCTGTGACCGCACGCGTCGTGGTCGCCGCCACCGCCGACAACATCGTGAACATCGTGCTGATCTCGGCCGCGATCGCACTCAGCACCAACCAGCCGTACCTGAAGTTGATGAAGACACACGTGCGCGCGACGATCGTCCCGTTCGCGTTCATGGCCTCGGCAGCGCTGATGCTGGTCGTGCTCTGGGAGCGCTCGCCGGTGCTCTCGGTCGCGCTCGTCGGACCGCTGCTCGCAATCGCCCTCTACCAGCGCTCGACTCACAGCGCGCTCCGCGCGATGAGGCTCGCGCTCACGGATCCCCTCACCGGCCTCGGCAACCATCGCCACTTCCACGAGCGACTGCAACGCGAGCTGTTGAACGCCGAAGAGCAGGCACGCCCGCTGACGCTCTGCCTGGTGGACATCGACGACTTCAAGAGGATCAACGACCGCTTCGGACACCCTTCGGGGGACCGTGTGCTCTCGCTGATCGCGGCGCGGCTCCGTCAGGGTGGAGAGGCGTTCCGCCTCGGAGGAGACGAGTTCGCGCTGCTGCTCGCCGACCATGACGAGTCGACCGCGCTGACCGCGGCGGAGTCGATCGTTGAGCGGATCTCGACCGTGGACTTCGACCACATCGGTCCGGTCACCGTCAGCGCGGGTCTCGCGACGTTCCCGGTGCAGGGTCACGGCCGAGACGAGCTGATCCGGCTCGCCGACAGCGCCCTCTACTGGGCCAAGGAGCACGGCAAGAACCGCGTGCGGTTCTACCGCCCGGACATCGTCGAGCTCGCCGAGCTGAAGAGGCTCGCCGCCGGGCCGGACAAGGCCGCGCGTTACCGCGCCGCGGCTTCTCTCGCGAAGGCGGTCGACGCACGCGACACCTACACCGGTAGCCACTCCGAACGCGTTACGGAGCTCGCGGCGCGGGTGGCCGTGCGACTCGGCCTCGACGCGGAGCAGGTCGAGCTCACGCGCCTCGCCGCAAGCCTGCACGACCTGGGCAAGCTCGCGATCCCCGAGGAGCTCCTGCAGAAGGCCGGCACGCTCACCGACTCCCAGCGACTCGTCCTCGAACGACATCCGCAAATCGGTTTCCGGATGCTCGACAGCCTGGGCGTCGACCTCATCGCCCATCTCGTTTTGCACCACCACGAGCGGTGGGACGGTGCGGGCTATCCCGACGGTCTCTCCGGCGAGCAGATCCCGCTCGGCTCGCGCATCATCTTCGTGACCGACGCCTACGACGCCATGACCTCCGACCGGACCTACCGGCCGAGACGTTCTTCACGTGCGGCGCTCGCCGAGCTTGAGCGTTGTGCAGGCACACAGTTCGACCCTGGCATCGTCGCGGCCTTCCGTCAGGAGATCGAAGAGAGCTCCCCGCTGAAGGCCGCGCCGGCTTTGGCTTCTTAGATCACAGGGGAACCCATGGTTCCCCTGTGGGACCCCTCCTTTCGGGCTAGGCAACACGGATGTGGAGCGGCGCTGCGGCGAGACGCGGTCTCGCCTCCGCGCGAGCTGGGGCACTCGCCCAAGAGAGATCGGGAATTACACAATCCCGAGAGAGATTCTCGGCTCGTACTCACCAGCGGCCGCGCGTGGCGGCTTTGCCGGCGCGCGTTCACGACGCTTTCGAGAGAAACCGCCCTTTGTGATCATCATGGCGCGCGAAGCGCGTCGGATCACAAAGGGATATTGCCGTGCTTGCGGCGCGGGCGGGGCTCTTGCTTCGTCAGGGCGGTTTCCAGGGCGTCGATGAGCACGGGACGCGTACGGCGCGGTTCGATCACCTCGTCGACGTAGCCGCGCTCGGCGGCGGCGTACGGGCTCGCGAAGCGCTCGCGGTAGTCCTCGATCAGCTCCGCGCGGCGCGCCTCCGGGTCGTCGGCCTCCTCCAGCTCCTTGCGGAAGATGATGTTCACCGCGCCGTCGGGCCCCATCACGGCGACCTCCGCAGTCGGCCAGGCGAAGTTGAAGTCGGCACCGATGTGCTTGGAGCTCATCACGTCGTAGGCGCCACCGTATGCCTTGCGCGTGATCACCGTCAGCTTCGGCACGGTCGCCTCCGCGTAGGCATAGAGGAGCTTCGCGCCGTGGCGGATGATCCCGCCCCACTCCTGCTGAGTTCCGGGCAGAAAGCCAGGGACGTCGACGAACGTAACGAGCGGGATGTTGAAGGCGTCGCAGAAGCGGACGAAGCGCGCGGCTTTCACCGAAGAGTCGATGTCCAGCACGCCTGCCAGCGAGCGCGGTTGGTTGCCGACGATCCCGATGGGATTGCCGCCCAGTCGCGCGAGCCCGCAGACGACGTTCTCGGCCCAGTGTTCGTGCACCTCGAGGAAGTCGCCGTCGTCAACGACCCGGCGGATGACGTCGTGCATGTCGTACGGCTTGTTCGGGTTGTCCGGGATCAGGGTGTCGAGCTCCGGCTCCTGCCGCTCGGGCGGATCGGCCGGCTGCGAGAAGGGCGGCGGGTCGAGGTTGTTCTGCGGCAGGAAGGAGAGGAGGTAGCGGGCGTCCTCGAGGCAGGCCTTCTCGTCAGGCGAGATGAAGTGCGCGACGCCCGACTTGGCGGCGTGCGTCATTGCTCCGCCGAGCTCCTCGAACGTGACCTCTTCTCCCGTGACCGTCTTCACGACGTCGGGGCCGGTGATGAACATGTACGACGAGCCCTCGACCATGAAAACGAAGTCGGTGATGGCAGGCGAATACACGGCGCCGCCGGCACAGGGGCCCATCACGAGCGAGAGCTGCGGGATCACCCCCGAGCTCTGGACGTTGCGCCAGAAGATCTCGGCGTAACCGGCGAGCGAGACGACGCCTTCCTGGATCCGCGCGCCGCCTGAGTCGTTGATGCCGATGACAGGGCAGCCGAACTTCAGTGCCAGATCCATGACTTTGCAGATCTTCTCGGCGAAGACCTCGCTCAGCGAGCCGCCGAAGACGGTGAAGTCCTGTGAGAAGACGAAGACCTTCCGCCCGAAGATCGTGCCGTAGCCGGTGACGACGGCGTCGCCGTACGGGCGGCGTTCGAGCATCCCGAAGTTCGGTTCGCGGTGGCGGACGTAGCGGTCGAGCTCGACGAACGAGCCCGGGTCGAGCAGCTCGACGAGCCGCTCGCGCGCGAGGAGCTTGCCTTGCTGGCGCTGGCGCTCGATCGCCTTGTCGGTGCCGGCGTGCTCGGCCTCGTCGCGGAGCTGCCGCAGCTGGTCGAGCTTGGACTCGGTGGAGTCGGCGCGAGGCTCGTCGGTCGTGGCCATGGGAGGACCCTAGTATGGCTTTCGCGTGTACGAGTTCCGGCTCCTTGGGCCACTCGAGGCCCTGATTGACGGGAATCCGGTCAATCTCGCCGCTGCGAAGCCGAGGGCGTTGCTTGCCCTGCTCCTCCTCCATCGCAACCGCGTCGTTCCAACCGAAAAGCTGATCGACGAGCTCTGGGGCGACGAGCCCCCGGCCCGCGCGACCAAGACGCTGCAGGTCTACGTCTCCCAGCTCCGCAAGGAGCTCGGCCCGGAGCGATTGCTCACCCGCGCGCCGGGCTACGAGCTGCGAGTCGCCGAAGACGAGCTCGACGTCGATCGCTTCGAGAAGCTCGCGGCCGAAGCCCGGGAGCGCCTCGCAGCCGGCGACGCAGCGGGCGCGGTCGAAGGAGTGCGCCGGGCACTTGACCTCTGGCGCGGCCCGGCGTTGGTCGAATTTCGAGAGCCGTTCGCCGAGCGCGCCGCGGCAAGATTGGAGGACCTCCGGCTGGCCGCCGTCGAGGATTGGCTCCTCGCCGCACTCGAAGCCGGCGAGGCGGCGGGCATCGTGCCGGAACTCGAGGAGCTCGTTGCGTCACACCCTCTGCGCGAGCGACCGCGCGAGCTCTTGATGCTCGCGCTGTATCGGGCCGGACGGCAGGCAGACGCGTTGGAGTTGTTCCGGCGGACACGGGAGCTGTTCGTGAGCGAGCTCGGGATCGAGCCGAGTGCTTCGCTTCGAGAGCTCGAGCAGGCGATGCTGCGCCAGGACCCGGCGCTCTTGGGCGAGGTTCGAGCACCGCGTGCGGCGAGCACGTCAACGGTGGATGCCCGGCCTCGCCGACGACGCGGACTCTGGGTGGTGGTCGGAGTCGCCGCGCTCGCTGCCGCCGGAATCTTGGCAGCACTGCTCGTGCACGACCGTGGTAGCAACAGCCGGACCACCACGACTGCCGACCTACAGGTGCGATCGTTCGTGTACAAGCTCGAAAACTTCCTCCTGCAATCGCACGACGGACGCGCGCAGGTCACGCGCGCGATCGCCGGCGCCTTCGACTGCAGCCTGACGCCGGATGTCGCCGCCGCGCAGTTGGATCAGGTTCAACGGAACAGGCAGAGCCTGCTCGAGCAGGTGGCCGCTCTGAACGTGCCGGACTCCGAGGGCGCGCTGCAGGCATCCAACCTCTTCCAGAAAGCGACTCACGCCTCCATCAAGGCGGACTGGATCTACCGTGACTGGCTCCGCACTCGTACCGCCTGTCCACGCGGCGGACACCCGCCGGCCGTTGCGCGCGCGGCGGACGCGCGCGCAACGGTCATGAAGCAGCGGTTCCTCGTCGTCTTCGACCCGCTTGCAAAAAGCTTCGACCGGCGAGTCTGGAACGCGAACGAGTTCTAGCCGGCGGGCGTGAAGGCGGCACCTGAGGAGTCGTAGTGACCCCACGTCTTCGTCCTGAGGCCACCCCAGACGATCAACGATCGGCCCGTCCAGACTGCGCTCGGCTCGAGCCGTACCGGAAGGGGGCCACTCGAGAACACCGACCAGCGGTTCGAGCTCGGATCGTACGCCGCGCCCCCGCGCTTCCCGCCCCACAAGAGCAGGAGCTTGCCGGTCCAGACGGCCACGCCTCCGACCCGCCCAGCGGGCACGAGGGGAAGGGCACGCCAGCTGTCGCTCCGCGGGCTGTAGGCGAAGGCGTTGCGCGTCCCTCCGAAGACGAGCATTTCCCGCCCGTCCCAGACGGCCGTTCCGTTGCCCCGAGCGGCGGGCGGCTGCGCGATGCGCTTCCAGCTATTCGTCGCCGGTTCGTATGAGGCAGCCCGCGCACCGGAGATGACGATCATGCGGCGACCCGTCCAGACACTCAACGGATGCTGACTGCCCGCAAGTGGCGCACGTGGCAGCGCACGCCAGGTGCTCCTCGCCGCGCTGTAGGCGACTCCATCGGAGTAGGCATCGCCGCAGCAGCCGCCACCCCAACCGATCAGCTCGCGGCCGGTCCACACCACAGCGCCGAAGCCGTCGTGAATCGACAGCAGACGCGAGCCCGACAGCCCTCGCCACGTGTTCGTGACCGGATTGAAGGCCTCGCGCGTCCCCTGACCCCAGACGAGCATCTCCTTGCCGGTCCACACGGAGCTGAGATTCATGAAGCCAGTCGTAGCTCGCGGCGGATCGAGGCTACGCCAGGTGTCAGTGCGAGGGTTGTACGCCGCGGCAACATTCAAGCTTTTCGTCGCGTAGGGGTTCCCATTGGCATCGAGCGCCGTCTGCTGGTCGCGGCCGAACACGAGCATCTCCTTGCCGGTCCAGACACTTGTGCGGTTGAAGTCGGGTGTGATCGGGGCGGCCGGTAGACGGTGCCAGGTTCCCTGTTCTTGGGCCGCCAGGGCCAAAGGTGCCAGAACGAGGATGAAGAGAAGAGCGAAGCCGAGTGTGCGGGTTGTCATCGTGTCCTCCAGGTCGTGGGTCACCGCAGCATCGGCGGCAGCAGCCAAGGCCGGGCAAAGCGGCGGCAAAACGCGACGGCTAAGGTCACCTCGTGGTCGACCGCTCCACCCTCTGGCCGTACAAGGACGGTGAGCCCGGCGAGTTCATCTACCAGCGCTACGGCCACCCCGCCGGTGTCGAGGCGGAGCGTCAGCTCGGCGAGCTCGACGGCGGGCACGCTCTGTTGTTCGCATCGGGGAGCGGCGCTGCGACTGCGCTCGTCCTCACCTTCCTCTCCTCGGGAGACACGATCGCGCTCGCAGAGGGCGCGTACTTCGGGACCAGCGTGCTGTTCGAAGAGCTCAAACGTTGGGGCCTGCGTTACGTCGAGTTCGACCAGACCGGCGCCCCGCCCGACGGTGTCGACCTCGTCTGGCTCGAGGCTCCGTCGAATCCGTTCCTGACGATGCCCGACCTCGAGGCCGCCGCTGCGCATCCCGCCCGCGTCGTCGTCGACTCGACCGCAGCCACGCCCATCCACCTGCGGCCGATCGAGCACGGCGCGGACTTCGTGCTCCACAGCGCGACGAAGTACCTCGGCGGCCATGACGATGTACTGCTCGGCGTGGTCGTCACAAAGCGGTCCGAGGATGCCGAACGCCTGAAGGAGTTCCGCACGCGCTCCGGCATCGTCGCCGCCCCCGACCCTTGCACCTTCCTCCTCCGCGGCCTCGAGACGCTCGAGTCACGCGTGCGGCGCCAGACCGAGTCCGCGACCGAGCTGGCGAAGCGCCTTCGGCAGCACCCGGCGGTGCACCAGGTTCGCCACGCCGGCATCGGCGGGCTCCTCTCCTTCGACGTCGCCGGCGCCAAGGAGGCCCGCCACGTCGAGACTTCACTTCGGCTGATCACGAACGCCACCAGCCTGGGCGGCGTGAGCTCCGTTCTCGAGGCCAGGGCCCGCTGGGAAGGTGACCGGGTGCCGCCCGGCCTGCTCCGCCTGAGCGTGGGCCTGGAGCCGGTCGACGACCTCTGGGACGACCTCGCCCAGGCCCTGGAAATTCCGGGCAGTTTTCACGCGCGCAAGTAAGATTTCCGCCCCCGAGGTCGAAATGCCTCGGCATAGCCGGCAGACGCGTCGCCCAACGGTCCACCGGCTGACCCATCCCTCGCAACAAAGGAGCCAACTGTGGCTGCACGAGAGACCCAAACCCGGAAGAGGAGGGCTGCCGACCGCGCGCCCGCCTCCAGAGGCCGGGCCGCCGACAACGGCACGGTCGAGATCAAGAAGAAGGACTTGCAGGAGCTGCTCGACGCCCTCCGCGCCGCGAGGGACGGCGAAGTGGGCATGCGGCTTTCCGCTCAGAAGAGCGGCGTCATGGGCGACGTGGCGAAGGCGTTCAACGGCTTGGCGGAACGGCGCGAGGGCCTGACCGACGAGCTCGGACGCGTCAGCAAGGTCATCGGGCGCGAGGGCCGGATGACCGAGCGGGCGAAGTTGAAGAACGCGAAGGGATCCTGGGCCGACTCCGTCGACTCCGTCAACTCGATGATCGACGATCTCGTGCGTCCGACCATCGAGGTCTCACGCGTGCTCGACGCGGTCGCGGAAGGCGACCTCTCGCAGAAGATGTCGTTGAAGATCGAAGGCCAGCCGGTCCGCGGCGAGTTCCTCCGCATCGGCACCACGGTCAACACGATGCTCGACCAGCTGAGCTCGTTCGCCTCCGAAGTCACGCGCGTCGCGCGCGAGGTCGGCACCGAGGGAATCCTCGGTGGGCAGGCCCGCGTCAAGGACGTCTCGGGCATCTGGCGCGACCTCACCGACAACGTCAACTTCATGGCGAACAACCTCACGACGCAGGTGCGGAACATCGCCGAGGTCACGACCGCCGTCGCGAACGGCGACCTCTCGAAGAAGATCACCGTCGACGTCAAGGGCGAAGTGCTCGAGCTCAAGAACACGATCAACACGATGGTCGACCAGCTGGGCTCGTTCGCCGACGAGGTGACGCGCGTCGCGCGCGAAGTCGGCACGGAAGGCAAGCTCGGCGGCCAGGCGACGGTCAAGGGAGTCAGCGGAACCTGGAAGGACCTGACGGACAACGTCAACTTCATGGCGACGAACCTGACGACGCAGGTACGCGGCATCGCGAAGGTCGTGAGCGCGGTCGCCGACGGCGACCTCAACCAGAAGTTCACGATCGAGGCGAAGGGCGAGGTCGCCGCGCTCGCCGACACGATCAACTCGATGATCGACACGCTCCGCGTCTTCGCGGAGCAGGTGACGACAGTGGCACGCCAGGTGGGAACGGAGGGCAAGCTCGGCGGTCAGGCCGAAGTGCCCGGCGTCGCCGGCACGTGGAGGGCACTGACCGACAACGTGAACGGCATGGCCGCGAACCTCACCGACCAGGTGCGGAACATCGCCGACGTCACGACCGCAGTCGCCAAGGGCGATCTCTCGCGGAAGATCACGGTGGACGCGAAGGGCGAGGTCCTCCGCCTCAAGAACACGATCAACACGATGGTCGACCAGCTGTCCTCGTTCGCTGCGGAGGTGACGCGTGTCGCGAAGGAGGTCGGCACCGAGGGACGACTGGGCGGCCAGGCCGAGGTGAAGGGCGTCAGCGGGACGTGGCGAGAGCTGACCGACAACGTCAACCAGCTTGCGGACAACTTGACCAATCAGGTGCGCAACATCGCCGACGTGACGACCGCCGTCGCAAAGGGCGATCTCACGCGCACGATCACGGTCGACGCCCGCGGCGAGATCCTCGAGCTCAAGAACACGATCAACACGATGGTGGATCAGCTCTCGGCCTTCGCAGACGAGGTGACCCGCGTCGCGCGCGAGGTCGGCACCGAAGGGATCCTCGGCGGCGAGGCCAAGGTGCCCGGGGTTTCCGGGACGTGGAAGGCGCTCACGGACAACGTCAACTTCATGGCGAACAACCTCACGACGCAGGTGCGGAACATCGCCGAGGTCACGACCGCGGTCGCGACCGGCGACCTGTCGAAAAAGATCACCGTCGCCGTCAAGGGCGAGGTGCTCGAGCTCAAGAACACCATCAACACGATGGTCGACCAGCTCTCGTCCTTCGCCGACGAGGTCACGCGCGTCGCGCGCGAAGTCGGGACCGACGGCCGCCTCGGCGGTCAGGCCCAGGTGAAGGGCGTCAGCGGCACCTGGAAGGACCTGACGGACAACGTCAACACGCTCGC
This sequence comes from uncultured Actinomycetes bacterium, assembly GCA_963804935.1. GTDB lineage: Bacteria > Actinomycetota > Thermoleophilia > Gaiellales > Gaiellaceae > 3-1-20CM-4-69-9. The sequence continues at coordinate 48,456 of CAWDSD010000013.1, forward strand.
CGACAACCTCACCGACCAGGTGCGGAACATCGCCGACGTGACGACCGCAGTGGCGAACGGCGACCTCTCGAAGAAGATCACGGTCGACGCACGCGGCGAGGTGCTCGAGCTCAAGGAGACCATCAACACGATGGTCGACCAGCTGCGCTCGTTCGCCGCCGAGGTGACGCGGGTCGCGAAGGAGGTCGGCATCGAAGGCCGCCTCGGCGGTCAGGCGAACGTCGAGGGCGTCAGCGGGACGTGGAAGGACCTCACCGACAACGTCAACACGCTCGCCGACAACCTGACGACCCAGGTGCGCAACATCGCCGAGGTCACGACCGCGGTCGCGACCGGCGACCTGTCGAAGAAGATCACGGTCAACGTCAAGGGCGAGATCCTGCAGCTGAAGAACACGATCAACACGATGGTCGACCAGCTCTCGTCCTTCGCGGACGAGGTCACACGCGTCGCCCGCGAGGTCGGCACCGAGGGGAAACTCGGTGGCCAGGCCAAGGTCAAGGGAGTCAGCGGCACGTGGAAGGACCTGACGGACAACGTCAACCAGCTCGCCGACAACCTGACGAATCAGGTGCGAAACATTGCCGAGGTCACGACCGCAGTGGCGAAGGGCGAGCTCTCGAAGAAGATCACCGTCGACGCCCGCGGCGAGATCCTCGAGCTCAAAAACACGATCAACACCATGGTCGACCAACTCTCGACGTTCGCCGCCGAGGTGACGCGCGTCGCGAAGGAGGTTGGCACCGAAGGGAAGCTCGGCGTCCAGGCTCAGGTCGTGGGCGTTTCCGGAGTCTGGGAAGGCCTCACGGACAACGTGAACCAGCTCGCCGGCACGCTGACGACACAGCTGCGTGCGATCTCCGAGGTCTCACAGGCCGTGACGCAGGGCGACCTGACGCGCTCGATCGCCGTCGAGGCCGAAGGGGAGGTCGCGGAGCTGAAGGACACGATCAACCAGATGATCGACAACCTCGCCGAGACCACACGCGTCAACAACGAGCAGGATTGGCTGAACTCGAACATGGCCCGCTTCACCGGCATGCTCCAGGGCGAGCGTGACCTCGAGACCGTGTCGCGGCTGATCATGTCCGAGCTGACTCCACTCGTCGGCTCGCAGCACGGCGCGTTCTTCCTGATGGAGTCGCCTGACGGCGAAGGCGATGACTTCGAGCTCCGGCTCATCGCCACCTACGGTTACAAGCAGCGCAAGAACGTCCCGAACAGGTTCAAGATCGGCGAGGCTCTCGTCGGCCAGGCGGCACTCGAGCAGAAGCCGATCCTGATCACGCAGGCACCCGACGACTACGTCCGTATCAGCTCGGGCCTCGGCGAAGGCGCGCCTGTGAACGTCATCGTCCTCCCCGTCCTGTTCGAGGACCAGGTACTGGCCGTGGTCGAGCTGGCGTCGTTCCAGCGATTCTCGGCGGTGCAGCAGAGCTTCCTGGAGCAGCTCGCCGAATCGATCGGCGTCGTCCTGAACACGATCCAGGCGAACATGCGGACCGAAGAGCTGCTCGTCCAGTCGCAGGACCTGACCCAGGAGCTGCAGAGCCAGTCCGAAGAGCTGCAGGCCCAGCAGGAAGAGCTGCAGCAGACCAACAAGGAGCTCGAGGAACAGGCCGCCTCGCTCAAGGCCTCGGAGGAGCTGTTGCAGACCCAGCAGGAAGAGCTGCAGCAGACGAACGAGGAGCTCGAGGAGAAAGCGCAACTGCTCGAAGAGCAGAACCGCCGCATCGAGATCAAGAACCGCGAGATCGAGCTGGCACGGGCCGCACTCGAGGAGAAGGCGGAGCAGCTCTCGCTCTCGTCACGCTACAAGTCCGAATTCCTCGCCAACATGTCGCACGAGCTGCGCACGCCGCTGAACTCACTGCTGATCCTCGCAAAGCTCCTCTCCGAGAACCCCGAGTCGAATCTGAACGAGAAGCAGATCGAGTTCGCGAACACGATCTACGGTGCCGGGTCGGATCTGCTGAGCCTGATCAACGACATCCTCGACCTTTCGAAGGTGGAGGCGGGCCGGATGGACGTCAACGTCAGCGACATCAAGCTCTCCGACCTGCGCGACTTCGTCGAGCGCTCGTTCCGGCCGGTCGCTGAGGACAAGGACCTCGGCTTCGAGATCGACGTGCACGGCGCAAACGTGCCGCCTACGATCGAGACGGACGAGCAGCGGCTGCAACAGGTGATCAAGAACCTGCTCTCGAACGCGTTCAAGTTCACGAGCTCCGGCAAGGTCAAGCTGCGGATCGGCCTGGCCGAAGGCCGCCAGTTCGCGAGCGAAGCATTGTCGCGGGCCGAGGCGGTGCTCGAGTTCTCCGTGGAAGACACGGGGGTGGGCATCCCGCACGACAAGCTGCGCCTGATCTTCGAGGCGTTCCAGCAGGCCGACGGGACCACGAGCCGTCGCTACGGCGGCACGGGGCTCGGTCTCTCGATCAGCCGCGAGATCGCGCGGCTGCTCGGCGGCGAGATCCACGTCGAGAGCACAGTCGACGAAGGCAGCAAGTTCACGCTGTTCTTGCCGGCGTCATTCCGCCACGTCGAGCACCCGCTCCGGGACGATGCGGTCGACGAGACGGTGATCTTCCCGGTCGAGAACGACGGCAACGGCACGGCGCCCCCCGCGCACGAGGCTCCCGAGCTCGACCCGGCGCTGCTGCTGCCGAGCGACGTGCGCGACGACCGCGACGAGATCCAGGACGGCGACCGCGTCGTGCTGATCGTCGAGGACGATCCCGACGTCGCCCGAACCGAGCTCGAAGTCGCCCGTGAGCGCGGCTTCAAGGGCATCGTCGCGCTGCGCGGCGATTCCGGGCTCGCGCTCGCGCACGAGTACAAGCCCGACGCGATCATCCTCGACATGAAGCTGCCGGTGATGGACGGCTGGACGGTCCTCGATCACCTGAAGCACCATCCGGAAACGCGTCACATCCCCGTTCACATCGTCTCCGCCGGCGACGGACGCCAGAACGCACTGAAGGCGGGAGCGGTCGCGTTCGTCGAGAAGCCGATCTCGAAGGAGGTTCTGGAGGAGACCTTCGGCGAGATCCGCAGCTTCATCGACCGCGAGCTGAAGCGCGTGCTCGTGATCGAGGACGACGAGGCACAGCGCAATGCCGTCATCGAGCTGATCGGCGGCGGCGACGATGTAGAGGTGAGCGCGGCCGGGTCCGGCGAGGAGGCGCTCGAAGCGCTCGAGCTCCAGCGTTATGACTGCATGGTGCTCGACCTCAAGCTTCCGGAGATGGGTGGCTTCGCGCTGCTCGAGAAGCTCAAGGAAGACCCGCGCTATTCCTCGATCCCGGTCATCGTCTACACCGGCAAGGAGCTGACCCGCCGGGAGGAGACGAAGCTCAAGAAGTTCGCCGAGTCGATCGTGGTCAAGGACGCGAGCTCACCAGAGAGGTTGCTCGACGAGACGTCGCTCTTCCTCCACCGCGTCGAGGGGAAGCTCCCCCAGGAGAAGCGCAGGATGCTGGAGCAGCTGCATTCCGCCGAAGAGGTCTTCAGCCACAAGAAAATCCTGATCGTCGACGACGACGTGCGGAATGTCTTCGCGCTCACGAGCGTCCTCGAGTCGCACGGCATGGAGGTGATGTACGCCGAGAACGGCGAAGACGGCATCGACCTCCTGCAACGTCATCCCGAGATCGACCTCGTCCTGATGGACATCATGATGCCGGGGATGGACGGTTACGAGACGATGCGGGCCATCCGCTCGGAGGAGGGCTTCAAACAGCTCCCGATCATCTCCTTGACCGCCAAGGCGATGAAGGGCGACCGCGAAAAGTCGATCGCCTCGGGCGCCTCGGACTACATCACGAAGCCCGTCGATACCGATCAGCTGCTTTCCCTGATGCGAGTCTGGCTGTACAAGTAGTTCATGTCTTCCGTGGGGGCTTCCCGAGAACCGGCGGGTACGAATGAGCACCCGCCGGCCCGCGGCGACCTCGAGGACGTCGAGCTCTCACTCCTCCTGGAAGGAGTCTTCCGCCACTACGGCTTCGACTTCCGTCAGTACGCGCCGGCCTCACTCCGGCGACGAGTCTGGCGACGCGTGCACGCGGAAGGCCTCCAGACAATCTCTGCCCTGCAGGAGAAGCTCCTCCACGAGCCCGCTTGCATGGAGCGCTTCCTTCTCGACCTGTCGATCAACGTCACGTCGATGTTCCGCGATCCCTCGTTCTACATGGCGTTCAGGGAGAAGGTCGTGCCTCTTCTCCGGACCTATCCGTTCACCCGCATCTGGGTCGCCGGGTGCTCGACGGGTGAGGAGGTCTACTCCCTGGCGATCCTGTTGCAGGAGGAGGGCGTGTACGAGCGGACGAGGATCTACGCGACCGACATCAACGAGTCGGTGCTCGATCGAGCGCGATCGGGCGTTTTCCCGCTCGACAAGATGCGCGAGTACACGCAGAACTACATCAAGGCGGGCGGGACACACGCTTTCTCCGAGTACTACCTCGCCAAGTACGACGGCGCACAATTCCAGCGCCCGCTGACCGAGAACGTGGTGTTCGCGCAGCACAACCTCGTGTCCGACCGGTCCTTCAACGAGTTCAACGTCGTCGTGTGCCGCAACGTCATGATCTACTTCGACCGCACTCTCCAGAACCGCGTGCATGAGTTGTTCTACGAGAGCCTCGCGTCGTTCGGCGTGCTGGGCCTCGGCCACAAGGAATCGATCAGCTTCAGCCCGCACGAGGAGAGCTACGTGGAGCTCGACGCGCGCGAGAAGCTCTATCGGAAGATCGGTTAGTCGTGTACGACCTGATCTGCATCGGCGCGTCGTGGGGCGGTCTCCACGCGGTGGGTCAGGTACTTGGTGACCTACCCGCGGACATCGACGTCCCGATCGCGATCGCCCAACATCGCCACCCCGATTCGGAGGAGGGCGGCCTCGCGCAGCTGCTGCGCGCGCAAATCGAACGTCCCGTGCTCGATGCGGAGGACAAGATGCAGATCGAGCCACGACACGTCTACGTCGCGCCTCCCGACTATCACCTGCTCGTCGAGCACGGCTCCTTCGCGCTCTCGGTGGACGAACGGATCCGATTCGCGCGGCCCTCGATCGACGTGTTGTTCGAAACGGCTGCCGATGCATACGGCGCACGCGTGATCGGGATCATCCTCACGGGTGCGAACGATGACGGGGCGCACGGCCTGGCGCGCATCAAGGAGAGCGGCGGAGTGGCTCTGATTCAGGATCCCGAGGGCGCAGCCCGGCGGACGATGCCCGACGCGGCGATCGCGGGGACCGTGGCCGACGCGATCCTGCCGCTCGAAGAGATCGGCAAGTTCGTCTACGGGCTCTGCGTGGACGTCGCGCCGTTGCGGGAAGCAACGGAGGCCTGATTGACCAAGATCCTTCTCGTCGACGACCGGCCCGAGAACCTGCTCGCACTCGAGGCGATCCTCGAGCCGCTCGGCCAGGAGCTCCTCTATGCCCATTCCGGCGAAGACGCTCTGCGCCGGCTCCTTCACGAGGACGTGGCAGTGATCCTGCTCGACGTGCAGATGCCGATCCTGGACGGCTTCGAAACGGCGGCGCTGATCAAGCAGCGCGAGCGCACGCGGCACATCCCGATCATCTTCGTGACGGCGATCTCGAAGGACGACGAGCATGTCTTCCGCGGGTACGAGACCGGCGCTGTCGACTACGTCTTCAAGCCGTTCAACCCGGACGTCCTGCGCTCGAAGGTTGCGGTCTTCATCGAGTTGCACGAGAAGACCGAGCAGCTGCAGCGCCAGACGGAGCTCCTCAAAGACCAGGAGCTCGCGGAGGTTCGCCGTGAGAGCGAAGAGCGGTACCGATTCCTCGCGGAGGCGCAGCCCGACCAGATCTGGACCGCGCTCCCGAACGGGGAGCTCGACTACGTGAACCAGCGCGCGCTCGACTACTTCGAGCTGCCGTTCGCCGAGCTCGTCGAGTCCGGCTGGATGAACGGCGTACATCCCGACGACCTCCCCCACACTCTCGAGCACTGGCAGAACGCGCTCGCAACGGGCCAGACGTACGAGAACGAGTTCCGCCTCCAGCGCGCCGCGGACCTGTCGTACCGCTGGCACCTGGCGCGCGCTCTGCCGATGCGCGACCGTCAAGGGGCGATCGTGAAGTGGTTCGGCTCCAACACCGACATCCACGATCAGAAGCGCGCGGAGGAGGCCCAGCGATTTCTCGTCGAGACGGGTGCGACGCTCGGCAGCTCGCTCGACTATCGCGCCACGCTCGCCGCCGTCGCGAGGATGGCCGTACCGCGAATCGCCGACTGGGCCCGAGTGGACATCCTGGAGACCGGGAAGCTGCGAACGCTCGCCGTCGAGCACGTGGACGCCCGCAAGGTCGAGCTCGCACTCGAGCTCAGCCGCCGCTACCCCGAGGATCCCGAGGCCGGGCAGGGCCCGCCGCACGTTCTACGGACCGGTGAGAGCCAGCTCATCGCCGAGATCACCGAAGACAGGGTCGCCGAGCTCGCGGTCGACGATCTTCACCTCGGGCTCGTGCGCGAGCTCGGCTTTCAGAGTTACATGGGCGTCCCGCTCGTCGTCCGCGACCAGGTCCTCGGCGTCATCTCCTTCGTGGCGGCGGAGTCCGGCCGCCGCTACGGCCCGGACGACCTTGCTCTCGCCGAAGAGCTCGCCCGCCGCGCCGGCATCGCCGTCGAGAACGCTCAGCTGTACCGAGAGGTCGAAGAGCGGGCACAGGCGGCGCGCGTGCTCGAGACGGTCGGCGACGGCGTCTTCCTCATCGATCTGGACGGAGTCGTCCGTCTCTGGAACCGCGCGGCCGAGTCGATCACGAAGCTTTCGCGCTCCGAGGTGGTCGGCAAAAAGGCCGGTGACGTGCTTCCCGGCTGGGAGCATGCCGCAGCAACCGTCCCACTCGAGCTCGACGACGAGGAACGCTGGCTCTCGATCACGGGTGTCGGCTTCGACGAGGGCACGGTCTACGCGTTCCGCGATCTCACCGAGGAGCGCGTGCTCGAGCAGATCAGACAGGACCTGGTCTCGACGGTCTCACACGAGCTGCGCACGCCACTTGCAGCGATCTACGGCTCGGCGCTGACGTTGGCGCGGCCGGACCTCGACCTCGAGCCCGCGATGCACAAGCGGCTCCTCGAGGTGATCGTCGAAGAGTCGAGCCGGCTGGCGGACATCGTCAACGAGCTTCTGCTCGCGAGCCAGCTCGACGCGGACCGTCTGGTGGTGCACATCGAGGACTGCGACGCGCACACGCTCGCCGAGAGCGTCCTCGACGCAGCGCGCACTCATCTTCCCGAGGGGATGCGGGTGGAGCTGGACTCGGTCCCCGACCGGCTCCCGCGAGTCGCCGCCGATGAAGGGCAGCTGCGCCAGGTGCTCGCCAACATCGTCGACAACGCGGTCAAGTATTCGCCGGGGGGCGGCGAGGTTCGCGTGAGGCTCGAGCCCGTCGGTCGATACGTGCGCTTCACGGTCGCCGACCAGGGCCTCGGGATCCCCCTTGCGGAGCAGGGCCGGATCTTCGAGAAGTTCTACCGTCTTGATCCCGACATGACGGGCGGGATCGGAGGCACAGGCCTCGGCCTCTACATCTCCCGGGAGCTCGTGCGGCGGGTGGAGGGCCGGATCTGGGTCGAGCCCAACGACGGCCCCGGGTCAGCCTTCCACGTCGAGATTCCGGCTGCCGTACCCTCGGAGCCCCAAAACTCCCCTAAACGGGCTAGGGCACGCGCCTAGGAAAGAGTGTGGCTAACCGTATTCGGCAGAGGCCTGGGGCGGACGAGACTGTGGGCATGACAGTGTTGATCGTTGACGACCACCCCAGCTTCCGGGCCAGCGCCCGGACGCTCCTCGAGTCCGAGGGGTACCAGGTCGTCGGCGAAGCCGAGAACGGGGCCGACGCCGTGAAGGCGGCGCAAGAGCTTCACCCGGACCTCGTTCTCCTCGACGTGCAACTGCCGGACATCGACGGCTTCCAAGTCGCCGAGCAGCTTCGCCGGCTGGTCGACCCACCCGCGGTCGTCCTCACCTCGAGCCGCGACCGAGCCGACTATGGGCCCTGCATCAACGTGTGCGGCGCCTGCGGCTTCGTCCCGAAGGCAGATCTGTCCGGAGCCGCGATTGCGGCTCTGCTCGTAGCGTGACGCTTGCCTGGCGCCCCTGGCTGTACTTCGGCCCGGCTGCGCTGATCGCCGACGGGCTCGCCGTCGCGCTGACAGCCACGAGCGACCACGAGCAACACCCCGAGCAGGCGATTGCTCTGGTTCTGTTCGTCAGCTCGTCGTTCATCCTCGCCGGGCTGATCGGCTGGACCAGGCGGCCGCAGAACCGCACGGGAATGCTGATGGTCGCGGTCGGCTTCGGCGTCCTGATCGGCGTCCTCGGGGAGGCGAATCATCCGATCCCGTTCACCCTCGGGGCGCTCTTCGGAAGCCTCTTCATCGCGGCCTTCGTGCATCTGCTGCTGGCGTATCCAAGTGGTCGCCTGCTCAGTCGACGCGCGCGAGTGCTCGTCGGTGCGGGCTACACGATCGCGTTCCTCGCCCCGCTCGCCGAGTCCATGTTCGCCGCGCCAGAAACGTGCAAGCCGCACGCGTGTCCCGACAACCTCGTGCTGGTCTCCCACGATCATGCCGCGCACGTCGTCGCGACCACGGTCTGGACGGCCGCTTCGGTCCTGCTGTTCGCAGCCGTCGTCATGTTGCTCCTCGGTCGCTGGCGCGAGACGACGCCGGGACTCCGTCGCATCCTCCGGTCGGTCTACCTCTTCGGAGGCCTCAGCATCGTGCTGCTGGCGATCGGGTTCGTCATCACGCCTTTCTCCGGAGTCGGAGCGACCATCGTCAGCGTCGCCCTGATCGCGACCTTCACGACCGTGCCGTTCATCTTCCTCGCCGGTCTGCTCGGGACCGCGATCGCACGCGGCGCGGGGGTCGGTGCGATCTTCAGCTCCGTCCCCGAACGTGCAAGCCCCGGCGAGGTTCAGGAGGGTCTGAGGAGCGCCCTGCGCGACGAGACGGCGGTGGTCGCGTACTGGTACGAGGAGGACGAGCACTACGTCGACGTCGAAGGGAACCGCCTCGATCTTCCCGAGGACACTCGCCGGCGCGTCGTTACCCGACTTGACTACGGCGACCAGCCGGTCGCGGCGATCGTGCACGACGCCGCCCTCCTGCAGGAGCCGGAGCTCCTCGAGGGGGTCGCGAATGCGGCGCGGATCGCGCTCGAGCGGGACAAGCTGCTCGTCGAGGTACGCGCACGAGCACAGCGCTATCGCGCCCTGCTGCAGGCGATGCCCGACCTCATGTTCCGGATCTCCCGCGACGGGAGGTACATCTCCTACAACGCGCCGAGCGAGCGCGACCTCGTGAACGGCGAGGTCGTCGGGAAGCTGCTCTGGGATCGACTGCCGACGGACCTGGCCGACCGAGTGCTCGACTCGGGACGCGCGGCGCTCGCCGGGGACCCCGGGGTGATCGAGTACCACCTCGACTTCGAGGACGGCAGCAGGCGCCACTACGAAGGACGCTTCGCCGCGAGCGGCGACGACGAGTTCCTGATGATCGTTCGGGAGATCACCGAACGGAAGCAGCAACAGGAAGAGCTCGAGGCGTCTCGCCAGCGGATCGTCGCCGCGGGCGACGCCGCGAGGCGAAAGCTCGAGCGGAACCTGCACGACGGCGCGCAGCAGCGGCTCGTGTCCCTCTCGCTCTCACTCCGCCTCGCCCAGAATCAGGTCGCCAAGAGCCCGGTGAGGGCGGAGGAACTCCTCGAGGCATCTCGCGAAGAGCTGATGCAGGCGCTCGAGGAGCTTCGCGAGCTCGCCCGCGGCATCCATCCAGCAGTCCTCACCGACCGCGGGCTCGAGGCGGCCCTCGAGGCGCTCGCCGGCCGCGCGGCCCTCCCGGTCGAGATCGACTGCGTTCCGGACGTCGAGCTGCCTCCTCCCGTCGAGGCGGCCGCCTACTACGTCGTGTCGGAGGCGCTCGCGAACATCACCAAGTACGCGGGAGCCTCCGCAGTCAAGGTCAGCATCGGACAGGACGACGGCCATGCGCTCGTCGAGGTTGTGGATGACGGCGTCGGGGGAGCGGATCCCACGCGCGGCTCGGGTCTCAGCGGCTTGTCTGACCGCGTGTCCTCGCTAAACGGCAAGCTAGTGATCGACAGTCCACCAGGCGCAGGAACCCGCATCCGTGCCGAGATCCCACTGGAGTAGGCTCTGACCTCGAATCTCCCCGATGGAACGATCACACTCGTCTTCACAGATGTCGAGGGCTCGACAAAGCTCGTGCGCCAGCTCGGAGACGGCTATGCCCTTGTCCTCGCCGACCATCGCAAGCTCTTGCGCACGGCCGTCGAGAGCTGTAGCGGGCACGTCGTCGACCATCGAGGTGACGAGTTCTTCATGGTCTTCCAGGACGCGAAGCAGGCTGCACAGGCCGTCACCGAGGCGCAGCGCGCGTTCGCAGCTCACGCCTGGCCGGAGGGTGTGGAGCTGCGCGTGCGCATGGGCATGCACACGGGCGAGCCGACGTTCCGCGAAGGCGCCTACTACGGCATCGACGTCCATCGGGCTGCGCGGATCGCGCAGGCGGGCAGCGGCGGCCAGATCCTGGTCTCGAAGCGGACCCGCGACGAGCTCGACTCCACGCACGAGCTCGAGGATCTCGGCGACCACGAGCTCCCGGGGCTCGGAGAGCCAGAGCGCCTCTATCAGCTCAACGTCCCGGGCCAGCTCTCGGCGTTCCCCCCGCTCAGCACGGCTCGGAGAGGTTTCCGCGGCGTGCGCGTAGTCCTCGCCGACGACTCGGTCCTGTTGCGCGAGGGAATCGCGCGTCTCCTCGAGGACGCCGGGTTCGAGGTGGTCGCCCAGAGCGGCACGGCCGAGGACCTGCTCCGCCACGTCGGTATGCACAAGCCCGACGTCGCGCTGGTGGACATCCGCATGCCGCCGACGCAGACCGACGAGGGACTGGTCGCGGCGAAGCAGATTCGGGAGCGCTGGCCGGAGACGGGCGTGCTCGTCCTTTCGCAGTACGTCGAGCCCGCCTACGCGATGGAGCTGCTCGGCGAGAACGCCGAGGGCGTCGGCTACCTGCTCAAGGACCGCGTCTCGGACGTCGACGAGTTCGCCGCGGCGGTGCGTCGTGTCGCCGAGGGCGGATCCGCGCTCGACCCCGCCGTCGTCTCACAGCTCGTCGGGCGACGCCGGCGTGACGATCCGCTCGAGGAGCTGACCCCGCGCGAGCGCGAGGTGCTGGAGGCAATGGCCGAGGGCCGGTCGAACCAGGCGATCGCGGAGAAGATGGTGATCACCCTCCGTGCCGTCGAAAAGCACGTGACGAGCATCTTCTCGAAGCTGCGGCTCCCGGCCACGGCAGAGGATCACCGGCGCGTGCTCGCCGTTTTGACTTACCTGCAGTCCTCCGGTTAACCGCACCACAGAAGGCCAGCTAGCCGCCTGGTTCAGCGCTGGCGGCGCTGCGAACCTGTCTGCATGACCGTCGACCAGCTGAACAAAAGACTTCGTTGGCTCGTCCTCGAGCGTCTAGAGCTCGACGACCGCGGAGCGGCGGCGGACGTCCTCGAGCGAAACCAGCGCGAGACCGTTCGTCTGCAGCACAAGCTGGCATATGCGTCTGTCGGGTCTGAGACGCCCGACCGGGTCGCCTAGACCCACTCCTTCCCCGCGTGAAAGCCGCCCACCCTCTGGCGGCTTTCGCCTGTCCGGGGTGCGGTTCTCCCCACCGGCAAGACGCCTGTCGGCCCCATTCTCCGCGGCTTGCTGCGGTGCGAGTCTGAGCTCTGTCATCCCAAGCGAAGGAGCTGAACCGAAATGTCACCCCTGAAGCGCTCGAACAACATCGCGGCCCGGATGGGTCGCTGGAGCGCAACCCACCGCAAGAAGGCGATCTTCGGGTGGCTTGCGTTCGTCGTCCTCTCGGTCGCGATCGGCGCGTTCGTCGGGACGAAGCAGATCGACCAGAACAACTCGAACGTGGGCGAGGCCCATCGCGCCGACCAGATGCTGCTCGACGCGGGATTCCAGATCGACCCGCAGACCGAGTTCGTCCTGATTCAGAGCAAGACCCGCACCTTCGACGATGCTGCGTTCAAGAGCGTCGTCCAGGACACGATCGTGGCGGTGCAACCGCACCGCGCGGTCTTCACGAACCTGAAGTCGCCGCTCGACCCGCGGAACCGCACGCAGGTCTCGAACGACGGCCACACGGCGCTCGTCGAGTTCACGATGAAAGGCACCGACAAAGAGGCGAAGAAGGTCATCGACCCGGTCGTCAAGGCAACGGACGGCGTCCAGGCGAAGCACCCCGACTTCTACGTCTCCGAGGCCGGCTCGATCTCCACGGGCAAGGCGCTCGACAAGCTCTTCAACTCGCAGCTCGCGAGTGCCGGTGAGCGGTCGATCCCGCTGACGCTCTTGATCCTCGTGCTGGTGTTCGGCGCGGTCGTCGCGGCGGGCATCCCGCTCCTGCTGGCACTGACGGCGGTGTTCGCGACGATCGGCCTGCTTGCTCTGCCGAGCCACCTGATCTCGATGGACCCGAACATCTCGGCGGTGGTCCTGCTCGTCGGGCTCGCGGTGGGCGTCGACTACTCGCTCTTCTACCTCAAGCGCGAGCGTGAAGAACGCGCGGCGGGACGAAGTGCGGAGGCTGCGCTCGAGGCGGCCGCGGCGACGTCCGGTCGCTCGGTGCTGATCTCGGGCGTCACGGTGATGATCGCGATGGCGGGGATGTTCTTCTCCGGCGACAAGGGCTTCATGTCGTTCGCCGTCGCGACGATGACCGTCGTTGCGATCGCCATGCTCGGCTCTCTCACCGTGCTCCCCGCGGTGTTGTCGAAGCTCGGCGACAAGGTCGAGAAGGGACGCATCCCGTTCATCGGCCGCTTGCGGCGAAAGGACGGCGGCGAGAACCGGGTCTGGAGCGCGATCCTCACCCCCGCTCTCCGGCGGCCGCTGATCTCCGCGGTGATCGCGGGCGCGGCGCTCGTCGCCCTCGCCTCCCCGGTGCTCGGCGTGCACACGGCCATCTCCGGGCTGGACTCCCTGCCGAACAGCACGAAGGAAGTCCGGGCAATCCACGCGGTGCAGGATGCGTTCCCAGGCGGGCCGCAGCCGGCAGTCGTCGTGGTCAAGGCGAAGGACGTCAGCACTCCCGCCGTCCGCCACGCGATCACAGGGCTCAAGCGTGAGGCGCTCGCCTCGGGTCAGATGCTGACTCCGATCGAGGTCACGCGGAACGCCGACAACACGGTCGCCCGCATCACGATCCCGCTCGTGGGCAAGGGGACGGACGCGAAGTCGAACGCAGCGCTCGCGAGCCTGCGCGACCGGATCGTCCCGTCCACCGTGGGCAAGGTCGACGGTGCGGAGTACGCAGTCACCGGCATCACGGCGGCCTCGCACGACTCCAACAGCAAGATGAAGGGCGCGCTGCCGTACGTGTTCGGCTTCGTGCTCGCCTTCGCGTTCTTGCTGCTGCTGGTCTCGTTCCGCTCGGTCGTGATCGCGGCGAAGGCGATCGTCCTGAACCTGCTCTCCGTCGGCGCTGCCTACGGCGTGCTGGTTCTCGTCTTCCAGAAGGGTTGGGGCGAGGGGATTCTCGGCTTCAAGTCGAACGGCGGAATCGCATCCTGGCTGCCGCTGTTCATGTTCGTGATCCTCTTCGGCCTCTCGATGGACTACCACGTGTTCATCCTCAGCCGGATCCGCGAGGCCTACGACCGCGGCATGAAGACCGAGGACGCCGTCGAGCACGGCATCAAGACGACCGCCGGCGTGGTGACAAGCGCGGCCATCGTGATGGTCGGGGCGTTCGCGATCTTCGCGACGATGCCGATCCTCGACATGAAGGAGATGGGCATCGGCCTGGCGGCCGCAGTCCTGATCGACGCGACGATCGTTCGGGCGGTGCTCCTGCCCGCGACGATGCGGCTACTCGGCGATTGGAACTGGTACCTGCCGAAGTGGCTCGAGTGGCTGCCCCGACTGGAGCACGAGACCCGCGCTCCGGAAGCGGCCCCCGAGGCGGCTCCGGCTCCCGCACTGGGCGCCTAGCCCTCCACTGCTCCTTCGCTTCGAAGCGCCCCGGCTTGCCGGGGCGCTTCTCGTTGAAGCCCCGGGACTTGCCAGAAGCCGGAGGCGGGACTCGAACCCACGACATCAGCTTTACAAGAGCTGCGCTCTACCAACTGAGCTACTCCGGCGTCCCCCAATCGTAGGCGAAGCGCACCGGAATGGCCTAGTCCGGAACAACTGGGGTCAGACCCTCGCCCTTGGGACCGCGTCCCGAAGGGCAAGGTCTGAACCCGGTCTAATTAGGCAGCGCTGGCGAGATCGTCGACGGAGATCTCGACGACACCGGCCAGCTCTTGCTGCAGCTTGGCCAGCGCGTCGCGCTCCACCTGACGCACTCGCTCGCGGCTCATGCTCAGCTCGCGGCCGATCTGCTCGAGAGACGTGGACTGTCCCTCGAAACCGAACCGCAGCTCGAGCACTCGACGCTCACGCTCGGGCAGTTGCTTGAGCGCATCGCGGACGAACTTCCGGCGCAGTGCGTCACCGGCCTCCTCGGACGGATCCACGGCGTTCGCGTCGGCGAACAGATCGCCGAACTCGCCGTCCCCGTCGGAGCCGATCGCCTGGTTCAGCGAGACGGATGCCTCGACCGCGCCGAGAGCCTCCTCGACGTACACCAGGTCGAGCCCGGTCGCCTTCGCGAGCTCCTCGACTGTCGGGTCTTCACCGGTCGCCGCCTGGATCCGCGACCGCGCGCGGGCCAGCTTGACGCGCCGCTCGTGCACGTGGGTCGGGATCCGGATCGTCGCGGACTGGTTCGAGACCGCCCGCTGACAGGCCTGGCGGATCCACCAGGTGGCGTAGGTCGAGAACTTGTAACCGCGACGCCAGTCGAACTTCTCGACGGCGCGGTTCAGCCCGATCACACCCTCCTGGATCAGATCGCCCAGCTGCATGCCGCGACCCTGGTAGCGCTTCGCAATCGAGACCACCAGCCGGAGGTTCGAATTGATCATCCGCTCCTTGGCAGCGCGGTCACCGCGCTCGACACGCTTCGCGAGCGCGACCTCCTCGGCGGCGGTGAGCAGCTGATATCGACCGGCGGCGTTCATGAACAGCGTCAGGCTGTCCGTCGTTCCGGAAATCTCTGCTGCAGCCCGCACACGGGGTGCCGGCGCGTCGTCCTCGTGAGGGACGATTTCGATGCCCTTCTCCTCGAGCTCAGCGCGGAGCTCGATCAGGTCCTCCTCCTCGAGCTCGTTCGCCACGGCGAACGCCTCAAGGGTCGTCTCCTCGATGGTGCCGAGATCCTCGGCCTCATGGAGAAACGACTGCAGATCAAGTTCAGCAAGGTTCGTCAGCTTTGTTCAGCTCCTCTCTTGGTTCCTGGTTCTTACTTCCTAGGCCCGTTTGCGGCGGTCCAATCCGGACGACGCCTCGTGGCCTCGTACGTGTAATAACGAACGAATGTGCCCCAGGATTCCCGTTTGAAGCGTTTTAGAGCAGGACTTGCCGGGATTTCTGGTGCTGGAGAATCTTCCGCTTCACCCGCTGGAGCGCGTTGTCGATCGTCTTCGTGTCACAGCCTAGATCTTCTGCCATCTGCTCGTAGGATTCACCCTCCAGATAGAGCCGGAGGGCATCCGCCTCGAGCTCGGAAAGCCCGCTCCCAAGTGTGAAAACGAGGCTCTGAAGTTCCTCGGTGGAAATGACACAAACGGACGGGTCGTTCACACTCGGCCCCGGGAGCGCGTCCCCGAGGGTGCACTCGCTGTCCGACTCCTGGCCGGCCGGGGTGTGGCTGAAGGAGACATAGGTGTTGAGGGGCGCGTGCTTGAACCGGGTGGCGGTCTTGATCGCCGTGATGATCTGGCGGGTGACGCAGAGCTCCGCGAAGCTCCTGAACGAGGTCTCCTTGTCGGCCCGGAAGTCGCGAACCGCCTTGTAGAGGCCGATCAGGCCTTCCTGGACGAGGTCCTCGGAGTCGCCGCCGGCGAGGAAGTAGGAGCTCGCCTTCAGGCGGACGAACCCGGTGTAACGGCGGATCAGGGCATCAAGGGCGCCGCTGTCGCCGTTCCGCGCGCGCATCACGAGCTGAAGATCCTGGAGCTCTCTTTCGGCCTTCTGCGCGGCGGTTGCCGGTCGTGCGGCCATCCTGGCCTCCCCCGGGGTCAGGGGCAAGACGCGAAGTCTCACCCTAAGGTTGAGGGAGAAGATAGCAAGGACCGCCGGGCTTTACAAGGCGTTTGCAATGGACCCAGGATGTTACGAACGTATGTTCGTCAGGCCGGTACGAGCGCCCTCGCCTCGACTTCGGCGAGGAGCGCGTCGACCGTCTCCTGCAACTGCTCCCGGAGCGACTCGTCTTCGAGCCGACCCTTCTCGTCGAAGCGCGTCGGCGCATGACCGACCGCGACTTCGCCTTCAACCACCCGCGCCCCGATCGCTGCGAGGACTTTCCGCAGGTCCGCCTGGGCCCAAACAGCCCCGAAGGCCCCGGTGCTCGCGCCGACGACCGCGACCGGCTTGTTTCGGAGCGTGTTCGTTGCAAGGGGCCGGGAGACCCAGTCGAGAGCGTTCTTGAGCGAGCCCGGAATCGAAGAGTTGTATTCGGGCGTCGCGAAGAGGACGGCGTCCGCTTCGCCAATTGCACTGCGCAACGCCGCTACCGACATCGGCGCGACTTGGACGTCGTCCCCCTCGTCGTACGGGGGCACGGCCTTCACACCCTGGTAGAGGACGAAATCGACCTCCGGGGGGAGAAGCTCCTCCGCGGCACGGAGGAGCTTCGTGTTGTACGAGTCGGGGCGAAGGCTTCCCGAGATCGCAAGAACCTTCATCGCCCTTACGCCTCCTTGACGAAGAAGAGCTCGGCCGAGAGCTTGACCTCGTCGGCCAGGGCCGGCTTCCCGTCGGGTAGCGGGACGTTCCAGTTGACGCCGAACTCGGTGCGATCGACCGTCGTGTCGAGCTTCACCGAGAGCTTCTCGTTCCCGGTGTAGTCGGTGATCGGGTCGGCGATGGTGCCCGTCAGCTCGACCGGCTTCTCGACACCCTTGATCGTGATGCCGCCGCGGACCGTGATCTCGTCTCCGGTGCGCTCGATCTCCCCCGACTCGAAGCTGAGCTCCGGAAAGCGCTCGGCGTCGAAAAAGTCCGGCGACTGAAGGTGGCCGGCCAGGTTCTCGTCCTTGACGTCGACGCTGGCGACCTTCGCCGAGCCGGTCAGGACCGGGGTCTCGCCCTTGGTCTGCAGCTTCCCGGCTACCTCGCGGAACTGCCCGCGGAACGAGCCGGCGAGGTAGTCGACCTCGAAGCCGATCGTCGAGTGGATCGGATCCAGCTGCCACGTGCCGACCGGCAAGGCCTGGCGGGTATCTGTCGTGGTGCTCATTTACACTCCTCCTTGAGTAGGCTATAGTTGAGTACGCAAGCAATAGTAGCGAGGAAACATTGTCTAGTCAAGTATTGACCAATCAAGCTTCTGCCCTGGATGCCTGGGTGCGCCTCCTCCGGGGGCACGCCTCGGCCACCCGTGCCATGAGCGCCCAGCTCGTGGCCGAGCACGGGCTGACGATCAACGACTACGAATGCCTCCTTTACCTAGCCCATGCCGAAGAGGGCCGGGTGAGGCGGGTCGACCTGGCCGAGCAGCTGATCCTGACCGCCTCCGGGGTGACCCGGCTCCTGGACGGCCTAGAACAGGCCGGTTGGGTCGAGCGGGCTTCCTGCGCGAGCGACCGGCGCGTCACCTATGCGGTCCTCACCGACGCCGGCCGGGCGAAGCTGCAGGAGGCGGCCGACTCGCACATCACAGGGGTGCGGACATTCTTCGAGGAGCGCTTCAGCGCCGACGAGATCGAGACTCTCGCCCGGTTGCTCGCCCGGCTGCCCGGCGCCGGCGAGGCGGTCGACGAAGCAAGCTGTTCGGGCTAGCCGCCGCCGCGGCGCATTCGCTCTAGCTTTTCGCGGGTCTCCGGGTCGAGCGTGTCGCGCAGATGGTGTGGCGGGTTTTCGCTGTGCGTGACGGCCTCGAGATCTCCGAGGAAGGTGGCCGACGACTGCTTCTGCACCTCCCGGCCGGATGTCCCACGCACGGCGACGTCCGAGGAGACGAGGCAGACGACTTCTGTGTCGCGGTTCTCGGCGGCGAGGCGCTCGAGCATCGTGTCCGCGTTCTTCGCATAGCGAACCTCGAGCGGCCCGTAGGACTCGTCGGCACCGGAGCCGTCGAAGACGAGGAAGCCACGTGCGCCCTTCAGCGCGACGAAGCTGGCGAGCTCGTCGCGCAGCTGGCGCAAATCGTTGTGGTTCCCGGCATGGAGGAGGTTGTGTCCATCGAAGAGGTAGAGCGTGGGATCAGCCACGTTGCCGCCTCGCTTCGTAGAGCATCAGCGCAGCGGCGACGCTGACGTTCAACGACTCGACACTGCCGGCGAGCGGGATCGAGATCGCGTCGTCGCACGTCTTGCGCACGAGCGGGCGCAGTCCCTTGCCCTCGGCTCCGAACACGAGCGCAAGGCCACCCGTCAGATCGGCGTCCCACATCGACGTCTTCGCGTCGCCGGTCGCCGCGTAGATCCAGAAGTCGCCGCGCTTCACCTCGCTGAGGTAGCGCGCGAGATTCGGGACGACTGCAACCGGAAGATGCTCGATCGCACCCGCCGAGGCACGCGCAACCGCGGGCGTCACGGTGGCGGAGCCGTGTGCCGGAACCACGACGCCGGTCGCCCCCGCTCCTTCTGCGCTGCGGATCACCGCGCCGAGATTGCGCGGGTCGGTGACCTGGTCGAGGCAGGCGAGGAGAGGGCGCTCCGCCGCAGCGAGCTCCCAGCCGTCGGCGTACTTGTAGGGCTCACACCAGGCGAGCACGCCCTGGTGGTCACGAGTTCCTGCAGCTTCGCTCAGCTCCCGCTCGGGCTTGACCTGCAGTCTCGGGCGCTCGACCTCGCTCAGCCAGGGCTCGGACTTCACTGCCCGCTCGGTCGCCCACAGTTCGAGCACTTCTCGCGGCCCGCGCAGCGCCTCCCGCACCGGGCGGCGTCCGTAGAGCTGGTCGCGCGTCATCGCGGGACGAGCTGGAACCCGTCGGCCACGTCGCGCGCCTCCCACCCTGCGGCCTCGATCTCGGCGCGGAGCCGGTCAGCCTCGTCGAAGTCGCGCGCGGCGCGTGCCTCCTGCCGTTGCTTTGCGAGCTCGACGATCTCGCTCGGCGCTTCCTCCTCTTCCGCAAGCGACGCGAGCCCGAAGATGTCGAGAGCGCGACGCAGCAGCTCGTGGTCGCGCCAGCCGTGCATCACGGCGAGCGCATCGGGGGTGTTGAAGTCGTCCTCGAGCGCTGCCTCGAAACGTTCCCATTCCCCGGACGGTGCGGGCTCGGATGGGCCACGGAACACTTCGCGGAACCCGTCGACTCGCGCGGCCGCCGCGGCGAGCGTTTCATCGGAGAAGTCGATCGGCTTCGACCAGTGTGCCGTGAGGAAATAGACGAGCACGGTCTCGCGTCCCCATTGCGCGATCGCGTCGCGGATCGTGACGACGTTCCCCTCGGACTTCGACATCTTCGAGCCGGTGAAGCGAAGCAGGCCGTTGTGCGCCCAGATCTGCGCAAAGTCGTGGCCGAGCGCGCGTGACTGTGCCAGCTCGTTCTCGTGATGCGGAAAGACGAGGTCGAGCCCGCCGCCATGAATCTCGAAGGCCGGCCCGAGCAGCTCCTCTGCCATCACGGAGCATTCGATGTGCCACCCCGGCCGGCCACGACCCCAGGGTGAGTCCCACCAGGTGTCCTCCTCGGGCTTGTTCGCCTTCCAGAGGGCGAAGTCGCGTGGGTCCTCCTTGCGTGGGTTCGGCTCCTGCTCCTCGACCTGGTCCGGACGCTGTCCCGACAGGCGTCCGTATTCAGGGAACGACGCGACGCGGAAGTAGACGTCGCCTTCCGACTCGTAAGCGTGACCGCTCTCGATCAGGTTCGAGATGAAGCGGATGATCTGCGGCACGACTTCGCTCGCCTTCGGAAGCGCGTCGGGGCGGCCGAGCCCGAGCTGGTCGGTGTCCTCGAGGTACCACTGTGTTGCGCGCGCGGCGAGCTCGGCGCTTGCGCCCGGCGCAGCTTCGTAGATGCGGTCGTTGATGTCCGTAATGTTGTGGACGAGCGTCACGTCGTAGCCGCGGGAGCGCAGCCAGCTGCGCAGCCACATACCGAGGATGTACGGCCGCGCGTTGCCGATGTGTGCGCGCTGGTAGACGGTCGGCCCGCAGAAGTACATGCGGACCGGTGCGGGCGGCGGCGGAAGCTCCTGCTTCCTCCGTGTCAGCGTGTCATAGAGCTGCATCGATCCTGCGCAGTGCTTCGTCGCGCGGGAGCGCGGCGATCACGGCCCACAATTCGGGGCCGCGTTCCTGGCCGGTCAGCGCGAGTCGGACCGCCTTCAGGTTGCCGCCGACGGCCTTGAGCTCGCGGACGAGCGCGCGCGCATCGAGCGTGCCGTTCGTTCGCTCGACGAGCTCGCGGAAACGTTCGAGCGTCTCCGCGGCGTCGACCTTGACCGGTTTGGGCGCCGTGAGGATCGCCTTGGCGTACTCGCGCGCCTCGTTCAGGTCCCGCGCGCCGCGTAGCGCCGGCACGACCTCGACCGGCGCGTCGGCGTACTGTGCGAGCTCCTCGTCGTCCATCGCCTCGATCGCCTCGATCGCGAGCCGCCGGATACGGGGCAGGTCGTAGTGCACGTCATGTTGTGGGATACCGAGCTCCTCGAGGTAGCGGCGCACAGCTTCCCCGGGGATGCCTGCCTCGCGCAGCGATGCGACGGTCGCGCCTGGTGCGCGCTTGGCGAGCTTCTTGCCGTCTTCGCCGAGGATCAGCCCGTGGTGCACGAATTCGGGCGGCGTCGCGCCGAGCGCCTGGAAGAGTCGGCGGTGAAGCTCTTCATTCGGCCGGTGGTCGAAGCCGCGGACGATGTGCGTAATGCCGAAGTCCGCGTCGTCGACGACGCTGGCGAGGTGATACGTCGCAGTGCCGTCCTCGCGCAGCAGCGTGATTCCGTCGAAACGCTCGCCCAGCTGCGCGCCGGCCTCGCTGTAACGCTCCTGTCGCTCGCTCTGGCGAACCGGGCCCTCCTCCCAGGTGAGCCCGAGCCACTCGAGGTCTCGGATGATCTCCTCTTCTCCGCCCGGCACGTTTCGCTGCGGATCGGTGTCGTCGATCCTGAGCAGCATCCAGTCGCCGAGGCCGCGGTTGGCGACGGCGCTGAGGGCGTTACCGACGTGCAGGGAGCCGGTCGGACTGGGTGCGAAGCGCACTCTCTTCATCGGGGTCCCAGTCTACGAGCCGAGTCCACAGCGCCCACAGGATGACTGCGGCGATCACGATAAGGCTCCAGGCGACCGTCACGCGCGGCTGCACGACGTTCGGGATCTCCCACCTCGTCCACGACCTCGACCGGCAGCCCGACGGCCTGGCCTTTTCCTGCCTGCAAGATCAGCCGCCATCCAGGGTACGCTCGCCGCCGTGGAAGGTGTACTGCTCGGATGGTTCGCCGAGAACGGCCGTGACCTCCCCTGGCGGCGTACGACGGATCCGTACGCGATCCTCGTGTCGGAGGTGATGCTGCAGCAGACGCAGGTGGAACGGGTCGTGCCGCGCTATCTGGAGTGGCTCGAACGCTGGCCGACGGTCGAGGCGCTGGCGGAGGCGTCGCCGGCGGCGGTGATTCGCGAATGGCAAGGGCTCGGGTACAACCGCCGCGGCCTGAACCTGCATCGCGCTGCACGGCAGATCGCGGCGGAAGGCTGGCCTGCTGATCTGACTGAGCTGCCGGGCGTGGGGCCGTACACGGCTGCGGCGGTGGAGAACTTCGCGCTCGGTCGTGACGTCCTGCCGGTGGACACGAATGTGAGCCGCATCCAGGAGCGGACGGGACATCGGTTCTCCGCCGCGGCGGGGCAGGCATTGATGGACCTCGGCGCAACGGTGTGCCTGGCGCGCATTCCGCGCTGCGGAATCTGTCCCCTCGCAAGCGAGTGCCCCTCGGAAGGCCGTCGCTACGAACCGCAGCGCAAGCAGTCCCGGTTCGAGGGCTCGTTCCGCCAGCGCCGAGCGCAAACACTGCGCCTGGTCGCCGAGGCGAGGCGCCCATTGGACGACCTCGACCCGAAGGCAGTCGAGTCCCTGGCCCGGGACGGCCTAGTCCGGGTCGAGCCCTGTGGAAACTTCGTCACACTTCCGTGACCATGTCCGACACCTGGACGTGGTTCGACGAGACGTGACTCCTTGGGCTCCTGCCGGATCGCTACGATCCCGCCGTGATCGCGGACATCTGGCTCTTCCTCCTCCCCCTGTACGTCCTTGCGTTCGTGCTCCTGATCTTCGGGACGTTCGCGCTCCTCGGCCGGATCAAGGGCGGGCGCTACCTCAAGCCGATCATCGCCGGGCTGATGAAGCTCCCGCTGATCGGGGGCCTGATGAAGAAGGCCTCGCAGGCGGCGCTCGAGCGGCAGAACCCCGAGCTTGCGAGCGCCGTCAAGAAGCTCGAGCGCTCCGGAGTCGCCCGGGATCCCATGCGCGCGCAGCAGGCGCTCTCGCGGCTCAGCGCCTCCGAGCGCCAGGCCTACATGGACGCGACCGCAGACCAGACCGAGAACATCGCGCAGAACCGGCAGATGCGCAGGCAGCTCGAACGCGCCCGCAAGGGCAAGCGCCGCTAGAGCCGGTGCCGTAACCAGACGTTCGGCTCGACGTGGCGACCGCGCCCGTCCCGCACGTACAGCGGCGCCAGCATCTCCGGGACGACGTAGTCGCCGTCTCCGGGGAACCGCATGCCCGTCCACTCCTCCCAGTCCGACACCGGGCAGTCCATGACCATCGACTCCGGCGCCACCGCGAGGATCTCCCCGCCGATTCGCTCGTGCACGCGAATCCACGGATCGAAATGCTCGCCGTCCTCGCGACGCCACTCCGCATACCGCTCGATCGGGATCAGCGGATACCTCGCCTTGAGAGTCGGACGAACAGGAGCAATCAGCTCCCGCAACCCTCCGGCCCGAGCCGCGGCACGCATCTCCTCCAGCATCCGCACCGCCAACCCCTGACCTTGCCGGTCCGGCCGAACAGAGATGGCGAGCGCACACAACACATCCGGCTCGCGACCGCTCTCGAACGCACGCAGGAACCCCTCGTCCCAACCGGCCGGCAGGTCAGCGTCGCTTCCATCCCACGGTGTCGGCACGGAATGCAGCTCGGCGACCAGTTCGTCACCGTCGACGAGCGCGAGCTGGAAGTCCGGAAAGTCGTCGTACAACCGACCCCAGTACTTGTTACCCGGGACGTTGTTCTGCAGGTACTCCGGAAACGTCACCTGGGACAACACCTCGTACCGGATCGCCTGCAGATCCGGAGCGTCCGCGTAACGGACGAGCCTCACGACCGTTCGACGAGCGCGACCGCCTGTGCCGCGAGCCCTTCGCCTCGACCCGTGAACCCGAGGCCGTCGGTCGTCGTCGCGCGCACGTTGACCGGAGCGCCGACGAGAACGCTCAGCACCTCCCCCATCTCCACACGACGGTCGGCGATTCGAGGCTGCTCCCCGATCAGGATGCAGTCCGCATTCACGACCGCATACCCCGCGCCTCGGACCTGAGCCACAGCGTGGCGCAACAGCTCCAGCGACGAGACGCCCAACGGTGTGGAGCCGTCCGAGGGAAAGAGCGAGCCGATGTCACCGAGCCCCGCCGCCCCCAGCACCGCGTCGATCAGCGCATGCGTGACCACGTCCCCGTCTGAATGACCGGCGAGCCCGCGCGGCGAGTCGAACGTCACACCACCGAGCACGAGCGGCACGCCGTCCGCGAACGCGTGCGCATCGACTCCCAACCCGACCCGCAAGCTCATCCGAGCGGCTCCTGGCGCCCGCGGCGCCGCTCGAACACCGTGACGGTGTCGTATCCCACGGAACGCAGCAGCTCGAGCGCCTTGTCGAAGTCACGGCCGACGAGATCCGGCGAATGCGCATCCGAGGCGAGCGTCGCCGGCACGCCGGCGTCGCGACACGCCTGAAGAAACTCCGGATGCGGATACAGCTCACCCACCGGCTTGTGCAACCCCGCCGTCGAAACCTCGACGGCAACGCCCGAATCCGCGATCGCAGCGACCACCGGCCCGTAGTCGAACGACGCGGGACGCTCACCGAAGATCTTCACGAGATCCGGATGAGACAACGAGTCGAACAGTCCGCTGCGAGCAGCCGCAGCCAGCGTCTCGAAGTACAAGCGCCAGGACTCGTCGACGCCGAGCACGTCCAGCATCCTCGGCTCCTCGCCGTCGACGCCGAGCCCGTCGATGAAGTGCACCGATCCGAGCAGGTAGTCCCACGGATAGGGCGCAAGGATCGCGCGCGTCTCGTCCTCACGACCTGGCACGTAGTCGACCTCGAGCCCGAGCTTCACCGGCAGGCCGCGCTCCCGCGCCTCGATGACCGCAGCCACGTACGGATCGATGTCGTGCACACAGCGCTCCACCTGGTACGGAACCTCCCACAGGGAACGACTCTGGGTGAAGTAGTAGATGTGCTCCGTGAACCCGATCTCGTCCACACCGGCGGCCCGAGCCGCCGACACGAACGGATCGACCACCCAGGTGTCGAGCGAAATGTCCTCGCGTCCGTTACGGAGATGCATGTGGTAGTCGACGATCACAGCAGTGCAGCAACGCGCTCGAGATCGCCGGAGTCCGTGACCTTCATCAACTTCGGATCGCCCTCGACCACCTTCACCTTGCCGCCGCGCGCCTCCACCAGGGAGGAACAATCGGTCGCGGCGTTCACGTCGCCCGCGGAGTAAGCCTCACGCAACACCGAAGCGACAAACGCCTGCGGCGTCTGCACCGCTCGCAACTGGTCGCGGGGCAGCGTCTCGACGACGCGGTCGCCTGCCACGCGCTTCACCGTGTCCGGGAGCGGCAGTCCGGGAACGGCTCCGTCCCAGCCCTCGTTCAGGGCCGTGACGACCCGCTCGATCACGTCCTCCTCGAGCAGAGGCCGAGCCGCGTCGTGCACGAGCACGACGGCCGCATCCTCCGGCACCTCCGCGAGTGCCCGCGCGACGGACTCACCGCGCGTCGCTCCTCCGACGACGGCCGCGCTCACCTTGCTGCAGCCGAGCTCCTCGGCGAGCAGGATCACGGGCTCTTCCCATCCCGGCGGCGCGGCCACGACGATGAACTCGATCCAGTCCGAAGCGTCGAGCCGCCGCAGGCTCTCCGCGAGCAGGGGCTCATCGCCCAGTCGCGCGAACGCTTTCGGCCGATCTGCACCGAGCCGGTCCCCGCTACCCGCTGCAGCGAGGACCGCCCAGACGCTCACCTCGAGGTGGCGCGCGCCTTCGTCGTGGACTTGGCCTTCGCGGCCGGCTTGGCGGCGGTGGTCTTCTTCCGCGCCACAGTCGTCTTCGGCTTCGCAGCCGTCTTCGAAGCGACCTTCGCCGGCTTCGCAGCGGTCGTCTTCTTGCGCCCACCGTTGGTGCTGCCGTTCGGGCCTCCGAGGAGAACGCCGTCGAGCCATTCCGCGGCCTCTTCCTCGTCCATGTCCTTTGCGTACATGAGCTCGCTGGCCAGGATCTTCTTGGCCTTCACGAACATCTGCTTCTCCCCGGTCGAGAGACCCTTTTCGCTGTCACGCAGGGAGAGATTTCGGACGACTTCGGCGAGCTCGAGGATGTCGCCGGTCTTCATCTTGTCGCGGTTGTGCTTGAAGCGGCGATTCCAGTTCTTGGGCATCTGCGTGCCGCCGCCGGTCAGCGCCTTCACGACCACTTTCACCATGTCCTCGCCGATCACTTTGCGGAGGCCAACGGCCTCGGCGTTCTCGGACGGGACGTTCACCGTCATGTCGTTGTGAAGGATCTTGATGGTCAGGTACTCGCGCTTTTCGCCGAGAACCTCGCGCTTTTCCTTCTTTACGACCGTACCTGCTCCGTGGTGTGGATACACCACCTTGTCGCCGACCTTGTACAAGCCCGCCCCTTTCCGTCCTTATGTGACCGCGAAGCCGGCGGGTGATTCCGCCGGCCTAGGAGGACAAGTCTAGCAAAAGACGCTGGAAATGGACGTATTTTGGTGAAAATCCCTGCTAACCCCCGGTTTCGCCCACCACCCGGCGGAGAATCGGCGCGCAGGCAGCCAGGACAACTGCCACGGCGCACAGGAACAGGAACCCGCCGCGCAGGCTGCTCGCGCCCGAGACCGCCCCGATGAGCGCTGGCCCGGCGACGAACCCGAGATAGCCGAGGATCGCCACGGTCGAGAGCGCCGCCCCGCGGCCTCCCTCGCCGCCAAGCCGGCCGGCCAGGCCGAAGAGCGTCGGCGCCGAGAGAGCCAGGCCCCCACCGGCAATCACGAACCCGGCGAGTGCGACCACCGCATGCTGCGAAGTGGCGGCGATCGCGAGCCCCGTCGCCGAGGCGAGGCCGGCGAAGAGCATGCGGCCCGGCACCGACGGCCAGTCGACCCTCTGCGCGAGGACTCGTCCCGTCACCATCGCGCCGGCGAAGAGACCCGGACCGAGCCCGCTGACCGCCGGGCCCGAGTCCAACGTCCGCTCGAGGAAGAGCGCGCTCCATGCCTCCAACCCGTTCTCGACGAGGAACGCGAGCGCGAGGACGAGGCCGACGACGACCAGCGGGCGCTCGAGCCGCCCACGGCGCTGACGTGGCGCCGGCTCGGGGTACGGCCCGCGGCTCACGAACGCCGCCGACGCTCCGACGACGGCAACCCCGGCAAGGATCCACGACGGTTGGGCGCCCGCGTGCCGCAACAGGCCCGCGCCGACACTGCCGACCACCACGCCGGCCGAGAACGAGGCGTGCAGGCCGTCCATGATCCGGATCCCGTGCAGCGCTTCGAGCCGCGACGCGTGGCTGTTGATCGAGATGTCGAGCAGCCCGGTCGCGATCCCGATCAACGCGAGGAAGACGACGAGCATGCCGACCGAGCGCGCGAGCCCCGGCAAGGTCGCGACCAGCCCGAAGAAGACGAGAAAGATCGGGACGAGCCGCGCACCGCCGAATGCGTCGGACAGGCGCCCCGCCACGAGCATTGCCGGCAGAGCGGCGAGCGCGACGCAGAGCAGCGCCAGCCCGAGCTGCGCGTCGCTCGCCCCGGTGGCGCGCTGGATTGCCGGGAGGCACGCAGCCCACGCGCCCCAGAACAATCCGAAGACGGCGTAGGCCGCGGCGAGACCGCGGGCCCGCCTCAGAGCTGCAAGTACCTCTCCACGAGGTTCTGTTCCTGAAGCCGCCGCAGGCCTTCGCGGATCTCACGCGCACGCACGGCGCCGACGCCGCTGATCGCCTCGAGATCGCTCTGCGACGCGCGGACGATCGCGTCGAGATCGCCCAGACCGCTCACGACCTTCCTGACGACGCCTTCGGGCAGGCGCGGGATCCGCGACAGGATCCGGAAGCCTCGCGGCGTCACGGAGTGATCGTGCGGATTCACGTCGCGCGGAAACGCAAGCAGCTCGGCCAGCCGCTCCGAATCGAGCAGCTGCCGGTACGGCAGCGCGTGCAAGCCCTCGAGCGCCAGCTCGGCACGAGGGCCCGCGCCGTCGACGTGGTAGTCGTGGACGACCATCGCGCGTTCCGCCGGAACCTCTCCGATGAGCTCGTTCAGCTGCATCTGGATCAGGCGAGCCTCGGCTCCGAGCTCGACGCAGTCGCGCTCGATCTCGGCGGCCATCCGCGTCGTCATCTCCGCGCGCTGCAGGACAACGAGCACGTCGTCGAGCACGACCGCGTTCTGGAACTCGAGCGCCGTCAGGCGGGCCAGCACTTGCTGCAGCCGCTGGCCGTACGTATCGAGGGTCGAAAGGGCCTGGTTCGTCTTCGCGAGCACCTCCGGCACGGCCTCGAGCTGGTAGCGGGTCGGGCCGACGTAGGCGGAGATCGTCGCGCGCTGCTGTGAGATCGAGATCACGAGCGCGCCCGTCTGTTTCGCGACGCGCTCGGCGGTGCGGTGCCGCGTGCCTGTCTCGACCGACGGGATCGTCGGGTCCGGCATCAGCTGGACGTTTGCGTAGGCGAGCTTCGTCAGCGACGGATTGACGATGATCGCGCCGTCCATCTTCGCCACCTCGTAGAGAAGTTGGCCGGTGAAGGCGACGTCGAGCCGAATCCCACCGGAGAAGAGAAACGACAGCTCGTTCGGGTCGCCGATGACGATGAGCGCGCCCTCGCGGGAACGGATGATGTCGTCCATCCCCTGGCGGAGCTCGGTGCCAGGCGCGATCCGGCGGAGCGCGGCCAGCAGCTCGGGGTCACGCCGTGGATCGTCCTCCGACGGCGTGCGCGTAAAGCCCAGGGCGGCCTGTGCTTCGGGCATTACCGGGAAGTTTGCCACGCTCACCCAGCAAGCTCGGGCTCCGGGGCGGCAACCTGGCGCCGGCCGACCGTTGCCACCACCAGGCCGGCGAGGATGCAGCCCGCTCCCGCGAGCTGAAGGTTCGACGGCGACTCGTCGATGATCAGCGCCGCAAAGATCACGGACAGCACCGGCTGGAGCGTCAGCAGGATCGACGTGACGACCGCGGGCAACCGCGGCAACGAGCTCGAGATCAACAGCCAGCCGATGACCTGCGACGACAGCGCGAGCAGCACGAGCCAGCCCGTAGCGGAGAGCGAAGGCGTCAGGTCGAGGTCGCCGATGACGAGCCCGATCGCCGCGCAACCGATCGCAGACGAGAGCGTCGCCGTGAACAGAGGTCCGGCCGGGCGGCGCAGGTCTTTGCTCCCCTGTCGCAGGGTGAGCAGAAAGCCCGCGTACGCAACGCCGGTCAGCACGCCGTAGATCGCCCCGAGCCGCGGGTTCGATCCATACGCGCCCTGCTCGAGCACGCCGGAGATGAGGACGACACCGAAGCCGACGATCGGAATCGCAACCAGCGACGAGCGCTGTGGCTTCTCGCCGAGCAGAGCCCAGGCGAGCACACCGACGAGCACGACCTGCGTGTTGCCGAGCACGGTCGCGAGCCCCGCGCCAACGAGCTCGATCGCGTTGTGCCAGAGGATCAGATCCGCCGCGAAGAACGCGCCCGCGACCCACGCGAGCGAGACAGCCCGGCGATCGCGCTTCCCATAACGGCGATCCTCGAGGCGCGCGAGCACGAAGAGCGGCGGCAGCGCCCAGACGCAGCGATAGAACGCGCCGGTCGATGCCGACACATGCGACAACCGGAAGAGGATCCCGGAGAACGAGATCCCGACCGCCGCGACGAGCACGGCCAGCACAGGCCTCTGGCCGACACGACGGAAGAGCACGAGGAAGACGCTAACTGAGCCCGGCGGCGATGGCCTTTGGCAGCGTCTCTGCCTGCACGACCTCGAGCTTGCCCCCGCTGCTCTTCGGCGTGTCAGCGGGCGCGATCACCGCCTTGAGCCCGAGCTTCGCGCACTCCTCGAGCCGACGGTCCGCCTGCGCCGCCGGACGCAAACGTCCCGTCAGCCCGATCTCGCCGAACACGGCCAGACCTTCACGTGTCGGTACACCCTTCGCGGCGGAGGCGATCGCCAGCGCGACGGCGAGATCCGCCCCCGGCTCGTCGATCCGAACGCCACCGGCGACGTTGACGAAGACATCCGCACTGCCGAGCGCGATGCGTGCGTGCCGACCGAGGACGGCGACGATCATCGCGAGCCGCTTCGGGTCGACACCGGTCGCGACTCGTCGCGGCATCGCCAAATCGCTCGGCGCGACGAGCGCCTGGATCTCGAGCAGGATCGGCCGCGTTCCCTCGAGCGCGCACGCGACGGCAGAGCCGATCTCACTGCCGGCCGTGCGGCCGAACAGCTCCGACGGATCGGGAACTCCGACGAGACCCGTTCCGGTCATCTCGAAGACGCCGAGCTCGTTCGTCGAGCCGAAGCGATTCTTGGTCGCGCGCAAGACGCGATGTGCGTGATAGCGGTCGCCCTCGAACTGTAGGACGCAGTCGACGAGGTGCTCGAGCACGCGCGGCCCGGCGACCGAGCCGTCCTTCGTCACGTGGCCGACGAGGATCGTCGCGACGCACAGCTCCTTCGCCGCGCGCATCAACCGCCCGGCTGCCTCACGCACCTGCGCGACCGAGCCCGGCGCCGACCCAACCTCCGACGAATACAGGGTCTGCACGGAGTCGATCACGCAGACGTCAGGCCGCTCGGCCTCGAGCGTCGCGAGCACGGTCTCGAGCTCGGTCTCCGCCAGGATCTCGATCTTTTCGCCGCCGCCGAGCCGCTCGGCGCGCAGCTTCACCTGTGCAACCGACTCCTCGCCGGTGACGAGCAGCGCGCGCCGCTCCTTCGACATCTCCGCGAGCGCGCTGAGCAGCAGCGTGGACTTGCCGACCCCGGGCTCGCCGCCGACGAGCACGAGCGATCCGGGAACGAGGCCGCCGCCGAGCACCCGATCGAGCTCGGGTACGCCGGTCGTAATGCGACTCGCCTCCGTCGCCTCGACGTCGACGAGGCGCAGGATCGGCTTGGACGATGACTTGGCCGAAGGCCCACCGACGACGTCTTCGATGAGCGTGCCGAACGCATTGCAGCCGGGACATTTGCCGAACCACCGACCCGCGGTGTAGCCGCAGTCGGTACAGGCGTAGTTGACGGCAGGCTTGGCCACGGGGCCAGTCTAGGGGCCGGTCCTGACGGTAACAGTGACGACTCTGGAACTAAAAGTTCACGTCGTCGAGGTCGTGCACGT
>CAWDSD010000014.1:0-147376 GCA_963804935.1 uncultured Actinomycetes bacterium
GAATCCGCAAGAGACCATAGCTAGGCGGTTTCCTCGGGTTCGGAACGCACGACTTGGTTGAGTGACGCCAGCCCGGCGGCAAGGTCGTCCCGCGTCGGGTGCAGATACGCCTGCGTCGTAGCAACGCTTTCGTGCCGCAGGAGCTGCTGCGCCAACATTAGGTTGCCGGTGGCGCGCCAAAGATGATCTGCGGCCGAGTGGCGAAGTTCATGGGTTTTGATCGTGGTCGGCAGTCCTGCGCGTTCCAGGGCGCGTTTGAACCAGCGGTGCATTGAGGTGGAGTCCATCGGTTTCGACGGGTCTGCCTTCGGATAGAGCCGGTACTCCTCGGGGTGACGGCCGACGAGGTACCTCGAGGTCGGTCTTGAGGTCGGGGAAGCCCATCGGCAGCACAACGACCTTGCCGCCTTTGCCGTGGATCCTGATCGTCCCGCGGCCAAGGTCAACGTCGTTCACTCTCATCAGGCGCAACTCGTTTTTTCTGAGCGCCAGCCGTCCGAGGAGTTGGATCGCGATCTGATCCCTGAGCGTGGGTTGCGCCCTCACAAGTTGGTCGATCGTTTCCGGTGTGTATGCCGACCGTTCGACGTTCGTGGGTTTCGGCGGCTTGACCTTCGCTGCGGGGCTCTCCCCCAGTCCGCGCTCCTCGACCCCCCACGCGAAGAACGACTTGACGATCGCGAGCCGGTTCCTGCGTGTCGCCGGTGCGCTCTCACTCCAATAGTGATCGAGGAAGTCACGGATCATCTCCACCGTGATCTCGTCGAGCGTCTCAAGGTGGGCGAAGTCGTAGGCGAGACCATGCCGTGATGGTGACAGGGCGGTGGTCGGCATACCCCCTAGATGCACGAAGGTCACCCGAAGGCGACCGTCGTGCAGGTTGTTTCAGGACGAGCCAGGACGCGACTCGCCTATGAGGGTACTACCCCCGCACGATGGAGAGCCTTAGGCGGCGCTGAGCAGGTTCTGCCTGACCTCGTCGGCCTCGGGGCTGGCTGCGCCCGTCGTTACAGGTTTAACGGCCGGACCCGGGGACACCACGCCGTGAAAGCGCGGAACGAGAGCCGCGCTAGGGCAAGGGGAGAGAACCTAAATGGAAGTCATCCCGCGTGGACGGGAAGCTCGCTCGACGCTGTTGAGCGGTGAGGGCAAGGAGCAGCATCAGCGCTTACCTGGCGATCCCTTGATCGTCTCGTTGAACTTCGATGACGGTAGCTCCGACCAGTACGCGGTGCGTTCGATCCTCGCTGAACACTCGATGCGTGCCACCTTTTTCATCAACAGCGGCGCCGTGGGGATGCCGGGCTACCTGAACTGGGCGCAGCTCGCCGAATTGGCGGCGGATGGTAATGAGGTTGGTGGGCACACCGTCGATCACGTGCGGTTGACGACCCTGAGCGCGAGCGCGGCCAGGAGGCAGATCGCCAACGACCGACAGGCGCTGATGAGCCATGGCTTCGCGGTCACGAGCTTCGCCTACCCGCACGGTGACTTCAACACGAATGTCGAGGCGATCGTCCAGGCGTGCGGGTACAGCGCGGCCCGCCACGGGTGGGGGCTCTTGCCGATCGACAGGACGGGTCCGAACCGCCACAAGTGGTACGGCGTCGTCTTCGATCGTTTCCGCACGAACATCAATCCCGACGTCGCCGAGGAGATCCCGCCCGTCGACCGCTATGCCATCCGGACGATCGGTCTGGGCGCGGGCAACACCGTCGCTGAGCTCAAGAATCTCGTCACCCGCGCTGAGAGGAACGGGGGTGGCTGGGTGACCTTGGTCTTCCACCACGTTGGCTCTAGCGACACTGCGGCCAACGGCCTTTTCGTAAGCCCCGTTGTCCTCAGGGCATTTCTGGAATGGCTCGAGCTCAGAGCCGCCCGCGGCACCTACGTGCTCACAGTCCGCGACGCGCTCGCAGAGGTCGGCGGTCGTCCACCGGCGGCGCTACTCGCCGAAAGATCGGTCCCGCTTCGCCAAGAGCGCGCAGTCGCAAGTTAGGGACGAGAAGCCATGTCCGTTTGGCGCGTCGCCCCAAGCGGCCTCTAACTGCGCGGCACTTGTGGCCATCCCAGCTTGGCCGCGAGCCCGAACGGCCTCGGGTCCGAGAACGAGGAAGAGGTGCCGGATGCGGGTGATCTTGTCGGAGGAGGTCGCCCGATGCATAGCTGTATAACTCCTATACATAGCTGGGAGCCTGCGTTATATGCGGCCGGATGTGCGGCCGGCCAAGCCGGACGAACCGTTGTGACAGGCATCCGAAGCCACCGAAACGAACCGGCACATACGGCCGTGACTCGGCCAAGGTCAGAGCGGCAGCCACGGTCTGCGCGTTGTGTGGCGAAGGCCACGCGCCGTGTGGCGAAGGCCACGCGCCGACGATCCCTGGGTCGCAGACCATCGCATCCCCCGCAACGCCGGCGGCACAGACCATATCTCGAACCTCCAACCCGCTCACCGCTCATGTAACGGCAGGAAGGGCGCGACGATGCTGAGCTGAACCGCTAACCCCCGGGGACGGTCACGGACGTGAACTCGAATCGCCCGTGGCTACCGCGCTAACTCAGCTTGGAGAAAAGCCCGGAATCTGAGTTCGGCCGAAGGGAATCTTTTTTTGCGATGAGCTGCGGTTTCTGCCTAATCCTCGTCGGATCGACCACCGACCGAGAACCTGTCCCGGCCGACTCGCAAACTGCTTGACTGTCCGTTGTCCCACTTCACCAAGACCTGTAGGCCGTCCGAGTACCAGACACGGCCGAGTCGCCTAACACCGTTGCGCCGCTGCTCTATCCGCTCGCCCTTGCTTGGAACGTAGTTGCCGCTTCCCGGCATGTCGATCAGTCCTCCCCCCGGAACTAAGGTGTTCGCCATACCGTAGATGCAAGGGCAACATCGAACCTTGCGATGTCGTGTTCTGCGGGGCGGTGGTCCGGCTGTTTCTGGGCTAGGAACGACAAAGCGCCGAAGGGGGCTTTCGGAGCCCGAGCCGGCCGTTCTCTCCCCGGAAGGCCGTCAGCCCTCGGCACGAACGGCCCGGGACTCCAGCAATCAGATACCGCTCAATGTCGAGTCTTGCGCTGTGGAAAGAAAGGAGCCCAGGGGCGGCGTCTTTCCCGCCGCAACTCAGTCGCCTCCCCGGGGAGAGAGTGGGGGTGCGACCGAGAGACCCCTGGGCACGCTGCGCCAACAAGTGTATGCCCGCCCACCGTGGCTCATCCTGCAAACAATCCTCGAGGGCGCGGCGTGCGCGCTCCTCGGTGATGAAGAGCTCTATCGCTTCCGGCGCGAGACAAGCTGCCGTCAGCCCTTCGGAACGGCTCGGGTGGGAGAAGGTGGCCCCGGGGCGCCGTTTACGGGCTCACGCCGCGACTCGGCCGCCGGGTTTAGCCTCTCCCCGACAGAGGGGAGTCGAGCGCCTAGGACGGAGCTTTTAGAGCAAGCGCCGAAATCCGCAGAAATGGGACGTGCTGCCCGCCTCTCGTCGCAAATAGCGAAATAACCCTCAGGCTGAAGCTTGGAAGAAGGGGGCGCCGCGGCATATAAGAGACCGCGGCGATGCCGGTGTTGACGTGGATTGCGATCGGCGTGGGAGGATCTTTCCTTCTGGCGACGGCGGTGGCTCTTGGCGTCGCCCGGGTACTTGGGGTGATTGCACGCGACGTGTCAGGGCTCTACGCCGGGGACGATTGGGCGGAGATACCAGTCAGCCGTGAGGCTGTACGCCAGGACGAAAGCCAGGTCGAAAAGGGGCGTCGCAGCCTAGGTCCAGAGTTCGGTGCCCTCTAAGGCTTGAAGAAGAAGTTAGCCCCGAAGGCGGCGCTAACGGACTCGCCGAACTCGCGGGGCTCGGCGCACTCCAGGCAATAGAAGACGCGCTCGCTATCTGTGTCGAGATAGTTAGTTAAGCGAGGTGTGTTTGTCATCGAGCTCGACCTCCTTCACCACGCTCGGTTTTCGCGAGTGACGAGTGACAAGCGCCTCGTCCAGTCGACGGGTGGGAGGCGGACGTGTAGCCGAATGGGCTGTGGCTACCGGGGTACCCCGAACACGGAAAATCCGCGAGACGCTTGGCTACCCCGCTAAGTCCCCGCGAGAAAAACCGCGAGCTCAACGACGAAACAGATCAGTTACTACATCGAGCGCAGCCTCAACCGCCATCGCTTCACTCGGCTGTTGAGGACATCAGCCCATTCGTCGGCGGCGTCGGCCAGGGCCGGGTATTTCTCCGGATCGAACCCATAACCAAGCTCGGGTTCGCGAGCCAAACGCGGAGCATGAGGGGTTATCTCGCCCCGCTCGCTTAGAAGTCGGTCTCGCCAGCGCATGGGGCATCGTCTACCGCTCCGGGAGCGGTTCTCCTGCTTGAGAGGTCAAGCCCTCGGGGTAGGGTCAGGCGGGGTGCGGTGTGTTGAGAGACAGGCTGAAAGAGCCGCAGTTCCTCAGCCAGTCATACGGGCACCGCACCCCTACAAGGAATGACTCAATCGCAAGCGCAAACTTGCTAGCGATCCCATTGCGATCACGAGCAAGGGCCACGCCTTCCGTACGCAGGTTATTCCGACCGATCGACTGGCCAGCGGTAGAGACAGCGAGCATCCGCTGGTACGTCGGCGATCACAGAAGGCAGCTCCCAGACGATGTCTTGCCAACGGCTCACCTCGACCACATGCTCCTTCGCGAGCTGAAGTGCAGTCGCGTGGGCCGCTTCGCCTTCGAAGACGAGGAAGACGTAGTCGTTGCTGATGTAGGCGGCGTGGGCCGACAGGCCGGCTTCGCCTGGGTCGAACGGCGGTCCTGCCGAAAGCAACTCTTCTGCCGCAGATGCCGCTCCCGGCTTCAACCGTGTTGCCACTACATACCGCTCCATGTGCGCCTCCTGAAAGATTGGCCCCTGCTATCTCGCGTAAGCCATTTCCCGCCCTCTTATTTGAGGGCTGGCTGTTCTCTCCACGCCCACTCGACCGGGGCCGAGGCTGCTGTAGGTATCGCTAGGGAGCATGTGCGTCCGATCTGAACGCACTGGGACCGGCAGACCCCCGCTGATCGTGGCGCGCCATGGGGGTGATCCGCCGGCCTACGCGGCCACCCCGGAACGCACTAGTCCGCAGGTTTCCGTGCATTCGAAGAGAAAGCCTAGGCGGACCCATTTAGTCGGCTACTCCTCCTGTTCTGACGCTGCCGAGCGGCCGCGGGTCAACGCCAGCGCGTACCACGTGACGACAATGCACGCTGCTACGGCAGTCGTCGCGATGCCGGCCGCCAACGCTCCGTACAGGAAGTCGCTGACCAAGAGGAGCCCGGCGAGCAGACCCAAGGCGAGGAAAGCGGTTCCAACAAGAAACAACCAATGTCCCACTCGAACAACATCCGACTTGCCGCCACGCCTCCAGCGGAGCCGATGATAGATGGAGGGCGCCATCAGCAGCACGGTCCCGATGGCGGTGAAGAGCAGGGAGGTGAAAAAGCCGACACGCTGGGGTCGGCTAATCCCGCCGAAGCGGGCCGCGAACGGAACGGTAAGCAGGAAGGCGAGCAGCACTTGCGCACCGGGCAGGACAACCCGTAGCTCCGTTAGCAACTCGATTAGTTGCCGATCCGTCCGCTCCTTCTCACCCTCAGGCTCGCTCACACGCTCCAGATACCCGGAATCGCTCTCGGGAGAACCGAAGTCTGTGCGCTAAGACTGTCGATCTGGGTCGGCCGGTTACGTCCTACAGGTAAGGCTGATACCAAACGACGAAGGGAGCGGACGATGAAGTTCTTGATGCTGGTGTGCTGGGACGCGGAAAAGATGGACGCTCAGACCGAGCCTGAGTCGCCGAATGACGCCGCTGACGACGAGAGCTTTCCGTGGCTCGACGATCTCCAGGCCCGCGGAATCTGGGTGACCGGCGACCAGTTGGCTCCGCCGCGCCGAGCCCGCACTGTCCGCGTCCGCGACGGGAAGACGATCGTCACCGACGGCCCGTTCGCCGAGACCAAGGAGGTCGTCGGCGGCTTCGACATCCTCGAGTGCGGCAGCCTCGAGGAAGCGGTCGAAATCGCGGCCGGGCACCCTGTGGCCCAGATGGGGACGATCGAGGTCAGGCCGCTCTGGGGGAGCTGAGCGGCCGTTTTCAGCGGGATTGGGGGTGGCGAGTTGACGCGGGCGGCCGCGACTGAGAGCGTGCGTGTTTGGCATCGCCGGCCCAGAGGCATCAACCCCCTAGGAGATGACGGTCGAGATCGAGTCGATCCTCCAGCACGAGGACGTCCAAGGACTGCTGGAGAACGCTGAAAGCACGGGCTCGGTTCGCCAGCCCGACGTTGCCGACCTCATAGAGGCGCATCAGCTCGATGCGCTCGAGACCGATGCGATCTGGAACGAGCTCGAACGCCGTGGAATCGAGATCACTGAGACGACGGAGGAGCCCGAGAAGGAGGAGAAGAAGGAGAAGGAGCCTGCGCCTCCCCCGCTCCAGGTTTCGTACGAGACGACGACCGACGCGCTGCAGCTCTTCCTCCGGGAAGCCGGGCGGCACGCACTGCTCACTGCAGCGCAGGAGGTGGAGCTCGCCAAGCGCATCGAACGCGGCGACCTCGGTGCGAAGTCCCACATGATCCAGGCGAACCTGCGCCTCGTGGTCTCGATCGCGAAGAACTACAGAAACCAGGGCCTCCCCTTCCTCGACCTGATCCAGGAAGGAACGCTCGGCCTGATCCGCGCCGTCGAGAAGTTCGACTGGCGGCGGGGTTACAAGTTCTCGACCTACGCGACCTGGTGGATCCGCCAGGCGGTCGCGCGTGCGCTCGCCGACAAGGCGCGCACGATCCGCATGCCCGTCCACATCGTCGAGCGCCTGCAGAAGATGAACCGCGCCGAGCGCACGCTCTGGACACAGCTCGGTCGCGAACCGACGCTCGAGGAGATCGCCGAAGAGGCGAGCCTGCCGATCCAGCAAGCGCACGAGGTGCGAGCCGCCGCCCGTGCATCGGCTTCGCTCGACCAGCCCGTCGGCGAAGCAGAGGACGCGGTCTTCGGCGACTTTGTCGCGGGCGACGATCCGCTGCCGGAGGAAGAGGTCGAAGTGTCGCTGCGCTCGCAGGCGCTCAGCGCTGCGTTGCTGTCTTTGCAGGAGCGCGAACGTCAGGTGCTCGTGCTCCGCTACGGACTCGACGACTCGGAGCCGAAGACGCTCGAGGAGATCGGGCGGCGCCTCGGGCTCACCCGCGAGCGTGTCCGGCAGATCGAGCTGGAGTCCCTCAGGCGCCTGTCGACGCTGCGCGAGATGCAGTCGGTGACTGCGTAAGCCCCAGCGCGGTCCCGTCGAACAACTTCAGAGCCCCTTCGCCGAGCCGTTGCTCGGCAAGCGTGTAGGCCTCATCAAGGTGTGCAGGCCGAGTGGTCCGGTGACCGTCCGACGCGACCACCGTGCCGAGCCCTCGTTCGACCAGCGACCAGCCGAGCTCTTCCGGCTCAGGCCCGTGACGGCCGAGGAGCGATGTCGCGTTCACCTGCAACGACCAGCCCCTCTCTGCCAACTGGTTCGCGACGGACGGATCGGCGAGCACCGCCTCCGTGCGCTCCGGGTGGGCGATGATCGGACGGAGTCCCGCCTGCTCGACGTGCTCGGCGAGCGCATACAGCAGATCGGTTGTTCCGGAGAACGGGACCTCCATCAAGACGCAGTCGGTGCCGTCGAGGACGTAACGGTTCGGATCCTCGTCGAGCAGCGGCGCTGCCGGCGTCAGCTCAAAGCCGAGGCGCAGCTCGAGCTCCGCCTGCGGGCGCATGCGCTCGTAGGCAGCGCGAATCTCCGCCTCCCGTTCCGCACTGAGCGTGAAGTACGGCCAGACGTGCGGCGTCGCGAAGAGGATCGCTGTTCCGTGCGCCGCAGCACTGCGGCAGAGGGCGAGGCCGTCCTCGATCGTCGCTGCGCCGTCGTCACCGGATGGGACGACGTGCGAGTGACAGTCGACGAAGCGACGGTCCACGTCCCCTAGTAGTACCTCTAACTGCGGAGGTAGAGCTCGAGGTCGGGCGCGACGGCCCGAAGCTCGCGAAGAGCGCGTGACTCGAGCTGCCGACGCGTCGCGTGTGATGCCGAGCCCCGCCCCAACCTCTTCCAGGGTCTGGGGAGCCTCGCGCTAAGGCGCCGCTTCACGGCGCCGACA
Source organism: uncultured Actinomycetes bacterium (assembly GCA_963804935.1). Classification (GTDB taxonomy): domain Bacteria; phylum Actinomycetota; class Thermoleophilia; order Gaiellales; family Gaiellaceae; genus 3-1-20CM-4-69-9. The sequence goes on from CAWDSD010000014.1 coordinate 8,153, forward strand.
CTCAGGACGCACGGGCTTGCCCGTGCGTCCGTCGGAACTGACCGAGAGGGCCGCTCGAACCAGCGCCCCGGGGTGTTAGGAGCGGAGGTAGAGCTCGAGGTCGGGCGCGACGGCCCGAAGCTCGCGAAGAGCGCGTGACTCGAGCTGCCTGACGCGTTCGCGTGTGATGCCGAGCCCCGCCCCGACCTCTTCCAGGGTCTGGGGCGCTTCGCCGTTCAGGCCGAAGCGGAGGGAGAGCACGCGACGCATGCGCGGGTTCAACCGGAGCATCGCCTCGGCGAGCTCGACGCGGCGGAGCTTCTTGGACGTGGACTCGTCGGGGCGTTCCGAGTGAATGTCTTCGATCAGGTCGGCGTACATGCTCTCGCCTTCGCCGACCGGGGTCTCGAGGCTGACGGGATCCTCAACGAGGTCGAGCAATTCCTGGACGCGCTTCTCGGGAAAGCCGCTCTCCCTCGCCAGCTCTTCCTGGGTCGGCTCGCGATTCAGCTTCTGGGCGAGTTGACGGCGCGCGCGCATGAGCCGTCGGACCTGGTCCGCGACGTGGACCGGCAGCCGGATCGTTCGACCCTGGTCGGCGAGCGCGCGCGTTACTGCCTGCCGGATCCACCACGTTGCATAGGTGGAAAGTTTGTAGCCGAGCTTGTAGTCGAACTTCTCCACCGCACGGATGAGGCCGAGGTTGCCCTCCTGGATCAGGTCCAGCAGCGGCACTCCGGCCTTCGTGTAGTTGCGGGTGATCGACATGACGAGCCGGAGGTTCGACTCGATCAGCTTCTTCTTGGCCTCTTCGTCGCCGTCGTCCTTTCGTCGTGCGAGCTCACGCTCTTCGGCCGGCGTTAGGAGCGGGCCGTCGCCGATCGCCCGGACGTAGAGCTTCAGCGGATCCTGCGTCGCCTCGGCCTTGGCGGCCGGGGCGGCGTCCTCCTCCCCATCCTCCGTCTCGGCGTCCTCCTCCCCATCCTCGGTCTCCTCGGCCTCTTCGGCCTCGGCGTCGTCGACCTCGGGAACGAGCTCGAGCCTTGGTTCGAGCGCGGGGTCCGATGGCACCTCAGGGAGCGGCCGCATGTCACGGGTATCGGCGCTTTGGAGAGGACTCTTGAGGCGGTCGTCAACCCTCTGCCGAGGGATGGCTCCTAACAAGGGGCACAGCCGATGCGTCTAGAAGTATTGGGCGACCGGAAGGTCGCTTCGTATTACCTCAAAAGACTTTGTGCGGAATAGCCGGATATAGCCTCGCTCCTGGGAGCAGCGTCGAGCGGACAGTCGCCGCCCGCGCCCTACTGACCGGAATCGCCGAACGCGGCGCAGACGCCGTCGGCTATGCCTACCGCGCCCCGGGAGCTGGGATCGCCGTCCATAAACAGCGCTCCGGCGCGACGGCCCTCTTAGAGCGGATCAGCGTCCCCGAGGATGCGACGAAGCTGCTCGTCCACGTCCGCGACTTCACCAAGGGCCACCCGAGCCTCGAGGCGAACAATCATCCGATCCGCCACGGTTCGGTGGTCGGGGTCCACAACGGGATCATCAAGAATGACGACGAGCTCTTCGAACAGCACCGAATCGAGCGGGCCCACCCCGAGATGACTGTCGACTCGGAGATCATCTTCGCCCTCGCGGGGCTCGCGCGTGGTCACACGGCGGAGGCGTTGCAGGAGCTGTACGGGTCGATGGCGACGGCGTGGCTCGACGAGGAACGCCCGGAGCTGCTGCTGGCCCGCGGCCTGGGGCGTCCGCTCTGGCTCGGCCGGGGCAAGCACGAGCTCTTCTTCGCATCGACGCGAGTCGCGCTCCAGCTCGTCGAGAGCTACACGGCGATCAAGCTCCGCAAGACCGAGCTGCCCGAGGGCACGGTCGTTGCCGTCGAGCACGGCAAGATCGTCGCGCAGGAGCTCTTCCAGCCGGACCGTTCGTTCCGGGAAGAGCCGCTGCCTGCAGTGCGGGCTCCCGACGAGGCCCGTTCGTGCCTCGAGCGGCTCGCCCGGCTGCACACCGCCGCCGCGTAGCTCGAACTCTTAGGAACATCTTTACGCCTGTCTCAGGTTCCTCTTAGGCCGGGGTGAGAGCGTCATGACCGTGCGCAGGTCCTTCACGAGGCGTCGCGCACTCGGGACCGCGGCGGCCGTGGTCGGGTCCGGAGTAGCCGCCAGGCTGTCCGGTAGCCCGGCTGAAGCGGCAGACCCACCGCATGTGCACCACCCGCTCGTGCACGGCTCGTCACACTCGGGGTTCGCACACGGAAACACGACCGTGGATCCGAAGGTGAACGGCTTCGACCCGAGCGCCGTTCTGCGCGACTTCGATTGGGGCAAGACGCGGCGCCTCGCCGGCGGGCGCACGCTGCGTGAGTGGGAGCTCATCGCCTACGACAAGGAGATCGAGATCGTTCCGGGCGTGAAGTTCTCGGCGTGGACCTACAACGGCCGGGTCCCCGGGCCTACCTTGCGAGCCCGTGAGGGCGACCTCCTTCGCATCCACTTCGTCAACGCCGGCACCCATCCACACACCATCCACTTCCACGGGATCCACCCCGCCGCGATGGACGGGACGCCCGGAGTCGGCGAGGACATCGGCGGCGGATTGATCGACGTCGGAGAGAAGTTCACGTACGAGTTCGAGGCCGGGCCGTTCGGGCTGCACCTGTATCACTGCCACGCGCTGCCGCTCGCCGGTCACATTGCAAAAGGTCTCTACGGCATGTTCATCGTGGACCCGCCGAAAGCGCGTCCGCGGGCAGATGAGCTCGTGATGGTGCAGAACGCATTCGATCCGAACTTCGACGAGGACAACGAGGTGTACGCCGTCAACACCGTCGCTTTCCACTTCATGTACCACCCGGTGCGGGTAAAGCTGGGCGAGCTCGTTCGGATCTATCTCGTCAACATCGTCGAGCTCGATCCGGTCAACTCGTTCCACGTCCATGGAAACTTCTTCCATCGCTTTCCGACCGGGACCGCACTCGAACCGAGCGAGTACACCGACACGGTGATCCAGGGCCAGGGTCAGCGCGACGTGCTCGAGCTGCGCTTTCCGCACACGGGCAAGTACATGTTCCACGCGCACAAGAGTGAGTTCGCCGCCCTCGGCTGGATGGGGTTCTTCGATGTGGTGGCCTGAACCATGCTGAAGCGCTTCGTGCTGATCGGAGTGTCCGTCGTCGTCATCGCGGTCGCGTCAGGGCTTGCTATTGCCCGGCCGTGGGACAGCACCCACAGCGGCGGCGACGAAGCAGCCGTGCAAGAGGCGACGCTCCGACCCGGCGAGATCTCGCTCGTTCTCTCCAACGAGTCCGAGGAGTCTGCACAGGTGGCACAGATCATCTTGAACGACGCCTTCGTCGACTTTCACCAGACCGAAAGCGAGGTGAAACCCGGAGCCGCCGAACGGATCACGATTTGGTATCCCTGGATCTCGGGTGAGAACTACGACGTGCGGCTCATGACCGCGAGCGGCGCAACCGTCGAGTACGAGATCGAGGAGGCCCGCGCCGGGAAGCAGCAGGCGTAGCTAGCGCAGGAGTCCGTCGGACCCGACCGATCTGCCTTCGTCTTCGAGGCGTTCCTTGATCAGGAACTGGAAGGTCGACCAGGCGCCCCTGCGGGCGTCGAACATCCGGTAGACCTGCCACTCGGTCAAGAGCGTCTCGTCCTTCTTCCGCGCCGCTGCCCAGTCTGCGAACTTCGGTAGCCGTTTGAGCTTCCGCGCGAGCCCCACTCCCTGCTCGACGGCACGGTCGAGCCGTTCCTCGCCGAGCGGCACGTCGAAGCCGGCTTCGCGCAGCGCCTCGGCGAGCGAGCCGAACGTATGCCAGTAGAGCGACTTCGAAGGCATCGAGCCGCGGCGGGCGTCGAGGTCCTTCGCAGTTGGCACGCGGCCGAGGTCCTCCCCCAGGTCGCGCAGCAGCCCGACGAGCTCCTCACGCGTCGCGAACCGGCGCGGGACGAGCCCGGCCTCGCGCTTCGCCGCGTTCCAGCTCCCGAAGTGCTCGATCACCGTCTGCGGATGCACGCTCGTCTCCGGGTCGGCGGCGAACTCACGCATCGTCGGCGAACGTCCCAACCGCTCCGCGCTCGCGCGCAGCTCCTGAAGGATCTGGGCGTTCGAGTAGCGCTTGCGGATTCCGGCCTGGAAGGACGCGAGCGCGTCGGGGTCGATCTTCGCGACCGCCCGGAAAGGCGGCTTGCGGGTCATGCCAAGAAGGATAGAGCGTTCTGGAAAGAACGCAAGCTAAGGCTTGAGCGGGCTACGAAGCGACTGCGGCAAGACGCGCGCGGTCGCTCTCGCTCTCGAGGCTCTCGAGCGGCAGGATCCGCTCCAGAGCAGTGACGCAGCGTGGGCAGAACTGGGTGCCTGCCGCCCGTCTGAGCTCCTGTAGCGCCTCGGCGGCAGGCCGGGCGGCCCGGTAGATGCGCGTCGTGAGCATGGAGTCGAGCGCGTCCGCGACATGGATGATGCGGGCTCCGAGCGGGATGTCCTCGCCCTGCAGCCGGTCCGGGTAACCCGTGCCGTCGAAGCGCTCGTGGTGGTGGCGGATGGCCGGCACGGCGTCGTTCAGGAAGCCGAGGCGGTCGATGATGCGTGCGCCCTCCTCGGCGTGACGCTGCATGAGCGACCACTCCTCGGGGGTCAGGCTCGCCGGCTTCAGGAGAATCGAGTCCGGAATCGCGAGCTTGCCGATGTCGTGGAAGAGGGCGGCGTGTCCGAGCAGGTCGAGCTCCGCGTGTGAGAGGCCGAGCTCGCGGCCGATCGCGAGAGCGAGCTGCTGCACGCGGCGCGAGTGGCCGGCCGTGTACGAGTCGCGCGCGTCGACTGTCGCCGACAGGGACTCCATCGCCGCCGTCGAGCGTTCCTTCAGCAGCTTGTTCGCAAGCTCGAGCGACACGTTCTGCGACTGGATCGTCTCGGCCGCCTGGCGAAGCTTCTGGGCGCTGCGCTGGGTGTGCTTGAGGTACGCCTCCTGTGTCTTCCGCATCAGGAGCAACGGCACGGCGAACACCGCGAGGGCGAGTAGCTGCACAGCCTCGTACGCGAGCGCCATGACGCCGCCGATGAAGCCGTAGACGAGGTAGTGGGGAAGCAGCCACGCAAAGCGCTCCCTGAAGACCGACCACCAGCGTTCGTGTCCCTGAAGGGCAAGCGCCAGGGAGACGAGGCCCATGTTCACGGCGAAGTACGCCGCGCCCGCGAGCAGGCCGAGCCCCGAGGCCGCCAGCTGGTGTGCCGTGCCGTCCGGGAAGAAGTACGCAATCTTGAAGACGCTCGCCGCCGCCAGCGATGCGAGTGTCAGCGCCCCGATGTTGAAGAGGACGTTGTGCAGCGGCGCACGACGCGCACTCCACTCGACCGCCACGCTCGCGAGCGCGAGCGGCAGCGCGGCACGGAAGCCGAAGAGCGACGCGGCCGCAAGACAGCCGACCGCGCTCACCGAGAGCACGGCGGAGCCTTCGTCCGCCTCGAGCGCGAGCGCCTGCCCCACTCCGACGAGGCCGACGACCGTCAGCAGGCCGAGCAGGTCCTTCGTGGTCCAGGTCAACAGCAGGCCCACGATGCCGGCACCAACACCCACAGTGCTGACGAGCCCCACGGTCAGGCTCAGGCGCCGGTCGAGCGACAGGAACCGCGGCCCATGGACAGCGTGTGGACGCGGATGGCGCACGTCTGCACGTCGCTCCTCCGTCGGCTGGACCTGCACGGCGCCGGGAAGAGGGGCGTGATGGTCGCCCTCCTCCGGCACTGCGATCAATCGCGTCGAACGGTCGGCCGGAATGAGCAGCGGCTCGGAGCTCGCACCGAGCACACGGTTTCGTCCCTGAAGCTTCGCGCGGTAGACGGCGAGGTCCGCCTGGTGGATCAGCTCGTTCGCATCGGTGCCGTCCTTCGGGAAGCCCGCGACGCCGATCGAGACGGTGGCGCGAATGGGATCGCTCGAGGTCTCGACGTCGAAGGTGCGCTCGGCGACTGCACGCCGGATCCGCTCGGCGATCTCGAGCGCTTGCTCGGGCGGCGTCTCCGGCAGGAGGATCGAGAATTCCTCGCCACCGAAACGCGCGGGCACGTCGTAGTGCCGCAACTGGGCGCGGAAGACCTCTGCGATTCCCTTCAGCACTGCGTCGCCTGCAAGGTGGCCGTACGTGTTGTTGATGTCTCGGAGCAGATCGAGGTCGGCCATGATCAGGGACATCGGGCGTTCGAAGCGGCGCGCGCGGCCGATCTCCTCCGCAAGCGCAGCCGCAAAGTGGCGCGCATTGAAGAGACCGGTTTTCGGGTCCACTCGTGCCTCTGCCTGCAGGGCGGGCACGCTCAGTGAACGGTGGATCAGGAACAGCGGCGTAAGCGCGAACGGGACGAGCCAGGGATTCGACTGCCAGAAGGCGTACACCGCGACGCCGAGCGCTGCGAGCACGAGGTCGGTGGCGAGATACTCGGGATCGAACAGGCCGGTGTCCCGGAACGTGAAGCCGCGCGCGAGGCGCAGCATCACGGCGAGCAGGATGTGGTTGACCGCGACAAAGACGACGCAGGCCGCAAGCCCGGCGAGCGACAGCCGCAGTGCGTCGTTACCGATCCCCGCGTGTTCGAGGATGAGGACGCGGCCGACGAACCAGGCGGCCATCGCCGAGAGCGAGTAGTCGAGGATGTTGAACGTCTGCAGGTACCAGCGGTAGCGCATCTTCAGCCACTCCGGGACCATCTGCACGACGGCGACGAGCACGAGTAGCTCCGGTGGCAGGATCAGCGCCGCCGGGATCAGGAAGACGATGTCGGTGTGGTACGCCTGGTCGGCCGGGGTGCGAACGACGAAGAGGCGCGCCGTCGCGGCCGCCGAGGCGAGGATGAGGAAGGCCGGCCACTGGTCGGTCGTCTGCAGTCTCCCGATGAACGGCAGCGTGACTCCCGCAGCGATGATCGCGACCGCGATGAAGTAGAACCGCGCGTTTCGCGGCAGGCTCTCGTTCCTTCCCGAGCCGGGCTCGGCGACGAGCGAGATATCGGTGGGCGTCGCGCTCACGCCCTCGAGCGATCCTTCATCTGGGTCTCTCCTTCGCCACGCGTCGTACGGGTGGGCCGCAGACAGAGCCCATCGCGGAACGTAGAAGGCCGCCTACCCGGGGGCATCCCCCGTTCGGGGAACCCTCGATCGATTCCCCCGAACGGGTGACCCCGGGTAGGCGCATGAGGTTTACGGATCCAGCGTGCCTGCGAGGATCGCAGCGAGCTCGGCCGGGTCGATCGCACCGGCGTCGGGCTGAGCGGTCTCGTCGCCGGCGTTGTCGGCCCACGAGGCGCTCGCGAGGCTGAGATCGGCCCAGGAAGCCGCAGCCGTTGCCGTGTCGGCCCAGGAGGCCGAGGCAAAGCTCAGATCGCTCCAGGATGCATCCGCCCAGCTCGCGGTCGACCAGGAGGCGTCGGCCCAGGAGGCGTCGGCCCACGAGGCCTCGGCCCACGAGGCGTCGTTCTTCGCCTTGTCGGCCCAGCTGGCAGAGTCGAAGACTCGACCGCCGGCGCCGGAAGCGGAGACCACGAAGGCATTCAGTGCCTTGTTCGCCTTCGGCGGGTTCGAGTACTCGAGCGAGCGGGCGGCACTGACCTCGCCGACGCCCTCCGAGAGATCGGCTGCCTGAGGCATCGGCTTCGCGCCGAGCATGAGAGCGCCCTTCACCTGGTCGGCAGTGAACGTCGGATGCTTGCCGAGGATCAGCGCAGCCACGCCGCTGACGATCGGGGCCGCGAACGACGTGCCGGAGAGCTCCATGTAGCCGGTGTCGACGATGTGATCGGCGCGCTCCGTGTAGAGCGTGGAGGTCACGGGGACCGGGCCCACCATGTAGCGGCCGGGTGCCGCGAGATCGGGCTTGGCGAAGCCGTCGAGCGTGTAGCCGTACGCCGACCACGGAGCCGCGACGTCGTCCCACGTCGAGACGGACCTGCCGGTGTCGCTCGCGCCGACGGTGATCACGAAGGGATCGTTGCCGGGTGCGAACGGGACGCCGCTCGGCCCGTTCGGGTTGCCGTAGTTGCCGGCAGCCACCACGACGACGACGTCGTTGAACCAGAGGCTCTCCACCGCCTTGTCGAGCGGGTCGTACATGAAGCTGTTGGCGACGGACGAGTGCAGCGAGAAGTTCGCAACCCGGATCCCGTACTTTGCCCTGTTGGCGAGGATCCAGTCGGCGGCGGCGATGACGTCGCTCGTCTTCGCCATCCCCTGGTCGTCCATGACATCGAGTGAGACGATCTTCGCGGTCGGCGCCGCACCGCCTCGGCCGCCCATGGCGCCCGCCGCGATTCCTGCGACAAACGTGCCGTGGCCGCGCCCGTCGCCCGACGAGTTGCCGGGGAGCGAGGTCAGATTGACGTTGGCGGCGATGCGGCCGGCGAACTCGGGCCGGGACGCGTCGATGCCGGAGTCAACAACCGCAATCGTTGCTGCCGGGGCCGAGGTGTACTTCGACACGCCGGTGACGAAGGGCCACTTCTCGTTGCCCTGCGAAAGAGCCGAAAGGCGGACACGCGAGTCGGCCGTGATCGCCGTCACGTGCTTGTCGGCGGCGAGCGTGACGATCTGCGCGCCGGTGAGGTCGACGGCCACACCGTCGATCGAGCTGAAGGTTCGCGCCGTCTTCAGGGAGAGGTGGAGAACGTCGGCGACCGCGTGAGCGGCCTGGTTCCCACCCTTGCCCTGGACGATCACCGAGAACTTGTCGGCCGGCCGAGACTGGGCGGACGTGAGCAGCCCAGGAGCCACGAATGCCGTGATGCTCTTCGGGCCCGGTGCGGTCTTCGGGCCTGGTCCGGCCGAAGCCCCGAGCGGCACCACGAGGGTGAGCACGAGTGTCGCCAGAAGTGCCGTGCGCCGCTTACCACTACCCCAGAGCGCGTTCGAGCGCGACCCTGTTCCACGCTTCCCGCTACCCCAGAGTGCGCTTGCGCGCACATCCCGTCGTTGACCTCCGGTCCGCATCGTTCTCCTCTCAAAGCCGCAGTTAACAGGCCGCAACGTAGGGGGCCGGCGCGCGGCGTACCTCACCCTTTTGCGGTAGCAGCGGCGAAGTTCACCCCTCCGGGGGATCAATGGCCCTTGGGTAGCCTCCCCCCTGTTTTGCGCTTGCCGATGCCGCTCGCAGCCGAGATCGCCGTCGCTCGTGTCGCGGGCAAACTGTCGCGTCTGGCCGGTGCCGGGGGCGGCACGACGGTGCCTGGAAAGCTCCTGTGGAAGCTCGATCCCGGGGCGATCGACCGCCTCGCCGCGCGTTTGCCCGAAGGGTCGGCCGTGATCTCCGCGACGAACGGGAAGACGACGACTGCGGCGATGGCGGCCGGGATCCTGCGCAATCGCTTTCGCCTCGCGCACAACAGCTCCGGCGCGAATCTCGTCTCGGGGGTCGCGTCCACGCTGCTCGACGCGAGTGATGCAGAGCTCGGCCTTTTCGAGGTCGACGAGGGCGCGTTGCCCGAGATCGTCGCGCGGGTCAGGCCGAAGGCCGTCTGCCTCGGCAATCTCTTCCGCGACCAACTCGACCGTTACGGAGAGCTCGAGCACGTCGCAGCACGCTGGCGTGAGGCCGTGCGCGGACTTCCGGCAGAGACTGCGCTCGTCGTCAACGGCGACGATCCCCAGCTCGGCGCGCTTGCGCGCGTGCGCTCGGGCACGCTCGTCTTCGGTGTGGACGATCCTGCGCTGGCGCGCCCCTCGCTCCAGCATGCCGCCGATTCGAAGTACTGCGTGCAGTGCGGGACGCCGTATGAGTACGCGGCCGCCTACATGGGGCACCTCGGCGAGTACGAGTGCCCCGCCTGCGGAGACAGGCGTCCCCCACTTGACGTGGCGGCGCGAGAGATCGAGCTGGACGGCCTCGAGTCGGTGTCTTTCACACTCGCCACACCCGCGGGAGAGCGGCGTGTGCGCCTGCGTCTGCCAGGTCTCTACAACGTGTACAACGCGCTCGCAGCCGCTTCGCTCGGCCTGAGTGTCGGAGCCTCGCTCGAGGAGATCGTGTCCGGGCTCGAGTCCTTCAGCGCCGCGTTCGGCCGCTTCGAACGTATCGCGGTCGGGGACCGGAGCCTCCTGATGCTCTTGATCAAGAACCCCGCCGGTGCGAACGAGGCCGTACGGACGATCGTCGACGGAGGCACTCCCTCGGTCGTCGTGATCGGGTTGAACGACGCGATCGCAGACGGGCGCGACGTGTCGTGGATCTGGGATGTCGACTTCGAGCCGCTCCTGGCCGGTCTCGACCGGTTGGTGGCGACGGGTGACCGTGCGGCCGAGTTGGCGCTCCGTTTCAAGTACGGCGGTCTCGACCCGGACCGGATCGACGTCATCCCCTCGCTGGAGGCCGGGCTCGACCGCGGGCTCGAGCTGACTCCCGCAGGGGGTGAGCTCGTGGTCCTGCCCACGTACACGGCGATGCTTGCGCTCCGGAAGGTCGTCGGCGAGCGCGGTTTCGTGCGCCCGTACTGGGAGCGGGCCGCGTGAAAATCGTCGTCGGGCATCTCTATCCGGACTACCTCAACATCTATGCCGACCGCGGCAACATCGCGGTCCTTTCCCGCCGCGCGGCGTGGCGGGGCCACGACCTTGAGGTGCGGGCTGTCTCGGTCGGCGATCCGCTGCGGCCGGATGAGCACGATCTGCTGTACGTCGGAGGCGGCCAGGACCGCGAGCAGGCCCTTGTCGCGCAGGATCTGGCCGCGAAGGCGGAAGACGTGCGTCGGGCTGTGGACGGCGGAGCCGCGGTGCTCGCAGTTTGCGGCGGCTACCAGCTGCTCGGGCGCTCGTACAGAGACTTCCACGGGACAGAGCTGCCCGGCATCGGATTGCTCCCGCTCGACACCGTCGCGGGGGAACGACGCATGATCGGTGACGTATTGCTCGAGTGCGAGCTCCAGCCCGGGGTCAGACGAACGCTTGCCGGCTTCGAGAACCACGTCGGTCGAACCCGGCTCGATCCAGGCGCGGATCCACTCGGGCGTGTCGTCGCCGGCTTCGGCAACGACGGCGAGAGCGGCTTCGAAGGCTGTCGTCTGGGCCGGGTCGTCGGGACATACCTCCACGGTCCACTCCTGCCGCGCAACCCCTGGTTCGCCGATTGGCTGCTCGCGCAAGCCCTGGCGCATCGGCTCGGTGAGCCGCCGGAGCTGACGCCGCTCCCCGACGAGCTCGAAACGGAGGCTCACGAGGTCTCAGCCCGCCGCGCAGAGTCCCGCGGCGGCCGCCGCTGACCGCAGTAGTACGCACCCCCGCCCTCAAAGGGTGGGGTTCTGACCCGCCACCCTCGGCGGCGAGCCTACCTCCGAAACGCGTACGTCTTGTGGTCTCGCCTGCGCCGAAGGTGGGTCAACGTGCCCACAGTGCGCCGAGATAGACGGCTGGGTCGCCGGGCTGCCAGCGGCTGAGGAAGCGCTGGATCGGCGGGTGCAACACCACATCGTCGAGGTCACCGACGCGGAAGAGGCTATGACCGCGGACTGCTGCGTCGGTCGACGTGACCGCTTCGAGCGACCTGCCGCCGAGGTCGCCCGCGAAGATGATGTGCACGACGTGCTTCTTCGCGAAGCTCTGCGCGGGTGCAATCGAGTCGACGATCGCGACCGGTCCTTCGACGGGCAGCTGATCGTCGATTCCGATCTCCTCGGCGAGCTCACGGTGCAGGGCATCGACCAGGCTCTCACCGGAGTTGACGCCGCCGCCGGGCAGCAGCCAGTACTCCTTGCCGGGCTTCTCGTGCCGGCAAAGCAGCACCTGCTCCTTCCAGCGGAGGATCGCCGAAACGCGAATGCGCGGCTCGGGAGCCATCACGTTGCAGAGGATCCGAAACCGCGCACGCCGCGCTCGCTCGAGGGGAGCTCGTCGACCTCGACAAGCTCGAGCTCGGGGATCGGTAGCACGACGAGCTGGGCGATCCTCATTCCGGGCTCGACGACGAAGGGCTCCGCGCGATCGGTGTTCAGGAGCACGACCCGCAGCTCGCCACGATAGCCCGAGTCGACCAGGCCCGGCGAGTTGACGACCGTGAGACCGTGGCGCGCGGCGAGCCCGGAACGCGGCTGGACGAAGCCGGCGTATCCCTCCGGAATCGCGACGGCCAGACCGGTGCCGACGAGCGCTCGCTCGCCCGGGCCGAGCTCGATGCGTTCGCACGACGCGAGATCGAGTCCGGCGTCACCCGTGTACGCGCGTTGGGGCACGACAGCATGCGCGTGCAACCGTTGGATCGGAAGCTCGATCAACGTGCGCGACGCGCAGGCTCGGAGCGCGCCTCCGCAACCAGGTAGCGCGCGAAGCGCCGAACCTCGCGATGCGGCAACCGCGCTCGCACGTACACGCCGTCCGCCTGATCCTCCCGCTCCTCGATCGGCGCGCCGAGCGCATACAGCTCCGCGAGCTTCCCCCCTTCCTCGTACGGGAGGAAGAGGTGCACGGCCTCAAAACGGTCCGCGAACCGCTCCGCGATGCGTGTGCGCAATGCCTCGACGCCCTCTCCCGTGAGCGCGGAGATCTGTACCGCGTCGGGAAACCGATTGGTGAGTCGCCGTCGCCGCAACGTGTCGACCGTATCGATCTTGTTCACGACGACCTCGAGGGGAAGATCGTCGGCGCCGATGTCGTGCAACACGCCTCGAACGGCGGCCTCCTGTTCGTCGAGCCGTTCGTCCGGCGCCGATGCATCGACGACGAGCAGCACGAGGTCAGCGACGAGCGTCTCCTCGAGCGTCGCGGCGAAACCTTGCACGAGCTCCGTCGGGAGACGGCGGATAAAGCCGACCGTGTCCGTTACGAGATACCGGCGCCCGTCGTGCTCGAACGAGCGAGTGGTCGGATCGAGTGTCTCGAACAACCGGTCGTTCACGGACACGTCGGCGTGCGTGAGGGTATTCAGCAGTGTCGACTTGCCGACGTTCGTGTAACCCGCCAGCGCCACAGTCGGCGCCTCAGTGCGTTGACGTTCCTTCCGCCGCACCTCGCGCTGCTTGCTCAGATCCTTCAGCCGCCTCCGCAGGAGCGTGATCCGCCGCCGGGCGATGCGGCGGTCGGTCTCCAGCTGCGACTCACCGGGACCGCGAGTCCCGACTCCCGCGCCGAGCGAGCCCATGCCTCCGCCGAGGCGCTCGAGGTGCTGCCACATGCCGCGCATCCGTGGGAGGTTGTACTCCAGCTGCGCGAGCTCGACCTGAAGCTTGCCTTCAGCGCTCCTCGCATGCTGGGCGAAGATGTCGAGGATCAGCTGGGTCCTGTCGACGACGCGTGCCTGGAGTGCGTTCTCGAGCGACCGCTGCTGGGCCGGCTCGAGCTCGTCGTCCACGAGGAGCACCTCGGCCCCGGACTCCTTGTAGGAGTGCTTCAGCTCCTCCAGCTTTCCCTTGCCCAGGTAGGTCCGGGTGTCCGGCCGGGCCCGGTGCTGTACGAGCTCGTCGATCGGCTCGACGAGTGCTGTCCGGGCGAGCTCTCGAAGCTCGGCCAGCTCGGAATCGGAGTCGACTCCCTGGGCCAGCGCGGCGACGATGAACCCACGCTCCAGCGCGGGGTCCGGCTGGCGTTGGATCACAAACGGATTATGCCGCCAACTGGGCAGAATCCCCACCATGGCTCCCGTGCAGCTCTCCCCGGCCCTGACGGCTACGGGCACGTATCCGTTCGTGAAGCTCGAAGAGGCCAAGCGGCGGCTTGCCGCTGAGGGAGTGGCGCTGATCGACTTCGGCAAGGGGGATCCGCGCGAGCCGACAGAGCCGATGATTCGCGAGGCGCTTGCTGCGAGCCTCACCGAGATCTCGACCTATCCGCTCGCCGAGGGGCTGCCCGAGCTCCGGGAGTCCGTCGCAGGTTGGTGCGGGCGGCGCTTCGGCGTCGACCTCGATCCAGACACGGAAGTCATCCCGACCTACGGGTCGAAGGAGGCGATCTTCCTGCTCGCGCAGATGCTCGTCGACCGCGACGGCGACCGGCGTCTCGTCGTCACGACAGAACCGGGTTACCCGGTGCCCGACCGGGGAGCCGCCTTCGCCGGCGCCGATGTCCTCCAGCTTCCGCTGCGCGAGGAGAACGGCTTCCTGCCCGATCTCGACGTGGTCGACGCCGCGACCTGGGACCGAGCGGCCATTGTCTGGATCAACTATCCGAACAACCCGACCGGAGCGATCGCGCCGCTCGACTTTCTCGAGCGACTCGCAGATCTCTCGGGCAAGCATGGGTTCCTGCTGGCCTCGGACGAGGCCTACACGGAGCTCTGGTTCGCCGATCCTCCCCACTCCGCGCTCGAGGTGCGCAACCGTGGGAACGTCGCGGTCTTCAACACGCTGAGCAAACGCTCGTCGATGACCGGGTACCGCTCTGGCTTCGCCGCCGCCGACGTCGACCTGATTGCTGCGCTGAAACAGTTCAGGCCCTCGGTCGGCACCGCACCGCAGGAGTTCGTGCAGCGTGCGTCGATCGTGGCGTGGGACGACGAGGAACACGTCGAGCGTACGCGGGCCGTCTATAGGCGAAAGCGAGACGCCCTGATCCCGACACTCCTGCGCAAGGGCATCCGTGTCGCCGGCAGCGAGGCGACGATGTTCCTCTGGCTCGAGGTACCGCAGGGTCAGCGGTCCGAGGCGTTCGCGGCCGGGCTGCTCGAGCACGGGCTGATCGTTTCCCCCGGGACGTTCTTCGGCCCGGCCGGCGAAGGCTACTGGCGCATGGCGCTCGTTCCGACCGAGGCGGAGTGCCGCAGGGCGGCCGAGATTCTCGAGGCGGTGCTGTGAACGCCGAGCGAGTCGAGACGCTCATCGCCGAGCTCGACCGGGGAGAGGTGCGCGTCGCGGAGCCCGTCGACGGGGACTGGCGCGTGAATCCCGAAGTGCAGGAGGCCATCCTCGAGTTCTTCCGGCTACGCCAGATGGAGCCGCAGGAGGTCGGGCCGTTCGAGTACCACGACAAGATTCCGCTCAAGCACGACTACGAGCGGCTCGGTGTGCGTGTCGTGCCACCCGCGGTTGCGCGTTACGGCTCGTTTCTGTCGCCGGGGGTCGTGATGATGCCGAGCTACGTCAACATCGGAGCCTGGGTCGGTCCGCGCACGATGGTCGATACATGGGCGACGGTCGGTTCGGGTGCGCAGATCGGTGCAGACGTCCATCTCGCCGGCGGCGTCGGGATCGGCGGCGTGCTCGAGCCGCCCGGTGCGCGTCCGGTCATCGTCGAGGACGGGGCCTTCGTCGGGTCGCGTGCGATTCTGACCGAAGGCGTGCGCGTCGGAGCAGGAGCCGTGATCGGACCGAACGTGTCGCTGACCTCGTCGGTCCCGGTCATCGACGTGACCGGCGACGAGCCCGTCGAGCATCGCGGCTTTGTGCCTTCTCGTGCGATCGTCGTTCCCGGCACGCGGCCGAAGGAGTTTCCCGCCGGCACGTATCAGCTTGCCTGCGCACTGATCGTCGGCTGGCGTAGCGATTCGACGGATCTGAAGGTGAGCCTGAACGACGCGCTTCGCGAGCACGGTCTCGGCGGCTAGACCAGCTCGACCCGGCAGATCTCCTCGGCCGGCCCCGTCAACCGTGCGCTTCCGTCGGCCTGCAGCTCCACGAGCAGCTCACCGCCGGGCAGATGGACGGTGACCGGGCTCTCGCACCAACCGTTGGCAATTGCAGCGGCCGCAGCCGAGACCGAGCTCGTGCCCGACGACAGCGTCTCCCCCGCGCCGCGCTCCCACACGCCTACTGTCAGGTCGTGCAACCCGTCGACGCGGACGAGCTGCACGTTCGTTCGCTCGGGGAAGCGGGAGTGTCGTTCGATGCGCGGGCCGAGACGCTGCAGTTCGCCGCGCTCCGGCTCGCGGCGGACGACCGCGTGCGGGTTGCCAACGGAAACAGGCGTGAATTCCACGCGCTCGTCGCCCAGGTCGAGCGTCTCGGTCTCCCCCACCTCGACACGTCCGACGTCGACTTCGATCCCCTCGCCGTCGCGAACGATCGCCTCAACGTGGCGCGGGCCGACCGACAGCGTCACCTGCTCGGACTGCGACTCGCGCGCAAGCCACGCCGCGACGATTCGCACACCGTTGCCGGACAGCTCGGCTGTCGAGCCGTCGGGATTCCAGACCCGCACCTCGGCGTGCGGCCCTTCCACCCGCAGTACCTCAAGCAGACCGTCTGATCCGACGCCGTAGTGGTAGTCGCAGAGGTGCCGGACACGATCCGGCGTCAGCGGTTCTGGAAGCTCAGCCCGTACGACCAGCAGGTAATCGTTGCCGAGCGCTTGCCACTTCGACAATGTCATGTGTGATCTCGTCCACCGGACGATCGGCGTTGACGCTAACAAGGCCGGGGATGCGTCGTAGCCACTTCCGCTGGTAGGCGGCGTAGCGCCGCGTGCGGATGACGAGAGCCGCGAGCGCCTCATCGTGTGAAAGCTCGGCCACCTCGCGCAGGCCGAGGGCACGGACGGCTGTCCCTGAGATCGGCCCTGCGAGCGCGCGACGCGCTTCGTCGGCAACACCCGCAGCGAACATGGCGTGGGCGCGCCGCACGATTCGCTCCTCCAGGACGCCGCGCGGGACTTCGAGCCCGAAGACGACCGTAGGCAGGCGCGTTTCGGAGGTCCAGAGCCGGTCAGCGTCCGGGCTCAGCGACGATCCGAGCTCGGTGAGCTCCAGTGCGCGCACCACGCGACGGCGGTCATTCGCATGAAGCCGCGCTGCGGCGTCAGGATCGCGCTGCGCGAGGACGGCGTACGCGCGCTCGGCCCCGAGCCGGTCGTAGGCACGCTCCCACCGCGCTCGCTGCTCCTGCGTCGGGGCAGGTGGAAGGCTCAGCTCTGCGAGCGCGGCGCGAAGGTAGAGGCCGGTGCCGCCGGCGACGACCGGGGTCCGGCCGTCGTCGACGAGCTCGTCGATCGCTGCGTGCGCCAGGCGGGCGTAGTCGGCGACGGAGCCCTCGTGGTCCAGCGGCCAGATGCCTACGAGACGTGTCGGCCGATCGGGCTGCGCTGTGAGAATCGGCAGACCGCGATACGCCTGCATCGAATCGGCGGACAGGACCTCACCGCCGAGGCGATCGGCGACCGCCTCTGCGACGGCCGTCTTGCCCGAGGCGGTCGGGCCGAAGATCGCGACGACGCTAGGAGGAGCTGACGGCTGACTTCCAGCCAACCTCTGCATCCTGCGGAAAGAGGACGTCGGCCGGCAGCGGCCCGTCTTCTTCGGGATGCGCGGCGCGATGCTCCTTGAACCAGGCGACCGAGCGCGAGATCCCCTCCTCGAGCGGGACTGCCGGCTCGTAGCCGAGCAGCTCGCGGGCCTTCGTCAGGTCTGCGACGTAGTGCGTGACCTCGCCGAGCAGCGACGGCGCGAGGGTGATCTTCGGTTCGGTCCCGAGCTCTGCCGCGATCAGCTCGGCCGCATGGACGAGCGAGTTGCCCTGGCCGTACGCGAGGTTCACCGTCTCGTTGACGACACGTCCGTCGGCCAGCGCCTCGATCCCACGTGTGATGCCGTCGATGCAGTCGTCGACGTACGTGAAGTCGAGCGTCTTCTCCTGTCCGAACACCGTCACCGGCTCGTCGCGCAGCATCGTGTGGATGAAGAGAGGCAGGACGCGCACCATGCGCGCAAGGTCGTTGTCGTATCGGCCGTAGACGTTCGAGAAACGGAAGACGAGGTACTTGAGCCCGTAGCAGCGCGCGTAGGAGTAGACGAACGCCTCGCCGGCGATCTTCGAAGCAGAATACGTCGACTCCGTGTAGGCGAAGTCGGCGCTCGCCTCGCTCGCCTCTTCCTCAGCAAATCGGTGTACGTCGCCGTAGACCTCCCGGCTCGACGAGAAGACGATCGGCAGATTCTGCTGGCGGCAGAACTCGAGGACGTTGAACGTCATCACGGCGTTCTCGAGCGCGCGGTGCGGCTGGCGGACGAGCTGGTGCACCTTCGCGTGCGCGGCCAGATGCACCACGAGATCGACCTCCGGGTACTCGACGCCACCGATTCCTCCGGGGAAGGACGGGTAGTGCCCGGAGAGGTCCTGGAGGAGGTACTTGAAGTCGTCCGTCCAGGTGTTGAGACGCTTGTCGACGCCGAACACCTCATGTCCGTCTCGCTGGAGCCGCTGTGCCAGGTTCGTCCCGATCTGGCCGCTCGAGCCTGTGACGAGGACGCGCATCACGCAGCGACCCTCGCAGCCTGAGCTCCGCGCAGGGTCGTGGACGTCGCTTCGCCGATCAGGACGTCGACCAGCTCCCCCGGCTCGGCGTTACCGGAGAAGTTCACCGTCGTGTTGCGGCGAGTCCGCCCGCGCAGCAGTGCCGGGTCGGTGCGGCTCGGCGCCTCGACGAGCACCTGTTCGACCCGGCCGACGCGTTGCGCGTTCCGCGCAGCGGCCGTGTGCTGCACCACCTCGACCAGTCGTTCGATCCGATCGCGCTTCAGGTCGTCCGGGATCTGATCGGACATCGCGGCGGCCTCGGTGCCGGCACGCGGTGAGTAGACGAACGTGAACGCGCTGTCGAAGCCGACCTCCTCGACCGCGGTGATGGTCTCGTGGAAATCGTCTTCTGTCTCACCCGGAAACCCGACGATCAGGTCGGTGCTGAGCGCAAGATCAGGAATGCCGGAGCGGAGCTCGCCGACGAGCCGGAGGTAACGCTCCCGGGTGTACGTCCTGCGCATCGCCTTCAGGATGCGCGACGAACCGGACTGCAAGGGCAGGTGGGCGTGTTCGCACACCGTCCCGCACTCGGCCATCGCCTCGATCACCGGGCGGCGGAAGTCCTTGGGATGTGGGCTCGTGAAGCGGATGCGCTCGATCCCATCGATCGCGTCGCATGCCCTGAGCAGCTCGCCGAACTCCGTGTGGATCTCCGGCGCCAGGTCACGGCCCCACGAGTTGACGTTCTGCCCGAGGAGCGTCACCTCACGCACGCCTTCGGCAGCGAGCCGGGTCACCTCGGCGACGACGTCGCCCGGACGCCGGCTGACCTCCCGGCCACGCACCGCCGGGACGATGCAGTAGGCGCACTTCGAGTTGCAGCCCATCGAGATCTGCACCCAGGCCTGGAAGGCACGGTCGCGGTGCATTGGCAGCTCGCCGGCGAAGCTCCGCTCCTCGATGCCGAAGCTGCCGCGCGCGAGGCCATAGCCGCCCGCGCCGAGCCATTCGCCGAGATGCGGGATCGACCCGGGTCCGAAGGCGACGTCGACGCAGGGATAAAGCTCGAAGAGCCGTTCGCGCTGCGCCTCCGCATAACAACCGCCGACGGCGATCACCTTGTCGGGGCTTCGCCGCTTGACCGCGGCCGCCTGGGCGAGATGCGCTGCGAACTTCTGGTCAGGCTTCTCCCGGATCGTGCAGGTGTTGAAGACGAGGACGTCCGCCTCTGTCTGAGACGGGGCCTCCCCGAGTCCGAGCTCCTCGAGCATGCCCTTGATCCGCTCGCTGTCGTGAGCGTTCATCTGGCAGCCGAAAGTCGTGACGTGATACCGCCGCACGGGCCAGAATGCTACCCGTGGTCTTTCCGGACTCGAACGCTCTCTGGCTCTTCGGCCTGGCTGCGCTGGCGTTGCTCGCCATCCCCGGCCCGGCAGTCCTCTACATCGTGACCCAGAGCGCCGAACAGGGGCGAAAGGTGGGCCTGGCCTCGGTGGCCGGCGTGCATCTCGGAACGCTCGCTCACGTCGCTGCCGCCTCGGCGGGTCTTTCGGCGCTGATCGTCGCGTCGCCGTTGGCCTTCGACGTCGTCAAGTACGCCGGGGCCGCCTACCTCGTCTATCTCGGAGTCCGCAAGCTGCTCGCCCGTGACCGCGACGGCGAGGTTCGCTCGGAATCGGAACCACTTCGCCGCGCGTTCCGGCGAGGGGCGATCGTGAACCTTCTCAATCCGAAGACGGCGCTCTTCTTCCTCGCGTTCTTGCCGCAATTCGTCGAGGCAAGCCGCGGAGGTGTGTGGTCGCAGGCGCTCGTGCTCGGTCTCGTCTTCGTCGGGCTCGGGCTCGTCAGCGATTCCCTCTACGCCCTCGCGGCCGGCACGATCGGCGGCCTGATCCGGCGGAAGCGCAGGCTCGTCAGCTATGGGTCGGGCATCGTCTACGTGACGCTCGGCGCAGCCGCCGCCTTCGCGAAGCGCGCCTAGGCGGCGTGATCGGACTGGACTTGCGGCTCCGGCTCCGGTGCTGCGAGCGGTTCGCCTTGCGGCGTGCTCCCGTTGGAGACGTTCCGCGCGACGTCGACCGCACGGCTCTCTCGAATCACCGTCACCTTCACCTGGCCCGGGTACTCGAGCTGGTCCTCGATCTCCCGTGCGATCTCGTGTGAGAGCAACACGGCAGCGTCGTCGTCGACGTCGGACGGCCTCACGATGACGCGAATCTCGCGGCCTGCCTGGAGCGCGTACACCTTGTCCACGCCCGGCTTCTGCGCGGCGAGCTCTTCGAGCGACTCGAGGCGCTTGATGTAGTGCTCGAGGCTCTCGCCTCGGGCGCCCGGACGCGACGCGGAGATCGCGTCGGCCGCAATCAGCAGCACCGCCTCGACCGTCTGCGGTTCGACTTCGTAGTGGTGGGCCTCGATCGCGTGCACGACGTGCTGTGACTCGCCGTACCGGCGCGCAAGCTGCGCCGAGATCGACGCGTGCGATCCCTCGACCTCGTGTGTCATCGCCTTGCCGATGTCGTGCAAAAGCGCCGCGCGCTTCGTGACCTTCACGCTCGCGCCGACCTCCGAGGCCATGATTCCGGCGAGGTGGACGACCTCGAGCGTGTGCTTGAGGACGTTCTGGCCGTAACTGGTGCGAAAACGGAGACGGCCGAGAATCTTCACGAGCTCCTCGTGGAACTCGCCGCAGTTCGCCTCGAAGACGGCCTGCTCCCCCGCCTGCACGATCGTGTCCTCGATCTCCGCCTTTGACGCGTAGTAGGTGTCCTCGATCCGCGCCGGGTGGATCCGGCCGTCCTCGATCAGCTTGGAGAGGGTGAGTTTCGCGACCTCGCGGCGGATTCCGTCGAACGACGAGAGCACCACCGCCTGCGGCGTGTCGTCGATGATGAAGTCGACGCCGGTCAGATGCTCGAGCGCACGGATGTTGCGTCCTTCGCGGCCGATGATGCGTCCCTTCATGTCGTCGGAGGGAAGCGCGACGACCGAGACCGTCGTCTCGGCGGCGTGGCTCGCCGCGACCCGCTGCAGCGCGTCGGCCACGAGGTTCCGTGCGCGACGCTTCGCTTCCGTGCGTGCTTCTTCCTCGAGCTGCCGCACCCGGCGGGCGAGCTCGTGGCGAACGAGATCCTCCGAGCGTTCCAGCAGGCTGAGCTTGGCCTCGTTGACGGTCATCCCGGAGATTCGCTCGAGCTCGGTCAGCTGCTCCTCGCGCGCACTCTTCTGGTCTTCCTGGAGCTGCCTGAGATGGATCTCGCGGTCGGCAACCCCCTGCTCGCGTCGCGCGATCTCCGTCAGCTTGCCGTCGATCTCCTCTTCCTTCGCGAGCACCCGCTCCTCGACCTTGACGATCCTGGTGCGGTGCTCCGCGACCTCGCGGTCGATCTCGGCGCGAAGCTTGACCGCCTCCTCGCGCGCGGTGATCTGCGCCTCTCGCCGCAACGTGTCCGCTTCACGGTGGGCGTCGTCGATCAGCTGTTTGCGCTGCTGCTGGGCGGCACCGAGTCGCGACTTGCCGAGCGCGCCGACGGCGACGGCCCCTCCCAATCCCCCTGCGACAAGGCCGATGAGAATCCCGATGACGACCTGCATGGGCTGGCTCCTGGGTTGGTTGCCCGCGGTCTGCTACCGCGGTGCCCACCCGGCATTCCGGCCGGCACGAGAGATCCCGAATCGGTGAAACGAGCCGACACCGCGGCCCGGAGAGCGGTCGCTACGTCGCCGCTGCCAAGAGCCTTTCGGTGTCGGAGTTGATGATGGTCGACATACGGTTCAGGAGTTCCAGTTGCGATTCGGAAAATGTCTCTGTGCAGGTAAAACGTCGGATGAGGCAGTCACATCCTACTCGGGTTCAGGGGTGGTGTCCAAAATCGCTGCCGGCAGCCCGTTCCAGCACCTCCTCACCGAAGCCCTTGCCGGCCAGGTAACGCGCTGTGGCCGTCCCGGTGCCCCGTCGGGCAACGATGCGGCCCGCCCGCTCGCCCTCCGGCTCGAGGGCCGCCACGGCCGCTTCGACGAGGTCGGCAGCCACGCCGCGTTGCTCGAGGTCGTGCCGGATTGCCGCGTCTCCGTAGCCCCGCCCTGCGAGCGATTCGGCCCGATTCTCCGCGAGCCGCGCGTCGTCGACGAGCCCGGCGGCGCTCAGGGCTGCGAGAGACTCTTCCGCTGCGCTCGGGCTGACAGCCCGCCGCTCCAGTCGCAGCGCGAGCTCTCGGGCCGAGAGGTCGCGTGCCCGTAGCGCCCGGCCGGCGACTGCCAGCGCTTCGGCTCGGCGAAGCTCCCGCCGGAGCCGCCGAAGCGCCGGCCGGTCGAGGGTCCGCCCGCAGGAGATTCCCGCCCGGACGACGACGTCCGCGGGAAGCGTGCGCCACGGAGAGCCGTCGAGCTCCACGGCCACCCGGCCGCGCCGGTCCTCGCGCAGCCCGGTGACGGTCGGCACTACTTCTTCGAGGCGGCTTTCTCGACCTTGAGGTCTTGTGTGACCTTGCCGTTCTGCTCGGCGACGGCGTCTGCGTCGACAGGAAGGAGCCGCGCGGACGCAACCTGCTCGGGCCCGATGGCCACCTGAATGCCGGTGAGGATTCCCTGGCAGACGTCGGGATGCTCACGCAGGAACGCGGTCGCGTTCTGGCGCCCCTGGCCCAGCCGCTCGTCGCCGAAGCTGAAGTATGAGCCCGATTTCGTCACGACCTTGCGCTCGAGCCCCGCGTCGAGGACCGTTCCCTCCCAGGAAATGCCGGACCCGTAGATGATGTCGAACTCGGCCTGCTTGAACGGCGGCGCGACCTTGTTCTTCACGACCTTCACGCGCACACGGTTGCCGATCGCCTCGACGCCTTCCTTCAGGGTCTCGATGCGACGGATGTCGAGTCGTACGGACGAGTAGAACTTGAGGGCGCGACCGCCGGGCGTCGTTTCCGGGTTCCCGAACATGACGCCGATCTTCTCTCGCAGCTGATTCGTGAAGAGGCAGATCGTGTCGGTGCGGTTCAGCGTGCCGGCAAGCTTGCGCAGCGCCTGCGACATCAGCCGCGCCTGCAGGCCGACGTGCGTGTCGCCCATCTCGCCCTCGATCTCGGCCTTCGGCGTCAGAGCCGCGACAGAGTCGACCGCGACGACGTCGAGCGCCCCGGAGCGGATGAGCAGCTCCGCGATCTCGAGCCCCTGCTCACCGGTGTCGGGCTGCGAAACGAGCAGGTCGTCGATGTTGACGCCGATGTGCTTCGCGTACGTCGGGTCCATCGAATGTTCGGCGTCGATGAATGCACAGATGCCGCCGCGGCGCTGTGCCTCCGCGATCACGTGGTAGACGAGCGTCGTCTTTCCGGAGGACTCCGGCCCGAAGATCTCGACGATGCGGCCGCGCGGGAGCCCGCCGATCCCGAGCGCGAGGTCGAGCGCGAGCGAGCCGGTCGACACCGCGCCGATCGACACGTGCGCGTGGTCGTTCATCTTCATGACGGCGCCCTTGCCGAACTGACGCTCGATGTGCCCGAGGGCGGCGTCCAGAGCCTGCTCGCGATCCACTTCCATCAACCTCCTAGGGCAAAAGATTCGAGGACGACATACTGCGCTCCACCGGAACGCAGCACGGAATGGTAGGCAGCGGCATCGGACGGACTGACCTCCCCGAGGGGAGGGAGCGGCGGCCGCAGGCGCGGGCGCTCCCGGAAGCGGACGACCGTGATGTGCGGGAGCCACGGGCGGCGCTCCCGCTCGTAGACACCCAGGCGCTCCAGGCGGCCCTGGAGGTCGGCCGCCAGCCGGATCGCTCCTCCCTGCGGGTCGCTCAGCGCCAGCATCCCGACGCTCCTGGTCTCGCGGTAGCGCTCCGGCAGGAGCCGCATCGGGCCCGCGGCTGCGGCGGCCTCGCGCAGCTCCCGGCAGATCGGCTCGAGCTCCGCCACCGGACGGTGCCCGAGGAAGGCCAGCGTGATGTGCAGGTAGTCGCGGGGGACCGACCGGCCCCGGTCGATGTGGTCGGCTTGCCAGTCGGACAGCGTGTCGAGCGTCTCCTCGGGGAGACGGAGAGCACAGAACAGGCGCGCACGCTCACGGCCGTCCACGCTAGCCGGGAGCTTCACGCAGCTTCGTCGTGAGTCTGTTGCAAAAGACGCCTCAGCAGATGCAGGGCGGTGACGGTCGCGCGCCGGCGGATCGATTCGCGGTCACCGGGGAAGACGAAGTCCGCTCCGTGCGATCGCGCGGGCGTCTGCGCATGGAGGTAGACGAGCCCGACGGGCTTCTCCGCGCTGCCACCGCCGGGACCCGCGATCCCCGTCACAGAAACCGAGACGTCCGCTCCCAGTCGGGCCCTCGCCCCGGCGGCCATCGCCTCCGCCGCCTCGGCCGAGACCGCCCCGTGGGACCTGAGGACAGCTGGCGGCACGTCGAGCTCCCGGGTCTTGACGTCATCGGAGTACGCGACCACGCCGCCGAGAAAGACGTCGCTCGAGCCGGAAACCGACGTGAGCCGCTGCGAGACCATCCCGCCGGTACACGACTCCGCGGTCGCAAGAGTGAGCGCCTGCTCGCGGCAGAGGTCGAGCACGAGCTCCTCGACCGGACGCTCGTCGCGGCTGAAGAGATGCCGCTCGAGGGGCGCGACGAGCCGTTCCGTCAATTCGTCCGCGCGGGCTCCGGCGCCCGGAGCCACCACCAGGTCGACGTGGATCTCGAAGTCGCGCGCGCAGATGGTGGCTTCCACCCCGTCCCCGTCGCCGCCCGCATCTGCGAGCGCCTTCGCGACCGTCGATTCGCTCGCGCCGAAGAAGCGAAGCTGACGAAGCTCGGGTGGCCGGGTGCGGCCGAGGACGCGGCGCACCGGTTCACTCTCGAGTGCGACCGCCCACAAACGCTGGAGCTCGGACGGCGGCCCGGGCAACACGACGACCACGGTCTCCCCGTGCTCGAGGACGAGACCGGGCGCGGTACCGGCCAGGCCGAGAGAGATCGCACCTTCGGGAATCGTCGCCTGCTTCTGCACGCCTGTCTCGAAGTCGACGTAGGGACGCCCGAGCCGCTCGGCGAACGCGCGGGAGATGCCGCCGATCTGAGCATGCAGCTCCTCGTCGAGCCGAAGACCGACGCCTGCGGCTCGAGCGACGAACTCGACGGTGCGGTCGTCATGCGTCGGGCCAAGGCCGCCGGAGACGACGCAGAGGTCGGCGTGCATCGCTTCGGCGAGCGCCCCGGCCAGCTCGTCCTCCCGGTCGCCGACGATCGAGATCCGCGCGGGCTCGACTCCGCGGCGCAGGAGCTCGGAGGCCAGAAAGGGACCGTTCAGATCCGTGCGGTCGCCTCGGACGAGCTCGCTGCCGGTGACGACGATGAAGGCGCGCGGGGTCGCGATCAAATGGCCGCGCGGATGCCTCGCGGCGTCACGACCAACGTCTTCACACCGCCGACGGGCAGCGGATGGGTGCGCCCGTTGAGGATCGTGACGAGGTTCTCGGGGCGATCCAGCGTGATCCAGAGCTTGCGCCCGGTGAAGAGCTGCTTCTGTCCCTGGTCGAGCGTTCCCTGAAAGAGAATTGGCCCCGACGCCGAGCCGCGATGGACCTGGAGCCAGCACGGACCTCTTTGCGCCTTCACGAGCAGCCGAGCCGTTGTCGGCACCGCCGGCCGCGTCGGCGTCTTCGCCTTCGTGGTCGTCGTCGTCCCGAGCCCGAGCGGTGTCACGTTCTGCGGCTCGCCGCGGGTCCACGCGACGATGAAGAGAGCCGTCACGGCCGCGATGCCGAGCAGGGTCAGTAAGACGACTCGAGACTGAACCTGAACGCCCCGTGACGGCGGGGCGGAACGCCTAGGGCGGGAGGGCGTCTCCTCCTCCCCGGCAACGAACCGCGAGTTGTACTCGTCCACGTAGAGCTGGCCGTCGAGGCCGAGGTATTCGGCGTACGACCTGAGAAAGCCCTTGACGTAGGTCTGCGCAGGCAGGACGTCGAACTGCTCGTCCTCGAGCGCGCGCAGATACTTGGCCCGGATCTTCGTCCCCTGCTCGATCTCGGGGAAGTCCAGGCTCTGGCGAAGACGTGCCTCTCGGAGGCTGTTACCAATCTCGAACACGGCGGCGGCCCCATCTTAGGCGCTGATGGGCACGGCTGAAAGTGGGAATCAGCGCGAATGCTGGTAGAGCACGACGAGCCCGTAAAAACCGACGGAAAGAGCGGCCACGAGGGCGAGGCAGAGCGCGACGGCGGCGACCACGACCGCGACCGTCGCGACGCTGGTGCCGCCCTCCCGCAGCTGGAGCCAGCGGAGGTTGTTCCTGGCTCGGCGGGCCATCACGAGCGCCACGAGCCCGAGCACGAAGGCAAGTGGCACCGCGTACGCGGTGTCCAACAGCCCGATGCGCTTGGACCGTGCCGCGACCTCGAGTGCCACCGGCATCGTGAGGAGGCTTGCGAACCCGAGCAGCAACGCCGCCCAGGCCCGGCGCCTACTGCTTGACGTAAGGGCGGCCAGCTGCGGCAGGTGGGACGGAGCGGCCGATGACTCCGGCCACCGCAATCAGGGTCAGGACGTACGGGAGCGCTTGGAAGAGGACGGACGGCGCCGGCCACGGCTGCTGCAAGCGGAACGAGAGCGCGGTCGACCCGCCGAAGAGGAGCGCGGCCGCGAAGGCGCCGAACGGACGCCAGTTCCCGAAGATCACGGCGGCCAGTGCGATGTAGCCGCGGCCGGCGGTCATGTTCTCGCTGAACGAGCCGAGGTAGCCGATCGAGAGGTACGCACCGCCGAGCGCGGCGAGAATCCCCGAAAGGATCACCGCGGCGTAGCGGGTCCCGTACACGGAGATGCCGACTGTGTCCGCCGCACGCGGATGCTCGCCCACGGAGCGAATGCGCAGACCGACCGGCGTGTGGAAGAGCGTGATGTGGGCGACGATCAACAGCGCGAACGAGACCCAGATCATCAGGTTCAGATGGCCGAAGACGCTGCCGAGGAAGTTGATGTTCACGTCGGGGATGCGCGGCAGGTCACCCGGTGTGCCGTTCTCGCCGTAGATGTCGATGAAGAAGTACCCGGTGAGGCCGAGCGCGAGGAAGTTGATCGCGAAGCCGCTCACCACCTGGTCGGCACGCAGATTGATACACATGACGGCATGCACGGCGGCCAAGCCAGCGCCGGCGACCGCTGCGCAGACGAGTCCCATCTCCCAGTTCCCGAACTTATCCGCACCGAGCGCGGCGAAGAACGCGCCCACGAGCATCATCCCCTCGAGCCCGATGTTCACGACGCCGCTCCGTTCGCAAAACAGGCCGCCGATCGCGGCATAGGTCAGCGGCGTCGCCCAGACGAGCGTCGCGGAGAGAAGTGCGGACCAGACGACGACCTGGTCGATGTTCGATGAGCTCGCGCGGGTAGCGAGGACGCCGAGCCCGATCCCGACGATGCCGAACCCGATCGCCGTCCACCCCGGCCGGCGCATCCCGCGCGAGAGCACCCAGATCCCCGCCGCGAAGGCAAGGAACCCCACGAAGACCGGTACCCAGACGGGGGCATCGAACGGCGGCAGCGCGACGACGAACGCGAAGAGTCCGAGGGCGAGGCCAGCACGCGCGATGATCACGTTGCCGGGCCACTTCTCCCGGACGCGTGCGGCGTACTCCATCGCGCTCATGCGGCCTCGTCGGCTGCGCGGCTCAGTCCGGGCATGCGGACCTTCTTGCGTGCCTGCCAGATGTAGAGGATCAGCAAGTCCGCGCCGACGAAGAGGAGCACGAGGGCCTGGATCATCAAGGCGAGATTCCCCGCGAGCTGGGGCGGAAAGATGTTCGGGTCGAGGCTGCGCGTGGAGGTTCCCGTGAGCAGGCCGCCGAAGAGAAGCGCGGCCAACCCGACTCCGACCGCCGTATTGCGACCGAGGAGCGCGACCGCGATGCCGATGAAGCCGATGTTCGAGACCTGAACGTCCAGCACGCCGAGCCGGAACTGCCAGCCGAGGATGTCGAGGCCACCGGCCAGCCCGGCGAAGAGGCCGGAGATGGCCATGGCGATGATGAAGTTGCGCGCGACGCTGATCCCGCCGTAGCGCGCCGCCTCGGGATTGAAGCCGACTGCGCGCACCTCGTAGCCGAGCGTCGTGCGGTTCAGGATGATGTAGAAGACGACGAGCGCACCGAGCGCGATGAAGATGCCGGAATGCAGGGCCTGCAGGTGCGGGTTGCCCCAGATCGCGGCGAGCTTCGCGCCCGGCGCGACGTCGTCGGAGATCGGGACCGCCTTGTTGACGTGGTTCTGCAGCGGACCACCTCGCCCGAACAGATAGCTCCCGCCCCAGTATGCGATCCAGTTGAGCATGATCGTCGTGATCACCTCGTGCGCGCCCACGGTCGCCTTGAGGAATCCTGCGATTGATCCCCAGAGCGCGCCCGCGAGCGCGGCGGCGGTGATGCCGAAGATCACGTGCGGCAGGTGCGCCATGTCCGTGAAGCGCGAGCCAACGTAGACCCCGACGATCGCGCCGACGAGGTACTGGCCCTGACCGCCGATGTTGAAGAGGCCGCAGCGAAACGCGAACGCGACCGCGAGCCCGGTGAGGATCAGCGGGGTTGTCGTCAGCAGCGTCTGCGTGAGGTTGTACGCGGCCGTGAGGTTCGTGTTGGTGTCCCACCAGAACCAGATGTGGTGGTTTGTGAAGGGGAGGTCGATGTGGTAGTTGCCGAAGTGGAAGAACCAGTTGAGCCCGGCGCCTTCGAAGATCGCCTTGTACGTGCGCAGCGGGGTTGTGACCGGTCGAGAGCACGACGATTCCGCCTGCCAGGAACGCGACGACGGCGGTGAGCAGCGGCGTGATGATCCCGCCCGCGCGCTGGTAGAACGCGAGCTGGCCGGCGACCGACGGGGCGTACGCTTCCGGATCGGATCCGAGCGGCGCCTGCGGTGTCGGCGCGGACCCGGTTGGCGGCCCCTGTCGCTCACGCTGCTACCTCGCGTCGTGCGCCGGTCATCGCGATCCCGACCTCTTCCTCGCTGGCGTCCGGCGGGAGCTCGGCCACGATGCGCCCTTCGTAGAGCACGAGGATTCGGTCGGAGAGCGACAGGATCTCCTCGAGCTCGAGCGAGACGAGCAGTACCGCCTTGCCGGCGTCCCGCTGCTCGACGAGGCGGCGGTGCACGAACTCGATCGCGCCGACGTCAAGGCCGCGGGTTGGCTGTGCCGCGACCAGGACGCTCGGATCGCGCGAGACCTCTCGTGCGATCACCACCTTTTGTTGATTGCCGCCGGACAATGAGGCGCCGCGCGTCGCGGGCCCTCCACCCCGGACGTCGAACTCCTTGAGCAGTCCGCCGGCCCACTGGAGCCAGCGCCGCGGGTTCAGCCACCCGAACCGCGAGAACGGCTCCTTGCCGTAGTCGTGCAGCGCGAGGTTTTCGGCGAGGTTGAAGTCGAGCACGAGGCCGCGTCGCTGCCGGTCCTCGGGAATGTGACCCATTCCCGCGTCGAGCGCCTGGCGCGCGGATGCGTGGGTCAGGTCTTGGCCGCCGATGCTTATCCGGCCGCCTGCGACCTTCCGGAGACCGGTCAGGGCGTCGATCAGTTCGCTCTGGCCGTTGCCGTCGACGCCGGCGATGCCGACGATCTCCCCCGCTCTGACGTCGAACGTCACGCCCCGCACAGCCTCCAGTCCGCGGTCATCGTGTACGGAGAGGTCCTCGACCTTCAGCAGCAGCTCACCGGGTTGGCCCGGCTTCTTGTCGACGCGAAGCAGGACCTCGCGTCCGACCATGGCCCGTGCGAGCGCTGCCTCCGTCGCGCCTTCGCGCGGAATCGTCTCCACCTGCTTGCCTCGCCGCAGGACCGTGATGCGATCTGCGATCTCCAGCACCTCGTTCAGCTTGTGAGTGATGAAGATGATCGAGATTCCCTCCCGCGTGAGCGTTCTCAGGATCTCGAACAGCTCCGCTGCCTCCTGCGGCGTGAGCACGGCGGTCGGCTCGTCGAGGATGACGATGTCGGCATTGCGGTAGAGCGCCTTCATGATCTCCACGCGCTGCTGCTGCCCGACCGTGATGTCCTGAATGCGGGCATGAGGATCGACCGCGAAGTTGAACGTCTTCGCGACGTCGGCAACGCGCTTCTCGGCTGCTGACTCGTCGAGCAGGACACCCAGGTGGACGGGCTCATTCGCCAGCACGATGTTCTCGGTCACGGTCATGACCGGGATGAGCATGAAGTGCTGGTGCACCATCCCGATCCCGAGCTCGATCGCGTGCTTCGGCGAGGTGATCGACACGGGCTTGCCGTTCAAAAGGATCTGGCCCGAGTCGGCGGTGTACAGCCCGTAGAGGATGCTCATCAGCGTGGACTTGCCGGCTCCGTTCTCGCCCAGCAAGGCATGCACTTCGCCGCGACGCAGGTCGAAGTCGATGTGGTCGTTCGCGAGCACCCCGGGAAACTGCTTGGTGATCCCGCGGAGCTCGAGGACGGGAGGCTCGTCCATGCCCGCGGGATTCTATGAAGGGCCGGGACGCCGCGTCGGTTCTACGTCTCCGGCGAAGGAAGGTGCTGACGGACTTTTCCCGGGAAACGTGCGCAGACACTTCGCTTCGCTCGGTGTTAAAAAAGGGCGGGCCCGAAGAGCCCGCCCTTCTTCCGAGAATCCGGACGACCTATTGGCCGCCGACCGTGAGCGGCGGCTTGATCTTGCCGCTGATGATCTGCTTCTTGAGGGTGTTGATCTGCGTGAGCCAGGCCTTCTTCAGCTTGGCCTTCTTGCTGAACTTGCCAAGGGCGACTCCGCCGTTCTTCAGGTTGAAGACGAGGTTGCCTCCACCCTTGTAGCCCTTGCCGCTCTTCGCGCCCTTGACGGCCAGGAAGATCCCCTGGTCGACTCTCTTCACCGCACTGGTGAGGATGTGGGGGCCGAGGTACGACTGGTCGACGTCGACGCCGACCGCCCACCTGCCGGCTTCCTTCGCCGCGTCGAGCGCACCGAGGCCACACGGACCGGCAACGCCGAACACGACCTGCGAGCCCGCGTCGAGCTGGTTCTGAGCCACGCTCTTGCACTTGGCCTGGTCGATGAAGTCCTGCGAGTAGCCGATCTGGACCGTCGTCCCCGGGACGCACTTCGCTGCGCCGGCCTTGTACCCGGCGAGGAACGTGTCGACCGGCGGGATCTTGACGCCGCCGACGACGCTGATGTTCTTCTTGCCGCGCGCGGCCGCGACGTGTGCCGCGAGGCAGCCGATCAGGTAGCTGTTCTGCTGCGTCGCGTACGTCAGGCCCTCGATGTTCGAGTGCTTGCGCTTGAACCCGGCGACCGACATGTCGGTGATCGCGAACTTCGTGTTCGGGAACTGGTCGGCCACGTCCTCGGTCGCATCCGCGAGCAGGAAGCCCGCCGAGATCACGATGTTGTAGCCACTCCTCGCGAGCGACGCCATGTTCGGCAGGTAGTCACCCGCGGAACGGGACTCGACGGCGCGGTACTGGATCTTCAGCACCTTGGCCGCCTTCTTCATTCCCGTCAGCTGATTCTGGTTGAACCCCTTGTCGTTGAAACGGCCGACGTCGCTGACCAGCCCAGCCTTGAACGTCGCCTGGGGTGCCGCAGCACCGCTCGCTGCGAAGCCCACCGCCATGAGAACGACGGCGACAAAGGCTGCCAGTCCGAACGGCACCAGTCGATGCTTGCTCAAAACTCTCCTCCTCCTAGAGACCCACCTATTCATCAGGGGCGATGCTAACGCCTGCCGCCCTCTGCCAGGGAAGTAAGACGGCCGCGTGAGCCGTATGGTTAGGCCCCTGGCGGGAACCCAAACAATTTCTTTCGACCCCTCGGATCCAGGCTTTCTCACGGATCCCTACCCGGTGCTGAACCGGGTGCGGGAGGACAGCCGCGTCTTCTACGAGCCGAAGCGGGAGCGATGGTTCGTGACCCGGCACGAAGACGTCCGCAGCTGCCTCCGGGACAAGCGGCTCGGTCGCAACTTCCGGCACGTTCTGGAACCCGAGGAGATCGGTGTTCCGCCGCTCGATTCGCGCTGGCAGGCCTTCTGGGATTCCGAGCGTTGGAGTCTCCTCTGGCTCGAGCCTCCCGATCACACCCGCCTGCGGAAGCTGGTCGCCGCAGCCTTCACGCCGCGCAGCGTCGAGGCGTTGCGCGAGCCTGCCCACGAGCTTGCCCGCGAGTTGCTTCAGCCGCTCGCCGAAGCGGGTGAGATGGAGCTCCTCTACGACTACGCGCAGCCGTACTCGATCGCCGTCATCTGCAGGATGCTCGGCGTTCCGCTCGATCGTCAGCGCGACCTGCTCGACTGGTCGCACCGCATGGTGAAGATGTACGAGTTCGACGTTCCGGACGAAGCGGCAACCTCGGCGAACGATGCCGCGGCCGAGTTCCAGGAGTACGTCCGCGAGTTGATCGGCGAGCGGCGCGCGGAACCGCGCGAGGACATGGTCTCGGCGCTCGTCGAGGCGCGAGTCGAGGGTGCACGCCTGTCGGACGACGAGATCGTCAGCACCGTCATCGTCCTGCTCAACGCGGGGCACGAAGCGACGGTCAACACACTCGGGAACGGCACGCTCGCTTTTGCGCGCAATCCGCACGAGTGGCGGCGCGTCGTCGACGGTGACGTCTCGCCCGAGGCGGCGAGCGAAGAGCTGATCAGGTTCGATCCTCCTCTCCAGCTCTTCGAACGCTGGGTCCTGACGGACGACTTTGCGATCGGCGACGTGCCGATCCCCCGCGGCGCGAGGGTTGCGCTGCTGTTCGGATCGGCGAACCGCGATCCGCGTGTCTTCGAGCGGCCGGACGTGTTCGACGTCGCCCGGGTTAACGCCGCGCAACACATCGGGTTCGGCGGCGGCATCCACGTCTGCATCGGAGCGCCGCTCGCGCGCGTCGAGCTGGCGGCGAGCCTCGATGCGCTACGGCGTTGGTGGCCCGACTTCCAGCTCGCCGAGGAGCCGCGGCGAACCGGCGCGTTTGTCATCTGGGGGCTCGAGGGACTCAGGCTCGCCAGGAACTGACGGCCTGCCCGTGTCTTAGAGCGCGATGTGCTCGGTGTCCTCGACGAGCACGCGTCGAGGCTTCGAGCCTTCGTAGCCCGAGATGATCCCGCGCCGCTCCAGCATGTCGATCAGGCGGCCCGCACGGGTGTAGCCCACTCTTAGCCGCCGCTGGATCAGGGACACCGACGCGGTCTGCGTCTGGACGACGATCTCGATCGCCTTCTCGAGCAGCGGATCCTCGTCCGGGTCGAACTCGCCCTCAGCGGCATCGACGTCTTCCGCGAAGACCTCAGGCAGCTCGAGCAGCGACTCGTCGAGCTCCTGCTCGCGCTGCTGGCCGCACTGGCTGACGACGAGCGCGATCTCCTCTTCGGAGACGTAGGCGCCCTGCACACGCTGCAAGCGCGAGGTCCCGAGCGGCTTGAAGAGCATGTCGCCCTGGCCGAGCAGGCTCTCCGCGCCGGCCTGGTCGAGGATGACCCGTGAATCGGTCTGCGAGGAGACCGCGAAGGCGATGCGTGAGGGGACGTTCGCCTTGATCATCCCGGTGATGACGTCCACGGAGGGGCGCTGCGTCGCGAGCACGAGATGGATGCCGACCGCGCGCGACTTCTGCGCAAGCCGGATGACCGCGTCTTCCACGGCCTGCGGCGAGATCATCATCAGGTCTGCGAGCTCGTCGATCACGATCAGGAGATACGGGAGCGCCTGCTCCCCACGCTGGCGAAGCGTGCGGTTCGCCTCGGGCAGGTTGCGCGCGCGCAGGATGGACAGCTTCTCGTAGCGGCGTTCCATCTCGGCGACGACGTTCGCGAGTGCGGCTGCGGCCTGCTTCGGGCTCGTCACGACGGGAGCGAGCAGGTGCGGGATCGACTCGTAGAAACCGAGCTCGATTCGCTTCGGGTCGATGAGGATCATGCGCACCTCGTCCGGTGTGGAGCGGAGCAGCACCGACGTGAGCAACGCGTTGATGCAGCCGGACTTGCCCGATCCCGTCGTGCCGGCGATGAGCAGGTGCGGCATGCGCGCGAGGTCCGTCCAGACGGCCGATCCCGAGATGTCTTTGCCGAGCCAGACCGCGAGCGGGCTCGCTGTCGCCGGCAGGTCGTCGAAGATGTCGCCGAGGGTCACGAGGTTCGGCGAGAGATTGGGGACCTCGACGCCGACTGCCTGCTTGCCGGGAATCGGAGCAAGGATGCGGATCTCGGTCGTCGCCAGGGCGTACGAAAGGTCGTCCTTGAGAGCTGCGACCTTCGAGACCTTCGTGCCGGGTGCGAGCTGCAGCTCGTAGCGCGTCACGCGCGGCCCCGAGATCTGGCCGACGATGTTCGCGTCGATGCCGAAGTGCTTCAGAGTCTGGACGAGCGTCGCGGCAGTGCGCTCGGCTACGTCGCTCGAGACCTCGTTGGCGGTCGAGGAGCGGCGGAGGATCGCCCGGTCCGGCAGCGTGTACTCCTCGTGGGCCTCGATCTCGCCGACGTCGAAGAGGCTCGGCTGGTCGGGATCCTCGGTCGAGACCGGCTCGATCAGGAGCGGCGAGGGCTGATTCTCCCCCACGACGTCCGGGAAGTCGTGCACGACGTCCACCGGCGGTTCGAGTGAGCGCAACGGGATGACGGTCGCCGGCTCGACGTGGTCGTCATCAGGCCGGGCGCGCCGGGCACGATCGTGTGCACGCCGCACGGCATGCCCCGAGCGCCGTACGAGCGCGCCGGCCGAGGCGCCCGAGAGGAGCAGTGCTCCGATCACGAGCGCGAGCACGCCGACGATCGTCGTGCCGGTCGAGCCGACGAGCAGGCCGAAGATTCCCTCGAGGCCGCGACCCGTCGCCCCGCCGTGGCTAGCGCCGAGCGCCGCGAGCAGGCCGAAGGTCGTGACGGCGAGTCCGGTACGGAAGGGCTTCACGTCCACGATCGAGCTGCGCGCCACCATCAGCGCGCCGACGACGAGGAAGGCGATCGGCGCGACGTAAGCAGCGGCCCCGATCGTCGCGGTGAACCCGTCGACGATCCAGGCCCCCGCCATGCCGCCGCTCCAGCCCAGGTAGAGGACCGACGAGAGAAAGATTCCGAGCGCGAGCAGCCCGAGGCCGATCAGCTCGGGATGTTGCGCGTTCTTCGTCTTGCTCTTGCGCTTCTTCGTGCGAACGCGCGCCGGCAGGCGCGGTTTCAGGGTGCGTTTCTGCTTCCGACGAGGCGCCATGGCGGCGACTTCGCCACGGACGCTCCGCTTCCTGTTACCAGCCGGCTGGCGGGATGATGTAGACGCGGGCGGCGAGTGGGCCGAAGTTGTCGGTGAAGCCCTGGTCGTCGGCTCCGACGACCTGGCCGCCTCCGAAGACGACGGGCGAGCGGCCTGCGATGCCGTCGACCGTGAACTTCGCCTGGAGGGTCGACTCGGTCGTGTTGACGGCGATGACGTAGGTCGCGCCGTTCAGGATCCTTGCCGACACACGTACCGCGGGGACATCCGACGTTGCGTTCGCGGCCGGGGCGAGAAGCGCCTGGCTCAGTGCCTTGATCTCGTGGTTCGTGCGGGCGATTTCGTCGCCGATCGGCCCCGACCAGCGGTTCGGGAAGTAGCCGATCGCCGCTGCCCCTCCCGCAATGGAGAGCCACGTCTCGGCTCGCACCGTCGCGGGCGTCGGATCGAGCTGCTTCTCCTCCTTGCACCGTTGCTCCATCGGCGCCGCTTCGATCCACTGGAACGTCGGCTTGCCGCCGGACGTCGTGTGCAGCTCGCGCTGCGCGTCCATCACGTCGCCGAACGCCGGCCGGCACCACACCTGCAACGGATAGAGATCGAAGCCGACGACGTCGGGGATCGACATCAGGAGCGGATACATCCCTTTCCCTTGCGGCAGCGGAGTCGCGAGGCTGTAGAAGTGGTTCGTCAGCGTGAGGAAGCTGATGCGGCCCGGACGCGCAGGCGGAATGCTCTTGTCGAGCTCCCGGCGCGTGACGGTGCTCTGCAGGAACGCATCCCACTCGTCGGGGTAGTACCAGCCGATCACACCCTGGCCGTCGGCACCGGCGTTGTCCGCGTTCACGATCGAGTAAGCGCGGCCGTCGAGCCGTGACGGAAGGTCGGTGTCGTCCTTACTGCAGCCCTCGCCCATGAAGAGGTTGATGCCGTCGTCGATGCTGCTCCCGAACCCGTCGGAGCACTGGGCCCACACCGCCGTCGGGAAGAAAGGCCGGTCGTCGACGACGATCTGGCCACCATTCGTCGTGGCGACGCTTCGGCTTCCCATCGGCTGAGTCGTGATCGACACCGTCGACGTCTGCGCCCTGTTCCACTCGTCGACCGCGTGCAGGTAGACCTGGTAGGTCGTCGAGAACTCGAGGCCGGTCAGAACGGTCTGGTGGTCGACGAGGCTGTCGGCGCTCGGCTGCGACCAGATCGTCGGCGCGTCGAGGCCGAATGCGGCCTGCGTCTGGGCGGGCAGGTTCGTCTTCCACGTGATGCTCGCGCTCGACGAAGTGACGGCGACGACCTGTGCGTCGGAGATCGCCAGGGTTTCGAGCGGCGGAGTAGCCGTCTCGGCATAGGAGCGGCCGGTCTGCGGGACGACCTCGAGGGCGGGCGCCTTCGCCGGCTTCACCTTCGGAGCGGACTTCGCCGAGGCGGCGAGGATCTGGACGTCGGGGGTCTGTTTCGTCGGCACCCGCGTGAACGGCTTGACGCGCGGTGCGACGTTCGCGACGGGGCTCGCGGCGACCGGACGATTGAGACCCTTTACCCGGACGAGCCTTGGCGGAGCGACGTCAGCGGGCCGCGGTCCAGCCGCGAACGACGCCGCCGGGGCGTGGTGGCCTCGCTGGATCACGAGAGCGATCCAGATTCCGCCGAGCGCAATCAGCGCCAGGGTGAACGTACGCAGCCGCAATTCTCCACTGGATGGCATTACCAGGCTGGTTTCGGCCTGGATAGCCCCTGTCTTTAATTAGGTGCATAGGCGGCGCAAAGCATCCCGAAATAGGTTGATGCTTCGTAAGAGAGAAAGGTTCCCGTCCACGCCGTTCCCAGTGCTCCGTGGAGCATTGCCAACTGCCACCAGCTGTCCGCCTTCGCGGCGTCCACGAAGGCCGGGTCGAGCCCCACGACGCCGTCGAGACGGTCCTCCTGGACGAAGCGGACGATGAGGTCGTCGTACTCGCCGGCGGCGGGATCGAAGCCGTAGGGCCCTTCGGCGTCATGAGCGTGCCCGTGATCGGCGCTCGCGATCAGCGCGACTCGCTTTCCCGAGGCGTCGGCCGCCCGAGCGAGCGCCTGGCCCGCGCGGACGTGGTCCGGGAGAGAGAGATCACGCGCGGGGCTGACCAGGACCGCCGGCACCTGCGGCTTGGTGCGTCCGCCCATGAACCACAGCGGGATCAGTGCTCCCCAGTCGAGCGGCGCTGTGGCGGCCGAAGGATCGTTCGGGCCGAAGCTCGCGCCGACGACCGGTAGGCCGTCGTCATGCAGCGCCACGACCGCTTCGGCCGCGAGCTCGACGTCCACCGGGCACGAGAGCGTCACCTCCGGCGCGTCGAACTCGGCCAGCGAGCCCGCGACCGTCCCCGCCAGCACGACTGCGAAGTGGCCCTCGACGTGGACGTTGTGCGGCGTCATGACGATCGTCGCCTCGGGTGCCGCCGCGTCGAACCGGCGCCCGAGCTCGGCGAGTGCTTCGTGTGTCTTGTCCGCTCCGGGCACCGGCGCTTCGGGGAGTGTCCCGTGCGGCGCGATCGCGGCGAAGACGAGGCTCACTGCAGTGAGTTGATCCGCTCGACGAGCAGCTCTAGGAAGCCGTCCGAGTCGACCTCGACACCGACCAGCGCGTTCGGTTCCCGATCGGTGCGCTGCCACAGGTCGACGACGGTGCGGCCGCGACAGAGCTCCGACTCGGTATCGATCTCGACGTTGCGCTTCAACGTTGCGACGAGCTCGGGATTCAACACATGCGCCACGGCGAGCGCGTCGTGGATCGGCGAGCCGTCGAAGTTGTAGACGCTGCGGTGGAACGTGTCGTAGAAGCGCAGCAATTCCGTGACCATCTCCCCCACCCGGCCGGCGAGCCGGCCGATGTGCGCCTGCGTGAAGAGCGCTTTGTGCGTGACGTCGAGCCCGATCATCGTCACGTCGATGTCGCTCGCGAAGACCCGGGCGGCGGCTTCGGGATCGCACCAGATGTTGAACTCGGCCGCGGGCGTGACGTTCCCCTCTGCGATCGCGCCGCCCATCAGGACGATGCGCTCGGGCCGTGCATCTGGATGGAGGGCGAGCAGCAGCGCGACGTTCGTCAGCGGCCCGACCGGGATCAGCGTGACCGGCCGGTCGGAGTTGCGGATCGTCTCTGCGAGGAACTCGACGGCGTGCTGGTCCACCGGCTTGCCCTGGGGCGGCGGCAGATCGGGACCGTCGAGACCAGTCTCGCCGTGGACGTAGGCGGCGACGAACTGCTCACGTACGAGCGGCCGGTCCGCGCCTGCGGCAACAGGGACATCTCCTCGTCCGACGAACTCGAGCACTCGGAGCGCATTCGCCGTCGTCTTGTCGAGCGTCTGGTTGCCTGCGACGCTCGTGACGCCGAGCAGCTCGACCTCCGGCGAGGCGAGTGCCAGCAGCAGCGCGATCGCGTCGTCGTGCCCCGGGTCGCAGTCGATGAGGATCGGCGTCGTCACGCGCGCAGTATTGCGTCTACCTCGGCAGCGGTCGGCAGTGACGGCTGCGCACCGAAGCGGGAAGCGGCGAGGGCACCGGCCGCGCACGCGCGGCGGAGCGCCTCCTCGGGATCGCGGCCCTCGAGCAGTGAGACGACGAGGCACGCGGTGAAGGCGTCGCCTGCGCCAGTTCCGTCGACGGCCTCGACGTGCGGCGGCTTCGCCCTTGTGACTTCCTTCCCGTGCTCGAGCAGTACC
The DNA here is from genome assembly GCA_963804935.1 of uncultured Actinomycetes bacterium. Lineage (GTDB taxonomy): Bacteria > Actinomycetota > Thermoleophilia > Gaiellales > Gaiellaceae > 3-1-20CM-4-69-9. The sequence continues at coordinate 47,141 of CAWDSD010000014.1, forward strand.
GCTCCCTCCTCCCCGAGGGTCAGCGCGATCAGCGGCTGGTCGCCGACGACCTCGGCCTCGTAGCGATTGACGACCACGAGGTCCGCGTCGACGACGAGCGGTCGTGCAGGGGCGGCGTTGACGCACAACCATCCCGCCTGGGCGCGCGCTTCCCGGACCGCCTCGTCGGGAATCTCGAGCTGGCAGAGCACGTTGCCCGCAGCGGAGAACCCGCCCACGAGTGCGTTCGCACCGGGGACGACGACGATCACGTTCTCGCCGTCGTCGCCCACGAGAATGATCGCGACCCCCGTCGGCGCGCCTACTTCTTCGACGTCCAGGGCGACGCCGGCTTCGCGGAGACCGGCCAGCGCATCGCCGGCATTCGCGTCCCTGCCCACGCAGCCGACCATGCGAACGTCGGCGTCGAGCCTGGCTGCGGCGACCGCCTGATTCGCTCCCTTGCCGCCCGGTATCCGTTCAAGCGTTGCGCCGCTCACCGTCTCGCCCGGTCGCGGGAGCGCTTCGACCCGTGCGACGAGGTCGAGGTTGATCGACCCGACGACGGTTAGCTCAGGCAGCAAGTGCGCGCAGGTCGACCGAGGCGCGCTCGAGGTTCTCGCGCAGGTCGAAGAGACCGGCCCAGAGCGACGAGCGGTCCGGCACGGCGTCGATCCGGGCCATGTCTGCAAGGCCCTGCAGCGCCCGGACGAGCACCGCGAGCTCGAGGTACGCCTGCGCGACGCGCGTCGGGTTCGCGGTGACCCCGGCCCGTTTCAGCACCGGCTCCCACTCGAGCAGCTCGCCCGCACCAGGCCCGCCGTACCAGGACCGGCCTTCGGCGTGGTCGGACTCGAGCTCGAGCAGATACCGGTCGAGTGGATGGTCGAGCCCGGTCAGCGCGGTTTCGATGCGGTCGGCCGCATGACGCAGCGCAGCGTCGCGCGCCCCTGCCGTCGACGGATAGGCGTCCCCGCGCGCCCAGCGCTCGAGCAGGCGACAGAACGCGAGCGCCGCGGCCTCGCACGCGCCGAGCTGGCTGACGAGCCGTCGCGCCGTCGCCCACTGCGCGGCGTGGTCTTCCAGTACGTCGGCCCAACCGGGCTCCCTGGCGCGAATGGTGGCCATGACTAGACCTCTACCACGACCGGGAGGATCATCGGCCTGCGGTGGGTGCGGTCGTAGACGAGTTGTCCGAGCTCATCGTGCAAATGCTCCTGTATGAGCTTGATCTCGATGATCTCGTTGCGCAAGAGGCCCTCGAGGACTTTGTCGGCTTCCTCTTTCAGCTCGTCCAGCAGCTCACCGGAATCGTCGCCGAACCCACGGGCGATCAGCTCAGTGGGTCCGGCCGAGCTGCCGTTCGTCGCCGCCGCGATCGTCGCGACGACGATCAGGACGCCGTCTTCCGACAGCCGCCGGCGGTCTCGAAGCGCGACGTCGTGCACGTCGCCCACACCGAGCCCGTCCACGAAGGACATGCCGGTCTGGACCTCGTCGATCACCTTGACGCCGTCGCGTGACAGCTCGACCACCGTCCCGTTCTCGGCGAGGATGATGTTCGCCGCGGGCACTCCCGCTTCGCGTGCAAGTTGAGCATGCGCTGCCAGCATGCGGAACTCGCCGTGCACGGGCATCACCGCTCTGGGTCGCAACAGGGCCAAAAGGGTGCGGAGCTCCTCCGAGCAGGCATGACCCGATACGTGAACGGGGGCGATCTCTTGGTGCAGGACCTCCGCCCCGGTCTTCGCGAGCTGGTTGATGGTGTCGTGCACTCGCAGCTCGTTGCCGGGGACGGGCTTCGCCGAGATGATGACCGTGTCGCCGCGCTCGACATGAATGGCGGGATGGTCGTTGTAAGCGATCCGTGTCAGCGCGGAGAGCGGCTCTCCCTGGCTGCCCGTGCAGAGGATGAGCTGCTCATGCGGCTGGAGCTCGTCGAGGTCGACGGGCCGCACGAGCACCCCTTCGGGCACGTCCATGTAGCCCAGGTTGCGGGCGATGTTCGCGTTCTTCCGCATCGAGCGCCCGACGATGCAGACCTTGCGGTTCAGCTCGACCGCGACGTCGACGGCCTGTTGCATGCGGTGGACGTTCGAGGCAAAGGACGAGACGAGGATCCGGCCTTGCCGGAGCGGGAAAATCTGCCGGAAGGCCTCGCCGACGATTCGCTCGGACGGCGTGAAGCCGGGACGCTCCGCGTTCGTCGAGTCGCCGAGCATCAGGTCGACGCCAAGGTTCCCGACCTCGGCGAGGCGGCCGACGTCCGTCTTGAGACCGTCGACCGGGGTGTGGTCGAGCTTGTAGTCGCCGGTGTGCACGATCCGGCCCGCGGGCGTCTCGAGCACGATCGCGACGGAGTCCGGAATGGAGTGCGCCATGCGGATGAACGAGATGCGGAAGGGCCCGATCTCTCGGGGCGGGTCGTCCGGGTGCACCTCGCGAAGCTCCGCGGCACGAAGCAGGCCGTGCTCGTCGAGCTTCGACTTCACCAGGCCGAGCGTGAGGCGCGTGGCCCACACCTCGGGAATCGGCACGTCGCGCATGAGGTACGGCAGGGAGCCGACATGATCCTCGTGGCCGTGCGTGAGAACGACCGCCCTGATCTGGTCGGCGTGATCCCGCAGGTAGCCGAAGTCCGGGAGGACGAGGTCGACACCGAGGTGCTCGTCCCGCGGGAAGGCGAGCCCGGCATCGACGACGACGATCGAGCCATCGCACTCGTAGACGGTCATGTTCTTCCCGACCTCGCCCAGGCCCCCGAGGGCGATGATCCTGCAGCTGTCAGCCATGGGCCCAGTCTAAGGCGCCGACTCGGCGGCGCCGTTAAAAGGCCGGGCGGCTCTGCCGGCCGGCCGTCTCACCCACAGCTGCGGACCAACTGACGCTCCGAGCCCTTCGGAATCGGCGCGTCTAAGCGGGTAGGTCATTCCGACCGATAAGGGTGGGATGCGGCCGTCTCGCTCATTCCTGGCCACGATCGGGCTCGGCCTGGCCGTGCTCGCGATCTCGCTCGCCAAGCTGTCCGATGTCGCCCACACGGCGTTCGCCCTCTTCCTGGCGGGGGTCATCCTCGTGGAGCTGTTCGAGGAGTCGGACCGCGAGCGCTCGCGCGAGCCGATGCAGTGGGAGCGCTTCCGGCTTGCCGCCGCGATCCAGGTCGGTGCTCTGATCGTCCTCGGGCCCTGGGCGGGCGCACTCGTCGCGGCCGCCGGCGTCTTCGCGGTTGCTCTCTTTCGCGGCCTGCCCGTGCGGGGCATGGTCTTCGATGCGAGCGCCACGGCGATCGCCGCCTGCGCAGGCGGGCTCGCGTTCGGCCTCGCCGGCGGCGAGACCGGCAGCCTGCGTCTGCTGGACGATCTCATCGCCGTCGTCGCGCTCGGCCTCGCCTACCTCACCGTCCGCACGCTCCTCCTCGACGTCGTCCGCCGTCACGAGACCTTCGACCCGCGACTCGTGGCGAGCGCCGGCGAGGTGGGCCTCGGAGCGACGCTCGCTCTGCTGGCGATCGGCCATCCCTGGAACGTCGTCCTGCTCGTCCCGGTCGCGATTGCGGTGCAGCAGGTGCAGCAGCGATTGAAGAGCCTCCAGCGGGAGACCCTTCGGGCGCTCGAGACGTTTGCGAACATCGTCGACGAGCGCGACCCGTCGACCTACCGTCACTCGCTACGCGTCGCCGGTTACGTCGACGGTCTCGCGCGCGCCCTGCAGCTCCCTTACTCCGAGATCGACCGGTTGCGCTGGGCGGGTCGCCTGCACGATCTCGGCAAGGTGGCGGTCGACGCTTCGCTCCTGCGCAAGCAGGGAACCCTGGACGGCGCCGAGTGGGCTGCGATGCGGCGCCATCCCCGCCTTTCCGCTCGACTGCTGCAACGGTTCGAGTTCGTGTCGGCGCAGGCGCGCGCGGTCGAGCTTCACCACGAGCGCATGGACGGCGCGGGCTACTACGGCGTCGGCGGCGACGATCTCCCGCTCGCGTCGCACTTCCTGATCGTCGCTGACAGCTTCGACGCGATGACGACGGACCGCCCCTACCGCGCAGGGCTCTCGCACGAGGCAGCCCTGACGGAGATCGAGCGCAATGCCGGGACGCAGTTTCACCCCACGGTCGCTCGAGCCTTTGTCGCGGTCCAGCGTGGCGTCGACCCCTCGACCGTGTTGTCGGCCGCCGAGCTGGACGAGCTCCGCGCTGCTTCGACGCAGTACGTGATCGACCTCGCCGGTCCAGGAGAGCTGAAGGAACGACCCGAGCTGCTCGCGTTCGGCGGCGTGGTGGTCGCGCTCGCAGGTCTCGGATTTGCGCAGAACTGGCTCGCGGTTGCGGGCGGCGCCATCGCTCTCATGGGGCTGGCCCTGCGCGCACTCATGCAGGTGCGTGCAGAGCGGGTCGCCGCTGCGTTGCATCGTGCGTTTGGCACGGGCGACGAGCGTGAACGCGCGTTCGCACGTCTGGCCGACACCGTCGGACGGGCGTGGAAGCACGATTGGATCGGGCTCGTGTCCTGGGACGAAGACGGGCTCGGCGGGACCGTCGAGCACGCTCGCGGTGACGACCCTCCTTCCGTCGGAACGCTGACCGGCTGGCTCGTGCGCGAGGCCGAATCCGGGCGCGATGCCATCGTTGCGGCGGGTATCGAGCTCGGACGGGACGGGATCGTCGCGGCCCTGCCGCTCCGCCGCGACAACAGCGCGCTCGTCGGCTTCCTCGTCGTTGCGGCGCCGAAGCTGCCGCCGCGTCACGTGGAGCTCGCGCTCCTCGACTCGCTCGACGAGCTCGGGCTGGCCCTGGCGGACCGGCCGGGACTAGGCGGTGACGGGAGTCATGATTCCGAGCTGCTCGAGACAGGCTCGAACGGCCGCGATCTCGCTCTCGTTCGCCGGGACGAGCGGTAGGCGCAGACCACCCACCTCGTGGCCTAGCAGGTTCAGCGCGGCCTTGATCGCGATGGGATTTCCCTGCACCTTGAGCAGTTCGTACGACGGAGCGAGCTCGGCATCGATGCGGTTGGCTTCATCCGCATCACCTTCGCGATAGGCAGTGACCATCGCCTTCACGCGCGGCCCGACCACATGTGTGTGCACGCAGACGCCGCCGATGCTGCCGAGCTCGAGGAACGGGTAGATGAGGTTGTCGTCGCCGGCGTAGAGGTCGAGACCTGACTCGTCGACGATCCGTTTCGCCTGCGCAAGGTCGTCGTTCGCCTGCTTGACGGCCTTCACTGTCGGGATCTCCGCCAGTTCGATGATCGTTTCCGGCTCGATGTTGATGGCGACACGACCGGGAATGTTGTAGACGACGATCGGGCGGTCGCTCTCGGCCGCGATCGCCTTGAAGTGCTCGACGATTCCACGCTGCGGCGGCTTGTTGTAGTACGGCGTCACGACGAGGAAGCCGTCGACGCCGATCTCGTGCGCTGCGCGGGTCAGGTGGATCGAATGTGCAGTCGAGTACGTCCCCGTTCCGGCGACCACCGTCGCGGTCTCACCGAGCGCGTCGACCGCGACGCGGAAGAGCTCGAGTCGCTCGTCGTCGGAGAGGGTCGGGCTCTCCCCTGTGGTGCCCGCGACGACGATCCCGTCGGAGCCGTTCTCGACCAGGTGCTGCGCAAGTTCGCGGAAGCAGTCGTAGTCGATCGCGCCGTCGTCCTTGAATGGCGTGACGATCGCAGTCAGAACCTCGCCCAGCACGGCCACTAGTCTACTCGCGTGCCACCGACGATCAGAGACGCGCGGGCCGCCGATGCCGCTGCGATCGCAGAGCTGCTCGCGGAGCTCGGCTATCCCGCAACGGGGGCCGCTGTTACCTCACGTCTGGAGCGGCTCGTGATCGTCGGCGACCGGGTTGTCGTCGCCGAAGCGGACGAGGAGGTGGTCGGTCTCGCCCACCTGCACGTCTCCCCGACGATCGAGCACGAACGCCCGGCCGGCAAGCTCGGTGCGCTCGTCGTCGCGGAGTCGCACCGCGGCCGGGGCATCGGCCGGCTGCTGGTCGAAGCGGTCGAGGAGGAGGCGACGGCGCGGGGTTGCGGCATCTTCTTCGTGACGACCGCGGAACGCCGGGACGATGCGCACGCGTTCTACGAAAGCCTCGGGCTCGAACGGACCGGTCGGCGTTACGGCCGCACACTGAGCCAGTAGTCGACCCATTCCTCGCGCGTGGCGCCGACCCGCTCGTAGACGCGCTGTGCGCGCGCGTTGTCGTGAGCCGTCTGCCAGCCGAGCCTCGCCGCGCCGTGCTGCCGGCACTCGTCCAGACACGCAGTGATCAGCTGATCGGCAACGCCCGTTCCACGCGTGTCTGGCTGAACGAAAAGGTCGTGCATGATCCCCACGCGCGCGGCGCTCAGCGTGTCCCAGCTCCAGTAGACCGTGGCGAAGCCGACCGCCGTGCCTGCGTCGTTGCGTGCGATCAGCTGGATGCCTTCCCGGTCCGGGTCTGCAATCAGCGCCTGCGAGACGGTAACGAGGTCCTCGTCGGCCGGTGAGACCTCGTAGAAGTCGCAATACGCACGGACGAGCGGCAGAAGCTCCGTCAGGTCTGCGGCGGTCGCACGGGAGATCGTCAGAGCAGCGTGTCCAGTCCGACGGTCAGCCCGGGCGGCAGCGTGTCGAGCCGCTCGAGGGCAAGGAGAACGCCCGGAACGAACGCCTCCCGTGAGAGGGTGTCGTGGCGGATCGTCAGGAGCTGGCCGTCGCCGCCGAAGAGCACTTCCTGATGCGCGACGAGCCCCGGCAGGCGCACGGAGTGAATGATCGGGTCTCCGCCGATCAGACGCGCCGTCGCTTTCGCCGTTCCGGACGGAGCGTCCTTCTTGGCTTCGTTGTGCAGCTCGATGATCTCGGCACGCGGCATGTGTCGCGCAGCCTCTTCCGCGAAGCGCATCATCAGCACCGCGCCGAGCGCAAAGTTCGGCGCGTGGAAGCAGGCGAGCCCCCGCTCCCGCGCGAGTGCGTCGATCTTGCTCTCGTCGAAGCTCGACGTGCCGATCACGCACGGGACTCCTCGCTCGAGCGCGGCACCCACGTTCGACTCGACTGTGTCGGGCGTCGTGAAGTCGATCATCGCCTCGGCCGCGTCGAGGTCGACGAGCTCGTGGCCGGCCTGCTCCAGGGCCGGGGCGAGAACCTGACCGACTTTGCCACTCCGCCCGTAGAGGGTGACCTTCATCTACCGAGCGAAGCGATGGTAGTAACCCGGCCCGCGGAAAATGCGCAGCATTTTTCGCGGATATTCACGCTGCCCGGGCAAGGACGCCCGGGTTGATTCGCCGTGCCGCGCTACGAAAGACGCGCTCGCTGGGGCCGATGCCGGAGATCGACAGCTTCTCGGGCGTGAACAGAAGCCCGGCGAGCTCTGCGACCTCGTCCGCCTCGACCGCCTCGAGCTCCGCGATGATCCGGTCGAAGGAGAGCAGCTCGCTGTCGGTGATGAGCGACTTCCCGAGCCTGCTCATCCGGTTCGCCGTCGACTCCATCGAGAGCATGATCCGTCCTTTGAGATTCTCCTTTGCGCGGGCGATCTCTTCGTTTCGAAGGTTGCCGGCGGCGATGTCCGCCAACTGCTCGGCCGCGATGTCGAGACATGGCCCGAGGTTCTCGGCTCGAGTGCCGACGTAGATCCCGACCAGTCCGGTGTCGGTGTACTGCGAAGCGAACGAGTAGACGGAGTAGGCCATGCCACGCTTCTCGCGGATCTCCTGGAAGAGCCGCGACGATGCAGAGCCGCCGAGGATCGCATCGAGGATCGAAGCAGCGAAGCGACGGCGATCGGAGCGCGCGATTCCGGGTGCACCCAGGCAGACGTGGTACTGCTCGGTGTCCTTCTTGGCGAAGCGAAAGCCGGGCGGCGGTGCCTTGACGAGTGGCCGGCGTACGCGTGGCCCTCCCGCCGGCGGTCGCTGTTGGCTCTGCGCTCGCTGCAGCATGCGGAGGAACTTGTTGTGCTCGATGTTGCCGGCGGCGGCGATGACGACGTTCCCCCCGGCGTACATCTGCCGGTGATAGGTCGAGAGGACGCGCTTCGTCACCGACGAGATGACGTCGGCGGTCCCGATCACCGGCCGCCCGAGAGCGTGGCGTCCGAAGACCGCTTCCGAGAAGAGGTCGTGCACGAGCTCCTGCGGCGTGTCCTCGTACATCGCGATCTCCTCGAGCACCACCGCGCGCTCCGAGTCGAGGTCGCCGAAGCTCGGGGCGAACACCATGTCCGTCATGACATCGAGCGCGGTCTGCACGTGCCCGTCGGGGACGCGCGCGTAGACCATCGTGTGCTCCCTCGAGGTCGCGGCGTTCAGCTCGCCGCCGAGGCCGTCGAAGATCTCGGCGATCTGCTGGGCCGTGTAAGCGTGTGAGCCCTTGAAGAGGAGATGCTCGATGAAATGCGAGGCGCCGGCCTTGGCCTCGGTCTCGTCCCGCGAGCCGGCGCCGATCCAGAAGCCGAGGGCGACCGAGCGGACATTCGGGATCCGTTCCGAGATGACTCGCTCGCCCGAGTCGAGCTCGGAGAGGACGTATTTCTGCACCCGCGCATTATCCCGGCCGGGCGAGACGGCCGCCTCCCGGGCTGACTTACCGGGCTACCCGACGCAGAACGGGTTCCCTTCGGGGTCTCGCAGGATCGTGAAGGTGAGGTTCGCGCCCTCCTTCGTCTCGACTACCGAAGCGCCCGCCCGTTCGAGCCGCTCGACCTCCGCCTCCCGATCGTCGGTGCCGAGGTCCAGGTGGATCGGGTAGCTCGCGGGCCGCGACTTCTCCCGCCGTTGAAAGAGGAACCGCGGTCTGCCGCCGTTGGGCGGCCTGGTGACGTAGACACCGCTGAGCTCCCGCTCGGCGACACCTGCGTCACGCAGCTGCTGCAGGAAGCCCTCGTCGGTTTCCTCCTCGGGCCAGCCGAGCGCCTCCGCCCAGAACGCGCCGAGCTGTCGCGGCTCCGCGCAGGAGAACGTGACGTTGCCGATGTAGCGGTGCGGCGGCGTCTTCGGCGGTGACTGGATGCAGAAGCCGTTTCCTTCCGGGTCCCGCATCACCGTCCACGTCTCCGAGAAGTCGCCGATGGTGTCGGACCTCGTCTCGACGAACTGGCCGCCGAGCTGGAGGATCCGGTTGAGCTCCGCTTCTCGATCCGGAACGTTGACGTCGACGTGGATCGGCACCTCGATGGTCTCGGACTTCTCCATTCGGTTGAAGAGGAGGCGCGTCCCTTCGCCGCGTGGATCGGTCGCGATCCAGCTGTCGCCTGCGGAAGCGGCTTCGTAGTCGAGCAGTGTCGCCCAGAACTCGGCGAGGCGTTTGGGATCGTTGCAGGAGAACGTGATGTTGAGAAGCCGAAGCATGTCTCGCGCTGCGCCGGTTAGCCGACGCAGAAGGGATTTCCCTCCGGATCGCGCATGATCGTGAACGTCACGTTTGTCCCTTGCTTCGTCTCGACGACGGAAGCGCCGGCCTGCAGGAGCCGTTCCACCTCCGCCTCGCGATCGTCCGTGGCGAAGTCGAGATGCATGGGGTACGACTCGGGCCTGGACTTCTCGCGCCGGTGAAAGTAGAAGCGAGGCCGGCTGCCGTTCGGCGCTTTCACCAGGTGGAAGCCGCTGATGTCAGGCTCGCCCACGCCCGCGTCACGGAAGGTCCGCAAAATGGATTCGTCGATGTCCTGGTCGGGCCAGCCGAGCGCGAGCGCCCAGAATCGCCCCAGCTCTCGAGGCTCGGCACAGGCAAAGGTGACGTTCCAGATGTGCGCGTGTTCGGTGTTCGGCGGATCCTCGAGGCAGAAACCGTTTCCTTCAGGGTCGCGCATGATCGTGGTGCTGTCTCCGAGCTCACCGATTTCGAACGACTTCGTCACGACCAGGCTGCCGCCGAGCTGAAGCACGCGGTCGAGCGCGGCCTCGCGGTCCGGCACGTTGAGGTCGAGATGGATCGGCACCTCGATCGTCTCGGACTTGGGCATCTCGTTGAAGAGCAGCCGCACGTCTTCGCCGCGGGGATCGGTGGCAAGCCAGCTGCTCCCCGCAGCAGCCCGCTCGTACCCGAGGAGCGCCGCCCAGAACTCCGAAACCCGCCCCGGGTCGTCGCAGGAGAAGGTGACGTGCTGCAACCGAAGCACGACGTCATCCTAAGGCGGAGCCGCGCGACCGCCCACCCGCGGTGGGGCGTCGGGTTTTCGGGATCGGCGTCGACGATTTCGGTTCGGGGTCGCGGTTTCCCGGGACGGCGCAGCGTCGTTGACGGGCTCCTGACCGGGCGGTTAGGCAACGCCTGGGTGGAAGGCAGAAGGTCGCCGGGCTACGCGCTGGCGATGCTGGCTCGCGCGCACCATGGTGAACAGGCCGCCCAGTGCGCCGCGTCGAACGGTTCGATTCTTGCCGTGGCCTTTCGCGCGACTCTCGCGAACAAGCGGCTAGTGGCCGGCTAGCTCGGCTTGGCCGGGACCAACTGCTTGACGAAGTCGAGCGTGGTCTGCGCGACGTCCTGCCAGCCGTGGTCGATGGTCAGCGAATGTCCGCGGTTGGGCATCTTCTTGATTTCCGTGACGCTCGAGTTGCGCTTCTGCCGCTTGTAGGAGGCGTTGGCGATCGCCCAGGGAACCGTGTGGTCCTTCTCCCCGTCGAGGATTAGCAGGGGGCCGCGGTCCGGGTTCTTCGTATCCACCTTCGACTCCGTCCACGGATTGAGGTTCGCGTTGCCCATCTGAACGAGAGCGATCCCGGACCCGGCGACGTGGAACGTGTCGTAGAGCTCCTTCGCCTCCTTGTCGTCCAGCGCGTTCGCCCAGCCGTACTTGAACTGGTCGAACGTGAGCGTGATCGCGCGGCCGCGCGTTCGCGGGTTGACCAGGAACGGGCCTACTCCTTTGAGCACGGAGCCCGGCAGAGGCAGAACGCCGCGGAAGACCCCGGGGTCGATCGCCACCGTTGCCGCCGCGAGGCCGCGGCCCGCGAGCATCTGCGCCAGCAAGCCGCCGGTCGAGTGCCCAATGACAACTGGCTTCTTGTCCAAGGCATCGATGATCTCAGTGGTGTGGTCGGCGACCTGCTTCAGGGTCTTCTTGGCGAGGACGTCCGGGTTCGCACGGGCCTCTTCAATCGTTGCCGGATCGTCTGGCCAGTCGGGCGTCAGCGGCGCGTAACCGGCCTGCTTGAAGAGGTCCGCCCAGTTGGCCCAGCTGCTCGGCAGCAGCCAGAGGCCATGGATGAAGACGACCGGAGTGGCGCCGGAGGCGTTTGCCGCCTCGATCTCCCTGCTCTCCCGCTCGGAGATGGACGAGATGCCGACTTCCTCTCGATCGCAGTGAAAGGTCTCCCAACCCTAGCCAACCGATGATGAACTCATCGACGAGGCGCCGGCGATTGTGGCCGTGACACGCCGCCGACGCTCGCCCCACGCCGCAAGCGAATCGCGTTCGCCCCGCGGTGGACGCTACCTGCGCTCCTCCTCCGAAGGCTCGGAGATCGCCCCGACGAGATCGCCGGTTCTCTCTTTGTCCTTGAGCGCGATGTCAGCCTGCGCGACCATGCCGACGAGTCTGCCGTGCTCGACAACGGGGAGCCGACGAACCTTGTGGCGGGCCATCAGTTGGAGGGCATCGTCGAGGTCGTTGCCGGGCTCGACACTGATGAGGTCGCGAGAGTAGACGTCCCCGACTGACGTGCTCTCAGGGACCGCACTCTCGGCAACCACTCTCGTCGTGATGTCCCGGTCGGTGATCATCCCGACGAGCCGCTCGTCCTCCGTTACCGGGAGCGACCCGATGTGCTGCTCTCGCATCAAGCGCGCGGCTTCGACGACCGACGCCGACGCCCCAATGGAGCGGGGATCCTCGGTCATCGCCTCGCGAACGCTCTTCGTCATCGTGCCTCCTCTCCTCTTCTTTTGTGCCATGTTATTCCTGTTGCCTTCAGATGGTGAGATCGGACGGCCGTACGTGACCGGCGGCGTCGCGTTACGGGTGATTTACGTGGTCGATACGCTGGCCGTCGTCTCTTGAGCGAGAGGTGAATCGCGCATGAACAAGCCGCGCATCTTCCTCGGCTCGTCGGGGCAGCAGGCCAACCTGCTCGACGCGATCGCGCGCGGGCTCGAGGACGTCGCCGACGTGGAGCCCTGGACGACCACGTTCAACCCGGGGCGGTCCACCCTCGATCGGCTCGTCGAGCTATCCCAGGAAGTCGATTTCGCCGCGTTCGTGTTCGCCCAGGACGACTGGACGACGACGGATGCGTCCCAGTCCGGTCAGGCGTCGCCGCGCGACAACGTGGTGTTCGAGGCCGGTCTGTTCGGCGGGGCGCTCGGTATCCGGCGCACGTTCATCCTGCACGCGAACGATTCGAAGCTGCCGACCGACCTGCTCGGGCTGACCTCCGTCCGCTACGACCCCGCCGCCGGCCCGGCGGAGGTTCGCGCGATCAACCAGAAGGTCCGCAAGGCGATCGAGACCGAGGGGCGCCGCGGTCCGGTCGAAGGATTGTGGTGGCAGCTTTCTCTCACCGCGCGTAGCGAGTACGAGCCCTCGGCGGTGAGCCTCCTGCGCATCTCGCGGGACCGCGATGGTGGCCTGAACGTGAACGGCCGGTCCTGGCAGGAGGACGGCGCCTTGTCGGCCCGCTATTGGAGCGAGGCCGCGAAGGAGCGCAGGGATCCCGCCGGGATCTTCTACTTCTGGAGGGGCGAGCGGCCTATGCAACCGGACGCCCCCAGCTCGAAGGCACCGGCGAGATCAGGGTGGAGAGCACCGACCGCGCCACCGGGTACTGGACGACACGGTCAGACCGCGACGCCGGGCTGAGCGCCAGAACCTCCGGCGTCTACCTTCGAGCCGACCCCTCAGACCTTCAGGTGTTGGAGGCTGGGAGCGAGGAAGAGCGGGCCAAGCTCATCGCGCAGCGCCTCCGGGAGTGGAAGTCGGCCGCGAACACGTTCTGAGCACCGACCCCCGAGCGTGAACACCAAAGTCGGGCTGACGGACTGACGTTCGACGGCCTCGACGGGCTGCTGCTGTCAGCGTCGCCGATCCGCGTCTTCCTCGTGCGTCTGCGCCGACTTCGCGCCGGCTCCGTCACCCGCGTTCGCGCGTAGACGGAACATCCAAAAACGACGAGGGCGGCCTTCGGCCGCCCTCGCTACGTCTGCTTGTCGGTCCGAGCCTAGCTGCGCTCGCGGTCCCGCCCACGGCCGCCGCCGCCACCGCCGCGGCCGCCACGACCACCGCGCCGATCGCCGTCGCGCGGCGGGCGGTCCTCGCTCGGCTCACGCGGCGGGGCGTCCTTCGCCCGCTCGATGAGCTCTTCGGGACTGACCGTGTTGCCGTTCTCGTGCTTCTGGATCAGCTTGAGGCCGATCCGGCCGCGAGCCTTGTCGACCTCCTGCACGAGGACGTCGAGGATGTCGCCGCGATTGATGACGTCCTCGATGTGACCGACACGGCCCGGTCCCACGTTCGAGACGTGGAGCAAGCCGTCCGTTCCCTTCTTGAGCTCGACGAACGCGCCGAACTGAGTCGTCTTGACGACCTTCGCATTGAGAAACTCGTCTCCGACCTCCGGCTCCTTCGTCAGGGCTTCGACCGCTGCGATCGCCGACGCGGCCTTCTGTCCGTCGGTCGCGTAGATGAGGATCGTCCCATCCTCCTCGATGTCGATCTGCACTTCGTGGTCGGATTCGAGGCCGCGGATCGTCTCGCCGCCCTTGCCGATCACCATGCCGATCTTCTCGGGGTCGATCTTCACGGTCGAGATGCGCGGTGCGTTCTCGTTCAGCTCGGTACGCACCTCCGGGATCGCCTCGAGCATCTTGTCGAGGATGATCTCGCGTGCCCGCTTGGCCTGCTCGAGCGCCGCCTGCATGATCTCCCGCGTAACGCCGGTGATCTTGATGTCCATCTGCAGGCCCGTGATGCCCTCGCGGGTACCGGCGACCTTGAAGTCCATGTCACCGAGATGGTCCTCGGCGCCCTGGATGTCGGTAAGGATGACGTAGTCGTCGCCCTCCTTGACGAGACCCATCGCGATGCCGGACACCGGTGCCTTGATCGGCACGCCCGCGTCCATGAGCGCGAGCGTCGAGCCGCAGACCGAGCCCATCGACGACGAGCCGTTCGACTCGAGCGTCTCGGACACGATGCGGATCGTGTAGGGGAACTCGTCCGTCGGCGGGATCACCGGCTCGAGCGAGCGCTGCGCGAGCGCACCGTGACCGATGTCACGACGCTTCGGGCCTCGCATGAAGCCGGTTTCCCCGACCGAGTAGGGCGGGAAGTTGTAGTGGTGCATGAAGCGGCGGTCGCTCTCGAGCGAGAGGTCGTCGATCCGCTGGCCTTCCTTCGCGGTACCGAGCGTCAGCAGCGACATGATCTGCGTCTGGCCGCGCGTGAAGAGGCCCGAGCCGTGCACACGCGGTGAGACTCCCACCTCGCACTCGATCGGCCTGATCTCCTCGGGGCTTCGGCCGTCGGGGCGGTGCTTGTCGACTGCGATCTTGCGGCGCACGAGCTCCTTGTACACCGCCTCTGCCGACTTCTTGACGTAGCTCTTCGTGATCGAGTCCTTCACGACGGGCGCCTCCCCGTCGCCGGCCGAAGGGCCGACCGGGAACGGCAGCTTGACCGTGTCGATGATGCGATCGAAGAGCAGCTGACGCTTCGCCGACTTGAGCTCCTTCGAGTCCTGCTCCGCGTCGGTGAGCGCCCGCAGATCGCTCTCGAACTGCTCGCGTACCGGCTGCAGGACGAGCTCGAGCCGGATTCGCTCGAGCAGTGCGGCCAGGCTCATCTTCCGCTGCACCTGCCGGAGCACGTCCTCCTCGGTCGAGTCCATGCTCAGCTCGCCGAGCGCCTCTTCGATCACGAGGTCGGCAGCACGCAGGCCGTCGGAGCCGATCCGCTCGCGGATCTTGTCGCCGAACTCCTGCTCGACTTCCTGCGTCACGCTGTCGTCGAGCCACTTCGCCTTGCCGGCCTGACGCTGGAGATCGATCTGCGCGTCGCACAGCTTTCTGATCTCGTCGTGCGCCAGATCGAGGGCCTCGAGGAGCTTCTCCTCGGAGACCTGGTTCGCGCCGGCCTCGACCATCGTGAGCGCGTCGGGTGTGCCGACGACGATCAGGTCGAGCTCCTTGTGCTCCTCGACTTCGGGAAGCGTCGGATTCACGACGAGCTCGCCGTCAATGATCGCGATGCGCACGGCCCCGACCGGGCCGAGGAACGGCATCGGCGAGAGCATCAGTGCGGCGGACGCGCCGTTGATGCAGAGAATGTCGTGCGCGGTGATCAGATCGGCGCTCAGCACCGTGCAGATCACCTGCGTCTCGTTCTTGTAGCCCTTCGGCCATAGTGGCCGGATCGGCCGGTCGATCATGCGTGCCGTCAGGATGGCCCGTTCGGTCGGCCGCCCTTCACGCTTGAAGAAGCCGCCGGGGATCTTTCCGGCCGCGTACATCCGCTCTTCGACGTCGACGGTGAGCGGGAAGAAGTCCGCGCCCTCGCGCGGCTCCATCCGTCCCTGCGCCGTCGCGAGCACCATCGTGTCGCCGGAGCGAACGATGACGGAGCCGTCCGCCTGCTTCGCCAGTTTTCCGGTCTCGAACGTCATTTCGCGCCCGCCGATAGTCACGCTGACCTCGGCTCGGCGTTCGGTGGCAATTGCCATCAGTTGTCCTCCACTCTGCTTTGTCGAGAGTGGGGATTTGAGTCAACCCCGTCTGCGAATCGCTTCGGAGCTCGCTCAAATCTCCACTCTCGTTCTTTGTTCCCGTGCCAGACATCAGTCTGGCTTGGGCGAACATTTTCTGGGGCTACCTGCGCAGCCCCAGTTCCTTGATCAGTGCCCGATATCCCTCCAAGTCGTGCTTCTGGAGATAGGTGAGAAAACGGCGGCGACGGCCCACGAGCTTGAGCAGCCCACGCCGGGAGTAGTGGTCCTTCGGATGCGCACGGAGGTGTTCGGTCAGGTCGTTGATCCGCTTCGTGAGCAGTGCGACCTGCACCTTCGTCGACCCCGTGTCTTCCTTGCTCGCCCCGTGATGCTGGACGATCTCTTGCTTCACTTCCTTCGTTAGGCCCATTTCACCTCCGTTGTCGTCAGTCCCAGCAAACCGCCGGAAGTAGGCGGAAAGCCGCGGCTGCGGTCGGCGGACAGGGTAGCAATGATCTACTTCAGGAGGAGCTTGCCGAGTCGGCGCTGGGCGACGTAGAGACCGGCGCTCCCGAGCGCCGCCAGATAGGCGACGCTCACGAGCTGAGCAGACCCAACCGTCCCGAGAGTGAGCGCGCGCAGGAGCTCGACCGCGTGGTAAAGAGGCGAGCAGCGGACGATCCACTGTGCCGCCGGCGGATAGGTCGAGATCGGGAAGAAGGTCGCCGAGAAGAGAAACATCGGCAGCTGAACGAGCGCGATCAGCTCGAAGTCCTGCCACGTGCGCATGAACGTCGTCGCAGCGACGCCGATACCGGCGAACGCGAAGCCGATCAACACGGCGCCGGGGAGCGCGAGGACACCCCAGCCCGATTCGATCAACCCGAGGACGCCTGCCACCGCCATGAAAGAGACGGCGTAGAGGAACCCGCGGAAGAGCGCCCACGCTGTCTCACCGACCGCGATGTCTGCCGGTCCGATCGGCGTCGAGAGGACCGCGTCGTACGTCTTGATGTACTTGAGCTTCCAGAACACGTTCGTCGCGTCGTAGATGGCGCCGTTCATGGCCGCGGAGGCGAGGAGTGCCGGTGCGACGTAGCTGGCGTAGGAGATGAGCTGACCATCGGGGCCCGGCACCTTTCCGACGAAGTGCCCAAGGCCGATCCCGAGTGAGAAGAGATAGAAGAGGGGCTCGAAGACGCCTGAGAAGATGACCAACCACGCCCGGCGGTAGACCATGAGATTCCGCTCGAAGAGCAGGCGCCCCCGGCTGCCGGCAAACGCGATCGATGTCACTTCAGCAGTCGCTGCGCGTAGGTGCGCTCGGCGCACAGGAAACCGATCACCACGAAGAGCATCAGGTACGCGCTGTGACCGAGGACTCTCAGCCAGTCGACGTCGCCGAGCGTGAACATTCGACAGAGCTCGACGCCGTGCCAGAGCGGCGTCGCGTAGGCCAGCCACTCGAGCGCCTTAGGCAGCTGCGACACCGGGAAGAACGTTCCCGAGAAGAGAAACATCGGGATGACGATGAAACGGTTGACCGGGACGAAGGCAGCGTCGTTGTCACGCGTTGCCGCGTAGGCCGCGAACGGAGTCGTGAAGGCAGCACCGAGCAGCACCGCCGCGGGCAGGGCCAGGATGCCGTACGGCGAGTCGACTCCCCCGAACGCCGCGATCACCGCGAGGTAGACGGCACTGGTCATCGCGACGCGCGCCGTCATCCAGAGCTGATGCCCGAGCACGATGTCCCGCGTCCCGAGCGGAGTCGCGAGCATCGCGAAGTACTGTCGCGTCCACTTGATTGACCCCATTACGGGCCACGACGCCTCACCCGTAGCCACCGTCATCGCCGTCGCCGCGAGCAGCCCCGGCGCGACGAAGTCGATGTACGGAACACCGAGGGATGCCCCGGAGGACTTGTTCACGAGCGTCCCGAGCCCGATCCCGAGAGCGCCGAGATAGAAGACGGGGTTGACGACGCTCGTGATCGCCGTGGCGCGCCACACGCGCCGGTACTGCATCAGCCAGTACTCGAAGACACGGAGTGGCAGCGCGAGACTGCTCAATCGTCCACCAGGGTTCGGCCGGTGAGATGGAGGAAGACGTCCTCGAGCGTGGAGCGGCGGACAAGGACGCTCTCGGGCTGGAGGTTGAGCTCGTGGACGTGCGAGGCGGTGGCGTCGCCGTCGTCTGTGTAGAGCAGCAGCCGGTCCGGCAGTGCTTCGAGCCTGCGCACGAATCCGTCCAGACGTGACTCGAGCTCGGTCGCCACCTCTTCCGGCCGGTTCTCCGCGCGGAAGCGAAGCTCGACCACCTCGCGCGTCGAGTAGCGGCGGATGAGCTCCTGCGGCGAGCCCTCGGCGGCGATCTTGCCCTTGTCCATGACGACGAGGCGGTCGCAGAGCTGTTCGGCTTCGTCCATGTAGTGCGTGGTGAGGATCTGCGTGACGCCGCGCTGCTTCAACCGGAAGAGCCGGTCCCAGACGGTGTGGCGCGCCTGCGGATCGAGCCCGGTCGTGGGCTCGTCGAGCAGCAGTACCTCCGGGTCGTTCACCAGCGACCGGGCGATCGTCAGCCGTCGCTTCATACCGCCCGACAGCGGCTCGACCTTGTCGTTCGCGCGTTCGCCCAGCTGGACGAAATCGATGAGCTCATCTGCCCGCCGGCCGAGGTCGCTCCGCGGCAGGCCGAAGTAGCGGCCGTAGATGATGATGTTCTCGCGGAGCGTCAGCTCCATGTCGAGCGTGTCCTCCTGCGGCACGACGCCGAGCCGCGCGCGAATGTCCGCGCCCTTCGTCACCGCATCCAGGCCGAGGATGCGGAGCGTTCCTTCCGACGGCGGCGAGACGCACCCGATCATTCGCATCGTCGACGTCTTTCCCGCTCCGTTCGGTCCGAGAAAGCCGAAGGCCTCGCCGCGTTGCACGTCGAAGTCGACACCGTCTACGGCCACGAGCTCACCAAAACGCTTGATCAGCCCGCGGGCGTGCACCAGCGGCAGCGCTGCGCCTGCATCCACCACACCTTCAACCTACCGACGGCAGCGGGCACGGGCGCGATAGCTTCTGGTCGCGATGCAGGCGGCCGTAGCGGGCGGCCATCCGGCGACGGTGGCTGCAGGGATTGAGATGTTGGAGGCCGGCGGCACCGCGGCCGACGCTGCGGTGGCGGCGTCGCTCGCAGCGTGCGTCGCCGAGACGGTCATGACGGGACTACTCGGCGGCGGCCACGCCGTCTACTTCGAGCACTCCACCGGACGCGTTCGCAATCTCGACTGTTTCGTCGCCGTGCCCGGGTTGGGCGAAGAGCCGCGGCACGCAGAGCTGATCCACCTCGACGTCCCCTTCGGCGCCGAGCTCGTCCACTACGCCGTCGGCGCGGCGTCCTGCGCGGTCCCCGGACTGCCTGCCGGTCTCGAGGCTCTGTCGCGCGAGCACGGACGGCTGCCCTGGCAGCAGCTCGTGGAGCCGGCGGCTCGCCTTGCTCGAGACGGCGTGGATTTTCCGCCGGCGCATGCCGCCTGTCTCGCCATGCTCGCCCCTGTGATGACGATGAACGAGGGCGCCGAGATCTACGCGCCGCACGGTGAGCTGTTACAGGCCGGTGCGCGGCTCGAGCAACCCGGGCTGGCCGGCGTGCTCGACGAGCTGGCCGCCGATCCTGCGACGTTCTACCGAGGCGCACTCGCGAAAGAGCTGCTTGCACTTTCGTCGGAGCGCGGCGGACTGCTCACTGCGGCAGACCTCGCGGCGTACGAGCCGCGCTGGGACGACCCGGTGGAGGTCGCCTACCGCTCGTGGCGCATCACGACGCGCGGGGGTCTGTCGGGCATGACCGAGACGATCCCGCGTCTCCCCCATCTGCAAGGCCTCGATGAGACCGAGCGGGTGCTGGCGCTCGTTGACGTCTTCGCGAGCGCCGTCGAGGCGGACGGCGACACGACGAACGTCACCGTGGTCGACCGCGACGGAAATGCGTGCGTCGTCACGTCGAGCCTCGGTCTCGGCTCGGGCGACTTCCTGCCCGGCCGCGATCTGCACCTGAACAGCATGCTGGGCGAGGCAGACCTGCTCCGAGGGGAGCTCGTCCCGGGCTCGAGGATGCAGAGCATGATGGCGCCGCTTCTGGCATTTGACGATCAAGGCCTTGCGCTCGCCGGGGGCGCGGCGGGTGGCACTCGCCTTCGCACCGCTCTGCTCGGCGTCGTCGCGAGCATCCTCGACGAGGGTCGGTCGGCTACGGCCGCAGTCGAGCGGCCGCGGTTCCACCCCGCCCCGAGTGTCGTTCATGCCGAGCCCGGCGTCGACGCCGCGGCGCTCGACGAGCTCGAGGCCAGCGGCCGCACCGTTCGGCGCTGGCCGGCACCTCACCACTATTTCGGCGGCGTCAGCGTCGTCAGCCGTGCTGGCGCGGCAGCCGACCCGCGTCGAAATGGCGCGGCGACAGTGTTTCGCTGAAGGATCCGACGGGGCCGGCCGCGACCCAGCCGACGTAGCCACAGTCCGGACAGCCGGGGTTCGCGCGAACGGTTCCCCCGCCCGTCGGTTTTGCGTAGACCGCGCCACACTCGAGACAGCACACGCTTTCGAGCACTGTGAGGTTCAACGATTCATCTCCCGAGTCCGAGTCCACGTGCAAAGAAGACTCCGCTCTTTGCGGAAACTTGCGTACCGCTCCTGCCGAGACTCTTACTGTTCGAAAGACGTACTGGTCTGGTCGACCGGGATGCCCACGGCCAGCCAGGCGGTTCCACCGCATTCCGGGCAGCCGTCCCCGAGGGGAGCTGTCCCTGCAGCCTGCGCGGGTTCGTAGAGGCAGTGGCAGGCGGTGCAACGGACGAGCTCGGCCGCTTCGGGTTCGATCTGCACGTTCAGAGAAATGCCGCCGGCGCACGAAACCTGTCCTGCGCTCACGCCGGTCGCTCGGCGGCCCGTGCCTCGGCAACGTCGCGCGTAATCTGACCCACGAGCTCCTCCTCGGTCCCGAACGCCCGCTCGTCCCGTAGGCGCTGCCACAGCTCGACGACGAGGCGCTGCCCGTAGAGATCACCCTCGAAGTCGAGGAGATGCGGCTCGATCCGCCGCTCGTCACCGCCGTAGTGCGGGTTGACGCCGATCGAGATCGCGGCGCGGTGGCCAAGCGCCGACCCCGCATAGATGCCATAGGCAGGGACGAGGACATCTGGAGCGACGGCGAGGTTGGCCGTCGGATACCCGAGCGTTCCGCCGCGCTGGTCGCCGAGCACGACGGTGCCGTCGAGCTCGGGCGGGCGACCGAGGAGCCGTGCGGCCCCCACGACGTCGCCCTCCCGCAGCAGGCTCCGGATCGCAGTCGAGGAGACCCCGGGCACCACGGGCACCGTGCGAACGTCGAAGCCGAGCTCCGCCAGCAGACCAGGGTCACCCGCCGCGCCGCGACCGAAGCGGAAGTTCTCGCCGACGACGATCACCTCGGCGCCGATCCTTCGGAGGATGATGTCGCAGAACTCCGACGGCTCGCGCCCCGCGAGCTCCGGAGTGAACTCGACGACGAGCACCTCGTCGACGCCGGCGTCCTCCAGCAACTCGAGGCGCCGCTCGAGCGTGGAAAGCAGCTCCACGTGGTTGCCGAGCACGAGCCGAGGGTGCGGCCAGAATGTGACCACCGTCACCGGCCTCCCCACGTCGAACGCAGTCTCGAGCACGCGCCGATGGCCGAGATGCACTCCGTCGAAGCTGCCGAGGGCGGCGACGCAGCGGTCGGACTCGAGCTCTTCCGGGCGCCGCGCGACCTTCACAGCCGGGCCAGCGCTTCATCGGCCGGCATGAACCGGTCGGGGTCGGCCTCGTCGACCGAGAAGGGACCGATCTCCATGCGGCGCAGCGTCCGGCAATGTCCACCCAGTGCGTCGGCGATCGCCCGCACGTAGGTGCCCGAGCTGACGCGGAGATCGAGCTGGACCTCCTGTCCCGTATACGCGATGACGTCGAGCGCATCCACCCGCGATCGACGGAGCGGCATCTCGACCTCGACACCGCGCCGCGCGAGCTTGTAGGCGCGCTCACCGCCGATTTTCACTGCAGAGACAGCGGGAATCGGCAGCTCCACCTCACCGCGGAGGCGCGCGAGCCGCGCCCACAGCTCCTCCTGGTCCGGTGCCGCCTGCTGCTCGACGACCTCGCCCTCCAGGTCTCCGGTCGATGTGCGCGCCGTGAGGTCGATGTCCGTGAGGTAGCGCTTGTCCAGGCCGACGAAGCATTGGGCAATCTTAGTTGCCGACCCAGACAACAAGAGCAACAGACCCGTGGCGAATGGGTCAAGAGTTCCCGCGTGCCCGGTGCGCGCACCTGTCTTTCGGCGCAGCTCGGCGACGATCGCAAAAGACGTGGGCCCCGCCGGCTTGTCGACGAGGACAATGCCGGCCGGGTTAAGCGCGCGAGGAGGCAAGGAACTCCCGACGCACGAAGTCCGTGATCTCCTCGATGGAGGCCTCGCTCGAGAAGCCCGCCGCCTGGCGGTGGCCACCCCCTCCCGACTTGCGGGCGATCGCGGACACGTCGAGCTCGTCGATGCTTGCGCGCAGGCTCACCCGCCGCGACGGACCATCCTGGCGTGGCGGTTCGCGGATCAGCACCGCCATGTCGGCGCCCTCGACCCCGCGGAGGAAGTCGATGATCCCTTCCGAGTAAGGCTCGGCCGCGCCGACCTCCGCGAAATCCGTTCGGAGCAGGTACGAGACCACGATCCGGCCGCCTTCGTAGACGTTCGCCCGTTCGAGCGCCCGCGCCAGCAGCTTCAGCTTGGCGAACTGAACGGACTCGTAGACGCCCTGGAACACGCGGTGGACGTCGGCGCCGGCCTCCACGAGCTCCGCCGCGAGCCTGAGCGCCTTCGGGGTGGTGTTCGTGTACTGGAAGCGGCCGGTGTCGGTGACGAGGGCGATGTAGAGCGCCTCGGCGATGTCCGGGGTCAGCTCGACGTTCAGTTCGTGGAAGAGATCGCGAAGCACCTCGCCCGTCGATGAGGCGTCGGCGACGATCAGGTTGATACGCCCGAACCGAGTGTTGTCGTGATGATGGTCGACGTCGATCGAAAGCGGCACGCGGCCGAGGACCTCGGGATCGGCGATCCGGCTCTCGTTTGCGCAGTCGACGGCGAGCAGGACCCGCTCCGAGACGTCGTCGGGCCAGCGCCGCTGCAGGTCGCCGAGCTGCATGAACGCGTACTCATTCGGGAGCGGTGCGTCGCCGTGTAGGACCATGACCGTGTCCTTGCCCAGTTGCTCGAGTGCGAGCTTCGAGGCGAGCAAGGACCCGAGCGCGTCCCCGTCCGGGTTCTCGTGAGTCGTGATGACGAACCGGTCGTGGTCGCGAATCGCGTCCGCGACCGCCGCCAGGTCACTCGCTGTCGTCTGGGGCGAGCTCATCGATCAGCTTCGTCATGCGGACCCCGCGTTCGACCGACGGATCGTACTCGAACGCGAGTTGCGGGGTCCGCTTCATGCGGAGCTCGCGTGCAAGTTGCGCCTGGAGAACAGCATGGGCTCTCTCCAGGCCCGCGAGCGTCTGCACTCGTTTTCGTTCGGCGCCGAGCACGGAGATGAAGACGCGCGCGTGCCTGAGGTCCGCCGAGGTATCCACACCCGTGATCGTCACGAAGCCGATTCGGGGGTCCTTGAGCTGCCCGACCGCCTCGGACAGAACCTGGCGGACGGACTCGTTCACGCGACGCATGCGATCTGTCATCGGGGATATTCAAGCGACTGGACGCCCTCATCCTCGTTGCCGTCGGACTCTGGTGCTTCGCCACTGCGCTTGCGGGTGGCCTCGTTGGCCTCATTCTGGGGAACATCCGCCTCCCGGTCGTCGTCCTTGCCGCCTCGAGCCCGGCGGCGGGCGCCGGGGCGAACATCGGCATCTCGGCCGTGTCCGCCCTCGCTGCTGCCGTGACCCACATCCGGGCAGGCCGCATCGATTGGCGCCTCTTCGCCTGGATGGCGCCGCCTTCGATGGCGGGAGCAGTGGTCGGCGGGTTGGTCTCCGCCAAGGTGCCGGCCGATGCGCTGCTGGTCGCGATCGGCGTGACGCTGCTCGTCTTCGGGATCGACCTGCTTCGTCCGAAGAGATCCTCGGGACGGGCGCCGGGCGAGAAGACGGCAAGCCCGAGTGCGGTCGTCGTGACCGGAGCGGTGATCGGGTTGTTGGGCGGGTTCGTCGGGCTCATCCTCGGCGCGCTGAGACTGCCGGCGCTCCTTCGTTTCATCGGGACAGATGCGTTCCGGGCTGTCGGGACGAACGCCGCCGTCGGGTTCTGCCTCGGCGTCGCCGGCTTGCTCGGCCACCTGACCGGTGGTGTCGACTGGACCCTTCTGGGCGTCGGCGCGGCGTCCTCCGTCCCCGGCTCGATCCTCGGTGCGCGGCTCACGGGACGCCTCGATGAGCGGCAGCTCCTTCGCGCCGTCGGCTTCGTCCTCCTCGTCGCCGGCGCTGCGCTGGTCGCACAGGGCATTCTCTAGTCGAGCGTCACGATGTCTCGTTCGCTGCGGACGAGCTCGAAGTCTTGACCCGAGAGGAAACGCTCCGCGTCGTCCAGAAGGTGCTCCGCCTCGCGATATTCCCGCGTGACGCACGAGACCGTGAGGCGCGTGCGTTGCCAGAGCTCGTGGTGATCGACCTCTGCGACGGAGGCTCCGAAGCGGTTCTGGAGTTGGGCCTTCGCGGACTTGACGTACTTGCGCTTGCCTTTGAGCGAGCCGCTTTCGGGGAAGTGCAGCTCGACGCTGAGAATGCCGACGTATCCAGTGCCCACGATCGGGCTTCTGGCGCGCTAGGCGGCGGTGGGAGGCTCGCTGAGCGTCGTCCGCTCGACCGCGCGAGTCTCGAAGGCCTCGATGACGTCGCCTTCCTTCACGTCGTTGAAGCCGTCGAGCAGGATCCCGCACTCGAACCCCTCGGCGACTTCGCGCGCGTCGTCCTTGAATCGCTTGAGCTGCGTGATCGTCGATTCCTGGATGACCGTCCCGTCGCGGATCACGCGTGCCTGGGCGCCGCGGCGGATGACGCCGCTCGTGACCATGCAGCCGGCGATCGTGCCGAGCCTCGAGACCTTGAAGAGCTGCCGGACCTCCGCCTCGCCGAGCGTCTCCTCGGTCTCGACTGGCTTGAGCATTCCGACCAGGGCCTGCTCGATGTCTTCGGTCAGCTGGTAGATGACGCGGTACGTACGGATCTCGACACCCTCGCGCGCTGCGAGCGCGCGCGCTTCGGCGTTCGGCCGGACGTTGAAGCCGACGACGGTGGCACCGGACGCCGACGCGAGCATGATGTCTCCCTCGGTGATGCCTCCGACTCCCTGATGGATCACGTTGACGCGCACTTCGGGGTGCTTGATCTTCCCGAGCTCCGACACTGCCGCCTCGACCGACCCGACGACGTCGCCCTTCAGGACGAGGTTCAGGTCCTGGATCGCCCCGGCCTGCATCTGCTCGTAGAGCCCCTCGATCGTGACGCCGCGTGAGGCCTGCGCGAGCTGTTCGCGCCGCAGGCGCTCGCCGCGCGCGTTCGCAAACTCGCGGGCGCGCCGTTCGTTCTCGACCACGCGTCCCAGCTCGCCGGCAGGCGGCGGCTTGTCGAAGCCGAGGATCTCCACGGGGTCTCCCGGCCCGGCGTCCTTCACCTTGTCGCCGCGGAAGTTGTAGAGGGCGCGCACCTTGCCCCAGGCGTCTCCGGCGACGATCGCGTCGCCGACGCGGAGCGTGCCGCGGTGGACGAGCATCGTTGCCACGGGGCCGCGGCCCACGTCGAGTCGCGACTCGATGATCGGGCCCGAGGCCTCGGCCTTCGGGTTTGCGGTCAGCACGAGCTCCGCATCCGCCACGAGCAGGACCTTCTCCAGCAGGTCGTCGAGATTCTCTCCCTGCTTTGCCGAGACGTCCGAGAACTGCGTCGTCCCACCCCACTCTTCGGGCTGGAGGCCTTCGGTTGAGAGCTCGCTGCGCACACGGTTGGGATCGGCGTCCGGAACATCCACCTTGTTGACGGCCACGACGATCGGAACCTGGGCTGCCCGCGCGTGTGAGATCGACTCTTTGGTCTGCGGCATCACACCGTCGTCGGCGGCGACGACGAGCACCGCGATGTCGGTGACCTTTGCGCCGCGCGCGCGCATTGCGGTGAAGGCCTCGTGACCAGGGGTGTCGAGGAAAGTGATTCCGCGACCGTCGTGGTCGACCTGGTACGCGCCGATGTGCTGCGTGATACCGCCCGCTTCCGTGTCGACGACGGAGGTCTTTCGAATGGCGTCGAGGAGCGTCGTCTTCCCGTGGTCGACGTGCCCCATGATCGTCACCACCGGTGGACGGGGAGCGAGGTCGGCCTCGCTGTCCTCGAAGGTCTCCGGCTCTTCGTCGTCGTCCGCGGCGTGCTTGATCGTGATCTCGCGCTCGGGTGCGAGCTCTGCGGCGACGAGCTCGACTTCCTCGTCGGCGAGCGTCTGCGTGATCGTCACGGCTTTCCCGAGGCCCATCATGAACATGATGATTTTCGGTGCGGGAACCCCGAGGGCCTGAGACAGATCGCGGACGCTGACACCGGACTCGACCGTCACCGGCCCGGTGATCGGAGCGACCTCGCGGGGCGTCTTCGGGCGTGCGGCTTCGCGCTCGCGCTGCTGCTGTCGAGCATCGCGGGGACGTGCGGCCGCGTTGTCGATGACCACGCGTCGCTTCCGGCGCTGGCCCGCGCCGCCCTGGCGCGGCCGCATGGGCCGATTTGGTCTGTTTGAGCCGGGTTCGTTCGCCATCAGGTGCTCAAGTGTAGAGGGATGTCAGTTCCTGACCGACCCGGACGGTCCGCCGTAGCGCGCGGTTGAACGCCCGCCGCGCAAGAGCCCGCTCGAAGCAGGCGAGCCGACGGCAGGTATAGGCCCCGCGACCAGGGTCCGTGGTCGTCGAGACGAGCACGCCGTCCTTCGCCACGAACCGCAGAAGCTCGCTCTGCCCGGCCTTTCGCCCGCAGCCGATGCAGCTTCTGATCGGCTCGCTCACGCAGCTGGTGAATGCTCCTCGTCGGCCGCGTCAGGCGTCAGTGGTTCCACCGGAATCCCGGCCGGAACCTGCTCGGGTTCTGCTCGGTCAACGACGGCCCTGTCCGTGGCCGCGCCGTCAACGGATGCCGCCGAATCGATGGCGTCGGCTTCCTCCGTCACGTCGGCCAGGCTTTCCGGGCCGATGCTCTCGGCGTCGGGCGGCGCCGCGTCGGCGATCGCCTCGAGCTCGGGGTCTGCTTCGGCGACGATCGGTTCGACGTCGTCGCCGGTGTCCTTGAGCGCGAGCTCCTGATGAGCCGGGAGACCGCAGTACCTGGACCCGGGCAGCGCCTCGTTCGGGCAGCGCTTGCCGTTCGAGAGCACTGCGGAGCAGCGACCCGTGAATTCCTCGCCTTCGGCGCCGGCGCCGTAAGCGGCAGCCGCCTCGGCCTGAGCAAACTCGGTGTCGGACTGAATGTCGACCTTCCAGCCTGTCAGGCGTGCCGCAAGCCGGGCATTGAGGCCCTCCTTGCCGATCGCCAGCGCGAGCTGGTCGTCGGGAACGATGACCGTCGCTTCCTTCGTCTCGTCGTCGACGAAGACCTCGCGGACGCGCGCGGGCGAAAGCGCCTTCGCGACGAAGCGCGCAGGCTCCGGGTTCCACGGGATGATGTCGATCTTCTCGCCGCGGAGCTCCGAAACGACCATCCGGACGCGGGAGCCGCGGGGCCCGACACAAGCGCCGACCGGATCGACGCCCTGGGCATGCGACTCGACAGCGATCTTCGAGCGATAGCCGGGCTCACGGGCGACGCCGCGGATCTCGACGAGGCCGTCGGCGATCTCCGGGACTTCGAGCTCGAAGAGGGTCTTGATCAATTCGGGATCGCGACGCGACAGGATCACCTGCGGCCCCTTGGTGCCCGAGCGAACCTCGGTGATGACGGCTTTGATGCGCGAGCCCTGCTCGTAGCGCTCGCCGTCCACCTGCTCGGAGCGCGGCAGGAGCGCTTCTACCTTGCCGAGGTCGACGAGCACGTTGTTGCGGTCACCGGCCTGCTGGACGATTCCGGTCACGACCTCGGTGACGCGATCGACGTATTCGTCGTACATCATCGCGCGCTCTGCTTCGCGGATGCGCTGCAGAATGACCTGCTTCGCGGTCTGCGCAGCGATCCGGCCGAAGTTCTCCGGCGTGACGTCCTCACGCTTGATCAGGTTCTCCGGGACGTCTGACCAGTCGACGTCGAGGTCGTTGTCCGAGATGAGTGTGTGGGAGCGCTCACCGGTCTCGACCTCGAGTGCCTCGAGCTCCTCGAGCTTTCGCTCGCGGGCCTCTTCGATCAGGCGCTCCTCGATGTCGGGCGGCAGTTCGACTGCGAACACGCGGAAGTCCCCCTCGTCGTCGATCTCGACGACGGCGTGCCGTGCGGCTCCGGGCATCTTCTTGTAGGCGGCGAGCAGGGCGTCCTCGAGCGCCGCGACGAGCGTGCCGCTCTCGATTCCCTTCTCGCGCTCAATGTCTCGTACGGCCTCGACGATTTCCTGGCTCATCTCTTCCCCGCTTCCTCAATCAGGTTGCCCCGCACGATGGCCTCATACGGGATGTTTACGGATTTGCCGTTGGTCTCGACGGTGACTGCGGCCTCACCGGCCGCGACCACCTCGCCGCGGACGCGCTTGCGTTCGGTCGTACGCAGCGCGACGCGGCGGCCGACGGCGTCGCGAAAGTGCGCAGGCTTGCGGAGCGGCCTTTCGAGGCCGGGGGATGAGACATCCACCGAGTAGTCACCCAGGTACTCACGCAGGACGGACGTCACGCGCTCGCAGAGTGCGTGGTCGACGCCCTGGACGTGGTCGACGAAGACCGTGAAGCGCTCGGGGCTCGTCAGCTCGACGGCGAGCACCTCGGTCCCGGGCAGGGCGCCTTCGACTTTCGGGGTGATCTCGCGGGTCAGCTGCCTCTCCTTGTCGTGTGTTGGTGCCAAAACTCGTTCCCTGTCACAAAAAATGGGCCCGCAGGCCCACTTCGAAAACCGCTCGAAATGTGGTGTTTGCAGGATAGCAGCCTCTGGCTGGGCGCCGGCCTCAGCCCAGGACGATCGTGACGGGCCCGTCATTGACGAGTTCGACGGCCATCCTGGCCCCGAAAAGGCCCCGAGCCACATCGACTCCCTGCCCGGCCAGGGCCTCGCAGAAGCCGTCGTAGCGCGGTTCGGCCTCCTCCGGCGGGGCGGCGTCGGAGAAGCTCGGCCGATTCCCCTTCTGTGTATCGGCGAGGAGGGTGAACTGGCTCACGACGAGAGCGCCGCCGTTGACATCGAGGAGGCTCCGATCGAATTTGCCCTCCTCGTTCTCGAAGATCCGTAGCGCTGCGATCTTGGTAGCAAGCCGGTTGCCGTCAACGTCGGTGTCACCCCGCGCCACGCCGAGCAAGACGACAAGCCCGGCGCCGATCTCTGCGACGACTCCCCCATCGACCCTGACGCGTGCCTCGGATACGCGCTGGCAAACGGCCCGCATGTCCGGGCATCATCGCGCACACACGCGAGCGGGCGGACCCCGCTCTTGTGCGCACGACCCGTCTCCGAGTCCTGCGACCTGTTTAGAGGTACTCGCGCGCGCGGCCCCACCCGGGTGGGGGTGTTTCACCCACCACCCACTGCGGTCGAGCCTACTTTTGAATTGCGCACCCAGGGCTGACGCGGCTGCGCCGAATCTGCGCCGATTACTTGGAGGTGTCCGGCCCGTCCTCGTCTTGGTCCAGGTCGAGGATGCGCGACGCGTAATGCTCGTTCTGTGGGCGGAGGGAGCTCGCCAGCTTGTAGTGGCCGTTCGCCTCCGCTTGCTTGCCCTGCTTTTCGAGGGCGCGGCCGAGCGCGTAGTGGGCGTAGTGGTCGTCCGGTGACAGCTCGAGCATCACCCGGAACTCCGCCTCGGCCTCCTCGTAGCGCTGGATCCGCAGATAGGCGATTCCGAGTGCCTCACGAATCGACGCCTTCTGCGGTTCGCGCCGCTTGGCCTTCTCGAGTGCGACGGTCGCCTGCGCGGCGCGCCCTTTTTTCAGATGCGCGCGTCCCTGTTGATAGAGGTCGTAGGTCTCGCTCATGTCCCTTGCAGGTAGGGAAAATTCTCCTCCACCAAGTCAAGCGGATACGTCAAATCGCGGGTCTTCCCGATCTCGACTGCGATAACCGTACGGCCGTCGTCGATCGCCGACTGGAAGGCCTTTTCGAGCTCGTAGGGAGGCCGGTCGAGGCCGAGCCGGTTCGCAACCTCCGGGCCGATTCCCCAGAGCGGCGCGCCCGACCATGGGTTCGCCGGGTCCTCGTCTCTCATGGCCAAAACGCGCTCGGCGCCACGGCGGATCGCATGGCGTCCCGGGCCCGGCGGAGGGTCCGTGCGGACAGCAACCGCGCCGTCTGCCTTCGCCGCGGTGAACTCGTCGGCAAACCGGGCGAGATCCCCGCGACGGAAGAGCGTGTCCGCCGCAGTGACGATGAGTGGCTCGGCTGCGCCCGCCGCGAGTGCGCGTTGCACCGCGTCTGCGGAGCCAAGAGGGGCCGGCTGCCGAACGCTCCGCACCT
Organism: uncultured Actinomycetes bacterium; assembly: GCA_963804935.1. GTDB lineage: Bacteria > Actinomycetota > Thermoleophilia > Gaiellales > Gaiellaceae > 3-1-20CM-4-69-9. Next base: position 77,337 of record CAWDSD010000014.1, read on the forward strand.
CGACACCGAACCCCGACCCGTCTCCCGCCAGCCGCTCGACTTGCTCCGCGAGGTGACCGGTGACGAGCCAGACACGGTGAAGCTCCGCAGCCGCCAGTTCGCGTAGAAGGGTCGCGAGCACTGGACGCCCTTCGATCGGCAGGACCGGTTTCGGCCAACGCTCGGTCAGCGGGCGGAGACGCGTCCCCTCCCCTGCCGCCATCACGACGGCCTCCACGACCTAGCCCAGCCCGAGCGAACGAACGGAGAACAATCCGCGCGCGCGATCGAACGTCGCGAGGCTGCGTCGAAGCCGGCGCTTCAAGTCGCGGAGCTCGGTTCGCGCCGTCGCTGCAGCCGTGCTCGCCTCCGCGGGAGGTCCGTACCGTGCGGCCGTCGCCGCGCGTGCGAAGCCGCTCGCGTCGACGCCCAACCGTTCGGACACGGTGCCGCCCAGCTCGTGAAACGTCGCAGCCTTTTCGGCGGGGACCCGCTGGTCATGAAGAAACTCGGCGAGCTCGCGTGCACACGCGACCGCGATCTGCCGGGGATCACGCGTCAGGTAACGAAGCTTCCGCCGCGCCGTCTTCAGGAGGACGATGACCGCGGCCAGGCCGCTCGCCAGCAGAAACAGGAAGAACAGAAGGCTCGGCGAGCGCTTCTTCGGCTCGGGGGTCACGGGACTTCCGATCCCGAGCGGCAGGTCGCCGGTGGAGCGTGGAGTCCGGCGGTCGGAGTCGTGGGCGAGCACACCCGACGCGCCGCCGCGTCCGAACACGGCTCCCCCGCGCACGACGAGCGCGAGCAACTTCTGCGCGCTCTGCGCGTTGAAGCCGAGCGATGTCGAGCTGTATGTCCCGGCAAGCCGGCCGCGCCCGGGCGTTGGATCGAACGGGAGCCAGCCGTATCCGCGGAACCAGACCTCGACCCACGTGTGCGCGTCATGGTCGGTCACCTGCCAGAAGTCGTCGTGATAGTGCCCCGGCACGAAGCCCGCGGCGACGCGCGCCGGAATCCCGAGCAGGCGCAACATCAACGCCATCGCTCCCGCGAAGTGCTGGCAGTAGCCGGTCTTCGTGACGGCGACGAAGCCGACGAGGGGCGGCAGTCCGGGAGCACTACCGGGCTGCTCCGAATAGGTGAAGCCGCCGGTCGACCTAAACCAGGCTTCGAGTGCGACGACCGCCGCGTACGGCGAGCTCGTCTCGCCTGCGACGGCCTGCGCGCGCTGGAACATGTCCGCGTACGGTTGCAACCGTCCGGTCAGTGAGGCGAAGAGCTTTCCGTCCCGGCCCGGCGTTCCGAAGGGCAGAGCGGTGACTCCCGGCGCGACGTCGAGCTCGCGCTTGGGCCGGGTGAGGGCTTTTGGATACACCGCCTTCACGCGCACGAGCTCCTCCGGAGTCGGCTGTGGCGCGTAGCTCGAGACCGCGTAGTGCTCGCCGCGGTGCAGCCCGCCGATCGCGAGCGCGACCCCCTGCCCCTCGTAGGCCGCGCGGTTACGGAGATCATTCGAGATGGGAATGCTCGCGCCGATCACGTGGTTGTCCTCGAGGGCGGCGACCGTCACCTCCTGCCGGACGAGGTTCGCTCGGTCGCGCGCAGCCGGCGGTTCGAGCTGCCGGCGCTGGCTGGGAGTTTCACGCCACACGTGCTCGAGCCAGCGCGTTCCGTCGAAGCGATCGAGGATAGTGGCGCGCCAGTAGTAGGGCCGATGAGGCGCGCGGATCGTCAACACGGTCGTCCTCTTCTTCGGGAAATGAACTCCGTCGTAGCGCGCATCCCAGATGTACTTGACGCTCACCGGCTTTTGTGGGCGCGTGTAGAAGTCCCAGTGCTGCCAGTCGAGGAACGCGCTCTTCGCAACCGCCGGAGAACTCGAGAGCGCCAGCGCGCATGCGATGACCGCCCCGGTCGCGATCAGTGCCAGCTTGCTCGGACGCTCGGTCATGCCGGCGAGCAGTGCGAGGGCCACCGCGAGGATCGCGATACCACGACCGAGCTCGTTACCCCCCGACAGAAGCGTGGCGGGCCAGCCGGCGCCGATGAAGAAGAACACGACAGCCAGGAGCGCGTGGCGCGATGCGACCGCGAGTGCGACCGCGAGCGTGAAGCCGAAGATCGCAACGAGGATGACCGAGTGCATCGCCGGATGAGTCGTCGGGTCGATCGGGAGCCGGAAGTCGTAGAAATCGAGGAAGCCGCGCGAGAACCGGGAGCCGATCGGTCCGAAGAAGCCGTCGCCGCCGGGCCAGAGTGCGAGCGGAGAGAGCGAGAACGCGACGCTGACGGCGATCAGCGCCGCAAGCGCGACGCCCACAAGCCGCAGCCAGAGCGGCCGCAGCAGCACCGCTCCGATCGCGAGGGCAGCGAGGACGAACGGGCGGCCGCCGCCCGACCGCGGCTCCTCGAACCGAAGCCAGTCGACCGCGATCACGAGCGCGGCCGCCGCCGAGAGCGCGACCGTCTTAAGCACGCGCGGCATCCGGTGTGGGCTCGCCGGCGAGGCACGCGGCGAGTTGGTCGCCGGCACGTACGACGGAGACCGGGATCCCCGCGGCCTGGAGGCGCAGCAGCCCAGGCTCCGCCCGGCGGGCAGCACCGCTGAAGCTCGCCGGGTCGACGAAGACGAGAGAGACCCGCCGCCGGGAGAGCGCTCGCTGAACGAGCCGGTCGATGAGTCCCGGCTCGAGACGAGCGGTGACCACGACGAGCTCGAGCGCCCGTGCCGCGGGACTGTCCTCCTCGAACAGGAGCCGCGCCACCGGCGTGTTCCCAGTCGGCTCGACCGCAGCGAGTAGCTCGAGGGCGCGCCGCCAGTCCGCGCCCGGCGAGTGGACATGTTGTACATCGCGCCGTTCGGAGTTCACCACCAGCACGGCGCGCCTCCCGCGGCGGACGTACGCGTCGAGGAGCGAGCCTGCCGCTCGCACCTGCACCTCGAAACTGTTCCCGACCACTGCCTTCGCATCTGCGTCGAGGAGGACCGCGATCTCGTCACGAGGCGAGTCCTCGAGCTCCTTCACCATCAGCTGGGAACGGCGCGCCGTCGACGGCCAGTGCACCCGGCGAAGCGATTCGCCCTGTTCGTACTCGCGCACGCTGTGCAGCTCGAAGCCGCTGTTGCGGCGCAGCAAGAGCCGGCGACCGTCCTGCGACCTCTCGCCGGATTCGGAGAAGAGCGGTCCGAGCCGCACGAGCCGCGGGTATACGAGGAGCGCACCCGGCGGCGGCAACGGCACGACCGAGCATTCGAGCGCGAACGGGTCCGACAGCTCGACGCGGACGTCTGCGAACTCGTAACGACCGCGTGGAAGATCCTCGAGCACGTAGCGCACGCTCAGATGCGAGCCGCTCCGTCGCATAACGTGCCGCTGCTCACCGAGCCGCCCCACCCGCTCGACGAGCGTGACCGCAGCCGGCATGACGTTGCCGGTCGGAAAGAGCTCGGCGACGATCGGCACGTCGTCGCCCTCGACATGCTCACGGTCGCCCCAGCCACGCTGGACCCGGATGGGCCGGTCTGCGAGTCGCACCCAGACCCACGCGACGGCGACGGCGAGCAGGAGCCCGGTCGCGACCGGATAGAGCGGTTTCGAGCCGAATGCCCAAGCGGCCAGGTAGACCCCGAAGCCGAGCGCGAAGATGAAGCGACCGCGTCGGGTGAGCACGGCTAGACCGGGACCGGAGTCTTGTCGAGCGTCTCCTGGACGATCTGCTCCCCGCTCACCCCGGTCGAGCGGGCCTCGGGCGCAAGGATCAACCGGTGCGCGAGGACGGGAACCGCCACCGCCTTCACATCGTCCGGCTCGAGGAAGCTACGCCCATCTGCGAGTGCGCGCGCCTTCGCGACCCGGAGCAAGGCGATGCCGGCCCGGGGGCTCGCGCCGAGGTAGAGCCGCGAATCGCCGCGCGTTGCACGCAGGAGCGCCACGACGTACCGGTTGAGACTCTCCTCGACGAAGATCGCCTTCGCCTCGTCTGCGAGCGCGATTGCATCCGCGGCATTGGCCACCGGTTCGAGCGCGTCGAGGGGCGGGTCCGCTGTCTGCTCCGTCAGCATCTTGGCCTCCTCGGCCAGCGGCGGATAGCCGATCGCGATCCGCATCGTGAAGCGGTCGAGCTGCGCTTCGGGCAGCGGGTATGTGCCCTCGTACTCGATCGGGTTCTGGGTCGCCATCACCATGAAGGGGCGGTCGAGCTCGTTCGTTACGCCGTCGGTAGTGACCTGCTGCTCCTGCATGCACTCGAGCAAGGCCGCCTGGGTCTTCGGCGAGGCCCGGTTGATCTCGTCGACGAGCAAGAGGTTGGCGAAGACGGGGCCTGGTCGAAACTCGAACTCGTTGGAGCGCTGGTTGAAGACGTTCACGCCGGTCACGTCCGAGGGCAGCAGATCCGGCGTGAACTGCATCCGGGAGAAGGACACGTCCAGCGAGCGTGCGAGTGCCTTCGCGAGCATCGTCTTGCCCACTCCCGGGAAGTCCTCGAGGATCAGGTGGCCCTCGCCGACGAGGCAGAGGACGCAGAGCCGGAGCGTCTCGTCGGGCGCGTGCACCACGCGTCCGAGGTTGTCGACGATCGCGCGGATCGTTTCCGCCGCGGCCACCGTCTCGACTCTTTGGCTATCGGCCTCGCTCATGCAACAGCTCCTCAGCCATATCTACGATCGCCGCCGCGATCCGGTCTTTCGAGGCCTTGCCGACCCGACGCTCGCCACCCGTGCCGATCAATACGACCTCGTTGTCCTCGGCGTCGAAGCCGATGTCCTCGCGCGACACGTCGTTGTAGACCACGAGGTCGACGTGCTTCCGATCGAGCTTCTCCCTCGCGCGCGCGAGACCCCGCTCTCCCCGGTCCGCCGCAAAACCGATCAGCACCTGGCCGTTCGTACGCTGCTCACCGAGTGTCCGGAGCACGTCGGTGGTCGGCTCGAGCGTGACTTCCCACGCGTCGTCGTCCTTCGGGCGTTTCTCGCCGGTGACGTCTGCCGGACGGTAGTCCGCGACAGCGGCAGCCATCAACACGAGATCGGCATCGCTACGAGCGAGCGCCTGCTCGAGCATCGCCTGAGCGGTGGGAGCCTCGACGACTTCGACGCCGGGCGGCGCGGGCACGCTCAGGTTCGCGGCGAGAAGGGTCACCTCGGCGCCGCGCTTCCGCGCTTCTTCGGCCAGGGCGACGCCCATGCGACCGGACGACCGGTTGCCGAGAAAGCGCACGGCGTCGAGCGGTTCGCGCGTTCCACCCGCGCTGACGAGCACCCGACGCCCCGCCAGCGAGTCGGTCTCACCGAGTAACTCACGGCACCGCCGGTAGATCTCCCCGGGCTCGGCCATCCGCCCGAGCCCCCACTCCCCTTCGGCCGTCTCCCCTTCGTCCGGCCCGACGATCTCCGCTCCTCGCGAACGGACGGTCTCGACGTTTGCCTGCGTCGCAGGATTTGCCCACATGCGCGGATTCATCGCAGGGGCGAGCAGCACGGGCCCACGGTGCGCAAGCGCGGCCTGCGCGACGAGGTCGTCAGCGAGCCCGTGTGCGAGCTTCGCGAGCGTATTCGCGGTGAGGGGTGCGACGACGAGCAGATCGGCGCGGGTCAGGTGGGCGTAGAGATCCTCGGCGGGCGAGCGCCGCGCCAGCGCGAAGAACGTGTCGGCGCGGACGAACCGGTCCGCGCCGGGCGTGACGAGCGGGACGACCTCATGCCCGCCTTTGACGAGCAGGCGCACGAGGTCACAAGCCTTGTAGGCGGCGATCCCACCGGTGATGCCGACCAGCACTCGAGCCATGCCGGAATTCTGCCCTTTTGGCAGAGCTCGCGACCAGGGCGGAAAGAACTACTTCGGGTACTTGTACTTGAGCTTGCCCTCGGAGACTTCCTCGAGGGCCATGGTCAAGTAGTTCTTCGAGCGGGATTCCACCAGGGGCGGCGGGGCCTGGTCGAAGCCGATGCCCTCGCCCAGCTGGTGGTGGTAGTCGTTGATCTGGCGGGCCCTCTTGGCAGCGACGATCACGAGTGCGTAGCGCGAATCGACGTTGTCGAGGAGCTCATCTATGCGGGGATGGATCATGGGCGGCTCATGGTACCTGCGGTTTGAAGTTCTCGGCGGACGATTCCGATCAGCTCATCGGCAGCGCGCTCGACATCGTCGTTCACGATCGCGTAGTTGAAGAGCCCTTTTTGAGTCTGCTGCCTGCGTGCGAGGTCGAGTCGCACCTGGATCTCGCCGGAGCTCTCCGTCGCCCGTTCGCGGAGCCGTCGCTCGAGCTCTTCGAAGGTCGGCGCGTCGACGAAGACCGTGACGGCGCCCGGAATCGTCTCCTGCACGCGAAGCGCACCGTCGGTCTCGAGGTCGAGCAGCGGCACATGCCCGTGAGCCTGAATGCGGTCGATCTCGGAACGCAGCGTCCCAGACCGCGCGCCCCAGGGGAGGTCGACGTACTCGAGGAATTCCCCGTCCTCGACGAGCCGTTCGAACTTCTCAGGCGTGATGAACCAGTACTCCCGTCCGTTCACCTCTCCGGGTCGCTGATCTCGCGTCGTCGCCGATACCGCGAGCTCGAGCTCCGGCATCCGCTCGAGCAGGACCTTCTCGAGCGTGCCCTTGCCGGCACCCGACGTGCCGGTGACGACGACGACCAGGGGCTTAGCGGTGGAAGAGGCCAATCAGCTCTGACCGTTGACGGTCGGAGAGGCCTCCCACCGTCTTCGACTGGCTGATCCGGCACATGTTGAGGAAACGTGCTGCCTTCACTCTCCCGAACTTCGGCACGGCCATGAGCATGTCGAAGACCTTTGCAGTCGAGACATACTCGGGAGGGTTACTGAGGATCTGTTCGATCTGGACGTGGCCGTCTTTGAGATCCTTCTTCAAGCGTGCGCGCCGGACGCGGATGTCGTTCGCTCGCTTCAACGCCTCCATGCGTTGGTCGAGTGAGCGAATGGGTGCCTCGGCCTGGGTCTTTGACACCATGAGCGCGGGAGTCTAACAAGCGAACTGCAGGGGTCAAGCGTCGAGTTTACGGTTCTGTGCAGGTCTTTTGAGACTTACAAGCTCGACTTGTGATCGAGAGTTGTCCCGACGGACAACGCCTCTTCATGGGCGACTGCATATGCATCTTCGTATGTTCGCCAACCACGTTCTGCCGCAGCGGCGTGCAGCTCCGCGCGCACGCGCGCCGGCGCATCAGGATCGGCGAACAAGACGGTGCCGAGCGCGACGTGCCGGGCGCCCGCCGCGATGAGCTCGAGCGCGTCGAGACCGGACTGGACTCCGCCCATGCCGACGATCGGAAGCTGCGTCGCGCGGTAGCAATTGGCGACGGCTGCAAGCGCGATCGGTTTCAGCGCGGGACCGGACAGACCGCCCTGGCCCGGGCCGAGAACCGGCCGAAGAGTGCGGGCGTCGAGCTTCAGGCCGCGGATCGTGTTCACGAGCGAGAGCCCGTCCGCACCCGCCGCCTGTGCGGCGCGCGCGACCTCCGCGATGTCGGGGACTGCGGGCGAGAGCTTCGCCCAGAGCGGCTTGCGGGTCGCCAACCGTGAGGCCGCGACGATCTGCGCCGCGCTCTCCGCGGGCGCTTCGACGTTCGGGCACGACACGTTGAGCTCGATCGCGCTCACCTCGGCGTGGTCGTCGAGGCGCGAGCAGATCTCGGCATAGTCGTCGGTCTCGAACCCGCCGACCGAAACCCAGACCGGCACACCGAGCTCGCCGAGTCGCGGCAAGTTGCGCGTCACGAAGCGGTCGATGCCCGGGTTTGCGAGCCCGATCGAGTTGAGCATCCCGACATCCGTCTCCGCGATGCGCACGGGAGTGTTGCCGTCGCGCGGTAGCGGCGTCACCGTCTTCGTCACGAACGCGTCGAGAGCGCGTGCGACGTCAGGCGCGGTCAGTGCGTCGAGGCAGCCGGACGCGTTAAGCAGCACAGAGCACCGGTCCTTCGACGCAGAGGCGCTTGAGCTCGCCGCCGATCTCGACGGCGCAGCCGTAGCAGGCGCCGTAGCCGCAGGCCATCGGCGCCTCCCATGCGAGTTGCGCATCGGGTGAGACCGCCCGGACTGCCTCGAGCATCGGCTCGGGCCCGCAGGCAAGGACGTCCATGCCTTCCGGGATCAGCTGCGTGACGAGCGTGGGCTCGACGCAGGTCTGTGCATTCGGAACAAGCTCCGCTGCCTGGGCGTGCCAGTCCGACCGGAACCCGAGCACCGCCGGTGGCCGTCCCAGAGCTTCGGACAGATACGGCAGGGGCGCGATGCCGATGCCGCCGCCGACGAGCAGCGGCCGGTCGAGCTCCAGCCGAAAGCCGTTCCCGAGGGGGCCGAGCACCTGCAGCTCGTCGCCCGGTTCCAGCGCGCAGATCGCGCGGGTCCCGGGGCCGATCGGATCGATCAAGAATGCGAGCTCGCCGCGCGGTGCAAAACAGAGGCTCATCGGCCGGGGCAGCAGCCGGCCCGGCGCCTCCAGCATGAAGAACTGTCCCGGCGCACCGGGATCGAGCCCGCCCCGCTCGACGCGCAGGAGCGTGTACGGGCCGATCTCCTCGCGGGCGACTGCTTTAAGCCGCTCGCGTCTCATGCACGATCCGTTCTTGCAGTTCCTGCAGCGACAGCGACTCCTCGCTCCGGGCGTTCGCGATCGCATGCACCGCGGCAGCAGCGCCGGAAAGCGTCGTGATGCACGGCACGCGCGCCACGAGCGCGGCCTCGCGGATGAGGTAGCCGTCCGTGCGCGCGCCCGATCCCTGCGGCGTGTTGACGACAAGGTTGCAGCGCCCGCGACGGATCAGGTCGACGACCGTCGGCCCTGTTCCTTCCTCGGTCACCTTTCGGACATGCTCGACGTCGAGACCGGCGGCGGCGAGCGTCTGGGCCGTGCCCGCGGTAGCGACGACCTTGAACCCGAGCTCGACGAGCGTCCCCGCCACGTTGACAACTGCCTGCTTGTCGGCGTCGCGCACGGAGAGGAATGCCGTCCCGCCGCTGGGTAGCGGTCTTCCCGCAGCACGCTCGGCCTTCGCGAAGGCGGTGGGCAGGTCGGCTGCACTCGCCATCACTTCGCCGGTGGCACGCATCTCCGGTCCGAGGACCGGATCGGCGCCGGGGAACCTGGCGAAGGGCAGGACCGCCGCCTTGACCGAGACATGTCCGAGGGACTGTCCGTGGGACAACGCCAGTTCGGACAGCCGAGCTCCTGCCATCACCCGGCACGCCGCGTCGACGAGGTTGACGCCGGTCGCCTTCGAGGCGAAGGGAACGGTTCGCGACGCGCGCGGGTTCGCCTCGAGCACGTAGACGCTTTCGTCGACGACCGCCAGCTGTACGTTGATCAGACCGACGACTCCGAGCGCTTGCGCGAGTGTGCGGACGATCAGGCGGATCTCGCCGTCCTGCGCCGGTGCGAGCGACGGAGCCGGCAGGACGCACGCCGAATCACCGGAGTGCACACCGGCCTCCTCGACGTGTTGCATCACCGCGCCGACATAGGTGTCGCGCCCGTCGGAGACCGCGTCGACGTCGATCTCGATCGCGCTCTCGATGAAGCGGTCGATCAGAACCGGGCTCCCGATCGGCCCGAGGTCCTCCGCCGAGTAACAGACGCGCATCGCACGCCCACCGAGCACGTACGACGGGCGAACCAGGATCGGGTACCCGATACGTTCGGCGATCACACGCGCCTCCGCTTCCGTCCGCGCGATCCCCCACTCCGGACAGCGGACGCCGAGACGCTCGAGCAACGCGCCGAACCGTTCGCGGTCCTCGGCGACGTCGACGGCGTCGAACGGCGTACCGATGATCCGGTGGCCGGCGGCCTCCAGGCCGCGGGCGAGCTTCAGAGGTGTCTGGCCGCCGAACTGGATCGCGACCCCTTCGGGCCGTTCCCGCTCGCAGATCGACAGGACCTCCTCGAGCCCGAGCGGCTCGAAGTAGAGCCGGTCGGACGTGTCGTAGTCGGTCGACACCGTCTCCGGGTTGCAATTCACCATCACGGCCTCGTACCCGAGCCGGCGGAAGCTCTGGGCCGCATGAACGCAGCAGTAGTCGAACTCGATCCCCTGGCCGATCCGGTTCGGGCCGGAGCCGAGGATGACGACGCGCGGCTTTTCGCCGTGCGGCGGCGCTTCGTCCGCTTCGCCCCAGGTGGAGTAGTAGTAGCTCGAGGCTGCCTCGACCTCGCCTGCGCACGAGTCCACGCGGCGGTACGACGGACGAACGCCGCAGGAGCGGCGGCGAGCCCGGACCGCGTCCTCGCTTACCGAAGAGACGGTCGCGATCTCGGCGTCCGACCAGCCGCTGCGCTTCAGCCGGAGGAAGTCGTCGGCGATCAGGTCGTCGAGCGACAGCTCGCCGAGCTCGTTCGCGAGCTCGGTGTGGAACCAGGGATGCGCGCTCTCCGCCAGCTCCCACGTTTCGCTGCCGTCGAGCTCGCGCGAGCGCCGGGCCTTGCGGAAGGCCTCGAGGAACGTGCGGCCGATGCCCATTGCCTCGCCTACCGACTTCATCTGCGTGCCGAGCGTGGTGTCGGCGCCCGGGAACTTCTCGAAGGCGAAGCGTGGGAACTTGACGACCACGTAGTCGAGTGTCGGCTCGAAGCTCGCCGGTGTCGTACCGGTGAGGTCGTTCGGAATCTCGTCGAGCGTGTAGCCGACTGCAAGTTTCGCGGCAACCTTGGCGATCGGGTAGCCCGTCGCCTTGGACGCCAGCGCCGACGAGCGCGAGACGCGTGGGTTCATCTCGATCACGCGCAGCTCTCCGGTGTCGCGCTCGCGTGCGAACTGGATGTTCGAGCCACCGCACTCGACGCCGACCGCACGCACCACAGCGGCCGCGGCGTCGCGCAGCTCCTGATACGCGTGATCGGAGAGCGTCATCTGTGGCGCGACCGTGACGGAGTCACCGGTGTGCACGCCCATGGGGTCGATGTTCTCGATCGAGCACACGATCACGACGTTGTCCTTGCTGTCGCGAACGACCTCGAGCTCGAACTCGTCCCACCCGCGCACCGACTCCTCCACGAGCACCTGGCCGATCGGGCTCTCACTTAGGCCCCTTTCAACCTGTCGATAGAGCTGGTCGACCGTCTCGACGAAGCCGCCACCGTGGCCGCCGAGCGTGAACGCCGGCCTGATCACCGCCGGCAGCGAGACGCCGCCGAGCTCGTCGAGGCTCGTGACGATCCGCGAGCTCGGAACCTGCAGGCCCACTTCGCGCACCGCCATGCGGAAGAGCTCACGGTCCTCCGCCCGTTGGATGACGTCGAGTGGTGCACCGATGAGCTCGACGCCGAGCTCGTCGAGGACGCCTTCGAGTGCGAGCTCGCGCGCGAGATTGAGCGCTGTCTGCCCGCCCATGGTCGGCAGCAAGGCATCCGGCCGCTCTCGTGCGAGCACGTCCGTCACGCCTTCGAGATCGAGCGGTTCGAGATACGTGCGGTCCGCAAACCCCGGGTCGGTCATGATCGTCGCCGGGTTCGAGTTCACGACGATCGTGCGAAAGCCGTCCTCGCGCAAGACTTTCAGCGCCTGGCACCCTGCGTAGTCGAACTCACAGGCCTGCCCGATCACGATCGGACCGGAGCCGATCAGGCAGATCGACTCGAGGTCATGCCGCCGTGGCATACGCCACCTCCTCGACCCACTCGCGGATGATCGACCACGCGTCGTGCGGGCCGGGCCCGGCCTCCGGATGGAACTGAACCGAGCGCGCGTGCTCGAGCGGAAAGTCGAGCCCCTCCACCGTCTCGTCGTAGAGCGAGACGTGAGTCGCCTCACGCGCGTCTGACGGCGCTACCGCGAAGCCGTGGTTCTGGCTCGTGACGAGCACGCGCCCGGACGCGCGCTCCAGCACCGGATGATTCGCGCCGCGATGTCCAAACGGGAGCTTGAAGGTCTCGTGACCGGCGGCGAGAGCGAGAAGCTGGTGTCCGAGACAGATCCCGAGAATCGGCACACGGCCGAGCAGCTGGCGTACGACCGCCACCTCCTGCTCGAGCGGCTCGGGATCGCCCGGGCCGTTCGACAGGAGCACCGCGTCGAAGCGGAGCAGCTCGTCGGCCGTTGCATCGTGAGGGAACACCGTCACAGCCGCGCCGGCCCCGGCGAGCCGACGCAGGATCGAGCGCTTGCAGCCGTAGTCGACGACGGCGACTCGTGTGCGACCGGCGTCGGAATACACGTACGGGCGTGCGGTCGAGACCTCGTGCGCGAGCGCCCGTCCGGACATCGACGGCTGCGCGCGCGCGACCTCGACCGCCTGCTCGACCGACCCGGCGCCTGCAACCACAACGGCCCGCAGAGCCCCGGAATCGCGCAGCTTGAGGACGAGCGAGCGCGTGTCGATTCCGCTGAGCGCGACGATGCCGCGCTCGTGGAGCCAATCCGTCCACGCCGGCCCGCGAGCCTCACGCATCAAGACTGCGCGCGTGTGCGCCTTGGTCGACTCGGAGCGGCCCTCGGCGACGCCGTAGTTGCCGACCATCGGTGCCGTGAAGCAGACGAGTTGCTCCGCAAAGCTCGGGTCGGTGACGATCTCCTGGTAGCCGGTCATCGCAGTCGTGAAGACGGCCTCTCCCACCGCAAAGCCTTCGGCCGCAACCGAGTCACCGCGGAAGACCGTTCCGTCCTCGAGCGCGAGGAAGCCGCTCATGCCGAGTACGCCAGCCTGCCGGCCGCGATCGTCGCCCGCACCTTGCCCTTGACCGTTTCGCCGAGGAGCCACGAGTTCACGGATCGGGAGCGGAACGCCTCCTCGGTGATGCGGTAGCTCGCGTTCAGGTCGAGCAGGACGAGGTTCGCGTGCGCTCCGACCGCGATGCGCGGCTCGGGAAGCCCGTACGCCCGCGCCGCACCGGTCGACATGCGGTCGAGCAGCGTCTCGAGCGCAATGATCCCCGGGTCGACGAGGTGCGTGTAGAGCGAGGCGAACGCCGTCTCGAGGCCGATGACGCCGAACGGCGCCGCTTCGAACGGGACGTCCTTCTCGTGTCGCGCGTGCGGGGCGTGGTCGGTGGCGATCACGGTGATCGTCCCGTCCTTCAACCCTTCGATCAGTGCCGTGCGGTCCGAACCGGAGCGGAGCGGCGGGTTCATCTTCAGGTTCGGGTCGAGCGACCGGATCGCTTCGTCCGTCAAGCAAAGGTGGTGCGGGGTGACCTCGCCGGTTGCCTCAACCCCCTCGGCTCGAGCGCGTCGGAGAGCCTGCACCGACTCCCAGGCGGACAAGTGCAGCAGGTGGAGCGGCTGCCGTTCGTACGCGGCAAGGGCAAGGTCGCGCTCGACCATCAGGCTCTCCGCGACCGACGGGTAGCCCGTGAAACCGAGCTCGGCCGAGACTGCGCCTTCGTGCATCTGGCCGTCGCGGGAAAGCGTCGTCTCCTCGCAATGGAGTGCGATCCGCCGCCCAGTGACTGCGCCGTACTGCAACGCGCGCCGCATCAACCCGGGCGCCGCGACGGGCATGCCGTCGTCGGTGAAGCCCGCGGCCCCTGCGGCGGCGAGCTCGCCCATCTCGGTGAGCTCCGCTCCCGACTGTCCCTTCGTGATCGCCGCGAGGAATCCGACCGGAATCTCCGCTTCGGCGTGCGCAGCTTCGATGAGCGAGCCGAGCGTCGCCGCCGAGTCCATAACCGGATCGGTGTTCGGCATCGCAAGGATCGCGCAGTAACCCCCTGCCGCAGCGGCGGCGGTGCCGGACGCGATGTTCTCCTCGTCCTCCCGTCCGGGAGTGCGCAGGTGCACGTGCGGGTCGACGAAGGCCGGCGCGAGCAGCAGCCCTTCCCCCTCGATCACCCGGTGCGAGTTCGTGTCGAGCTCGGTGCCGAGCGCCGCGATCACGCCCTCGTCGACGCGGACGTCGAGCAGCGCGTCGACGCCTGCGACCGGGTCGACGACACGAGCGCCGCGGACGACGATGTTCTCTTTCGTCTTCTCAGCCCCGAACAGCACCTACGCCACCTCCAGCACTGACTCGGTCTTGACCTCGATCGGGCCGTTCGTCAGCAGGTCGTAGAGGACCGCCATGCGCGTGACGAGCCCGGCGCGCACCTGGGTCTCGATCAGCGCGTCGGCGTGGTCGGCCACGCGGGGGTCGATCTCGACGCCGCGGTTCATCGGCCCCGGATGCATCACCTTCTGGCCCGGCCGCAACCGCTCCGGAGTGACACCCCACCGCGCCGTGTACTCGCGAAGCGACGGCACGTAGTTCGCGCCTTCCTGCATCCGCTCGCGCTGCATGCGGAGGATGTAGACGACGTCTGCGCCGGCGATCGTGCCGATCTCGGTGGTTGCTTCGCAACCCATCTCCTCGATCCCGCGCGGCAGGAGCGCCGGCGGTCCGACGAGCGTCACGTGCGCGCCGACGAGTCCGAGGGCCTGGATCAGCGAGCGCGCGACCCGCGAATGCAAGACGTCGCCCACGATCGCCACATGCAGCCCCTCGAGCCGGCCGAGCGCCTCTCGCATCGTGTAGAGATCGAGCAGAGCCTGAGTCGGGTGCTGGTGCTTTCCGTCGCCGGCGTTCACGACATGCGCTTCCGTTACACGCGCGACGAGCTGTGGAGCGCCGATCTGCGGATGCCGGATGACGATCACGTCGGGGTCGTAGGCGCCGAGCGTGATCGCCGTGTCCTTCAGAGACTCGCCCTTGTCGACCGAGGAGCCGCTGGATTTGATCGACATCGTGTCGGCGGAGAGTCGCTTCGCAGCGAGCTCGAAGCTCGACGACGTCCGTGTCGACGACTCGTAGAAAACGTTGATCACCAGCCGGCCCTTGAGGGTCGGCAGTTTCTTCACCTCTCGCTCGAGGCTCCGCTCGAAGGTGCGGGCGGTGGCGAGCAACCGCTCGATGTCGTCTCGCGTGATGTCCTTGATCGAGATGAAGTGCCGCCGGGGCGGCGTGGCGGGCGGACGCAGGTCCTCCCGCATGACGCGGATGTCAGCCATCGTGGCTCCCCTCCTCTGAGGCTGGAATGAGCAGGATGCGATCGATCTCGTCGACCTCGACAAGCTGCACCTGGATGCGCTCGTCGCGTGAAGTCGGGAGGTTCTTGCCGACGTAATCGGGACGAATCGGCAACTCGCGATGGCCGCGGTCGACGAGGACCGCCAGCTGGATGCGCTCGGGACGGCCGTAGTCGAAGAGCGCCTCGATCGCCGCGCGAATCGTCCGCCCCGTGTAGAGAACGTCGTCGACGAGGACGACTGTCTTGCCCTCGAGCGGGAAGTCGAGCGCGGTCGAGCGCACGATCGGCTGCGGGTGAAGTGGAGCGCCGCCGCCGCGCACCTGGACGTCGTCGCGGTAGAAGGTGATGTCGACGGCACCGATGTCCGGCGCCGAGCCGGCGCGTTCCTCGACGAGGCGCCGCAGGCGCTGGGCGATCGGAACGCCCCTCGTCTGGATCCCGACGAGAGCGACGCGCGAGAGGTCCGGGTTGGCCTCGATGATCTCGTGCGCGATCCGCGAGAGCGTGCGGCGGAGCGCATCGGCGTCGAGCAGAATTCTTCCGGCCGGAGCCTCCACCGCGCTCACAACGCAGGCAGGGTCGACAGGGTGCGGGCAGGCAGGTGCATCTGACTCCTTTCCGGCCTCACTGGACCGGGTTAAAGGGGTTCGGTTGCGCGGGACTCTAGATGCTTCGCCGGACAGCGTGCCAGACGCCCGCCCACTGCCGTGCGTCGAGGTCGCGCGGACGGGCTCTCCGGTCGAAGCCGAGCTCGCCGGCGCAGCGTTTCAGCAGGTGCGAGGTCACGACCGATCGGAGCCCCTCGCGGTACCCCCGCGCGAGAAATGCCTCGTAGTCACGGCGATCGCGGTCGCGAACGAGCGGCTCGGCCCGGCGGGCGATCCGGAGCAGACCTCCATCCGTTGCGGGCGGCGGAGCGAAGACGGCGCTCGGCAACCGCCGGCCGATCGAGAGCTCGAACCAGGCTCCCCAGTACGCGCTCAACTGCGTGCCGGGCCAGACGGCCGCCCGCTTGGAGGCAAGCCCCCAGTCGACGATCACGTCCGCACTCTCGAGCGGGATGCGCGGGTCGAGCAGCCGTCGCAGCATGGCCGTCCCGCCGTCGAACGGAAGATTGGCGACGACCTTGAACGCCTCCTGCGGGAGTGCGATCGAGAGCGCATCTGCCTGAAGCACCTGCACTTCGCGAAAGCGTTGCTGCAGCGCCGCAGCGAGTGAACCGTCGATCTCCACCGCGATCACGCGCGGGGTGACACGCGCGAGCGCGCCGGTCAGAACCCCGGTGCCTGCGCCGAGGTCGAGCACGAGGTCGCCCGGCCGGATTCCGGCAGCGCGGACCAGTTCCGCCGCGAGCTTGCTACTGCGGAGGAAGTGCTGGCCGAGGCCGCGACGTTGTCGCGGTCGGACGGCCACGGAGGAACACCATGCACATAGTCAGGCGGGATCCTACTGCTAAGGCTCGCCGATGACTTCGTCCGGCTCGGTCATCGCCTCGATCGCATCCTGCGCCTCTTCGACCGAGTCCTCAGGCACCGAGATCGTCACCGAATCGTCTTCGCCGTCGCCGATCTCGGCGTCGATCCCCGCCGAGCGAAGGATCCCCTGGATCTCCTCGGCCTCGGTGACGTCGCCGGCAACCGCGACTTGGACCATGTCCGTCATTCCTGCGCCGATGATACGGCCTCGGGCTCGCGCCGGTGGAGCGCCCCACCTTTGACGAGCTGAGGAGTCCCGCGCTCCTCGAACGGCACCTCGACGACGTCGAAGTCTCTCGGCACGACCGTCTCGGGGAAAAGCTCGCGCGCCTCACGTGCGATCTCCGGCCCGAAGTACCGGTTGGACAGGTGCGTCAAGGCAAGGAGGCCGACATTCGCGCGCTTCGCGACGTCTGCGGCCTGGGCCGCGGTCTGATGCATCGTCTCGCGGGCGCGGTCGGCCTCCTCCTCGGAGAACGTCGCCTCCGTGATCAGTACCTCGGCTCCCCACGCTGCCTCGACGATCGTCTCGGACGGCGCCGTGTCACCGGTGACGGCGAGCTTGCGTCCGGGCCGTGGCGGACCGACCACCTGTTCCGGCGCTATCGTCGTGCCGTCCGCGAGCGTTACAGCTTCTCCATGCTGCAGGCGGCCGCGTTCGGGCCCGTTCGGTACGCCGAGGGCGTCCGCGACTGCGACGTCGAAGCGTCCCGGCCTCGTCCCCTCGATCAGGGACCAGCCAAGCGCGGTGACGCCGTGTGCGACGGCGAAAGCGGCGAGGCGAAACCCATCACGCTCGAGCACGTCGCCCGGCTCGAGCTCGATGAGCCGCAGCTCGTAGGAGAGCTTGCCGACGATCCGCTTCAGCGACGACATCAGATCGCCGAGCCCGCGCGGGCCGTAGACATCCATTGGCAGCTCGCGCCCGCGAAGCGAGAACGTCTTGAGCATGCCGGGGAGACCGAGCACGTGGTCGGCATGGAAGTGCGTCAGGAAGATCTCGGGGAGATCGACGAGCCCGACCGACGAGCGGAGCAGCTGACGCTGGGTGCCTTCCGCGCAGTCGAAGAGCAGCCGGTCGCCGCCGCGCCGCACGAGGAGCGCCGCCGGCGCCCGCTGGGCTGTCGGCATCGATCCTGCTGTGCCGAGGAAGACGATGTCGAGATCCATTGGGCGATTCTAGGTCGGCCTTCCTGCGGTTAGGCTCGGCGGGTGCGCACCGCTACGGGACTGCACGTGACCGTTTGGGGTGAAGGCGAGCCCGCCGTCTTCGTCCACGGCAGCTTCGGCTGGGGCGAGGAGACCTGGGCGAAGCAGCGGCCACTCGCGGATTCGCATCGCCTCCTCCTCGTCGACCGGCGCGGCTTCGGCGGCAGCCCACCCGACGGGTCTGTCGACTTCGACCGAGACGCGGACGACGTGGCGGACGTGCTCGGTGACGGCGCACATCTCGTCGGCCACTCCTACGGTGGTGTGGTCTCGCTCCTTGCGGCAGCGCGCCATCCTGGTGCCGTTCGCTCGTTGACCGTGATCGAGCCACCTGCGCTCGGCCTCGTCCGTGAAGATCCGTTTGTCGAGACGTTCATCACCGGCGTCGACGAGGCGATGCGCGCTGCCGACGATCCGAGCGACTATCGCGCCCGCTTCCTCCGGAACTTCGGTTTCGCAGGCCGGCCGCAGGAGCTCGAGGGCGCAGGCCTCGAAGCAGCACGCTCGTCCTGGGGCGAACGGAATCCCGCAGAAGCGCAGATCCCGTTCGAAGCGCTGCGCCGAGTTCGTACGCTCGTCGTGCGAGGCGACTGGTCGAAAACTCCGTCGCGGGCACAAGAACGTGGACAGACGATCTTCCATGCCATTTGCGACGTGCTGGTCCGAGAGCTCGACGCAGAGTCGGCCATCTTCCCCGGCGCACACAACCCGCAGCTGCTCGGTGCGCCGTTCAACGAGCGACTGCGCATTTTCTGGGAGGAAACGTGACCGAAGACGTCCGCGACCTGATTCGCCGCGGTCTGTCCGCCGGCGAGCACGACGAGATCCGAGAGCTCTGGAAGCGTCACTCGATCGCCGAAGACGAGCGCGACCTCCCTGGTCTGATCTCGACGCTTACGCCTGACTGCGTCTACGAGCTCGCGCAGACCGGGCACCGCTGGAAAGGTCACGAGGGCGCCGCGCGCTTCTACATGGGTCTGCTCTCGGCCTTTCCCGATATCCACTTCGACTTGACGGACATCGTGATCGGACCACAGGGAGTGTGCGAGGAGGCAGACGTGACCGGCACGCACCAGGCCGAGTGGCTCGGCATCCCGCCGTCGGGCGAGCGCCTCGCGTGGAAGGTCGTGATCTTCTTCCCCTGGGATCCGGCACAGCGGCTGTTCCGCGGCGAGAAGGTCTACACCGCCGGACTTCCGCTGACCGAGCTCTCGTAGTGGGCCGCCATCTGCGGTCCCTGGTCGGCCTGGCCCTGCTGGCGTTGAGCTTGCTGCTCGGCGTCTACGGACTGTTTGCGGTCCTCTATCGCGGAGACAGCGGCGGCAATGGAGACACGTACGTCACCTTCGGCGGCCATCAAGTCGACGCGCAACTTGCCGGCGCCGTCGCGCTCTTGGTCTCCTTGAGCGCAATCCTCGTTGCCTGGACGATTTTGCGGCGCGGCCGGCGTGAGCGCTCCAGCTCGTAAACGCTAGGGCAGGACGAGCCGCTGCCCGGGCACGAGCGTCGTCCCGTGGAGGTGGTTGCGATGCTGAAGCTTCCAGATCCCCTCCCGGGGATCACCCGCGTAGTGGGCGGCCGCGATCGACCAAAGGGTGTCCGTCGGCTTCACCAGGTAGGGCATCGACTTGCCCGCGCCGCCGGATGGCCGGGCCACGACGCCCACCACGAGGGAGATGGCCAGGAGGAGAATTGCCAGTCGAGGGAACATGTGTTCGTAGAGTACCGAACACCTGTTCGCCCTGTCAAGGCCCGTTACAGGGTGAGGAGCTCAGGGGTGATCCGACTCCCCTGGATGGTCAGGACGATCATCGAGTGGGTCGGCGCGCTCCGGCGCTCGGTGGGCGAGCCCGGGTTCAGCACCCAGAGGTGCTGGAAACGCTCGATCTGCGGGACGTGGGTGTGGCCGTAGACGACGGCAGCGCAGTCCTCGAATCTGGCCGCGAGGCGCGCCTCCCGCCGCAGCCGCGGGCCGGGGTCGTGGAGCATGCCGATTCGGAGTCCCGCGACCTCGACGACGCGCTGGCTCGGAAGCGCCTGCTTCAGCGCCGGCTCGTCCATGTTCCCGGCCACGCCCTCGAGCGGGGGCCCGAGCTTCGCAAGCTCTTCGTGGAACTGCAACGACACGAAGTCGCCGGCATGCAGCACCAGGTCGGCCCCGGCCACCTGGTGGACACACTCAGGGGGCAGCGCGCGCGTGCCGCGCGGGAGATGCGTGTCTGAGATGACGGCGATGCGGGTCAGGAAGCTGTGACCGGCTCGCGCTCGGCAACAGCGCGTGGCTCGTGCAGGAACTTCCCCGCCTTCCAGACGAGCTCGCCGTCGGCGTAGACCTCGCCGTCGGCCTGAAGGTCGCAGATCATGTCCCAGTGGAGCCCGGACTCGTTTCGGCCGCCGAGCATCTTGAAGCTCGAGCCGAGCGCGAAGTGCATCGTGCCGCCGATCTTTTCGTCGAAGAGGATGTCGCGCGTGAAGCGGTCGATCTCGTAGTTGAGCCCGAATGCGACCTCGCCGAGGATGCGTGCGCCCTCGTCCATGTCGAGCAGCGATTGCAGGAACTCGTTTCCGTTGCCGGCCTCGGCGTGCACGACGCGCCCACCCTCGAAGCGCAGCCGGACGTCGTCCACCCCACGCCCCTGGAAGATCGCCGGGAACGAGAAGCGGATCTCCCCTTCGGTCTCGGTCTCGACCGGGCTGGTGAAGATCTCGCCGTCCGGCATGTTGAGCTTGCCGTCGGCGGCGAGCCACTCGCGCCCGGCCACGTTCAGCCGCAGGTCCGTGTCGGGTCCGACGACACGCAGCTCGGTGAAGGTGTTCAGCTCAGCAGCATGTGCGTTGAGCTCGAGGGAGACGGCGCGCCAGTGGGCAACCGGGTCCTCCTCCGCACGCACGTGGCAGGCGCCGTAGACGAAGTCCTCGTACTCGAGCAGTGACATCTCGGCGTCCTGCGCGTGCGCCTCGGTCGGGAAGCGGGTGCCGACCCACTTCGCCTTGCCCTCGTCGATTCGCTCCCAGAAGCGGTTCGTCAGTTGGCGCCGCGAGGCGATCTTCTTGCTCACGCGGTCCGGATCGGCCTGACTCAATGCGCGCGTGTTGCGATCCGCCCAGATGGTCACGATCGCGTCCACGTTCTCGATCTCGAAACGATCGATCTCCGAGATGAACGTCAGCTGCTCTTCCGTTGCCTCGCCCACCGCGATCACGTCTAGTCCTTCAACCTCGACGCGTGTGCGGGGATTGGCGCCCGCGCGCAACGCGGAGCGGTAGAGCTCCCGCACGAACGGGGCCGCGACGGTGCCGCCGTCGAGCCGGACGATCTGGCCCGGTTGCAGCTCCAGCGAGTAGTTGACGAGCAGGTCGGCCAGCTTCGCCACGCGCGGATCGGTCATGTCGATTCTTATACCGCATCCCGGCCGCCTTGAAAGCGGCCAGATCGGACATGTCCGGCGCCTAGCGGCGGAACGTGCGGGAGAACGTCGTCACGCGTTGCGCGTTTGTCTCGGCATGAAGCGTGACCGTGACGCGGTAGGTACCGCGACCGAGGCGCGGCAGCTTGAACAGCAGGTCACGTGCCGCTTCACCCTGCCCCACTGCACCGGTGAGCCTGCGCGTGCTGCTCGTGCGCGTGATCTTCACCTCGTACGAAAAGCCTTCGTCGGCACGCACGAGGAACGAGCGCGGCAAAGTCTTGAAGCTCACACCGGCGCCGACGACGCGGTCCGTGTGACGCCACTCCACCAGCTTCCCCTTGCACTCCTGGTTGGCCATGATCGCGTCCCTGACAGCGGTGAACGATGCGCGACGTGTTCCGTCCGGAAGGACGAGCCCGCTCTGCCAGGCCGGCAGGCTCGTCTCGTCGACGGCGTGGAAGAAGTTGAGCAGGGCGACGTTCGGATCGCAGGCCATCATCGCGATCAACTGCGCGTAGTAGCTCCCCTGCGTGGCCTCGTCGAGGACGGGAACGTTCTCGCTGCCCGTGTAGAGCGAAGCCTTCTCCGGCGCGATCTTCGCCTGGTAGCCGACCTCGTCGACGTAGATGTGGACGTACGGCCCGGGGCCCGAGTCACCCGCCTCACGGAAAAGGGGCTGCGCGGTGCCGTGGAACGCGTCCCACCACGCCTGCTTGAACCGGTCGAAGTTGGCGCAGCCGATCTTCGGCCACGCGTAGCCGACGGTGGGAGCGTCGGTGTTCAGATTGGGATAGCAATGGATCGAGACCTCGTCCGCGATCGGCTTGGTGCGGCCACTCGCGCGATACGCCTCACCGACCTCTTCCAGAAACCTGATCGGAGAGTGCGACACGTTGCTCGACGCTTCGAAGTCGTCGTTGCCGCGCGGCGAGAGACCGAAGGCGATCACCGTGATCTTCGGGTCGACGGCCTTGACGGCGTCGTAACAGGCGGCCATCGCCTGCTCCTGCACGTACCCGGAGATGCCCTTGCCGCTGTCGTCGAACTGTGGTTGGTGAAAGCGCGGCTGGTTGCCTTCGTTGAGACAGATCACCTTGCGCACGTACGGGTAGCGCTGCACGACCCTCGCCGCGTACTGGGCGAAGAGCTGGACGCCGTTCGGCGTGTCGACGAGGAACCGGGCCTTCTGCGGGTAGATCGCGAAGATCACCTCGATGCCCCGGCGCATCGCCTGCGGCAGCGACCGGTCGAGGAACGCCTGGTCGACGATCGTGTTCGGCTGCGTCGGGTCCCAGAAGACTGCCATGCGGTTCTCGGTCATCCCGAGGTCCGTGAGCATGTGGAAGAACGTGCCGCCACCGTCGTCCGAGTACTTACCGGCATCGTCGGCGACGCCGAAGGTGGTGCTGGAGGCCCCGCCCGCAAGGGTCAGTGCCGCGCAGGCGCACGCCAGGACCGCAGTGATCCGCCACATGCCTCCCTCTTCGGCAGATCAGGGCAGGAGTTCAAGTCCTCTGTCGAGGGTGGTTGAGCACTGCATCGAGGAGTCTCTCGGCCCCGAACCGGACCGGATCGTCGGCCGGCAGACCGGTCTCCTCCTCGGCCGCCGCGATCGCCTCCCTGGCCTCGTCGTCGGACACGGTGGACGTGTTCAGCGCAATCGCCGCAACCTTCGCGGGCCGGAGCTTGAGCGACATGCGCTCGTGCAGGTCGACCAGCTCGGAGAGGCTCGGGATCGGGGACTCCGTCGGGTCTCCCTCGACGATGGTCCGCCCCACCTCGTGGCAGAGCACGTACAGATGAGGGGCGCTTCCGTGCATGAGGCCGACGGTCACACCCGAGTAGATCGGGTGCAGGATCGCGCCCTGCCCTTCGACCCACAGCAGATCGCCGCGCTTGCCGCCTTCGACGACCAGCCGCTCGGCCGCGCCCGCCAGGAAGTCCGAGACGACGGCGTCCACCGAGATCCCCCAGCCCGCGATCGCAACGCCGGTCTGCCCCGTGGGGACGAAGACGGACTTCAGGCCGCGTCTGCGTGCCTCGAGGTCGAGCTCGCAGATCGCGGTCATCTTTCCGATCGCGCAGTCGGAGCCCACCGTCAGGACGATCGTCGCGTCGACCTCGAGGTTCTCACCGGTAGCTGTGCTCAGGTCCGCCGGCGGCTCGCGCAGGTCTCGGAGCTCGGCTCCGTGCTCCGCCGCGAGCTCAGTGAGGCCGGGAATGTCCCGCAGGCGCACGTGCAGGCCGTTCTCGAGATCGAGGCCGTGCGAGACACAGCTTTTCAGCAGCTCCTGCCAGTCGCCCGGAAAGCGGCCACCCTGGGTGACGACGCCAACGAGCGCAGTGTTCGGCTCGAAGGCGAGGCCTTCGTCGACCGTGCCGACGATCGGCACGCCGTCCTCCGACTCTCCGGCTCGCTTCGAGTCGAGCATCGCAACGACGTCGTCGCGCCGGTAGCGCATGACGCCGCGCGCGGTCTTCGCATAATGCGGATCGTGCGAGAACTCTTCGGCGAGGATCAGGTAGCGCTTCTCGCTCACGCGCGCAACCCTACTGTCGTCCTCCTGCGTGCAGGACCTCCAGGGCGCGGTCGGTCAGCAGCTCGTTCGCGGTGTCGCCCCAGTCGACGGCCTCGACGTTGCTGCCCTTCGAGCCGGGCCGCTTCCACCACTTGCCTTCGGTGCGCCAGGTTCCGTCGGGCAGTCGTCGCGACTCGACGAGATCGAGCGCAGCTGCAACCCGCCGGTCGTCGAGGCCGACGGTGCGCGCGAGCGTGACGAGCCCGACCAGCACGTCGTAGTGCCAGTAGGGCGGGAAGCGGAGGTTGAGGAGCGCAGGGTGCGCCGGTTCGCCGGTCCTGTGCGACTGGAAGACCTGATGGCGGAGGAGAAACTCCGCGGCCGTCTCGGCGGCGACTGTCGCGCTGCGTTCGCCCGCGACGCGACCGTGTGCGGCGAGACCCAATGTCGGTCCCCAGGTCTCGTTGAAGGACGAATGCGCCGCAGCCGGGCGCCGGTCGCAGTTCCAGCCGCCGTCCGGCCACTGGCTCGCCACAAGTGACTCGGCCAGGATCTGCAGCCGCTCGTCCTCGAGGCCGAGCGTGCTCAGCACGTACAGCGCCAACCCGTCCTGCGACGCGCAACGGCGTACCCGGCCTTCGAGCGTCGGGAACGAGCGCAGCCGTCGCGGATTCGCGAGCCATGCGAGGACGCTGTCCGCGGCGGCCTCGATCGAGTCGTTTCTCGTCACCCCAAGCTCGACGAGCGAGGCAAGCCGCCAGAACGCGCCGCGCCACTTGCCGTACGGATGAACGCCGTAGTCCTGCGAAAGGCCGGCTACGAGCTGGTCACGCACGAGCCGCGGCGGCGACACCGAGGCCCGGTCGCTCCGACGGCTGTTGAATGCCGTCGACGAACTGCACACCGGGCCACGGATCGTCCGCGAGAAGAAGGTTCCCGTCGAGGTCGACGTGATTGCAGAGACTCGCGATCTGCGCGGCCGCGGCGATCCCGAGACCTGACTCGACCATGCAGCCGAGCATCACGCCGAGACCGAGCGCGCGCGCCGCGTGCGCCATCCTCACCGATTCGCGAATGCCACCCGACTTCGCGAGCTTGATGTTGATGCCGTGTGCACGCTCGGCGCAGCCTGCAACGTCGGCGAGGCGATGGCAGTCCTCGTCGACGTAGATCGGAATCGGCGACACGGCCTTCAGGCGCGGACCGTCGGGGTCGCCGGCGGGCAGAGGCTGCTCGCAGTAGTCGACGCCGAGCTCTGCGAGCTGCGGCAGCGCGTCGAGCGCCTCGTCGAACGTCCAGTACTCGTTGACGTCGACCTGCAGCGACGCCTGGGTCACTTCACGTACGGCACGCACTCGTTCCACGTCGAGACCGTCGCGCGCACCGAGCTTCAACTTGAGGCGAGAGAAGTCCACGGCTTTGCCGGCACGCCGTGCCATGTCGTCCGGATCTCCGAGCCAGATCGTCCAGGACGTCGGCGGACCTTCTCGCTCCAGACCGAGCAGCTTCCAGACCGGCAGGTCGACGAGCTTGCCCTGGAGATCATGCAACGCTCCGTCGATGGCGGCGCGCCCAGCCCATTCCCGAGGCGGCAGCCGGTGCTCGATCTCGTCGAGGGCAAACGGATCGTCTCCCAGCGCCTCAGCGTGCTCCTCGACGTAGGCAAGCGCGGACTCGGCCGTTTCCTCATAACGGTCGATGGGCGCCCCTTCCCCAAAACCGGAGACCTGCCCGTGACGGATCTCGACCTGCACCACCTCCGCGACGTCAGTGGACTCGCGAGAGATCACGAAAGTCTCGGCGAGCTCGAGCCGAGCGATGCGAGCGGTGACGTCCACAGCGGGAACCCTAACGGCCTCCCGATCTAGCTACCGCCGCCGATGCCGACTATGCCGGCGTGGGCCGCAACGGCCGCAATCGAAACCCAGCGCGGGGAGATCATCATGACCGCGAAGCTGGGATCCTAGAATCCAGCGATGAGCCTCGAACAGGTCGCCCTCATCCCGCAGTGCGCCGAGTGTGGGGAACGCCGGCTACCCGATGACGAGGAACGGTGGCGCGCGTATCTCGACGCCGACGATGATCTCCTCTTCTACTGTCCTCGTGCCGAGAGCGAGTTCGGCGAGTGGCGGTGACGAGAATGAGCGGGAGCGACCCGCGGAAGATACGAGCAGCGCTCGAGGCGGCGGAGGGCTACGCCGTGTTCGACCCGGACGGCAAGCGTCTGGGGGCCTTTGTCGAACTCGCTGCTGATGATCGAATCGCGATCCGTCATGACGGCGTCTTTGTCTGGCATCGGCGTCTGCTGCCAATCACAGACGTCGTGAACGTCATTCCCGACCAGCGAGCAGTCGTGCTTAAGGTGAGCAAACGAACGCTTGCCGACACGAAAGCGCCAGCTAGCCAGGCACCCGAACCCTCTCGCGTCGCGGAGGAAAATCCGCCGCCGAGCGAGGCTTGGCACGAACGAGTTGAACGTTACGTTGGGCCGGTCGAGGGAGACGACGATCAGCCGGACCTCACTCACGACGCCGCAGCGCCCGAGCCACACGACGAAGACATGCGACACCCCGTTGCACGCGAGGAGGATCCGTCACCCCCGACGCCGGCCCGAAAGGATCAGGACACTGGCAAGCGGCACCTGCTCTTCATCGCGACACCAGCGGGCTACTCCCTCGCCGAGCAAGAAGGGTTTCCTCCACGGCGCGGCGACCGCATCGAAATCCCTGGGCAAGCGACTTCGTTCCTCGTCGTGAAGCTAGGCCCTTCGCCTCTCCCGAACGACCGCAGAAGCTGCGCATACCTCGAGCCGACCGGCGGAGGCTCCATCCCGTGACGGCGATCAAATTCATATCCGGCTGCGGCGCGTAGAGGAGCCAGCGATTACGAGGCGCAATTTCGAGCTAGGCCATTCGGCCCATTGTGTAGACCCGGGCTTTGTGCATCACTGTTGTTGCGATGCCTGACGACGACACCGAGGCTCATCAGTACCGGCTCGGGTCGCCGCTGGCTGCCATCGTCGGAATCGCCGACTTGACGCTGGAGAGGGACGACCTTGATGAGGACGTAGCCACTCGGGTACGTGCCATCCGAGACATCGCATTTCACGCCTTGCGGAAGGCCGAGCGCGGCGACCCCGAGCCAGGACAGGCTCCGCCGCAGTCGTAGGCCGCCGAGACAGGATCGCCGCGAGCTCGAACGGGCCGGGTGGGTCGTGACGGGATCGCAAGGCACGCCGGGTTAGGCAGCGGGTCACTGCTCGAGGTCGGCAGCGTCGGCGAGCGCGCTACGCAACCGAAGAAGATCGGCCGTGAGCACGCGAGGCAGCTGAATTGCGATCCGGTCGAGTCCGATCAGCAGCTCACGCTCCTGATGCGGGGGGAGTTCGAGCACCTCCGTCTCGCTCTCGAGGGCGCTTTCGATCCTGATGGCGATGCTTCGTGCGTTCGGCATCTCGGCCTCGGGTGCCAGGCCGCTCAACGCCCCCGCAAGGAACTCCGCGTCTTCCTCAGGAATGATCACGATTTCCGGTCGTCCGCTTGCGGCCGAAACGAGGAAGTCGATCGAAGGTGCAGGTCCCATGCGACCGCCCTACATGTGCCACGTTGTTGACGCGTCCAAACGCGCCGTCCACACAGGGGCGGAATGCAACTCGCAAGAGCACACAGAGTCGCGTCTCGCACCCCGGGTGGGTGCCGGACGGGCCACGCCTCGATCGTTATCTCGGCCCTCAACGGCCGGGATCCCTGCTGAGCGCCCGGGACAGCCGTTCGAGCTCACGACGTGGGATCGCGGCCAGCCCGTCTAACCGAGCACCGATTGCGATGTCGTCTTACGGCAAGAGGGTCAACGTCGAAGTAGTCCTTCGTCCTTGTGGTCACATCGAGATTCAGGATCGGCCCGTGACCTGGCTATTGTCCAAATAGGCCGTCGCCCCAGCGGGTCGAGACGCCCATCCTTTACTTCCGCCGCCCTCTTCGCGGCGATCCCCGTAGCGGTGGAGGCGGTGGGCTTGGTTGACGAGGGCCGCAGGGTTCGGAGATGATGCCCCCGGCTTGGCGTAAGCCAGTACGAAGAGAGGGGGAGAGATGAAGCTGCTACTTCTGCTCGGCTCGGGCATCCTGCTCGCGCTGGGTATTACCGGGTCGTCTGCATTCGCGGCGAAGCCGGGTGCGGGCACGTGCTCAGGCGGGGCACCAGGTTTTGGTAAAGCCGAAGTCATCCCGGCGGACACGTACGCCGGGTTCACGGTCACCGGCTACTGCGTCTTCGGCCCTGGCACGATGACGATTAACGGCAATCTGACTATTGCCGACGGTGCCCAGCTCAACGACCACGCTAGCGGCCAGGCGCAGTCGGTGCACATCACGGGAAATGTGACGGTCGGCAAAGGCGCCGTTCTCGGCTTGGGTAACTACAACCCGGTGCCACCGCACAACAGTGCGATCGTGGACGGGAATGTCACCGCCAACCAGCCGGAGACCCTCTACTTGGGCGGGATGACCGTCCACGGCAACGTCGTCTCGAACGGGGGCGGTAACGCGGCCTCGGAACGGAACTTCCCCTTCAAGGACGACACGGTCGACGGGAACGTTGTCATCCAAGGTTGGGACGGATTCTGGTTCGGGATCATCCGCGTCAACGTGGGCGGAAACGTGATCGTGGCCAACAACTCTGGGACGCAGGTGGGCGCGATCGGGAGTGCGCCGACCTCGCGGGATAGCAGCTAGGGCGACTCGCAAACGACTAACGGAAGGCCCGCGGGGGGCCTTCCGTTCCAGCATCCAGCACCTAGCATGGATAGCCGAATACGGTCCAACCTACGCGCCTGATCACCGAGGAGGAGCCCGCCGTGCGGCTGCGAGGACTGTCTGCGGAGACGAACCCCAGTGGCGCGGTCGCAGGTGGACCGAGGTCGCGTCGACCACAAACATCGCTCTCGAAACACCGATAGCGAGCTCGTCTTCTATTGCCCGGAGTGCGCCGAGCCCGAGTTCGGCGAGTCCGTTAGCGCCGCCTTCGGGCTAACTTCTTCTTCAAGCCTTAGAGGGCACCAAACTCTGGACCTAGGCTGCGACCCCCCTTTTCGACCCGGCTCTCGTCCTGGCGTACAGCCTCACGGCTGACTGGTATCTCCGCCCAATCGTCCCCGGCGTAGAGCCCTGACACGTCGCGTGCAATCACCCCAAGTACCCGGGCGACGCCAAGAGCCACCGCCGTCGCCAGAAGGAAAGATCCTCCCACGCCGATCGCAATCCACGTCAACACCGGCATCGCCGCGGTCTCTTATACGCCGTGGCGCCCCTTCTTCCAAGCTTCAGCCTGAGGGCTATGTCGCTATTTGCGACGAGAGGCTGGCAGCACGTCCCATTTCTGCGGAGTTTGGCGGTTGCTCTAAAAGCTCCGTCTTAAGACACTGAAGTGCCGGCTGGCTCGGGGAGGGCAGGCTCGGCGTCCTCATCTTCGCTGCGAGCCGCTTGGCCCGCGGCTGTCGCAATGTAGTCACAACCCAAGCGTAGGCTGTTGGACTTGCCGTCCTCCCACTTCACGAGCACTTGCAGCTGGTCGGCGTACCAGACGTGGCCGTGGCGGATAACGCCCGTACGGTGTTGTTCGACCCGATCTCCCTTACTCGGGATCTGAGTGCCCGTCACCTGCATGTGAACCTCTCCCTCTGGTTCAAGCAGTACAAATGAGAGTCGAGCGCCGCCGCCGGCTAAACCCACTCCCTACGCCGCTTGCAATTGTCGCGCTCTTTGCCTGTGCCGTCAACGGCTAGACCCGGCGGCCGAGTCGCGGCGTGAGCCCGTAAACGCCGCCCCGGGCACCATCTCCCACCCGAGCCATTCGTCCGAGGGGCTGACGGCAGCTTTTCTCGCGGGGAAAGCCTGCGGGCCGCTCGGGCTCCTAGCCTGACTACCTCACCACCCCGGTTTTTCTCGCGGAGAGTTAGGCGGGCTAGCCACATCCCATTGTTTTTTGCGTCCTCCTCCCACCCCCGGTAACCCGAACAAAAAAGACCGTGATCGAGGGATGGCCGGAACACGCCGGGCGGCCGATGCGGGAAAGCGGCGCAAGTGTCAAGCCAAAAAAGCGTCTACCTGATCATGAAGCTGAAACTTCCGCTGCTCGATCTCTGGCTGGTGACGGGGCGTCGCCTCAGGGCCGGCCACGCTTATCGTTATCAGCAGGGTTACGAGAAAGGTTGGGCCGCTGGCTCAGCCGAGGCATCGCGTGACGCCGCTGAAGTCCGTCCGCACCTCGGCACCGTTCCGGACGAGGGCGACCCGCCAGCGACACAGCCATCCGCCTAGGCTGCGTCGAACCTCGAGGGTCGTTACCAAGGGGCGTCGGTCCAGCCGTTCGAATAGTGGCGTGGGCTCGTCGCGGGCAGGTGCTGATATTTGCTGCCGGTAGGGACTGACGGCTCCGCCGCGCCGCCCCTGGGCGCCTTTTCCGCATCGCAAGGTTCGAGGTTAGCCCGCATCTAGGTGTGTAGAACACCTAGTTCCAGGCGAGAGGACTGATCGGCATGCCGGGAAACGGCAACCAGGTCCCAAGCGCGGGCATCACGTAGAGCAGTGGCGCAACGGCGTCAGGCGAGTCGGCCGTGTCTGGTACTCGGACGACCTGCAGGTCCTGGTGAAGTGGGACGACGGACGGTCAAGCAGTTTGCGTGTCGGCCGGGACAGGTTCTCGGTCGGCGGCCAATCCGGCGAGCGCGATGAAGAAACCGCGGCGCATCGCAAGCGTCGGAGTTGAGTCGCATCTAGCTTGATGGAGCCCGAGCCGTACTTCCCCGGCTGATGGCAGCTCTCCCGAGGAGAGAGCGGGCGGCCGCGCGGCTTTTGCGTCAGTGTCTCGCCGAATAGGCGAAGAGGAGAAGCCCGAGCGCTACAGCCAACAGGAGCAGTCGCGGGAGGCGTCGCGCAATCCGATATTGCAGACGGCGGCTCCGTCGCAGTCGAACTCTGTAGTGCTGGATGGATTCGGGCATCGGCTCGGCCTCGGACAGATCGTAACGTGGTGGTGGCGCGGCTGCCGTCTGACTGTCGTGCCGTCGCGCCAACTGTCTCTCGCGAGCGACGCCTAGAGGAGTTCATCGACCAGGAATGGGGCGCCCAGTCAGTTCGGACACAGGCGAAGAACATCTCGATCCTGAAAGTGTTCTTCGAGTGGGCGACGCTGAACGGGAAGCTTCACGGCGACCCGATGCGGCCGATCAAGCCGCCCCAGAAACGCGGCGTCGAACGAACCATCTTCAGCGAGGACCAGGAACGCGCCATCCTCGCCAGCAACGAACGATCTGACCGGCTCGCCTTGCATCTGCTGTTCAAATGCGGTGTTCGCAAGAGCGAGCTTCGCAGCATCCAGTTCCGCCACTTCGACCATCCACAGAAGCGCCTCACGGTGTTCAGGAAGGGCGGCCGAGTACCTGTTGTGCCGACGTTCCGTCAGACCGAACCGGCACAACCCGGGCGTCACACCGCAGGCCAGCGTGTTCTGGATCACACACGCGGGAATCTAAAGGCGGACACAGAAACTGCTCGGCCACTCGTCAATCTCGACGACCGCAGACGTCTACGTGGACTGGGACATCGACCAGCTGGCGGAGACGCTCAGAGGCATGTTGGAGAGCGAGTCGTGAATCGTTCCCGCCAACCGCTCCGCTTTCCGAGTAGCGGAGCGGTGTATGCGCCTGGCAGGAATCGAACCTGCGACCTTGCGCTCCGGAGGCGCACGCTCTATCCCCTGAGCTACAGACGCGCTAGTCCAGTGTAGCCGCCTTGCCCGGATAATCTCGACTGGTGCGGGCCTACCTTCGCAGCCTGAATCCGCAGCTTCCGCGGGACGTCTGGATCCTGCAGGTGGGTGGGCTCGTGAACATGTTCGGGAACGGCGTCATCGGGCCGTTCCTGATCATCTACCTGCACAACGTCCGGGGGATCTCGCTCGGCATCGCCGGTCTCGTCGTTGCCAGCGGTTCGCTGGCGGCGTTCGCGTCCGGCTTCGTTGGGGGCGCGCTGTCGGATCGGCTCGGTCCCAGGGTCGTGCTGAGCGGTGCGCTCGTGCTGGCGGCGGTCGCTTTCGCACTCTTTCCGTTGATCCGCGAGACGTGGCAGGCGTTCGCGCTGAACCTCCTCGTGGGCGTTGCAACGGGGGCGTTCTGGCCGAGCCAGTCCACCTTACTGAGCTCGCTGACCCCACCCGGCCGCCGTCATGCCGCGTTCGCCCAGCAGCGCATGACGATGAACGTCGGCTTCGCACTCGGCGCACTCGTCGCGGGCGCAATCGCGCGCACCGCCCACCCGAGCACCTTCACCTTTCTGTTCGTACTGAACGCCGTGACGTTCCTGGTCTTCGTCGTCGTGTTGCAGTTCGTACCGTCGACGCGTCATCGCGAGGAGCGGCGTGAGCCCGGCCGCTATGCAGACGTGGCGCGGAACCGCGTTTTCATCTCCTACGTCTTTCTGAACGTGATCCTGATCGGTGCCGGCATCGCGGTGATGAGCGAGCTCCTACCGCCGTTCGCGAAGAACACTGCGCACGTGAGCGAGCCTGCAATCGGTGTGATCTGGTTCGTCTTCTCGGCGGTGGTGGCACTCGGGCAGCTTCCTGTGGTGAAGCTCGTGGAAGGCAGGCGGCGGCTGCGCGGCCTGGCATTGATGGGTGTCGTCTGGGCCGGAGCGTTTCTCGGGGTGCTCGCCGGGGGCGTCTGGTTCACGGGCAATCAGGCTGCGATCGTCTTCGCAGTTGCCGTCGGGGTCTTCGCGCTCGCCGAGTGCCTCCACGGCGCGATCTATGCCCCGCTCGTTGTCGATCTCGCCGAGCCGCAGCTACTCGGCCGCTACATGGCCTTCTCGAGCTCCACCTGGCAGATCGGCTTCTTCGTCGGGCCGGCGATCGGCGGCTTCGTCCTCCAGCACAAGCCGCTCGCGCTCTGGCCGGCTGCCGCTGCCGTCTGCGTGCTCGCATCCGTCTATGCCCTCGCGATCGAACGACGCATCCCTGCGCCTCTGCTCCGCACCCCTCGCGTAGATTCGCTCGCAGGCGTCCCGGGTACCATGCCGAACATGGCGCTAGCGACCGACGATCCCCTCAGTACCGATGCCCAGCCTGCCCCGCATCCGGCGGACGAGGCCTCACGGATTCGCGGAGGCGGTAGCCCCGCGCCCGGAACCACGCGTCGCTGAGCTCAGCGCCAACGGCCTCACCTGGATCCACCTCGACCCGCCGATCGACCCGGAGACGGTCAACGCGCTCCGTGAGCGCTTCGGCTGGCATCCGCTCGACGTCGAGGACGTCCTCTCGAAGCGTCAGCGCCCGAAGATCGACGACTACGCCGACGAGGGCTATCTCTTCGGCGTTCTCCACTTCCCCGCCTACGACAAGAACGTCCAGCGGCTGAACTCCGGCGAGCTGGACTTCTTCCTCGGCCCGGACTATCTCGTCACGATCTCGAACGTCGAGCTTCTGCCGGTCACACGCCTCTTCAACCGGGTGCAAGAAGACGAACGCTTTCGAGAGCAACTCTTCAGCAAGGGGTCGGGCCGGCTGCTCTACGAGGTGCTCGACGACCTGTTCGACTACTGCTTCCCGATCCTCGACAAGATCGCCTACAAGCTCGACTCGATCGAGGACGACATCGAGGACCGCCGGTCGGAGGAGATCGTCACCGACATCTCCAAGGCGAAGCAGGAGATCATCTCCTACCGCAAGATCATCAAGCCCCAGCGTCCTGCGTTGCGCCTACTCGAGCGGCGGATCGAGCGCTTCCTCCCGGAGAACCTCGAGCTCTACTTCGACGACCTCGTCGACGCGTCCGAGCGCATCTGGGATTTGCTGGACAACTACAAGGAAGTGGTCGAAGCACTCGAGAGCACGAACGAGTCCGTGATCTCGCATCGCCAGAACGACGTCCTGAGGATCCTGACGGTGTTCTCCGTGATCCTGCTGCCGCTGACCCTGATCTCGGGGATCTTCGGGATGAACGTGCTCTTCCCCGGCGAGCACACCCACGCGGCGTTCTGGGCGATCGTCGGTCTGATGGTCGGGGTGATCGTCGGGATGATCGGCTTCTTCAAGTACAAGCGCTGGCTGTGAACAGAACGGCTCAGGCAAAAGCCTGGGCCGTTCCTTCTACCCGAAGCTTCTACCCCTTCACGCTCGGCAACATCTGGCTGGCGGCATACCGCCTGGTCCAATCCGCTTTATGCGGAGGTCGAAGGCAGAGCCTTCGGGGACCCCGCCTAGGACGTGGCCCGCGCGCGCCGGAGGAACGACGCGACCTCGAAAGCAGGCCACCGCAGCATGTCCACCACGAAGACGTATCTGCATCTGGCAGGCGTCGTTTTCCGCGACGAAGCCGACGCGCTGGAGCGCCGTTTGCTGACATCGGCCTACTAGGCTTGCGGCATGAAGATCTTCAATCTCAACGCAGACGAGTGGGATCGCACGGAAGAGCGCGAGGGCTGGCGCTTCAAGGACGCCTGGGTCGGCGCGCACACCGACGCCGAGCTGATCGGCGCGAGCATGTACGAGGTCGAGCCGGGTAACAAGCAGGGGCCATTTCACACCCACCACGCGAACGAGGAATGGGCGATCGTCCTCCGCGGCGAGCCGACGCTGCGCACGCACGAGGGCGAGCAGCAGCTGCGCCAGGGCGACGTCGTCGCGTTCCCGCGCGGCAAGGAGGGCGCGCACCAGATCCGCAACGACACGGACGCGCCCGTCCGCGTCCTCATGCTCTCCACGCTGATCGCGCCGGACATCGTCCAGTACCTCGACACCGGCAAGATCGGCGCGCGGAGCGTCGCCGGCGAGCGGATCATCTTCGCTCGCCCGGGGCCCGAGCTCGAATATTGGGAGGACGAGGACTAGCGGCGTACTCCGGGTAGAACTTTCTACCCATCTGAGCTGACCTCAGATGATCTCAGCGAACCTGACACCACTGAGCAAGCGGGTACCTGACCCTACCGACCCGCTATCTCAGAAGCGCTGGCTGTAGTAAGCGATACTGGAAGCACATGGCCGCTCCGTGATGGGCCTAACCCCGATAGCGGAGGTCGATGTGCTCGTCGCAACTCACGGCTGGTGGCCCTGGCTTCTTACGCTCGCGATCATCCTCATTGTCGTCGCGTTCGTCGTCAACTACTTCGCCAAGCGCCGCCGGGAGGTCTAGGTCGTAACGCCGCGTCGCGAGTTGCACGAGCGGTAGCGGACGCAGACGGCCCGTGGACGCCGGCTAAGAATCATCTCAGCGCAAACAGAAAACTGGCCCTACGGAGAACTCTGTTTGCCTTAGCTCTGATGCCTCGCGTGCCAGAAGGCGCGTCGGCGTGTCTTGGGGCTTCGGCCGGAATTCTGGCTGCAGGGCCAGTGAAGGCCATCCTACACCCACTTTGTGATTCGTGTTGCGAGCTGTTTGGGTAGTCGAGCGCACACCCCGCTGACGGCCGCGGACCCATGCCTGAGGTGTTTCTGTTAGGCGCGCGGGTTCCGGCGGTCGTAGATCCAGGCGAACAGGCACAGCACCGCCGCGAAAGCGAGGAACCCGCCCAAAAAGCCCCAGGCGTAAACCGCGCGCCACCAGATCAGACAAACGATCATCGCGATGATCCCGCCAACCAGGACGATTCCGGCGATCTTCAGAAAGAAGCCCGCACCGAGTCCCTCGTCCTCGTCGCGAGGCGTGAGGGTGCTGTTCTCCGCTCCTGCCATCTGCGCGCCAGTATGACATTCGCCGGCACGCGTGACCTCGCGTTCCGGGACTAGAGAGCGCTGGCTGTAGCCAGCTCCTACTGGGCGACCGCGAGGCTCTCGATCTCGTAGAACTGGGGTTCCGAGCCGGGAGGCGGCGGCTGATCGCCGAAGACCGCGCGGACCGCCTCACCCAACTGCCCGTCCATGAACCGCTGGAAGTGGTCGCGCGACTCCCAGATGTCGTAGATGTACCAGCCGTTTTCGACCGGGCCGGCGCTGTGGACGATGATCCCGTCCGGCAGCTGATCCGTTCGGGGCGGCGATTGCCCGAACATCTTCTCGTTCACCTGGTCGTACTGCTCCTTCGTCGTTCCTTCCAACATCTGAAGCATCCCAACGGGCATGGCTCCTCCCGGGTCGTGGTAGCGCGAGCTTACTCCCGGAGCCGGCCCTGAAGGAGTCCGGACGGCGTACCCGAAATCGAGCGTGTCACGTTCCACTGAACACACATGCTCACTCTTCAGGCGATCCTCCTCACCTCTTCCCTCCTCATGGTCATGGCCATGGTCGGATCGCTGCTCTTCCTGGCGACCCTCCGCGAGCGAATCGCGGCGGAGCCGGTCCCGGTCGAGCCCCTGGATCACCCGCTCTAGACTCGGCAAGGTGAAGCAACTGTGGGCGCCCTGGCGCCTCGAGTACATCAAGTCGGCCGACGAGGAGCCCGGCTGCGTCTTCTGTGATGCGGTCGCAGGCGACGATGAAGAGCGCCTGGTCGTCCGCCGTGGCGGGAAGACGATGGCGCTGCTGAACAAGTACCCCTACTCGTCCGGCCACTTCATGGTCGCGCCGAAGCGGCATGTCGGTGAGTACGGCGCGCTCGAGGACGACGAGGTGCTCGAGCTGCACCGCCTGGCGTCCGCAGGCATGGCCGCACTCGCGCGGCTCTACGCGCCGCAGGGCTACAACGTCGGCTGGAATCTCGGCCGGGTTGCCGGGGCGGGAATCGTCGACCACGTCCACCTGCACGTCGTGCCGCGGTGGGGCGGCGACACCAACTTCATGCCGGTGCTGGCCGACGTCAAGGTGCTGCCCGAGCATCTCGAAGAGACGCGCCGCCAGCTCGCGGAGGCCTGGCCGGACTAGGCGGCGACGCCCGCGCCGTACTTCGCGCGGAGATACGCCAGGTACGGCTTGGCGTCGATCCGGTTTCCGGTTGCGAGCTCGAGCGTCTCTTGCGGCGAGAACTTCATGCCGTGTGCGTGCACGTTCTCGCCCAGCCAGTTCCGCAGCGCGCCGAACTCGCCGCGTTCGATCTGCTCCTCCAGGTCGGGCACGTCCTCGAGAACCTTTTCCCAGATCTGCACCGACATGACAGTGCCCAGGAGATAGGTCGAGAAGTAGCCGATCAGCCCTGACGCCCAGTGGGTGTCCTGCAGGACGCCATGGGCATCGTCGGGAACGTCGACGCCGAGGTACTCCTTCATCCGCTCGTTCCAGACCTGCGGCAGCTCACGCAAGTCGACGCGCCCGTTGATGATGTCCTGCTCGAGCTCGAAGCGGAGGATGATGTGCATCCCGTACGTGACCTCGTCCGCCTTGATTCTGATCAGCGACGGCTTGACGCGGTTGATCCCGGCGACGAACTGATCGAGCTCCACCCCGCCGAGCTGATCGGGGAACGCCTCCTGGACCTGCGGATAGAAGAACCGCCAGAACTGCGGGCTTCGGCCGACGAGGTTCTCCCAGAGCCGGCTCTGCGATTCGTGGATTCCGAGCGAGCAGGAGCTTCCCGTTGGGAGCCGCTCGAGATGTCGTGGCAGTTGATGTGAGTAGAGGCCGTGGCCGTACTCGTGCATCGTCGAGAAGAACGACTTCATCGTCTGCGGGTCGTAGTTGGTCGTGATCCGGATGTCGTCGACACCCGCGCCCGATGCGAACGGGTGCTCCGTGGGATCGAGTCGCCACGTGTCGGGACGGAAACCGAACTGGCCGACGACCTCCTTCGCGACTCGTTCCTGACGGTCGACGGGAAAGTTCCCGGTCATGAACGAGTCGTCGACCTCGATGTCGCGGAGCTCTGCGATCAGCGGGACGAGCTCCGCCTTGAGCTCGGCGAAGATCTCGCGCACCTCTGCAGTCGTCGTATACGGCTCGAAGTCGTCGAGCAGGATGTCGTACGGCTCCTCGACGCCGTCGAAGCAGTCGACGTAGCGGCGGCGCAGCTCCACCGTCCTTTCCATCACCGGCAGGAAGAGCTCGAAGTTCGACTCGGCTCTTGCCTTGACCCAGACCGGACGCGCCTGGGCCGAGGCGCGCGTCATCTCCGCGCGCAGCTCCGTCGGGACGCGAGACGATTTCTCGTACTGGCGCCGGGTGACCCTGATGAGAGACGCGTCGTCGGAGTCGGGCTCGAGCGAGTCCTCGAGTGGACGAAGCTCGTCGAGCAAGCGACCCGTCTCGTCATCGATCAAGAGCTCGTGCGAAAGGCGCCGCAGAGTCGAGAGGTGCTCGGCGCGGTGGTCCGAGCCGGCGGGCGGCATCATCGTCTGTTGATCCCAGCTCAGCACCCGGCTGATCCGCTCGACGTCGGTGATCTTGCCGAGGCGCTCCTTGAGCTGTGCCAGCGCGTCACTCACGGTCGGGCACCTTATCGAGGCGGGCGATCAGCTCGTCGAAGGCACCCTCGAGCCGCTCGAGCCGCTCCTCGATCGCGCCGAGGCGGTCGGCGCCCTCGCCGGCCACGGGCGACGCAACCGGCTCGGTAGCGGCTCGGTAGCCGGCTCTGCATCGCCTCCGAGCAGCTGCTCCCAGCGTTCCTCCTTCTGACCAGGCCGGCGCTCGAGCCGCGCGACGAGCTCCCGTTGAGTGAGCCCGTCGAGGACCTCTGCCACCTCGGTGATCGAGCCGAAGCGGTGCAGTCGCTCAGTGCGTTGCTTGAGCTCGCCGACCGTCTGGGGCCCGCGGAGCATGAGGACGCCCAGCAGTGAGATCTCCGGCTCCGACAGCCCGAGCGCCTCGTCGAGCAGCTGCCGGTATTTCAGGGCACGACTGCTCACCCCGCTCGCAAAGCGCGTCCAGCCACGATTCGACATGCGCTCGAGCGCTGCCTTGATCTCGCGCTCTTCGTACGCGACGACCGGATCCCGGTTCGTCGCCTGGTTGCACGCCAGGCGAAGCGCGTTCAGCGAGAGCGGGTAGGCATCCGGTGTCGTCCGCTGCTTCTCGATCAGGCAGCCAAGCACGCGGATCTCGACGGCGTCGACGTCCACGCTCAGAGCTTAGAGCCCGTACCAGGACGGGAGCTACAATCAGGACGCACGCGGACGTAGCTCAGTTGGTAGAGCATCAGCTTCCCAAGCTGAGGGTCGCGAGTTCGAGCCTCGTCGTCCGCTTCACAGAAGGCCCGCAGTGAAGCGCGTCGCTCACTCTTCTAGGGTTGCTGCGTAGGCGGCAATCGAAAAGAGTTACGTCCGCTTCCCGGACACCGGGGCGGTTCATCTCCAGCCAACGAATGCCGTCCCAGGCTAATTGCTGGGTCAATCCGACCCTTTGCCTGGTGATCCGATCGGACAAACCGAACGCTTAGAGGGAGCCGGTGGGTGGCTGTCGCAAAAGCGCTACCCAGGTGGTTCCCCCACGACTGGGACGCCTCTCGGCTGCTGCGCCATGGGGCGTCCCAGTCGGATCCTGCATTCCGCAACCTAGGCCGGGGCAGCGTGCGCCAGTTGTGCGCCAGTGGTCACCATCACCCTTGTCAGGCGGTTCTGACCCCTTCGGAGCGGTGGTGTTTCGCGGAGGGCTGCGGGTTTTCTTGTGGCTATGCGTGGCTGTTCAGGCTTCCCAAGCTGAGGGTCGCGAGTTCGAGCGTCGTTGTCGGCTTCGCCGATCGAAGTCCGGCTCCGCTTCGCGGAGCCATGATGACTTCGAAAACCCGTTCTAAGCGTCTGTGATTACGACTGGCGTTCCGATCTCCACGTGCTGGAAGAGCCACTCGGCGTCCGGGATGTGCATGCGAATGCAGCCATGTGAGGCTGAGTAACCGATCGACGTGTCGTCGGGGGTTCCGTGCATGCCTACGCCCGGGGTGGACAGACCCATCCAACGCGTGCCGAGCGGGTTCCCCGGCCCGGGCGGGATCGGCTTCTCGCCCTTCGCCCACGCCGAGTCTGGTGGCAGCCACCACGGGTTCTTCTGCATGTCCACGATGCTGAAGGTTCCGGTCGGTGTCGGATAGATCGCCTGGCCGGTCGCGACTCCGAACAGCCGCACCAAACGCGCGCCCTGGTAGTACCGCAGCTGGTTGGCACCGCGGCGAATGACGATCACCGGGCCGAAGTGCGCAACCGTTCGCGCGGGCTGCAGCGTCTTGACGGCGACCCGAATTCGGCGGATCTGCGGTGACTGGAGCGCGCGCACGATTCGCTGCGCCGTCAGACCGCGCAGGACCTGGACTCCCGTCCGCTCGTTCGTGAACTGCGGACGAAGGCCCTTCAGCCCGCTGAGCTCCGCATCGGTCGCCGCGACCGAGACGCGCTTGTCCAGGGCGCCCACGAACTGCCGCACCTCCTGGGTGTCGACCTCCGGAACGAGCGAGACCTCCGAGCCGGCCTTCGCGCCGAGAGCCCGAAGCACACCGTCGGAGATCGTCACGCGGGAGCCGAAGCTGGCCGGGCGAAGCGTCCACGCCCGATCGCCGTAGACGAGCCGCACCGGTCGCGCGAAAGCAGGCCCGACCGCGGCCTGCGCCTGCTCGTTCGACATCCCCCCGACCGGAACCCCCGCGAGCGTGACGCCCGGCTCGATCAGCACAGGCGGAGCCGCATCCCCCCGCAGGGCGGGGGCGAGAGCTGCAACGACCAGGACCGTGAGGGCCAGACGGCGGATCAACGGAGTCGAATCGTACTTACGGCCGCGGCAGTTACCAAGGTCCCGTGCATAAAGGAGGGGCGCCCGCCGCAGCGGTGCCCCTCCGGATTGGTGATCTTAGGCGATACTTCCTCCCGGAAAAAGACCAGGAGGGCCGGAAACATGAACGTTCAGGAGCTGCAGAAGACCGCCCAGGCGATCGTCGCGGACGGCAAGGGAATCCTCGCGGCGGACGAGAGCGGCGGCACGATCAAGAAACGCTTCGACTCGATCGGCGTCGAGTCGAACGAAGAGGCGCGGCGCGCTTACCGCGACCTCCTCTTCACGACCGAGGGCGCTGAGGAGTACATCGGCGGCGTCATCCTCTTCGACGAGACGCTCCGCCAGAGCTCGGCCGACGGAACCCCCTTTCCGAAGCTGCTCGAGTCGAAGGGAATCGTCCCCGGGATCAAAGTGGACACGGGCGCAAAGCCGCTCGCGCTCGCCGAGGGTGAGACGGTCACTGAAGGCCTCGACGGGCTCCGGGAACGTCTGAACGAGTACCGCGAGCTCGGTGCGCGTTTCGCGAAGTGGCGCGCCGTGATCACGATCGGCAAGGACATTCCCAGCGAGTACTGCATCTGGGCGAACGCCCATGCGCTCGCCCGCTACGCGGCGCTGTGTCAGGAGGCGAGCATCGTCCCGATCGTCGAGCCCGAGGTCCTCATGGACGGCGACCACACGATCGAGCGCAGCTTCGAAGTCACGTCACGAACGCTGCACGCCGTCTTCACCGAACTGCGCGACCAGCGCGTGCAGCCCGAGGGAATCCTGCTGAAGCCGAATATGGTTCTGCCCGGCTACGAGTGCTCGCAGCAGGCCTCCGACGAAGAGATCGCGCACGAGACCGTCCGGTGCTTCCGTCGCCACGTTCCTGCGGCCGTGCCGGGGATCGTCTTTCTTTCCGGCGGCCAGTCGGAGGAGGAAGCGACCAGCAGGCTGAACGCGATGAACGCGCTGGGCCAGCATCCGTGGAAGCTGTCGTTCTCCTACGGCCGTGCGCTCCAGGCGGCTGCGCTCAAGGCCTGGGGTGGCAAGGAGGAGAACGTCGAGGCGGCACAGCGCGCCTACTACCACCGGGCGAAGATGAACAGCGCGGCACAGACGGGCACCTACGCCCCCGACATGGAGCGGGAGGCGGTCCCGGCCTAGAAGGACTAGCGGTACTGCCGGCCCGTCAGGGCCTCGAGCTTGTCCAGCAGGTGGTTCGCCTCGATCCGGCGCGACGTGCCGGACCTCGAGCGCATGACGATCGAGTCCGTCAGCGCGCCGTTCGGCAGGTAACGGACTCCGCGGAGCAGCGAGCCGGTGGTGACGCCGGTCGCCGCCACGAAGACATCCTCGCCGGCGACGAGGTCGTCGGTCGTCAGCACACGTTCGGGGTCGAGCCCGGCGTCGACGAGCCGCGCGCGCTCGTCGTCATCACGCGGCCAGAGCTTGCCCTGGATGCCGCCGCCGACGCACTTGAGCGCCGCGGCCGAGATGACGCCCTCGGGCGTACCGCCGATGCCGTAGAGCATGTCCACCCCGGTCCCGCTCTGCGCCGCGGCGATGGCCGGCGCAACATCCCCGTCGCGGATGAGCTGAACCTTGGCGCCGGCCTCCCGAAGCTCTCCGATCAACGCCTCGTGCCGGTCGCGCTCGAGCACGACAACCGTGATCCCACGCGTCGACACTCCTTTCGCTTTGGCGACCGCGTTGACGTTGGCGGTGGGCGACGCGTTGATGTCGATGACGTCGATTCCCTCCGGGCCGACGGCGATCTTCTCCATGTAGACGGCGGCTCCGGGGAAGAACATCGTGCCGCGTTCAGCGACCGCCATCACGGCGATCGCGTTCGGCTGGCCGAGCGCGGTCAGCCGCGTGCCTTCGAGCGGGTCAACGGCAACGTCGACCTGAGGGCCGGTGCCATCGCCGACGGATTCGCCGTTGAAGAGCATCGGCGCCTCGTCCTTCTCTCCCTCGCCGATGACGACGACGCCGTCCATGGACACGGAGTCGAGCATCGCCCGCATCGCATCGACGGCGGCCTGATCCGCAGCGATCTTGTCGCCCCGCCCGACCCAGCGCCCAGCGCCGAGCGCGGCCGCCTCGGTGACGCGGACCAGCTCGAGGGCGAGGTTTCGATCAGGTGCCCGGGCCGACACGTCCCTCTCCCCGGCCGAATCGGGCTCCGTGCTCCCCGAGGCGGATAAGGCATGCGCCCCCGACGATGGTGAAGAACGGGCCCGAGAGCGTCGCGCGCTGCACGAGACGGGACCCTACATCCGTTCGGGCGCCTCGACTCCGATCAGGTCGAGCGCCCGGGCGATGACGCCCTGCGTCGCACGCGCGAGCGTCAGCCGGAAGGCCTCCGTCTCCGAGCCGACAACGCGATGCTCGTGGTAGAAGCGATGGAAGTCGTCGGCGAGGCGAATCGCGTAGATCGGGATCGCGTGAGGTGCCCGCCGCTCCGCGGACTCTGCGACGACGAGCGGAAACTCGAGCAGCCGCTTGATCAGGTCCCGTTCCTCGGAGGCGAGCTCCGTGGGAGTCTCGCCGGCGCCGGCTCCTTCGGCGTTTCGCAGAATGCCGGCGATCCGCGCGTGCGCGTATTGGACGTAGTAGACGGGGTTCTTCTGCGTCCGCTCCGCGGCGAGATCGACGTCGATGTCGATGGGCTGGTCGTGACCGCGCGAGACGAGGTACCAGCGCGCCGCGTCGATCCCGATCTTGTCGACGAGCTCGTGCAGGAACACGACGTCACCGCGACGCTTGGAGATCTTCTTCGTCTGGCCGCCTTCGACGATATGGACCAGCTGGTAGATCAGCACTTCGATGCGCTCGGGGTCGTAGCCGAGCATCGCAGCGGCTGCCTTCAGCCGTCCGACGTACCCATGGTGATCGGCGCCGAGCACATAGATGGCACGGTCGAAGCCGCGCTCGAGCTTGTCGCGGACGTAGGCGACATCGGCCGCGAAGTAGAGATACGAGCCGTCGGACGAGCGCACGAGCGGGCGGTCCTTGTCGTCGCCGTACGCGCTCGTGCGAGCCCAGAGCGTCCCGTCCGCTTCGAACGTGTCGAGCTCCGGCAGCACCTCTGCGACATGCTTTTCGATGTCGCCTTGATGGCGCCAGGTGTCGATGAAAATGCGAAACTCCGCGACCTCGCCGCGGATCTCTTCGAGCATGTGCTCGACCGGGTCGCCGTCGACCTTGGCGAGCTCGTCGATGTAGTCACCCTGGTACCCGCCCTCGGGAAGCTCCTCCCCGCGCCGCCGCGCCTCGACGGAGGCGCGAAAGAGATCGACCTGCCGACCGGAGTCGTTGAAGTAGTACTCGCGTTCGACCTCGTGCCCGGCGTAGTCGAGGACCCGCGCGACGGAGTCGCCGTACGCGCCGTTTCGGGCGGACCCGACGGTCAACGGGCCTGCCGGATTGGCGGAGATGAGCTCGACCTGGATCTTCTGCGGCGCCTCGGGGGCGCCGGCTCCGTAATCGGGCCCGACTTCCGCCAGCGCGCCGGCCAACCACTCCGCTGTCACCCAGAGATTGAGGAATCCCGGACCCGCGACCTCGGCCCGCTCGATCTCGTCGAGCTCGGCCGCGCGAACAGCGAGGTCGGCTGCCAGATCGCGTGGCGGGCGCTTGT
Organism: uncultured Actinomycetes bacterium; assembly: GCA_963804935.1. Lineage (GTDB taxonomy): Bacteria > Actinomycetota > Thermoleophilia > Gaiellales > Gaiellaceae > 3-1-20CM-4-69-9. The sequence continues at coordinate 121,125 of CAWDSD010000014.1, forward strand.
GTTGAGGCGCGGTCCGGAGCGCGACGTTCGTCGCGTAGTCGCCGTGCGCGGGATCGCTCGGCCGTTCGAGCGTAACCGGTGCTCCGGCGAGCTTCGAGAGGCGTTCCGCGAGGCGGGCAACGGCGTTCCCGGTCGTGTCAGGGGAGCGGGTCATGGCCGTAGTATCGTTGCGGCGTGGACGACGACGCCCAGGAGCGACAGCTCAACATCCACCTCGACCCCGAGCAGATGGCCGGCGTCTACGCGAACTTCGCGAATGTGACGTTCTCCCCCTACGAGTTCACGCTGACGTTCGCCCGGATCGACCACGAGATCGAGGAAGGCGACGTCCCGGGTGTCGTGACCTCACGCGTCAACATGTCGGCGCAGTTCTTCCAGGAGCTGCTCGCGGCGATGCAGGACTCGTTCTCGAAGTGGTCGACCCAGGAAGGGATTCGCAACCTTCCCGAAGCACCGCCGCGCACCGACTAGAACGACTAGCGCTTCAGCCGCTCGAAGGCGTCTGCCTGCTCGACCCGGGTCAGCGGCGTCGGGTGATCGTCGAGAAAGATGTGAGCCCACTCGGGCGGAGCGGGATCCTGGAGGTCGGTCACGACGAACTCCTTGAAGAGACCCTTCGCGGCTTGGGGATCCTTCGTCCCCTGCATCCCGACCCAGTCGGCCTCGGCCTCGTAGCGCCGCGAGACCGCATTCGTGAACGGCGACAGCGCCAGTTGCAGCGCCGTGATCGTCAACAGGGCGACGGCAATACCACCGGGCACGAGCAGTCCGCCGCGCCGGCGTGTGACGAACGCAACGGCCGCCAGAATCGGCAGGCCGATCAACGCACCCCACCCGATTCCCTTCCAGAGATGAAGGCGCGCATGGTGAGCCAGCTCGTGACCGACGACGAAGTGCACCTCCCGCGCGGTGAAGCGCCCGTCGAGCATGGTGTCCCAGATGAAGACGGTCTTGCTCGGCCCAAGCCCGATCGCATAGGCGTTCGCCGCCGTCGTCTGATCGTGCACGGGCTCGATCCGCACCGCCGGGTGCCCCGCCCCTTCGCGTGCCTCGAGGCGCTTGATCGCCGCCGTCAGCTGCGGTGACCGAACCGGGTGAGTCCCGAGGCGGTTGGCGTACGGCAGGACGAGCTGCAGGCAGAACCCAAGTACGAGCAGCACGATGCCGGCGGCGAGCCACCAGTTCCGGGCGTAGCGCTTCGCAAAGAGCAGCAAGATGGCCAGCACCAGAACCGTGCCGGCCGTCTGGCCGAGGAGTACGCCCCAGGGCGAGAAGACGATCTCGTCCCAGCCCTGTTTGGAGATGCCGTGTCTGCGCTGCCACCACGCAGAGGCGATGCCGAAGGGCAGGGAGACGGCCCAGACGACCGTCGTCACGACGATGCCGGTGACGATGCCGGAGTTCACCGGGCCGAGCCCGAGCGAGCGAGCGAGCCGAGGGGCGCGCCGCACCATCACCACGAGGGTCGTGAGCGTCACGAGACTCCCGAGGAGCCAGTTGTAATTGAGGAAGCGCTCATAGCGCTCACCTGCGCGGACCGCAGAGGGTCCGAAAACGGCACCTTCATTAAGGGAGGGCAGCCGCAGGTCGGACGGAACCTTCGTCCGCCAGAGCAGGACGGCGGCGATTGCCCAGACGAGCGCTGCGACGGTTAAGGTCGCGAGTCTGCCGATGCGGGTCGCAGTCATCTCCGACGTCCACGCTAACTACCGCGCGCTCGAGGCGGTGCTCGAGGAGATCGATGCCGAGAGTGTCGATGCGGTCTGGTGCCTGGGGGACACCGTCGGGTACGGCCCGCGTCCGAACGAATGCTGCGACGCGGTCAGCTCACGCTCGTCCTACTCGCTGGTCGGAAACCACGACCTCGTGGTGCTCGGCGAGTTGAGTATCAGCGACTTCAACGACGATGCCGCCGAGGCTGCGCTCTGGACCTCGCAGGTCTTGACGCAGGAGTCACGCGCGTTCCTCGAGCCGCTCCAGCCGGCGGGCGAGGTGGCGGGAGTCGACCTCTTCCATGCGAGCGCGCGCGACCCGGTGTGGGAGTACGTGCTCACGGCGGAGGCGGCACGCGGAACGTTCGAGCTCTCCGACGCCTCGCTCATCCTCGTCGGACACAGTCACGTCGCGCTGGCGCTGTCCGACAACGGCGACCGGATCGCCGGAGGCGTCGCCCTCGCGGGGTCGGAGGTCGAGCTCGAAGGCCGCTGGCTCCTCAACCCGGGCTCGGTCGGCCAGCCGCGTGACGGCGATCCGCGAGCCGCCTGGCTGCTACTCGATCTCGACCGGAGGTTTGCTGCGTTCCGCCGGGTCCCATATTCGATTGAGCAGACGCAGGCCGAGATGCGAGAGCGGGGTCTACCCGAGCCCCTTGCAGCCCGGCTCGAGCGTGGTGAGTAATCGACCAAGGAGGGATCAGATGGCGGAATTGACGAATCTCGAGACGAAGCTCGGCGAAGTGCTCGGCCTGGCCATGGCGGCCCAGGGCGCCACCGAGAAGGTCAAGACGTTCGACGAGATCGATGGTGACCTCGCGACGGCACTCGAGCGGATGCACGAAGAAGCGAAGCAGGCAGAAGATCGTGCCACCGACGTCGCCGGAAGCTTCGAAGGCAAGAAGACGGCGATTCTGGAAGAGGCGCGTGAGGTGAAGAAGAAGGCGACCGAGATGATGCAGGACTACCTCGACAGCGACGCCGACGCACTCGACGGCTTCGAGTTCCTGACGATGGCCGAGGCCGGCGAGGTCGGCCACTGGGAGATCCTGAAGACACTGAACGAGCGGGCCCGCGACAGCGGGGTGCAGGAACTCGTCGAGTGGGGAATCCCGATCCAGCAGCGTCACCTCGAGCAAGTCAGGCAGGGTTCGCTGAAGCTTGCAGCGGAGGAAGACCCGAACGAGACGTCCTGAGCTGATCGCGGCCCTGGCGGCCGCGGTCTGTCTCGCCGGCTGCGGGAGCGGCCCGACTCCGCGGGCCGCCCCGCCGCCGAAGCTTCCAACCGCCGTTGCGGCCCCGCTTGCAGCACGAAGTGACGAGGTCGCACAGGCTCTCGCCGACGGCGACGCCTGTCGAGCCGCACGCCTCGCACAGCAGCTGCAGCAGGAGACGCTCGCCTCGATCAACGCCGGGCGGGTGCCCGCCCCGTTTCAGGAACACCTCGCATCCGCGACGAACGATCTCGTCTCGCGAATCCGGTGCATCGTTCCGGCGCAGCCGCAGGAGCACGGCAAGCACAAGGGTCGCGAGAAGAAGAGCAAGAAAAAGAAGCACGAGGAGCACGATTGAACGAGACGCTCGCAGAAGGGCGCTACCGGATCGAGCGGACCCTCGGGTACGGCGGCATGGCGGTCGTCTATCTGGCGCACGACGAAGAGTTGCGCCGCCTCGTGGCGATCAAGGTCCTCGCGGAGCATCTGTCAGGCGACTCGGCGTTCCGCGAGCGTTTCTTGCAGGAGTCACGGCTTGCGAGCCGGCTCTCGCATCCGAACGTCGTCCAGGTGTACGACGCGGGCGAGGAAGACGGCAGGCCCTACATCGTCATGGAGTACGTGGAGGGCGACACGTTGGCCGAGCGAGGGAAACTGGGATACGAGGACGCGGTGCCGCTCGCGCTCCAGGCGTGCGCCGGATTGCAACACGCACACGCGGCCGGACTCGTGCATCGCGACGTGAAGCCGGCGAACTTGCTCGTCCGTGCAGACGACGTGTTGAAGATCGCCGATTTCGGAATTGCCCGGGCGGTTGAGCTCACGCGGCTCACGCAGCACGGGACCGTCCTCGGAACCGCGGCCTACCTCGCCCCCGAGCAGGCCGAAGGCGAGGAGGTCACCGCGGCGGCGGACATCTACTCGCTCGGTGCGGTGCTCTACGAGGTCCTCACCGGACGCCCTCCCTATGAGTTCGACTCGCTACCCGAACTGGTCGCGCTGCAGACGAGCGGAGCGATCACACCTGTGCGGGACCTCGAGCCGTCGGTGCCAGAGCCGGTCGAGGCAGCAGTGATGCACGCGCTGGCACGTGACCCCCGCTTCAGGCCCGCGTCCGCAGCTGCGCTCGGCCACGAGCTCGCAGCCGCGACGGAGCTGCCGACGGAACCTCTCCTTGCGACCGCGATCAGCGAGCCTCCGCGCGGAGGCATCTACCGGAGCCTCCCGCGCGGCAATGCGTGGCTCTGGATCGGAGCCGCCGCCGCGCTCGCGCTCGTTGCCGTCGTCCTGGGATTGCTCAGCCTCGGCGGCGACGGCAAGCCCGCCGCGACGCCACAGCCCGCGCCGATCGAGGCGCCGGTTCGGGGAGCGACGCCCGCGGACGAGGCGCGGAACCTCAGCGCCTGGCTACGACGGCATTCTCGTTAGGACGCGGCGCGCTCGGCGACGGTCTGTTCGTCTTCGCCGAAGGTGATGCCCTCGCGGGCGAGTGCCAGCTGAACGTCCTCGCGCGCCTTGTAGATCCGCCACTTGACGGTGGCGAGCGTGATCTCGAGCGAGTCCGCGATCTCGGTATACGAAAGGCCGACGATGTCCCGCAGCAGGAGTGCCATCTTCAGGTCGACGTTCAGCGCCCCGACCGCGCGCCACACCGCGTCGATCGTCTCGACCCGTTCCATCGGAGCGTCGACGACCTCGAGCGGCGGGACGTCCTCCAGGGCGACAACGGCACGCGGTCTGCGCTCGGAGGCACGCAACTCGTCGAGCACGCGGTTCTTCGTCACCTGGAAGAGCCAGGTCGTGAATTTCGAGCGGAGCGAGAACCGCGGGAGCCCCTGAAACACCCGGAGGAAGACCTCCTGGGTCAGATCCTCGGCGAGTGAGCGATCGCCGACCAGCCGCAGCACATAGTTGAACACAGGAACCTGATAGGCACGGACGATGAGCGAGAACGCCCGCTCGTCGCCTTTCTGTGCCTTCCGCAGTACGCCAAAATCAGGTTGCTGAAGTGACAAAAGGTTCCGGAGTATAGCCCGGATTAATCCGGGATCGTTAGCGGTTTGCCAGTCATCTGTAAAGGTTGTCGGAGGCCCAAGAAGCCGAGCACAGTCGGGCTCAGATCGGACAGCTCACCGGTGTCCGCAAGAGTCACTTCGGGGTCGGTGACGATCAACGGAACCGGGTTCGTGGTGTGCGCTGTGTGCGGACTTAAGCCGTCTGCCTCGAGCATCTGCTCGGCGTTTCCATGGTCGGCCGTGATCAGTGCCACGCCTCCGTTTCGGCTCACTGCCTCGACGATCACGCCAAGGCATTCGTCGGCTGTCTCGACGGCTTTCACCGCGGCGGGGATGGATCCTGTGTGGCCGACCATGTCCGGGTTGGCCAAGTTCAGGACCGCGAAGCGATAGCCGTCCCGATCGAGCTCCGCGACGAATCGCGCGGTGGCCTCATGTGCCGACATCTCGGGCTGCTGGTCGTAGCTCGCGACGTCGCGCGGCGAAGGCACAAGGATCCGGGTCTCCCCCGCCCACTCCTGCTCGCGGCCGCCGTTGAAGAAGTAGGTCACGTGCGCGTACTTCTCGGTCTCGGCGACGTGCAGCTGCCGCACCCCGTGCTCGGACAGCACCTCGGCCAGCGTCTCCTGCACTTCCTGCTCGGGAAGCGCAACGGGGACGTCGAGGTCCGACCGGTACTTCGTCATCGTGGTGATATCGGCACCGGCCTCGACGAGCTTCATGCTCAATTGGCGTGCTCTGTCGGGTCGGAAGTTGAAGAAGATCGCGGTGTCCTTTCCCGGCCGCAGCCGTGGACGGCCGGCGATGGTGATCGGCTCGATGAACTCGTCCGTGATCCCGCGCTCGTAGCTACGGCGCACCGCCTCGATCGGATCGGAAGCCTCCTCCCCTTTTCCCTCGACGATCGCGTCGAACGCTCGCTGCGTCCGTTCCCAGCGCCCGTCGCGGTCCATGGCGTAGTAGCGGCCCGTGACGGTCGAGATCCTGTCGAGCGGCAACTCGGCGAGATCGTGCTCGGCAGAGTGCGGGGAGACGTCGCGGCCGTCCGTGAAGGCGTGGATCCAGGTCTTCTCGGGAGCGAAGCGGAGGAGAGCGCGCAGATGGTCGATGTGCGAATGCACTCCGCCGTGGGAGACGAGGCCGAGCAGATGAACGCGTTCGCCGCGCTCGAACGCCGCCGTGAGGGCCGGGTTCTCGAAGAAGGAGCCGTCCTCGATCGCCTTGTTCACGCGCATCAGATCTTGAAAGAGCACTCGGCCGGAGCCGATCGTGAGGTGGCCGACCTCGCTGTTTCCCATTTGTCCCGGGGGCAGCCCGACGGAGCCGCCCGAGGCCTCGAGGGTCGCGTGCGGAAAGGTCCGCCAGAGCCGGTCGAAGTTCGGAGTCTCCGCGAGCTCGACGGCGTTGCCTGGTCCGGCCGGCGCGCAGCCCCAGCCGTCGAGGATGACGAGGGCTACGAGTTGGTGCTCGCGGCCGCTCGGCAAATCGCCATGAAGGATTCGAGTTCGAGCGACGCGCCTCCCACGAGCGCGCCGTCGACGTCTGGCCGGCCAAGGAGCTCCTCGGCGTTGTCCGGCTTGACCGACCCGCCGTAGATCACCGGGACGTCGAGCACGGACTTGATGAACGCGTGAGCCTCTTGCGCCATGTCCGGCGTGGCGGTCTTACCGGTCCCGATCGCCCACACCGGCTCGTATGCGATGACGAGATTGTCGTCGGGCTCGAACAGAGAGACCTGCCGCCGCAGAACGTCCTCAGTCACGCCTCCCTCCCGCTCCTCCTCGGTCTCGCCGACGCACGCGATCACGAAGAGCCCGGCAGACAACGCTGCGCGCGCCCGTTGCGCAGTGGTCTCGTCGGTGTCGCCGAAGTACTGCCGCCGCTCCGAGTGGCCGACGATTGCCCCGTACACGCCGAGCTCGAGCAGCATGCCCGCCGAGATCTCGCCGGTGTACGCACCTTCCGGCTCCCAGTGCACGTTCTGCGCGGCGACCGCGACCTCGGTGCCCGCGAGGAGCTGGACGCTCACGGCAAGGGACACGTAGGACGGGCAGACGACGACCTCGACCCCGGTGAGATCCTGCTCGCGGAGGCGAAGACAGAACTCCGCGGCTTCCGCCGGGCCCTTGTACATCTTCCAGTTGCCTGCGATCAGCGCCAAGGTCGCCAGATCTTACGGCGCTGCAGGAATCACGCTGACCCCGGGAAGGTCCTTTCCTTCCAGGAGCTCCAACGCCGCTCCGCCACCAGTCGAGAGCCACGAGACCTTGTCGGCGAGCCCGAGCTCGGTCAGCGCACGAGCTGAGTCGGCGCCCCCGACGACGGAATAGGCCTCCGAGGCCGCTACCGCCTGCGCCACCGCCCTCGTCCCCTCGGCGAAGGGCGGCCATTCGAAGACACCCATGGGGCCGTTCCAGAAGATCGTTCGAGCTTTCGCGATGTGTCCGGCGAAGAGCTCACGCGTCTCCGGGCCGATGTCGAGACCGAGCCAGCCCTCCGGAAGAGCGTCGTAGGGCACCACCCTTGTCTTCGCGCCCTCCGTGAAGTCGCTCGCCGCAACAACGTCGACCGGCAGGACGACCTCGAACGGCAGCGGATTCTCCGACCTGATCTGCTCGGCCATCTTCCCCCCGACGAGAACGGCGTCGGCCTTGCCGCCGAGGTTCTGCAGAACCCCGAGCTTGTCGTCGACCTTCGCGCCGCCGGAGATCAACACGAAAGGTCGTTCGACCTCACCGAGCAGCTTTCCGAGCTCGGCGAGCTCGCGTTCGAGCAGCAATCCCGCGTAGGCCGGCAGAATCTCTGCGACTCCGACCGTCGACGCGTGCGCCCGATGCACGGAGCCGAAGGCGTCCTCGACGAAGAGGTCGTTGGCGTCGGCGAGCTCTCGTGCGAATGCCGGATCGTTCTTCGTCTCCCCGGGATTGAAGCGGGTGTTCTCGAGGACTCGCAGCCGGTCGTCCGGCAGCAGCGCCCGCAGGCGTTCTTCGACAGGCTCGAGCGAGAGCTTCGGGTCCTGCCCTTTTGGCCGGCCGAGGTGCGAGCAGACGGTCACCGTCTCCGCCCCGCCCTCGAGCAGCAGGCGCAGGGTTGGCAGGGACGCCTGGATGCGAGTCTCGTCGGCGATGCGACCGTCCTCGAGAGGGACGTTCAGGTCCGAGCGAACGAGCACGCGCTTGCCACCGACGTCGGCGTCGCGAACCGAGCGTGGCCGGTGCACCTAGGCGGAGACTGCGGCGGGAATGTCCGCGGCGATCTTCGCCACGACGTCGACGAGCCGGCAGCTGTAGCCCCACTCGTTGTCGTACCAGCCGAACACCTTCGCCATCGTCCCGTTGGCCATCGTCAGGTCGCTGTCGACGATGCACGAGTACTGCGAGTGCACGATGTCGGTGGACACGAGCGGATCGTCCGCGTAGCGAAGGACCGCGGACAGTGGACCGTCGTCGGCCGCCGCGCGGTACGCCGCGTTCACCTCGTCGACCGTCACCTCGCGGCCGAGGCGCACGACGAGATCGGTGATCGAGCCGGTCGGAACCGGCGCGCGCACCGAGATCCCGTCGACCTTGCCCTTGAGGTCGGGAAGCACGAGACCGATGGCGCGTGCGGCGCCGGTGGACGTGGGAATGAGGTTGATCGCCGCAGCGCGTGCGCGACGTAGGTCCTTGTGCGGAAGATCGAGGATCTGCTGGTCGTTCGTGTACGCGTGGATGGTCGTCATGAATCCCTGTTCGACGGTGAAGTTGTCGTGCAGGACCTTCGCGAGCGGCGCGACGCAGTTCGTCGTGCAAGACGCGTTCGAGATGATGTGGTGCTGCTCGGGGTCGTAGGTGTCGTCGTTGACGCCGAGCACGATCGTGACGTCCGGATCCGTAGCCGGAGCGGAGATGACCACCTTCTTCGCGCCTGCGTCGAGGTGCTTCTGTGCCCCCTCGCGGTCGGTGAAGAACCCGGTCGACTCGATCACAAGATCGATATCGAGCTCCCCCCAAGGCAACGCCGCGGGATCCTTCTCGGACAGCACCTTCAACTCGTGCTTCCCAGCCCTGATGACGCCGTCGCCAACCTCGACGTCCTCATCCAACTGCCCAAGAACCGAGTCGTACTTCAGCAAGTGCCCCATCGTCTTGGCGTCGCCAAGATCGTTGATCGCAACGATCTCGAACTCACCACCGCGCTCAAGCCGAGCCCGAAAAAAGTTCCGACCAATCCGCCCAAACCCGTTGATCCCCACGCGTGTTTTAGCCATGAGCTGAGTCTAAATGAGCCCCACGAGCTGAGCTCTGCCAGCCGCCGCCGATGCCGGCTCTGCCGGCGTCGGCCCAACCGCGCGTCGACAGGAGGCGAAATCGTTGGAGGACGCGAAATCGTCGAAATCATCACGCCGCGCAAAGCGCGTCGGGTTAGTGCGGGCCGCCGAGGCAGCGCGACAGCGCTGCCGGTCAAAAGGCCGGGCGGCTTTGCCGCGCGGCCGTATTCCGCCCGACCGGCGCGCCGCGAAAGCGGCGGGCCGGAGGGGAAGCTCCGAGGACGACCTCCCCCTCCGGTTGAACCACGCTCAGGACCGTGGCGTCGGACGGGGTCTGAATCCGGCGCCGGACGAGCGCGGACCCGCCACTCTGTGAGTATGACGAAAGGTCGGGAAAAGTCACAACCACGCGCGTAAGTCACATCGATGCCAGTTGTTGCAGCTTGCGTAAACGCCTGTGGACCGCCGTTTTTGTTGCCGGTGGACGGCATTTGAGCGCTAGCTCGCGCAGTGGCAGTGTCGGGTGACGCTCTCGCAACTCCGCGACCTCCTGTAACGGCATTGACAGCTTCGCCAGCTGACCGGTTTTGCGCAGGAGCTCGACTGCCCGCAGTTGTTCGTGGGCGGCACGGCTCGTGCGGACGAGATTTGCGTGGTCGGCGTTCGCGAGCCGGTTGGCGCGAGACTTCGTCGCCGCCATGACGGCTCGCTCTTCGAATAAGAGAACGGTTCGCCCCGCACCGGCGAGCGCGAGGACGTCGGCAATCGCTTCCAGCCCTTTCGCGTACGCGACGGCATGCCGGCCACGGTCGAGGACGCTCAGACGCGCGCCCTCCTCCTCGGCGATGCGCGAGAGGAACCTGGCGCCTTCCAGCTCTGCGCTGCGAATCTCGAGATGCGGGGAACGCGGTCCGCTGAGCGAGCCGCCGCCGAGGAGGGCGCCACGGAGGTACGCCGCCCGGCAGCACGCACGCGCGACGACACGCTTGGGCGGGTGCTCGAGCGGCGTCAACCGCGAGCTCAGCACGCCGGCTTCGTTCAACACCTGCAGGGCGCGGTCGTCGCCTGCGACATGAAGCTGGTAACGCGTGCCCCCTTCGAAGGCGCGGCGACGGTACGTTCGGATCTCCGAGCCGACGCCGAACGCTCGCAGGAGGCTGAACGCGCGACGAGCCACGGCAGGATCGACGACGTCGAGATGGACCGAGACCTCGCCTCGTCCCTTCAGATGTTCGCTGCCCGCGGAGTGAAAGAGCCCCGATAGCTCGGCGAGCCGGTCGCACGAGCTCTGCGGCGTGATCGCCGCGAGCTCGTGGCGTAGATCGTCAGAGAGTGACACCCTCGAGGGCGAGCAGACGCCGCTTGTAGTCGGGGCCGAGTGAGGGGTACGAGCCGAGGCCGTCGGCGGCGACGACGCGGTGGCACGGGACGACGAGCCCGTAGCGGTTGTTCGCGCAGACCGTCCCGGCGGCGCGCTGAGCGCGCGGATGGCCTGCGAGTTGCGCCAGCTCGCTGTACGAGACGGCATCGCCGTAGGGCACGCGCCGTAGCGCCTGGACGACGTCGAGCTGGAAGGGCGTCCAGCCGTCGAGCTCGAGCGGGACGTCGTCGAACGAGACCCGCACGCCTGCGAAGTACTCCTTGAACCTGTCGATCAACTTTTCCGCAATTGCCCCACGTGCGTTGACCATCCGTGCGCGTTCCGGCGCTACCGTCGACCGCGAGGGTGGTGGGTGTTCAACCCCACCCTTTGAACGGGTGGGGGTCGACGCGCGCGCGCGTCTCTCTACAGGCGGGCGGGGGAGCTCATGCCAGGCCAGCTTCGTCCCTTGGAGCCACACCTCCCCTCTGCCCCAGCCGTCGACCGAGTAGGAGACGGACGTCACGGGCACCGTCTGCAAGCCTACAATCGCACCCGATGTCCGCTGCTCCAGGCCTCTTCCGCCCGCCGCCGCCCGAGAACGAGCCGGTCAAGTCCTACGCCCCCGGGACGCCCGAGCGCGAGGAGCTGCGGCTGCGTCTGCAGGAGTTGAAGTCGAAACAGATCGAGGCTCCGATGGTGATCGGCGGCGAGGAGGTTCGAACAGGGGACACCTTCGAATCGGTCATGCCCCACGACAAGGATCACGTTCTCGCCGACGTCCACAAGGGCGACGCCCGGCACGTGGAGCAGGCGATCAAGGCTGCTGCCGACGCCTGGGAGGACTGGCACCGGACCCCGTGGGAGGACCGAGCTGCCGTCTTCCTTCGCGCCGCGGATCTGCTCGCCGGCCCGTGGCGTTCGACGCTCAACGCCGCGACGATGCTCGGCCAGTCGAAGACGGCACACCAGGCGGAGATCGACGCCGCCTGCGAGCTCACCGACTTCTTCCGGTTCAACGTTCAGTTCATGCTTCGGATCTACGAAGAGCAGCCCATTTCCTCACCGGGCATGTGGAACAGAATGGAGTACCGCCCGCTCGAGGGCTTCGTCTTCGCGGTGACGCCGTTCAACTTCACGGCGATCGGCGGAAACCTTCCCGGCAGCGCCGCGCTGATGGGGAACACGGTCGTCTGGAAGCCGGCCTCCACCGCCGCCTATTCGGCGCACTATCTGATGAAGCTCTTCGAGGCCGCCGGCCTGCCCCCCGGTGTGATCAACCTCGTCTACGGCTCGGGCGCCGAGATCGGCGATCCCGCGCTTGCGAGCCCCCACCTTGCCGGCGTCCACTTCACAGGCTCGACCCCTGTCTTCCAGTCGATGTGGAAGACGATCGGCAACAACATCGCGAACTACCGCAACTACCCGCGCATCGTCGGCGAGACGGGGGGAAAGGATTTCATCGTCGCTCACCCCTCCGCAGACGCCGCAGCAGTCGCAACCGCGATCGTCCGTGGAAGCTTCGAGTACCAGGGACAGAAGTGTTCTGCCGCGTCGCGCATCTTCGCGCCGTCCAACCTCTGGCCGGAGATCCGGGAGCGTGTCGTCGAAGAAGTGCGCTCGATCAAGATGGGAGACGTCTCCGACTTCCAGAACTTCATGGGCGCCGTGATCGACGCGGGGTCGTTCAAGACCCAGAAGGACGCGATCGACGAGGCAAAGGCTGCAGACAAGGTCGACGTCCTCGTCGGCGGCGGGTACGACGACTCGGAGGGTTACTTCGTCGAGCCAACGGTTCTCGAGACGACCGATCCGAACTTCCGCACTATGCGCGACGAGCTCTTCGGGCCGGTCGTGACGACGTACGTCTACCCGGAAGGGAAGTACAGCGAGACCCTGGAGATGATCGACCAGGGTGCGCCCTACGGCTTGACCGGAGCGGTCTTTGCGCGCGAGCGCGACGCGCTCGAGCTTGCGGACGAGAAACTGCGGTACGCGGCGGGCAACTTCTACGTCAACGACAAGCCGACGGGCGCGGTCGTCGGTCAGCAGCCGTTCGGCGGCGCGCGCGCATCGGGCACGAACGACAAGGCGGGATCGATGTGGAACCTGATCCGCTGGGTCAGTCCCCGCACGATCAAGGAGACCTTCGTGCCGCCCACCGACTACCGCTATCCGTTCATGGCGCCCGAAGACGGGCGCAACTCCACCTAGGCACCGTTCGGTGAAGCGGCTGCTCCTGCTCGTGGCCGCGTCCGCGGCACTCGCCCTCGTGCCTGCTGCGCAGGCCGGTCCGATCGTCGACAAGGCAGTCGCCGCGTTGCAGTCGAGCCCGGTCTACGTCGATCCCGGCGCGGAGCTCGCGGTCTCCTCCGCAGACCAGAACGAGCTGCGCGAGAAGATCGACAGTGCGGGAGCCGGTCCCGTCTACATCGCGATCCTGCCCGCCGCCGCGGAGCAGGAGGCCGGCGGCAGTCCCGACGGCGTCCTCCAGGCGCTCCACGACGCGCTCGGACGCAAGGGAACGTACGCGGCCGTGATCGGAAGGCACTTTCGCGCGGGAAGCGACGTCCTGGCGAAAGGAGTTGCCGGCCGCCTTGCCACCGAGGCACTCGACGCCCACCGCGGCCAGGGCGTGACGGCGACGCTGCTGGACTTCATCGACCGCGCGGCGACGGAGCGTTCAGGCGGGACGAGTGGTGGCGGAGGCGGCGGTGACGGCGGCCCGGGCGCCGGCGGAAGCACCCTGATCGCGCTGCTCGTCGCAGGGGGCGTCATCTTCCTCGTCGTCCGCGGCGTGCGGAAACGACGACGAAACCGGGCCGAGCTGGCGGAGGTCAAGGCCGCGGCGCACGACGACCTGATCGCCCTCGCCGACGACGTGCAGAAGCTCGAGCAACCAGTCGAATCGAATTCGGAGGCAAAAGCCGAGTACACGCAGGCGCTCGATTCCTACGAGAAGGCGACCGGCTCGTACGATCGCGCGACCCAACCGCGACAGCTCGAAGCGGTGACGACGGCGCTCGAAGAGGGCCGCTACCACATGACCTCGGCCGAGGCGATCCTCGCCGGCCACCAGCCGCCCGAACGGCGTGCGCCCTGCTTCTTCGATCCGCGCCACGGCCCTTCGACTCGAGACGTCGAGTGGACCCCACCCGGAGGGACCTCGAGGAAGGTTCCTGCGTGCGAGGCCGACGCGCAAGCGGTTGAGCGCGGCGCCCAGCCGGCGTCACGCGAAGTCATGGCCGGGGGCCGGATGGTGCCCTATTGGAGCGCGCCACCGTACTTCGGGCCGTGGGCCGGCGGCTACTTCATGCCGTTCGGAGGCACCGGCTTCCTCTCCGGCCTCTTCGTCGGCGAGCTCCTGGGCGGCGCCTACGGCGGCTTCGGCTACGGGAGCTGGGGTGGCGCCGGCACACCGGGCGGCTTCGGGAGCTGGGACTCCGGGAGCGGAGGCGGCGGTGGGGACTTCGGCGGGGGCATGAGCTTCGGAGGCGGCGACTTCGGCGGAGGCGGAGGCGGCGGCGGCGACTTCTAGGCCGAACTCGGCCACACTGAGGCAGTGATCCATTCCGTCCTCCACGCGATCAGCGTGTTCTTCAACCACCTCGCCGCGGTGGACTGGAAGTGGCTCGCGCTCGGCATCGCCTGCCACCTCTGCAAGCTGCTCGCCGTCTCGCGGGCCTGGCGCAACATCGTCGCGGCTGCGTACCCGGATCGGGCGGTCCGCTGGCGGCAGATGTTCGGCGCCTATGTCGCCGGCACCGGTGTGAACGCGGTCATTCCGGCACGTGGCGGCGACGTCGTCAGGCTCTACCTCGCCAAGCACCGCATCGAGGGGTCGACGTACACGACGCTCGTCTCGACGTCGCTCCTTCAGACGCTCTTCGACGTGGCTGTCGCAAGCTGCTTCATCATCTGGGCGGTCACCCAAAACGTCTTGCCAGGGCTGCACGTTCTGCAGAGCCCGAGCCTTCCGGCACTCGACTACGGCTGGGCGTTTCGTCATCCCGTCGCGGGCCTGGTCCTCGTTGGGCTCCTCCTGCTCTTCGGCACCGCACTCGTCGCGTGGATCGCCGAGCGCGTCGACGAGTTCAAGGCGAAGGTGGCCCAGGGATTCGCAGCGTTCAGGGATCGTTCGTACTACGTGCGTCACGTCGTGAGCTGGCAGCTCCTCGACTGGTCGCTACGACTCGCGACGGTCTTCTTCTTCCTCAAGGCGTTCGGGCTTCCGGCCACGCTGCACAACGCGCTGCTCGTGCAAGTGAGCCAGAGCCTCGCGACCGTCTTCCCCGTCAGTCCGGGTGGGATCGGCACCGAGCAGGCACTGCTCGTCTACATCTTCCGCAACGTCACTTCCAAGAGCCTCGCGCTGAGCTTCAGCGTGGGCATGCGCGTGACGTTGATCGTCGTGAACGCCATCGTCGGGTTCACCGCAATCCTGCTCATGACCGGCACGCTCCATATTCGGCGCGCCGCCGAGGCCGATCGCACCGGCACGAAGCCGGCGAAGGCGAATGCCTCGGACGGCCGCTAGTCGCGACCGTCCGAGAAACCGTCAGTCCATTGCCCGTGGCTGTGTGTCGCAGCCGGCGAGCTCGGGTTCTTGGGCTTTGCAGCAGCGTTGCCGACGCCGAAGGTCACGGCGACCACGACGAGAGCTCCCAATGAGAAGACTTTCCGCAGCATCCTGATCACCTCCTTTCCTAGAACCTCACGTCCTGCAGGGCCTCTGCGGCACGCCGGTAGAGCGCAGCGGCGGAGCTGTCGTCGCCGCGTCTCGATGCGAGATCGCCCTGGGCCGTCCAGGCAACCGCGCGGTGGCTGGCAGAGGAAAGCTGTGACAGGTTGAGCTCGGCCTCGGCAAAAGCGTGCTCTGCCTCGTCGAGCCGACCCTGTTCGAGGAGCGCGCGTCCGAGAACGATGTGCGCATTCCCGATCTCGTCCAGAAAGTCCGGCCGTCCTTCGAGCAGCTCGAGCGCGTGGCGCGACTGCTCCTCGGCGAGACTCCAGTCCTGCGCGCCGAGATGAACCTGTGCGAGCGATGACACGGCCTGAGCCGCATCGGCATCGCTTCCAATCTCGAGCGCCACGGAGAACGCGCGCTTCAGGTACGAGACGGCGTCGTCGGACTTACCGAGGAGGAAGTTCAGACCGCCGAGGTTGTTGAGCATCCGGCCGAGGTTCTGCCGGTCGCCGTGCTCCTCGTAGAGCTCCTTGGCACGTTCGGCAAGGGTCCGGGCACGAAGCCATTGCCCGTCCCGCTCGGCGACGAGCGATGCCTGGAACGTGATGTGCGCAACCGTGAGCGTGTCGTCGAGCCGCTCAGCGAGCTCGAGGGCGAGCTCGATGTCCTCGCGCGCGGCCTCGAAGTCGCGCTGACGCCGGGAGCAGCGCGAACGCCACTCGAGAATGTGGGAGCGGAGCCGGTCACAGGGAATTCCGGAGCGATCGGCCAGCTGGAGCGCCTCGCTCAGAAGCGTCTGTGCCGTGTTGATCGACGTCAGCTTGTAGCGGCAGACGCCCATTCGATAGAGGACGTCGGCCCGCTCGACGTCGGAGAAGCCGGGCTCCTCCGAGAGCTCGCGCGCCCGCGTGAGGAGCTCGAGTGCGGGCCTGAGCTCGGCCTGCTGCATGCGGGCCCAAGCGCCGGCGAGGAGCGCCCGGAACTCGAGCTCTCGTGCCTCGGGGGAGAACTGGAGCGCTGCAAGCGCTTCGAGAGCCTCGTCGTACTGATGGCCCTCGACAGCGGCCTCGGCGCGCGTGACCGCCGCCTCGACTTCTGCGTACTCGTCCCAGGATTGGCCCGTCTCGAGATACGAGACGTCGACCCCGAGCCGCTCGCCGATCCAACCGAGGGTTTCCTTCGTCGGCCGCGTCTTGCCGCGCTCGATCTGGCTGACGTACTCCTTCGAGAAGCGGTCCCCCGCGAGCTCCGACTGGGTCAGCCCCGCGGCAATGCGAAGCTGGCGTAGGCGGGCGCCTAGACCGGTGGTCGCGCGCTGTGGCGCGCGAAGCGGTGTGAGGATGCGGCCTTCCATGTTGCGGCCCTCCAGGTATCGGCCGGGAGACCCTGGACAGGGATCGCTTGCGAGAGTGCCCCCTATCGAGGGACTGGCTCTTTAGCCGCGGCCGGCTTTGTGCAGCTGCGCGTAGATCGACCGCGCCGTCTTCGCGGGCACGCCCGGGACACCCTCGAGCTCCTCCTGGGTCGCCGCAACGAAGCGCTCGGCCGAGCCGAAGTGCTGCAGTAGGGCACGCCGCCGCGCCGGGCCCACCCCCTCCAGCTCGTCGAAGATCGACGCGAACGACCGAGCATCCCGGCGCTGCCGGTGAAAACCGACGGCGAAGCGGTGAGCCTCGTCACGGACCCGCTGGAGGAGCTGCAACCCAGGCGAATGCAGCGCGAGACGAATCGGGTCGGGCGCGCCCGGTACGAATACCTCTTCCACCTTCTTGGCAAGCGCGACGACCGCGACGCGCGGAAGATCGAACGCCTGCATCGCTGCAAGAGCCGCTGAAAGCTGACCTTTGCCGCCGTCGATCACCACGAGGTTCGGCGTGGCCGCGAACGACTCGTCGTACTCCTCTCCGGTGGCGTCCGAGAGCCGGGCGAACCGCCGCGAGACGACCTCCGCCATCGCAGCGAAGTCGTCCATCCCAACCTGACCCTTGATTCCGAACTTGCGGTAGTGCGCCTTCTTCGCGACCCCGTCCTGGAAGACGACCATCGAGCCGACGTTGTCCTGTCCCATCACGGTCGAGATGTCGAAGCACTCGATCCGAATCGGAAGGGCTTCGAGGTTGAGCACCTCGCGAAGCTCCTCGAGCGCCTCGACGCGTCGCAGCCGCTTGAGCTCCGCCTGCTGGGTGTCCGACTCGAGCGCGTGACGAGCGTTCTCGCCCGCGAGCTCCTGAAGGCGCCGCTTCTCCCCTCGCTCGGCCGCGCGCACCTCGACCCGGGAGCCGCGCCGCTCCGAGAGGAAGCCCGCGAGCGCGGTCGTGTCCCCGGCATCCCGGGGCACCACGATCTGAGGCGGGAGGCTCGGCGCGGACCCGTAGTACTCGAGGAAGAACGACTCGAGCACGGTCGGGACGTCCTGTCCCTCGACGTTCTCCAGGTGAAAGGAGTAGCGGTCGATCAGCTTGCCGTCGCGCAGCGGAAACACCTGAACGACGGCCCGGTTACCCTCGATCGCGAGGCCGACGACGTCGATCGTCCCGACCGAGCGAAGGTCCGCAGCCTGACGTTCCGCCAGATGCTGCACGCTTCGCAGCCGGTTGCGGTGGCGCGCGGCCTCCTCGAAGCGCTCGGCGGCGGCCGCTTCCTGCATCTTGCGTTCGAGCTCGCGCTGAATCGGCTCGATGTCCCCCGAGAGGAACTCGATCACCTGATCGATGATCGCCAGGTAATCCTCCTTCGACACGTAGCCCACGCACGGCGCGAGGCACCGCTCGATGTGGTAGTCGAGGCACGGAATCCCTGAGTGACGGCCGGGTTTCGGCCCCTCGCACGGTCGGTACGGAAAGACCCGGTTGAGGACGTCGAGCGTCTCGCGCACCTTCTTCGCGTTGGCGTAGGGCCCGAAGTACACGACGCCCCGGCGGTGGCGCTCGCGCGTGAACATGACGCGGGGGTACTCGTCCTCCACGGTGACGGCGATGTACGGAAACGACTTGTCGTCACGCAGGCGGACGTTGAACGGCGGCCGGTGCCGCTTGACGAGGTTCTGCTCGAGGTGCAGGGCCTCGACCTCGTTCTGCGTCACGATCACCTCGATGTCCTCCACCCGGTCCGGCAGCTGCTGAATCGCCGTCCGGCTGTCCTGCGACTGCTGAAAGTAGGACCGCACCCGAGGCCGAAGAGACTTGGCCTTTCCGACGTAGAGCACGTCTCCCGCCCGGTTCCGAAACAGGTAGACCCCGGGCTTGGCCGGCAGCCCCTTCAGTTGATTTTCAAGCCTGGAGGCCATCCGGCCAGCCTAGCCAGCGGGTTTCGGCCGAAATAGGAAGCGGCCCGGGTGGAGAGACCGGGCCGCCGCAAGAGCCAAGGATCGGTAAGGGAGGTGGCGAGCTTCCCGGGGCCCCCTGCGGCGAGAGCCTGGCAACACAATCCTGACTAGTGTCAACCATCGGTTCTGGGGCCTGCCGCTGTTCCCCCCAACGAGTGATTCTCCCCGCACGCGGTCCTAGATTTCCTCGCTACAGGGTCCTATTGACGCTGTCGGACTCTGTTCCTACACTGGCCGCGCCCGGGTTTCTGCTTGCCATCAGGGCCATCCTCTTGCCGCGGCTTCGATCACTCATCGCATTCCTCTGCGCCCTCGCGGCGCTTGTCCTGTGTGGCCAGGCGCTCGCGAGCGACCGGATGTACATGGGTGCAGCCGAGGACGAGGGCCGGAACTCCGACCCCGCAGTGGCGATGGCCAAGATGCAGCTGGCCAAAGCCGCCGGCTTCGACACGATCCGGGTCACGGCGATCTGGGAGCCCGGCCAGACCGCCGTTCCGGCGGACCAGCTCGCCGCATTGCAGGCGATCAGCGCAGCCGGGGACTTCCTTGGCATCCGGATCGTCGCGACAGTCATGAACTTCGGCAGCAAGACGACGCCGCTCACGGCGGCGGCGCGATCGCAGTTCGCGCGCTTCGCCGCCGACGTCGTCAACCGCGTACCGGGAATCCGCGAGTACATCGTGGGCAACGAGCCGAACCTCAACCGCTACTGGCTGCCACAGTTCGGCCCGAGCGGCGAGGACGCGGCTGCGACGGCGTACACGCAGCTGCTCGCCCGGACCTACGACGCGATGAAGGCGGCGGACCGGAACGTCTTCATCATCGGCGGCTCGCTGGCCCCGCGCGGCATCGACAGACCGGGCACAGGGCGCGACACGCACTCGCCGACCGCGTTCATCGCCGACATGGGCACCGCGTATCGGGCAATGAAGCGCAACCGGCCGATCATGGACGGCCTGTCGATCCACCCGTACGGCGAGAACTCGAGCACGCCCCCCACCTTCGCGCACCTGAGCGGCACATCGCTCGGGCTGGCCGACTACGACAAGCTCGTCGGGCTGCTCGGCAAGGCCTTCGACGGCACGCACCAGCTCGGCTCGAAGCTGCCGATCGTGTACGACGAGTATGGCGTCGACTCCCAGATCCCCGACGGCAAGCGCCGCTTCTACGGTGGCCGCGAGCCGGCGACGACCAAGCCGGTGAGCGAAGGCGTGCAGGCGGCGTACTACCGCACGGCGCTCGAGATGGCTGCCTGCCAGCCAACCGTTCGTGGGTTCCTGATCTTCCATGTCACCGATGAGAACGACTACAACCGGTGGCAGTCGGGGGTCTATTACGTGGACGGGACGCCGAAGTCGACCAGGGCCTTCGTCAAGCAGACGATGAGCGAGATTCGCGCCGGGGCGTTCGAATGTGCCGATCCTCCGGTCGGCACGGGAACCGGCGGCTGGTCGCTCGCGACACCGACGGACATCGCGGCTGCCGACAAGCTCCCCACGGGGCTCGGCGGCTGGATTCTCGTGAACGCCTCCTCGGGCTAGCATTTCCCGGATGGAAGGCCAGTACGTCGCCTACAGCTTCTTTCGGGTCGACCCGGCCTGGCGCCGGCTGCCGATCGAAGAACGGGCGGCGGGCAAGGATGCCTTCGCCGAGGTGATCGAGGACTGGGCCGGGCGCATGGACGCGCTCCGGGCCTACACCGTCACCGGCGTTCGCCCCGACTCGGACTTCTTCCTCTGGAAGATCACGCAGCGCTACGAGGACCTCGGCGAGGTTGGCGCGGCGCTCAACGGAACGCCTCTTGCCGGCTGGCTGGAGACGCCGTACTCCTACCTCGCGACGACGAAGGCTTCCGAATACACGAAGGCGCGGCGCCCGCGCAAGGTCGTGCCGAAAGGCTCGCCCTATCTCGTCGTGTACCCGTTCGTGAAACTGCGGCCCTGGTACGCCTTGCCGCCCGAGGATCGACAGCGCGCGATGGAGGAGCACATGCGCGTGGGAGCGGAGTTCGCGACGATCCACAACCACACCACCTATTCGTTCGGGATCGACGACCAGGAGTTCATGACCGCGTTCGAGTGCGAGGAGCCCGCCGACTTCATGCACCTGATGCTCACGTTGCGCGAGAGCGAAGCGTCCCGTTACACGGAACGCGACACCCCGATCTTCGTCGGTCAGCACGTCGACATCCGTGCGGCGCTCGACGCACTTGACGGCGCCGGCGCGCGCGTCGGCGCGTAAGCCGCGCTAGCTCGTTCCGGCGGCGAGGTCGCGCCAGCGCTTGAGGTGGCGCAAGCCGATCGCGGCAGGAAGCAGCGGCAGCCAGAGGTTGAAGATCCGGTAGGTGCAGACCGCGAGCACCGCCTTGGCGAGCGGAATTCCCGTCCACGCGAGAGCGAAGGAGACGAGCGCCTCGACCGACCCTGCGCCGCCGAGGGGCAGCGTCCGCCGAGTCAATGCGTAGCCGGTCGCGTAGCCGATGATGAGCGCCGCGATGTCCGGCGAATCGTGAAAGGCACGGAGACAGGCCCAGAGACAGCCGACGTCGCCAACCCAGTACAGCGTCGTGCCGAGGAAGGCCCCTCCGTGCACGGCTCCCTGCGACGCGAGCTGTTTGAGCATCTGAACGGCGTCGAGACCATGCCCCAGGATTGCTCGCCATCTACCTTCGGAGCCGACTCGGTGGCGCCGGGCCAACATGGCGAAGGCGGCGCCGAAGCCCAGTGGTACGGCAATCGCCCACGGCAGTGTGAAGCCGAGGCTCGGGTGCGTCGCGCCACGGGCGAGCAGGATCACGGCGGCGAGCGCGGCAGCGGGTGCAAGCACCGCGTACTCGAGGACCCCGAGGCCGAGCACGCGTGCACGCGCCTCGCTCGGCGCAAGACCGGCGGTCTCGAGCGCATGCCGATCGACGACGAAGCCGCCACGGATGACGAACGCGCCGAATCCGGCTGCGACGATCGCACCCGCCCGCGCGATGCCGAGTTGCGGTCCTCCCTCGAGCCGGGCGACCTCGCGGTAGGCGACGACGTACCCGAAGTAGGCCGCCAGCTCCATGCCGAAGGCCACCGGGAGCCAGATCGGGTTGAAGTGGTGCAGTTCGTGCAGCACCCTCCCGAAGCCTGCGGCCCAGGCGATCCCGACCGCGGCGCCGAGCGCCAGCGCTCCGCCGATGGCAACGAGCAGCGCGTGCTGCGCGGCGTGTCGCTCGAGGTGGGGAGCAGGCCGGAGAAGTCGCCTCAGGCTCATCGAAGTCGCATCGGCTCTCCTGAGCAGTCGCCTGAGCTACTAATAGGAATGACGACCGCGCCAGACCCGGAACATCGCGTAACCCGCTCCCGCGATGACTCCGATGAACCCGAGCTGTTCGTAGCCGGGCAGGCCCCGCCAGAAATAGAGGCCGATCGCGGTGACGATCAGGAGTGCCGAGCCGTAGAAGACGACCCGCTCACGCGTCGACCAGCTTTCGATCTCACCGCGCCGCTCGCGCCACATGAGATAGACGAAGAACGCGACCGCGAGGAAGAACGCGATCCGGAGGAGCGCCGCGATCGCCAGGAGCGCCGTGTACTGGTTGAGGACGACCACGACGAGCGCGATCAGCCCGATGATCAGAAAGCCACGGAGCGTCGGCCGGTCGGAAAGGAACTTGCCCAACTCAGGCGGTCATGTAGGCGCGGACTGCGAGCACTGCTGCAAACAGGGTAGCTCCGGCAAACCACGCGAGCCGGCGACGCGGCTCCGGTGGCGCGTAGAACCACGGCCAGGCCACCGTGAGCACGGCGAGGCTCCCGTACATGTAGTGCGTCCCCTTGTCCGCGTGACGATGATCCGCGAGCAGCAGAAGGCCGACGGCGAACTGCGCGACGATGAGGGTCTGTGCAAGAGCGAGTGCGTGGGCCACGAGGCCACCGGCGTTCCCTCGCCGCCGGTATGCGATCAGCGCAACCAGGGCCGAGAGCACGCAAACCGCGATCACCAGGAATGCGAGCAGGTGATGCACCGTTAGCATCGCGAGCGCACCCTACAGAGAGGATCTGTCGTGATCGAGGAAGGCAAGCCCGCCCCGGATTTCGAGCTCCAGAGTGACACCGGCGAGACGGTGAAGCTCTCCGACCTGAAGGGCCGCCCGGTCGTCCTGTACTTCTATCCCAAGGACGACACGCCCGGCTGCACCGTCGAGGCCTGCGAGTTCAGGGACTCCTACGACGTGTTCCGCGAGCGCGGCGCGGAGATCCTCGGCGTGAGCCCGGACGACGTCGCCTCCCACGGGAAGTTCAAGTCGAAGTACGAGCTGCCGTTCACGTTGCTCGCCGACCCCGAGCACGAGGTGGCCGAGAAGTACGGCGTCTGGGCCGAGCGGAATTCCTACGGCAAGAAGAGCATGGGCATCAAGCGCTCGACGTTCATCATCGACTCGGACGGAAACGTCGCCAGGGCGATGATGGGAATCAAGCCCGCGGGGCACGCTTCGGAGGTGCTCGACTCGCTCAACTGACAGGTTCACCCGGCGGAGGGACGGACTGTCCCTCAGTCGGGTGATCCCAGCCGACCGCCGGGATGGGACGCTCGGTAGGCGGCCCGCATGCAGCTTCGCCTCTCTGACCCGAGCTACACGGACCGTCTGGCGAACTTCCTGCGGAGTCTTGGCCAGGCGGCGATCGTGGCCGGGCCGGGGCAGCTCGAAGTCGACCTTTCACCGACGGGCCCGACGCCGGCGGAGCTCGAGATCTACCTACGCGTCTGGCGCGTGGTCTATCCGGACGCCGAGGTCCAGCTGGGCGGTGACGACGACGGCAACGACGACCCGGTGCCGGCGGCATAGGGACGGACCGCGCCAACGTAGGCGAGCGCGTACCGGGCCTCGAACAGACTCGACACTTTCACGACGTCGCCGGTATGCGGTGCCTGGATGAACGAGCCATTGCCGATGTACATCCCTTCGTGTTGCGGCACACCGGCCGAGTTCGCACGGAAGAACACGAGATCCCCCGGCTGAAGCTGGTCACGAGGGACGCGGAGTCCCGCGTAATACTGGAACCCGGTGTAGTGGCCCAGCTTGATCCCGAGCTGGCCGTACACGTACATCGTGAGCCCGGAGCAGTCGAAGCCGGCGGGCGAATCGCCGCCCCAGACGTACGGCACCCCGAGGAAGCGATACGCGAGCGCGACCGCCTGTCCCCCGAGCGTCGCATTCGAGGGCAGGATCTCCGGCTCGAGAAACGTCGGCACGCCCGACATCGATGCCTGTGCGGCCGGCAGCTGCGGCAGGCCGAGCACTGCGGCCGCCCGACTCGTCCCGGAGTCCGGATGCGCAGCGCGGGCGAGGCCGACGAGAAGCTGTGTGCCGGGCGCGAGCCCAAGCGACGGATCGGAGACGAATGCCCGCAGCGCCACGAGGCCGGAGCCCGTGCGCCCCGGTGAGACCGCCTCCTGCAGCGCGACGATGTAGCTACCACCGTGAAGCGGGATGATCGCGTTCGGGCCGACGACGTAGCTCGTCCCGTCCACGACGAGGCCTTCGACCCTCGCCCCGGCGAGGCCACGGGCGGGAACCACGAGTCTGCGCACGGTGACGCGGCCGTTGAACATCGAGACGTCCTGAAGGACGACGCGGGCCGCGGTGGCCCGCGACGAACCGATCCGAAGGACGGAGCCGTCGGCGGGATAGGCGTAGGACCCCGCTCCCGCCTTGCCGATCAGGGTGCCGTCCGCGGAGCGCACCTCGGCGGGCCCGAGTGTCCCGGCAGCCGCAGCCGGCGCCGCGAAGACGAGCAGTACCGCAGCTACCCCCAGTCCCCGGCGAAGCATCGAGGCTCCGAGTCTACTCGGGTCCCTGGCGATCGGCGAAAAACGGGCGCAGGGCGAAGCGCAGGGTTTTGCCCGCGGGCCGAGTCTCCTTAGACGAGGGACGAGCCCCTGACGGCAAACAAGCAGCGCGCAACTGCGGCGAAGCGCCCCGCTTGGACAGGGCTCGCCCCTCCTCTTTCTTTCGATCTGTGGCCGGAGAGTCCTGGAACTCGATCCGTCAGGGACAACGAGGCCGCGACGCATTCGACGCGGTGGTCACCGGCCGTAATGAATTCCGGCGTGCGGAGACGGTGCCCTGGAGCCCGCGGAATCGGCCGCGGACACTTGCCAGGAGGTGCCCAAATGCAGAGAACGACAATTCGCTTGCCGCGCACACCGGGGGTCGACATCCAACGAATTGGCGGCGGGTGCCGCCGCCGGTTCGGCGGAGTCTTACGTCGCCTCGGCGTCGTGGTCATGCTCGCGACCGCAAGCGCCGTCGCCGCTGCGAGCGCCGTCGCCGCCCCGTCATCCGGCGTCGTCGGCCACCTCTATGTCAACGACAACACAACCGGCGTCAACACGGTCGCCGGGTTCAACCGCCACTCGGACGGGTCGCTCACTCCGATCCCTGGTTCGCCCTTCGCGGTCGGCGGCGCCGGCACGGGGCACGGTGTCGCCTCCCAGGGCTCGCTGCAGTTGAGCGGGAACGGGCGGTACCTCCTCGCCGTCGACGCCGGCAGCAACCAGATCTCCGTTCTCCGCGTCAAGCCGGACGGGTCGCTCCAGATCGCCGACGTCGTCTCCTCGGACGGCGCGAACCCGGTCAGCATCGCCGTCCACAGCGACCTCGTCTACGTCGCGAACGCCTCGCCGACCACGCCGAACTACACCGGCTTCACGCTCAACGCCGGCGGCCACCTCCGTGCCCTCGCGGGCTCGACGGTCACTCTGCCGGACGCGTCGCAGCCGGGCGACGTCCTCTTCAACGGCGACGGGACGAACCTCATCGGCACGCGCGTGAACACGTCGCTGATCGACAGCTTCACGGTCGGCGGCGACGGTCTCCTCACCGCGGCCGCCGGCTCGCCGTTCGCAGCGCAGGGCCTCGGCCCCTTCGGTAGCGAGTTCCGCCCCACGAACTCGATGCAGCTCTTCGTCTCGAACGCGCACGACGGCCCCGGGAACGGCACCGTCTCGGCCTTCGCCGTCGCGGTCGACGGCACGCTCAGCTCGATCGGCGCGTCACCGGTCCCGAACAACCAGACCGCGCCGTGCTGGGTCGAGATCACCCACGACGGCCAGTTCCTCTTCGCCGTCAACACCGCCGTCTCGACTATCTCGAGCTACTCGATCGCCGCGAACGGCTCGCTGACCCTGTTCGGCAACACGACGATGGACGCGATCGCGCACGGCCCGGAAGACGCCCGGCTCTCGCCGGACGGCTCGACGCTGTGGGTCGTGGACACGGCCTCGAACGCGATCAGCGGATTCGCGGTCAGCGGCGGCACGCTCACCGAGCTCGGCTCCTCGCCGACGTTCGGTCCGGCCGGCGCGGCCCCGACCGGCGTCGTCGTCACTTAAGGCCCTGCGGGAGGCGGGCGCACACCGCGCGCCCGCCTCCCGCGAGCTCGGCCCCAACCCCAGCCAGCGGCACCAACCGCCTACGCAACTGCCGATGCACAAACCCATAACCCGAGAATTGACGCAGTTGAGCTAGCGCGGACCTGCTCCCAACGCATTACGTTGGCATAGCCCGCCGGTCGAGCACTCAGCTTGGGGTCCCCGGCGGGTTACTCATTGGCGTGGCTGGCGACGGCCGCCGCGCCCCGATCACCCTGCATCGTTTGCGCACCGATTGGGCACGTGTGCGGCCCCGAACGGCTATGCGGATGAGAGG
>CAWDSD010000015.1:0-15281 GCA_963804935.1 uncultured Actinomycetes bacterium
ACTTGAACCTCCACGGGGTTCGACGACGAGTGCAGGCGAGTGTCGGCGAGTGGCGACATCGCGGAGCCATGCCGGATCGCGGGGCATGGGTGGCTTGGCAATGCGACCCGCCTTTCGACCGTTTGGGCCACGAATGGGCCACGCACACGAGAGGACTCGCCCGGAGCTATTTACAGTATCGGCATCTGATCGCCCGCCTCTAGCCATGCAGCGAACTCAGCTCGGAACCTGCGCACTGGCCCGAGAGCGGTTCTCGCGCTAGGCGGTCGTCGATCGCTCGAGCCTGCGTACCCGCCCTGAGAGCTCCGCGAGCATGGCGCGCGCGATGCTGGCGTCCTGCTCGAGCAGCTTCAGGAACTGCGGCCGGGGCAGCTTCATTACTTGAAGCTCCGAGACGGCAGCGATCGATGCCGAGCGCGGTTCCCCGTCGATCAGGCCCATCTCTCCAAAGTAGTCACCTTTCAACAGCCGACGAGCACGCCCCGCTCCCAGCACCCTCGCCTCGCCCCTGAGGATGAGGAAGAAGGCGTCCGAGCGACCGCCCGCCTGGATGACGATGTCGCCCGGCACAAACACCGTGAACTCGGCGAGTCGCGCGAGCTTCCGCAGTTGCCCCTTCCTGAGCCTGGAAAAGAGCGGCAGCGCGCCAAGCACGAGCGCCCAGTCCGGACGATCCAGTTCCCAGGGATTCAGCACGTTGCTCCTCTCAGCCGCTTCGCGCAACGCTACCGTCTCCGCGTTGTCCCTCCGCGTGCGTCTTCCCAGGGATTCGGAGCGATCCGAGGGCTTCGTCTTTCGTAGCAGCCCAGGGCCGACACACGGTCAAGCTAGAGCAGTAGCTCCGAGCAGGTCGCCGTCATCCCTCAGTGCTGAGTGCGGCGAGGTCTGGCTACCCGCCGATGAGGACCACTGGCGAGCCTACCTCGACAAGATGACGAACTGGTCTTCTACTACCCTGGTTGCGCCGAGCGGGAATTCGGCGACTAAGGAGTCGGCCAACGGTCGTTTACTTCCCCTCGCGGGGCAGCCAGTGGTGGTGTGAGGCGCTCGATCAGAGATTCCGGGTGCATGGCTTGCCAGACGGTGAGATAGCCCTCGAGCTCAACGTGTGCGTGTGGAGCTGCGAAGGATCGAGGTCTGGCAGTTGCGTCGATGATTTGACGATCGATCACTTCGACGATGCACTCGCAGCGCTGTAGATATTCAGCCAGTGAGGCGGCAGAGGCCGCTGAGTCGATTCGTATTCGCATTTTCCGCAGTGACCTCGCCAGGCCCGATTCCAGTGAGCAGAGGCCGCCGCCGGGACTCTGCTCACGAGAATCGGTCTCCTTCAGCGTGAAAGGGCTCCGCCGCATCGAGCCCCGCTACGCCCTGTGTTCGAAGCATCGGCGCAGGGAGCGGGTTGATCACTCCCCCATCGCGGGTTGATTCGCGCACTTCACTTACCCCAAATGGGGCAGGCGCCAGGTCTCTCGCGAAGACACTCTGCGACTTCGAAGAGCAATGTGTGCTGGCCGCAGGCACAGAGTTCTTTTCAAGGAGGGGGCGGAGCCGCAGCCGCCCCCTCCTCCCCTTTTCTACTGCCCCGACTGTGCAGAGCACGAATTCGACGGCTGGGAGAAGCGTCGCTGCGAAAACTCGCGCGGACTCAGCCGGCGGGAACGGTTGTAATCCGCCACACGCTCCGGGTTAGCAGCGCGCCACGCTCGAGCCGACGCGGCACCCTTCCCAGGCGGAACGTACTGCTCACAAAACGTTCGCGGCCGACCTCGTCGACCTTCCTGAGATGGCAGCGGCTCTCCGCAGCTTCGGCACTCCATCTGCCCGACTTTCGGTTTTCCTCGCCGTTTATCTCGCGAAAGGCGGTGCGATAGCCGACGCCGACGCGGAGAACGACGCGGGGATTAGGCATCCACTCGGGAACAGCGACTCGCTCGGCACTAGCTGCACGGCGCGGACAGTCCACCGTCGGGTGCGCCAACGCACGAGGGCGACGCGCATGCGATCGGGATCGCCCCTGAGCATCGTCGCGCAGTTTTCGACGGAGCTCTCAAAGTCGTCCCACATCGACTCGAGGTCGACGCAGAACCCACCGTCGGTCATCTTCCAGTGCGCATGAGGCTGACCGTGCGTAATCGCAACCCCAAGCCCTGGCGTTTCATCCTGAGCAATCGCACCCGCCATTTCTCCCAAAGAAGCTCGGCTCGATCGCTGCCGCGGGGAAAATGCTCGTCGAAATACCGGCACCACGCTTGCCCCTCGCGATCACGCGCCCTCTCGTTCAGACGCGCCGCCCGGTGAAAGCGGATCGCCAGGAGCTGGTGACGCTCGAAAGCCGCGTCTCCCTGCTGTGGCGTCAGTTCGACACGGAGTCCTTGCAGAAGAGCGTTCGCCATCGCTGTCAGCTCGTCCAATGCCTTTCCTTTCGATGCTTTGGGCCACGATCGGGCCACCAACGCACCGGATCTGGCTATGCGGATGAGAGGACTTGAACCTCCACGGGGTTGCCCCCACACGGACCTGAACCGTGCGCGTCTACCAATTCCGCCACATCCGCGCGGACGAACAGTTTAGCCAGGGTCGCGGGACCGATCGATTCACCCCGGCAGGCAGGTTCGTCCGCTCACCCAACGGGCTTAACAGTTTGGCCGTACCATTTTCGACCTGAAGAGGGGTCTCCTGATCTGCGGTCTGGCGAGTCTGGCGTTCGCCTCCTCGGCACATGCCGGAAATGTCGAGGTGCTCGTGACCTTGAAGCAACCTGCGCTCGCCGAGGTCTTTGCCCAGCGAAGCACGCTGGCCTACTCCTCGTTCGCGCGGCCGCAGCGCCTGTTGCTCGGCGCGCCGGCGAGCAGGGACTACCTCGGGCGCCTCGATCGTGCTCAGCGTGTCGTGCAGGCGCGGATCCGCGCCTCGATTCCCAGCGCCGACGTTCGCTGGCGCTACGGCGTCGTCCTCAACGGCTTCGCGGTCGTCGTGCCGAGGAGCCGGGTGTCGACGATCGCCCGCATCACCGGGGTCGCACACGTCTGGCCGAGCGTGACCTACCACACGCTGCTCGACAGGACGCCGGAGGTGATCAGTGCGCCGCAGGTCTGGGGGCCCACGCTCGCCACCGCAGGCCAGGGCATGAAGATCGCGATCGTCGACGACGGCATCGACCAGACGCATCCGTTCTTCGCGCCCACGGGCCTGTCGTATCCCGCAGGCTTTCCGAAAGGTCAGACGGCCTATACGACACCGAAGGTGATCGTCGCACGAGCCTTCGCACCGGCGACGCCCGTTTACCGCAACGC
This sequence comes from uncultured Actinomycetes bacterium, assembly GCA_963804935.1. Taxonomy (GTDB): domain Bacteria; phylum Actinomycetota; class Thermoleophilia; order Gaiellales; family Gaiellaceae; genus 3-1-20CM-4-69-9. The sequence continues at coordinate 3,297 of CAWDSD010000015.1, forward strand.
GCATCTGCCCTTCGATCCTGAGCTCTCCGATCACGGAACGCATGTGGCCGGGATCGCAGCCGGTGACAACAACACGGCGACGCGGACCGGCGTGCGTCTTTCTGGCATCGCGCCCCGCGCCTATCTCGGGAACTACAAGGCTCTCGGAATCCCGAGCCAGTTCGGTGCAAACGGCAATTCTCCCGAGCTCGCCGCGGCGATCGAGGCTGCGGTCCGCGACGGCATGGACGTGATCAACCTTTCGCTCGGAGAAACGGAGATCGATCCGCGCCGCGACGCCGTGGTCGATGCGCTCAATGCGGCTGCGGACGCCGGCGTTGTTGCGGCAGTTTCGGCAGGCAACGACTTCGATCAGTACGGCTACGGGACGATCACGTCACCGGCGAACGCGGCGAAGGTGATCTCGGTCGCCGCGTCGAGCGGTGGGCACGGCAGCCCTGACGTCGATTTCATCGCAAGCTTCTCCTCTGCCGGCCCCACGCCCTATTCGCTGATGTTCAAGCCGGACGTCACCGCCCCAGGCGAAGACGTCGCGTCAGCCGCGCCCGGCGGCAGCTACGTCGAGCTCAGCGGAACCAGCATGTCGGCGCCACACGTCGCGGGAGCCGCGGCCGTGCTGCGCCAGCGGCATCCCACCTGGACACCGGAGAATGTCAGGTCGGCACTGGCGCTGACAGGCGATCCAGTTCACAACGGGAGCACGTTCGAGGTCAACCCACTTCGTGAGGGCGGCGGCCGAATCGATCTCGTCAAGGCCGACCAGCCCCTCGTCTTCTCCAGTCCGACCTCGTTGACGTTCGGCCTACTCAAACCCGGCTCCCGCGCAACGCGCAACCTGACCCTGTCGGATGCGCGCGGCGGCGCCGGTGTCTGGAACGTCGGGCTCAGCAATGGAGCCGCCTCCGTCTCGGCCCCTGCGCAGGTGACCGTGCCGGGCGTGCTCCCGGTACGCGTGAACGTGCCACGTGGAGCGCGCGAAGGCGACGTCACGGGCTTCGTCGTCCTCACCCGCAGCGGCGTCCGTCGGCGGATCGCGTTCTGGTTCCGGACCGAGCGGCCGAGGCTCCGGTTCGATCGGCACACGTCCCTCTCCAGAACAGGGAACTACGCCGGCAACACCTCGCGCGGCGCAGCCCGCGTCACGTCGTACCGATACCCCGACGTCCTCCCGGGACACGCGCCGTTTCCGGTCCGCCTCGCGGGTCGCGAAGTCGTGTATCGCGTGCACATTCGCCGCCGGATCGCAAACTTCGGCGTGGCGGTCACGTCGAGCGATCGAGGCGTCAAGGTCGAGCCGCGGGTGGTCAGGGCGGGCGACGAGAACCGGCTCGCCGGCTACACGGCCCTCCCGTACGACCAGAATCCCTACCGCGCGAGCTACGGCCGCCACCGCCTCGTCGCCGGCGTCGCTCTCCCCGGCCCCGGGACCTACGACATCGTCTTCGACACGCCCGCAGGTGGCAGGACGGGTGGATTCCGATTCCGCTTCTGGCTCGGTGACGCGACTCCGCCGTCCGCGCGGGTCCTCGGAGTGCGTGGTCGCTTGCTCGAGCTGGCAGTGAGCGACGGCGGCTCCGGCGTCGATCCGGAATCGTTGCAAGCTCACATCGACGAAGACTTCGTGCCGGTCTCGTATCGCGCGGGACGGGTGCGAATCCCGCTCTCGGGGATCTCTGCCGGCCGCCATGCGCTGACCTTCTCCGTCGCCGACTACCAGGAGACGAAGAACATGGAAAACGTTCCGCGCATCCTCCCGAACACTCGGACGCTGCGGACCTCGTTCGTCGTCCGCTAGCGCTTCCGGTCTGTCTCTTCGATCGTCGGCAGCTGGTCGAGGTCTCGCTCGACGCTCGCGGCGAACTCTTCTGTCTCGGTCCGGAGCAGCTTCAGCTGGCTCTTGCGCTGCGTGCGTTCGCGCCGCTGCCTTGCCTCGCTGCCGAACCGCGCCGAAACCCTCGGCCACTCAGCGCCGAGTACCGCCGCGACGGTGCCGATCAGCAGGGCGATCATCAACCAGCCCACGAGCTCAGTCTACCCGCCGTCGGCCGGTGGCAGATTCGATGAGATTGTGGCTAAACCCCGGAGCGGCTCGAGCCGATACGGGGGGCATGACTGCGCAGCTCCTCGTCCCTTACATGGTCCTGTGGGCCGTGCTGATGCGGGCGTTGCTCGTGCGGGCCAAGATCGCCCCTCCGATGTGCGCGCGTTGCGGCCTCAAGCTCGAGCGCTCCCAGCTCGGCGAGTCTGTCTGTCGCTGCGCGCACTAGTCGTTCCACGCTGGGGGCCCCGGGCTACGATCTCTCGGTGAGGGAGATCCTCCAGGAGCTCGATCGCTGGCGTGCGGCCGGGGATCGCATCGCGGTTGCCACCGTCGTGGCAACGCGCCGCTCCGCCCCCCGGCCCGTCGGCTCGAAACTCGCCGTCTCGGAAGCCGGAGAGCTCGCAGGCTCCGTCTCCGGCGGCTGCGTCGAGAGTGAGGTCGTCGAGGTAGCCCGTGAGGTGCTCGCCGGCGGCGAGCCCCGGCTGCTCACCTTCGGCATCTCTGACGACCTTGCACTCAGCGTCGGGCTTCCCTGTGGAGGCGAGATCGACGTCTGGGTGTCCGAGCCCGACCCTGGGCTCCTCGGCCGCCTCGCCGATGTCGCGCGAGACGATCGCCGCGCGGCCGCATTCACGGACCTTGCTGACGGCAGAGAATGGCTCGTCCGCGACGGCGACGATCCGCTTGCGGACGATCTGATTCGAGGTGGCCACAGCAAGGTGGTCGAGCTGCACGGCAGGCGGGTCTTCGCCGACGTCTTCGGGCCACCACCGCGACTGCTCGTCTACGGCGCGGTCGACACTGCCGACGCACTCTGCGCCGCAGCACGCGGTCTCGGCTGGCACACGATCGTCGCGGATGCGCGCGGACGCTTCGCGACCCGGGAACGGCTCCCGAATGCGCACGAGGTTATCGTCGCGTGGCCGGACGAGACGCTTGCGCAGGTGCAGCCTGATCACGCCACCGCGGTCGTCGTCCTCACCCACGACGACAAGTTCGACATTCCGATGCTCGTCGGCACGCTGACGACCGACGCCTACTACATCGGGGCACTCGGCTCGCGTCGCAATCAGGAGCGGCGCCGCGAGCGCCTGCTCGAGGCGGGAGTCGACGAGTCGGCACTCGACCGGATCTCCGGCCCGGCGGGTCTCGACATCGGGGCTCACACACCGGCCGAGACGGCGCTCTCGATGCTCGCGGAGATCATGGCCGTGCGGGCCGGCCGCGACGGCGGACGGCTCAGAGACTCGTCCGGCCGCATTCACGCCGAAGTCGGCTGAACGCGTCTAGGGCCGGGTCTCGCCGGCCTCGTAGATCCGCATCGGCAAGCCCGCAAGCGGCTCACCGCCGTCGGCCGTGACGAGCCAGGTGTCCTGCATGTAGAGACAGTCGTGTCCGTTGTCGGCGATGACATGTGGGTGCATCGAGAACACCATGTTCGCCCGCAATTCGGTCTCGATCGCTTCGCCGATCTTCGGATGCTCGATCATCGTCATCCCGATCGAATGTCCGGTGACGTGGCCGAGGTGGTAGCCGCGATCGGTGAAGCCTTTCGAAACGGCGCGGTGAACATCATGAGAGGTCGCACCTGGCCTGAGAGCTGTCTTGGCCGCCTCGAAATACTCCTCGTAGGCTTCGAGCATCCTGCTCACCTCGGCGTTCGGCTTGCCGATCGAGCGCGACACCTCGACCCAGTGGCCGCCGGGCCCGGCGATCTCGAGTGACGGGATGCAGAACTCGCCGAGGATCGTGCTCTTCCGGGCGATCGCGAACTCCGCGCCGACGAGCACCATGTTCATCGTCAGCCGGCCGCAGCCTTCCTCGACGAACAGCTCCTCCGCGGGAGCGAGAACCTCAGCGGCTGTCTTTCCCGGTGCGTAGGCCTCGAGGAACGCCCAGAATCCCTCGGTGTTGATCCGCACGGAGTCGCGCACGGATTCGAGCTCGGTCTCGCTCTTCACTGCGCGCGCCAGATCGAACTCGAGGTCGAACGGGACGAACTCGACGCGCACGTCCGTGCCGCCGAAATCGCGGACTGCCATCACGTAGTCCAGCCCGTAGACCCCGACCCGCTGTGCGGCCAGCCGGTCGGCGATGTACTGGCCGGGGCGCTCTGCGAAGACCTGGTCCTCGATCCACGACGTTCCGTGCTCGCCGACATAGCGGGCTTCTGCCGGAAAGACAATCGTCGGGGCTCCCTCACGCGGCAGGATCACGTATGCGTAGCGGTGGACGATCACGAAGCCGGACATGTACGTGACAGCGCCCTCGAACCCGGTGTACTCCGAGCCGCAAACGACGACTGCCTCGAGCTGCTGCTCCGCCATCGCCTCGCGAATGGCGCTGTAGCGTCGTTCGATCTCGGCCGGGCTCACCACGATTGCTCCAAGCCTTTCACGAGCGACCAGATCGCGCGATTCAACGGCGTCGGGATCCCGTGCTCCTCGCCGAACCGGACAATCCCACCGTTGAGGTAGTCGATCTCGGTCGGACGTCGTGCCTCGACGTCCTGCAGCATCGACGCCTTGTGACCGTAGGCGACCTCGGGCTTCGCCGCGTGGTCGATCAGATCTTCGGGATCGGCGTCGAGCACGATCCCCTGCGCCGCCGCGACCGCCTTGCCCTCGTCGACCAGGCCGCTCACGAGCCGGCGCAGCCCGGGGTCCTCGCAGACGCGGCCGTGCGTCAGCCGGGTGAGCGCCCCGACGGGGTTCGTCGCTGCATTGAAGATCACCTTCCGCCACTGAGGCCCGCGCGCGTCCTCGACGGCCTGAGCCGGCATCCCGGCACGGGTGCAAGCCTCGGCCAGCCGGGCGATCTCCCCGAACGGGGCCGGCTTGGGCTCGAATGGACCGAAGGTCGTGTCGCCCTTGACGTCCCACTGCACGTGGCCGGGCTCGAGCAGCTTGCCCGCAGGGAACGTCGTGCCCCGGATCACCCGCTCGGTGTGTTTTGCAATTGCTTCCTCGTTACCCAGGCCGTTCTGTACGGTCGCGACACAACCATCCGCGAACGCAGCTGCCGTGGCCTCGATCGCGGCCGAGGTGTGCATCGCCTTGGTCGCGACGATCCCGAAGTCACAGGCCGGAAGCTCGCCGGGATCCGACGTCGCCCTCGGCCGCCCGAGAGCCTCCCCCGCCCCGCTCAAACGTAGGCCGTCGCGGTTGATCGCGTCGACATGCTCTTGATAGAGGTCGTACGCCCAGACCTCGACGTCGTCGAGCTGTGCGAGCGTTGCCGCGAAGAGTGAGCCGACCGCGCCGCAGCCTACGACGCAGACCCTCACGAGTACGACGCCTCGCGAGCTGCTACGAGCCGATAGACCGCCGTCTGCAGCGGTACGTCGACCTCGAGGCGCGCCGCCTCCCGCACAAGCGCGCCGTTGATCAGCTCGACCTCGGTCGGCCGACGCGCTTCCACGTCCTCGAGCATCGACGGGTAGTGCGCACTACCTCGCCGCGTCGCCAGCACGTTCATCTCCCAGGGATCGTCGTACAGCTCCACGCCCGCCGCTGCAGCGACACGCTTCCCCTCGTCGACCAGGTTGTGCACGAGGTGGCCGAGATCCGATGGCTCTTCCTCGGCCGCGAAGTGGGCGTCGTGTGGCAGGCCGGTCAGCGCGGAAACGCCGTTCACCGTCGCATTGAAGACGAGCTTCGACCACTGAGCCGGCCGCAGGTCCGGCAATGCCTCCGCTTCGAGCCCGGAGTCGAGCAGGAGTTGCGCGATCTCCTGAACCCGCTCATACGACGAGCCCTCGTACGGACCGAGCCACGTCGGCGTGTCCAGGATGTACTCGACGTGCGAGTCGGAATGCTTCGTCCCGCTCATGAAAGTGACGGCGGAGACGAGTGGCCAGCCTCCCTGCGCTCGCACGATCTCCTCCGCCCCGAGCCCGTTCTGAACGGTCATGATCGTCGCTCCAGGGAACCGGCCGCGCAGGGATGCGGCCGCCCCTGTGACCCCCGTCGCCTTCGTCGCGATGATGCCGAGGTCGAACTCGGGAAGCTCGCTCGGCTCGGTAACTGCCGCGACCCGCACGGTGAAGTCGTGCCGCCCGCTCACCCTCAACCCGTGCTCGTTCAGCGCCTGCGCGTGGTCATCCCGCCGCGTAAGCACGGAGACGTTCGCGACCTTCGCTAGATGAGCGGCCAGCAGGCTTCCGATCGCACCGGCACCGATGACGCAGACCTTCACGCGAACTTGGCGCGGAGATACTCGAGGTACGGATCCGGATCGATCTCCGAGGCGGTGACTCGGCGCAGAAGCTCCGGCGGCGAATATCGACTCCCGTGGCGATAGATCTGCTCGCGTAGCCACTCGCGTAGGACCGTGAACTCTCCGCGCGCGAACTGCTCTTCAAGGTCGCCGAGCTCGGACATCGCCCGCCGCCAGATCTGGACCGAGATCACGTTGCCGAGCTGGTAGGTCGGGAAATAGCCGAAGAGCCCCGCCGACCAGTGCATGTCCTGCAGCACGCCGTGTGCGTCGTCCGGTACTTCGACGCCGAGGTACTCGCGCATGCGCGCGTTCCAGACGTCGGGCAGGTCTTGCAACTCGACGGTCCCTGCAAGCAGTTCGCGTTCCAGTTCGAATCTGAGGATGATGTGGAGCCCGTAGGTGACCTCGTCGGCGTCGCCGCGGATCAGGCCGGGGCGCACGGCGCTCACCGCCGCGACGAACGAGCTTTCGCCGATCCTTCCGAGCGCGGCTGGGAGAAGACTCTGGAGCTGCGGGTAGAACCAGCGCCAGAAGCCGGCGCTTCGCCCGACGAGGTTCTCCCACGTCCGGCTCTGCGACTCGTGGATTGCGCTCGACGTTCCCCCTCCGAGCGGCGTCCTCGCGAACGAGCGGTCGATGTCGAACTCGTACACACCGTGGCCGAACTCGTGCATCGTCGAGAAGAGCGACGTGATGTCCCGCTCGTCGGTGTGCGTCGTCAGCCGAATGTCTCCCGCCCCGGGCTTCGACGCGAATGGGTGGGGTGTCTCGTCGAGCCGCCATGAGCTGGGATCCCAGCCGAACGCCTCGAGCACCAGCCGTCCGGCCTCCTGTTGCGCAGCAACGGGAAACGGGCCTTTCAGGTCCTCGACGACGTCGTCGCGATGACGGTCGACGAGCTCGACGAGCTCGCCCTTCAGGCGCCCGAAGACCTCCTCGACCTTCCTGGTCGTGAGCCCCTCCTCGTATTCGTCGAGCAGCGCGTCGTACGGCTCGTCGACCTCCGGAAAGCACGCGATGTATTGATGCTTCAACTCCAGCTGCCGCTCGAGATGCGGCCGGAAGAGCGCGAAGTCGGAGGACTTCTTCGCGTCGTCCCAAGCCGCGACGCCGACGCCGTTCGCCTGGGCCAGCTCGCCCGCGAGGTCCGACGGGATCCGTCGCGCGCGGTCCCACTCGCGGCGGGTGACGCGAACGAGCGCTCCGTCCGCCGAGTCGGGATCCTCGTCGGCGGCGAGCCGCTCCAGAAGCTCACCCACCTCGTCGGTGACGAAGCGCTGGTGCGAAAACTCCGCGAGGGTCGCAGCAACGTCAGCGCGCGCGTTGGCTCCTGCGCGAGGCATCGAGACACGAGAATCCCAATCGAGGATCTGTTCCGCGTGTCCGAGGTCGGCGAGCTCGGCGAGGATTTCCTTCAGCCGCTCGAGCGGCGACTGGGCAGGCGCCGTGGCGCTCAAACCGCCTGCGGCGCGAGCTTCTCGCGGAGGTAACGCACGTACGGCTTCGCGTCGATCGGGCTGCCCGTGACGCGCTCGATCGTCTCCTGCGGCGTGAACTTCCGGCCCATCCGATAGAGGTGGTCGCGCAACCACTCACGCACCTCCCCGAACTCGCCGCGTTCGAAGCGCTCGTCGACATCGCCGAGCTCCTCTTTCAGGCGTTCCCAGATCTGGACGGAGATGACGTTGCCGAGCGAGTATGTCGGGAAGTACCCGAAGCCGCCGCCGGCCCAGTGCATGTCCTGCAGAACGCCGCGCGCGTCATCGGGAACGTCGACGCCGAGGTACTCCTCCATGCGAGCGTTCCAGGCTTCGGGCAGGTCGCGCACGGCGACTCGCTCCTCGATCAGCTCCTGTTCGAGCTCGAAGCGGAGAATGATGTGCAGGTTGTAGGTGACTTCGTCCGCATCGATCCTGATCAGGGACGGGTGCACCTTGTTGACCGCGCGATAGAAAGCCTCCTCGTCGACCGACCGGAGTTGGCCGGGGAAGGCCTCCTGCAGGCGCGGGTAGAAGAAGCGCCAGAACGAACGGCTCCGGCCGACGAGGTTCTCCCACGTCCGGCTCTGGGACTCGTGGAGACCGAGCGAGACACCCGAGCCGAGCGGCGTCCCTGCGATCGACTCGTCCACGCCCCACTCGTAGACGCCGTGCCCGAACTCGTGCATCGTCGCGAAGAGCGAGCTCAGGTCGTCCGGGCGGAAGTTCGTCGTCAGCCTGATGTCCCCATGTCCGGGGCTGGTCATGAACGGATGCTGGGTCTGGTCGATCCGCCATTCGTCGTCCGTGTAGCCGAAGCGGCGCAACACCTCGAGGCTGAACGTGCGCTGCGCACCCTCGTCGAAGGCCTGGTGGAGGAAGGAGTCGTCGACGTCGCCGGCAGCGCCGATCTCCTGGATCAGCGGCACGAGCTCCTCCTTCAGCTGGTCGAAGATCTGGCGGACGTCGGAGGTCTTCATGTTCGGCTCGTAGTTGTCGAGGAGCACGTCGTAGGTCTCGTCGGCCGGGTCGAAGCATTCGATGTAGCGGTGCCGCAGCTCGAGATTGGTCTCGAGGTACGGACGCAGCGCGTCGAAGTTGGACTCTTCCTTCGCAGGCCCCCAGGCCGACAGTGCAACCGCAGACGCCCTGTTCAAGTCACCGACCAGCTCCGGGGGAACACGCGTCGCTTTCTCCCAGTCGCGGCGCGTCACGCGGATGAGACTGGCTTCGAACGAGTCGTAGTCCGAGCTCTCTTCGAGATCGCGCAGCTCGTCGAGGAGCCGGCCGATGTCCGCATTGACGAAACGCTCCTGCGCGAGGGTGCTGACGGTACCGATCGCCTCCGCCCTGGCGGCCGCGCCGCCCGGCGGCATCATCACCCGCTGGTCCCAGAACAGCAGCGTCGCCGCCTTCGTGAGGTTGGTCACCTCGGCAAGGCGCTGCTGGAGCTCTGCGAACCTGGGATCGGTCATCGAGCGAACTTTGTCAGAAGGCGCCGGGGCCGGGCCAGCCGGACCGAAAACTCACGTCCGCCGGTGAGCCCGGTCGGCCGCAGGATCAGGACGAGCGCCATGAGTGCGCCGACGACCACGATCCGCGTCCCGGCGGGCAGGTCGACGGACCGGCCGAACAGATGGATGCCGTTCTCCGCCTCGGCGAGGAACGAATCCATCGCGCTGACGGCCAGTGCACCGACCACGGCCCCCCACAGACTGGTTGCTCCACCGATCACCAGCATGGCGAGTGTGATGAACGTGAGGTCGAGGTAAAGCCCTTCGGTGTTCACGGGCAGCAGGTGGACGAACAGTCCGCCGGCGAATCCGGCCAAGGCCCCTGAGAGCACGAAGGCAACGAGCCGCTGGCGGTAAACGGAGACTCCGACGGCTCGCGCGGCGGCGGCGTCTTCGCGCGTGGCGCTGAGTAGGCGCCCGAAGCGCATTCGTTTGTATGCGAACGCCACGACGACGGCGAGCCCTGCGCCGAGCGCGGCCTGGAGGAGCCCAGTCGTCTCGGGCACCGCGGAAAACGTGTTCAGTCCCGGGCCGATCTTGTCCCAGTAGCGCAGCACGTTGTGGGTGATCTCAAGCACCCCGAACGTCGCGATGCCGGCAGCGAGACCAGAGAGGCGCATGAGCGGAAGGCCGACCAAGAGCGCGTACGCTGCACCGACAACCGCTGCCAGCGCGAGCGACCAGACGTTGCCGATCGTGTGGTTCCCGAGGATGCCGAAGAGATGCGGCATGATCGCCGGCTTTTCCTCGACCGGCATCGAGAGCACTCCCGCTGCCCAGGCACCCACGGCGACGAAGCTGATGTGTCCGAACGAGAGCACGCCTGAGTTACCGATGAAGACGTAAAGCGCCACGACGATCGCGACGTTCACGAGGGCATTGATCACGTAAGTCTCGGTTGAGGTGGAGACCACAGTTCCCACGAGCGCGGCCAGGGCGACGAGCCCGAGTGGCGCCAATAACTGCAGCGTCGAGTCGAAACGCCTCATACCCGCTCCACCGCGCGCTGTCCCTCGCGCGTGAAGAGACCACCGGGACGGACGAGGAGCACGAGGATCACTGCTGCGAACAGGAAGGACGGCAGGTACTGGCTCTGATTCGTCGGGAGGGCGCCGCCGAGGAGTCCAGACGCAAATCCGATCGCGAAGCCGCCGAGAGTTGCGGACCCCAGGCGATTCATCCCGCCGAGCACGACGCCTGCGAGGACGAGAATGGTGTCTCGCAACGCGAAATCCGGTGTCACGAGCGGGTTCTGGACGGTGAGGATCACGGCGACGACCGCTGCCAGCACCCCCGAGATCAGGACGGCAGCGCCAATTACGCGGCCTGCGCGCACGCCGAGAAGCTCCGCGGTGCGGAAGTCCATCGCGGCCGCCCGCATGTGCAGCCCTACCCGCGTGCGGCCCAGCAGGAGAACGAGCGCGAATAGGCAAGCGACCGCAAGGACGGTCGTGACGATCGAGATCTTCCGAATGTCGACACCCGAGATCGTGACCGGCCTATTCAGTGTCGCGAGCGATGCGGAGATCTTGCCGAGCGGACCGAACCAGAGCAGAGCGATGCTCTGCAGCAGGAAGGCGACTGCGAACGTTGCGACGAGCATCACGGCCGGCGACTGCCCACGTAATGGCCGGAAGACGATCCTGTCCATCAGCAGCGACAACACGAGAACCACTGCGAAGCAAAGTGGGATGCCCACCGATACGGGCCAGCCGTGCGCCGATGCGAATGCGAGCGCGTAGGCGCCAGCCATGATCAGCTGGCCGTACGCGAAGTTCACGAGCCGAAGTACCCCGAAAACGAGCCCGATCCCGACCGCCATGAGCGCATAGACCGCGCCGAGGCCCACCGCATCGGCGAACGTCTGCCAGGTGATGTTGAGGAACGCGAGCGTCATGCCAGGTACGCGCTGACGAGCGCCGCCGTGTCGTCGGCCGACTCGGGTCCGAGGGTGAGGCGATGCTGTCCGCTTGCAAGGACATGCGAGCGGTCCGCGAGGGCGACGGTGCGCTGTGCGCGTTGCTCGACGAGGAGGATCGCAAGCCCACGGTCACGGATCGCCGCGAGCGCTTCGAAGACGAGATCGACGACGCGCGGCGCCAGGCCCAGCGAGGGCTCGTCGAGTAGCAGCACTTCGGGATCCGCGACGAGTGCCCGAGCGATCGCGAGCTGTTGCTGCTGGCCGCCCGAAAGCGTGCCCGCCTTGCGACCGAGCGACTCCTGCACGACCGGGAAGAGGTCGTAGACGCGCTTCAGATCCTCGTCGATGCCGGCATTGCTGCGCCGGCCTGAGAGACCCAGCTCGAGATTTTCCTCGACGGTCAGATCCGCGAAGATCCGCCGTCCCTCCGGCACGAGTGCGACACCGCGCCTGGCGATGTCCCCCGGCCGCTTGCCCACGACGGACTCCCCTCTCACCCGGACGTCGCCGCGCGTCGGGCGGACGGCACCCATGATCGCGTGCAACGTCGACGACTTCCCCGCGCCGTTGGGGCCGATCAGGCCGACGATCTCGCCGCGGCCGACCTCGAAGGTGAGCCCGTTCAGAGCGGTGACCGCACCGTGGCGTACCTCGAGATCCTCCACGGCCAACAGCGGGACTGTCATGTCTCGCTGTCCGGTTCGTGGACGGCGCTCTCGCCCAGATAGGCCGCGACGACGTCGAGGTTGTCGCGGATCTCACCGGGCGCACCCTCCGCGAGCACGCGTCCTTGGTCGAGCACGTAGATCC
>CAWDSD010000016.1:0-64045 GCA_963804935.1 uncultured Actinomycetes bacterium
AGGAGGTCAAGGCCACTCGGGACTACGATCACAGCATCACCACGAGACGACTTGTGGTGCTCCCGAGAACGGTTGAACCGAACCGCCTCTGCCTTGAACTCCGGCGGATGCGGAGGACGTGAACGGGGCACCTCGACTCCTTCCTGGAACTAGAAGCCCCAGCGTCAAGGTGTCAACCGAAGACGCGTCAATCCCAACTTGCGCCATCGTTCACGATCGGCATACGCTTCGGGAACGTTCCCACAAGATGGACTCCATAGGCGATTGGCAGAGATGGGCTCGACAGACAGCACAACGGGGGGAAAGGCACTGAACCGACGATTCTGGACCTTGCCCGCGCCGCGAACGTCTCGAAGACCACGGCCTCGCGAGTCCTGAACGGAGCACCGAACGTCGCACCCGAAACGCGATCCCGGGTCCTCGCAGCGATCGAGCGGATCGACTACCGGGTGAACGTCGCGGCACGCAGCCTTCGGACGACGAGATCGTTTCTTGTCGGGTACCTGGTTCCGGCGGTTGCGAACGACGTCTTCGGCAGGTTCGCCGAGGTACTCGAAGAGGAACTGCGACATGACGGGGTCGGGCTCGTCATCGCCAGCTCCGGCTGGGACGAGGAGGGCGAGCGGCTCGCGCTCGAGTCACTGCGGGCGCGCCGCGTCGACGCGCTCGTCCTCTCACTGGTCAACGATCGTGACCCGAAGATCGCAGCGTTCCTCCAATCGATCAGACAGCCAATCGTCCTGATCGACCGAGAGGTGAAGGGGGTGAGTGCAGATGTCGTCCTGACCGACGAGCGAAGCGGGTCGCGGGATGCAATGGAGCACCTTGCCGCGCTCGGGCACACGACAGTCGGGTTTGCGGGAATCAGCACCTCTGTCCGCCCGGGACGCGAGTCACTTGCCGGCTATCAGACGGCCGTGGACGCACTCGGCCTCCGGTCGGTCGGCGAGGTGATCGTCCCATACGGACGAGTTGATCGTCGGTCGGGGCACGAGATCGCCGAGCAGATGGTCAAGGAGAAAGCGACCGCCATCCTCTGCTGCGTCCCCACCACCGTCACGGCGGGGGTGCTCGAGCGCCTGGAACAGCTCGGCGCGGAGGTACCACGCGACGTGTCGGTGATCGGCTTCGACGACAGCGACCTGGCTTCCGTCGTGCGTCCGCATCTCAGCGTTCTGGCGCGGCCGCTCGAGCAGGTATCGCGGTATGCGAGCAGGCTGATCACCTCCCGGCTCATCAACCCGAGCCTGCCCGCCCGAGTCGAGGTCGTGCACATGCGTCTGCTCGCACGCGACTCCACCGCACCTCCCAGCGTGTACGCATGACAGACGTCCCGACCCTTGTACGCCACCGAAAATCCATGACCCGATCGGGGAGGGACGAACGTTGAATGCAACCGAGATCTTCGACCTCACCGGCCGGGCGGCGGTCGTGACGGGAGCCGGAGGCGGCCTCGGCACCGCGATCTGCGCCGGACTCGCCGCGTGGGGCGCGGACATCGTTCTGCTCGACGTCAACGCCGAGGCACTGAGCGCCGCTGCGGCGGGCGTCGAGGCGACGGGGCGTCGTGCGCTCGCCATCGAGACGGATGTCTCCGATCTGGCAGCTGTCGAGCGCGCGTTCGCCGAGATCGACGGTGCGCTCGGCAAGGTAGACATCCTCGTCAACCTCGCCTTCACGCCGACCTTCGGCACCCCGCACGAGATCCCGCTCGCAGACTGGGAGAAGGCGCTCCGCATCAATCTGACCAGCTACCTCCTCTGCGCGCAGCAGGCCGCGCGCCGGATGATCGCGCAGGGAACCGGAGGCGCGGTCATGAACATGTGCTCGATCGCGGGCACTTCCGCCTCCGGCCGCGCGAACTTTCCCTACAGCGTGAGCAAGGGCGGCGTCGTGATGATGACGAAGGAGATGGCGGTCGAATGGGCCCGCTACGGGATCCGGGTCAATGCGATCCAGCCCTGTCAGTTCATGACGCCGGGACTGCAGGTCCGGCTCGACAATCCGGAGCTCGGACCGGGTATTCGCGACAAGTTCCTCTCGGGCATCCCGCTCGATCGGATCGGCGAGCCGTGGGAGATGATCGGCCCGGTGCTGTTCCTCGTCTCGGACGCCTCGTCAATGGTGACCGGGGCTCTGCTGCCCGTTGACGGAGGCAACCTCGCGTTCAACGCCGGTGGCACCAAGGCGTAGCGATGGACGTCTCCGGGGTCTTTCGGCTCGACGACCGCGTCGCGGTCGTCACCGGCGCGGCCTCCGGCATCGGCCGCGAGATCGCGCTCACGTTCGCGCGTGCGGGCGCCCGGGTCGCCTGCCTCGACATCGACGTCGCCGCCTGCGAGCGAACAGCGGGCGACGTCGAGGCCGTGGGCGGCGCGTCGCTGGCAGTCGAGTGCGACGTCTCCCGGCCGGAGGCCGTCGAGGCCGCGTTCGCTCGAGTGGACGAACGCTTCGGGCGCGTGGACGTGCTCGTCAACGACGCCTTTGTCCCGAGCCACACCCGGCCGCAAGAACTCGAACTGGACGAGTGGAGCCGAGTTCTTGACGTAAACGTGACCGGCTACCTCCTCTGCTCTCAGGCGGCGGGGCGGCGGATGATCGAGCAGGGGGCCGGCGGCTCGATCGTCAACCTCAGCTCGATTGCGTCGTCCACAGCACTCGGCCGCGGCAACTTTGCCTACAGCGTCAGCAAGGGCGCCATCGACTCGCTGACGCGGGAGTTGGCGATCGAGTGGGCGCCCTTCGGAATCCGGGTGAACGCGATCAAACCCTGCCAGGTGCTCACTCCCGGGCTGCAGGAACTACTCGACGACCCGAAATTCGATTCCAAGACGCTGCTCGCCACCTGGCTGCACGGCATCCCGCTTGGTCGACTTGCGCAACCGCAAGAGATCGCGGCCGCAGCGCTCTACCTCGCCTCCGATGCGGCCGCAATGGTCACCGGTGTCCTGCTTCCGGTGGACGGAGGCAACCTGGCCATGAACGCCGGCGGGACGGTCGGCTGGTGAGCCGCTACCTGTTCGTCATGGCGGAAGGGACGTTCGACGGCGTCGACATCGAACGCACGCACCTCGCTGGCCACCCGGTCGACGTGACGATGACGCGGCTGGCGACGGCCGAGGACGTCGAGCGCGAGACTGCGGACGCAGACGCGGTGATCGTCGCCTGGAACCCGCTCCCGGCAGAGCTGATCGATCGCCTCGGGCCGAAGCTGCGGATCATCGGCCGCTGCGGCATCGGGCTCGACGCGATCGACCTGGACGCGGCGCGGGCGCGCGGCCTCGCGGTCTTCCACTGCCCGGACTACGCGACCGAGGAGGTGGCGACGCACACGCTCGCGATGATCCTCGCCTTGAACCGCAAGCTCGTCGGCGCCGATGCCGCTGCGCGACGTGACTGGATGGCGTGGCACCACCTCAAACCCGTGGTGCCGCTCAGCGAACAGACGGCCGGCGTTGTCGGACTGGGGCGGATCGGACAAGCCGTCGCCGCGCGCCTCGGACCGCTCTTCGGCACGGTGCTCGGCTTCGACCCATTCGTCGAGACGCCGCCAGAGGGAGTGCGGCTCGTCGCGACGCTCGACGAGCTGCTCGCCGCCAGCGATGTGCTGACGCTCCACACCGCGTTGACCGACGAAACGCGCAACCTGCTCGGCAGTCGTGAGCTCGGGCTGCTGAAGCCGGGCGCGACCCTGGTCAACGTCTCCCGCGGCGGGCTCGTCGACACGACAGCGCTCATCGACGCACTTCGCGAGGGCCGGGTTGGCGCGGCGGGAATCGACGTGTTGGCCAACGAGCCGCCGCCGCTGGACGACCCAGTCATGGATGCCCCCAACGTCCTCCTCTCGCCTCACTTTGCGTGGTATTCGGAGGCTTCCGAGCACAGAGCCCGCACGATGACGGTGGACGGGCTGCTCGACTACCTCGAAGGACGGCCGCTGCGCGGCGGGCGGCTGGCCGTCGAGCCCTGAGCCTCAGCCGCGAGAGAGCCTGAGGTTCGCCAGGAAGACGGCGGCCAACAGCACGACGCCGTACGAGATCAGCAGGTAGCCGGTGCCGAGCGAGAACAGCACGAGCAGCGCGTTCAGCAGCGTGAGCACGAGCGCGCCTGCAACCGTGCCGATGTAGTGGCCGTTGCCGCCGAGGATGGACGCTCCGCCGACCGCAACGGCCGCCGCTGACGAAAACAAGTACGGGTCACCCATCGTCAGGAACGCCTGTCCGTTGAAGCCCATGTACAGGATGCCGGCGCACGCACTGCCGACGGCCGAGAAGACGTACGGCACGACGAGCGTTCGCTTGGCGTTGACACCGGCCAGGTAGGCGGCAGGCCGATTCGTGCCGATCCCGTAGAGCCTTCGGCCGAGCGTGGTGTAGCTGAGAACGATCGTTCCGAAGATGATCACCGCGATCCAGATCCAGAGAAGATTCGGGACGCCGAGAGTGGTCTCCAGCACCCACGTGTTCAGCTCCGGCGGCGGGAACGAGGAGATGCCGCCCTTCGTGTAGACGAGCAGCAGCCCCTGGAGCGCACCGTTCATGCCCAGCGTCATGATGATCGGCGGCACCCCGGCGTACGCGATACCGATCCCATTGATCAACCCGACGCCGACGGCGAGGGCGAAGACGAGCAACAGCACCTGCGGCAGGTTTGAGGACTTGCCGTCGGCGAGGATCGAGGTGAGGATGGCTGCGCCCGTGAAGGTCCAGGGCACCGAGAGGTCGATCCCGCCCGTGAGGATGCACATCGTCTGGCCGAGGCCGATGATCCCGATGAACGAGGCCTGCAGCGCCAGGATCCTGATGTTGTTGCCGGTGCCGAAACCACTCGACTTTGCCGTCCCCGCGATGAAGAGCAGGACGACGATCCCGTAGCTGAGCAGGATCGGAACGTTCCGCTTGAGCATGTCGAACGCGCCGGTCAGTGCGTCTTCCACCCGGTCCTGTTGCGTGGCCACGGCTACCCGGACCTCGACTCGCGGTAGGTGATCACGAGCGAGCTGATCGTCACGGTCACGATCAGCAGGAAGCCCTGGAAGAAGACGCTCCAGAACGACGTCAGGTTCAGTGCGAACACGAGGTCGGGGATCATCAGCAGCACGATCGCCCCGATGATCGAGCTCGCCGCCGAGCCCGTCCCCCCGTAGATGCTCGCCCCGCCGATGACAACGGCGGCGACCGAGTTGAGGATGAACTGGTCCCCGGCAGTCGGCGACCCGGAGGCGGTCTGAGCGGAGACCCAGATGCCTGCGAGCGAGGCCAGCATGGCGGAGAGCACGTAGACCTGGATCTTCCGGCGCACGAGCCGAACCCCGATCAGACGCGCCCGCGACTCGTCGCTGCCGATCGCCTTCAGGTCGACCACGAACCGTGTGTCCCTGACCCAGAACCAGATCGCGAACAGGACGACGACGCCGATGACGGACTTCGGGATCCCGAAGACCGTGCCGAGGAGAGCGTCGACGAGCGGCTGTGGCGTCGAACCGCCCTCGACCGGGAGGATCACGAAGGCGATCCCTCCCCAGATCGACCAGGTCGCGAGCGTGACGATGAACGGCTGGAGCCGGGTGAACGAGAGGACGAGCCCGTTGACAAGGCCTCCGACCGCAGCGAGCCCGACGACGCCCACGAGCAACACGAAAAGCGAGAAGCCGCTCGCACCTGAATGGGACGCGATGATTGCAGTCGTCGTGCTGAGAATCCCGCCGACCGAGAGGTCGATCCCGCGTGTGTAGATGGCGAGCGTCTGGCCGAAGGCAACGAGCGCAAGGGGCAGCACCGCGGTCGCGCGGACGTCCAGCGAGCCGGTGCCGGTGAGCAGCACCGGGCTGATTGCGTAGAGCGCCGTCGTGAACGCGATCAGGTACAGGTAGGGCATCAGCGCGACGATGTCGACGCGCCCCACCATTCCGAGCGCCTGCCGGGCGATCGACGGGCGTCCACCCGGCGGGCGGAGGTCGACCGGTGTCGCCGTCTCGGTCACGCGCCGTCCGCCACTGCCCCTCCACCGACCGACGCGGCGATGATCCGCTCTTCCGTCAGCTCGGCCCCGGCGAGCCGGGCGCGGATCGTCCCGTCGTGCATGACGACCACTCGGTCCGCCATGTTCGCGAGCTCGGATGCGTCGGTCGAGTAGAAGAGAATGCCGACGCCGCGTGCGCACTGCTCGAGCATCAGCTGGTAGATCTCGCTCTTGGTGCCCACGTCGACGCCGCGGGTGGCGTCGTACAGCAGGAGCAAATCGGGCCGGCCCGCGAGGATTCGTCCCAAGAGCACCTTCTGCTGGTTGCCGCCCGAGAGCGAGTTGGCCTCCTGCCGCGGATGACGGAGCAGGATGTGGAGCGACTCGATCGCGTTGCGGACCAGCTGCCGCTCACGCCGCGCCGAGATCAGCGAGTACCTCGAGACACGGCTGAGGTTGCCGAGCGAGATGTTGTCGCGGATGCTCAGCGCCAGGCAGAGCCCTTCGCTCGCACGGTCCTCGGGGACGAGCGCGATCCCGGCCGAGAGTGCCTGACTCGGGCTCTTCGGGTGGACATGGCGGCCGGCAATGGTCGCCCGCCCGCTCGACCGCCGGGCGCCGAACAGTGCGAGGAACAGATCGGCCTGCCCTTGCCCGGCAAGCCCGCCGACGCCAACTATCTCGCCGCGCTTGATCTTCAGGTCGACGTCGTGGAGCCGGGGCGCCGACCCGAAGCCCTCCAGCTCGCAGACGACGTCGTCCTGCACCCGTGAATCGCGGTCCGACTGTGGGAACACTCGTTCGATTCTGCGACCGAGCATCAGCTCGACCAGCTTGTCCTCGGGCATCTCCGCCATCGGGCCGTGACCGACGTCCTTGCCGTTCCGGAGCACGGTCACTCGGTCGCACAGCGCCTCGATCTCTGCGAGCCTGTGGGAGATGAACACGACGACGCGACCCTTCGCGGCGAAGTCGCGCACTGTGTCGAACAACCACTGCACCTGCTCCGGCAGGAGCGCGGAGGTCGGCTCGTCGAAGACGAGCACGCTCGGCTCGCGGATCAACACCTTGATGATCTCGAGGATCTGGCGGTCGGCCAGCCGGAGCTGAGAAACGACCTCGCCCGGCCGGATATTCGGAAACCCGTAGTCGGCGAGGGCCTGCCGGGCGGCCGAGCGGAGAGCGCGCATGCTGATCCGGGTCGCGCGGACACGCGGCTCGATCCCGTAGAAGAGGTTCTGGGCGACGGACAGGTGGGGAATCAGGCTCAGCTCCTGAAAGACCGTGCCGATTCCGAAGCCGGCGGCCTCGGCCGGGGCTCGCGGCTGCAGCCGCTCGCCGCGGAGCGTGATCTCGCCGGCGTCTGCCGGAAAGACGCCCGAGAGGATCTTGATCAGCGTGCTCTTGCCGGCGCCGTTTTCGCCGATCAGACCGTGGACCTCGCCCGGATAGCACTCGAGGTTCGCGCCGTCGACGGCATGGACGCCGCCGAACGCCTTGAAGATGTCGGCGAGGACCAGATCCGGAGATCCAGTCCTCGCCGACGCTTGCGTCTGACCTCCCGCTGTCAACGCAGTTCGCGTTTTCAGCGCTTGGCCGCCGCCTGCTGCGCAGTGATCTTGTACTGGGGAAGCGTGTAGGGGAGCGCGAGCCCCGGAGCCAGCGCGGGGAACGCGTTCTTGTTGATCTGGATTCGTTGGACAACACCGCCCGGGTTTTCGATCGTCACGGGTGGACCCGAGACGTACAGGGTCCATGGAACCGGGACCTGCGTGCTCCTGGCCGGAACGGCCTTGCGGTCCATCGCGTTCAGGCCGAGCTTCATCGCGATCTGGATCACGATCGGAGAGCCGCTCAGAATCGCGCACGGCGTATTCAGCCTGGCGCAGGCGACGAGCTCACCGTTGTAGCCGTAGGCGGTGCAGGGGACGTTCTTCAAGCCCGCTTGCTTGAAGGCGTTGAAGATCGGCGTGCAGTAGCCCTGCGTCATCACGCCGGCGACGTCGGAGTGACCGGCGAGGAGCGCCGAGACCGCCTGCTGCTCGGGCCCGATCGAGTACTTGCCGTCGTACTCGGCAAGGACTTTGACATTTGGGCCGTACTTCTTCAGGCCCTCGAGGAAGCTGTCGTGGATGATTGCCGAGATCGGAGCACCCGGGAGACCACGGTCGACGAAGATGCCGCCCGTGTTCTTCAGAGTCTTGGCCATCCACTGGCCGATCGCCCGCTGGCCGGGGCTGTGATCCTGGCCCACCTTCCAGGCGCACTTCGCCGTAACGATCTGGTCGAACGAGATGACCTTGATCCCGGCCGCGCAGGCCCGAGCGATCGTCGGGTTGAGCGCAGTCGGAGAACCCGCATCGACCAGGATCACGTCCGGGTGCGAGGCGACGATGTTGTTGAGGTCCGCGATCTGTGCCTCTGTCGTCGACTGCGAGTTGACGACCTTCAGCGAGATCCTGCCTCTGAACGGCGGTTGCCTTGCGGTCAACACCGCTAGCCGCTCCATCTGCGGCCGCCAGTCGTTCCCGAGAAAGTTGTTGCTGAGAACGAACTTGTAGACCCTCGCATGCGACGAGCCTGACTTGACGGTTTTCCCACCGGATACGCCCGGCAGAAGAAGAACGAGGAGTGCGGCAAGAGCGCCGACGGCGATCAGTGCACCGAGCCCTCGCTTCGGAATTCGACTCATTTGTACCCTCTCTTTCCCCTTACGAGACTGGAACGTTTCCTTTACCGAAGCCCAACCGGACTAGTCTCAGCCAGGTACCACCTCCTGTCTGACCGGGTCGTGGTCTCCAACCTCACACTCCGCCCTCGGTCGAGGGCCAGCGTTCGATCGAGCGCTTGACCGTGTCGACGACGGTCTCGACCTGCGGGAGCAGTGCCTCCATCAGCTGCGGCGCGTGCGGGATCGGCGCGTGCGCTGCGGTCACGCGCGCCACCGGCGCGTCGAGATACTCGAACACGTCCTCCTGAATCGAAGCGGCCAGCTCCGAGGCGACGCTCGCGTACGGGGGCTCCTCGGTCACGACGACTGCACGGCCGGTCTTGCGTACCGATTCGGCGACTAGGTCCATGTCGAGCGGGAAGATGGTCCGAAGGTCGATCACCTCGGCGTCGATGCCGTCGGCTGCGAGCGCCTCGGCCGCCTTCAGCGCCTTCTGCACGACGATCCCCGAGGAGATCACCGTGACATCTCTGCCCGGCCGCGCGATCGCCGCTTTCCCGATCGGGACGAGGTCATCCGGGCCGCCGATCTCGCCGCGGGCGCCGGTCAGCCGCTTGTGCATGAAGAACATCACCGGGTCGTCGCCCCGCAGCGCCGACTTGAGGATGCCCTTCGTATCAGCGGGGTTCGAAGGCATCACCACGACGAGGCCAGGCGTGTGCATGAACCAGGCCTCGAGGCTGTTGTTGTGCTGCGCTGCGTAGAGGGCGATCCCGGACGATGCACGGATGACGAGCGGCAGAGCCTTGCCCCAGAGATAGCGGGACTTGGCGGCCTGATTCGCGATCTCGTCCATCGCTCCGAACGCGAAGTCCATGAAGTTGAGATCGATCACCGGCCGCATGCCGTTCATCGCCGCGCCGACGCCGGCGGCGACCATCGCCGCTTCCGAGATCGGCGCGTCGATCACGCGGTCATGGCCGAATTCGGGCCCGATCCCTTTCACCTGTGCAAAGTGACCTCCCCGGATGAAGAGGTCGGTGCCGAGCACGAAGATCGTCTCGTCGCGCGCCATTTCCTCCCGCATTCCCTGCTGGAACGCCTGGCCGACAGTCACCTGCTCGCTCATGGCGACCCCGGTCCTCTCGGATCGAACGG
This sequence comes from uncultured Actinomycetes bacterium, assembly GCA_963804935.1. Classification (GTDB taxonomy): domain Bacteria; phylum Actinomycetota; class Thermoleophilia; order Gaiellales; family Gaiellaceae; genus 3-1-20CM-4-69-9. The sequence continues at coordinate 9,791 of CAWDSD010000016.1, forward strand.
CACCGCGGTGACCCCGGTCGTGGCCGTTGCGGGGTCGGGTACGGGCGACTCCTCTGCGAAACGGATCGCGTCAGCGGTGACGTCCTTCGCGTTCTCCGCGAGTGCGTCGAACCGCCCGGGCTCGAGTTTGCCCGCCGCCTCGAGCGCCCTACGAAGCCGTTCGATCGGGTCTTTTGTCAGGCGCCAACGGTCGACCTCTTCGGCCTCACGATAGTTCGCAATTTCGCCCGTATTGTGACCGTGGTAGCGATACGTGACCGCCTCGATGAACGTCGGCCCGTCGCCGCGTCGGGCAAGCTCGTGCGCGGCGCGCGTCGCTCGGTAGACGGCGCATACGTCCTGCCCGTCGACCTGGAGGGACGGAAGGCCGAACCCTTCTGCACGCCGCGCGATCGAGTCGGCAAGGGCGGCCGATCGACCGATGTATGTCTCCACGGCGTACTGGTTGTTCTCACAGACCGCGATCAACGGAAGCCTCTGCACGGCGGCGAAGTTGACGAACTCCCACGTCCGGCCGGTGTTTGCGCCACCCTCTCCGAAGAATCCGACGCACACCTGGCCCGTCTCGCGGAGCTTCGCGGCGAGCGCAGCCCCCATCGCTATCCCCAGCCCCGCGCCGACGATCCCGTTGGACCCGAAGTAGCCGAGCGAGAAGTCGTTCAGGTGCATCGTCCCGCCACGCCCGCCTGCACAGCCGGTCGTGCGGCCCCAGAGTTCGGCCATCGCGACGCGGGGCGTCATCCCTTTGGCGAGTGCGTGGTGATGAGGACGATGCGGGCTGGCGACGATGTCCCCAGACGCGAGCGCGCGCATGACGCCGACCGCGACCGCCTCCTGGCCAGATGCCTGATGCACGCTTCCGGGAATCTGGTTGCCGCTCATGGTCAGCGGCTCGAGGGACTCCTCGAACTCACGGATCACGAGCATCGTCTCGAGCCATTCCTCGAGGTCGTCGACGGGCACACCGTCGAGCTGGATCTCGACGACTTCGTCGGGTTCTACGGCGGTTGGGATTTCGCTCAAAGCGTCCTCCTAGAAATTCGCAGTCATCGTTTCGGCCGCCTTGGTGAACGCGACCAGAAGCCGGGCCGCATCCGCTCCATCGAGAGTCCGGTGGTCGACGTTCAACGTCGCATGGAAGGTGGTACGCACGCCCAGCGCGCGGTCGCCGTCCGCAACGACCCGTGGGATCGCACGGCCGACAGTCAGAAGGCTCGTCTGTCCGAGCGCGATTACGCCCGTGAAGTGGTCGACGCCCATCGCGCCAAGGTTGGAGAGAGTCGAGAGTGGCGTCGACTCCAGATCAGCAGTGCCGAGCCGCCCGGATCGAGCCCGCTCGATGGCGGCCGCCCGCTCCCGGGCTAGCCCCGTGGCGTCGAGCCCGAGGACGTTGCCGACGACCGGGATCATCACTCCGCGCTCAGTCGCAACGGCAAGTCCGACGTCGCCGCCCGCTCGACGCCCCGAGGTATCGAGTCCCGTTGCCAGCGCGCGCAATAGCAGGTCGGTAAGCGTCGGTGCAGGCTCGATCTTCGATGCGCGGAGTGCGGCAAGTGTCTGCAGCATCGGCTCGGCGTCGACCTCCCGGGTCACTGCGAAGTGGGGGATCTCACGCCAGGACTGACTCACCTTCTCTGCGATCAACTCGCGAAAACGCTCAACCCGCGACGGCGCCTCCACTCCGCGCTCGACGGCGAGGCGACGCGCACGTGGGCTTTGGGTGTGAGGACTGCGGCTTTCGGCTGCGACCGGACCGGAGGCGGAGTCCGCGGAGGGAGGACGAGTACGGCTCTCCGCCGGCTCCGGCCCGGGCGCATCGGCTTCGCTGGGCGCCGGGGCAGTACCGTCACCCGGCGAAACCACCTCGACGACCACGGTCCCGACCGGGACGATCGCTCCGGGCTCGGCCAGGTGAGACCCCAGCCGCCCCGCGATAGGGCTTTCGAGCTCCATCGTCGCCTTGTCCGTCTCGATCTCGGCAACAGCCTCGCCCGCCGTCACGTCGTCACCTGGCTCCTTCAGCCACTTGACAAGGAGCGCCTCGGTCATCGCGATTCCGATCGACGGAATGGTGATCTCCGCCATCAGCAGGATTCCGACCCGACCCGACCCGCGTTCACGACCTACAGCTCCTCTGCGATTGTGGAATCGTTCCCGCGACCGTACCGCGATTCTCGCCAATGCGTCAAGAGGAAGCGTTGATCGCGCTCCAACATCGCTCCCGCGCGGGAATATGATCAATTTCGCAGTGGCCGAGCCGACCTCCTCTCGTCCCGCCGAAGTCGAGCGGGTGTCCGAGGCGCTCGGTGGCAACGGCATCGATTTCGCCTTGCTCTCGACCCCGGGAAACGTCACGTATGCGGCCGGGTTCGAGGCGCCGCTCGCGCTCGGCCCGATCTGGGAGATCGCGTCGTGGCTCCCTCTCGTGCTCGCACTCGTCTCTGCAGACGGCAGCGGGACGCTCGTCGCCGCCGACGCGTACGCAGGCCTCGCCGGCCGGACATGGTTCGACGGCGTGCGCTCGTACGACTCTCTCGGCCACTTCGAGAAACTCGACCCGCCGGCTTCGTTCCGGCGCGCCATCACGGTGACGCTGAGAGACGCCGGCCTGGCAAACGGTCGGGCGGTTCTCGGTGTCGAACCATCGCTGCCTCTGCTCGCGCGTGAGGTGCTGGCTGACGATTTTCCGAACGTGGAGCTTCGCGACGTCTCGCAAGCGCTCGAGCAGGCGCGGCGAGTCAAGACGGAGCGCGAGATCGAGCTCCTCCGGCAGGCGGCGCTCGTCGCATCTGACGCGCAGACGCGTCTTCGTGACCTCGCCGCATCAGCCTCGCTCCCGGGCTCCGACATCGACGTCTGGATCGAGCTCCTGCGCGCGATGGACGCGAGAACGTCCCGGCACCTGACCGTCACCGGGGAGTTGGTGACCGGCCCGCGAACGGCGCTGCTCGCTCCGGGAGGTCCAGTGGGCCGGACGGTCGAGGCGGGCGACGCAGGTCTCCTCGACATCAGCCCCCGCGTAGACGGCTACTGGGCGGACTGCACCAACGTCGTCGTCTTCGGGGCGGAACCGACTGACGAGCAGCGACGATATTTCCATGCCGCCCGGGACAGTTGCGAGGCCGCGATGGCGACGCTCCGGCCCGGAGCGAAGTGCTCGGACGCGGCCGAGGCGGTGCGCGCGACGATGGAGCGCTACGGCATGGAGGTCGCCCACTACACCGGCCATCAGATCGGGGTGAGCGTGAACGAGAAGCCGCGACTCGTCTCGTACGACCATACGGTGATCGAGCCCGGCATGGTGTTCTGCGTCGAGCCGGGTACGTATTCGGGCGAAGGCGGCCCGGCGGGCGCACGGGCCGAGAAGACCGTGCTCGTCACCGAGGACGGTCCCGAGATCCTTTCGCAGTTCGAGTGGGGCATCTGAGCGGGCCCGTCGACGCGACGCTGTTCGAGGTTCTCCGGCGTCACGCCAGAGTCGACCCGGATCGACTCTGGCTCACGTTCGAGCGCTCAGACGGAGCGGCGCGCAGTTGGAGCTTACGGCGAGTTCGTCGGCGAGGTCGAGGGCACGATCGACAGCCTCGCCGCACTCGGGCTCTGGCACGGTTCCACGTTCGTCGTCTCGCTGGACAACCACCCCCAGCTGGTCCGGCTCATCCTGGCCGCGTCCGCGTCGGGCTGCATCGCCGTCCCGGCCGACACGAGGCTGACAGCACGTGAGCTGGGCGACTACTTGGACGTCTCCGGCGCACGCGTCGTCTTCACGCGGTCGGAGCACGACCGGGCGATCGCAGCGGCTGCCGAACACGGCGCCGAGGTCGTCCCGGTCGGCGACCCACTCGACGATCCGGACCGTACGATCGGCGGGGGCGTGGCAGCCAAGGGCGTTTCCGGCGACGTCTTCGAGCTCCTCTTCACTTCCGGCACGACCAGCAGGCCGAAGGGAGTGATGATGACGAGCCGCGCGGTCTGCTACGGAGCCTCGACGCTGGCGGCTGCAGCCGGCTACACGCCGGACGACGCTCCGCTGGTGGCGCTGCCCCTCTACCACGCCGCGGCGCAGATGCACCAGCTCTGGCCCGCCCTCGTCGTCGGCGGACGAGCGGTGGTCGTGGAACGATTCGCTCCAACCGGCTTCTTCGCCCAGGCGGCCCGCCACGGTGCGACGACGTCCGCCGGCTTCGCAGCGATACTGCGCCTCCTTCTCCACCGGGGGAGCGAGGCGGACGCGCGGCGGAGCGAACTTCGGCACATCACCTTCGCCCAGAGCCTGACCGCCGAGGAGTTCGCAGACTGGGACGAGCGGTTCGGGATCCCGCTTCAGCAGCTCTGGGGCATGACCGAGACCTGCGGGTTGCCGCTGATGAGCCCCCTTTCCGACGACCGACGGCTGGCCTCGATCGGACGTCCGGTCGCGGGGTACGAGGTCGTCGTCCGCGGGACGGACGGAGAGCCCGCCCCGCCGGGCGAGCTGGGCGAGATCACCGTGCGGGCCGAGCCGGGTGCGACCGTTGCGCTGGGCTATTACCGGGACCCCGAGGCGACGGCCGGGCTCTTCCGCGAGGGCTGGCTCCAGACCGGCGACATGGCCTCGGTCGACGCGAACGGGTTCTTCCACTTCGTCGGCCGCCGGGGCGACATCATCCGCCGCGCCGGCACGAACTTCTCGGCGCTCGAAGTCGAGGAGGTCGTGCGGCAGCTTGCCGGCGTCGTCGACGTCGCCGTCGTCCCGATTGACGACGCGCTCGGCGACCAGACCGTCGCAGCGTTCGTCGTTCGGGACGGGGACCGGCCGACCACCGACGAGATCCGCATTCACTGCCGGGCAGCGCTGGCCGCGTTCAAGCGCCCACAGACGATCGAGTTCCTGCCGGAGCTGCCGCGCACAGCGGTCGGGAAGGTGCAGAAACACCTGCTGGCGGCAGCGTTGCGTGAGGCGTCGTGAGAGAGACCTACAGCGAGGAGGCTCGGCGAATCCCTGTCGCAGGTGAGTGCGACGTCCTCGTCGCGGGCGGAGGCTCGGCGGGAATCGCGGCCGCCGTTGCGGCCTCGCGAGCGGGGGCGGAGACGATCCTCGTCGAGCGCTACGGGTCGCTCGGCGGGATGGCGACGGGCGGGCTCATCATCCTGCTGCTCTCGCTCGACGACGGCCGCGGCCGTCAGACGGTGGGCGGACTCTGCCAGGAGTTGGTCGAGCGCCTCTCGGCGAGAGGAGGCGCGCTCCATCCTCCGGAAAAGGAATGGGGCAACCCTGATCCGGAGCTCGTCGAGCACTACCGGCGGTACGGGCTCGTCTGGGGCAGAGGGCCACACGCCGTCCGGTATTCGGTCGCTTACGATCCGGAGGAGTTCCGTTTCGTCGCGAACGAGTTGCTTATGGAGGCGGGCGTGCGGCTGCGGTTGCACACCTGGATCGCCCGGCCGATCGTCGCCGGCGGCGCGGTCCAGGGCGTGATCACCGAGAGCAAGGCTGGCCGCGAGGCGTTCCTGGCCAAGGTCGTCGTGGACGCCACCGGCGACGGCGACCTTTTCGCGGCCGCGGGTGAACCGTTCGGGCTCGAGCTGGTGCATCCCTGGCTGTGGTTTCGGATGGGGAACGTCCGCGGCTCCGACGCAGCGATCCTCGGGACAGAGGGCCGATTCTTCAAGACGCTCGGCGGACGATTCTTCAAGACGCTCGGCGCCGGCCGCACGCTGATGCCGTGGGGCATCGCGGACGTCGTCGATCGCAAGATCGACCCGACGGCCCCGGACGATCTGACCTGGGCGGAGATCGAATGCCGGCGTCGAGTGATGGAGGTCGTCGACGAACTGAAGAGCGTCGAGGGCTTCGAGGACGCGTATCTCGACGACTTGGCGTGGCAGCTCGGGATCTACGAGTCGCGTCGGCTCGAGGGGCGTTACGTGCTGGGCCGCAAGGACGAAGGCGTGTCGTTCCACGACACCGTTGCCTTCACAGGGGACTGGGTCCGCTACGGGGTCACATACGAGATCCCCTACCGCTGTCTGCTGCCGCAACGAACCGAGCAGCTGCTCGTCGCTGGTCGATGCATCTCGGCGGACCACCGGGTGCACCAGGCGACGAAGGAGATCCCGCCATGCCTCGCGACCGGGGAGGCCGCGGGGGTCGCGGCCGCCCTCAGCGCCGCGAGCGGGGTTGCGACCTCGTCGCTCGACGTCAGCGAGCTGCGCGCGCAGCTACTGAAGGCCGGGGTGATCCTGGGCCCGAGCAAGGAGAGTCCACCATCGGACGGAGGTGAGAGCGATGCCGGTTGACCAGACCGCGATCGGACGCGAAGGAATCATGGTCGCGCAAATCGAGGACGATCTGACCGCTGCCCGCTACGGAAACGCAGGGCTGGCGGCCCTCGCGACACCCGCGCTCGTGGGACTCTTCGAGCAGGCGGCCATGCGCGCGCTCGACGGTCTGCTCGCGGAGGGCGAAGGCAGCGTCGGGAGTGTCGTCGAGATCACCCACCTCGCCCCCACGCCGGCCGGCGCAGAGGTCACCGTCCGTGCCCGCCTGACCGAGGTGGACGGACGCCAGGCCTGGTTCGACCTCGAGGCCGAGGACGAGCATGAGCAGGTGGCGCGAGGCCGTCACTCCCGGGTCGTCGTCGAGTGGGCCAGATTCGAGCGGCTGCTGACCCGGAAACGTCCGTGAGCGACGGCCTGCTCGTCGAGGTCGCGGGCGGCATCCATCGCTGGACGCTCGACCGCGCCGAGCGGCGCAACGCACTGGACGACGCCCTCGTCGATGCCCTGCTCGCCGCCGCGGAGCGAGCGGCCGGGGATCCCGGCTGTCGCAGCGTGCTGCTCGCCGGAGCCCCGCCGGTCTTCTGCCAAGGGAGCGACGTTGCGTCGTTCGGCGACCTGACCTCGGACGCGATCCTCCGGCACGAGGGCCGTTGGCCGGCACTTCGTGATGCCTTCCGAGGGGTCGAAGCCCCCGTCCTCGCGAAGATTCAGGGCGGCGCCTTCGGCGGTGGTCTCTTCCTCGCGCTCTACGCCGACTACCGCATCGCCGAGGAGCGGGCGATCTTCGCCGCGCCCGAGGTGACGCTCGGCTGGATCCCGCCGGGCGGGATCGAGGAGCTGGTCGACGAGATCGGCGCCGGGGCGGCGCGCCACCTCGTGCTGACCGGCGAGCGGGTCAAGGCCCCGCGAGCGCTCGAGCTGGGACTCGTCCACCGGCTCGTACCCGCAGAACGGCTCGACGCTGCCGCCGAGCAGACCGCAGCACACCTGGCCGGGCTGCCGAAACACGCGGTGGCCAGTGTCAAGCGCTACTTCCGCGACCGTCGCGGCCTGGACCGCTCGCAGCGCGACGCCCTCCAGCTCGACGAGTTCGCAGCGAACCTCGAAACCTCGGAGGCGGCCGAATCGATCCGCCGCTTCGCCGACTCTGTCTAGGTGACGTCGGCCGGAAGCACCGACCGCAACGCGTGCAGGGCTCGCCGGGCGAACGCGAGCGGGTCCGGCGGGGACTGCTCCGGGAAGATCTCGACCGAGAGCGCCCCGTCGAAGCCGGTCTCGGCCAGGGCGGCGACGAATGCGCGAAGCGGTAGCTCGCCGTCGCCCGGCAGCACGCGAGGCGAGCCGGTGACAACGCCGTCGGCAACGTGTGCGAGCGCGATCCGCTCCCGCGGGATCCGTGCGATCTCGTCGAACGAGTTGCCGCCGGTGGCAACGTTGTAGCTGTCGATCGCGAGCCCGACGCTCGGAGCGGCGCCCTCGACGACGGCAAGCGCGTCGGCGAGCGTCCGGATTCCGCTCTTCGCCCCGATGCGGGTGGACGAGAGCCCGACCTGCTCGAGCGCGAGACGGACACCTGCCGGCTCGGCGAGCTCCGCGAACATCGCGAGGCGCTCCGACGCTGCCACGAGCACATCCTCTCTGGGTGGCATGTTCTCGTTGCGGATCGGCGCGACGCAGACAATGAACGGGGCACTCGTCTCGACCGCGAGCCCGAGCAGCATGTCGAACACCGGCCCGCAGTCCGGATCGTCCGGAAGGGCCCAGTCCCGTAGGACGTTCAGCGACTCGACCGGCAAGCCGGAGACGCGGGCGGCGGCGGCGATCGCTCTCGGGTCCTCCGGCCCGTGCTGCCCGCCGATCACGCCGAGCTCGCAACCCTCCCAGCCGGCCACTTCGGCGACGTCGAGGAACGCACCGGTAGACAGACCCGGCAAGCAGAACTGACTCAGCGTAAGGCGCACGGTCGGCGATGTCCTAGCCGGTCTCCCGGGCGGTGGCATGGCGAACTTGGGTTACGCTTGCCGACCCGTGAAGCTGACACGGATCGAGACTATCCACCTCGGCGAGGACAGCGCGATGCCGGCCCTCCTGCTCGTTCGCCTCCACACCGACGAGGGGCTCGTCGGCGAGGGCGAGACCTACTACACGCCGGCGGCGACCCGCGCGTTCATTCACGAGCTCGCCGCGCCGCTCCTCCTCGGGCGTGACCCGCTGGCGATCGAGGGTCACTGGCGGTCGCTCTACGAGATGTGCGCTCGCTTCGGCGCCAAGGGCAACGAGATGCGCGCACTTTCCGCGCTCGACGTCGGGCTCTGGGACATCCTTGGCCAGGCGGCGGGGCTGCCCGTCTACCAGTTGCTCGGCGGCGCATGCCGTGACCGGATCAAGACCTACAACACCTGCGCCGGTCCGCTCTATGGCCGCACGCTCCGCGCGGGGTACGGGATCACCGATGCAGCCGGAACGCTCGACGACCTCGTTGCCTTCAAGACGGATGCAGGCGAGCTGGCCCGGGACCTGCTCTCGGAGGGGATTACCGGAATGAAGATCTGGCCGTTCGACGTGTTCGCCCAGGAGAAGGGTGGCGTCGGAATCGAGTATCGCGACCTCCAGGCGGGGCTCGAGCCGGTGCGCAAGATCCGCGAAGCGGTCGGGCGTGAGATGGAGATCATGATCGAGGGACACGGCTTCTGGTCGCTCCCGGCCGCGGTCCAGATCGCCAGGGCCCTCGAGGAGTTCGAGCCGGCCTGGGTCGAGGATCTGATCCGCGCCGATGACCCGACCGCCCTGGCCGCTCTCTGTCAGGAAACGTCGATCCCGGTGCTGGCGAGCGAGTACCTGATGACACGCTGGGAGTACCGCCGCGTCCTCGACGTCCGCGGTGCGGACATCGTGATGATCGACCCGGTCTGGTGCGGCGGCATCACCGAGGCGCGCAAGATCGCGACCATGGCCGACACTTACGCCGTCCCGGTGACGATGCACGACTGCACGGGGCCGCATTCGCTGTTCGCCGGGATCCACCTGTCCATCAATGCACCGAACGCCCTGTACCAGGAGACGGTGCGGGCGTACCTGAGGACGTTCTACGCCGACCTGGTCACCGATCTGCCCGAGATCGTCGACGGCCATATCCTGGCGCCGACGGGACCCGGTCTCGGCACCCGACTGCAGCCGGACGTGCCGGCGCGCCGGGGCGCGACTGTGGTTACGTCCGAGCTCTAGCGATTCCAGCTGGGCGGCGCTCTTCATTCCTGCGTCTTCCCCACTGCCTGGAGCGCGGTCGGGACGATCGTCAATTCGCCGAGACACGCCCGCGGCGGCAGGCTCAGTGCGCAGAGGATCGTCGCGGCGACATCGTCGGGCTGGAGCATCTGGGCTCGGACCTCTGCCGGCGGCGGCGACGGGCGCTTGGAGATCATCCCCGTCTCGGTCATCCCGGGGAGGATCGCCGTGAATCGGACGCCGTTTCGATGCTCCTCGAAGGAGGCGGCCCGGACGAGTGCGAGCACTCCGGCCTTTGCAGCCTGGTAAGCGGCCCCCGAGCCGTCCGGCCAGAGCGAAGAGACGCTGGCGATGACGACCGCGTGTCCGCGCGTCTCGCGGAGTTGCGGCAGTGCTGCCCGCACGCACGAGAAGACGCCGTCCAGATTGGTCTCGACTACTCGGTGCCAACCTTCTTGCGTTAGCTCGTCCAGGCGGCGGTGGGGGATGTTCGTCCCGGCCGCGCACACGAGCAGCTCGATCGGCGTCTCGTCACCGATCTGAGCGATAAGGCGCTCGACTCTCTCGGCGTCGGTGACGTCCAGACCATGGGTCGTGACCATCCCGGCGGAGAGCTCGGCTTCGAGCCGCTCGTCTATCGTTTCTTGGCGGCGGTCGAGAGCGTGGACACGCGCGCCGGCCGCAATCAACCGGCGAACCGTGGCGAGGCCGATCCCGCTGCCGCCACCTGTGACGACGGCGACCTTGCCGCTCAGGGGATCGAGCTCGTTCATCTTCACAACCTCCTCGAGGAGCGGATCCGAGTGTCTTGCGGCCGCGGCCGAGCGTCATCAGCGCGGGCGCCGGCTGTGGCTTTCCCGTAGTCTCGCAGCGACCTTGGCCGCCTCGGAGACCCTCCGCCGCAGGGGGCGGATCTGGACCGGCCGAGGCGGCAAGGTGGCCTCGAGAAGCTACACGGTGTGGCCGAGCACGCCAGCTCCGGCGAAGACAGCGGTTGGGCCTAGCTCCTCCTCGATCCGGAGGAGCTGGTTGTACTTGGCAAGCCGCTCGGACTGGGCGAGTGATCCGATCTTGATCTGGGCGGCGGCGGTGGCGACAGCGAGGTCGGCGATGAACGGGTCCTCCGTCTCGCCCGAACGGGCCGAGACTACGGTCGCGTAGCCTGCGTCGCGGGCCCGCTCGACCACCGCGATCGTCTCGGTCAGCGTCCCGATTTGGTTCATCTTCACGAGTACGGCGTTGGCGACGCTCTCGTCGATGCCTCGCTCGACCCGGCCGAGGTCGGTCGTGAAGAGGTCGTCGCCGATGAGCTGCACGCGCGCGCCGAGCTTGCGCGTGAGGAGTGCCCATCCCTCCCAGTCGTCCTCGCCGAGGCCGTCCTCGATCGAGACGAGCGGATAGCTGTCGACGAGATCCTCGAGCAGGTGGACGAGTTCGGGCGCACCGATCGGACCGCGGTGCGGGAGGTCGTACAACCCTTCCCGGGCGAAGTGGCTGGCTGCGACGTCGACGGCGAAGGCGACCTCGTCGCCTGGCCGGTAGCCCGCTCGGCGGGTGGCCTGCTCCAGGAGATCGAGGGCCTGCTCGGGACGTTCCAGCGCCGGACCGAAGCCACCCTCGTCCGCTTTCAGCGTCGAGAGGCCTCGCCCGGTCAGGATCACCTCCGTCGCCGAGCGGACCGCGTACACCATCTCGAGCGCCTCTGAGTAGCGGCCGGCGCCGACCGGGACGACCAGGAAGTCCTGGAAGGCGAGCCCTCCGGCCGCATGCAGGCCCCCGCTGAGGATGTTGACCATCGGAAGCGGGAGGATGGGTTGCCCGCCGGCCAGATGCCGCCAGAGCGGCAACCCGCGCGCCGCTGCGGCTGCACGGGCCGTCGCGACGGAGACCGCGAGCAGGGCGTTCGCGCCGAGCCGCTCCTTCCCGGGGGTGACCGTCGAGCGCGACCAGCGCCGCGTCCAGCCCGGCCTGGTCGAGCGCGTCTCGTCCTGCCACGGCCGGCCCGATCTCCTCGCCCACGTTTCTGACCGCACCGCGCACGCCCAGGCCGCCGAAGCGCATCTCGTCGCGATCACGAAGCTCGAGCGCCTCATGTCGGCCGGTCGAGGCGCCGGAAGGGACGCTCGCGCGACCGAGCGCGCCACCGTCGAGACGGACATCCGCCTCGACGGTGGGCCGGCCGCGCGAGTCGAGGATCTCGCGCGCGGCGACCGCTTCGATCCGTGTTCCGGCCGTCACCCGGCGGCCGCCGTTCCGACGGCTTCGAACACGTCGGCTATGTCGTCGGGCGGATTGGTCAGTAGCTGCCGCCCCAGCGACCGGGCGCGGGTCCGCTCCTCTGCGGATAGATATTCGGCCGGCGACTTGCCGTCGACGCGGGCCATCATCAGGCAGCCGACCTGGCCGAAAACGGCGGTGGTGTCCGGAGCGAGCGGGTCGGGCACCGCGTCGGTGTACGCGGTCCAGAAGGCCCGGGCACAGGCCAGGTAGCCGGCGGTGGTGCCGGGCCGGTGCAGAGCCTTGAGGAAGAGATGGTTGAGCATGAACGCGAGATCGAAGCTCGGCTCGCCGAAGTGGGTCACCTCGAAATCGATCAGCCAGAGGCGCTCGGGGCCGACGAGGACGTTCTTGGGCGAGTAGTCGCCGTGGACGAGGCAGCGACCGGGGCCGAGCAGCCGATCGGCGTACGCGCCTACCGCGCCGGCGAGGTCGGGGTGGGCACGCATGATGGTGCGGTAGTAGGGATCGAGCCGTAGCTGGTCGAATCCCTCGCGGTCGGCGAATGCCTGCGCCGTCGCCACGTCGGTGGTGCCCTCGTGCCAGGCGGCGAGGAGCAGCCCGACCCGGCGCGCGACCGCCTGGTCGGCCCGCCCTTCGAGAAGATCGTCTTTCCAGGTCTGCCAGTCCCGAGGCGCCCGCTCGATCGTGAACGCGCACGCCTCTCGGTCGAGCTCGAGCACTCGAGGGACGGCGTCCGGCATCAGAGCCGCAGCGAGCTCGAGCGCGCACGCCTCGGTGACGGCTCGCTCCCGCTTCGCGAGCCATTCGTCCGCGACTCGCAGCCGGGGGAGGGACTGCTTGACCACGCAGGAGAGGCCGTCCGCCTCGACGCCGAGAACGATGTTGGACACCCCGCCGCCGAGCTCGGTGACCTCGACCGGTGCCCCGGGCGCGAGCAGGCCCTTCTCCTCCAGATACGCCCCCACCGTCGCAGCCGTGAGCATCTAGAGCGCGTACTCCCTGTTTACAGCACGCCGAACTTGGCGTATGCGTCGGTGGCGGAAAGCCCTGACTCCACCGCTTCCCGGAAGCCGCTCTCGCCGGACCGCTTCTCGAGAGCGCGGGTGACCACTTCGTCGGCGACTGCCGCCGGGACGACGACGACACCGTCGTCGTCCGCCACGACGAGGTCGGCGGCCGTCACCAGCACACCGCCCACCTTGATCGACTCCGCAGGCCCCGCCATCTCGAGTCGGCCATTGATGTCGGTCGGGACCGTTCCCTGCGCGAAGACCGGGAAACCGAGGCTTCGGATCAGGTCGACGTCACGGATGTTCCCGTCGCACACCGCACCGGCAGCGCCGCGGGCGACGCAGATCGTCGAGAGGAGCTCACCCCAGATCGCGACGTCCTCGCGCCCCAACGAACTTGCGACGACGACTGCGTCACGGGGGACGGCGTCAAGCGCTCGCAGCAAGCCCTGGTAGGGAATATCCGGAGCAACGTCGACGGGGTTGGATTCGAGCGGGAACGCAGTGCCGACGAGCCTCGTACCCGGCGTCATCGGCACGATCGCCGCAGAGAGGCACTGCGTTCGTAGACCGAGCGCGTCAAGTGCGTCTGATACCAGCGACGCCCTCAGCTGCGCTGCCGCCGAGCGCTCGACGATGGCGTCGGTTTCCGTCACAGGTGAGTGAGGACGTCCGAGACCACCGCGGAACTTCCCTCGAAGCATGCAAAATCACATCCATCCTGTGCTTGAAGGACGTTCTGGCGATAGAGGCGGAGGTAGCCCCGATCGTGGGAGAAGTCCGGCGGCGACCAGGTAGCCCTTCGCCGTTCGAGCTCGCTCGCGTCGACAAGCAGATCCAGCGTTCGCCGGCGGACGTCGAGCCGGATTCGATCGCCGTCCTGCACGAGGGCCAGGGGACCGCCGACAGCCGACTCGGGCGATACGTGGAGGACGATCGTCCCGTAGGACGTCCCGCTCATTCGAGCGTCGCTGATCCGGACGATGTCGGTGACCCCCTTCTTGAGCAGTTTGGCCGGGATCGGCAGATGCCCCCACTCTGGCATCCCGGGGCCGCCGATCGGCCCGCCGTTGCGCAGCACCATGACACAGGACTCGTCGATGTCGAGGTCGGGGTCGTCGACTCGAGCGGCGAGATCGTGGATGCCCTCGAAGACGACGGCCCTGCCTTCGTGCTCCAGCAGGCGCGGGTCTGCGGCGGTCACCTTGATCACAGCTCCATCTGGACACAGAGTTCCGCGGAGGGCGGCCAGGGCGCCGTGACCCATCAGCGGGGCATCGCTCGGCGCGATAACGGCCCGGTTCTCGACCTTCACGTCGTCGATGTTCTCGCCGACGGTCTTGCCGGTCACGGTGATCGCTGACAGGTGGAGCCGGTCGCTGATCTCGCCCATGACCGCCGGCACGCCGCCGGCGTAGCAGAAGTCCTCCATGAGGAACTCGCCCGACGGCTTGAGATTCACGAGCCACGGTGTCGTCTCCGAGAGGTCATCGAACGTCTGAAGTGTCAGATCGACGCCAGCGCGGCGCGCGCAGGCGATCAGATGAATGACGCCGTTGGTCGACCCGCCAACCGCGTGAAGCACCCGGATCGCGTTTTCGAACGCTTCTCGCGTGAGAATGTCCGACGGTCGAATATCGCGTTCGACCAGTTCGACGATCTTCCGGCCTGCCTCTTCCGCCAGCTGGAAACGGCGCGAGTCGACGGCAGGAAGGGCAGCGCCGTACGGGAGCGTCAGGCCTAGGCCTTCAGTGATACACGCCATGGTCGACGCCGTCCCCATCGTCATGCAATGACCATGGGAGCGACACATCGCGTTCTCGATGCTCCGGAACTCGAGCTCGTCGAGACGCCCCGCGCGGACATCCTCGTTGAACTGCCAGCAGTCGCTGCAGGATCCGATCTGACGACCTTGCCAGTGGCCGTTGAGCATCGGGCCGCCGGTGATGACGATGGCCGGCACGTTGCTGCTCGCGAGCCCCATGATGCTCGCAGGCGTTGTCTTGTCACACCCGGTCAGCAGGATGACGCCGTCGAGTGGATAGCTGCGGATCGACTCCTCGACGTCCATCGCCATCAGGTTCCGATAGAGCATGGTGGTCGGCTTCATCAGCGCCTCGCCGAGCGAGAGCACCGGGAACTCGAGCGGGAAGCCCCCTGCCTGCAGGACTCCCCGCTTTACCGCCACCGCCAGCTCGCGGAGGTGCGAGTTGCAGTTGACGAGCTCGCTCCAGCTGTTGCAGATGCCGATCAGCGGCCTCCTCTGGATCGTCTCGTCGGAGAAGCCTTCCGACTTCATCCAGCTGCGATGCAGGAATCCGTCGAGGCCGTCCACCTCGAACCAATTGCTGCTGCGGTACTCAGTGTCTTTCGAGCTCACCTCGTCCCCTCTCATCTGCGCTGATGATCAGACCATCAGTGCCGTCGAGGGACGCGAAGCGCATCGCGCAGGAGCAACGTCTCGGTCAGGACGTCGCATTCGTTGCAGCGGCGCCAATCGACGCAAACGTACTCGAGACAGACGCAACCCTGATAGTGCGCATCGAACATGCCGGCGAGGGCCGACGTCACGTCGCGCTCCGCACGCGCCCGACCGGACCGCGCTCGCCCGCCTCGACCAACTCCCCGTCCTTGATCGTCCAGCGCGGCACGAGCAACTGACTCCCTTCGAACTCGCGGCCGTTCACGTCGTGGAACTTCACCCGCTGCTCCCTGAGCTCGAAGGCCGCGATGTCGGCGACGGCACCTGGCACGAGACGCCCGAGCTTCGCCCGGCCGAGAATGTTCGCGGCTGCGGTCGTGGCTCGCTCGACGACTGCGTCCAGTGGAACACCGAGCGCCAGGAACCGGGACATGACCGCCGGGAGACTCTCGACGAGGTCGATCGAATACGCGTGGGCGTCGCTGCTGATCACATCGGGCAGGAACCCCTCTCCAATCAGGACGCGAGCCGTCTCGACGTCGAAGCTACCGCCGCCGTGACCGAGATCGAAGATGATCCCGCCCTCACGCGCCGCCCGGACGTCGTCCCGAACCCGCCCATCGGGGTCGCTGAGGCGATTCCCCAGCCCCGTGAAGCAGTGAGTGACGATGTCTCCCGGCCGAAGAGCAGTAAGGATCGACTCGAGAGGCGGCGGCGCGCTGGCGATGTGGACCATCAGCGGCAGCCCGGCGGCGTCGGCCGCCTCGACAGCGAGCTCCAGAGGTCGAATGCCGTTCGATCCAACCGTCTCCGCGGCTACACGGACCTTTATGCCGACGATCGAGTCCCGGTTGGAGTCGACGCAGCGAAGGCATTCCTCGACGCTCGCGTAGGAGAGGGTCTCGAACTCCCCGGCGAGAAGGGTGCTCGTGAGACCGATGGACGAGATGTTCAGAAAGGCGATGACCCGCTCTCTTGCCTTCCTCATGTAGCCGTCGCGGAACGCCGGGTAGAGGTGTGCGCCGGCGCTTCCAGCGTCGACGAGGGTCGTCACCCCGTGGACGAGACCGACCGTGGCGGCGGGAACGCCAAGATCCTGCCCGTCGAACACGTGGACGTGCAGGTCGATCAATCCCGGCGTGACGATCAACCCTTTTGCGTCGACGACCTGGTCGCCGGCCTCCGCAGGCAGTGATTCGCCGACCGCATCAATTCGTTCGCCGACGATCGCGACGTCGAACCGCCCTCGCAGTCCGCTCGCCGGACATATGACCGTGCCGTCCCGAATGAGGACTCGGAGTGGCACGCCGTCAGCCGCCGTAGGGAGTCGCCGGGAGCCCTTGGACTCCGCGCTCGGTGCAGAAGACGGAGCCGGCGAGCGGCTGCCGGCGGCGTTCCTCGTCGGAGAGTGCGCTTCTGCCGGTGGTGACGTAGAGGGTCCGATAGCCGTCGCCCCCGAATGTGCAGCTCGTCGCCATCGTGACGGGCAGGCGAACGGTGGCATCCAGCCGGCCGTTCGGCGTGTACCGCCGGACAGCCCCGCCGAAACAAAGGGCTACCCAGATGCAACCGTCGCAGTCGACGGTCAGCCCGTCGGCGAGCCCCTCGTGCTTCGGAATGTCGACCAGCCGCCTGCGATTCGCCACCGACCCGGTCTCTGCGTCGAAATCGAATACGTCGACCCCGTACCGCAGAGTGTCGATGTAGTACATGGTCCGATTGTCGGGGCTCCAATCGAGCCCATTCGACACGGTGACGCCGGCGACGACGAGTGAGAGTTCGCCGTCCGTGTCGAGACGGTAGAGGGACCCCGCGCCTTCGGCGAGGGTCTCGCTCATCGTGCCTGCCCAGAGGCGGCCTTTCCTGTCGCATTTCGCGTCGTTCATTCGTACCGAGGGGTCGGTGAGCCCGAGGTCGATGAATTGCTCGATCCGACCGTCGTCGAGGTCGACGTAGGCGAACCCCTGTCCATAGGCGGCAATTGCCCCGCCGGCGGCGCGCGGGATGACAGCACCGACCGGCTGGTCGGCCTCGAGCTCACGGTGCGTCCCGGCGTCGGGCTCCCACAGGTGGATCCGCCTCCGAACGATGTCCACCCAGAGGAGCGTCTTCCTCTCCGCGTCCCACACCGGGCCCTCGCCGAGCTCATCGTCGCATCGGACGGCGATGTCGCTGTGGTCGAGATCGACGCTTCGAACGGCGCGCTTCACCATTCGACGGTTCCCCCGGCATTGAACGCCAGGTTGCCGCCGTCGACGGGGAGCATGGCTCCGGTGATCATGGACGCCTGCGGTGAGGCGAGAAAGACCACAGCCGCCGCGATCTCGTCGGGCTCGGCGAATCGACCCAGGGGAATCCCCCGAAGGATGTCCTGAGTCACCCCTGCGGTCTCGACACCTGAGTGCTCGAGGACCTCGACGAGCTTGGCCGTCTTTGTCTGACAAGGCTGGACGGCATTGACCCTGATGCCGTGCGGCGCCCACTCGATCGCGAGCTCGCGGGTCAACATGTTGACGCCGCCCTTTGTGACGCTATACGCGAGGTTGCCCCGACCGAGCGCGCTCGACCCGTTGATCGAGCTGATGTTGACGATCGCGCCGCCGCGGCCGGCGGCGATCATCCGTCTGCCGGCCGCCTGCGCACAAAGGAAGTAGCCGGTGAGGTTCACGTCGAGCGCCCGTTGCCAGTCGGACAGGGCGAGATCCTCCGGGTGCACCCGCGGCACCGGGATGACAGCGTTGTTGACGAGGAGATCGATTCGGCCGAAGCGCTCGTCCACGGCCGCGAACGCGGCGGCCACCCGCTCGGGGTCGGCGACGTCGCATTCGACGGCCACAGCGTCGAGGCGCTGATCCTCGCACCAGCGTCGCCGTTTCTTCGGCTTGCTCGACGTCGACGTCGAGCAACGCGAGCAGGTATTGCTGCTCTGCCAGCGAGACGGCAGTCGCGCGTCCGATGCCCGATCCGGCTCCAGTCACGACCGCAACGTTGCTCACGTCGCTGGCTCTTCGTTCTGCCCGCCGAGCAGTGCCCGCCCTGGGATCTGAGCGAACAGGTTCCGGGTCAGTCCGCCGTCGACGATCAGGTTCGCCCCTGTTATGAACCCCGCCTCCTCGGACACCAGGAACGCCACAGCGTTGGCGATGTCGTCGGGTCCACCTACGCGACCGAGAGGAACGGCGCCCTCCCGTGCCTTCCTGACCTCGGAGTCCAAGTACGCGGACTCGGTCGCGCGCGTTCGCACGAAGCCGGGGCTGACGCTGTTGCAGCGAATCCCATGCACGCCGAGCTCGATCGCAGTCGATTCGGTCAGTGCCAGAAGTGCAGCCTTGCTCGCTCCATAGGCGGACGTGCCAGGCTCAACGGTCGACGTCCCGGTCGTCGACGCGACGTTGACGATCGCGCCGCCGCCGGCCGTCACCAGGTACCGCCCGAGCACTTGTGTGCAGACGAACGCGCCGTGAAGGTTGACCTCGAACACACGCCTCCACTCCGCAGGGGACGTGTCCAGAAGCGACTGCCTCACGACGATCGCTGCGCTGTTGACGAGAACCCTGAGGTCGTCAGGTCTGTCCCGTAGAGCCTCGGACGCGACATCGCGGACGGCCGAATCGTCGCTCACGTCACAGAAGAAGGCTTGACATGCGCCTCCCTGCGCCGATACTTCGGCCCGGCTGGCATCCAGGGCGCCGCGGTCCACGTCGATCAGCACGAGCGAATAGCCGTCTCGGGCGAGCCTCGCTGCGATCGCGCGGCCGATGTCGCTGCCTGCCCCGGTAACGAACGCAAGCCCCCCAGCGATCACTCGGCCGTTTCCTTCGCCGTGGAGCCATGAACGACGACCTCTCCCTCGATTCCGGCGTAGTGCGCTTTGGCGGGCCATTCGTCGACACGCCCGGCGATGCTGGCGAACGACGCCTGCTCGAGCCCCGAGTTCCGGTACTCGTACGGAACGCCCGCGGGCAGCAGGAGCATGTCGTTCGGCTCAAGCGTGTAAGCGGTCGAACTGCCCCCGTCGTGGACGACGAACTCGACCTGACCTGCAAGCGCGAGCACGACCACGTCTCCGCCAAAATCGTGCCTCGGACAACCCTGTCCTGAGCGGAAGCACGAGGATGTTGACCATGAAGTTCGTGGCGCTCACACCCTCGATGAACGCCCGCCCGTAGCCGGGCTCGTCGGCTCTCGGCGAGTTCCAGCGCGGCTCGAAGTCCGCTTGCCTGACAACACGGACGGCTGTGGCCGACTCAGTCATTTCTCCCTCCGTCTCTATTCAGCGGCCCAGCCAGCCGCCGTCCACGACCAGCGTGTGACCATTGATGTAGCTCGCGGTCGGCCCGATGAGGTAGCCGACGCTGTCCGCGATCTCGGCTTCGGAAGCCCACCGCCCTGCAGGAATGCGACGAGTGATCTCTTCGTACCGGATCGGATCGCGTCGAAGCGGCTCGGTTGTCTCGTTCTCGACGTAGCCGGGTGCGACAGCATTCACCCGAATCCCGAGAGACGCCCACTCGTTCGCGAGCGCGCGGGTCAACTGCAGGACGCCACCCTTCGAGGCCGCGTACGCGCTGACGTTCAAACCCCCTTGGAAAGCGAGTACGGAAGCCATCAGAACGATCGATCCCGGCCTTCCCTGTGCCACGAAGACCCGGGCGGCCGCCTGGGAGACCGCGAACACACTCGTCAGGTTTAGAGCAAGCACCTGGTTCCATTCGGCGAGCGACAGATCGAGCGCGGGCTTGCGCACGATCATCCCGGCGTTGCACACGACGCCGTCGAGGCCGCCCAGAGCGTCGGCGGCCGCTTCGACGGCGGCTGCGGCCGCCGAGGGCTCGGACAGGTCAGCCTTGATGACGACCGCTCGGACGCCATGCGCTTCGATCGAAGCGACAGTCGCCTCGGCCGGTGACCGCTGAACGAGAGCGATGTCGGCTCCAAGCTCTGCCAGCCTCGATGCCGTGGCGCTACCGATCCCACGGCTTCCGCCGGTGACCAACGCCGCCATGTCTTCGAGAGGCTTCTTCACTCAACGATCATTCGGCACCGTGAGCCCCAAGGTTACTGCGGGTGTTCTGCCCGGTGGAGGAGCGCCCGCGAAACGCTAGCCGCCATAGTTCCAGCGTGGAACCCGACTTCCGCTACGCCCGTGTCGCAGACGGTCAAGGACCTGGTCGCGGGTTCCGGTCTCGCGTTCGAGGACCTCAAGGGCCTCTCAGAGACGGCTTAATGAGCAGAACCGGCTTGTTCTAGCCTCGAGCCTTGACTTCATGTTTCTCCGTTCCAGTTCGGCACGTAAGGCGACGGATCGGACCTCGCCAGCCGGTCTGCCAGCAGCGGACGACGCGGGGGACGTCCACGGTGACCGGCTCCGACCAGACCGGCGGCCGGGGGCTCGTCCCGTCGGCGTTACTGAGCTCAGCGGCGAGCCAATGCGTTCCGGGCGGGAGGTAGGTGGTGTAGGACACGGTTGAGCGGCCCTGGGTGTCGCCGAGCGAGTAGCCGTCGAGGTAGAGCCGCCAATGCCCCGCATGCGGGCGGTTGTCGCGCGCGCTCGCGCCCGGGTGGTAGGGAAGCAGCCCCCAGCCGGTAATCGCCACACGCACCTTCGCGACGTGAGTGACGAAGTCGCGCAGTCCGGCGTCCGGCGTCCACAGCGGGCGGACATCGACGATCTTGATCGAGGGGGCGGGCGGCGCCGGCGGCGCGTCTCTCGTCCATGCGACGGCGGCCGCGGCCGACGCGCCGAGGGCGATGGCGACTGCGATTCGGCTTCGCACGGCGGGCAGTGTGCAGGGCGTCGCCAAACACGGCGTATCCGTTGACTAAATGCCGAGCAAACGGCGCGGCAAATTGTTCCTATGTGACCCACGCGCGCCCGTACGATTCGTGCACGAAGGGGCGGTCGGAGCTCGATTTCCGTATCCTCGGACAGCTTGAGGTCCGTCGGGCGAAGCATGCGCTTCGGCTTGGGAGCCCGAAGCAGCGCGCGCTTCTCGGCTTCCTCATCCTGCACGCGAATACACCGGTCAGCCGGGACCAGCTGATCGATGAGCTATGGGGCGACGCTGCTCCGGCGACGGTTCGCGCGGCGCTGAATGTCTACCTCTCGCGGCTCCGGCGGCTGCTCGAATACGGGGACGGCGAGCAGCCGCTCGTCACCGAGGCGGCGGGATACGTCCTGCGCGTTCCGCCGGGACAGCTCGACGCGCACCGGTTCGAGGCGCTGCTCGAGCAAGGCCGGCGGCAGTTGGCGGACGGCGAGGTCGAACCTGCGGCGGTGACGCTCCGCTCCGCGCTCGCTCTCTGGCGCGGCCAAGCGCTGGCCGACCTTGCGTACGAACCGTTTGCGCAGACCGAGATCGCGCGCCTCGAGGAGCTGCAGCTCGCCGCGCTCGAGGAGCGGTTCGAGGCGGAGCTGGCACTTGGGCGCCACGACGCGCTCGCCCCGGAGCTGGAAGCCCTGATCGCGGAGTACCCGTACCGGGAGCGGCTGCGAGCGCAGCTGATGCTCGCCCTGTACCGCTCCGGTCGCCAGGTCGAGGCGCTCGAGGCATACCGACGCGCTCGGCGGACGCTCGTGGACGAACTCGGGCTCGAGCCCGGCCCTCGGCTCCAGGAGCTCGAGCAGGCGATCCTCCGCCAGGACCCGTCGCTCGAGCCGGCCGAACGGTCGTCCGCATCGGCGGAAAGCGGGGCCGGTCCAGGCCGGGAAAGAACGCAGCTCCGCACCCGCGTAATAGCCGGGGTGGTCGCTGTGGTCGCGATCGTCGTCGTGGCGGCGGTGGCGGGAGCAGGCGGGAAAGCGCCTTCCCGCTCGCCCGCCTCGGTGAGACTCGCCGGCGGGTCTGTCGCGGTCGTCGATTCCGGGAACGGGGCGATCAGGGGGGAGATCCCGGCGGTGGGCGGAAGACCGTCAGTCGTCGCCGTCGCGGCGGGATCCGTCTGGTTCGGCGACCGTGACGAGAAGACGCTCGCCCGGATCGACCCCCGATCACGAAGCGTGGTGGACACAATCCGGCTCGGCGTCGTGCCGACACGGGTGCGGTCCGGATCGGAAGCGTCTGGGTCCTGAGCGACCAGGCCCTGTTCCGCCTCGATCCTGCGACGAACGACCTCGTGAGGAAGATCCCGCTGCCGGTGCGGGGCTTTCTGCGCTTCCCCTGGACGCAACTCGAAGTCGCGCCGAACGGGGTCTGGGTCTGCTCCTGCGCCATCTCCAGCGGAGAGCTCGCCCGCATCGACCCGGCAACCGGCGAGATCGTCTTCCGCCGCCGGGGTCCCATTGGACTGATTGCCTACAGCGAGGGCGTGCTCTGGGCGCTGATCGGCGCCGAGTTGGACACTCTCGAGCGGATCGACCCGCACACGCAGGACGTCATCGAACACATCCCCGTCTCGCGCATCGGCGAGACCTACGGCGGCGGGCCGCGGCTCGTGGCAACGACGCCGGGTTCAGTATGGATAGCGTCCGAGCGGTCGCTGTGGAGGCTCGACCCCGAGACTCACCGCTTCACCGGCAGCGTCTCGCTCGGTCACGGGGTGCAGGCTGTCGCGGTCGGGGGCGGCGCTCTGTGGGCTCTCGCCGGGGACGGGACGCTGCTCCGCGTCGACCCGCATTCGCAACGGGTGACGAAGACGATCCGGCTCGGCTTCTACCCGGCTCCCAGCTCGAGCGCCCTGGCGGTCGGCGAGGGAGCGGCCTGGGTCGCGCTGACCGCCTTCGCGGCAAATACCTGAACCGCGCCTGAGGATCGACCTCCGACGGCGCATCGCCGACCTGCGCCCTCCAGTAGGGTCCCACGGTCCCGATGGACAGATGGGCCAGGTGGCTGCTCGAGACCCGCTTCGGCGGCGACGAGGCGCAGCTCGAGCGCACGCTCGAGTTTCTCCGGCCCGTCCGTGACCGTGTCGTCGCGAACGCGCGGATTCGTCCCGGCGACGTCGTCCTCGACGTCGGCACGGGCGACGGGCTGATCGCGTTTGCGGCGCTCGAACTCGTCGGCGACGGCGGCAGAGTGATCTTCAGCGACATCTCCGACGACCTGCTCGACCGCTGCCGCGAGCTCGCCGCCGGCCGGCCGGGCGCGGAGTTCGTACACGCGCAGGCCGAGGACCTCGAGCCGATTGGCGACGAGTCGGTCGACGTCGTCACCACGCGCTCGGTGCTGATCTACGTGAAAGACAAGGAGCGCGCTCTTTCGGAGTTCTTTCGCGTTTTGCGTCCGGAGGGGCGCCTCTCGATCTTCGAACCGATCAACCGCTGGTACGTCGAGAGCCGGCCGAAGACCGAGTTCTGGGGCTTCGACGGCTCGGAAATCGGCGACGTGATCGAGAAGCTGACTGCGACCTACGAGGAGGAAAGGCGGCCCGGGGAGTCGCCGATGCTCGACTTCGACGAGCGCGACCTCGTCCGCCTTGCGTGCGCGGCAGGCTTCGAGCTCTTCCGGCTCGAGTACGAGGCGAGCGTCGTCGACACCGCGCCGCCGGGCGGCCCGGCTTCGTGGAGTGCCTTCTGGGGCTTTGCCGGCAACCCGAACATGCCGACGATCGGCGAGACCGTCGAGCGGGCGCTGACAAGGGAGGAAGCACGCCGGTTCGAGGCACACCTGCGACCGCTGGTCGAGCGCGGCGAGGGGATCAGCCGCTCCGCGGTCGCCTACCTGAGTGCGACCAAAAAGTAAGTCGGTCGCACGTGTCGGGTGACTCCCTTATGTGAAGCGGCCTGGCAGTTCTGTCCGATCGCCTGGGCAGGCTCGAGTCACGGGCGAGCATTCCATGAAATCGTCGCGATCCCGAGTGCACCAGGTCTGCTGCGCGACCGGGACGACGTGCCGGCTCGCCCAGCCCCGGGCACTACAGAGTGCGAATCGCAACGCGCTCGTAGACAGTCTCGCCGACGTCGGCCTTTCCGGCCTCGTTGGTTATACCGCCTGGGGATCGACGATGATCTTTCCGCGAGCCGTGCGCTCGACGAGCGGACGTATCCCGAGCTCCACGAGGTCGTCGAGCGGGATCACGCGGTCCAGTACCGTTTCGGCCAGGCTGCCGTGGGCGATGATCTCGAGCGACTCGGGAAGGTCGACGTCGCAGACATGCGCAACGGCAGTCGTGATCTCGACCTCGCGCGTAGTCAGCGCGAAAAGATCGATTTCTGTGGGCGTGGCCTGTAGACCGACGATGAGGACCCGCCCTCCACGTCGGGTTGCCTTGATCGCGGTTTCGGGAGCGCCGGGCGCACCCGACGCCTCGATCACGACATGTGCGCCGTCGCCACCCGTCACCTCGAGGACAGTGGCTGCCACGTCCTCTGTTCTCGCGTCGATCACGGTCTCGGCGCCCAGGATCTGCGCAGTCCGGAGTCGTTGGTCGTCGATGTCGACGGCAATCAGCCGCGTGATGCCCTTGGCGGCTGCCGCGCCAAGGATGAATGAACCGATGCCGCCTACGCCGATCACGACGCACACCTGGCTAGGTTGAACAGTCGTCCGCCGCAATGCGTGGAGTGCGACCGCCAACGGTTGCGCCATTGCCGCCGCATCGTCAGAGCAGCTCTCTGGAACCCGACGACAAACAGCCGCGGGGGTCTTGACAAGCTGGGCCAAGCCGCCGTTCAGCTGCAACCCAAGCGTCAGGTACGTGGAGCAGAGGTTCGTTCGACCCGCGCGGCACCACTCGCAGTCACCGCACGACACTGCAGCGCCGGAGACGACGCGGTCTCCTTGGGAAAGACCGGTGACCTCATCCCCGATCGAGACGACGCGGCCCACGAACTCGTGTCCCAGGGTGACGGGTGGGCGGGTGAGCATCGGGCCGTGTGCCCACTCGGACGAGTCGGTGCCACAGATGGCGGCCCGGGTGACCTCGAGCACGACCTCCCCGGGGCGCGGATTCGACGGCTCCGGCACGGACTCGATCCGGATGTCGCCGCGTCCGTAATAGACGGCAGCCTTCATGTGCTGGTTGCCAGATGGACTTTGATGTTGCTCGCCGTGTCACGCGCAGCGTCGAGTGCGGCGAGGGCATCGTCGAGCGGGAATGTCGCGGTCACGATCGATCTGGCGTCGACGACGCCGCTCGCAAGGAAGCGGATCGTGCGAGGCCAAAGACCCACCGACCCGATCAGGCCGCGCATTCGCAGCGCCTTCGACTGGATCAGCCCGAGCTGAGCCGGCACCGACGCCCCCACATTGATGCCGACATAGACCATGCGAGCCTCCTGCCCAGCGACCTCGAGCGCTTGCGCCATTGCCGCAGGAGAGCCGGCCGCTTCGATGACGACGTCGAACCCCCGACCGTCCGTCAGATCGGCGACACCGTCGGCGAAGTCGTCGGCGGTCGGATCAAGCGCAGCCCGGGCACCGATTTGCAGTGCCTTGTCGCGTCTGCCCGGTTGCGGCTCGAGCAGCACGACAGTGGCGTTGTTCGCAGCGGCAGCCATCACGCAGAGCAAGCCGATCGGGCCGCCGCCGAGGACCGCCACGACGTCCGCCGGATCAACGCCGCCGGCGAGGACCGTGGCGTTGTAGGCGACCGAGAACGGCTCGACCATCGCGCCTTCGGTGAATGAGAGATTCTCCGGCAGCTTGTGCAGCCACTCGCCGCGAGCCTTGAAGTATTCGGCGTCAGCGCCGTCGATCGAGAAACCGAAGTGGTCGCGGCCGGCAGGGCCGACGACGCACTCGCCGACGACCGTGTCTCCCGCCCGCAATCCGCGCACGGACGCACCGGTCTCCACCACCTCGCCGGACCACTCGTGCCCGGGGATGATCGGATACGAGACGGGGATGATGTACCTGCCTTCGTAGAGCTCGAAGTCCGAATGGCAGATACCGACCGCGTGGGACCGGACAAGCACGTCGTCGGGTCCGATCTGGGGGTGGTCGATCTCGGTAACGACGGCTTCGTGGGGAGCCTGGAAGATGAGGGCCTTCATCGTTCTCCTCGCTCGTTGTCGAAGTGAATCGCGGTGTCGGGGAAAGTCATGTCGAGATCAGCACCTTCATGTCCTCGGTGTCGTCCGAGCTCAGTCGCTCGAAGCCGGTTTCCGCTTGTTCCATGCTCAGGTGAGCAGTGACGATCCTTTCGACCGGAAGCCGGCCTGAGGCGATCTGCGCCATCACACGCGGCCAGTCGTTGACTCCGTAGCACCAGCTGCCGACGATCTTCAGATCGTTCAGCGCCCAGAGCATTGGATCGACTTCGCACGGGCGCACGTGCAGCCCGACCTGCACCACCGTTCCGCGCCGTTTCACGGCCTCGGCGCAGGTTCTGAAGGCATCACCGAATCCGGCGCATTCGATCGCGATGTCGACGCCGAGGCCGTCGGTTCGCTCACGGAGCTCGGCGGGCACGTCCGTGACGGATGGGTCGAAGACTTCCCCGAGATCCAGGCGCTTCGCCCGCTCGCGCCGGAATGCATTCGGTTCCGTCATATAGACCGCTCCCGCCCCCGCCGCTGCGGCACACAGCGCGGCGAACGCCCCAATCGGGCCCCCGCCTGCGATGAGCACGCTGTCGCCGGGCCGTACCGGTCCGCGCGAGACGCCGTAGGCGGCGACGGCGCACGGCTCGATCAGCGCCCCCTGTTCGTCGGACACCGAGTCCGGGATGCGGAACACCTGGTACTCCTCGAGATTCGCGAGGTCCGCGACTCCGCCCCAGTCTGCACTCAGCCCCGTGCACGCCATCGTGACGCAAAGGTGCTGGAGGCCGCGACGGCAGTAGTCGCAGCGACCGCAGTAGATCAGCGGCATCACCGCGATGCGGTCCCCGACTTCGACGCGGTTGACAGCAGAGCCGATCGCGACGACCTCGGCTGAGAACTCGTGGCCCAGGATCTGCGGCAGCGTCGCGCCGGTGAGAGCATGCGGCTCAGAAGATGTGACGATCGGACCGCTCGTGTATTCGTGCAGATCGGTCCCACAGATGCCGCACCAGCGTGGCGCGACGGTCACCTGTGTCGGGCCCGGAGGCGTAGGCTCCGCAACGTCCTCGATGCGCAAGTCCCGGGCGCCGTGGAAGCGCAGAGCTCTCATGGCACGATCCGCTCCTCCCGGAGGCGCTCGAAAAGAGCCGTGAACGATGACTCGCTGTCGCGAACGCCTGCGAAGCCGAGGCGTCTGCTCCGCCCCATGTCCGTGAAGGTCTCGATCGTGCGGCCGAGGTCGGCGTCCGTATGCCACCACGACGCCAGGCGATCGACATCGAAGTCTCGAAGCTCATGACGGCGCACGATCTCGGGCCAGACGTCAGCGGCGTCGGCCATCTGTTGCTCCAACGGGGCGGGCTCGCCGTCGAATCCGACCGGCTCGACGCCGAGGGCGGCCGCGAGGCGGGGCCACATTCGCCGCCAGCGGAAGACGTCGCCGTTCACGATGTTCAGCGCCTGGTTGGCGGCCGCCGGCGTCGTCGAGGCCCAGACGAGGTGATCGGCCAGCAGGCCGGCCTCGGTCACGTCGGTGACGGCCTCCCACTGCTCGCGCGAGCCGGGAAACCGGAACTGGCGACCCGTCTCCCTGCAAATGGCTGCGTAGACGGCGAGGGTCACACCCATGTTCATCGCATTCCCGAGCGCCCAGCCGATCAGCGTGTGCGGCCGGTGCACCGTCCAGGTAAATCCGTCCCTCTCAGCGGCGGCGAAGAGGACGTCCTCCTGGACGTAGTAGAAATTCTCGTAAGGCAAGCGCGGCTGATCTTCAGAGAACGGCGTGTCCGGCTGCGCCTTCGCGTAGGCCTCGAACGGCCCGAGGTAATGCTTGAGACCGGTTACGAGCGCAACGTGTCGAACCGATTTCTCGCCGGACGTCGCGTCCAGGAGGTTGCGAAGCATGAGGCCGTTCGCTTCGCAGTTCTCGGCCTCGGTCGCCCGCCGCGACCAGGTCGTGAAGAACACGTGGGTGGGAGCGGTGCCGCGAACAGCTGCAGCGACCGCATCCCCGTCTTCGAGGTCGGCCGCCAACGGTGCGATCCGGGCGTCGAGGCCGCTCGGGTCTCGGCAGAGACCGGAGACCTGCCAGCCGTCGGCCAATACGCGTTCGGCAAGGTTGCCGCCGCTGATCCCCGTCACCCCGACGATGAGTGCGTGGCCGCTCATGCCACCTGTGTGTGCGCGCGGACCGTGCTGCGACGCACCTGGCTGTAGATGAGAGCTGCCGCGACGATCAGGAAGCCCTGGAAGATGTACTGCCATTTCTGGTCGAGGCTGAGGAATACGGTGGCGTTGAGGACCTGCACGCTCAGGCCGGCGCCCATGAAGGTGCCGATAAAGGTTCCCCGGCCACCGAGCAAGCTCGTCCCGCCCAGGACCACGGCGGTAATCGAGGTCAGGGTGTAGTCCTTTCCCTGTCCTGGGTCGCCAACTCCGAGCTGCGCGAGCAGGACGACCGCGCCGAAAAGGGTGAGGAGCGAAGCGCCGACGTAGCCGATGAGCACCGTTCTGTGCACCGGGACTCCCACGCGCCGGGCCGACTCCTCGTTCGACCCGACCGCGCGCAGCCGTAGGCCGAGCCGTCCCCGTCGAAGGCCGAATTCCAGCCCGAGTGCGCAGACGACGAACGCGATGAAGGCGACCGGAACGGGACCGATCTTGGTGGAGATCGCGTCCGTTACCGAAGAGGCGATGTATCCGTCAGGTGCCGAGCGCAACGTGAACGCCAGCCCGCCCAACCCGATGTACGTGACGAGCGTCGCCGCGACCGGAGTGAACCTCGCAAATCGGATCAAGGACCCGTTGAGGAGGCCGACCCCGACTGCCGCCAAGAGCATGAGAACGAAGCCCAGTGCCCACATCGCCGGCGATTTGCCGTCGAGCACGAAGAACGACGCAAGGACGACGAGGAATCCGGCCAGCGGGCCGACGGAAAGGTCGATACCGGCCAGCAACAGCGCAAACGTCTGTCCCAGGGAGATGAACCCGAGTGCTGCGCACGCGAACATGACGGAGTTGATGTTGAAATCGGAGAGATACCGATCGTTGCGGGAGAGGACGTATGCACCCAGCGCGAACATGACGGCGGCGAGCACGAGAACGGGCGCGTAGTCGCCCTCGATGAAGCGCGTGATCCTGGAGGAGCCGGCGGACCTGCGCGCTCGCTGCTCTGCGGTGTGCCCCGTTGCGCTGATCGCGGCATGGACGATCCGCTCCTCCGTCACGTCCTCGCCCTCCAGCGTGGCGACCGCCTTGCCGCGCGACATCACGATCACCCGGTCGCACAGGCCCTCCAACTCGAGGGTGTCACTCGAGGCGACCACTACCGGCACCCCGGTCGCAGCCACTTCCCGAAGGATGCGGTAGATCTCTGCCCGCGCACCGACGTCGACCCCCTGCGTCGGCTCGTCGGCGACGAGGATTGCGGGCTTCGAAAGCATCGCACGCGCCATCACGACCTTCTGCTGGTTGCCGCCCGAGAGCGCCGAGACCGGAGCCTCCAGCGAGGGTGCCCGTACGGCGAGTTCGGAAAGCTCGTACTCGACGGCCTCGACCTCGCGGCTGCGGCGGACGAAAGGACCGGTAGTCAGCCGATCGAGCGCCGTGAGCGCAGTGTTCTCGCGCACATTCAGGTCGGCCATCAGGCCCTCGGTCAATCGGTCGGCGGGCATGTAGGCCGCGTTGTTGAGCAGCGATCGACGGGAGAAGCGCTTACCGCCGATCTCGACCGTTCCGGTCGCCGCAGCTCGTCCGGCGAGCGCGCGCAGAACTGCTGGTTGACCGTTGCCGACAACGCCCGCGAGGCCCACGATCTCCCCTTTGCCGACCGTGAGCGAGATGTCGTCGAAGCCGTGGCCGCTCAGCCCTTCGACGCGTAGCAATGCGTCCTCGTCGGCCTCCGTCGTGTGCTTTGGCGGGAAGGTCGCCTCGAGCGCGCGACCGATGATCAGGGCAAGGAGATCGCCGTCGGAGATGTCCTTGACGGCGGACGTCCCGCGGTTCGCACCGTCTCGAAGCACCGTGACCCTGTCGGCGATCTCGCGAACCTCGCCGAGCCGGTGAGTGATGTAGACGACCGCCGTCCCTTCCGAAGCGAGCTTGCGGACGGCGTTGAAGAGGCGCTCGACGGAATCCTGCGAGAGCGGAGCGGTCGGCTCGTCGAGGATCAGCAGCTTCGGGGATACGGCGAATGCCTTGGCCAGCTCGAGCAGGTGCCGACGGGCGACGCTGAGCGAGGAGACGCGGTCTTCGAGATGACTGTCGAAGTGGACGTCGTCGAGCAGCGAGCGCATCGCCTTCGATATGTCCGGATCGCGACGCCGCAGGTGCTCGGGGGCGACGGCGACCCGGATGTTCTCGGCAACCGTCATGTCCGGGAGGAGCGCCGGATGCTGATGGACGATCGCAATCCCCAGCTCCTGGGCCAGCGCCGGTGTGAGGTTCTCCACGGTTGCACCGTCGAAGACGATCGATCCCTCGTCCGGTGCCATCGTGCCCGAGGCGACATTCATCAACGTCGACTTGCCGGCGCCGTTTTCACCGAGCAGGGCGTGGACTTCTCCCGAGAGGACGTCGAACGAGACGTTCCTCAGCGCAACGACGGCGTCGAAGTGCTTGGTGATCCCCACCATGGACAACGTCGGGCGCAGGACACTCCTGCTCTTCTCGGCAATCACGGTGATGGCCATCGCGCGTTCTTCTTGGGTCGGTTGCGCGCGGCGGCCTCTTTTCCGCCG
The DNA here is from genome assembly GCA_963804935.1 of uncultured Actinomycetes bacterium. Taxonomy (GTDB): domain Bacteria; phylum Actinomycetota; class Thermoleophilia; order Gaiellales; family Gaiellaceae; genus 3-1-20CM-4-69-9. The sequence goes on from CAWDSD010000016.1 coordinate 40,613, forward strand.
CGCGCAACATCTGTGATCGGCTCCTACTTCTTCACCAATTTCGCTTGCACGACAGCCGGCAACTGCGCCGAGAGGTAGATGTCACCCGGCAGCTTCGGCTTGCACTCCACGGGATGCGGCTTGCCGGTGAGCGAGTTCTCGAACACCAGCGAGGGGAAGTGGGTGGTTGCCGGCTTCTTGCCGCCGGTTGCAAGCGCGATCGCCCAGTCCATTGCGAGTCGGGCATGGTCGTTCTGCGTCGAGACGGTGAACAGCTTGAACGTGGGATTCTTGGCGTGGTTCTTCTGCCAGAAGCAGCCGAGCACGTTGCCGTCGGACGTCGCGAGCGCAGGGATCTTGCGACCGCTCTTCGTGAACTCGGGCAGCGCACCGACGAGCGACGGACCGAAGTCCGACACGATCACGTCGATCTTCGGATACTTGGCGATGTCAGCCGACAGCACCTTCTGCGTCAGAGCCGGATCCCAGTTCGTCACCTCGAAGGGCTGCTCGCCGATGAACTTGTACTTGTGCGTGGGATCGAGGATCTTGTGGAGGCCCTTGTTCTCCTCGATGCCCTGACTGTTTCCTTTCGGGCCGCTGAGCATGAGCACGTTGCCGCCCTTCGGCACCGCACGCAGGATCCACCTGCCCCAGTTTTCGCCCGCCTGCGAGAAGGGAGTGTCGACGAAAACGTTGTAGTCGACGCCGGCCTTTCCACCCGGCGTCACTCGATATGGCACTGTGATGACGCCCGCCTTGTACGAGCTCCGAAGCGCCGGCAAGATCGCTTTTCCGGCGTCGGGGAACACAACGATCGCGTTGAGCCCCTTGGCAACCATGCCCTGGATGTCCGAAATGGCCTTCTGGGTGTTGCCCTGTCCGTCGGCATAGTCGATCGAAGTCACGCTCGGACACTTACTCGCCTCGTTACGAGCCGAGGCGGTCGTAACGAGCCTCCAGCTGTTCCCGCCGAAGCCGTCCGTGAACCCGAGCTTGATCTTCTTCGGTCCGCACCACGACGGCACGGCGGATGCCTTCGCTGACGACGTCGACTTCGCCGACGACGTCGCTGCGACGACCATGACCGCGCCGCAGGCCAATGCGAGTGCGAGAAGGACACCTCCTCGTTTCTTGGTCATGAACCGGTCCTCCCTTCCCTTGGTAGTTGCCTGCTCCGTCGGCACGACGACGTGCCGTGTGGTTGCCATGCGTGGTTCATGTCGGCGCGACCGCGCGAGGGCGATGTGCGACGACGCGTCGCGCCAGCCCTCGCCAGTCGATCGTGTACAGGGCGACGCCAACCGCCAACGCCCCGGCCTGCACGAGCGTGCGGGTGGCGTAGGTAACGCCGAGCGCCAACACGAACTGATCGAGCTGCGAGAGGAAGAGCGCCGCGACCGCGGTTGCGGCGAGGTTGCCGCGGCCGCCGAGCAGCGAGGTGCCGCCGAGAACGACGGCGGCGACCGTGGGCAACAGATAGTTGTTGCCCTCGTACGCGGTCGGCTGGTTGACGATCCCCGCGTGCATGATCGCGGCGAGGCAATAGAGAAGCTGCGCCCAGAGGTAGGCAGCCGTTTGATGGCGCTTCACGCGGAGGCCGGCGGTCCGAGCGGCGGTCTCATTGGCGCCGACACCCTCGAAGCGTCGGCCGGGCGGGGTCAGCTTGATCACCGCCGCCACCAAGGCCGTAACGGCGACGGCGAAGTACACCGGAGCCGGGATTCCGAGCCAAAGTCCTCCCCCGACCCTCGCCAGACGGGCCGTGGTCGTGGTCGGTATGCCGGCCGAGTACCAGAGCACCGCGCCGAAAAGCAGGGCGTTCGTCCCGAGTGTGGCGACGATCGGGTTGAGACGCATCCGTCCGATCAAGAATCCGTTGACCAGGCCGGCGGCGATGGCCGCGAGGAACGCGATGCCGATCGCGGGCCAGAGCCGCGCACTGTCGCCGGCCGGGTACTTGGTGACGATGACGACGTAGAGGGAGAACCCGCCCGCGACGGAGAGGTCAATCCCGCCCTGCATGACGACCAGCGTCTGGCCGAGCGCCGCGATCGCCAGCGCAGACGCGAAGGGAAGCATCGTCAGGACGACGCCCTTGTGCAGGCTGGAGGATGCGAATAGCCAACTGACGGCGAACAGCAACGCCGTCGCAACCAGCACGGTTGCGAAACCGCGTGACACGAACCTGCTCGACCCGCGTGGGATGGTCGCTTTCGACTCCTCCGAATTGCCGCTCCGCGATTCCCGCCTCACCTTGGCGGAGGATGCTAACGTCCCGCGCGAGTGTTCACAAGTACCAGGTGAACACTCGCATCGTGTTCTCTGGAAATGAACACACGGCAGGCGAACGGTCGGCGACCGCCGAGAGGACGGAGGAGCGATGGGGCGGGTTCAGGACAAGGTCGTGATCGTCACCGGTGGGGCCGGCGGCATCGGCTCCGCGGCGTGTAGAGCCATCGCAGCCGAGGGGGGGAAGATCGTTGTCGCCGATCTCGATGCCACAGCCGCCGAGTCCGTTGCGGCCGAGATCACGGCAAACGGCGGCATCGCGACATCTGTCGGCGTCGACGTCACCGATCGGTCCCGGGTGCAGGCGATGGTGCGGACCGCGGTCGAGGCCTTCGGCGCGCTGAACGTCATCTTCAACAATGCCGGCATGAATCGGCCACGGAGCTTCATGGAAGTCGACGAGGCGAATTTCGACGAGATCGTCCGCGTGAATACCTGGGGCGTGATCCTCTGCACCCAGGAGGCCGCGCGCCAGATGATCGCGCAGGGATCCGGCGGCAAGATCATCAACACAGGGTCGATCGCCAGCCGGCAGGGATACTGGGAATTCGTTCCCTACTGCGTGGCCAAGTTCGGAACGCTAGCCGTCACGCAGGCGACCGCAAGGGGCCTCATCGAGCACGGGATCACGGTCAACGCCTTCGCGCCTGGTGTCGTCGACACCCCCATGTGGATCGGGCTGAACGAGGACATTCGGGCGATCAGCAACCGCGCCGCCGACGCGGATCCAATGTCGGAGTTCGCCACCAACACGTTGATCGGCCGGCCGGCCACACCCGTTGAACTGGCGCCTTTCCTCGTCTATTTGGCATCTGACGAGTCCGACTACATGACAGGACAGATGTACATGGTCGACGGCGGACAGATCCTTGTCTGATCGCACTCGAGCACACGCCGCTCATCTCGAACCCACGGAGGAGCGATGAAAGCACTCCATCACGTCGGTATCACGGTCAAGGATCTCGACGCGTCGATCCGCTTCTACCACGATGTTCTCGGGCTCCAGTTCGCCAACGAACCGAGCCCCTGGTTCGACGGCGATGAACTGAGTCGTGGCGTGGGTGTGCCCGGCGCCGCCCTGCGCCAGGTAAGCCTTCTGGTCGGCGACACCACTCTGGAGCTTCTCGAGTACAGAAGTCCGCCGAGCGAGACAGACAAGCCGCTCCGTTCGAACGATCTCGGCGCCTCGCACGTGGCATTCCTCGTCGATGACATCGAGTCGAACAAAGCTGCGCTGGAGGCAAAAGGGATCGACTTCTACGGACCGATCAACAAGGTGGATGAGGGTGTGCTGGCTGGCTGGCGGTGGGTGTATTTCAAAGACCCTGACGGCTATCCGCTCGAACTCGTGGAGGTCGCGTACTACGCCGAAGAAGACCGGCGCGCTGGCATCGCCGCGTACCTGCAGTCGCGGACATAGCGCAGCCCTGGCGGGTCGCAGGTGCCACCCTCCGCGCCTGCGACCCGCCTGCCCTCGTCACGTCGCCCCAACGGGATGCGATAGCCGAGCGTGATACCGTGGGCGGCGTGGTCGTTCGTGTTCACGAGGACGGCTGAACACCCGGCCGCACGTGTTGTTCCACTGAACAAATCGAGAGGAATCCGTAAACACAAGATGGCCGGCGTCAAGAACTCCAAAGCGAAGGACACGCGACGGAGCAGGTCACGGGCCGCCTCCCAGGAGGGTCTGGACCTTGATCGCCAGCGGCCCCGCAGCGACCTTGGTCAGCGCTTGCGAATCGCCCGCGAGGAAAAGAACATCGGCCTACGCGAACTCGCCAGGCGACTGGGAGTGTCTCCAAGCCTGATCTCGCAGATCGAGACCGGCAAGACGGAGCCGTCCATCAACACGCTCTTCGCGATGGTCAGCGAGCTCGAGCTTCCGGTCAACGAGATCGTTTTCGACTCGGATCGCGATCCAGGCGGGCCGTCCGAAGGATCGAGTGGCGAAACCGGAGCCGCCGGACATCGAGCTCGAGTTGCGGCCGCGGGCCCGGCAGAACCGCCCGGATCGCCGGTTCAGCAACGGTCCAACCGGACTTCGATCAGCCTCGAGGCCGGCGTCACCTGGCAAAGGCTGACCGCCCAACCGGACCACAACGTCGATTTCCTCTTGCTGCGTTATCCCCCCGGGAGCGAGTCGACGCCGCCGCACTCCTTGATGCGGCACAACGGGACAGAGTACGGCTACATCCTCTCGGGAAGGCTTGAAGTCTCCCTCGGCTTCGACAAGTACGTCATCGGGCCGGGCGACTCGATCTCCTTCGACTGCACGCAGCCACACCGCTTCGCAACGGTTGGCGACGAGACGGTCGAGGCCGTGTGGTTCGTCGTCGGGCGGCGCAACACGCTCTCGGTCGAGGACGCGCCGGCCGAAGCGTCCTCGGTCGCCCTTTAGCCGGTCGACCCTTCGTCTTCCAGGCGGGTCACAAAACCGGCGTCTTCCAAGCTCGCCGCACCCGCGTAGTACCACGCCATGACGACTTCGGCATCCGAGTTGTTCTCGAAGCCGTGGTATTCGTTCTGGGGTACGAACACCGCCTCGCCCGGGCCGAGCGCAATCGCTTCGTCTCCGACGTAGGCGATCCCGGAGCCGGACACCAGGTACTCGACCTCCTCGGCGTTCGGATGGCGGTGAATGTCGTGTTTCGAACCCGGCGGGAAGAAGGTGACTCCGAACACCGTCTTGGAGGCGCCGACGGTGTCCCTCGTGATCAGCCACCGCACGTCCATGTCGACCCACCCCCGGTCGGGAATCCCTGGGCTGGACTCAGTGTCACGAACAGCAACCTTGTAGCGATGTTCGTTCACCGCCATGGCTCTCGTCTCCTATCGCTGAACAGTGTTCGCTGTGACTGTACGAAACGGCCCTAAGCTGGTCAAGCCGCCTTGTGAGGCGGCTTGGCCATCGGTTCCGCAGAGTTGCCCGACTGCGCTCTAGCGGAGCACGCTGATGCAGCCGAGGCAATTGGGGTCATGGATCGAGTCGGAGCACGACCTCGTCCGTTTCCTCGTTGCGCCCATGAGCGAACCCGCGCCCTTCGCCCACGATCAGGAAACCGCACTTCGTCAACACACGAATCGACGCGGCGTTGTCGCTCGCAGCCTGAGCGTAAAGCGGACGGGTTGCCTCCAGCTGCAAGAACTCCTGTAGAGCGCGTGTGGCAATGCCGCGGCCCCAATCTTCACGGCCGATCCAATAGGTGACCTCGCGGTGACCCTCCAGGTCGAAGCTCGCAATGTGACCTACGACTCGACCGTCGATCTCGATGACCCTGTTCGTCGTGGAGCCGTCGCTTCTCAGCCGCGCCCACCGTTGCTCGAAGGCGGTTCGATCATCGGGGTCCGCCGATGTGAACGCCGCCATCCGTATCGCCTCGCGATCCGTCCAGTGCTCGAACAGCACGCCGAGATCACGATCTTCGATCTCGCGAAGGACCAGCTGTCCCGAGCCCTCCCGCACGGCCCTTAACCCTAGCCGGGCAGACCCTGGTCTCACTCGTCGAAGGTCTGCGCGCTCAGCGAAGAGCCTGCTCGAAACGCGGGTCGTCGCGTACGGTGGCGAAGTCGTCGTCTTTGCGGGCGTCCTCGCGGAACCGCGGGAACAGCTCGACGGAACGTCGGAGGTGGGCGAATGTCTCGTCGCCGGTATCGCCCGCGAGCGTTGCGAAGCAGGCGTAGTTGTAATGCAAGCCCGCGTGGTCCGGCACGCGCTCGAGGCCGCCGCGGACCGCTTCGAGCGCGTCGGCGTACCGCTGTTCGCCGTAGGCGGTCATGGACTCTCGGTGGAACGGCCACGCCTCACCCCAGTCGACCCCCTGGTACGCCTCGCCCGGTGTGGCGCCGACCGCGAGGACGGTTCCGTCCCCCGTCGCCTTGCGCCGCGACTCGGGCCCGACGAACACGAGTGTTCCCGGCGGCGCGTCGACCGTCTCGCCGTCGACCTCGAAGGTCGCTCGCCCGTCGAGCACGATGTACAGCTCCTCCTGGCCCGACCCGGCCTCGTCGTGCTCATCGATCAGCGTGCCGTCCTCGCCTGGGGTGTAGGCGTTGATTCCGAATGCCCGGATCCCGAGGTGCTCGCGGACCGGGATATCTCTGCCGCGCCGCTCGATGTCATCGAGGTGCGCGACCTGCCAGCTCGGCTTGTCGTTCATCCGATCACCTCCCGAATAGCGCGCGTCGGGCCGAATCATCGATCGTAACCGCCCTCAGTTCCTGGCGACGCGGCGCCTCAGCGTTCGACCTGGTACCCCTGCGAGTCCGCGTATTCCGCGGCGACGCGCTTCGGCACGCACATCGCCCAGGCGCCCTCGACGAGGTCGCGCATCTCGTCGGCGTCGATTGCGGCCAGGCGCACGTGTACCCAGTTGAAGCGCATGTCCGACTGGCTCGGCAGCGAGAACTTGTGCGGCTCGGACTGGACGAGCGCGTCGCGCAACTCCTTCGGGAAGCCAAAGCCCATCGTCTCCCCGTCGTGGGAGAAGGCCAGGTAGACGATCTGGCCGACCCTGAACTTCACACGCCCGCGCACGACCGCCTGATAGCTGCGCGGAAGGCTCAGCGCCAGCTCGCGGACATCGTCGAGCGTCACGGGCACCATCGCCCTCAGGGTACGGGCACCCTTGCGGGCGGCTGGGCAACGGGATAGCGCAGATGCGTGACACCCACACCGGCAACGACTGTCGGATTCCCGAGGACGACCGGTGTGTTTGCCAGGTGGTCGAACAGTCGCACTCCTGCCCCTAGCAACACGGCAGCCAGATCGATGTGGATCTCGTCGAGCAGCCCGGCGTCCAGGCACTGCTGGATCGTCTGGGCGCCGTGCACTCCCACGGACTTCGGGCCGGCAGCCGATTTCGCCCGCGCAACGGCGCTTTCGATGCCGTCGGTGACGAACTGGACCGTCGAGCCGGGCCGCGGCCACCCGTCGGGCACCTGGTGGGTGACGACGAAAGCAGGGATATCCCACGGGTGCCGGCCGCCCCAGCCGCCGGCGCGATCGAACGTGCGCCGACCGGTGACCATGGCGCCGACCTCAGCCACCAAGCCCTTCAGGTGGTCGGCGCTCGGCGCCGAGACATGGAACGTCATGCCCGATGTCCCGCTGGCTGTGGGGACATCGACGTCGCCAGCGAAGTACCAGTCGAAAACTTCGGTGACCCCATCGTTCACGTCGGCGACGTACCCGTCTAGAGACATCGACATGAGTGCGACAACCTTGCTCATCATCTGGCGCTCCTTCGCTCGCGGGGAGTAGTGCTTTCCTCAGAGACTCACCAGGGACGCATGAATCATCGGTCGACCGCTGGGGCAGCGGACAGACGAGCGCGCCGTCCGCGCTACGGCGACGTTGCCGCGGCGCGCAGCGCTTCGAACGCCGCTTCCTCGTGCCAGAGGCGGCGCTCGAATCGTCTGGCGACGCCGAGCGAGCCGTCGAGCACGACGAGATCGAGCCGGTGCCGGTTCACCGTGACCGGGCCGAAGCCGACGCCGAGGTCGAACGCCTCCCTGAGCGGATCGAACGAGTCGACGGTGCGCAGCAGCGAACAGCGCGGCGAGAAGGCCATGCCCCGGTCGGCTCCGTAGGTCCTGAGCCGCGGCGGGCGGTCGAAGCCGGGGTCGTAGGTGATGCCGGCGACGTTGGCGTCGACGGCCTCGGTCTCGACACGCGCCGCGAGCCGCGCGAGCCGCGTGACGGTGAGCGAGCACTTCTGCGGGTTCATGCAGCGGGTGTAGAAGAACGCGAGCGCGGTCGGCCGGCCGGCGAACGCCTCGGAAAAGCTGAGCCGGGTGCCGTCCTGGTTCTCCAGGGCGAGGTCGCTCAGATCGGTTTGGGCAGCTACGGCGACCGGCTCGAGCGTCTCGGCGTCGTGGTGCGAAGAGCAGCAGCCTGGAGCCGAGACGTCGGGCCGCCCGGCAGCTTCCACCGCCTCGGCGAGCTCGGCGCGGAGAGTAGGCGAGAACGCCTCGCCCTCGCGATCGACGAGCGCCTTTAGCTCGGTAAGCGCCGGTTTCGCAGCCGGTCCGAGCAGCGCGAGCGTGCGCACGAGCTCGGCGAGCGCCGTGACGCCGTTCCTGCTCGGTGGAGCCGGGTCGAACCGATCGAACAAGACAACGTCGTCCGCACGCCGCAAGCGTTCGATCGCGGAGACGAGCAGCGCGGGCGCTTCGGCGGGAACCTCTTGCGCGCCTCGCAGCGCTCGCGCCGCCGCGGCGACGGTGTAGACGTTCTGGCCCGTCTCCAGCTCCTCGAGCACGAACGGGACGGCCTCCGGCGGCAGGCCGGCCGTCTCGAAGCTCGCGAGGATGTACCCGCGTAGGCGTTCCGCTTCGTTGGCGCCGCGTCCTGCATAGACGGGCGATTGCTCGGCAAGCATCGCCGCGAGTGTCGCCGCCGCATCGGGCAGCAGCCGGATCGCATCGACGCGGGCGGCGAGATCGGCGGCGGACGGGGCCCCGCGGCGGGCGGCCTGCGCGCTCATTCTTCCGTCGCTTGCAGGAAGCGCCGGGCGGATGCGCGCAGAGCCGTCGAACGGGTCGTCTCGCCGAGCTTCTGCACCGTCTCGAGGAGCTTCGGATCGGCGGGTTTCTCGCGGGCCTCGCGGCCGTACGCGAGGGCGGCGAGGCTGGCGGCGCGGATGTCGTTGGCCTCGTCCTCGTCGGCGATGATCTTGCGCGCCGTCTTCTCGAACGCCTCCGGGTTGAGGCTTTGCAAGCCAGACGCGCTGAGGCGGCGGACGCTCTTCGTCTCCGACTTGTCCTTGAGCAGCCGCGCAAACAGCCGCTCCGATTGCGGGTCGGTCGCGAGCACCCTGAGGGCCTCCTCGCGCGCCGGTCCCTTCGCCCGCTTGTAGACCTCGCGCACCAGCGGGACGTATTCCCCGTGGTCGTCGTAGCCGAGAAACTGGATCGCCTTGGCCTCGGGCACGAGCGCTTCCTTGGGGCGCTTCAGCCCGGTGGCGAGCAGTTCCTGCGCGTAGGGGTCCTTGTCGATCGCGAGCAACTCGAGCGCGCTCTCGCGCAGCTCGTCCTCGGGATCGGTGGCGACATCACGAAGCGCCTGCTTGTAGTCGGCCCGGAAGGGTTCGAAGCGCGCTGGGAGGAAGTCGAGAGCGGCGAGCGCCTGGAGCGCGGCCATGCGCACTCTCAGCGCCTCCTTGCGATCGCGCAACGTGGCGAGGAGATCCGGCACCCGCGCGGCGAGGTCTTCCTCCTTGTCGAGGGGGGCCGAGGCGATGGCGTTCGCGCGCGCGGCTGGGGTCGCCCGCCCTTCGCCCGTCGCGGCAGCCCTGGCGCCTCGGCCTCGGCCGGGCTGTGTCGCCGGCGCGGCGTCGGCGAGCTCGGCTTCGTAGCGCTTGCGGTATTCCTCCGGATCCATCGCGATCATCCCCTCCTAGCGCCTCATACGAACGGCACGTCGTCGTACGCGAACCCGAGCGGGGCACCACCTCCGACGGCCTGGTAGTCGATCATCGCTCCGACGATGGGCGTCTGGCCGGGCGCCGTTGTCGATCGCGACGGTGCAAGGGTCCCGCCTGGCGCGGTCGGCGGCCTCGGCGCTCCGGTAACTCCGTTCCACGGCCACATCGTGTCAGGGAGGTGATGCCCGATGCGGTCCGGAGACGGTGGAGCGAAAGCGCGTGAGTTGGCCTTACTCGTGCGCTTGCGAATCCATTGCCACTTGGCCCAGAGGCGATCGACGTTGCAGTGGAGCATGAAGAACAGCGGATCCCGCGCGGCGATCGGTAACGACCTGATGAACCCGGTGAAGCTCACGTGTGCAGAGCCGTGCGGATTGCCCTCCAGGTCGCCGAAATTTGCGTAGGACGCCGTTGCCGCCGGACCGCCCAGGTTGATCGTCTGTTGTTCTGTCAGCAGACCGGGAGGCACACTTGCGGTGTTGAACAACGGCGTTCGGGTGATCCCGAGCGCTCCGTCCGTGCGCCACGTGGTGAACGGATGCCCGGGGGTGAACTGGAGCTGGCCGGCGGCGTTCGGCACCCCCATGAACTCGCGCGTGAAGACGTTGGGCGCGGGCCGGTCGAACCGCCAGTAAGGAAGTGACACGCGCGCGTCGATCGCCTGAAGCTCTCGTTCCAGATCCAGGAGATAGGCGCGATGCCAGGGCAGGAAGCCGACATTGCCATGCGCTTCGAGCACGGACGCGTCCACGTGCATGTCGCGGAAATCTCGGAAGCGGCCGGCGCCGCTGCCATTCAACGTGCCGAAGGCGGCGAGGAAGCGATCGCGCTCGGCCGCGGAAAGAGTCTGCGCGTCCTTCCGAATTCGGACGGTGACACGTCTGGTGCCCAGCAGGCCGAGGCTTCCGGAGCCGAGCGCTTCGATCACGGCGTCACCGAGACTGACGCTCGGGCGCCCGAATTCCCCCGCGATGAAGAAGCTGACCCACGCTCCGCTGACCGGCAGGTCGAGCGCCAGGCTCGACGACCGAGCACCCATGCGCTTTGCCGAAAAGGTGACCTGACCGCCGCCGGCCGCGCCGCCGTTACGCAACGTGACCGGAACGGCGGCGGTCCCGGTCGGGTTGGCAACACGCACCCGCGCCTCGACTGGAGTCCACGTCAAGAAGACGCGGCCGAGATGGTCACGACCGGGCAGCCGGAATTCCACGTTCATCGCCGACCTTCCTCGCTCATCGGCGGCCCCCCGCTCGCATTGCTGCTCCCGTCGCGACGATAGCTTTCGCGCCCGTCTACTAAAGTTTACGACAAATTCGGCGCGTCCGTTTGCGCTTCGGCGACGGATGCCGAGCCGCCGCTGCGGAAACTCTAAAGAGTGTGTAGCGCAATATGCGCTACACTAGAAGTGTGGGCTCAACACCGCCCCCGCTCTCACTTCGTCTCGGTGCAGACGGACTACGCGCACTCGACGACCTCGCTCGTCGCAGGCAGATCACCCGCGCGGAAGCAGCTCGACAGGCGATCTCGGAAACAGCAGAACGCGAGCGGCGCCGAGCCGGGCTCGCGGCCGAAGCGGCCGCGCTCGCTCGCAATCCTGCCTATGTGCGCGAGGCGCGCGAGGTCGCGCGGCTCATGGAAGAGCTCCGTGGTTCGCGGTGACATCCACGCGATCACGCTCCCGCGTCGCCGCGGACACGTCCAACACGGGTCACGCTTCGCCGTAGTCGTTCAGGCGGACGACCTGCTCACGCTCTCGACGATCGTGGTCTGCCCAACCTCGACCTCGACCCCGGCTGCGAGCTTTCACCCCGAGGTCGTCGTCACCGGTGCGGAAACACGGGTGATGTGCGAGCTGGTCGGCGCGGTAAACGTGCGCGCGCTGGGCAAGCACGCAGGGCACCTGACTCTTGACGAATTACGAGCAGTCGACGACGCACTCGAGCTCGTCCTCGACCTGGGCTGAGAACGCACCGGCTTCTCAGCCAGCCTCCTGGTCCTCGACCAGGATGTCGGTTCAGAGCGCCGCGCTCACGTCACCTCGATTGCCCTCAGGTCGACAACGGTTCAGGACGCGATGCGTCTCCGCCAGCGAGAGCGTCTGGGGAGCGCTTCGCTTTCTGCGGCGACGGCTTGTGCGGCTGCGAGGACGTCGCTGCCGGAAAGGTGCATCAGCTCACGCTCGGTGACACCGTCGAGCGAAGGCTGAGACCTGGTCAGCCGCACGGCCTGCGCGTTCAGCGCCTGCTCGAAGATGGTGCGTGCGAAACGGGCGTTCCCGAAGCCCTCTCCGCGCGGGGCGGAGGAAAAGAGAGTCCGGAGTTCTTCTTCGGCCTCGGCGGCGAGCTCGTAACTGTTGTCCGCTGCGAGCTTCCGTGTGATCGCGAGCAGATCCTCCGTCGTGTAATCCGGGAAGTAGATCTCGCGAGCAAATCGTGAGCGGAGACCCGGATTGGAAGCGAGGAAGCGCTCCATCAGAGCCGGGTAGCCGGCGACGATCACGATCAAGCGGTGTCGGTAATCCTCCATTCGCTTCAGTAACGTCTCGATCGCCTCGGGGCCGAAGTCGAGGCGAGCCTCCACGGGGGCAAGCGCGTACGCCTCGTCGATGAAAAGGACACCGTCGAGCGCTCGCCGGACCGCCCGTTCAGTCTTGATTGCTGTCGCGCCCACGTACTCCCCGACAAGCGCCGCCCGATCAACCTCGATCAGGTGACCGCTCTTGAGTAAGCCCAGCGATGCGTACGTCTCCGCAAGGAGCCTCGCAACAGTCGTCTTACCGGTACCCGGGTTGCCAACGAAGACGAGGTGCTGGCTCGTCGCTACCTCAGGCAGAGCCTGCTGCTCACGGCGCGCCTGCACTTGCAAGAAGGCAACAAGCGCGGCCACCTGATCCTTCACTCGCTCCAAGCCAACGAGCTCTGCGAGCTCCCGCTCGACCTCGGCGAGCGGACGCGGAGCAACCTGCGCTCGTGGCTCCACCTGCTCGAGCCATTCAGCCGCCGGACCAAGCGCCCGCCGGAGCTGCGCCCCGACTACGCGAAGCCCGGCGAGGAAGTCTTCAATCGGACGAGGGCTGGCTGGCACAGATACAGACCCGCACTTACCGAAGCGCCGACTCCACCCTTTCGACAGCAGCGTCCTCTGCCTTCTCTCCGCCGCCCGCCGCTTCGCCGACCGAGCGTGCGATTTCGACCACGAACTGCCGGTACGAGTCCAACTCACCCGGGGCCTTCGACTCGAGCGCGGCCTTCGCATTCCGCAACGCCTCCAGCGTCTCGCGTTCCACCTTCTCCGGCGAAGCCGCCAGACCAAACCCGGTTCCGTGCATGTCAGCAAGCTCCCGAACAAGGCCACTCGAGCTGCCCTGCTTGGCCTGCGCCATGTGCTTCGCGAGCGAACCCGCCTCCTTGAACGTGTCGAAGAAGCTTCGGTCGCTCAAGGACACGAGGAGACCCGCCCCAGTCACACCCTTCTGCAACGACTCCCACTCCTGATCCGTGAAATCCGTTCTGGTGGCCACCGATCCCTCCCTAGTTAGAAGACTCATCTTCCACTCCCCGAGTCGGATGTCCTTACAACCTGATGCCGGTCACCGCGCACAGCCACTTGATCGCCTAGGGCTGATCACACGCCTTCGCCATCGCCTCCGCCCACCCCCCCGCCGCGGCCTCTGGCACGCAGCCAGGAGGTCGCGCGCCGCTGACGGACGCGTTTTCGCGAGGGTCGATGAAGCCCTTCTCAGTTCTTATGTGGTGCACGAGTGCGTTAGTCTCCTCCGGCAACCGGGCCATACAGAGGTGGCGCTCATCTGTCTGGTGAGCACATCGGCGGGGCGCGTGTTCGCTGGCCGGAAGACGAAGAAGGGGGGCCGAGATGAGGTATTCGCTGCGCCGGGCGCTGGCGTTGCCCGCGCTCACGGTGGGGGCTCTGCTGGTGGGCGTGATGCTATTCGTCCACACGGCGGGCGCCGGCCAGGTGGCCGTGGCGCAGCCGGACCTAGGGCCAAACGTGGTGGTTTTCGACCCAAGCATGTCGACGAGCCAGATCCAGACAACCGTCGACGAGATCGCGACCCAGCAGGTCGACAACGAGATGGGTTCGCAGCGCTACGCGCTGCTGTTCAAGCCCGGCACCTATGGCACTGCCGTTAACCCGCTGATCGTCCAGGTGGGCTACTACACCGACGTGGCCGGCCTGGGTGCGTCGCCCACGGACGTCGTCATCAACGGACACGTCGACGTGTACAACCGGTGCCTCACCCCCGACAACTGCATCGCGCTGAACAACTTCTGGCGCTCGGTGTCGAATCTGACGATCAACGTCGCGGGATTGGCAGGCTGTCGAGCGTCTGGTGACTTCTGGGCCGTGTCGCAGGCGGCGCCGATGCGGCGAGTCAACATCACTGGCGGAAACCTCACGCTGATGGATTACTGCACGGCCGGTCCGCAGTACGCGAGCGGCGGCTTCATTGCCGACTCGAAGACCGGCTTCATCATCAACGGGTCGCAGCAGCAGTTCCTCGTGCGGGACAGCAACATCGGCGGCTGGTCGAACGGCGTCTGGAACCAGGTCTTCTCCGGAGTCGTGGGCGCGCCCGCGCAGTCGTTCTCGAGCACGCCGTACGACCCCCCGCCGTACACCACCCTGGCCGCGAGTCCGGTGACGAGGGAGAACCCGTTCCTCTACGTGGATTCCTCGGGTCAGTACAACGTCTTTGCCCCGGCGTTGCGTCGGAACTCGAGCGACACCACGTGGGGCAGCGGGCCGGCGGCCGGTTCCTCGATTCCGATCAATCAGTTCTTCGTCGCGAAGCCGACCGACGATGCAAAGACGATCAACAATGCACTCGCCCGTGGTCAGAACCTCATCTTCACGCCCGGGATCTACCACCTCGATCGCAGCATCGACGTGAAGCGCGCCGACACGGTCGTGCTCGGTCTGGGCTTCCCGACACTTGTGCCTGACAATGGCGTGACGGCGATGACCATCGGCGATGTGAAGGGCATCAAGCTGGCCGGGCTCATGTTCGACGCCGGCTCAGTGAACTCGCCGGTGCTGCTTCAGGTTGGCAAGCCGAACTCGCACAAGAGTGATCCCGACGACCCGACGTCCCTGCAGGATGTGTTCTTCCGGATCGGCGGCGCGGCCGCCGGCAGGGCAACAACCAGTCTTGTCGTCAACAGCGACAATGTCATCCTGGACGACATCTGGGCGTGGCGCGCGGACCACGGAAACGGCGTGGGCTGGACAGTCAACACGGCCGATACCGGTGTGGTCGTCAACGGCGACGACGTCACCGCCTACGGTCTCTTCGTCGAGCACTACCAGAAGTACGAGGTGATCTGGAACGGCGAGCGCGGCCGAACGATCATGTTCCAGAACGAGATGCCCTACGACCCGCCCAACCAGGCGGCCTGGACACACGACGGCGTCAACGGCTTCGCCGCCTACAAGGTGGCCGACACGGTCGAGAATCATGAGGCCTGGGGGCTCGGCAGCTACTGCTTCTTCAACGTCGCCCCGATTCACGCCGAGCGCGCCTTCGAGATCCCAAGCACGGTCGAGCTGCACGACATCCTGACTGTCTTCCTCAACGGCTCGGGAGGCATCGACCACGTGGTCAACAACACCGGCGCAGCAGTCAACTCGACTAACCAAGTTACGAACATCGTCGACTATCCGTGATCTAAGAACGTGATCCAAGGACTGTCCGCAGAGCGAGCACGCTCGTCGCAGAGGCCCGCCGCCCGCGGGCCTCTGCCACAGAATGAGTCCCACCGCATTGCCGGCGACACCAGTGGAGATCAGTCGTAGGGGTTTTCGCGGGCGGTGCGTTCCATCATTTCTGTGACAAGCTCCACTGATCCGCTTGTCGGCAGCCGACGGGCGTATGCCGTGTCGGCGAACCGACCGATCGAAGGGAGCGTTGATGGTCGCGCGCATGGCTACATATCGCTTCAGAGTCGACCCTTACGAGCTGGCGAAGAAGGCCGAGGCTGGCCTGCTGCCGATCTTCATGAAGCAGCCCGGCTTCCGTGATTGCTCGCTATTCGCGGACACGAGCGAGGTTCAGCGCGGGCCGCGGGGGATGGGGGCTCCGCACGTGCGGCAAATCATCGCGATCACGCTGTGGGACAGCCTGCGCGAGGCCCAGGCGGGCGTGGCGGCCGCCTGGGAATGGGTGCGGGAGAACATGAGCGACGAGCTCGAGTGGACGGAGACCGAGTTCGTCGATGTTCTGCTCAGCACTTCTTTCGGCGTAAGCCCTTCGTGGGAAGATCCCGAATAGCCTCAGGCTGTACTGCCCACCCCTTATGAGGTAACGGCCTGTCGCGCTACTCAGGTGACACGGCCAGCACCCCATCGAGTTAAGCCTCATGGCTAGTGACCAGGAGGGATGCCGAGGGAGTGGAACTAAACGGGCACTCTCGAACCCCCAACTCCAGGTCGAGCTTCGTCGCGTTGCCGCTTTACGAGCTCGTTCGCGCGGCCCATCTGTGATCGTTTGCGACTGACACTGGTGGCTCGTCAACTCACGCGAGCAGGTTGCGGAATACATTCGCGCGAAGCCGCAGCGCGTAGCCGCCCGGGAGGCAGGGACCTGGGCCCCTGCCTCCCTCGAACTGCCAACGACGCTCAGCAGCCGAAGCAGTCGTCCGGCCTGTTGCCCGCGATTCGAGTGCGCGTCGCCTCGATCGGGAATGCGGTATAGACGCCGCCGCCGAGAGCAGCGAGGCCGCTGCTCGCCTCAACGGAGTTCCTCGTCACGACGGTGTCGACGAGTCGCAGCTGCACCGGCGTAGGGACGAAGAGCAATCCGTTCCAGATCCCTCCGCCCTGCGCGAAGCCGGACGGCCCCGTCGCGCGCGCGATGTTGTCGCTGATGCGCACCGAGTGGAGCTCGAGAAGCCCGTTGTTGATCAGGCCGGCGCCTTGGGCGGTGGCATCGCCCTCGACGCTGGACGAGCGGACCGCGTTCCCACTGATCGTCGAATCGCGGATCACCACGGAGCCGCCCTGCCCGAACACTTGGAAGGCCCCGTACGCCGCCGCGTTGCGCGTCGCGCTCACCGTCGTGCTGTTACCGACAACGCGCACGTTCTCGAGGGTGGCGGCTCCGTCGAGCTCGAGCGCGCCCCCGCTGCCGCCGTTGTCGTCGGTCGCGGCAATGCGAGCGGTGACTCTATTGCCGTTGACGGTGCTGTTCCGCAACACCAGGGTGCTGACGCCTTCGATCATCCCGGCGTCGAAGCCGGACGGCTGGCCGTTGACGTCGTCGACGAGGAGGCTGTTCCCGTCGATCCGGGTCCGCTCGATCGTGACGTTGCTGCCATCCCCGACGTGGATGCCGCCGCCGTTCGCGATCATGCCTCCCTCGATCCCGCCGGGCAGCTCGCTGGTCAGGCTGACGCTGTTGCCGCTGATCACGCTGTCCTCGATCTGGAGGCCGCCGCCGTCCTGGATGTGCACGCCGCCGCCGACTGCGAAGCGGCCGTTGGGCGGCACGACCCGAGTCGCGTTGTCGACGAAGGCGGAGGCCCGGATCCTCAGCGACGCCACGCCGGCGCTCCAGATCCCGCCGCCGTGCGCGTCGCTGGCCACGGCGCCTCCCGCCTCGTTCTGTGCGACCTTGGTGCGACGCAGCGTGAGGTCGCCCGCGTTCCAGATCCCACCGCCGTCCCCGCGTGCGAACCCGCACGGCCCGCTGGGACACGGCGGCCCGATTGGAGCCGCGACCGTCGGCGTCGCACGGTTGCCGACGATCGCGCTGTCCGTGATGGTGACTGTTGCGCCGGTGCTGCCGCCCGCCGCGCGGGGGATGAGGATCCCACCGCCGAACGCGACGGTTCCGTCACCCGTATTGACGCCCCCGGTGATCATGAGGCCGGAGATCGAGACGGTCGGCTCGGTCGCGGCGCCGCCGACGCCGATCGTCAGTACCGGCCCCCCGCCGTGGACGATCGTCCGCGGGGCACCGGCGCCTTTGAGCTGGACGCTCTTCTCGATCGTGATCCCGCCCGAGAAGGTGCCGGCGAGGATCCTGATCGTGGCTCCGTCCGGCGCCGCGTCCAGTGCGGCCTGGATGGTTGCGAAGCAGCCCGGCCGGTTGCCGACGCACAGGCTGCCTGTTCCATGCGCGGAACCGCCGGTCGTGGCGGTCGCTCCGACTGAGGTCAGCGCGAGCGAGAGGACAAAGAACAGGCGCTTCATCTCATTCTCCCTTCTTGTGGCTTGTCACAGCTGCCCTAGCTCGCCAATCCGAGCGAGCCGAGGATCCGGTTCGCGGAGCTGAGAAACGCAGGAAACTGCCCGGCCGGGAGCGTTGCGTTCTCGAGGAAGAAGACGACGGTCTTGCCTTTGACGTTCAGCACGACGATCCGGAAAACCTCACCCTGGTAGAGCTTGAAGGCATCGGGGACGAACCTCGCGGTGTGGGCCGGAGGGCTGAACGGGACGAAGGTATGGCTCGGTCCGACCACCGTGCCATCGAACTGAGTGCCGGAGAGGCCGACGAGCCTGACCGATGTCGCCGCCTGGTAGGTGGCACCGGCGCCGCGGCTTCGAAGCCCGGCAACCGTCGCCGCCACCGACGGAGTGTGGCCGTAGGACGTGACCGCGAAGATGGCGCCGCGCGGCCGACCCGCAGGCGACGACAGGAGCTCGATCCAGCCGAAGGCAGGCGATTGCGTGCGGCTCGCGAACGATTGCCCCTGTCCGCCGAGCCAGCTCCCGTCGGGGGGCGTTACGCGAAGGGCGAGCGGAAAAAACCCGGCCGTGTAGGCGGTGCCCGCTTTCAGCGCCGGGGGACTGAGGTCGTACACGCCGGCGGCTCGTCGCACGTCGAGTCCGTAAGCGTCGTGCTTGGGGGTCCGAGCGGCGAGCCTCGGGAGCTGCCGCGGACTCGCCGCAAGTGCCGGCAGCGCGAACCCAGCGATGAGCGCCGAAGAGGCCGCGAAGGTGATCAGTCTTCCCTTGAACATCGTTCTCCCTTCCGGTCGACCGGCTCGACCCAGACGGTCTCGATCACTCGCTCGCACGGGAGCCCGGCCTGCTCGCTCGCCCGCTTCACGCCGTCGCGCGAATCCGAGTCGAACAGGCAGAGGAGGAGCTCGTCGCGCGGGAGGTACAAGGCCGCGCGCAGGACCGCTTCGGTCTGCTGATTGCCGCTTGCGGCCCGCGTGACGGCGAGCCGGATCTCGCTCTCCGTCGCGCCGGGCCAGAAGCACTTGGCGGTGAACAACATCGCCACCAGCCTTGCGAGCAGACGTCCCAAAGCTGCCCCAAGCGCGTGTCAGCGGCTTGGCAGGGGGAGCTCCGGCCGTCGAAACTATCGGCACGATGGCAGCAGGCCGTCTCGAGTTCAGGGTGCTGGGGCCGCTCACGGTGCGGGTGGACGGCGTCGCCGTCCCCGCAGGGGGCCCGAAGCAGCGCGCGCTCCTCGCCCTGCTCCTGCTCGATGCGAACCGCGTCGTCTCCCGCGAACGGCTGATCGGGGAGCTCTTCGCCGAGCAGAGCGTCAACTCTGCCGATCACGCACTCCGGAACCACGTCTCGCGGCTCCGTCGAGTGCTCAGTGCGGCAGCCGGCGACGAGCCGCGTCTCGCCGCCCGCGGAGGCGGATACCTGCTGCGAGTCGAACCCGGCGAGCTCGACCTCGAGATCTTCGAGCGGCTCGCCGCGGACGGGCGGGAAGCGCTCGCGACCGGCGATGCAACTTCGGCTGCGGCGGCCCTGCGCTCGGCGGAAGCCCTGTGGTACGGACGGGCGCTGGGCGATCTCGAGTTCGAGCGACTCGCGCAGGTCGAAGCGGAGCGGCTGGAAGAGCTTCGGCTGGCGGCGGTCGAGCAGCGGATCGACGCCGAACTGGCGCTGGGCCGCCACCTCGCCCTCGTCCCCGAGCTCGAGGCGCTGGTGGCCGAGCACCCGTACCGCGAACACTTTCGCGCCCAGCTGATGCTCACGCTCTACCGCTGCGGCCGCCAGGCGGAAGGGCTCGAGGTCTATCGGCACACGAGGACGCTGATGGACAAAGAGCTGGGCCTCAAGCCCGGGGTGGAGCTCCAGCAGCTCGAACGGGCGATCCTCGTGCAGGACCCGGCGTTGAACATCTCCGTCGTCGGGCGCGGGAGTGCGCCGTCACCGCTTCGGGAGGTCTGTCCGTTCAAGGGCCTAGCGCCGTTCGAGCCGACTGACGCGGAGTTCTTCTTCGGCCGCGAGCGGCTCGTCGACGAGCTCGTGGCTCGGCTCGCGGACACGGCGCTGCTCGCCATCGTCGGGCCATCGGGCAGCGGCAAGTCCTCGCTCCTCCGCGCCGGCCTGCTGCCGGCGCTTGGGCAAGAGTGGATGCTCGTGCGCCCCGGTGAGCGGTCGTTGGCCGACCTCGTTGGCGCTCTCGAAGGCGTACCCCACGGGGAGCGGCTCGTGCTCGCTGTCGACCAGCTCGAGGAGCTGTTCGCACCGTCGGTCGTGGAAGACGACCGGCGTGCGTTCGTGGACGCGCTCGTCGACGCCGCGTGGGACCCGGAGCGCCGCGCGCTCATCTTGGTCGCGCTGCGCGCCGACTTCTTCGGGCAACTCGCGCCCTACGTCGAGCTCGCGGATCTTGTAGGACCGAACCACGTCCTCCTTGGGCCGATGAGCGCGGCCGAACTGCGGCGCGCGATCGAAAAGCCGGCCGAGCGGGTCGGACTCGAAGTCGAGCCGACGCTCGTCGACGCGCTCGTCGACGACGTCGCGGGCGAGACCGGCGGGCTGCCACTCCTCTCGACGGCGCTGCTCGACCTCTGGCGCGAACGCGACGGTCGTTCGCTGACGCTCTCCACCTACCAGCGGAAGGGCGGCGTCCGCGGAGCCGTCGGCCGACACGCCGAGGCGGCGTTCAGGTCGTTGGCCGACGACGAACAGAGGATCGCCCGCCTGATCCTGCTCAGGCTCGTCGCCGGCGGCGAGGGCGAGGCGCTCACGCGGCGGCGTGTGACGCGCGAGGAGCTCGACGCCGAGAACGACGCGCGCGTCGCGGACGTGCTCGCTGCGCTCGTGAAGCGGCGGCTGCTCGTCGTCGACGACGGCACAGTTGAACTCGTGCACGAGGCCCTGCTCCAGCAGTGGCCGCGACTCGTCGCCTGGCTCGAGGAGGACGCGCAAGGCCGTCGTCTGCACCGCCATCTGACCTTGGCGGCGTCGGAGTGGGAGACCGCTGGACGAGAGTCGAGCGAGCTCTACCGCGGGCCGCGCCTGGCGGCGACGCTCGAATGGGCGGACGCGGACGAAAGCGGGACGCTGAACCGCGTCGAGGGCGAGTTCCTCGATGAGAGCCGCGCAGCCGCGACGCGCGAGGTCGCCCGGCAGCGCCGCGCCAACAGGCGGCTACGCGGCCTCCTCGCCGCGGCCCTCGCGCTGCTCCTGGCCGCGATCGCCGGGGGCGCCGTCGCGCTCACGGAACGGGGAACCGCGCAGGACCGGGAGACCGCGGCAATCGCGCAACGCCTCGGCGCCCAGGCGCTCGCGGAGCCTCGCCTCGACCGGTCGCTCCTGCTTGCGCGCGAGGGCGTCAACCTCGACGGCTCCCTCGCCACCCGCAGCAACCTGCTCGCCGCGCTGCTACGCGGCCCCGCGGCGCTCGCCGTGCTCCGTGGCGCCGGGGAGCGGATCATCGACGACGCGCTCAGCCCGACCGGGCGCCTCCTGGCGGCGCGAAGCGACGACGGCAGCGTGACGCTCTTCGACACGCGCACGCTCGCACCGGTGGGGCTGCGGTTCGCCCGCCCCGGCACGATCAGCTACTGCGGCGCGATCGTGCGCCCCGTGCGTGGCATCGCCTTCAGCCCGAACGGCGGCACGCTCGCCGTCAGCGACGCCGACCGCAAGGGCTCCGAGCTCTTCCTCCTCGACGCGCGCACCCAGCGCGCCCGCACCGCCCTCCGGGACAGAAGCGCCCTGATACCCGACGTCGCGTTCACGGCCGCCGGCCGCACGTTGTTCACCGGCGAGGCCGTCTCCTGCGCCGGCGGAGCGCCCGACGAAGTGATCGTCGCGCGCAGGACCGCGGACGGCCACGAGCTTCGGCGGTCGCAGGTGATCGGCGGCGGCCGCCTCGTCGGTCTCGCCGACCACGGGCGTTCGCTCCTCGTCACGAGCGGAGAGACGAGGTCGCTCCTCCTCGACGCGCGCAGCCTCAAGCCGGTCCGGACGTTCCCGATCTCCGGCGCGGCAGCGGTGTCTCCGTCCGGTGGGCGGGCCGCCTTCGGGGAGGACGACGGCAGCGTCGTGCTCCTCGACCTCCGGACGGGCGCGCAGCAACCGATGAACCGGCGGGCGCCGGGACGGGTCATGGCGCTCGCGTTCAGCCCTGACGGCAAGGCGCTCGCGACCACCTCCGACGACGGCAGCGTCAGCATCTGGGACCTTCCGACGACGAGCCTGCGCGAGCGCTTAAGCGGCCATTCAGGCTCCGCCCTCGGCCCCGTGTTCAGCCGCGACGGCGCCACCCTCTACACCGGCTCGAGCGACGGCAGCGCGATCGTCTGGGACGTTCGCGGCGGACGCCGGCTCGGGCGGCCCTTTCGCTTTGACCCGGTGCCCGAGGCCGGGGAGGGGCCGCACACCCCGGCTCAGAACGCGTCGACGGCCGTCGCCGTCAGCCCCGACAACTCGCTCTTCGCAACGTCGCCCGCGTTCGGCCACGTCACGCTCTGGCGCTCGTCCGATCAGGCAGTCGTCGCTCGGCTGCACGGGCCGTTCGGCTACGTCGTCTCGCTCGCCTTCAGCCACGACGGCCGCCTTCTCGCCGCAACGGGGAACGCGCCGAACACCGTCGTCTGGGACATCGCCACGAGGAAGACCGTCAAGATCCTCCGCTCGCCGGTCAGCGCCGGCGCCGCCGGCGTCGCCTTCTCGCCGGACGACCGGCTACTCGCGACCTCCGGCGTCGGCACACCGACCGATCCGGCCCTCCTGCGCGTCTACATCCTTTCCACGGGCCAGCTGATCGGCAACGTGGTGACGAGGCACAACACGCTCCAGGACCTCGACTTCAGTGCGGACGGCCGGCTGCTCGCGAGCGCCGGCCTCGACGGCAAGATCCTCTTCTGGAACGTCGCGCGACGCGCGGTCGAGCGCACGATCCTCCACCACAACCCGATCCTGACCATCCGCTTCTCGCCCGACGCGAAGACGATCGCGACCGGCGATCTCTCCGGCAACGTCAACTTCTGGGATGCGCAGAGCGGACGCGCTGTCGGCCACACGCTCGGCGGCCAGAACGGGTTGGTGGGCAGCGTCGCCTACATGGACGGCGGGCGCGAGCTCGTGACGACGAGCGGCGACGGCAAGCTCCGCCTCTGGGATCTCGCCACAGGGCGGCTCGTCGGCTCGCCCCTGCCGGGCAGCACGACCGGCGGCTGGGGCACCTCCTTCCCGGACGGTACGCACGCAATCTCAGTCTTCTCCGACGGCACCGGCGTCATCTGGAACCTCGACCCGAGCGCCTGGGCGGCCGACGCCTGCCGTGTCGCGCACCGCAACCTCACGCGCGCGGAGTGGCACGACCTCTTACCGCAGCGCCGGTTCCGCTCCGTCTGCCCGTAGCGTCGCCGGGGTTGCCACGCCACACCCGCGCTGAACCTGCGACCGTCAAACGTGCATCCTGACCTGAGGGTGAGAATCGCAGGCCGCTTCACCACACCGCGAAGCTCGTGTGCCACGATTCGCGTGAAAGCGCACCGGTGGCCGTTCCCCG